>MABD01000045.1 GCA_002162955.1 Gammaproteobacteria bacterium 45_16_T64
TAGGCTTCAAAAACTTCCGTTCCGCACAAAGTACCTTGGCTGGAATTGAGCTTGTAGCGATGATCAAGAAAGGGCAAATGAGAAAGAATTTGGTCGGCGCTTTGTCGCCTGCAGCACAGTTCTACGCTTTAGTTGCGTAAGTCGAAAACCGCTTCGATACTTTTCACGTCAAATGTGAGATTTGCGACGGAACCTCCCAGTGTGCGTATTTTTTCGCACGACATAATTGCCTTGTTAAATGCTGTTTATTCCGCATAAACCTTTGTGCCTAATGGTGCTTGCTCTTTATGTTGAAGGGCAACCAATACCCCCATAGCCTGATTATCAGAAAAGCATTTAGTAAAATAGTCGACCCCGATTATTTCGGTTACGGCTAAATCTCCGCTCGGAAGCACCAATTCCAGCTTCTGATTAGGAAAGAGTAAGGCTTTAGTTACCAAACAATTACCTACAAGAACCACCCCACGTCCCTCGATATAGAAAGCATCTTCTACTGTAAATATATGTTTTCTATTCATGACTGATGACATTTAACGCTTCAAACTACCGCCGAAGGACGGTAGCTTTGCCTTGTTGTATGCTGTAGGTACTATCGTAACTTCTCAACTTGGCAACCCATTTTCCAGCAGCTCTTGAAATGAATCGCTAAAAACTTCAACCCCACTACCCATATATTCAATCATGATTTTTTGAGTTTTCATACATATCCCGAATGGATTTCCAGCACCATCCCATCCTATTATAAATACATCTCTCATTTCCCAGGACCAACCGTCTAGCCCTTTAGACTCCTCAGAGAATTTCCTATGGGATTTGATAAGGCTTTTTATATCATCAACATGTTCCGAGAATACATAACAGAATCCAATTTTCTTTAGAAAATACCGATATTCGGCAGGGATATTCCCGAACTCTTTTTCAAAGTCTAGCATCTCTGCCTCAGTGGCAGGTCGGATTTCAAAATCCGGATCACAAGAACACATGAACTCAAGCCATCTATCCCTAGCTCCAGTAAGATAGTCAAACTCCAATGCTTGCTCTCCTATACATACAACGTATAGGCACACACGATATAGCGCTTTTCGCGAATTCGTTGTGTTGCCTCTTGTTAAATTTCACACTGCCAAAATTCATGATATTTCTATATCGGTCGCAACGATTGTCGCGGTCCATAATCCCAAGTGGCCAGCTCCAAAGTCTGGATCAGGTTGGACTAGGACTCCCTCTACAAGTACTTTTTTCCCAGTCCATTTCTCCATTACAGCCCTATCAAACCTTAAAAGATCGTTCACTTCTAACCAAATACTTGACCCATAACCACGCCCCCTTCTTTCAGAGGAAACACTATGATAGATGGCCATGTCTTCGAACTCAAAGCTTAAAGCACCTTCAAGATAGACATTGAAACCATCTAAAGATTCGATTCTATCAACCGCTTCGTTTACTGAGTATATTTCCATATCTACCTACGAATTTAACGCCGGCGTCAACTGCCGGAGGTCAGATTACACGCCCTGGTTATGTTTGTTACTTGTGCCCATTTTTCACCAATGCCTCAAATATTATGTTTCCTTCTATTTCGAACTCTTCTGGTTTGTGACTCTCAGAGAAGGAACTGTTTAATACACGGGCTATTGTATGTGCAGCATCTATTCCTGAGCCAATCCTATCTAACTGAGAAACAATGGAAGATATTTCTGAATCGAATTCATCATTCGGGCTTCCGCCATCAAGCAAGGAGTATGGATCAATCCGGTGAATCGACTCACGGACAATCTCTACGCACTTTTTAAAATCCTTCTTATTCATTTCATTCTAGGGCCGAAGCTCAGACTCTCAAAAAACATAGCAGTATACTAAACAGCGTTCACAATAAGAACAGCCACCCAAAACCGTATTTATTCTTTATATTTCAATTGTTTAATGGCTTTGCTATGCACTGCCACTCGGCCATTTCGCTGCGCGGAATTAAGACCTTGTTCTTATTGAGCCTCTGATTGGTCAAGTATGGAAACACAATAAAGCCCTACAGCCCAGATAATATCACAGATTCCCTTATCCATATTGCGTGGATTGCAGGCCCTCCTTTCGGTATTCACGAGACTTCGTTATCTAAATTTGAGAGATATCAAAATTTGAGAGATATCAAAAAATAGTTAACTGAGCATATATAGCTGTACTTCACTGTCCGCTATGTAGAAAAAACTACAATTTAACGCCAATGTACCACTAACATGTAACTTACTTGGGCACCCTACGCTTTGTAAAAAAACAGATCAAAGAATAGCGCTTACCAAATAGAATTTACCTCTTGACTGGGTTCTTCAGAACAAGCTTCCATCAATCATTTAGATACCCATTCTGCACATACCAATCATAAGCATCATCTATCATCTCAGACACTGATTTAATCTTGTAACCCAGATCACTCTCTGCTTTGGCACTATCATAATAGGCTTGAACTGACATGTAACGAGCCATGCCAGGATCAATTTCTGGCGGTTTATTCGTTATACTGGAGAAAATCTGCATTATGTAACCGTACGCAACCAATAAGCTAGGCCTGATATCAAAACGCGGAGCCCTTTTTCCGAATTTCTTTGCAATAAGATCAAAGAACTCCCTATAACTAATATTCTCCCCTGCACATATATACCCTTGGCCTGACTTCCCATGTAGCGCCGCACTAATATGTGCTTTAGCAACTTCAGAGGCATGACCAAAACTTATGCCACCTGATGGGCACCCCGGGGTTTTTCCGTCCCTTAAATCAAAAAATAAACGCCCATATTGAAGCGTAAAATCGAACGGGCCTAACATGCTGCCAGGGTACATGACGACATAATCAAGATCTGATTCTTGCATCCCTCTCAGATAAAGCTCCCCTTCACGCTTCGTATCTGCATAGTTATACCCTGTCTTTCCATAATTATAATTCCCCCATGATTCGTCAGTAATCCCTCCTGGGTTATACCCTAAAGCATCAACGGTGCTGGTATGCACTAATCGCGTTACACCAAACTTAATACATGCATCCACAACATTCTTCACGCCACCGACATTGATTTCACGCTGTAAAGAAAACCGTTTTTTCCACCATGACGTATCACCCGCTACATGAAACACGTAATCACACCCTTCCACCGCATTGTCCACATCGTGCTTACTAGTAATGTCACCGTAGCATATCTCAATAGGTAGATGCTCAATATAGGCGGCATTTGATCCCGGTAAACCAAACGCTCTCACGCTCCACCCCTGATCAACCAGTTGGTGGACAAGGTTCGTTCCCAGAAAACCTGTCGCACCCGTCACAAGACATTTCATGCTAAGTCTCCCTGACGAATCTTTTGTTGCGCTTTTAATACCGTCCTATCCATGATGAATTCGAATACCGCGGGAAACCAGCGCTTTACATAGTACGCTAACTTTCCATCAAAGCCGGGGATTATCATTTTCTTTCCCGATTCCATACCCTTAATCAGATATGATGCCACCTCATCTGGCCCCAACAAACCAGCCCCCTCGGATATCGCTTTGGTTTCTGCTGGCTTGGTTTGGTTTTCAATTTCAAAACCTGGTGTTTCTGTATCCGGCGGGCACAAAACAGAAACCCCTATTCCATACCGCTTCAATTCACTTCGTAGGGCCTCGGACAATCCAATAATTCCAAACTTTGAAGCAGCATAATCCGTATACCCAAACACCCCCACATAACCAACCACAGAAGATGTGTTCACAATCAATCCACCCTTCTCTTTCATATATGGCAATATCGATTGAATTGAATTCCAAATGCCAAACAGATTAACTTTCATCGTCTCTTCAAACTGCTGATAGCTAATCGCTTCAAAATGTTCGGGATACGCTCTTCCAGCACAATTAATCAATATATCCGGCATACCAAAGCTGTCTACGTTGGCGGTAATGGCTTGCTGAACATCTTCCGGTACAGATACATCAACAGAGACCCAACTGACATATTGATGCGGGTCCATACGATGGTCCTCTATCTCTGCAGCGGCTTCCTTTAACGTAGACTCAGTCCTCGCATAGATCGTGATATTCGCACCTAGAGAGGCTAACTGTTTTGCAGTAGCTAACCCAATACCAGAAGAGCCTCCAAAAATATGTATGTTCTTAGCCTCGAATGAATCAATCTTCATGTTAAACCTCGCATGATTATTATTTTTATATTTTCTAGAATAACGCCAATTACTCGCTCTGGGCTTTCATCTGCCTCTCGTAAATTGCCACTATTAGACAATGAAATAAGTCCATGCAGCTGCCCCCAAAACTGCAATGCAATGAGCTTCGCATCAATACCGCTATAGCCAGGGTGTCCGTCGGTATACTCGTTGATGACTGCAACCACAAATCCAAGAACCTTTAGTGAATTGTCCTTTTCCAATTGAGCAATGCCTTCGGATTCCGTTCCAACATAATCAAGGTATTTGGGGGAAGACATTGTGAACATCAAATGATAGTAATGGGCATTGCGAATCCCAAATTCCACATACGCATTAAATAGCGCCATCACTTTTTCTAGGGGGTCGGGCTCATCTTCCACTACTTCGCACAGCACTGAATACAATATGTCGTAGCCCCGGATAATGATAAGGTTATACAGCTCATCTTTGTTCTTGTAGTAGTTATAGAGATTCGCGGTTGTCATCCCCATTTGCTTACCCAGCTTGCCCATAGAAAAACCGTTGAACCCTTCTTCAACTAAGATTCCTAGAGCGCTTTCCAAAATAGTAGACTTTATCTTATCGACCTCATCTTGAGATCTTGCAGGTCTAGCCATGGTTATTCCTATTAATTGAATACCTTTAATTTAATGTTATTCAATTAATATATCAAGTAATAAACTTCAGTTAACAAACCTAGCCCCCCCTCATTCTTCGAACAACATTCAACCAACCTAAATCTATTAGCAAAAATAGCTTTACACCACACTGATAGATTTGTTAATTTGATTTGGCTGTATATCTCTATGGAATTCACGGACGAATTATTTTCCAACTATTATCGCAATTCTGCGTATCCCGATTTTTCTTTATTGTATTTCAGCACACTACCCACTAAAAACACGCACATTTAAAGAGAGAGAGAACGAATGTCTAAAATAATATTCTTCGCAGGAGAAAGCCTTATAGGCAAGGGCCGCGTATTCCAAGGGCCAACACCTTCACTTCCCTCTAACCAAGATGACAAAATGTCTTCTGCTACAGTAATAAAAGGTGAATGGGAGCTATTTAGTGAGAGAGGTTTTAGCGGTGAGCGATGGGTCATATCAGCAGAAAGCGGCCCAACCAGCGACGGCGTCTTTCTAGACCTCAACGGATTTGGCGACAATGAAATATCGTCTTTCAGACCGCTTTTGCAGGCCCCTATTAAGCACGGTAACAACGGAGCTGAGTTCCAGTCACTATTTCAAAACTCCGATGGAACCCCAGCATTAACACCTGCGAAGTTCCCCGAAGATGCGTTGATGGCACTAGGGGCGAGTAACGGCCCAATGCTAGATGACAACCTCCCAGATGGCGATAACACTGAAATTCCAGCAGGTTATACCTACCTTGGTCAATTTATCGATCACGATATCACTTTCGACCCTACCTCCAAATTAACCGGCAATAACGTTACAAGCACTATTAACAATTTTCGCACCCCATGCTTAGAGTTAGACAATGTTTATGGCACAGGGCCCGATGACGAACCTTATCTGTATGACTCACAGGACAAGAAAAAGCTACTTATTGGCAACGCCGAAAACAGTAACGGGGACGTTCAGCGGAACCGCCAGGGAACCGCAATTATTGGTGACCCTCGAAACGACGAAAACGTAATCGTATCATCGATACAATTCTTGATGATACGATTCCACAACAAGATGGTCGATAAACTACGAGCAGACCAAATACCCGAAAATGAAGTTTTCAAAAAAGCACAGCAACTCGTTCGCTGGCATTACCAGTGGGTAGTACTCAATGACTATTTACCTCGCATATGCGGCCAAGACAAAGTTAACGATGCACTAGCAGAAAGGCATTTTTACACTCCCTCAACTGCCGCTGAAATCTACATGCCTCTCGAATTTTCAGTAGCGGCTTATCGCTTTGGCCACGGTCAGGTAAGAGAAACTTACAGACATAACGATGTATTTCAAAATGCTACATTAGGCGAGCTGTTTTTTAACTTTCCCACCAGTACGCTACCAAGGGCAGTTTCTCAAATCTGGGAGATTGATTGGTCCAACTTCTTTGCTACCGATGAAAACACTGAACCACAAAAAAACCGCAAGATTAATAGCAAGATTAACCGCCACCTGCTCAACCTACCGTTTATCGGCCCTGGCGATATTAGCTCACTAGCGCAACGCAATCTTTTACGCGGGGTAAGCATGGGCTTGGCAAGCGGACAGGCCGTTGCAGAAAGAATGGATATTGAGCCGCTTTCAGCGCGGGAAATGAACGCTAATGACCCTGGCAACACCTTAGCACAGCTCGGCTTAGATACGTCAACGCCCCTCTGGTTCTATTGCCTAAAAGAAGCAGAAGTGCAATCTGACGGCCAACAACTGGGGCAAGTTGGCGGCACCATTGTTGCAGAAACATTGGTTGGTATATTACAAGTTGATGAACACAGCTTCCTAACCGCAAATCCAGATTGGACACCCACGTTAGCGAACGCTGACGGGCTATTTGAAATGGCAGACCTGATTCAGTTCACCACTTCGTAACCACTCTACCTGGCGGATTTCATGGGCCAAAGCACTCATGAAATCCACCATACAAGACTAATCCAACAGCCAGCGTTGATTCAGCCCCTCAACTTTATTCCACCAAGCCCCGATCTTCGCCCCTGACGACGAACCAAATGCATCCAATACCATCACAGGACTGTCCGCAATTCTTAGCTTTCCAGCAGAGTCCAGGTAAAAATGCTGCTCTATATCGCCATCACATGAAGACAAATAGAAACGACTCCAACCTAAACTCCACCGGTTCCACTCAATGCAGAGCGCAGGGTCGCTCGCTAACCGAATCTGGTCACCATCAATCGCCCAACGCACGCTATTATCGCAAAGATCAAGAAACACCACATCACCCACAGCAGCACCACTGACATTGGCACAACCCCAGCGCATATTCCTTAATTTATTACCGAATTGAATAGCACTAGTAGGCTCAGCCACATCTATACGATCCAAAGAGAGCAGGAAGTGCTCTAACGCTTCCATATCCTCCTCTATTAATTGCTGAGCCCCACCGTGGCCAGGTGTTTGCAACACATCCCCTATTGTTCGTGCAAGCCCATGATGAAGATAAGGCGCACTCTCCCACAAACCCAACAACGTGGGTGTCTCTACCCCCACATCCATTAAAGGTTCCCCCATGCCAGATCCTGAACCTGGAATGAGCGTGTCTAACAGGTGACGACGGCCATCAGCAAGCTTATCTCCCGAATGACAATCAGAGCAACTCAAGGCTTCAAAGATTGCCTTTCCGTGTACTGCTTTTTCTGACAACACGCCATCATTTCGATAAGGACTTCTACCAAAAGAATCCAGTGACTCTGCATATCTTGAGAGGGAATCGAGCTCAACACTCATCCCTTCTTTTGCCTCACCAAGAGGGTCGATCGCTTTTTCAAACTGCTCATCCGCCAAGAACCCTGTGCCGCCAAACCCATCGCGAATATCATGTTCGAAGTCCTGTATTTCATCAAAGTTGGCCGTCCAGTGCACATTTCCATGGTGGGTGCCTGCCTTCCCCTTCATGCTAATGGTATTACGTAGCCCTTCACCCCTTTCATGGAAATCCCACACCATACCATCATGCCCCCCATCAATATGACAGCTGGCACATGAAAGGTAACTTTCCCTGCTCATCCTAGGATCATCCGCATTATAGAAAATCTGCTTACCCTGCAAGACTTCAGGCGTTAGCTTTTCATCCGAAACTAACGCAACTTCTTTCACCAACGTTGCGCCAAAACTACGAGAAGCCACCAGATCTTCTACGTCAAAAATAGATAACGATCGCGACATAAAATTATGCACGAGTAATGTCGCCCCCGCATTCACCAACAGCATTCCCTGAGGTGCCAAGCCAGTAGGCAGTTCCACTCGAATTCCACGACTAAAAGCATCCGTAACGATCACCTTATTTGAGCCCTGAAGCGCAGTAAATACATAATCCCCAAGCGGGCTATACACTACGGCCCGAGGAGCAGAACGATTATCAAAATCAATCGTCAAGTCGTTTTCCACCCTTCCCGACGAGGTGCCAATTGTCGACAGTAACGCTCGAATAGTCTTATCATGATCAAGATTATTACCATCCCTAAATTGCCCTCTCAAGATATTGTCTTTTTTAGAGGGGACAGCCAGAGAATCGCCATCAGGACTAACTGCAATATCAAATAAGTAATTAGGGACACCTCTCGCTCGATCTTGACTGTCAACAGTCACTGAATCTATAGGCAAGGGAACAGTACTAATCACCTCAAGACCCGCCGACAAATCCAACGCATACACTTGACCTTCCTGCTCATTGGAAATCATACGAGTCACCCAAGCTCTCGAACTTAACGCATCAATGGCAATTGCACGCGGAGACGTTATTGCAACATCACCAATAACTACCTTCGACTCAGATAACTTAATTAAACGATTAGCGCCAAACAATGACACCAATGCAAAATCTTTATTCGGAGAAAATACAATGCCAAACGGCGCCGCACCGTAAGATAGATTAATTGAATCTATTACCTTTCCCTCGTTGCTCAAGATAACAATCTTATCTTCTTCCTGTAATGTCACCCAAAGATTACCCTTCCTATCAATGGACAAGGTTTGCGGAGATAGCCCCACATCAACTTCCCACGACACAACCATAGAAGAAAGATCAATAGCCGTTACCGTATTATTATCAGGATTTACCACATAGGCGGTCGCTTCATCGGCGACAATCGTCGACGTTTTGGTAGGAGGAACCGTTGTCACTGGCCGAATCACTGTTTTAGTAAACATGATCCGCTTAGTTTTACCGCCCTCTCGAACGGTAAGCGTTATTTGATAATGGCCGGGAGAATCATATTCATAGAAAAGTTCACTGCTATCAGAAAAACCTGTTACATGGCCATCCCCCATATCCCACCGATACTCAAACGTATCACTTACTCCCTCTTTATCAACATCAAACAGCACCACCTCGCCTACTTCTGCAACACTTATAGTTGCCTCATTCATAGCGACATCAACATCAAGATAACCAACCCCCTCTCCCGTATCAAAATAAGCAACGTAATCATCCGATAGCGTATTACCGACAACATCCCGAATGTGATTCCCCACCACGTAAATACTGTACCGCTGACTTGGAGAAAGGGGTGCCGACGGCGCAAGATGCACAATATTATTCTGGATACTGTACGTTCCAGAAACTTGCTGCCCAGCCGCATCCAATAACCGAATTGAATCCTCATTGACGGAAGAGAAATCGACAACATCACTGAACGCTATTCCAATTCGAGTCATCGTACTTTGGCCCACCGCGCGATCCCGAGGCGAAGTTACCACCACTTCGGGAGGTCGCCGATCGGGGCTTAACGAATGAGGCATAAGCGCGCTACCTGTACCGTGATCATTACCTACAAAAACCAAATTCCCCAACGGACTAATCTGACCATGATCAACCAAATGTGCGAACGTCCCAATTAACGTTCCACTACCTACCTCATTGGGATTCCCAGGGTCACTAATATCTATTTTATGCACCCTATCTTCTGCGCCTTGAAAGATATATTCATCCTGAAAAGCACAATATAGTTGTCCATCCACCTCTAAGTGGTTACTGCTCATCGCAATACGCTCAGGTTCATTTAGATCATAAAGCACCATCCGAGCTCCCGAACCTCTCACAGACGCGGCAATCACCTCACCATTAAAACAGGTCGAATAATACAATTGTTCTAAATCCGAGGTTTTGTCAAGAAGTTGAGGGTGCAATGGATCACTAATATCCAAGCTAGAAATACCATCCCTGTTTTCCATGCTCGAGACGATAAGCTGATTACCAAAGGTGAACAGCGGCCCTATTCTAAAGCCACCCAATTCCGAAGGTGGAATCGGGTTAGCCTCCCCTTGACCTCTGTTCGCCAGGACTGGATGCCCAGGATCAACCACATCCACTATGAACAACCCTTGCTCAGAACCTGCTACGTAAAGGTAAGGCGCTTGCCAGCTTAGCTGCCAAGAAACATTGGAATAGTCGCCCGCATCAACATTAGGTAACGCCAACTCTGACACTCGCACCAAATGGTTAAGATCAGTAAAGTCCCAAATTTCGATCCCAATTGTATTTTGAAAACTCATATACCGGCGACCATTGATTCGCGCCATCCCAAAAGAATGAGGCTCTCTCAATTTCCCAGTTATGCCATCCGGTTCATAAACACGCTTGGCGAGGGTCGGCTTCGAAGGATCCGATACATCGAGAAACAGAAAGCCTCCCGGACCCTGACCACTATCAGGTGCAAATAACGTGAAAAAATAGCCATCTATCATCATGGCTAAATTGGTACCGAAAGGTTTCCTGCCTGGATAGAGGCCAGGTACACCATTCTTATGATCAACCCAACCTAGCGGCTCGAATAGCTGACCCTCTACATAGGTGTTATTACCAATACCAGGACCAGGAAAAACCAATTCTCCCTCTCCGTCCCCAGCGTCAACAAGCCCTAAAAGCTCGGCAAAAAACACCAGCACCGACTTAACCCCCTCGAGAGGATTCAGCCTAATCGCCTCATAAAAATCGACGAAATACTGCCCTATTTCATTAACAACATGCAACACCTCTTCCAATGTGCTGAGCAAACCTGGCCCCTCTACTGCTACATTCTGAGTAGAAATATTATTTTCTACGGAGCCCACACTCATTGGAAGCGTAGCCACAAGGGTGACCAACACCAACAAAAACCATCTACGCAACAGAATCATCGCCATAACACGCCTTATTCTTATTTTTATTGATGCAAGAATAAAAGCTCAGACACAATCCAACAAGAGACAAACGGGCTCAACTTCGAACCATCTCCCGTGCGCACAAACGAAGAGAGCCAACACTGAATCATCAGGGTTGGCTCTCTTCACTTAATACCAATGACACTAGTCTCTATCTTAAACGATGAGGCTGAATACCTCCCATAAATCGATTGCCGCTCTCTTGATAACGAACGAAGTTATTCCACTGACTCGCGCGCTGACTCACAAGTCCTTTCCATGCTACAGGCTCTTTAACTCGACCCACCTTTGTGAACACATGAGGGTTTCTTTCCAGCATCGCTTCTAGCGCTTTCACAGACATTGCTTGGGGTGCAACATGTAACGATCTAATTCCAGTATGCATGGCAGCAACTTCATAACACGCCGTCACAAATTGCGAACAAAACATTGAAGGCGCCTGCAATTTCTGATCCTTTTGCATAACATCTTGGCTATAAACAATATTGTACAGATCAGTAACATATTTTTTAGCAAGCGGGCCGAAACCTCTATTTCTAAACATACCACCCACTGCTTTTCCAAAAGAATAACTACCCGTGCTAATAGTGGTATCTACCGCAGTAAGTCGACTCGCCACATATAATGCTTCTTTGATTAACGTCGGGTTCGTACAGCGAAATATCACCGCATCTCTATGGGCCCATACGGATTGCAAAACGCCTGGTCCATTTGCTTCAGCAACCGTACCTGGCGCACCGTCTTTACCTAAGGTAAATACTATCTCTGCGTGCTCCGAATTAGCGGACCCTCTACGCATATGAGAGAACACCGCTTGACCAGTTCTGATAGCAAGGTTATCACTATCGAAATGCCCATCATGCTGATTATCAAATTCCTTACACAGCAAAATATCACCTGCTTGTACGTCAACCTGAGGTAGCGCTTTATATGTTTTTTCCTCACCGATCATTCTAGGTCCGAAAGGCATTCTATATCTCCCAAAGCTCGTTACGTCGCACATAACCGCATACCGAATTACATATCTGACGACGTGAATTAATTATTATGCTGCTTCAACAGCAATAACCAAACTATAGAACCTTCAGGCTAATCGACGTAGGTAAAAATACCATTAGAATGGTAAATATTAACAAAGCAATAGACAGTGCCGCACTGTCTGAGGCGACTTATCCAGGATACAATTCATCCAAAGGAATGCTCTTCCCATTATCTTGCACGATTCGCGCATGATAGCGCTCCAACCGTCTTGGCTCCTTTACACCACACGAATGAGCGATCAAACCCACTTCATAATGCAAGTTCCGAACATAGTTTTCGACGCGATCCTTTTTCTCTTCTAGCACCAACCCTTTTTGTAGCTTTTTATTATGGGTGGTGATACCTGTTGGGCAAGTATTTTTATTGCACTGGAGCGCCTGAATGCAGCCCATCGAAAACATGAACCCTCTAGCACTGGTGACAAAATCAGCCCCAACCGCTAACGCCCAAGCCACTCCTGAGGGCGTCATCAATTTTCCGGAACAGATAACTTTAACCCTCTCCCTAAGCCCATGATGCTCAAGCATGTCAACCACCATTGGCAAACTCTCCTGCAACGGCATACCGAGATAATCCATAAGACTCTGCGGTGCCGCACCAGTACCCCCATCAGCGCCATCTATGGTGATAAAGTCTGGTGCCGATTCAATACCTTTGACGTTGATCATCTCACACAACTGATCCAACCAACCGTATGCACCGATCACCACCTTAAAACCGACAGGCTTTCCTGTCACCCTCCGTACTCGCTCAATCATACCCAGCAGCTCATCACTATTATCAATATCCGGATGGCGGTTAGGACTGATGGCATCCTCACCCACATTAATCGAACGTATTCTTGATATTTCTTCAGTAACCTTCACGCCGGGAAGAATACCACCCTTACCAGGTTTCGCACCTTGACTTAACTTGATCTCAAACATTTTAACTACAGGATTAGCGGCTACCTCTGCAAGCTTCTCATCGCTCAAATTACCATGCTCATCCCTTACACCAAATTTAGCGGTGCCTATCTGAAAAACAATGTCGCACCCTCCCTCAAGATGATACGGAGACAACCCTCCCTCCCCAGTATTTAGCCAGCATCCCGCTTGCTTCGCGCCATAAGATAGCGCACGTATTGCGGGCACAGATAACGCACCAAAGCTCATACCTGAGATATTGATAAGTGAGCTGGCAACATACGGCGCCTCACAATAAGGCCCTAGCGTCACCGCACTGGCAGGCTCGGCATCTTTTGCTAGTGTTGGATACGGGCAATTGACAAAATAAACTGAACCGGTAGGTCGAAGATCGCGAGTAGAACCAAACGCGATTGTACTATCAACGTCTTTGGAGGCACGGTAGACCCATGAGCGCTCGGCTCGATTAAACGGTAACTCTTCTCGGTCCATTGCGAAAAAATACTGCCGAAAAAACTCCCCCATATGCTCGAATAGATAGCGAAATCGACCAATAACTGGATAATTTCGACGAATCGTTTGCTTAGTCTGCGTGATATCAGAAATATACATGACAATAATAACTAATATTCCTATACCTACCACTGTGACAAATAGAACCGATATCACTTCCAGCAATAGGTACACCCAACTATCGGTAAATAAATTCATTATTGCCTCTCTCCTCTTCTAATGTGTTCACTCTTCGTTCTGCGATATCCATCGCCGACGTGATAGTAGCCTGATATTCAAGGTATTTATAACACTGAAATGACAAACAAGTAACACAACGTTGCCCTCCTATCCAATCGTTGTAACGTTTCGAGCCACCGCATAACCACCACATAGTGGCGAACCCAACCATTTCAACTCACAAGGCCTAATTGCACTAGTTGCGTAACCCACAGCAATATCGTACGATCGTACACAATGATCACGTAACGACCAAACCAAGAAAAAGACTGCACGGACGCGACAACAATAATAAAACACTAGCCGCACCCGCTCCTACCGATATTTCCAGGGCGGACAATGCGGTTCGCACAACGGCGGCTCCGCATATGGGTTCACTTTTACGCACACTTTTTATCAGTACAGTCCTGATTACTTCTGCATGCAAAAACGTCTCGGATCAAACCGATTATGAATATTTAGACTCTTGGGATGTACAAGCCATCACCTTGCAAAATCGCATCAGCCAAAACGCCCCCCTTCGTGTTGCTGAGTTTCCTGCAACTCACAACTCATTTAACGCAAAAGACTACTCCAACGGAATAAGTTACCCAGACCCTAACCATATTCCCAGCATGCTAAATCAACTTCGCATGGGCAAACGAATGATTAATATGGACCTTCACTGGGATGTTCATTACAACAAGAGCACCAAACTCATCACAACAGACGTTGTACTTTGCCACGACTCTTCTGATTTTGGATTCTGCAGCCTATGGGACAGAACATTTGACGAAGGCTTGCTAGAAATAAAACCATGGCTAGAAGAAAATGACGAAGTCGTCATATTGAAGCTGCAAGACGAACTCGATGGCCACTACGCTGAAGCCTTAACAAAAATTGAGGCTCTAATAGGTGACCTTGTTTATACCCCTAGCACCCCCTGCGAAACCTTCGACCTGGAGATTGCTAAGCAAGACATTCTGGCGTTAGGTAAAAAAATCATCATTACCGGTGCCACCTCATCGACTTGCAACCTACCCTGGGGGAGGTATGTATTCTTTGATGAAGGCATGTTTGGATCGGTCGACTACGAGAGTTTCGAACCCTATCCAGTATGCAATGATGCCATCGATGATATTCAACGTAAGATTTACAAATCCAACAACGACGGCACCGCCGTTTCTCAAATTATTTTGGGGTCGAAAATAATGACTGCTGGCGAGGTTTCTAATTTAGCCCAGTGTGGAGTGACAGGCATTTCTTTCGAGCCCATGGAATGGTGGGATGAACGTCACAGGGCGCAAATTTGGAGCTGGGATCTTGACCTGCCAGCAGATGACACCGCTAAAAACTGCGCTCTTCAACAAGCAAACGGGAGATTCGCTGACGTTAGCTGCAACGGCCTACACGCGTACGCTTGCCAACACCCCACCAATCGCGACTGGAGAATCACCAATACAAGGGGCACATGGAGCGCCGGGGCACATGCATGCTCTAACGAATACGGCAGTGACGGCTACGCTTTCTCGACCCCCGCCAATGGTTACGAGAACGCCGAATTAAAGAGATCGGTGATTACAGCTCAAAACAACAACCCAACTATCTGGATGAATTACTCGGACTCAATGCAAGAAGGCAACTGGATTGCCCACTAAGTCATGACTAGTTCAATCGCATCTTCAGGGCATTCTGTCACACACAAATTACAACCTCGACAGGCATCAGGTAATACCACCCTTGCCTGCTTCCCACCGTGAACGAATGCCTTAACTTTTCCCACCAAAGACAACCTGCGTCTATCCTGCGTTGTCAAAACCCCCATTTCTAACACATCATAAGGACAAGCGCTCACGCAAGGCCCCTTACCTTCGCATCGATTAATATTAATCTTTGGCGCAAGGTTACCAGACTGACGCTCACACTTATTTTTAACCCCCATAGCTCTCCACCTCTCTACCGAATATATGCAAGTGACATTACGTTTATTCGATTCTATCCTAGCCATGGACCAATCATTTGATCATTATTCACATGGGAAACATGACAAGAAAGAACGAACAGCAAGATACGCCCCCCCTTGAATCCGCCTGTAGGATAGAGCTACCATAGATACTCAATACCTTTTTCACCGCCACGATTGATAAAACCTATGATAAAAATTAGAGACCTGCAGTATTTGGATGCAATAGACCAGCACAAGCACTTCGGCCGAGCTGCAGAGGCCTGCTGCGTGAGCCAGCCAACATTAAGTGGGCAGATCATGAAATTGGAAGAGCAGCTAGGACTACAACTGATTGAACGTCACAGACGCAACGTAATGCTAACACCTGCCGGGGAACAGTTGGTGATTGAGGCTAGGAATGTCCTCAGGGCTGCAGAGCAATTTCAAGATTCTGCCAAAGCATTACTCGATCCATTTGCGGGAGACCTCCATGTCGGGCTCATTCCAACTCTAGCCCCCTACTTACTCCCCCACATCATGGACGATCTCAACACTAACCTCCCCAACATAAAATTCTACTTATACGAAAATAAAACCCAGACTCTTCTGGAAGAGCTCAACAATGGAAAGTTAGACCTACTCATTTTGCCTTGGCTCGAAGATATGCAAAATGTTGAGCGTTACGACTTGTTTAGTGAACCCCTTATTCTGACAACACCTAAATCCCACCCACTCGCAAAGCGCACAAAGGTGAAACTGGAACACCTGAACAATCAGACGATCCTCACATTAGAAGACGGCCACTGCTTAAGAGACCAAGCAATGGGGTTTTGTTTCAGCGCAGGAGCAAAGGAAGATCATAGCTTTAAAGCGACGAGCCTAGAGACTCTTAGGCATATGGTCGCAAGCAACATGGGTATCACGATGCTACCAAAACTTGCAACAATAACGGAAGGTGCCGGGAAAAACCTCGCATACCTGCCATTTAGCAAGCCTGAGCCTAGTCGGCAAATATCACTGGTAATAAGACCAAATTATTCGAGAATGAAATGCGTAAGAGCGATCGTAAGCTCTATCAGAGAGTCAACAAATGACCTACTAACATAAGATAGAGCAAAGAAAAGAAAATGGTGCGGGTGGGCGGACTTGAACCGCCACGGTATTGCTACCGGCAGATTTTAAGTCTGCTATGTCTACCGATTCCATCACACCCGCAAAAGTGTGTTGTGAAGCTGCAACCTTAATACTCAGAGAGCGATGCAACTTCACCAAATTTTTAACAGCTGCCCATTTAACATGAATTTAAATGGAGGCGCGAGCCGGAGTCGAACCGGCCTACGTGGATTTGCAATCCAGTGCATAACCGCTTTGCTATCGCGCCATATTGCCTTTCAAGAAAGGACTTTAAATTGGAGCGGGAAACGAGACTCGAACTCGCGACCCCAACCTTGGCAAGGTTGTGCTCTACCAACTGAGCTATTCCCGCTTTTCCGTTTCAAGCACTGCTTGATGGGATGGGTATTCTACATTTGTACTGGCTGGTGTCAACTGGAATTTTCCATTAAACATCAATTAGTTGTTATTAATTCAGCAGGTGATTATGCATCTTTAAGAACCGGCCAAGCTGCCCGCAGATATATAATCATAGACCACAACGTTAAGGCCGTCGCAATGTACAATACAGCATAAGCCAAAACCACAACCATCTGATCAAACCCTGGAGGGTTAGCAAGCAACCCAGTAATGGCCAGCATTTGCGCCGCCGTTTTAACTTTACCTATGTAGGATACTGCCACACTTGCCCGCTGCCCCACTTCTGCCATCCATTCCCTCAAGGCGGAAATGGTTATTTCTCGGCTAATGATGACCAATGCAGGCACAGCCAGCCATGCGCTCGCATGAGCCTCTACCAGCACCACCAAAGAAACCGCCACCATCAGCTTATCGGCAACAGGATCCAAAAAAGCACCGAGCGCACTGCTCTGCTTCCACTTCCTAGCAAGATAGCCATCCAACCAATCGGTGAACCCTGCACCAGCAAATACACACGCCGCCGCTATATACTTCCATTCAAAGGGAAGGTAATACAGCAATACAATGACTGGTATTGCGAGAATCCTCAACATAGTCAATATATTAGGAATCGTATAGATTGAACGAGTAGGTTTACCTTCCGACATAAAATCTCTTAATCAAATAACCACAAATAAGGGTAACGCAATGTTACACGCTTTCTAATCGTTATGCAGTGCAGCATAAATATCAGCAGCCATCTTAGCACTAATACCTTTCACTTTCGCTAATTCCGCCTCGCCCGCCCTTTCAACCTCCTGATAACCCCCGAAGTGGACTAGCAACTCCTTTCGTCGCTTAGGGCCAACACCATCAATACCTTCAAGCGGCGACACCCGTCGTGCTTTCGCTCGTTTCTGCCTGTGCCCCGCAATGGCGAAGCGATGAGACTCATCCCTAATATGCTGAATCAGATGCAATCCAGGCGTATCAGGACTAGGTGTAAAACCCAACGAATCACCCTCTAAAAACAGAGTTTCCAACCCCGCTTTACGAGTGGTTCCTTTTGCCACCCCAAGCAGCATGACACCCTGTATTTGCAGTGATTGAAGCACATCACGAGCCTGACTTAACTGCCCCTTCCCCCCATCAACCACCAATATATCTGGAAGCTTACCCTCACCTTTTTTTAGCCGTGTATAACGCCGCTCAAGCACCTGGCGCATTGCGGCGTAATCATCACCTGGCGTAATACCCTCGATGTTGAACCGCCGATAATCTGACTTCAGAGCCCCCCCATGATTAAACACAACACAAGACGCTACCGTCCCCTCCCCCTGAGTATGACTAATATCAAAACACTCAAGACGTTGCGGCAACTCATCCAGCGACAATAAATCTTGTAACGAAATAAAACGCTGAAGCACATTTTCTTTGTTAGCCATGTGGCTCGCTAGATTTTGATCAGCATTGGTTTGGGCAATCTTTGCCCAGCCTGCCTTCACATTCCTTACAGCGCTTTTTATAGCGACACGACGCCCCTCATCCTGCAGTAACGCGTCCTGCAGCACATCAACTATTGATATCGCCACAGGCACTACAATCTCTCTTGGCAAATCCCGACCACTTCTCGCCCCAAGATAATATTGCGGCAAGAATTCGTCCAGAATTAACCCCGCATCAGTTTCACCCATGGTCTTAGGAAAGTAGTTCTTGCTTCCTATGACACGTCCAGACCTAACAAAAACCACATGCACACAGGTAACGGAACCGGAAACCGACACACCAAATATATCAACATCGCCCTCTTTTTGAGTCACGAACTGCTGCTCTTGCACTCGACGAATGGCAATGATTTGGTCTCGATAAATAGCCGCCTGCTCAAACTCCATTGCATTTGACGCCTCTTCCATTTCCGCCGTTATTTCATCAGCAACCTGACGATCCTTTCCCTCCAAAAATAGCGTTGTATGCTTGACGTCAACACCATATTCACTTGCATCAACATGGCCGACGCAAGGTCCTTTGCAACGACCGATCTGATACTGCAAACACGCCCTCGAACGATTTCGATAGAAACTATCGTCACACTGACGTAACTGGAAAAGCTTTTGCAACAACGCCATCGCCTCTCGCACCGCTCCCGCACTCGGATAAGGGCCAAAATACCGACCATGCTTTTTTTTCGCGCCACGGTGATAGGCCAACCGAGGAAAAGCATCGCTCGACAAAAAGATATAGGGGTACGATTTATCATCTCGAAGCAGGATATTATAGGGGGGCTTGTGCTTTTTTATTAACGTGTGCTCAAGCAGAAGCGCTTCCGTTTCGCTTAGCGTAACAGTCACTTCGATGCTAGAAATTCGCTCAACTAGCGCTCGAGTTTTTACGCTATCGACATTTTTACGAAAGTAAGACCCCACACGGCTTTTAAGATTCTTGGCTTTACCAACATAAAGTAACTCACCCTCGCGATCCAGCATCCGGTACACACCAGGATGCTGAGTTAGCGAAGCAAGAAAAGAAGGTATATCGAAATTAGGAGGGCGCACGAAACAAACTAGTCGCTAGGGATGGACTCAACATCCAACATCCCGTGACGAACCGCTAACAATGTTAGTTCCACATCACTATTGATACCGAGCTTATCAAACACACGATAACGGTAGCTATTAACCGTCTTAGGGCTCAGGAATAATTTGTCTGAGATTTCCTGCACTTTTTGACAATTAACAATCATCATTACAATCTGCAACTCTCGCTCTGACAACTGATCGAAAGGGGAACCCTCGCCATCGGCAACAAATGGCTTGAGCGCCAACTGCTGAGCCACATCAGGACTTACGTAACGCTGCCCAGAATGCACCAATCGAATCGCCTTAACCATCTCGTCCAGCGCAGCACCCTTAGTCAAATAGCCAGAAGCTCCCGCCTGTAAAAAACGCGTAGGAAACGGCTCATCGCCACACACGGTGACCGCGATAACCCGAACATCAGCATTCTGCCTAAGCAACTTTCGCGTAGCCTCAAGACCGCCAATGCCTGGCATCTTTGCATCCATCAATACCACATCAGGATTATGCTCACGAACATCACGAAGCGCCTCTTCACCACTACAGGCCTCCCCTACCACATCGATACCATCGACGTCAGCGAGCATGCGAGTTATGCCCATTCTTACTAAATCATGGTCATCCACTACGAAAACTTTTATCACAAAGAAACCCCAATGAGTTGTTAGCGGTTAGATATGCGTTATGCCCCCTAACAACATAAGTTTACTGCTTTTTTTCCAAACCTGATAGTAAACTATTTTGCGTTTTTCAAATAGCGAAGAAATACCATTTTGGCAGTAAAAAACTGACGAAATTTAGACAACAGAACCACCAAACGAACCACCCAGAAACCAAAAAGCCCAGCTTAAGCTGGGCTTTTTGGTTTACTCTGCTCTACTTCTCTTCTTTTTTGCCTCGGCTCGCACCGGGTGCCTGGTCTTTCTTCGCCTTATAAGGCTCTTTTTTCTTTTTCTCTGCCTTAGATATATTCAACGCCTGCCCACAAACCCTAGTTCGCCTAAGCTGCTCAAAAACATCCTTGGGCATACCTGAAGGAAGATCGACGGTACTATGATCACCCTCAATACCAATATGACCAATAAACTCGCTATCCAAACCGCACTCGTTAGCAATCGCACCAACGATATTGCCTGGCTTAACGCCATGATCGCGACCCACCGCAATAACAAAGCGATCCATGCCCTCTTCTACTGGACGAGACTTGCGAGAACCCTTAGGCCCACGATCATTGCCTTTAGGTCCGCGAGAATCCCGAGATTCGCGAGGCTCCCTAGAACCCCTAGAAGAATCACGCTCACGCATTGGACGCTCTCTTCTCGGCTTATCCTTTATCAAGAAAGGCTCATCACCTTGGGCCAACTGCGCAAGAGCGGCAGCAATCTCTGTAGCACTAATATTATGCTCTACCTGGTATTGTTCAATCAGTTGCGTATAAAACTGAAGATTACCCTTTCCTAGCGTATCCGTTATCCGATTCTTAAAACCTTCAATACGCTTATCATTGATATCATCAGCAGACGGCAACTCCATTTCTGCAATTTTCTGCTTAGTCGCACGCTCAATCGCCTTGAGCATACGTCTTTCGCGGGGAGCAATAAACAATATCGCATCACCAGTTCTTCCTGCACGTCCAGTCCGGCCTATTCGATGAACGTAAGACTCTGTATCGTAAGGCACATCATAGTTAATGACATGACTGATTCGCTCTACATCCAGGCCTCGCGCAACCACATCGGTAGCAACCAAAATATCTAACTTCTTGCTCTTTAACCTATCGACCGTTCGCTCACGCTGAGCCTGTGGTATATCACCATTTAGCGCAGCAGAGGCATAACCTCTAGCTTCCAGCTTTTCAGCAAGCTCAACCGTCGAATTCTTAGTTCTCACAAAAATAATCATGCCGTCGAATGTTTCAAACTCCAACATCCGCGTTAGCGCATCCAACTTATGAGTACCTGATACTACCCAATAGCGCTGAGTTATGGTCGGAGCGGTCGCCGTCACGTTTTTGATCGTAACCTGCTCAGGATTATTAAGATACTTCGTCGCTATACGACGTATTGCATCCGGCATCGTTGCCGAGAATAATGCAATTTGGCGAGTATCCGGGGTCTGATCGAGAATCCACTCAACATCATCGATAAAGCCCATACGTAGCATTTCATCGGCCTCATCAAGCACCAACGTTTTTAACGCGCCCAACTGCAAGGTTCCCTTTCGCATGTGATCCATGACTCGACCAGGTGTCCCCACAATCACCTGAGGCCCACGCTTTAGGTTGCGCAGCTGAATACCATAGTCCTGGCCACCATAAATTGGCAATACCTGGAAACCTTTAAGCTTAGTCGCGTAAGTCTGAAATGCCTCAGCCACCTGGATCGCTAATTCACGAGTCGGAGCCAAGATCATCGCTTGAGGCTTTTTAACATCAAGATCGATGGTTTGCAGAATGGGTAACGCAAATGCGGCTGTCTTCCCTGTACCAGTCTGCGCCTGGCCCAAAACATCACGCCCTTCAACTAACAGAGGGATTGTTTCGGCCTGTATAGGCGAGGGCTTTTCATATCCCACACTATCGATAGCGGCTATAAGCTGCTCGTTAAGGGGTAGATCACGAAAACTTTCAATAATTTTTTCAGACATAGGGAAACACAACACCAGATATTTGAGGGGCGCGAATTATACACTAATAGATCTAAACATCCCACCGATTAACACTCACCAAACAATTTATAGCAGATTTAACGTAAAAACCCAGTTTGATGTATACTCGCGTATTTTAATAAGGAGGCATCATGCTAACAACTAACGAATATTTTGACGGCAAAGTCAAATCAATTGCTTTAAAAAACAATGAGTTACCAGCCACCGTTGGTGTAATGGATATTGGCGAATACACCTTCGGAACCTCCGAGAAGGAAACTATGACTGTAGTGTCAGGCGAGCTCATTGTAAAGCTACCAGACACTGAAGAATGGAAAAGCTTTACCGATGGCGACGCATTTATTGTAGAAGCCAACAAAAGCTTCGACCTTAAGGTCAACGCGCAAACCGCATACTTGTGCGTATACGGATAGCATTCCCGCTGGAGTATACACTCCAGCACCCCTCCCTCCCGCCATTTCTCGTAATCCATCAGGATAGACGCTAACCTCAAAGGAGAATTGACACCAAGGAGACAAGCAAATGAGCCGAGCTCAACCCAGGATCTGCATAATCGGGGCCGGCATGTCTGGGATTCTTATGGCGATACGCCTATTAGAAGAAGGATACTCCCACATTCACATCCTTGAAAAAGGCAACGCAGTTGGCGGCACATGGCGAGAAAACACTTACCCCGGGCTCCACTGCGACGTTCCATCCGTCAGTTACCGCTACTCATTTGAACCTTACCGACACTGGGATAAGCGCATGTCCTCTGGGGAGGATCTCAGGAAGTACTTTGAATACGTTAGTGCAAAATACGGCATCAGTAATCGCATCACCTTTAATACAGAGGTAATCTCGGCCACTTACCTGCATCGTCAATGGAAAATCCGTACCAATAATGGAAAAAACCTCGAAGCAGACTTCCTGATCAGCGCCTGTGGCGTGCTCCATCACCCATTTACTCCCACATTAAAGGGGGCTGAAACCTTTCAAGGACATTCATTCCATACTGCTAGATGGGATCACTCCATCGACTTGAGAAATAAAAAGGTCGGCATCATCGGGTCTGGGTCCACCTCAGCCCAACTCATTAAACCACTATCCGAAGAGGCAGCTTCACTCTATGTATTTCAACGCACCCCCCAATGGATTTTCCCTCTTGCCAATCGCAAATACACACAGCTCGAACGTAAAATCGCACAATTTACACCGCTATATGGAAAGGCAATCCGTACATTTTGGGACCGTATGACATCCGTTAGCTCCCATGTCGTCACCAAGAAAGGCGTTACACGTAAATTCATGCAAGAGATTGCACGGAAAAATGTGATGCAGGTGAAAGACCCCGAGCTTCGAAGAAAACTCACACCGGATTACGAACCCTACTGCAAGAGGATTATTATCTCTGGGGATTATTACACGTATATACAAAAGCCCAACGTAAGCGTTGTCATCGATCCAATACTACATATTGAACCCCAGGGCATTCGCACAGACAAAGAAACCATAAAGCTGGATGCACTGATATATTCCACTGGGTTTGACACCAAAGCCTTCATCAAACCCATCAAACTAACTGGTCTTAACGGCACTACCCTGGACGAGGCATGGAAAAAAGGCCCCGTTGCATACAAGAGCATCACCATACCAAGCTTCCCAAACTTCTTTATGCTACAAGGACCCAGCGCACCCGTCGGTAACTTTTCACTTATCGCCATTGCCGAATACCAAGCCAACTATATTCTTGAATGTTTAAAAATGTATCGCAAAGGTAAGTTCACCCAATTGGCCCCCACCCAACCCGCCACTGACGCGTTTAACCATCAACTTAAGAGTGCGATGAAAGATACCGTTTGGGTGACAGGTTGCAACAGTTGGTACCTCACTGACGATGGCACTCCCCTCTCTTGGCCTTGGGGACAGAAAGATTTCCGAGACGCAATGAAAGGACCAGAGCTTATGGATTATTGCCTGTCGTAACCACTTAGATACCCTTAAGACGCATTTTTCACAATTGTTACACCCACATCAATATTCTAATAACCGAAAATACAGGAATATTAATATTGATAGCCTACGCCCCTGCTTTATATTGGATGGCAACTAATAGATCAGTTTATCGATAGGGCTTGCTGTCCCTGCGCGGCGATTGCCGATCACATGAGTATAGATCTCGGTGGTTCAAATATCGGCATGACCTAAGAGTTCCTCTACCGTTCGGATATCACTACCGGTTTCGAGTAAATTTGTTGTTCAATGTGCTGAATTAACTATGTGGGTAACAAGGTGTAGCGGTCTTTTGCCCCCTTGCCTCGGAAAACAAAAATAGATCGACTATGTAGGTCGATATCCTTGATGCGTAGAGATAGCGCCTCGTTGATGCGAAGACCAGAGCCATATAGCAGCGCAGTAAGAAGCCAGTATTTACCGCTGAGATTTTGGATAATACCTCCAACCTCTGATGATGAGAGTACTACCGGAAGACGCTTGGGTTTCTTTGAAAAGTTGTATTTTAGATCCACGATCTCACGTTGAATGACGTGGCGATATAGAAATATGATGGCACAGAGTGCTTGGTTTTGAGTAGCAGAACTGACTTGGCGAGTAACCGCTAAGTAATTCAAGAATCGCTCGATTTCAGGGTTGGACATGTCGTTTGGGTGTTGTTTTCCACTAAAAATAATAAAGTGACGAATCCAGTACAAATACGTTTTTTCAGTCTGAATGCTGTAATGGCGCGTTCGTAATTCGGCTCTCACTGACTCAATAAATGGTGATTTCTTCATGCACATACCTCGTTGTTTTTTTGCTGGTTGTACATACAGTTATATGCGGAATTTCCACGATTTGGAATAAGGGGGTCTCGTGAGTACCAAAATTGAAGGTCGCCGATCTACTCAAATTACTAGGCTAAGTTATTGATATGTAATGAATTGCATTAAATAGAAGAATCTGTAATTGACGGTGAAGGTCGCCATAAGAGCAGAGGCTCGCTTTCTGCAACGGGGGTGGTAAAATGATTGCTAAACAATAACTGTAAAGTATTGAATTCATTGATGATTGTTGTGCTAGAAAACTCAGAATATGACGGCTGCGAAAAAGGTCATAATGTGAATGCAATTCATGCCACTGTTCTGTTTCTTAGATTATGAGTATCGGGTATACCCTAGTAAATAACTCTAAGAAGGAGCAGATTATGTTCCTTCATTTAGCAGTCAGTACCATTGGGGAGATCCAAGGTAATCCTGTTTCTTGCTATATCGTAAATTGGTACAAGAACAAGTATCCATCTGACGATATTGAGTTTGTGTCCGACACCTACGATGATTGGCCATTTACAAGTGGAAGTCGCGATAGTCTTAATGAATATCCAGACGTGACCGATTCAATAGTAAGTACGCTCATAGATCAGGGCGTGGTTTTGGATAAGGGGTTGGCCTGGCAAGATGAAGATGAGCCTGATACGGTTTTCATTAGAGATCTTGTGTTAGCCGACAAAACAGAACAAGTATAAGCATGCGACGCTAGAAAACGCGCGCCTGTTAAAAGCGTTAGGCGCCATTTCGAGATTAGAGAGAAATTGGATTTCACATGAAAATCACTGGATTTATAGCTCTAGACGAAGAAGGTAGTGCGTTGCTGGCAGATGCACACGGAAATAATGTTGCTTTCAACTGCTTAAGTTGTGGTCATCCTATTTTGGCTATTGCTCGCGACCATCAGCGAGGCTTTAGTGAGGCCAGCCCCGCAGACTGTAAAGGGTGTCAGCAAAAGCACTTTCTTGACGTCAGGCCAGAAATGGAGAAATTCTATGTCATCAAGTACTGATCGTGCGCCTAACAAGGCCAGGTTACGGACAAAATTGTGCGTCATCCGCTTTGCATGGGACAGCAAAGCAGCTGCCACCCAATTTTTCCGCAACTGGCGGCGTTAGTTTGAAAGGATTGAGTGCCGCTTTGAGATTAAAAATAGAGGATATACTTGATCTTTGGAGTAGTAGCAAACAAGGGGAATATGATTCCGTTACTGTAGCTTTCGCTGTCTTGTTCTGGATGGATCGAGAGAATAGTGTTGAGATTATACAGAAAGCCCCACGGGATCTTATAGTAAGGATTATTTCCTTGGTCGACATCTATAAAAAGGAAGGTAAGTATTTAGTGGTTTCACATAACGGAGTTCATGATCATGCCGAACTGTTTAAAA
>MABD01000038.1:0-102369 GCA_002162955.1 Gammaproteobacteria bacterium 45_16_T64
TGTGACAAAGCCTGAATCCTTATAGCTATAACGTTTGTTCGCACTCACATTATATCTATTTAGATTCAGGCTTTCTTATTTAGTCACTCACTGTGGGACAGCAGTGGCCTTGGTGGCGGGTTTTTAGTTAGCTAGACAGCGCTATTTCCACCACATACTGAGTGTGATGATAATAATTCGAGCTATGGAGACGTTAACTGCGCTGTTCACTAGAATACCTAAATGCGTTATTGGATAAGCTGAAAGGCTAGCACAGTATTCGAAGCCGTGGTAGCCTTACGCGAAATAATCGATCAAAGATATCTATAGTGGAGCAGTGGTAAAAATGAGTGCATATCCTAGTGATTCCTATCTTGTTGAGTTGAAAGGGCTTCTCGACGAGTATTTTCCTAATAATATCAAGGAAACATTAAAGCCAAAGCGAGAAGCAATGATTGCGAAAAGCTATGGGGATGTGTTCGATATTCAATGTGAGGCTATTACCGTTATCGGTGCGATAGAAGTGTCCCACCTGTTAGGTATGAATGATGTGATTGTGCCTATCCTAGCGGAAGAATACGGCAAGTTGCTGACGGCGTTGAAAGCCCTTGAAAAGGCGACCAAAGCGATTAAGCAGTTTAGCGAACTGAAAGAGACATTGGACCGGGTTAAGAAAGTCGCCAAACTTAGCGAAGTGTCGAATTATCTCTATAAAGATCTAGAATATCTCACTGAGACTTACGGCTTAGATATCGATGCTAAAGAAATCGTGACGAATGTAAAGAAGCTGGCGTAAGGTGTGTGGGAAGTTAATCCCACATACACAGTAGCTTTTCCCGTATATCAGAGATCACCTGCTGGCCCTTGGCGATCTCTTCGGGTGTTCTCTCTATACACGGGTAATGAGTACACTCAAGCAAGGGCATAATGTTCTCCGTTAGAAATCGACTCTTTCCTCCATACACATGCTTATCCCCATTTTTTTGTTGCTCCGGTATCCAATATTTTAGTGGCTGAATAAGGTGAACCTCATTTTTTGCACGAGTAATGGCGACATTTAATAAGCGTCGTTCTTCTTCAATGGCTCTATCATCACCAGCAGAATATTCATTGGGAAAATTGCCGTCAGCGACATTGAGAATATGTACATTTTTCCATTCCTGTCCTTTGGCGCTATGTACGGTAGATAAGATTAGAAAATCGTCATCAATATGGGGAGTACCCGCTAAATCGCCCGTTGTTTGTGGGGGATCCAAGGTAAGCTCACTGAGAAATCGCTCTCGTGTGGGAAACTGCTGAGATATTTGTGCAAGCTGTTCTACATCACCGAATCGTACAAAGTGATCGTCATAGTTAATCTCGAGGAGTGATTGATAGCAGCTTGCTGCTTTATTGACTTGATCATGCCAGGGAATAGCGTCGTCATGAATGGCAATAAGCAATGCGGATAATTCTTCCCATAACGCTTGGGCAGCAGAAGGCAATGTCCATGTCGATAAACTATGGATATCAAATTGATTGAGTTCTAAATGCTGTAGCGTTTTGTCTGCTATTTTGGGGCCTACGCCGGGTAATAATTTTAATACCCGAAAAGCCGAGACGCTAAATTTTGGATTGTCAGCCCAACGCAAAATCCCCAGTAAGTCTTTTACATGGGAAGCCTCCAAAAATTTTAACCCTCCATGTTTAACGAATGGAATATTGCGTCGGGTTAACTCGAGTTCTAAACGGTCGCTATGATAACTGGATCGAAATAATACGGCTTGTTGTTTTAAATCGACACCAGATTCTCTAGCGGCGAGAACCTGTTCAACAATATATTCCGCCTGTTTTGTATCGTCTGCGACTGTCACTAGTTTGGGTTTGTCGCCAGATTTGTTGTCGCTATAGAGGGCGACCTTATATCCCTCATCTCCTTCCGATAATAACGCATTCGATAGATCGAGAATATGCTGATGAGAACGGTAATTTTGCGTGAGCGATATTACTGTTGCACGGGGGGAAAACAAATCAGGAAATTGTAGAATATTATCTACCGTTGCAGAGCGAAAACTATAGATAGATTGGGCATCGTCACCGACAACCGTTACACCTTCGCCCGTTGGAAAAAGTCCCGTTAAGATGCCTGCTTGCAACAGATTGGTATCCTGATATTCATCCACCAGAATATAATCAAACTGTGCGCGTATTATTGCGGCGATATCGGGAACCTTGGCAAGGTGATAGCAGTAGAGTAATAGATCATCATAATCTAAACAGAGCTGATCGATTTTGGATTGAGTATAGCGAGAAAATAGCTGCTTAAGCTCGGACTCCCATTCTCGACAATAAGGAAAATCGAGCCTAAGAATATCGGCAATATCTTGTTGGGAATTAATACACTTAGAATAAATATTAAGGCAAGTGTTTTTCTTTGGAAAACGTTTATCGGTCTGAGTAAATTCTAATTCATGACGAAGCATATCCAATAGATCGGCAGAATCACCACGGTCCATGATGACAAAGTCACTTTCTAAGCCGATGCTCTTGCCATGAATGCGCAACAGTCTATTGGCGATGGAGTGGAATGTACCCATCCATGATATATTTATGGGCTGATAATGTTTACTATCCTTTCTCGATTGTTGTTCTACAATTCGATTAGCCCGTGAAGAGAGTTCACCTGCGGCTCTGCGCGCAAATGTCATTAATAGAATACGTTCTGGTGACACACCCGATAAGATTAGTTGCGCTGTTCTATGCGCTAAAGTATTTGTTTTTCCGGTGCCCGCGCCTGCGATAATTAATAACGGTGGGGAAATAACGGCGGGTGAGAGTGAACTATTCTGATCGTCTAGACCAAAGTGTACCGCAGCAGATTGTTGTTCGTTTAATAATGTTGTATTGAGCACAGTCTGCCTCCACGGGAAATGGGATACTTTGTATGACATTTTCCTTCAGAGGTCTCTCGTGTGTCTCTTCTCATTAGGATATGTTCTCTATTGGGCGTGGAAGGATTAGTATGAACCATAAACCTATAGCTGTAAATACATACAGCTATAGGTTTTGATGAAATTCGTTCGCCGTCGAAATCAGATTAGGAAGTACAAAAAACATTCTATCGATAACAGGAGCATGTAATGAAAAAATTACCCGGTAAAATTGCTATTGTGACAGGGGCGGGATCAGGCATGGGGGAGGCAATTACGAAGAGACTCTGTAGCTTAGGCGCGACGGTGATTGCAACGGACATCAATGAATCGGGGTTGCAGTCCGCGTTGGGTAATATTTCTGATGCAGGTCAGATTGTATGCCGATACCAAGATGTGACTGACGAGGAAGCGTTCTTTGAATTGGTTAAAAGTACGGCAAAAGAATACGGTCGGCTTGATTATATTTTTAACAATGCTGGTATAGCCATTGCGGGTGAAGTGAAGAACAACACCATGGATGATTGGAAGAAAACAATTGATATCAATCAGATGGGTGTCATTTACGGTACGTTAGCGGCCTACGAGGTCATGCGTAACCAAGGCTATGGCCACATTGTGAATACGGCGTCTGTGGCAGGCTTGGTACCCGCGCCAATGCTAACCGCGTATTCAATGACCAAGCATGCGGTATTGGGGTTAACGCTAGCGTTGCGTGAAGAAGCCAAAGCTTATGGTGTAAACCTCAATGTAGTGTGCCCAGGTATTGTGAAAACCAATATTGTACAGCCTGATCGGTTGCGTGACTTTGATCTGGGTAATGACCCTTTTGACTTTGTACAACAAAAAGCAAAAATAAAGGCGATAAGTGCTGATGAAGCGGCTGAATTTATCGTAAAGGGAGTGGCGCGCAATGATGCAGAGATCATATTCCCGCTGCATGGAAGAATGTTTGTGCGATCTTACAGAAATTTACGCAGAGCGTGGGAGGGTATGACAGCACTGAGTTTACGGGTGATGCGAAATTGATAACTTGAGGGGGTGCGTTGGCTTGCGCCTAGGGATTAAGCTACACTGATTTAGTATTGTCTTTCAGTATGGAATCAGTAAGTTATGCGATTTTTGCTTGTACTTATAACACTCCTGTCCACGTCAGTACTGGCGCAAGAGAAGCCTTTGCTGACGTGGTATCTTACCAATTGGCCGCCCGCTTTTATTGTTGATGGTCTACGCCAAGGCACCGGTTATGCGGATGTGATCGTTGATATTCTTGAAAGAGAGATGCCAGAGTATCGCCATGAACGGCAATTGTTACCCTATCCCAGAATCTTAAATTACATCGAGAGGGGAAATGAGGGCTGCTACCCCACTAACATATATGACAAAAAACACGATTTTGGTGTGACCTCTGTTCCCATCGTGCTGGTATCTGGACACAGTATCTATATCCACAAAGATAACCTGGAAAAGTTCCCTTACCCTCGGGGTGTGTCGTTAGCGGCTTTGCTCAATAACTCAGCGCTCACATTGGGGGTTCGAGGGGACCTAGAATTTGGCTCTACGCTATCGCCTATTTTAAAATCTCACCGAAATGAAAAGCACATGATTACACGATCTGGTCAAGATCTTGTTGATGGTTTGGTGAAAATGTTGGATAGAAGACGTATCGACTACTTTATCGAATATAATTTTGTGATGAAGTTTGTGACCGATAAAATAGGCCTAAAGATGGATGACTTTATTGAAATCCCAATTTTTGAGAACAGGGATGAATACGTGCGCGGTGCTGTTGAGTGTCCTAACAGTCCCTGGGGAAAAGAAGTGATCGTCAAGGTCAATAAAATTTTGGTAAATTTACGAGAAACCGCTGAATTTAGAGAGTTAAATGAAAAATGGTTTGTCTCATCGTCTAATAAACTGCAGTATTGGCCGAAGTATCAGGAACTTATTTTAGACATAACGCAGTAAGATAGATGTATCGAGTGTAAAGGAACGTATTATATCTAGGGAGGTCGCATGTCATCAACCAAAGACGAGCAGAAATTAGCGCTAGTGAGCCGAATGCTCTCGTATCAACAGGATAATGGGGAATCTACCCCCGTCACGTTAAAACAGTTGTCATCGAAATTACCCGAGGAATATCGCGAAACTATCGATGATGTCAATCGTATCATTTCCGGTGATGCGAGAGTGCTTAGCGGATATGATTCAGCACGATTTTTAATGTTGATTAAGCTCATGAATGTCGCGAGAAGTGAAGGTGTTGATACAACCACCATGCTGGCGAATATTAGTCAATCAGTCACGGAGGCCATTAATCAGGCGGATGATTTTTGGGGCGTTTTTCAGACACTGATGTCCTATCTGGTTGTTGTGTTTGCAATCGCAATGATGGTTGTGAGTATCTTTATGGAAAAGGTGCTACCTGAGTTTAGAGATGTATTTGACGACTTTAATGCGGAGCTGCCAGAATTTACGCGATTTGTATTAGATAATGAGCTGGCGCTTTTTATTATCGTCATTGGAATTGGACAGTGTGTGTTGGTTTCGGCGCTGTTATCGGTTCATATTAAAGGTCGAGTCTCAGCGTTTGAGCCGCTTTCCCGGTGGTGCCGTTTGATACCCGGTATTCGAGATTTGCATTCAATATATGGATATTATCTCTATATTCAATATGCAAGAATTCTTATGCAAACGGGGATGAAAAGTGTGGATGCGCTCAGCCATGGAAAGATACTGGCGCAGGTTGATACAGATAATATTCACGAATTATCTATTCTTGATGATGGGGTTGCGATCGCGAGTGACATGCGGGTATTGGATAAGGAATTGCCGCATCAGATCCAACAGGTAAGCGTAAAATTCATCAAACAAATGACGATCATAAGGGACCGTATAACGCGCAGTACACAAGCTGCAACAGGAGTTATTATTGGTGGTCTTATTATTGCGATGTATTTACCTATCTTTCAATTAGGTTCAACGACGTAAGGACAGACAAATGAAACATAATGGATTTACTTTAATTGAATTAATGATCGTTGTCGCTATCATCGGTATTTTGGCGTCCATTGCGTTACCGGAGTATCAGCAATATATCACCCGTGCACAAGTGTCTGAATCAATGACATTGGCAAGCGGCCTGAAAAGTCGGGTGACTGAATACCATAAACATACAGGGTATTTTCCAGAAAATAATGAGGAGGCGGGAATTCCACCATCGAATAAATTGCTAGGTAACTATGTATCCAGCATAGAAATGGTGGATGGGGCCTTTCACGTAACTTTGGGAAATAAAGTCAACAAATCGCTGCAAAATAAGATTCTAACACTTAGGCCCATTGTGGTAACCGGTTCTCCTGCTAGCCCGTTCTCATGGTTGTGTGGAACGGCGAGTGTGCCAGAAGGAATGGAAGCGGTGGGTGAGGATAGAACCGATATCGATAAATCGTTATTGCCTGCGGTGTGCCATATTTGATCGGCTGATTACTATCCAGTGATTAGCAGTAGTATAAATATCTAGAGTTGAGTAAAACATGGAGTCCTTAGGTTCAGGTAACTTAATGAGGCAAGGTGCTGTTCCTTGCCCGAGATGTGGTAAATATATATTTGATGAAGAACTTGAGTGTCCTCATTGCGACTACAAATCACGTGATATAGATATTTTTGAACGGAAAGAATATGCGGAAAAAGAAAGGAGAAATGGGAGGGTATACGCAGTTCTATTTATGCCGGCAGCATTGATTTTGGTGACAGCTGTGTTGAGTGTCATCTTGGACTGACTCAAAAATCGCTTTGGGACTTGGAACAAGCCGTTGTCAAAAATGTGGATTATCATTGCTCGACGGTAGGTACTAACAACTCGACGGTAGATATTAACAAGAAGTTGCTTGCTAACCTTTCATGCCTATATTACTAAGGTGCAAATCTACCATCACTAAGGTTTGATACTTATCGAACTATCGTATAGCCTATGTTTCATTCAGTTTCCCAATGTCACTTATTGCAGTAGAGGTATCTATGAAAAAGATCGTGATCACAAAAGCGGGCGGACCCGAGGTACTACAGGTACAGCAATGTCCGGATCTAACCCCTGCGGCTGATGAAGTGCGTATTGCGGTTAAGGCGTCAGGGCTTAACTTTGCCGATATCATGGCGAGGCAAGGTCTTTATCCAGATGCGCCTAAATTTCCCTGTACGGTAGGGTATGAAGTTGCTGGTGTGATTGATGAGGTCGGTACAAGTGTTGATAAGCAGTGGTTAGGTAAAGAGGTCATCTCATTGACGCGTTTTGGTGGGCAGGCTGATCAAGTGGTGGCTCCGGTGCATCAAATATTTGAGAAGCCTTCGTCTTTGTCCTTCGAAGAGGCGGCAGCAATTCCAGTGAATTACCTCACGGCGTATCAGCTGCTTGTGGCAATGGGTAGTTTGCAGTCCTATGAATCGATTTTGATTCACAACGTGGGTGGTGGCGTTGGACTCGCGGCCTTGGAAATCGCTAAAAAGATTGGTGCCGAGACTTATGGTACCGCCAGTGGTGGTAAGCATGCGTTCCTTAAGCAAAAGGGCTTAGATCATGCTATTGACTACCGTACTCAGGATTGGAAAAAAGAGTTATTGAGCATGACCAATGGTCGCGGAGTTGATTTGATATCTGACCCGATTGGCGGCAAAAGCTTGAAGGATAGCTACAAATCATTGAGCAATACTGGACGATTAGGGATGTTTGGAATCTCTACGGTGTCTGAGACAGGTGTAAAGGGCAAGCTGAACTTGCTTAAAATGGTCATGCAAACCCCGTTCTATCATCCATTTGGATTGATGAACGAGAATAAGGGGGTGTTTGGGGTAAACATGGGGCACCTATGGCATGAACATAAGAAAATCAATGTATGGATGCAGGCGATTTTGGATGGATTAAAAGAAGGCTGGATTAACCCGCATGTGGATAAAGTATTTAGCTTTGATGATGCAGGTGAGGCGCATCGCTATATCGAAGAGAGGCGCAATATTGGTAAAGTTATTTTAGTACCCTGATATATAGATAGGAAATATCAGCAGGATTGGCGGGTTGCGCTCTGTCTTTGCTGGGTTGTTTTCTATACGCTTGTGCGGCGGCTGATCACGGGGTCAGCCATATCACAACGCGATAGGACTCCTCTCGATTATGGAAAATCAACACCCACAATTGCAGAAATCTCGCCAACGCCGGGGTTTGATGCTGATGTTATTGGGTACTATTTGCTTTTCAGCGAAAGCGGTATTTGTAAAGCTGTCCTATCAATATAATATTGATGCGGTGTCGTTAATGACGTTGCGAATGGGAATTTCTTTACCAATCTATTTATTGATTGGTTTTTTCGTATTAAAAGGCAGCCAACTTTCCAAGTTAACGTTGTCAGATCATCTTAAGATAATTGCGTTTGGTGTTGCAGGTTATTACCTTGCCAGTTTATTCGATCTATTGGGCTTGCAATACATTACCGCAGGCTTTGAGCGATTAATTCTCTTTCTATACCCCACGATTGTCCTACTTATTTCGGCGCTCTTTCTCAAGCGATCCATTAGCCGGGTTGAATGGTGTGCGTTGGTACTTGGATATATTGGTATTCTCATCGTGTATATCAACGATGCACAGTTCGTCGGTGAAGATGTCACTGTTGGTATGCTCTGGGTATTGGGCAGCGCGGTTACATTTGCAATATATATAGTAGGCAGTGGCCAAATGTTTGCAAAAATAGGCACAATGGGATTTACCGTTTATGCCATGAGTGCGGCAAGTGTAGCGATATTGATTCACTTCTCGTTAACGCGTCCTATTGAAAGCCTAGATGTGGTGCCTGAGTTATGGATGATTGCGGTAATTATCGCGGTATTTTGTACTGTGATCCCTACTTTCTTAATGGCAGAGGGTATCAAATGGCTAGGAGCACCTCAGGCGGCGTTAGTGGGTTGTGTAGGGCCGGGTTTTACAGCATTGTTAGCCTACCTAATTTTAGGGGAAGTCTACACATGGGTGCATTTTCTCGGTATGGTACTTGTATTATCTGCAGTGTTTGTCATTGGTCGCAATAAGGGAAAATAATCAGCATGGCTGTCGAGATTGAGCGTAAGTTTCTATTAAAAAATGATGATTGGAAAAAAGATAAACAAGGTAACCTTATTGAGGGAGTAGCCTTTCGCCAGGGTTATATACCGACCCATGAATCTACAGTGAGAGTGCGGATAGAAGGTACTCGAGCGAAGCTGACGATCAAAGGGAAAACCGTTGGCATGTCTCGATTGGAGTATGAATACGAGATTCCTTTTGAGGACGCCAACGAGATGCTAGATGCGCTTTGTCAGAAACCACTGATTGAAAAAACACGCTATTTCAAAAAAGCCGATGAGGTTACTTGGGAAATTGACATCTTTGAGGGTGACAACGCGGGGTTAAGGGTCGCAGAAGTGGAGTTGCTTAGCGAAGACCAGCAGGTAGACTACCCCGATTGGCTAGGTGAAGAAGTAACCGGCGATGCTAAATACTATAACAGTAATTTGGTGGCTTACCCCTTTACACAATGGGATCAATCATAAGAATCATTAGGACGAATTCATAATGACCACCACCTATCAGGTTGCCATTGAAGTGGCCGAAGGCGTCATCGAATACCTTGAAGATAAAGGTATCGATGCGAAGGCTTATATGAAAACGCAAGGGTGGGAATATGATGAGCACAAAGACGAAGGGTTTGTGCCTTTCTCTATTGTGTCGGATATGTTTGATTGGGCGGAACAGTTAACCGGTGATGTTTATATCGGATTGCATGTGGGTGAGAAAACACAAGCTAGGCATTGGGGGCGACTGGGCTATTTGATTCTAGTGGGTGATGATGGCTTGGAAAGCCTTGAATATATCCAACGTTATGCTCAATTAATTACCAATGTGATGGACGTGCAATTCGAAAATGGACAAGCAGGTGATGGGGACATCATTTGTCGGTTTGAAATGAAACCAGAAACCTTTAGTCGTCATGCATGTGAGTACTTTCTGTCTGCGGTATATTCGTTGTCAAAGATGTTTAGTGACAATAAGTTCTTATTCAAATCTCTCTCGTTTAAGCATGCATTACCTGTCGATAAAAAGCCGATAGAGGATAGTCTCGAGTGCCCCTGTGAATTTTTGGCGAGAGAAAATAAAGTGGTGGCCTATCGAGAGAGTCTACAATTCTCATCGAGTTATCGTGATCCTAGAATGAAAAAAATTCTACGTGATCATGCAGAGATGGTGATTAAGAGTTTGTCACAAGATGATGACCTAATTGATAGCATAAGGAATTATGTTATTGATAAAATCGCTGATGGGGCTCCGACGTTAACCATGGTAGCGCAGGAGTTTGGCGTGAACGAGCGTAGTTTGCAGCGCACCTTGGCCAAACATGAGATTACTTTTCAAGAATTGGTTGATGAGCTGAGGATGAAGTTGGCTAAGTCCTATATTCGAGATGGATATACTTTTTTGGATACCGCGTTGCTGTTGGGTTATTCAGAGCAAAGTTCGTTTCATCGCGCATTTAAACGCTGGACGGGAATGTCACCGTCCCTTTATAAAAAGGGCCTGGTGTAGATTCGAGGCTTAAGTCTATTTCAGCAATGTCACTTCGAAAGGAATTCTCCCGCCTTATCTTTAAATTCTTGGCCTTCTCTTATTTCTGCGGCTTTGCTCCAGATAGATTCTGCTAATGCTCGATCTTTCTTAATAAATTGTTTGGAGAACATAAGGTAGTAGGGTTTGTTTACGAGAGGTGTCGTAACAACCTTGATACTATCAGCATATTTTTTGTGTTTTACCAGAATGTTGTTTCCATTGAGTGTTAGTGCCGCAACAGCTTTAACTCGATTCAAAAGCAGTTTTTCGAAATTATTGGTTGTCTTAGAAGCGCTGGCATCGACGCTATAACCTGCGCTTTGTAAATCGCCGCCAATGGAATATCCCGCTGGTGCTGCGATTTTTCCGTTTAAGCCAGATATCTTCATTTTTTCAGGTACATTAATGGTAGAATCCTTCAATATATAGAGCGAATAGCTTGACGCATGTAGCATTAAATTCGGATCTACTGCATTACCAATATGTGTACCTGGATAGAAACCGAATTGAAGTCGTTTTTCCTTAAAACTAGCTGTAAAACAACCCTCTGTTGTACCCGTTCCAATGTTATTTAAGCAGCGTTTCCAGGGTGCTTGAACATATTTAAATGAAACGTTTGGCATCGCTTCATCGACCATTTTTAGTAGTATTAAATCAATGCCAGAGCCATCTTTCATTGACCAGGGAAAAGAATCGACGTTTTCATAGGTCAGCGTTATTGTTGTTTCGGACTGAGCAGTAGAAGTGCTGAGACACAAAGGGAGGAAAACCAGTACAAGAAAAATGGATGTGGTGTGACTTTTCATGAGGCGTACCTATTATAGTAATATCGATCGAACATAAAGTAGGTAACTTACTAGTGTAGTCTAGGCTCGAAAAACCCCAAAGAGGATTATAGGTAGGATAGTTATTCGATCTTTTTATTAGGAAAGTACTGCTTGGAATAAGAATGGCTTAGCTTCTCGACGAATTGGGGAAGCCTAGTTATAGGCGCTATAGTAAAAATATGTTAAGGCCCTAGTTTCATGGGCATTAGGTGTGGTTTACTGATGAGAGGAACCGATGATAAATGAAATAAGAGAAACCACTATTTCCTGCCCCTATTGTGGAGAAATAATATCCGTACTGGTGGACTGTTCCGTGAGCGCTCAAGAATATATTGAAGACTGCCAGGTATGCTGTCGCCCCATCGACTTTAGAGTGAGCGTCGATGAGGAGGGGGATTTTGAGGTGAGTGTGTACAGTGAGAATGAATAAGCGTCTGGCATCAAGAAAGTGTCATAACTAACGACTAGTACTATACAAATATGTCATTGTTAATGTCGTCAAACGCTTGCTCAATCTCTTTACGTGTATTCATAACAAATGGACCGTATTGTACTATCGGTTCATCAATGGGGCTTCCACTGAGTATCAGTAGCGCTACACCGAATTTTCCTGCTTTTATATAAAGCTTATCCCCTTCAGAGTAGTGTGTCATTTGACGTTGTTTGGTATCGTGAGTTGAACCTTGATAAACATATACAAGAGCACGGTTCTGTTCGTTAAAGGAAAGTTCGACCGTTTCATCGGAGTTTAATTGAAGGTCTATCAATATTGGTTGGGTTGAACGATTTTGTATTGGACCCGCCAACCTGTTTCCGTCTATTTCAACATTACCGGAAATGATGCGCACGAGCCCGCCTTTCGGTAGCGTTTGTTCTGTAATATCACGGCTGGCAATGTCACGATAGTCAGCGGCTTGCATCTTTTCTGAGGCAGGTAAGTTTAGCCAAACTTGAAAACCGTGTAATAACCCGTGTTCTTGTTCTGGCATCTCAGAATGCAATACGCCTCTGCCCGCAGTCATCCATTGTACGCCTCCGGCCTCAATTACCCCTTCATTGCCCATATGATCGCGATGCCGCATGCGTCCGGCTTTCATATAGGTGATGGTTTCAAATCCACGATGGGGGTGTGTTGGGAACCCGCCAATATAATCGGTAGCATCATCAGAATTAATTTCATCGATCATCAGATAGGGGTTTAATACCCCTTGTAAATGCCTACCTGCAAGGCGTGTTATGTTTACGCCGTCACCATCACTGGTGGCCTGTGCATTAAAAGTTTCTATTATCTTTCGCATTTACTGACTTCCGCGGTGATGGGGACGGGTAAAGTTTTGTGCTGGTCCAACAGGAATGATACCCGTCGGATTAATTGTGCGATGGCTAACGTAATAGTGTGTTTTGATATGGTCAAAATTAACCGTCGCGGCTATTCCTGGTACTTGATACAGCTCTCGAACATACGCACTAATCGCGGGATAATCGGCTATGAGTCGACGGTTAGTTTTAAAATGACCGTAATAGACCGAGTCAAATCGAATCAATGTCGTAAACAGTCGCCAATCGGCCTCGGTGATTTGTGGGCCAGCCAAATAACGTTGCCGCAACAGAATGCCTTCAACCCAGTCAAGACTATCGAACAACTGCTCAAAAGCATTTTGATAAGCTACTTGAGTAGTGGCAAATCCAGAGCGATACACACCATTGTTAATGGTTTGATAAACGCGGTCATTTATCTTATCAATGGTGTTGCGCAGCCCCTCTGGATAATAGTCTTCGGTATTCCCTGTTAAATGATCGAATGCACTGTTGAACATACGAATAATCTCAGAGGACTCATTGCTCACAATCGTTTTGGTATGTTTATCCCATAGCACCGGTACGGTGACTCGGCCTTCATATTGTGCATCTGCTCGTAGGTACAGCTGGTATAGAAAGTTATCATCGTAAAGTGGATCTGTGAGCTCCCAGCCATTTTCCAACATCACCGGATCAACGACGGTGACATCAATATAGTCTTCTAATTGTTTCAGCGTTCGAAAAATGAGGGTGCGATGTGCCCACGGGCACGCCAATGAAACGTATAAATGGTAGCGGCCTTTTTCGGCTTTATACCCTGGAGTTCCATTGGGACCTAGTTTGCCATCAGGGGTTATCCAATGCCTGAAGTCGCTTTCCTTGCGACGGTATTCACCGCCGCTGTTCTTGGTGTCGTACCATTGGTCAACCCATTGCCCGTCTTGTAGCAAGCCCATTATGCTGCTCCGACCTGTTGAGTCTTAGTTTGCAGTACTTGGTCGACACTAAAGCTACCAGCACCACGAAATACCAGTGAAATGCTGATAACCAATAATGCCAGACCGAATTCATAGCCATTGTTAGCTAGAAAAAGCCCGTTCTTAAGGTGTACGGAGGCAATGGCAACGACCATCGTAGCGGCAAGTACAAGGGCTGTAGGGCGTACCAATAAACCGATGATAAGGAATAACCCCCCAAAGAACTCGGCGCTACCTGCCAGCGTCGCCATGAGTAAGCCAGGGCCTAATCCGATGGAATCCATCCATCCTGCGGTACCCTCTAAACCGTAACCACCAAACCAGCCGAATAGTTTCTGAGCGCCGTGAGCCATAAAGATAATACCGGCGCCAACCCGAATGGGGGTGGTGTCTAGGCCTGCTGTACTGGATGTGATCTTGTTTATCAGTGCTTTCATCGTAATGTCCTCTTAAATAGATGTGGTTTGTTGTAGTGCTATGTAGCAATAGGGTTATCTTACGACGGTCGATAAATTCGAATAACCGTCAAATGTCGTTTAATATGTTCTATTAATTAGAACAGTTAGAAGGGGGCAAAATGACCAAAAATCCCATAAAAATCGAGGTCTTAGAGATCTTGGATGCGATTGATCGGCGGGGAAGCTTTGCAAAAGCTGCTGATGAGCTGAACAAAGCCACATCGGCCATTTCCTATGGTGTGCAAAAGCTTGAAGAGCAACTGGATATCGCGTTATTTCGGCGTCAGGGGCGGCGTTCGGTATTAACGCCAGCGGGTCGGTTGATATTGGATGAGGGAAGAGTGATCTTGAATAGTACGGCACGCTTAGCGATCAAAGCTAAGGAAGTCGCAACGGGCTGGGAGCCCCGCATACGTATCGCGATAGAATCACTGCAATCGTATCCTGATTTTTTTCGTACTCTGGCAGTCTTTCTTGATGAGCATGACAGTATAGAGATTGATGTTAGTGAGTGTGTTCTTAATGGTGGATGGGAAGCGTTAGAACATGATCGAGTGGATCTTATCGTGGGGTCGCCGGGGCCTGTACCGATGCATAAAGGGTATCGAACGATACAATTGTGTGGTGGTGATCTGGTACCTGTGATTGCTAGCCACCACCGATTCGCGAACATTGCCAATGAACGCGAAGTCTTGACTGAGGTGTTGCCTAAGCTTCGGCGTATTGTGGCCCATGATACCTCAGTGGATGACGTGGTGCGCAGTGAAGGGTTAAGTCGAGAAGGCCAAAAGCTCTATGTGCAAAATACGGATCAAAAAGTTGAAGCCATATTGGCGGGTATCGGTATTGGCCATCTACCGTACCAGCGTATTGGGCAGCATTTGGATAGTGGGAAATTGGTAGCCCTTAACTTAGGAGGGATAACGAAGCATGACGCTTTTCTCGCTTGGAAAATAAGCCACAAAGGGAAAGGGCTGCAGGCGCTTGTAGGGTTGTTGGAAAAATCCTTGAGTAAGTGATCTGCGTCTAGTTATAAACATTAACTAAGTGATGTTTAATGTAGAACGTTATCAGATTGAATAACGTTGAGGTAGTATGAGTAATAAATAATTGCTAGGGGTTTAGGGATGAAGAAAGTACTTTTCATATTGTTGTTTATAATTCCGTCATTTTTACACGCTGGAGAAACAACTAGGCCTCCAGAGCTGTGGTCTTGGATAAAAGACCTCGATAAATCAAAAGAAGCGTGTGAGATTCAAAGTTCGTTTATTCTACAGAGTATCAATCTTGAGAATCAGGATGAGACAAAGTATGGAATTTATGGAAATGTAAAAAGTAATCGCGTTGTGGTTAAGTGTATTAGAATAACTGAAAATACCAGTAAATTATTGGTAGCGGTCGCCGGTCACAACCGAGATTCGGTTGAATTGTTACGTAACCATATCGTTAAGGCAATAAACTAATCTATAGATTCACCGGAACGTGACACATTGTGGGTGTTGAATGAGTATAGATATTTGGATTTACTACGTTATTGCGATACTGGTATTAACGGCATCGCCTGGACCAAGCGTATTGCTATGTATGACGACAGCGGTAAAGCAGGGGTTTTACTCGTCTGTTTATACGGCGTTAGGAAGCCTAACCGCAATCGTGGGTATTCTGACGTTATCTTTTACAGGTCTAGGTGTGGTAATTGCTAACTCCGAATTTGCATTTGGTCTGATTAAATGGATAGGCGCTAGTTATCTAATCTACCTTGGATATAAGGCTTTTACTTCAACGCAGGTGTCGTTCTCGTTCAAAGAATCCGGTGAAAGTCCCAATAGGAATTTAGTTGGAAATTATATAAGTGGATTTGTTGTTGGTGCGAGTAATCCGAAAGCGATCATATTTTTCATGGCTCTATTCCCCCAGTTTATTGATACAGAAGCCTCGTTACTTACTCAATACCTTGTATTTGTTAGTACCTTTGCGGTTCTCGAGTTAACCTGGCTTCTCACCTATGCCTATTTCGGTCATCGTGCTAGTCACTGGTTGTTGGCTCGCGGAAGAGCGCAACTATTTAATAGACTAACGGGTGGTATGTTTGTTGGCGCTGGTATCCTATTGTCGAATACTAGCAAGGCGTGATACGTGGGTATGTCGCCATTAGATTATCGCTTGGCTAAATAACTATCCACTGCTTCTTCAATCGAATCATGAATTGGTCGAGGTTCCCATCCTAATTCTTTCTTAGCCTTTGAGTTACTCAGAGGCCAGGTTTGATACAGCAACTTGGCAGAATTAGCCGTCAACACTAAATCTAGTGAAAATAATCGAGAAAATACTCCGACGACTTTGGTACAAAGGTAGACCATTGACGTGGGCACACCACCGACTAACCGAGATAATCCTGCTCTCTTCTCCGCAGTGATAAATAACTCTCTATTACTGACATATCGCTCAGAAATAATATACCGCTCTCCGGGCCGCCCTTTTTCAGCGGCTAGGATTAATGCCTGTGCTGCATCCACAACCCCCACACATTCAGACTGGGCCTTTAAGTAAACAGGTACCCGACCAAAGGCGACTTGTTTGATGAGATTGCCATGAGGAGTAGGTTGCAAATCATCAGCGCCATAGGTATTAGAGACGCAGCAAGCAATGGCAGGGAACCCTGATTCAGTAAAAGCATCTAGAATATATTTTTCTGCGAGAAATCGCGTGCGCATATAGTCGGTAAATAAATCGTCATTATTCGGAATGCAGCTTTCATCTGCAATTCCCGACGGATTACGACCAACAGTGACTAAGCTACTGGTGAGTACAAAACGTTTAATATTACAGGTCTTAGCAGCGTTTACTGCGTTAACTACCCCAAGCACATTGGTCTGGTATAAGGGGCCGCTATTAAATAACCATGCGCGGGTATCGACAGCAGAATGAAATACCCAATCACATCCTTTCATGGCTGCTTCAAGGGAGGGCACATCAAGTACATCGCCAATACTTTTCTCATAATTCAGACCTTCTAAAGCATCCAAGTTACTACTGGCCCGTACCATTATACGTACGGCGTAACCTTGTTGCGCTAGCTGCTTCACTATATGGCTGCCCAAAAAACCGCTGGCTCCAATGACGAGTGCTTTGATAGGTTTAGCCATTTCAATCTCTCCTTGTTATTCTGTGAGGGTAATCAGCGGTGAGTTCATATATAATTCAGTCTGCATGGTAGCGTTTTTCTTGAAGCTAAAACATACCCAAAATGGGCATAGAATAGGTGAGTAGGGACGTGATATGGTCAAATTCGCAGAAGCCGAAACCTTTGGACATATACTCAAGGCAGGTAGAAAAATCGTCGGATTGTCTCAAGCCGCGCTTGCGGAACTTGCCAATACCACTACCCGTAACATCTCGAACCTAGAAACCGGAAAAACCACACCCACACGAGTGATGGTTAAGCGGCTGGCCAAAGCCCTTGATAGTAACGCGCAATCCTATAGTGAGCTAATGCGAGCGGGAGGCTTCGCTTATGACAGCTATACGGATGAAAAGGCCGCAGAATACCAAAAAGATGCTCAGCTAGCGGTAGATCTACTGTTAGAGCGTCACTCTCCTTATCCAGCGTTAGTACTTAATCGCCGTTACGATATTATTCAGGTTAACGATAGTTTTCGCCGTGGGATAGAATTCTTGTTAGGCAGTGTCGATACAGAATTGGAATTACCTTTATCGTTGTTTGATGTTCTCTTTGGTATGCAATCGTTTAACGATATATTTATTGAGCTAGAAAAAACAGCGCGTTTTTTGATTCAGCGTGTACACAGAGAGCAACTGAATAATGAATTCAGCGCTAATCTAATTGAAGAAATACAAGAGAAACTCCCCAATATTCCAAAAGCATGGTGGGATTTTGATGCCAACTATCAACCGAGTCCTAACTTACGTACTGATCTAAATATTCGGGGGGAGGTGTATGAAACCGTTGGGGTGCTTCACAGTATCGGGTCGCCTCACGATTATGGTGGTAATTCTACCAGGGTGATCCTATCTTACCCACTCAACGACGCGGCTAAGAGGTTGTTTTCAATGTGGGAGTAATTGCTAGTTCAATATTATCTACTTGCTAATCAGTGAAGCATATGGAGCAGAATATTATGGATATATCAAATAAGCATCAGTACAAGGCGCCAGACGCTGAACTGGATTGTGTAACTGTTCAAGCACAGAGTGAAAGCCCCAAGTGGATAGCGCTTAAAGCCTCATTTCTAGGAAGTACAATCATTGCTTTGGGCGGTGGTGTTATTGCGCTTATCGTGATTTATCCTGATATTAAAATTACCGGTTTTATGATATTCGGAATATTCTATGTGATGAGTTGTTTAGTGGCATGCTTTGTCACACTCACCTACGGAAAATTAGTCGAGCACGTTATCGACAGGTTCGGCGTAAAGTCAAGGCGTGGTCTGGTTATAGGTGGGCTTCTACCCAGTATAATAACGTTACTGTATGGTATAACAAACCAGGAAAAATCAGCATTTGCTTTTGCTATCGTAATGGCGATCTATGCAATACCCATTTCATTAATAGGTTATCGATTGAGGGAAATACGTTGAACGTTGAACGAATCGGAAAGATAGTTACCGCAATACTGTGTATTTACTTTGTCGTATCAGGTTTTGATGCGCTCATAAATATTGATGAAAAACTTGAGAGAATAGGACTTATTGCAAATGGCGTTGATGGGAAGATAGCATTTATACTTATCTACACTAGCTTGATGGTGGGTGTCGCGTTAGCAATGATGGGACAAATGATTGTTTTTCGATCCAGTACGCCGCCACTAATTGTCGCTAGTGCGGTCCTATTATCATTTATTGTATTTAGGATAGTGGGCTCTGTTATGTTTGATAGCATGACGAGTACGCAGTTGGGTTACATTGTGACCGAAATGGTTGAGCTAATCATTGTTGTCTCTATTTTATGGAAGAATCGCAATAATCCAATCAACTATTAATACAAAATAATAAGTATATGATCTAGCAACCTTTATATGTATTCGAGGCGATTAATTGAACAAAGCTTCTTTATTGTGAGCCAGGTAATACTTATGGAATGACATCGTATTACCAATAACATACTCTAGCACGCGTCAATTACTCATCTTTTTTCGTCGGAATGATAAGAGGCGTTTCTTTTTACTTGCCTCATAATCCATCGGTTGTAATGACGATAGAGTAATTTTTGTTATATCACAAAATACAAACAACGGAGCAATGATGAATAGTTATAGGAAATTAATCCAAATCAGTACTTTTTGTATGATCGTTCTAGGTTTTGGCGTAACCGCTCATGCTGATCTAGGTGAGATTCGGGACGTAACGTCCTCACAGGCGATAAGTAGAGCCAGCGAAGTGGTCGTGTTAGATGTGAGAACCGCTCAAGAGTTTAGCGCTGGCCACATAGCAAATGCGATAAATGTGGACATTGGAGATAGTGCTTTCGACCAAAAAGTCGACGGATTTGACCGTAGCAAAACCTATCTTGTACATTGCGGCGGTAACGTACCCAAAGGTAGAGCATCGAAGGCGATCAATATTTTGTCTGAAAAAGGATTTTCAAATGTAGAAAATCTTGTGGGCGGATATGTAGGTTGGATTTCTGCTGGTGGGAAGCCGGTGACATTGGCGAAGAAATAATATCGGACTACTTTTCACCTAGCGAAATGACTCGTTTGTTGTGATATTACAAACGAGTCATTTCGCTAGTTCTTCATTACTTAATGAGTAAAATGAGAGAGGCAGCCCCTTTTTCTACTCGATCAACGCCGTTGCCTTCGCCTATATAACCCACTTCGTTATTACCACTATCAAACACTCGGCCACTCTCTGACATGTAACCGACTTCATTATTACCGCTATCCCAGATGCGACCGTATTCACCGACATAGCCTACTTGATTATTGCCGCTATCCCAAACGCGACCACTGCTGCCACCGTAACCCACTTCATTATTGCCACTATCCCAGATACGACCTGTTTCGCTAATGTAACCCACTTCGTTATTGCCTGAATCAAAAATTCGCACACCGCTCATATCGTTTCCTTGTATTTTCTATTTGAGAAGTAGTTAATTTACTTCATTAATGTGACGGAATTATGAAGGTCTGCAGTGAACCAATGGGTAAAATACGTAATGATCAACCTGTCGAAGAAGTATGCTACAGCGAGAGTGGATACAGTGAATATAGTCGAGCACGGTATTGAAATTGAGCGGGGTTTTGTTCCCTTGAGTGAATTAAATGGAATTAAAATGAAATACATTCTTCCACTGAGTTCGATTCGAAGTATGGTATTAGAAATACAGATAAGAAATTCTCTACCATTGAATCATTGGTAAAATCAGAGAAATGTGTAAATAGGGCGAAATCAATATTGGGAGGCGAGGCCCATCTCGTTAGAGTTATCTTTTTCGACAAAACATCGGATAATAATTGGTTGGTGTCTTGGCACCAGGACAGGACGGTATCAGTAGATAAGAGAATGGAAATACCGGGTTGGGGACCATGGACTGTCAAAGATGGAGTGCATCACGTTCAACCTAGCGTGAATATTCTAAACAGAATGGTTGCTTAAGAGTTATACCTGCCACTCACGCGATGGGTATTATTCCACCAAAAGATATTACTGAAATTTCCAATTCGAATGATCTTTACTCTTGTAACGTAAAGGCTGGTGATCTAGTACTTATGCGACCCCTTCTCTTACATTCGTCGAGTAAATCAACGAATCCAGGTCATCGGAGAATCGTGCATATTGAATACAGTAATGTTAAATTAAAAAATGGTTTGAAGTGGGGCTAGATCTATAAAAAGGGGATCTAGTAATGAGTTGATTGGGTTGTTTGCAAATTGAACTAGACGTTGGATGTAATGATGGGACGAGCACTTATAGTATTACTATTGTTAATTATGTCTTTTTTTGAGGCGATGTTCGTCTATTATTTTGAGGTTTTGCAAGTGCTTTTTCATGGGGAGTATACTGAAAGTAAGTTTGCGGATTATATCGATTTTGTAAGACCATATTCATTAATGATAGGTTTTTCCATCATGGTCAATATCGGTTATTCGATATACTTTACGTTTAGAGATCCTGAGCTTATTGTTTACTCTAGACCTAGATTGTTGGGGCAGTTTATGGTTCCCGTAGTGGCAAATATTATTGCCCTATCGGCATTGTGTAGCGTTACTTTTATTATGTGTAAAGAATATATCCTCCTAATTTTGTGTCACGGAGGCTATACATGAAAATTCAACGTGTTGTTCTAATCGCATATATCGGATGCTTTTTTGCATTCGGTGCTCCTGCTATATTCTTTCCCCAATGGTTTGCCAATCTTCTTGGTTTTACGTTGAGCGCTAAGGGTGCTTTAATGGAATTTATCGCTGCCTACGGCGGGCTTATTATTGGAATTGGTATTTATCTTATCTATTGTCTGAGAAATAATATTAGAAGTGGATTGTTTGCGGTACTTACGATTGTGGGCTCACTAATGATTGGTCGTATCGCAGGCTATTTTGTAGAGCAGGCGGTCAGTGATGTTCAGGTATTTTTTCTTACCATCGAGTTGATGACCATAATATTGGTATCCAGCCTTCTTTTTACAGGCCCTGCTGTTGCACGGACTAGCGCTGATCTACGATAGAATGTCGTCTTCTGTTTGTCAGGCTGGATCTTTGCAGATACAGCCTGACAACATTCATCGATTAGGATGATGAAAAATGCAGAATTTTATTCGTTGAGTGAGTATCCTGTCAGTAACGCTCGGTTCGGCGAGTTATCCGCTTCATCACCGACAAGATCGGTACTCAAATAATCGCTTAATAGTATGAGTGTGGAGTCAACAACGAGATAATCTCGAGTGTTTACCACTCCAGCATCGGTCACAAATTTTCCAAAATACCCAAAGAAGTTTGCATACAATGTTGCTTCTTTATCTGAAACAACTTGTTTAATGAGTTTGCCATCGTTTGACAATAGGTGGTTCTTCGTTACGGATGAAATGGTTCCTATTTCGTGTGTACTCGTGTCCAAACCGAATCCTGATAGGATATCTTTGTACGTCAAAAGAAGGTCGTGTTCTGAAACGAGTAGTTTGGCGTCTTGTGATTGTAAAGTGCCTGATTGATACTTCCACTCAACGACACCTGAATCGTCGATTTTTTGCAATGTCGCTATGTTAGTATCTTGTTCGTGTGATAGAGAAAGTAGAGTGCCGTTTTGCATATACAGTTTTTGATATTTACCGGTAGTTTCTATGCTCCAATGAATGTCTCCTGAGTAGCTGTATTTTTTGATTGTTTGATCGTAATAGAGGTAAATAGAATCTGACGATAATACATAGGAGGTTTGTGTGGAAAAGGGTGAAATTGCGGTAGAAAAGGTATCCAGTATGTTTAATTCACTATCTAGATGATAGCTGATGAGTTGGCTGTCCGATTTACACAAGGCTAAGATACTTTCATCGGACAAAAATTTAACTCGATCAATGCTGTTGCAATCGGTATTGCTTCCTATTATGTCGGATGAAGTCATGTAATCACCATCTCCTGATAACATTATCATGTCGGTGTTTAATGTAGTTATCAGTTTGTTATCTGAATCGCTATGGAAAAATCGTATACTCGAAAAATCACCTAGAAAAGACGATATTTCATTTTCTGATCGTGTCCAGATTACTTCGTTGTTGATGTCATGCTGTGTGACTTCTACACCGAGCGAGGTCGTTCCATAGTCGTAACTTATTCCTGTTGTTTGATTAAATGTTCTTGGACGAGCGTTATAGTTACCAATGGTTTTAATAGAGATCAGCGTTCCATCAGATAGGATATTGTGTGCCGCATAATTGGGTGATCCGTAACTGAAGAACCTGAAGTTAGAGGGGCTTTCTCCGATGCTTAATGTTTGGTTTTCAAACTGTTCGTTGGATATATTGACACCGTAAGACCAATCATATTTGGTTGTTCCTGCGCCGCATCCTGAAAGAGGAAGTGTGAAGAATAGCATTGAGATTAAAGAATTATTCCATCGCATAATCATATCCTTATTATTGTTATTGATTAAGGTGGTTACTCTATATTCGTATTGGATGATTTTCTATCTACCAAAAGGGAGAGGGGGAGAAATTGAAAAAGTGTTGTTACCAACATTTGAAAATCAAGGACAATATTAGTAACAATTGAATGCTACGCTTGACTTGGCTCAATGAGCAAGAGGTGTCAGCGTTGTCTGGTCATTGATCAATTTTTGAAATTACATTATTCCAGGGAAAGATGAATGACCACTCAAGAAACTATTACTAGTACGTTTACGTTAGCAACACCACCGAAGGAATATAACAGCTTACAGAATATGCTTAAGATTGGTTTAAAAGCGCTGGATATATTTCCGCCTTTTTACGTACAGTCTGTATTGGGTCCGGCATATCAATGGTTGCCGCCTTATCGAGAATATAGCGAATTTACGATTCTTAACCCATGGAAGCCACTAACCGCGTTAGAGTATATTCGCGATGTGACAATTCCTTCTCTTGATCGTGCACCGAATAAGTGGGCAAGAACATTTATTCCTCCACTCATTACCGATACATTCTGGCGCCCAAGTACTTACCATCAACAGATGGATCCATTTGATAGCGAGACGTCTTTTATCCGAGAAAAATGGTTTTTTCTCAATGGCATTATGACGAATGAATCTGTGGCTCAAATAAATTCTGGTTTGATTTCGAAGATGTTTCGTCGACCGGTTACTATTATTAATAATTCAACAAATTCTCTGCCTCTGGACTTGGCACAGTGTGTTATTGGTCATGAATACAAGACCGATCCAGTGATTGATAAACCTGAGACGATGACTGAGCCAGCCTACACCGCGACAGTTGCGTTAATTGAGGCTGTTATTGATCCTGAGGTGGATAAAGTCGTTTTGATTTGTCACTCACAGGGAACCATTATTGCTGCTAATGTATTGCGTGCATTGGGGAATGCATTGCATGCACTTGAAAAATTGGAAATTGATCCGAATACGAAAGATCTGCCGGAATTGGATGTGTTAGATCGATTGGCATTGGAAAAGCTCCCTGATCTTTCCCATATCGACGTAAAAGATACCGGTGGTATCCTTAACTACGCATTAAATATTCTAAAGAAACTGGAGGTATATACCTTCGCGAATTGTGCTGGTGATATGACTTACTTGGCATATGCAGAGAATGAAGGGGAAGGTACGCAGATCGGGCTTCCCTATATTGAGAATATTGCGAATAAGCACGATATTGTGGCCAGAATTGGTGTGCTCTCACCCTATAAGGGCGATACGGATGATGACCTTGTGATAATTGATGGTCCCGTATTCGAGCGACAAAAAGATACGACCTTTATGGATACTTGGGGACATTTGCTTAACCACAATTATCTATACGCGATTGATGACTATCTCAATGATTCGGAGACAACGGTGGATCCGTTTCCTTCACAAGCGGATGGTGATACGACCAAACCACGTCTTTATGGGTATTTTGCAGGGCAGCGTCAAGGAGGGTATGCGTAGTTAGATAATCGACTCTGACATAATGATCGATTGAATTATGCCAGAGTCGTATTCAGCGCGGTAGGATATACGACTAAAGAGGTTGCTTAGCTTTTAAGTTGTGCAATAAATGCATCAGATTCTGAAATGGACGTCTGCATCTGTTTTATTAGCTGTGAAATATCAGCATCAATACTCTTTAGTTCACCTTTAATCGACGCGACAGCGCGAGCATTCAAGTTATGCTTAAGATAGAGCGAGTTGTCCTTAAGTGAATTCAGTACGGGCGTAATGGATCGCTCAGCTTTACGTAACACCGCGATAAGCTTCTTATATTTACGTTCGGTGGTTTTTAGTTTTGTAGCGCTGGCATTACGTAATTTTGAGCTCGTGTATTGCTTCAATTCATCACGCCATTCATCAAACAACGCTTCACCTACGGATTCCACTTTGTTAATACGATTGTTAATCTCTTTTGCGGCTTCTGCGCTACCTTCGTATTCATCATTGAGTTTATTGTAGAGATCTTCTAGATCGCCGCCATCAAAGTTAGTGATGCTTCGCAACTGTTCTAGGGCACTCTTGAACTGTTCCTGTGCGTCTTCTTGGGATTCCTGAGTTTCCTCAATTCGATCGATTAAAATATCCCGTTTATGTACACCCACTTTTTCCATGGTGTTGAAATAGATCGTTTCACACCCTACAAGCAAAAGAATAGGGAGCAGTAATGCAAATTTGGCTAGTTGATATCTCATACAGGTGATCTCAAGAAAATTTTGCCTATTCTACTGGCATTGGCACTAATGGGGCAAACTATCTGCGATTTTATTCAACCATAAACCGTGGTCTGTGGGGATATCTGGATGGTTGGCAACACATCGTAAGGTTTTAGCGATCAGTTTATGACGAGGATTCTGAGGTAGTGGTCACTTTTGAGGTATTTATCCGGTGTACGGGTCTTGAGAGACCCGCCATCGTTGGTGGCTCGCCTAGTTTCTTCTTATGGTGACTAAAAGTCCGTCTTTTGGCATTGCGATGGGTACGGTCTGTACAGGCATTGTGTACCCTGGGGTGACAGAGACGGTGTAGGTTCTTAAAAAATGAAATAGGAATATTTTTGACTGAATTTCTGCGAAATTGAGTCCTAGGCATTTATGGGCACCACCACCAAAGGGTGCGAACTGAAAAAAGTGCTTCTTGTATTCCGCTCGTTCTGGGCTCCAGCGCTCTGGGTCAAAGGTTTCTGGGTTGGTCCAATATTCGGGCATAAAATGGGTGTATAAAGGATGAGCTGATACGGTTGCATTTTTTGGGATTCGGTACCCTTTGTATTCGCATTCTCTTACTGCGCGCCTAGGGATAGTGGGCAGTGCCGGACACATGCGTAAGGTCTCTTTAAATACCCAACCGGTTTTTTCTAAGTTAGACAATTCATCATAGGTGATATTATCGTTCTCTATATTTTCCATTTCCTCGCGTACAGCGGTTTGCCATTCTGGATTCTTGGCCAATAGATAAATCATGGAAGATAACGTACTGGTGGTGGTGTCATGGGCAGCAAACAGTAGGAAAATCATATGATCGACAACATCACTATCGCTGAGTTGATTGCCATCCTCATCCTTTGCATCACAAATTTGTGAAAAAAAGTCTCCGCTGCTACTTTGTCGTTTTTCGGGAATCAATGCTTGGATAAAATTCTCTAGGATTTTCCTACCTTTCATTCCTCGGTACCAAGTATTCCCTGGTATCGGAAAGCGAACGACCGCAAGTGTTGCATCCACTGCGTCAATAAAGGCTTGGTTTATTTTCTTTGCTTCTTTTTCATCAAGGGTCGCTCCCAGAAATACCTCAGCGCCAGTATCCAGAAGTAAGGTTTTTATATGATCGAAAAATTTGAATTCTGCATCAACAGGCCAGTGATTGATGCCAGCGCTAATCGCGGGGTTCATTTGCCCTACGTAACCTTGCATCGGTGCTTTTTTGAAAGCACCCTGGAGGATCTTTCGATGGTACTTATGGTTTTCGAAATCTCGAAGCATCAGGCCATTGGGGAATATCTTTTCTAGAACGGTATCCCAAGCCCGTTTACTGGAAAAATTACGTTCGGCATCTTTCAGTATAAACTCATTGCCGTCTGGTCCTACGAGGCTGATGGCGTTCTGAAATAACGCATTGCTTCGATACACTTCGCCGTACTGACTCACCATCTTTTTTGTGAGACCAGGAAAATCCGTCAAAAATCCATACGTACTACCAATGACAGGCAGTCCAGAGTTGCCGGGAATATGAGTGACATGAGAATTCGTTTTTTTCGGTAATTGGGCGGCAAGCTCTGCGGAACTAGACATACTTTCTCCTTTGATGGGCGGATAAACCGTAAGTGCTGTCTATCACCCTACAACAAGTTTAGTGTGTAGTTTTGACCGTAAAACCGCTATTTGTCATTTGATGACAACGTAGAGGGGGTAATATTGTCAATTTCGTTTTTTGTCCCATCGTCTGTAGGGAATATGTTCTGTCTAGGGTTTGAGTAAATTCATTTATAATTCATTAGGTTAAGGGCGGTTATGAGAGGTTTTGGTCATGCTGATTAATCCGACTCGTTATTAAATTTCCTAGTCAATGGAACATTTTGATCTATCGATTTTCGTTATCTTATCCAGGTACTAAACTTAAATATGGTCTTTCACGAAATTTGGAAAAAACAAATGGATATGATACCAAACCGAAGGCAGGTAGGTGACAATCGAAGAGCGATTTCCTGGCGTAATTATAAGGTAGGTGAAGATCTCTTAGACGCCTTAGGTATTCTGGATGGCGATCTCAATATTGTACAGCTTAGCCGCAGCGGTCGGGATCTAATTGGGGTGAGCCATCAAAATGATGAAACCATTGCTTTCGGTGAAATTATCCATCCAAGAGATCGGCATCAAGCGAAGGCTGCGTTAGAGCATTGTTTAAGTAGTAATAGTACGTTAGATATTGAGATTAGATTAAACGAAACAGAAGAACAGCAATGTTGGGCGCATTTACGGGCTGTTCCGATGGCAGAACGCAATCTAATTTTTGTGACGATCTACAATATAAGTTCTTACAAAGCTGAAATCGATCAGCTGGGACGATTCTTTTCACTGTCTCCCGATCTATTTTGTGTGCTGGATTTTGAGGGCGGTTTCATGCGTATCAATAGTGCGTGGGAGCTTCTGCTAGGGTGGCCCCTAAAAACATTGATCGATAATAATTTCTCCTCGTTTGTGCATCCGTCAGATAGAGAAAGAACAGCGGCCCAATATGCGAATATCATCATTGGTGCGGATACAGTTCTGTTCGAAAATAGATATCGTACAATTGATGGTACGTATAAGTGGATTGAGTGGAAATCTGTTGCGTTAACGGAAGAAAAGCTAATATTTGCCAATGCACGGGATATTACTGCTAGAAAGGAATTCGAAAGTACGTTACGAGACATGGAAGCCGCACAAATATCGGATAGAACCAAATCGACATTTTTATCTGCCATGAGCCATGAGTTACGTACTCCTCTTAATGGCATTTTGGGTATTGCCAGTATTGCCTACGATGAAGCTGAAGGTGATTCCCAGCGTGATCTGTTAAGCACGATAAAAACGTCGGCAGAGTCCTTGGCAAAAATAGTGGAAGATATTCTAGATTTTACCAAAATTGATGCCGGACAAATTGAGCTGGAATCTCAGCCGTTCTCAGTACGGGCTTTAATAGCGGAAATAAAACGAATTAATTCGATAGACGCCAATGAAAAAGGAATTCCACTTATTGTCGAAGTTGAAGACGATGTTCCTGATATCTTGGAAAATGATGCCAATAGGATAAGTCAGGTGCTCAGGAATCTAGTGGACAACGCAATACGTTTTACAAGTGAAGGTGACGTGACTGTATCGGTAAATATAATAACGGACAGAGATGATAAAGAGGATAAGAGTCACTGTTGGTTACGTTTTAGTGTCAGGGATACAGGACAGGGTATTGCTCCAAATGAAGAAGCCAGAATATTTGATGCATTCCATCAAGCGCAGAATTTTATGGAACGCAGAATTGGTGGTATGGGTATTGGCCTTGCGGTGTCCAAGCAGCTGTTGGAGTTGATGGGAGGCTCAATTCGGTTAAAAACACAGTTAGGCGAGGGCAGTACATTTATACTCGAGATTCCCTTCAAAATCCCCCAAAGTTCTGTACGCCACGAGTTGCCAAAAGTTGACGGAGAGGCTCCTTGTCGGTCGTTACATATCCTAGTGGTTGAAGATAATATTGTTAATCAGAAAGTTGCTATTCGATTCTTGACCAAACAGGGTCATTCCGTGATTGTTGCCGAGAATGGTCATCTGGCGATTGAAGCCTTTGAGAAGGAGATATTTGATCTCATTCTTATGGATATACAAATGCCTGAAATGGATGGAATCACGGCAACACAATGTATACGAAAAATAGAAAGAGAAGGTAGAGAGAAGACTCCAATCGTTGCGATGACGGCTCATGCCTCTAAAAGTGATGAAAATGGTTGTTATGCCGCAGGTATGGATGATTTTATTGTCAAGCCATTCAAGCCGGAAAAGCTCATCGGTGTATTACTCAGGGTGGCTAACGCCAACGGGTATCAGGACTGAATAAAGCTATTGTTTTTACGGCCCTTTCGAGGTAGATTCTTCGATTATCGATTGAGAGATTTGAGACGGAGAGCGTAGTACATTGAAAACCTTAAAACACTTGTTTGATCGAAATTTGGCATGGGCTGATGACATCAAACAATCAAATCCGGAATTTTTCTCGAAACTGTCAAAACAGCAAGCTCCCGAGTATTTGTGGATTGGGTGCTCTGATAGTCGTGTGCCAGCCAATCAAATTGTGAATCTTCCCCCGGGTGAAATTTTTGTTCACCGTAATATTGCCAATGTCGTAGTACATACTGATCTAAACTGCCTTTCTGTAATACATTATGCGGTAGAAGTACTTAAGGTTAAGCACATCATGGTGTGTGGGCATTACGGGTGTGGCGGCGTTAAGGCGGCGATGGATGGCAGTGAGAACGGGTTGATTGATAATTGGCTATGCCATATTAAGGACGTTGAACGATTTAATTCAGAGAAATTGGAAGGCTTGTCGGAACACGATAAACTTGACCGTCTGTGCGAAATAAATGTGATTGAGCAGGTGAACAACGTTTGCAATACCACTATTGTTCAGAATGCGTGGAAGAATGGAGCAGACCTATCGGTACATGGATGGATCTATGGCATCGATAATGGAATATTGAAAGATCTTGATACGTGTATTTCGTCAAAAGAGCAGTTGCTTTCTCGCTAGCATCATTGAGCGAAATGGTAACTAAATATGTCTTTTGTGGCGTGTCGGAGTGGATAGTGACGTTGTTAATTTGTAACAAATGCTGATAGCTCTGTTGTTAGTTCTTTATACGCGGTGAGAAAGGCGGGCATGGTTTTTCCTACAATGTCCGCATTATTCTCATGGGCATTTGTTTCTAGTATCGTTGCCTGATGCGCTAGGGCTATTCCACTAAGGTTGCTTGCCACACCTTTTATACTATGAGCTAATTGAAAAATCCGGGGTAAGTCATTACTTCGATATGCTTGCTCAATGGTTGTTATTCGTTTTGGCATGTCCTGAAGGAACAGTCCTATAAGCATACGTAACTTTGCTTCCCCCCCTACTCTTTTTAATACTGATGCTTTATCCCACGTAAGCAAGGGAGAGGGGAGTGCCGGTATGCTATTGGTTGAGTCAGGAATGTCAGTAGCTATCGCTTGATCTTTGTGTGGCGGTATCCATTGGCGAATCATATTTTCTAGAGCTTGTGGGTCTAGGGGCTTTGACAAGTAGTCGTTCATGCCGGCATGTAAACACTTTTCTCTATCGCCGGTCATAGCGCTGGCAGTCATGGCAATAATAGTAACCGATTTGAACTGCTTGCCAGCTTTACCTGATCGAATACACTGAGTGGTTTCGTAGCCATCCATTTCTGGCATCTGGCAATCCATCAGAACTAAGTTGATAGGTTTGGGCTTATTGGATCGTAGCAATAGTTTAATTGCCGACTTTCCATTGGAGGCTATTATTGCATTTAGCCCCATACCATTCAGTATGCCAAGAGCCACTTCTTGGTTAATGGCATTATCTTCTACTAACAGTATTTGAAGGTGACTGAGATTCAGTGGTACTTTTTTGTTCGAACGTATCTTTTTTCTAAAGGCTGGGCGATTATTGTTGATGAGGTCTACAATGGAGAATAAATCAGATGTCGTTGCAGGTTTTGGAAAGTATGCGTCGAATCCCAAATTAACAAAATCCTGAGGGTTCATAGGATGACTGGGTGGGGTCATCATTACGAGAGCGACTGAATTATAATTTGGATCGCGTCGTATGCTGGTTGCGAGCTCTATGCCGTTCATATCTGACATTTTCATATCCATTAGAACGGCACTGATATTTTTTTTGCGTTCTAGTATTGAAATTGCTTCAGACCCATTGGTTGCCTCTTCAGCGTGAGATCCCCAGTGAGTGAATTGTTCACGTAATACCATACGATTAATGGCATTGTCATCTACGATTAAGAACGAATGGTTATCCATATTCTTGGGCGGGGAGATGATTTCTGAATTTCTACTATTTCTAAGCAAAAGTACAAATTCAAAATTTGATCCTTTATTAAGCGTTGATGCAACACTAATGCTGCCGCCCATTAGTTCACATAATTGCTTTACGATGGATAATCCTAAACCGGTACCGCCGTATTCTCTTGTTGTGGAAGAGTCGGCTTGAGTGAAAGCGTCAAATAGCGTGGCGATACCATCTTCTGGTATTCCTATGCCGCTATCGCGCACAGAGCAAGTCAATATCGAGTCATTGGGCCCGACCTGCTTCAATTTTGCCCGTAAAACTATTTCCCCTTTAGAGGTAAACTTTATTGCGTTACCTAAGAGATTCACGACAATTTGGCGTATTCTACTCGGGTCGCTCTTAACCATTGAGCAATTAATATTGATAATATCGAGCACTAGGTCAATATTGTTTTTTTCCGCGTCTAATGCGAAGGATGCAATAATATCTTCCAGTAGATTTCGTATATCAAAATCAACTTCTTCTAGAATAAGTTGGCCAGAGTCTACTTTTGAGAAATCCAAAATATCGTTTATGACAGTTAGCAGTGCTTTGGCGCTTGATTGAGCTACGTCAGTTTTTCTTTGTTGGTCTGCGGTCAAGGGGGTGTTCTGTAATAATCCAAGCATACCAAGTACACCGTTCATAGGCGTGCGTATTTCATGGCTCATACAGGCAAGAAATTCACTTTTCGCTTTTGCTGCCTTCTCTGCCTCTTCTTTCGCTTTGTTGAGTTTTTCTTGTTTTCTCTTTAATCTAGACATGAGATGCCGAAGATCGTTCATTGATGCTTGCTGTGTTTGTAGTAATAGCAAAAGATCATTTGTTGGATCGTGTATAGCAAAATCTCTAAAAGTTAAACCAAGATCGGTTATTTCTTCAACTTCCGATATTTTTGGGGTTCCTATAAATAGAAGAGTGCCAGCTGTTTCTTCGATAAATTCACCGGATAATTGTGGTTTTGATAAATCGTTGGATCGTAGTATACAAAGTGATGTGTCGATAGACTTAATTTTTTCAAAAGATAGAGAATCAATCCAAGGCCTGTCTAACGTAAAGTGATTAGAAAAGTCATCGCCCTGGTTGACGCTAGGATATATTTTGATAAAACTTCGCCCCATAGAAATAAAGCGAAGATCTTTTGTGATAACAAAGTAGAATGGAAAAACACGATCAAAGAATTTCATTTTCGGAGATGCTGTTAATTTATGATAAATGAAAATTTATCGACGCCACTGTCATCAATGGTCGAAATCTGAGAAACGCTAACACTCTTGTTAAACCGGTCTCCAATACCTTCGAGTAGGCCAATGACCATCGGGGCCAAGCCGGATCTCTTCGAACGGTATTCCAATTCGAAATGATTATCAGTGATTTTGTAAGCGGTAAATTTGGGGGGGATCATTTCTGGGTAGGTTACGGTGATGCGTGAATGTAGCTCGTCTATGTTGAATAAAAATTCCTCTATATTATTGCCAGTCATGAGGAGGATATCTTCATACCCTTTTGTGGCGGTATAGGTTGTCCAGAATTTACCGAAAGTTTCTAGTACCTGATCTGAACTAATCCCTAATATTCTAGAAATAGATCCAACAAGGGAATAGGTAATGTCATCGTCGTAATTATCCATACTGATAAATCCATCAATATCAATTCCGGAATCTTCTAATATCTCATCCCATTTGTCTTCGCCGAATTCTTTGCAGATTAGGTCTTCGATGGCTTTGTTTACTAAACCGTACATGATGTAAGCCTTCTTGATCGGTGGTGTATTTAGTATAGTGTAGTAGCTTCATGGTGAATACAAAACATGAAAATTGGCAACAAATATTGAAATAGAAATTACGGTATCCATATGATCAAACGTCGCAATTTGCGTCGTGGAATGCGAACAATAAAAATGTAAAATTATGGGGTACGTAAATAAAATTTCGGCTTGTGTGAGCGGACAACTTTCGCATAAATGCCGTCATAACTATTATGATCCGCTATATTTCCTAATTACCTAAATATATGAAGTTTTGATTCTATGTGCCTGACTCGATATTAGTTATAGTAGAATATATATCGAAATATGTGAGCTATGTCTGGCAATTGCCTAAGATAGAAAGGCAGGGTAGTCGCATGAGTAGTCGTTCAGCCGTTCAGTTAGTACATATTGGTTTTGTGTTGTTAATTATTGCGTTTATCTCTGCTGCTCTGGCGGAGTCTTCGACGACGCACTCATTCAAACAGCAGAGTATTGATCACCTGTTAGATGATGCAGGAGTAACCATTATTTCCGATATGGATCCGGCACAGGGGGCGCTGGTGGGTCGATCCTATATCTTCTCTGCAATAGTGAAAAATAGCGCACTTCTACGATCGGTTACCTTTGTTGTCGAATTTCCTGATGGGGTAACGAAACAAGACTTTAGAGCCTCTAAATCTACGGAAGATAATTGGAGTGTGAGTATACGAGGCTTCGGTGATGGAGATTGGCGTTGGTGGGTGGTAGCAAAAGATGAGCGAGGGCAGAATGGATATGCCGCAAGGTCTGAGGTCGTGAGCTTTTCCGTCGGACGTAATGGTGGAGAAATAGGTGAGCGCGCTGATCCTACGTCTATTCTCGGTGAGTTTTCAAGCAGCATCGTGGCTCGTGTATCGAGATCAATGAATATATTAGAGAGTCTTCGTTTCCAGGTGTTTTATAAATGCCTTCATAAAAGAAAGCCTGATACTAAATTCTGCCTTGGGCCGGTACGCCGGCATGGTTTTGGGGTTCCTGGTATTAAATAGTATGTAGGAATATTATCAATTTGGATTCAGCGTATTTATATTACAAAATCGAATAAAATTATAATATTTTGATCCTATTAGCCCAGATTTCGCTCCGGTATAGTGAAAATGAGATGTAGTTTATATTCGCTATATATAGCCTGTATTTCGGGTGAAATAGTAAGGTGTGATTATGATAGGTTCTTCTCCTAGATTGATGCTCGTAACGTGTATTCTGGCCGGGCTTTCTTTTCTCTCTGTCGCTCATGCGGATTCATTATCCCAAAGTATGTCTCGAAAGCCGGTTATAGATCACTGGACTACAGAGCGTATTAAAGGGGCAACCCCTCGTGACTTTGTGATTGATCATCGAGGGTTGGGCTATCTCAAAGAAAAGAACGGTAATTTGAAGCCCCATGGACATCAATTAGAGGCTATTGAGCCTGTAACGATAACTCCTCGGGGTAAACCATCGTCATCTAACAACGATACTGTTCCGCCTGCTATATCTAATATGGATCCATCTCAAGGTTCCATGATTGACGCTGCTTATACATTTTCAGCAGTGATCTCCGACGATAGCGGCTTGAAATCTGTGGTCTTTGTTATTGAGTTCCCCAGCGGTGCTACCCAGAGCTTTACACCGGCACGATCTGGCGACACTTGGTCTGTGGGTCTACAAGGATTTACCAATGGAGAGTGGCGTTGGTGGGTTGTTGCAAAAGACTTTGGTGCGAAAGGAGGTAATACTGCGATGTCAGCAATGGTAGAATTTTCCGTAGGTAGTGGAAGCAGTGGCGATGGGGGAGAGAGCTCTGATACTATTACCAATAGTGCGTGGTCACTTGGTGGCGTGGTGCAAACTGCGGCAGGAAGGATCTATTTTGAAATGCCAACTAATAAGAGGCGAAAGCGTTGGTCTGGCTATGTCTGTTCTGGCACTGTTGTTGATGGTGTTGCTGGCCGTTCTATAATCTTGACTGCGGCTCACTGCGTTTATGATGATGTCAGTAAAGCATTTGCGCGTAATGTTATGTTTATTCCAAATCAAGCGGCAACAACAGGTGCGGGTACCGACTTGAATTGTGGTAATGACCCATTAGGTTGCTGGTCAGTTTCATATGGTGTTGTTGATACAGATTGGACAACACGAACATTTCCGGAAAATGTTGCTTGGGATTACGCTTTTTACGTGGTTGATGATAATGATGACGAAGTGTATGCAGGTAGTGGTGTGTCTGGTGACGTTTTGGATTTGGCAACGAACCCTATGGCGATGCAGTTTGCTTCGCCTAGTGTCGATGATGGTGAGGCAGGTAAAGTCAGTCTCGATTTCACTCATGCGCTTGGGTATTCTTTGAGTGATGATCCTAGCTTTATGTATTGTGCTGAGGACATGACAACGGAAGGCACGGAAAATTGGTGGTTACCGAACTGTGGTTTATCGGGAGGGGCTTCTGGAGGCCCTTGGGTACAGCCTATGCATGATGGAACGGGTGATGGACCTGTTGTATCCGTTAACTCCTGGGGATATACCACTGAACCTGGAATGGCCGGTCCTCGGTTGAATGGTACGACTGCATCGTGCATCTTTTCATATGCGGTTACGAATAGTGATTCTGTACCCACGGTGGATGGTGAGGCTGGCGTGGTACTTTCTAACTGCCCTTAACCAAAGCGTTGAGGCACATTCTTAATAAACCAGGGGCTCAAAAATTCGATCAGTGCTTGTATACGCGCTGGTCGATAATCAGATTGTGTATAAAGCAGATTAATCGGTGTGGAGACGGTATCCCAATCCTTAAATAAAGTAGTGAGCTTACCTGTGCTTAACTCATTATCTAACGATAGGTAAGGCATACGAATGATGCCTAAACCTGAACTGGCGGCCTCGACGAGGGCCTTACCATTGCGACAACTAAAATTGCCTTTCACTTTGATATCCTCTCGTATTTTTTCTCCATCTATATACCTGCGATAACGCCATGTCGAAATTGAACCAACCGCACAGTTATGGGCTGTCAGGTCTTTAGGGTGGGTGGGTGTCCCGTGTGTTTTTAAATAGGTTGGGCTGGCAAGGGTGGCAATGTCCATCTTCATCAGTGGCCGTGCAATCAGGCCGCTATCTTCTAAGAATCCGGCACGAAGCACTAAATCAAATTGCTCTTCAATCAAGTCAACTTTCACACTACTGAAATCCAAGTTGATGGTTATCTTAGGGTGAAGCAAGCAAAACTCAGAAATGGCACGGGTAAGATATCGTTCTCCAAGCACGCCACCCAATGAGTTCATGCGGATTTGTCCACTGAGTTCGGTACGCGACTCCTGTAACTGACTGAGAGCAAAGGCCATATTGTCCAGTGAGGTCTTACACTGTTCAAACAGCAGTCCACCGGCATCGGTTAAACGCATGGAGCGTGTAGTTCGAATCAACAGCTGTATACCTAACTGTTCCTCCAGTTGGCTAAGCTGACGAGAGAGCCTAGCTCTGGAACTACCGAGTTGCTCTGCAGCCTGGGTGAAGCTCTGGTGCTCGGCGATAGCGACAAATGCGCGGATATCATGCAAGGAGATGTGATCGATCATCGTGGGCTCTTTGTTAACCTGAGAATAACAATGAGTTAATTGTATTGATATATATCAACAATCGCTAGGACCTTATGATGGATACCAATTGAGTTAACGAGAACCGGAGAGAGTAAGATGTCACTATCATTTGAGTATCATATGCCTACCCGCATCATTTTTGGTGCAGGAAAGCTAAACGAATTAGATAAAATATCCATGCCGGGGCGGCATGCTCTTGTCGTGATGACGTCAGGTCAATCGATGAAACGCTATGGGTATCTGGATAAGTTGATTGCTTCGCTAACTCAAGCGGATATACAGACCACGGTATTTGCCAAAGTCCTGGCGAATCCCGTGGTAGAACATGTACATGAAGCCGCTGAAATAGCCCGTCAACAGGGGTGCGATTTTATTATAGGGTTTGGTGGAGGCAGTGCCGTTGATACGGCAAAAAGTGTGGCAGTAATGGTGAATAATCCCGGTGATTATTGGGACTATATTGGTACGGGTTCAGGTAAAGGCAAGGCTGTCGAAGCCCCGGTATTACCCATCGTGGCGATCCCAACAACAGCGGGTACTGGCACCGAGAGTGATCCTTGGACGGTGATTACCAAGACCGATAGTAAAGAGAAAATTGGTTTTGGTATCCCCGAAACGTTTCCGCAGATTGCGTTAGTAGACCCTGAGTTAATGGTGTCAGTGCCACCAAAGCTGACGGCTTATCAAGGTATGGATGCTTTTTTTCATGCCGCAGAAGGTTATCTTGCCAGTATTGCCCAGCCTGCCAGCGAGCTGTATTCATTGGATTCGGTTGCACGTATCCAGCAGTACTTGCCTCGGGCGGTGACGCAGGGTGATGATATTGAAGCCCGTAGTCAGTTGGCGTGGGCGAGTACACAATCAGGTATGGTGGAGTCTACCTCATGTGTGATTTCTCATCATTCGCTAGAGCATGCACTCAGTGCGTATTATCCTGATGTTCCTCATGGCGCGGGTTTAGTGATGTTATCGATACCGTATTTTACCTTTATGGCAAACCATGCACCGTCGCGTTTTGTGCCATTGGCAAAGGCGATGGGGGCAGAGTTAACGGGGCTGACAGAGCAGCAACAAGCGCTGGCTTTTGTGGAAAAGTTAAAGCAATTGATCGCTGATGTTGGTTTAGCGGACTTACGTTTGAGGGACTTTGATGTGAAGCGAGAAGATATGGACGCTATGGCTCAAAACGCGTTTGATACGATGGGCTTTTTGTTTGATCTAGATCCACACCCGTTAACCAAAGAGGACATTGTGGCCATCTATGAGGCCAGTTACGCCTAGTTAATTGCAATTATTACAGTTTACTTGAATTGTATTGATGAAAACCCATAAGATGCCAGGCTTATGGGTTTTTTCTATGATCAAACTTGGTATAGGAGTTTATTTTTATGGTGACGTTACATCACCTTCAGAATTCTCGATCACAGCGCATTCTATGGATGCTTGAAGAGCTGAATGTGCCGTATGACATTGCACTCTACAAACGTGATACGAAGACAGATCTTGCCCCTGCATCATTAAAGAAAGTGCATCCGTTAGGTAAATCCCCAGTGATTACCGATGGTGATATAACGGTGGCAGAGTCGGGTGCCATTGTTGAATACCTTGGGCAAACCTACGGTGAAGGGTTTCAGCCTCCACGTGGAACAGCTGAGTCAAGGGAATACAGCTATTGGATGCATTTCTCGGAAGGTTCGTTGATGCAACAGTTATTGATTCAATTAATCTTTGATAAAGTGAAAGCAGCGCCGTTACCGTTTTTTATCAAACCCATTGCAAAGGGTATTGCGAAAAAAGTCATGGATGGGTATGTAGGCCCTAACATTAAAGCCAGTGTTGAATACATAGATAAGCACCTTTCCATAAATGAGTGGTTCTGTGGCGATCAGATGACGGGGGCTGATATTCAAATGAGTTTCCCGTTAGAAGGTTTGGTGGCAAAACAAGATATGGCGGCTTACCCCAATATTGTTAACTACGTCAAAAAATTTCAAGCTCGCCCGGCATATCAAAAAGCGTTAGAGGCTGGTGGTGAATACCATTACGCATAAATAAAGGAACGAAAAATGGAAGAGTTATTAGCAGAGTTTCCAGTGGTTGTTGAAAACCCCGTCATTTGGGGTGACATGGATGCTTATCAGCATGTCAATAACACGGTGTATTTCCGTTATTTTGAGACTGCAAGAATCGCGTATTTTGATAAGCTAAATTTTAAAGAAGTGAAAGACGAAACGGGGGTTGGGCCCATTCTAGCATCTACTGAATGTCGCTTTCGTATACCATTAACCCATCCCGATACAGTATCAATCGGCGTGCGAGTGACTGATGTGAAAGAAGATCGTTTTACGATGATTTATCGTGTGGTGAGTCATCAGCATCAAAAAGTCGCGGCAGAAGGGGAAGGGCTGATTATTGCCTACGATTATAATGGGTTAAAAAAGACATCCCTACCGGAAACGATTACGCAAGCGATCAAAGCGTTGAGCAAGTAATTCGAGGTATTTATTGGATTTGGGAATTGGTGATGTGTTAGCCTATGCGTGATGGTAGGGGTCGTGCTTTTACGGGATTCTTGCTGACAAAGGCCATATGGAAAAATCTTAAGGATAAGGAACATTACATGACTAACGAAATCTACACTACCCCTGATTCTCAACTTGATGTCGACACGAGTGAAGCGGTGACTCTAGCGTCTCGCTGGAGTCGATTGTTTGCTTCAATCTTAGACGGATTTGTCATCATGGCGATTACCTTGCCAGTGATGTATGTTACCGGGGGCTTTGAGGGGCTGTCTGAGGGTATTCAGCCATCGATAGGATATACACTTAGCATGGGAATACTGGGACTGGCGGTGTTTGTGCTGGCGAACGGTAAGTTTTTGCTAAATGATGGACAAACTATTGGGAAGAAAGCCCTTGGGATTAAAATAGTCGATCTGGATGGGGCGTTGCCGGATGTTAAGCAACATCTTGTTAAGCGCTATGCGGTCTATTTTATTCCTGGTCAGATACCGATTATCGGACAGCTTTTCTCAATGATTAATATCCTTTTTGTCTTTGGAAAGGAAAAGCGCTGTGTTCACGATATTGTGGCGGGAACAAAAGTAGTCAACAGTTAAGTTATTGGTATAGTGTATGTTATATGTTATGCGATAGTTGAATGAAAATGATTACTCTTGCTGATCTTGTGCTGTGGTGTTATTTAAAAAGGAGGCGAGTTTGTCGACAACCGAAGTGAATCGGTTGTCGATACTGGTGATATTCTTACAGGTCTTTTCTAGGGCATCCATACTCTGATCTACCATATCCATAAAATCTGTTTCTTGGTAATCAGTGAGGCCTAGTTTTATGCAGGTAGTGTTCATATTGCTATGCAGAATATCCATAATGTCATGAATTTTACTTGAATGTGAAGACAACGAACGTTTAATTTCTTGAATTTCTAAATGACTTTGAGAGACTGCTTCATCAACGGTGAGTTGTTTCTTATTTGCTAATTGGTTGAGGCGGTTGATTGCTTCTACGCGAGAATCGGCTGCATTGCTAACAATGGCCAGCATGTCTTTTATCTCACCGTAACGCTCTTTGTTTGTGATAGGCATATTGTTTACCAGTATTGATGTAAAACTGGCATTTACTATGCTATTTACGCCAATGTCGACAAAACGCCCTTTTTCTAAACACATACATAGTAGCGATGCATCAGCAGAATCTTCATCGCAATTAAAATGCTGTGCCTCTCGAGTATCCCTAAATTGAATACAGCACTCCAATCCAAACTCGGTTAATGCCGCAATTAATTGTTGTGCGAGACTCGCATAATTCTCGCAGTTGGCAGCTTTTTCCATGAAACGCAGTAATGTCCCCATTTCGCTGGACTGTTTCATTGCGGTCATGGTGGTCTTCATTGCCATATCCGCTTGATTTTTTAGCCGTTTGTTTAATTTTTTTACTTCAATATTTAATCGAACTTTTGTCAGTAATTCTTCTGGTTGGAAGGGTTTGTCTAAGAAATCATCACCTCCCGCTTCGTAGCCTTCCATTTTTTCTTCAAATGTTAGGGGTTCTGATAGGAAAATAACCGCACCATCTGCGTTTAATTTGGCTTTGATTTGTTTACATAAATCAAAGCCATTGATGTCGGATAGTTTGGACTCAGTAATAATAATGTCGGGTTCATGGTGATCAATAATGTCGAGCGCTTGTTCGCCACTATTCGCGCTTAATACGCGTACTTCATCTTCAAGCATACCCTCCATGATTTCTCTGTTGAGAGCGTCGGAATCGATAATCAGCAGAATAGGGTGATCTGAAGTCATGGCAACGTCCATTTATGAAATCGATGAATATAGAAAAAGAGGTGGAATTATTCACACCAATTTAAGTGTAGACGATATGAGTTGTAAACAAGAAATGAGTGGCACTGTTTGTACAAAATGTGATCGCTGCACGGATCTATATTTTGACGTGATCAATGATATGATCAAACAAGAGAGTTAACTGATTGATAAGAAGGCGCATAGAATGATTAGAGAGCGTTGGGAAATTTTATTAAGCGATAGCCATATTCCACTGGATGAGAGCAGTGAGTTGTGTTTTGACACGTTATGTACGCTGTATCAAGAGCCGCACCGTTATTATCATACATTTGATCATCTATCTCAGATGTTATGGCAGCTTGATCTTGCGGATATCACATGTGTAAGTGTGCGTTGGGCGACGTTTTATCATGATGCTTATTATATTCCTGGTGATCCTGAAAATGAACAGCGTAGCGCGGATTTGGCCAGAAATCACCTGTTGTTAATGGGGGTGGAGGAAAAGATCATACACGATATCGAAGAGATGATTATTGCGACGAAAACGCATACGGCCTCTAAAGACGACAACGAGGACTTGTGCGCTCTGTTGGATGTCGATATGGCAATTTTAGGTGTCGCCAACAAAGATTATGCTGCTTACTGTGAAAAGGTACGTTTGGAATTTTCAGTTATTGATGAGGCGCTTTATCGCGCTGGTCGAAAACGTTTTCTAGAATCGGTGTTGGCACAGGATAGAATATATTTAACGGATTATTTTTTCTCTGAATTTGAACTGCAAGCGAGGAAAAATATGGAGAGAGAATTAGCTTTTCAAGGGGCTCATAATTTATCCAACCTGTAATTTTTCTGAGTCTGGAGGTAGTGATTTGAAAAGTTCCTCGTCCATATAATATGCTTCGATTCCCGCTTGCCGCATTAGATATGATGCGAGCTCGCTCCTGCTCCCGCCTTCATGGGTAATTACATATGTTTTATCCCTGTCAATAGTGTGTATATTATGTCTTATTTTACTGATGGGTAGATTAAGGCTATCCGAAATGTGGTTAAGTTTATATTCAAACGGAAAGCGTACATCATAAAATATAGGATGATCTAGATCCATAAATTCATCAACGCTGGGTGTGATGACTAATGCACTTTTAATGATGTTAGAAAAATCGTCTGATGTTAATTTACCTATTAATCCATCGGTACTCATTACAACGCTTGCGTTTCTAATGGTATCCGCAACAAGAGCTTCGTCACCAAAGTAGTCGCCGGGTTCAAGAGTAAATTTTGCACCTTTAAAGGGGCCTGCGTGATCTGTAATAACCTCTGCATACCCTTCTTTTATTATATAAAAATAATCACCCGCAGTATGACATTCAATTATTTTCTGTCCACCTACAACCTCAACATGTATTAGATTTTTTAATACTTGTTGAACTTTATTGCTAGATAAATTTGCCGCTAATGGAGATTGGTAGAATAGGGTCATCCAGTCAGATTTGTAATTATCATCTATAGTTGATTCTTCATCAGAATCTATATCGTTTTCAATATGTACTACGTTATATTCCAGATGTTCAGATTCTTCGATTGAATCTTTTATGTAATCTCGATTAATAATCAAAACGCGACATGGTGTAATAGCTCTAACGATACCTCCGTGTTTGATATATTCTTCCAGTGGATGGGAAGATTTTTCTTCTTCGCAGGAAATATTTGTACGATTATCAAATGAATAACGAATTTCAGCGTAACCATCGATAAGATAATGATATAACTTGCTTCGGTCGGAATATTTAACGATATTGCGACACACGTCAAAGGAAGTGATCATCGTATGTTTTATTACTTCATCTCGTGATGAAAGGGGGATCTGGCTTAAGGGGATGAAACGATCAAATAGCTCTTTATTAATAATAGTATTACTAGACATAACGATGCCTTTAAGAAGTTCCTCGGCGAGAGAGGGAAATGCTTACTAAATAATATTGTATAGTAAATCGACAGAATATATTCATATCGATTTTCCATAATACTAAGAGAAAAATGTAATAACGTTAACTAACTATTGGTCGTCCTGAACCGACCTAATAGAATTAGCCCCATGAATATTAATAATAGAGTATTGGGTTCTGGAATCTCGGTGGTGATATCATCAAAATTCGTTACGTGGCTAATCATATTCTTGCCAATGGCAATATTGAAATCTTCAGAAAGATCAGTAATATCAAACACTCCCCATTGTTGAAGTGAATTATTTTGGAAGAGGGCATTAAACTCAGCATTCTTTATTAGAAAATAATCAGGGGAATCAGGCAGCATGAATGCGATAACATTAGCAGTATCGGTATCGTAATAGGTAACAGGCTCATCTTTGGTGCCAGTAAAGAATAGATCAGAAAATCCATTGGATTGTACCCAGGTTTCTTCGGATGTAGTGCTTCCTTGTTTCGGCCCTTCTATCAGGTAGGTGTCGAGCGAACCAACATAAGCTCCGTCTAGAACTCCTGCATCGAGGTCCATGATTACTACGGCATTTACATGGCTAGCTAAAGAGGCAGTGATAAGGAGTAAAAACATTTTTGATAGATTAGTCATCATATGTTCCTAGAGAGGAATAGTATTAATGTAGTGACTAAAAATAAAGCAATATATGTTCCATAAAATATATATTAGAAAAAACAACACATTAGAATATTCAGCTTATTCGGATGTAAATATAGTCGACAAAGGATAATTATGAGGGCATTTATTATGGATATGAAAGTGCGCATGAGAAGTAATTAATGTACCACTGGAAACCAAATTACTAACTGTTACTTATATCCGTGGCAGTGACAAAATCAATGCCGGAATCTGACCATAATTCTACTTTCAAATCGTCCGTATGTTGATTCAATTTTCCGCTTAGCTGCCTCCATTCATCCATCTCAACAAAGGCTGCCCAATGGGTTGCACGATCCCAAAATATGGAAACCTTGGTTGACGGCGATCCCATTATATTATGTTGTATGCGAAAACTAACAATCATCTTGTCATGTTCAAGTGCAGTTAGCATATCCTTGATAATGTCCCAGTGCTTTCTCTCATCGAAATCACGGGACAAATTATAGGTGAATATAGACTCAATCATAATATGCTAAGTTACACTGGTTATTTTAGTGGGAATCAGCTTCCATCGGCGAAAACGGATGTTCAACTTTACACCTTCATATGCCTTATCTTTTGAAGAATAAGCTAAGACATATGTTTAGCAATATCACAAATTGGAATATGATTATTACTCTTTTCATAATAAGTCGAGGGCCTTTTAGCTTTTTGCAAAGTAACTGTTCATTACATAACCGTATTTTGTTGTATGGCTTGCTAGTACGTTTCCTAACGCCTCGCCATGCTCACTGCGCCAGTCATTCATTATTTCCGCCAATACCGATGCCCAGGTGGTTACTTTCACACCTGCTTGAGTCAGTCGTTGTATAGTGACCTCCTGTACGGTCTTATTCCACGTTCCGGAGGCATCGATTACAGCGTAGACGTTATAACCTTCTTCAATTGCTGATAATGCAGGGAACAGCAAACAGACGTCTGTGACGATGCCTGCCATGATGATCTTCTTACGTCCTGTAGCCTTTATCGCATTGCGATACGCTTCGCTGTCCCAGGCGTTGATTTGTCCTTCTCGCTCAATCACTTCTGTTTGTAGAATGTCGACAATCTCAGGCATGACGGGGCCGTTTGGACCTTCCGGTAAGCTTGCTGTGACAACTGTAGGTAAATTAATCGCTTTGGCAGTATTGACTAGGCCAAGAATATTGTTCTTTAGGACCGTTGGATGTTCATCCCCTAAAGCCACCATTAGCCCGGTTTGATGGTCAATCATGGTTAATACGGCGTTATCGGTGGTGAGAAATTCTGAGTATCGTTTGCTGTTCATAAGTTTGCGCTCCGGTAGGCTGTTTGGTGTATGTATCTACTCTATTTGTTATCAAATAGTTAATATATATTTAATATTTAAACTTATCGTTGCGATATTGATAACAAATAATGACATCGTTGGAATGCGTATGAATGTAAATGACATGTTGGTTTTTGCCGAAGTGGTTGAGCGAGGGGGATTTACTGCGGCAGGAGATAGCTTGGGGAAGCCTAAGTCTAATATCAGCCGTACAGTCTCTCGTTTAGAGGCAGCGCTGGGGGTGACTCTGCTGGAGCGAACGACACGTCATCACACGCTAACGGAAATTGGCCAGCGTTATTACGTTCATTGTGTACGGATTAAAGAAGAGCTCGAGTCCGCTACGGCATCGATAGAAACTCTAATGGAAACGCCCAGAGGCCAGCTTCGTGTGTCCACGTCGGTAGCGGTGGGGCAGAACCTTATTGCCCCTATATTGGCTGGATTTATGGAAGCCTATCCTGAGGTAGGCGTTGATCTGCGGCTAATGAACCGAAGGGTGAACTTACTCGAAGAGAATTTTGATGTGTTAATTCGGGTGGGTGTATTGGAAGATTCTAATTTGGTGGCCCGGCATTTGTGCACACGCTCGTTACATTGGTATGCCTCACCGGAATACCTAGAAACATGCGGTACACCAAAAGAAGATCTGTCGGATTTAGCATCTCACCACTGCCTGTTTATGAATGCGGCCAGTGAAAAAGCAGAATGGATATTCACCAAAAATAATAGAGAGCAGCGCCAGGCGTTTACTCCACGCTTTGCCTCTGACGATTTTAATGTACTAAAACAGATGGTGTTAGACGGTGTTGGCATTGGAAAGTTACCAGACTATATGTGTGAAGGTGCTGAGTGTACTGGGCAGTTGGTACGGGTATTAACCGGTTGGCAAGGGCCACTGGTGGACTTTCATGCGATCGTGGCGAGTCGAAAGGGTATGACGCCAAAGGTGCGGGCATTCTTGGATTATTTGCAACAAACGTTTGATTCTTAGTGTTGTGACGTGCAAAAATTCAATTCTAATACAATTTAATTCCAGGACTTAAGACAATGCCTAAGGCAAGTGAAATCAAGAAAAACGCAGCGATCGATTATAACGGTGGCACTTACATAGTAAGGGATATTGATCGTTCTGTTCCCCAGGGGCGCGCTGGCGGCAGTATCTACCGTATGCGTATGTATGATGTTGTCACTGGCAATAAAATTGATGAGAGTTTCAAAGATTCAGATATGTTGAATCTTGCTGACCTAATCCGTCGACCTGCGATGTTTTCCTACATCGATGGTGATGATTATGTTTTCATGAATACCGAGGATTACACACCTTATAACCTGAATAAGGATTCTATTGCTGATGAGGTTCTTTTTATCGATGAGTCGATAGAGGGCATCCAAGTTATCATTATTGATGATATTCCTGTGGCGCTTGATATGCCAACCAACGTGGAGCTGGAAGTCACAGAAACTGACCCGTCTATCAAAGGGGCTTCTGCAACATCGCGCACAAAACCTGCGACATTATCGACCGGTGTGACCGTGCAAGTGCCCGAGTACATTTCTACTGGCGACAAAATCAAGGTTAATGTAGAAGAGAAGAGGTTCGCTGGTAGGGCGGAGACTAAGTAACGTATTCAAGACGTATAGTGTTACGTTTGAGTAGTATTTCATTGGATGTCGCTAGTTTATGCATGCAACATCCAATGAAATAATCAAAAATAGCTAACGGTTCATAGCGCTAAATATTCCATTCAGTCTTAGAAATCATACATTAATATATTCTCAATGTTTCTTTCTGCTAGCGCCGATATGGTCAATGCGGGATTCACAGAGCCCGTAGATCCATTGACCATGGCCCCGTCCATCACATACAAACGATCGTAACCATCGACTCGTCCATAGGCGTCCGTTGCTTTGCCCAATATCGCTCCACCCAATGGATGCGCAGTGAATGACGCAATGACATCTTTTTCACCAAGAATTCCAGGGAGCGTATGGCTAGCGTCAGCGATTTTATTATTGAGCTGTCTGGCTGAGGCAACAACAGCATCGTTACCTTCTTTGGGCCAAAGCAACGTGGTGGAATCTGTGTCGGAATCATACTGGAACTTACAACGATTCGTCATATCAAATCCCATACCGAGGGACCCAATAGCTGAAATATTGATGGGTAAGTGAAGACCATACCAATTTTCAAATGTGGTGGGCACCGCTAATGAATCATCATGAATCTTAGAGCGACAGGGTGAGGCTTGAAAGGGTGCGAAAGTTGTACTCAGAGTCCGACTAACAGCGGTATCACCATTGGTTCCCCAACCTTCTCCAATGTGTTCGTTGAGATTGGGTAATGTGCCTAGCTCTCTTGCTTTGAGTAATATTTCTGAGGTGCCAATAGATCCAGCGGCCATAAATAAATAGTCTGTTGATAAGGTATATTTTTCTATGACATCACCCATAGGATCAGTCTGTGTTACCTCAACGAGGTATCGATTATCACTACCTCGGCTAATACCGGTGACGGTTGTGCCTGAGTAGACGGTGGTATAGCCAGATTCTTCTGCATATTGTAAATAGTTTTGTGTCACATCAAACTTTGCACCGTTAGCATTGCCATGATTACTTTCACCGCGTAGTGCAGAATAGCGATTAAAGAACCATCCTTCTTTTTTAACAACGTCCCAGTTCCAGATACCGTCCACTTTTTCTGGCTCATACCCTGCTGAACGAACCTGAGAATCCCATACTCTACTATGATCAAAACTTGGTAGATAATACACGCTGTCAGGCATAGTGCTTAGACGTAACATTTCTCGGACGCGAGGATAATAAATATCATTCATTTCGTCGTAATCGACATTATCTTCAAATATTTCTTCAAAGTACTCACGCTCAGGCTGAATCATTACACCGGTAAATACTTTTGATCCACCGCCAACACAGGCACCTCTCCAGACTTCAATATTTTCATACTCGGTGACGTCGAGTATGCCCGCGAACTTATCAAAGCTAAAGGTTAATCCGGTAATATGCGTTGTTTCAGTCTTGTGCCAAAAAGCGCGTCCATCGGGGAAAAAATCAGAAGAGTGAATCTCTCGCCGTGGATGTTTAGGCCAACGTAATCCTCTTTCTAGTACGGTGGTTTCGATGCCAGCTTGCGCCAATCGATAGGCAGAGATGGCACCACCAAATCCAGAACCAATAACAAGAGCAGGAGTGTAAGCTGGTGGTTTAGGGACAGGGTAAAACAGTTCTGGTATATCCCGACGGTATTTTTCTTCGGGAGTATGTGCCGATGCAGTGGTTGCAACCGTTGGGGCGAGCGCAGCAGCACTGGCGACACTGGAGTTCTTAAGGAAGTCCCTACGTTTCATTATATTAATTCCAATAATTAGTGGAGGGCGATACTAGCAGGCTAAAAAATGCTCGAAAAGGGCATTGAGTCACTGAATTTATTTACATGATTTTACAAATTCTAAGCATGGCGGATGAGCGGTATATGAAAGCTGGCTACATGTATATTTGGGGGCGATTAATTTATTGTACGGTAAGAATAGCGGCCTCTAATTGTGGTACATCAATGGGTTTTGCAAGGTGGCCATTGCAGCCGGCTTGTTTACATTGATCGATATCATCCTGCGATGTGTTTCCCGTGAGAGCAAAAATAGGAGTGTTTATGTTGAACGTTCGTAGGTGACGCACAGCGCTGAGCCCATCCATTAATGGCATGTCCATATCCATAAGAATAATATCGATGTCATTCGTAATGGTTTGGCCTATCGCCTCGATGCCATTGTGTGCGGTAATGACGTTAGCGTCCAAGCGTCGTAAATGAAATCCAATCAGTTGTTGATTAACGTCATTATCATCGGCCACCAGCACGTTAATCTGAGATTGTGTATTCACGGTCTCGTTCGTTAATGTTTGGTTTGCGGCGGTATTGTTATATGAACTGTAGGATTGATCTTCCTGTGTCCATTCGGTGTCTCTTGTCAGCGCAGGTTGAATTGTGAGGGTAAAGGTGCTGCCGCTACCGTAAATACTTTCAACACTAATATCACCCCCTAATGCATTGGCGATAAGGCGGGATAAATGGAGTCCAAGACCGGTACCCCCAAAGTTTCTTGATGTACTGCTGTCTGCTTGAGTAAAGGCGTTAAAGAGACGATCTTTTTGTTCTTCCTTTAAGCCAATGCCTGTGTCTTTAATAGCAAAAGATAAGGCTTGGGTGTCTTGATCAAAGGATACCGTAATTAACACATTACCTTCGTGGGTAAATTTCACGGAGTTGGAACATAAATTAATAAGCGCTTGCTTTAAGCGAGTAGGATCACTGGTAATAATTTTCGGTAGCGGATGTATAAGCTCAAGATCCAATTGAATATCTTTTTCTGATGCGAGGATCCAAATAAAATCCAGAACGTCATGGCAGAGAGACGGTAGATTGCATTGTATATCTTCAATATCTAATTTTTGAGATTCAATCTTAGAAAGGTCAAGTACATCATTAATCAGTGATAACATGTGCCGAGCACTATTATCGATGATCCTGACATGTTGCATGCGGTCCTTGGCGTCTGTGTCTTTCGCGAGAGCAATTTGTGAATATCCAAGAATCGCCGTTAAGGGGGTTCGAAATTCATGACTCATACTGGCGAAGAATTGCATTCTTGCCTGGTTGCTGGATTCGGCAGCAATCCGTTTTTTTTCTTCGGCTTCACGTATTTTACGTTCAGTAATATCAATTACCAAACCTTCAGCGCTACGTGGATTTCCTGCACTATCTTTTTCAATCTGCATGGTAATAGCGAGCCAAATAGATTGGGCTGATTCAGTCTGTCTTACTTCTGTTTCGAAGTCTTTTACAAAACCTCTTTCGATAAGAATGTCACTGAGTTCTTTTTGTATCGGTATTGGGAAATATGAAAATGCATCAGAATCGGAAGCAAGGATCAGCTTGTTGGGTATATTTACAATGGCGCAAAAGGCGTCGTTACTGGTGAAGACTTGCGTGCGGTAGTTATATTGGAATCGCCCCTCGACGGATTTGTCATAGATATCTTGGTACATTTCCAAATGCTCTATTGCTGCTCGTTGCGCGAGTCGGGTTCGAGCGGCAAGCGCGAAAGAAAGTAGTAGTGCTTCCCACGCGAATCCTAGGTGCAATGACCAGAGTATAAAGGGGTGAAATTCAATAAAGCCATTGGCCATTAAGGAGAATGTAATGACCCCTATGACAACAAATACTTCTGCTATGAGTAGATACCGAGCGGTGGGTATGCGTTTTATCACTGCAGTGATAAGTGTGACGACCGCGATAGGCATAACAAGGGCTGAATAGAGTTGCATAACAATATTGGAAACCGCAAGATTATCAGTCAGTATAATGATACTGCTGACGACTGCACCAGCTGCAAAAATAGTTTTAAAGGCTAGTGCGAGCGGCTTTGAGAAATATATACGATCTAATGCATGCCAGACAAAGAGTGCGTAAAAGAATAGCGTTAAAGTGCTATCAATAAGGCCTAATTGAATGTTGAGATCAGGGTTGTTGGGTAGTAACCACTTCAATGTGGACCCATCAAAGTAAGCCCCAGAATAAATGGCAGTGCCAACAAAAAGCAAATAAAACCCATATACCGGCTGCCTGAGTAGTAGGAATAGGCACAGATTGTAGACAAATGCCGATAGCATGATGGCGTAATATGACACCATAATGCCCTGGATCCATTCATTGGTTTGAATAAATTGATTATTCGATAATAGGGTCAAGGGTAACTGAGCGGGTACGCCAGATTGCTTGTTGTCGGTCCAGCCTATTAGCGTAAAGGGTGCAGATTGAACCGGTAGGTCCACGTTATAGCGAATGGTATCTATCTCGCGAGAGGAGAAGGGTTTTAGAAAGCCTGTATGTAAGACTCTATAATCGTCCTCTTGCATTGCGGTCGGTATACGCAAATGAAGATGATCGATGAGGCCCGGTTGATTTACGACATGTAAAGTAAGGGTCTTGGGCTTCACTTGGTTATTGAGTTGAATTCTTATGCGAAACCAATAGCGACTACTAGGGTTGGGACCCTTAAATACCGGTAGGGTATTGCGTACCCAACGGGATTCGTATTGATCTGAAGAGAGTAGATCCTCATATGTCAGGGATCGATCAGGATCTTCTATGTATTCAATAAATGGTGCAAGGGTGAAAGGTGTGGCTAAACTATCAACCACCGCCAACGGCGAAGAGGTTGCTGGGTGAGCAATTGAAAGAAGTAATATACAAAAAACGAGTCGAGCCATCATCAACATAACTTTAATGTTAGCAGATTCTACTGATCCCTAGATGAGCAGTATTATAGGCCATTTGGCTATGTTTGATAACGTTAGGTTATTAAGATGTGATCTGTGAGACGTTTTAGTTAGGAAGCAGTGGGTAACCGAGACGATTCTTTTGAATGATCTGATTACCTACTGTGCGATATAGGGCTTATCGATTACTTAAGTCCAGATTATTCCAGATGCTTAAGCTGGGCTCTGTTTGGTTGAGCGTATAGAAATGGAAGCCAGGTGCTCCTAAGTCCAGTAATTGCTCGCATAACCCTGTGACCACTTCTTCGCCAAACTTGGTGATGTAATCCAAGTCGGTGGAGTGATTTTCAATGCGCGTACGTATCCAGCGTGGAATTTCTGCACCGCACATGTTGGAAAAGCGCATTAAATTATCATGATTGGTGATAGGCATGATGCCAACAACCAATGGGATATCTATGCCCATCTTTTCACAGCTATCAACAAAGAATTTATAGGAATCGACACTATAAAAATACTGGGTGATAGCACTACTTGCACCAGCATCGACTTTGGCTTTAAACGCAAGCAAGTCTGCATCCATTGAGGCAGCTTGAGGGTGCATTTCAGGATAGGCGGCAACTTCTAAATGGAAGTGATCTCCGGTTTCCTCTCGAATAAAGGCCACAAGGTCGCTGGCGTATTTTAGCTCGCCAGACGATGCGCCCATACCTGAGGGTAAATCACCACGCAACGTGACGATTCTCTCAATACCATTTTTCTTATAGTGCTGAATAAGTTCACGTAGTTGTTCACGCGAATCACCCACGCACGATAAATGTGGTGCAGTGGATATGCCAGTAGATTTTTGTATATCTAGCACGGTATCTACCGTGCGGTCACGGGTTGAGCCACCCGCGCCATAGGTCACAGAGAAAAAGGCTGGGTTCTTTTCTGCCAGTTGCTCTCTGACGACTTTTAGCTTTTGTACGCCCACGTCGGTCTTAGGTGGGAAGAACTCAAAACTAAAACGTGATTTGTACTTCTTTTGAGATTCCATAATGATTCCGATTATCTTCTGCAGTAATGTTGCGGATTCAGCGGTTGGTTTGTTGCTGAATCCGCGATTACTGTTTAGTACTTGTAGCTTTCTGGCTTGTAAGGGCCTTCTACAGGAGTGTTAATGTACTCTGCCTGTTGTGATGTCATCTGTGTGATTACACCACTGAAACCTTCAACCATATCGCGTGCAACTTCTTCGTCTAGCTTTTTCGGTAGTATTTTTACATACAGGTTATCTGCTTTTTCTGCTTCTGGCAGATCGGCAAATTTAGCTTCCCAAAGATAGATTTGTGCCAAAACCTGGTTAGCAAACGAACCATCCATAATACGCGATGGGTGACCGGTTGCATTACCTAGGTTTACCAAGCGACCTTCAGACAACAAGATCAAGTGATCATCGGTATCTGAGCTACGAAGGATTTTGTGCACCTGCGGTTTAACGTCTATCCATTCCCAGTTTTCACGCATGTAAGCGGTATCGATTTCGCTATCAAAATGACCGATATTACAGACAACGGCACACTTTTTTAGCGATTGCAGCATGAACTTATCACACACATCAACGTTACCAGTGGTAGTTACTACAAGGTCAGTACTTTGTAATAACGTGGTGTTAATACCTTCTAACGTTCCAGTGTTAATGCCGTCGATGTATGGAGAAACGACTTCGTATCCATCCATACAGGCTTGCATGGCGCAGATAGGGTCAATTTCAGTGACACGTACAATCATGCCTTCTTGGCTTAATGATGCAGCAGAACCTTTACCCACATCGCCGTAACCAATAACCAGTGCTTTCTTGCCTGCAAGGAGGTGATCAGTGCCGCGCTTGATGGCATCGTTTAAAGAATGACGACAGCCGTATTTGTTGTCGTTCTTCGATTTAGTCACCGCGTCATTGACGTTGATCGCAGGTACTTTTAATTCGCCTTTTTCAAGCATTTCCAATAAGCGATGAACACCCGTGGTGGTCTCTTCAGAGATACCATGACAACGGGTCAGTAAGTCTTGATAATCTGCGTGTAACATTTCGGTAAGGTCACCGCCATCATCAAGAATGATATTGGCATCCCATACTTCACCGTTGGTTTCTATTGTCTGGCGAATACACCAAAGGAATTCTTCTTCTGTTTCACCTTTCCAGGCGAATACCGGAATACCGGCAGCAGCGATAGCGGCAGCAGCGTGATCCTGGGTAGAGAAAATATTACATGATGACCAACGCACTTCTGCACCAAGATCTACTAAGGTCTCGATGAGTACAGCGGTTTGAATGGTCATATGAATACAACCCATAATCTTTGCGCCAGCAAGAGGCTGCGTTGCGCTGTATTTGCGACGTAGCGCCATCAACGCAGGCATTTCTGTTTCCGCGATTTCAATTTCACGGCGGCCCCACTCGGCGGTGGACATATCGGCGACTTTATAATCGGTAAATTCAGTACTCATAATCGTGCTCTACTTATATAGGTTATAGGTTGGCTGCGGCTTTTAAAGCGTCTGCTTTGTCTGTGGCTTCCCAAGTGAATTCTTTGTCTTCACGACCAAAGTGTCCGTAGGCTGCGGTTGGACGATAGATTGGGCGACGAAGATCGAGCATTTCAATAAGGCCGCGAGGGCGCAGGTCAAAATGTTCTCTTACTAATGTGACAATTTGTTCGTCACTGATTTTTCCAGTACCGAAAGTGTTGATACTGATAGATGTAGGTTCTGCTACACCAATCGCGTAAGACACTTGAATTTCACACCGTTCGGCTAAACCGGCAGCGACAACATTTTTCGCAACATATCGACCCGCGTAGGCGGCAGATCGATCCACTTTGGAGGGGTCCTTACCAGAGAAGGCTCCACCACCGTGGCGTGCCATGCCGCCGTAGGTGTCTACGATGATCTTACGACCCGTCAGACCACAATCGCCCACAGGGCCACCAATGATAAACTGCCCCGTGGGATTAATGTGATACAAGGTGTCTTTATGGAGCCATTCAGCTGGTAGTACCTTTTTGATGACTTCTTCCATTATCGCTTCTTGCAGATCAGCTAACTTAATATCGGGATCATGCTGGGTTGATAATACAACCGCATCTACGGCGACAGGCTTATTGTTTTCGTAGCGTAGTGTGACCTGGCTTTTTGCATCGGGGCGTAACCATGACAGTATGCCTTGCTTACGTAAATACGCTTGGCGCTGGACCAGTTTGTGAGAATAATGTACTGGTGCAGGCATCAACACGTCAGTTTCATTGGTAGCGTAACCAAACATAAGGCCTTGATCGCCAGCGCCGAGGTCTTTCTCTTCGGCTTCATCAACACCGATCGCGATATCGCTAGACTGTTTGCCGATCGCATTTAATACTGCACAAGATGCGCCGTCAAAGCCGACATCAGAGCTGTCATAGCCGATATCCAAGATGACATCACGTACGATCTCTTCAAGATCAACATAGGTATTGGTGCGTACTTCACCGGCAATAACAACCATGCCGGTTTTCACCAGTGTTTCGACAGCAACACGGGAGTGACTGTCATCGGTTAGCATGGCATCCAATATGGCATCGGATATCTGGTCTGCCATTTTGTCTGGATGGCCTTCTGAGACGGACTCGGAAGTAAAAACGGAATATTCACTCATGGGTATTTTCCTTTTTTAGCGTATTTCAAATCGTCGTACTTGCACCTGGAAGCCGTTACGCAGTCCTAGGTATAAACTTTCTTTATCTTCAAACCCTGCGGCTAATGCCCATTGGCTAAGCTCATCGGGGTCAAATCCAAGCCATAGGTCACCGCAATTGTCGATCGCCCAACTTTGATCATGACGACATAAATCAGTCACAATCAGCGAGCCACCTTTCGGTAGTAATTTAGCTGTATCGTTAAATACGTCAGCCGGAGACGGTACGTGGTGTAAGACCATATTGCAGATGATATGGTCTGGACGCAGGGTTTCCTTTAATGCTGTTTGCGTATCCCCCAGCATAAAGCTGATATTGTTCAGTTGCTTGTTTTGGCAATGATGTTGCGCTTTTTCAAGCATTTCTTCTGAAATATCTAAGGCAATGACTTGTTGGCACAGCGGAGCGATTTCTTCAAGAAATGCACCTTCACCGGGTCCAATCTCTAATATGCAATTGGGCTTATCTGTATTGCTTGCAAAAGAATGTAATAGTAGGTCTTTCGCATTTTCAGCATATTGCGCATAGGGGGCGATAGTTTCTTGTTGCTCTCGAAACTGGCTAGCGTTCTTATTAAAGAACAGTTTGGCCGCATCTGCCCGATGTTGTTTGGTCGCGCGTATGTTTGTAAGTACTAACTCAGAAAGGGCGAGGGTGTCTATTGCTAGGTATAGAGCATTAAGTAGTTGGCCAGATGCACTATTTTTATCCGCGAGGATACGTCGATAAAAGATCGAGTTGCCTTCTCTACGGGTCGTGACGGCCCCTGCTTTGGCGAGTACTTTCAAATGGTGGCTCATGCCGGATTGTTTGATATCAAAAATATTACACAGCTCTAATACACCTAGGGAGTCAGTTTTTAATGCCCGTAATATTTCAAGACGCAATGGGTCACCCGCTCCCTTGAGTAAGGAAGCAAGGTCAAGATAACTAAGTTCTTGCGCTGCTGATTGGGTCATTTTGCTAGGTTTAGGCACTAATAATTCTGATAAATCGTTAAAGCAGTCTAGCAGCGAATCAATCTATATCAAAATATTTTGATATAGATTGATGAAAAAAATGTAAATTCCTTGGATTAGCCCATAACCTGGGGCTTTTTGGAGGCAATAGAGAACAATCATTTGATGACAGACCCAAGGTAAGCGACAATAGCGCCTCAATTTTATGTGGCAATTTTCGTTGCACTTTTGCTCAGTAATATGAGTACAACAAACTTATTTAGGAGTCCGTCTGGATGTCATCTCGTCAAGAATTAGCCAATGCAATACGTGCGTTAAGTATGGATGCTGTTCAACAAGCGAAATCTGGTCATCCAGGTGCGCCTATGGGTATGGCCGATATTGCTCAAGTATTGTGGACTGATTACTTAAAGCATAACCCTAGCAACCCTAATTGGGCGGATCGTGATCGCTTTATCCTGTCTAATGGGCACGGTTCGATGCTGCTCTATTCGTTGCTACACCTCTCCGGATACGAGCTATCTATTGATGACATCAAGAACTTCCGCCAGCTACACGCGAAGACGGCGGGCCACCCTGAATATGGTTACGCGCCAGGTATTGAGACAACAACCGGCCCGTTAGGTCAAGGTGTTGCCAATGCGGTGGGTATGGCTATTGCTGAGAAAACACTGGCGGCACAGTTTAACCGCGGCGCATTTAACATTGTTGACCACTATACCTATACATTCTTGGGCGATGGCTGCTTGATGGAAGGTATTTCCCATGAAGCCTGCTCTCTTGCTGGCACCATGGGATTGGGCAAGTTGATCATGTTTTATGATGACAACGGCATCTCTATCGACGGTGAAGTAGAAGGTTGGTTCACTGACGATACCCCTAAGCGGTTTGAGTCTTACGGTTGGCAGGTGATTCCGAATGTGGATGGTCACAACCCAGCGGAGATTATCGCTGCGATTGAAATGGCGAAGACGAATACCGAGTCGCCTACTCTAATCTGTTGTAAGACAGTCATTGGGTTTGGTTCGCCGAACAAAGAAGGTAAAGAAGATTGTCATGGTGCGCCATTAGGTGAAGAAGAGATTAAACTGACTCGAGAGAAATTGGGTTGGCAGTACGGTGCTTTTGAGATTCCTGATAATGTTTATGCTGGATGGGACGGTAAAGAAAAGGGAGCTGAGGCTGAGCAGCGTTGGAATACCTTGTTTGAGAATTACAGCAAAGCCTACCCTGAGCTTGCAGCTGAGTTTGAACGTCGTAATGCTGGTACCTTGCCAGATAATTGGGAAGCAACGTCCAGCGCGTATATTCTTGAACTGCAAGAGAAAGGTGAAACCATTGCCTCACGTAAAGCGTCACAGAATGCACTGAATGCATTCGGGCCATTGCTACCTGAATTGTTGGGTGGATCGGCAGATTTGGCAGGCTCCAACTTAACATTGTGGAGTGACTCAAAAGGGTTAACCGCCGATGATGCATCGGGTAACTACGTACACTGGGGTGTGCGCGAGTTTGGGATGACGGCGGCGATGAATGGCATCGCATTGCACGGTGGTTTTGTTACCTACGGTGCTACGTTCCTCGTCTTTATGGAATACGCCCGTAATGCGATGCGTATGGCTGCTTTGATGAAGCTGCAGAATATCCAGGTTTATACCCACGATTCTATCGGGCTAGGGGAAGATGGCCCGACTCACCAACCTATCGAGCAAGTGGCTAACTTGCGTATGACACCTAATATGTCTTTATGGCGCCCAGGTGATGCGGTTGAATCAGCAGTCGCGTGGAAGGCAGCGATCGAAAATACCGATGCGCCGACTAGCTTGATCTTCTCTCGTCAGGGTTTGCCTCATCAAGATCGTTCAGCAGAACAAGTGGCTAATATTGCCAAGGGCGGGTACGTACTTAAGGCATTCGCCGATGGCGAAAAAGATGCATTGATCATTGCCACTGGCTCTGAAGTGGCACTTGCCATGGATGCAGCGGCGGTGCTTGCGGACAAGGGTAAGAACGTATCCGTTGTATCGATGCCTTCCGTTGACTTTTTCTTGGCGCAAGATGACGCGTATAAAGAGTCGGTACTACCTGCGGCGGTCAGAAACCGTGTTGCGGTAGAAGCTGGCATTAAAGATTATTGGTACAAGTTTGTCGGACTAGACGGCGCGGTTGTGGGCATGGAAACCTTTGGTGAATCGGCTCCTGCTGGTGAGCTGTTTAAGTTATTTGGTTTTACTGTTGATAATGTTGTGGCTACCGTAGAAGGGTTGTTGGGTTAATCGGTGATAAGCCGACAGGAACCAGCAATACGGGTAGCGATTAATGGTTATGGTCGTATCGGGCGCAATGTATTGCGCGCCCTATACGAGGATCAATTGTTGGGTCGTAATAACCTCGCGATTGATCAAACCGTTGGTCGAAATATTGAAATTGTCGCGATCAATGAGCTCGGTACGTTAGAGTCAGTGGCGCATTTAACGCGCTATGACAGTACCCATGGAGTATTTCAACTGCCCGTTGATGTGGTTGGTGATTCATTGCAGATTGCCGATCACACTATTCCGGTGTTTAGCATTGAACGACCTGAGGAGTGCCCTTGGGAAGCGTTAAATGTGGATGTGGTGGTTGAATGCACCGGCGTTTTTCGCTCGCGCGAAGAAGCGGGGCGTCATCTACGTGCGGGAGCAAAGCGGGTTGTGATTGGAGCTGTGGCCTTTGATGATGTCGATAGTACATTGGTGTACGGCATTAACCATGACCAGTTCTCTCTCGACCATACCGTGATTTCTAGCGCGTCGTGCACAACCCATTGCTTAGCGCCGATACTATCGGTACTCAATGAAACCTGGGGTGTCGACAGTGCGCTGATGACGGAAATCCATGCCTATACCAGTGATCAACATCTATTGGATAAAGTGCATCGAGATTTACGACGAGCACGAGCCGGGGCGCAAAACCTTATCCCGACGACAAGCAGTAGTATTGCGGCAATTCAAAAAGTTTTGCCCTTTATGAAAGATAAAATTGATGGTTACTCCATGCGAGTGCCAACGGTTAATGTGGCAGCGGTTGATTTAACGTTGCAGCTGAGCCGTACACCAAGCGCTGAGGACATTACTCAGGTAATGTGCGATGCGGCAGATCAAGGCTTAAGGGGAGTACTTGGTGTGTGTCATGAACCTCTGGTGTCGTCTGATTTTATTCACCGTTCGGAATCAGCCATTTATGATGCGACACAAACGACAGTGTTGGGTTCGATGGTGAAGTTAACCGCGTGGTATGACAATGAGTGGGGCTACACCCATCGATTGTTGGATTTGCTAGAAACCATTCGGGAACGAATGATTTAATTTTTAAATGTGTAACAACGCTATAACGAGTGAGAAGGTAGCAATATGTCTGTAATAAAAATGACTGATCTGGATCTGGCGGGCAAGCGCGTGCTAATTCGTGAAGATTTAAATGTTCCTATAGAGGACGGAAAAGTCACCAGTGATGTGCGTATACAAGCATCGCTACCTACGATTAAGTTTGCTCTAGAGGCGGGCGCGAAGGTGATGGTAATGAGTCACTTGGGGCGGCCAACTGAAGGTGAATATAATGCAGAATTCTCGTTGCAGCCTGTGGCAACTCATCTCGCAGGTCTTTTAGATAAAGACGTACCTTTGGTAAAAGACTGGTTAGACGGTGTTGACGTGGCTGAAGGCGAACTCGTGTTATGTGAAAACGTACGCTTTAATGTTGGCGAGAAAAAAGACGATGAAGCGTTGTCACGAAAAATGGCTGCGTTATGTGATGTCTATGTGATGGATGCCTTTGGTACTGCTCACCGAGCGCAAGCGTCTACCCACGGTGTGGCCAAGTTCGCGCCTGTTGCCTGTGCTGGGCCTTTGCTTGCAAACGAGTTGGATGCATTGGCAAAAGCCGTGGATGCACCAGATGCGCCAGTGGTTGCGATCGTTGGTGGCTCTAAAGTATCAACTAAGCTAACCGTATTGAATTCACTTAAAGATATGACTGATCAACTCATCGTTGGTGGTGGTATCGCGAATACTTTCTTGGCTGCCGCAGGTTTCCCTGTAGGCAAATCGCTTTATGAAAAAGACCTTATTGCTGATGCTAAGAACTTAATGGCGATGACCAATATTCCATTGCCTTCCGATGTTGTGGTAGCAAAAGAATTTGATAAGAATGCCGAAGCAACGATTAAAGCCGTTGCTGATGTGGCAGAAGACGACATGATTTTGGATGTAGGTCCGGACACTCGACAGGCGTTTAACGACATTTTAGCCAGTGCTAAAACTATTGTATGGAATGGACCTGTTGGTGTATTTGAGATCGATCAATTTGCCGAAGGCACCAAGTCGATGTCGTTGGCAATTGCTGAGAGCAGTGCGTTTTCTATTGCAGGTGGGGGTGATACCTTGGCAGCAGTAGACAAATACGACATTAAAGAAAAAGTATCATATATATCTACCGGTGGTGGTGCGTTCTTGGAGTTTTTAGAAGGCAAGAAACTACCGGCGGTAGCAGTTTTAGAAGCCTGTGCAGATAAAGCATAACTGCTCAGCGTTTACATAGATTAGAGAATGAATAATAGAGGATAAGCATCATGGCATTGGTAAGTATGAGACAGCTGCTCGATCACGCAGCAGAATATGGATATGGCGTTCCAGCATTTAACGTCAACAATTTAGAGCAGATGCGCGCGATTATGGAAGCGGCAGACCAGACTAACAGTCCTGTTATTGTTCAGGCTTCTGCTGGCGCTCGTAAATATGCAGGGTCTAACTTTCTGCGCCACCTAATACTTGCGGCAACTGAAGAATTTCCGCATATTCCTGTGTGTATGCACCAGGATCATGGTACTTCACCTGCTGTTTGTCAGCGCTCGATTCAATTGGGTTTTTCATCAGTAATGATGGATGGTTCTTTGGGTTCTGATGGCAAGACACCTATGGACTACGACTATAACGTACGAGTGACCCAAGAAACCGTTGCGATGGCCCATGCTTGTGGTGTGTCTGTTGAGGGTGAGTTGGGTTGTCTAGGTTCTCTCGAAACGGGAGAAGCGGGCGAGGAAGATGGTATTGGTGCAGTGGGCATATTAACCCACGATCAAATGCTAACAGACCCAGAAGAAGCCGCAGACTTCGTGAAGAAGACCAAAGTGGATGCACTTGCCATTGCCATTGGTACTAGCCATGGTGCATATAAGTTTACACGCCCACCTACCGGTGACGTGTTGGCTATTGAGCAGATCAAAGCGATTCATGCTCGTATTCCAGATACGCACCTTGTTATGCACGGATCTTCTTCTGTACCTCAGGATTGGTTAGCTGTTATTAATGAAAATGGTGGTCAAATCCCTGAAACCTACGGCGTACCAGTATCGGAGATCCAGGAAGGTATTAAGCACGGCGTACGTAAGGTGAATATCGATACAGATCTACGATTGGCCTCTACTGGCGCAATTCGTCGCTTCCTTACTGAGAATCCTGCAGAGTTTGATCCGCGTAAATACTTAGCTGTTGCGACTCAGGCGATGAAAGAAATTACCATTGCACGTTATGAAGCATTTGGTACTGCGGGCAATGCAGATAAGATTAAGCCTATTAATCTTGAAGAAATGTTTGCACGCTACGAAGGTGGTGAGCTAGATCCTCAAGTAAAATAACACTCGAGTGATTGTACAGAGGGGGCATGCTGCTTACGAAGGTAAGGCGCATGCCCCCTTTTTTAATGCTCAAAAAACGCTATGCTTAACGCATGAGTGTGACTAATTGACATCTTAGAGTAGTATAACCGATTGATTTTAGAGAAGTTGACGCGGCAATCCTATGCCATTTGATAAAGAGACAGTAAGACAAGCAATACCACCATTAGTGATTGGAGATCCTGTAGTTGATGCAGCATCCGTCACGCAATATCGAGAATACTATGGTATTGATTTTGAAAGTAACAAGAAGGACCTTAGCGCCAGTCTAGGGTACTTGGATGTGGCCGGTTATCGGATAGTGGCTCATGTATTCTTACAAGCCAAGCCAAAAGGTACGGTGTTTGTGATGCATGGTTATTATGATCATGTTGGAATCTACGATCATATTATTGAATATCTGATTGATATGCGTTTTTCTGTTGTGGCGTTTGATTTACCTGGGCATGGTTTGTCATCCGGTGACAATGTGGCGATCCCGGATTTTCATCGTTATCAAATTGTCTTACATTCAGTGATGGATGCGGCGCAAGACATCATGCCAGCGCCCTGGCATATTGTTGGGCAGAGCACAGGCGCGGCGGTTATTTTGGATTATCTGCTTACAGGTAAATACACAGTAAAAACGTCACCTTTCAAAAAGGTTGTGTTATTAGCACCGTTGATTCGTCCACAAGATTGGTTGTTGGGTAGGATCATGCAAACAATTGTTAGTTTTTTTAGTCAGTATATTGATCGAACATTTTCGATGAATTCAAATGATCATAGTTTTGTACAGTTCTTAAGAAAGCACGACCCATTACAATCAAAGAGAATGTCCGCGCGTTGGGTGGGAGCTTTGAAGAATTGGGTGCCATATATAGAGAATCGACAGGCTAGCGAGTTGCCCATAACCGTTATTCAGGGTCAGCAAGATGGTACGGTTGAATGGAAGCATAATCTTGCGTTGATACGGAAAAAATTTGAGCGTGCTGAGTTGGTTTATATTTATCAAGCCAAGCATCAGATGGTCAATGAGACAGAAGCATTGAGAGCTGAAATTTTTGGCGTCATGGGAGCAAAGCTAAAATAGCGCGTTTTTAATCATTAAACTATGGTGTATTATTGCGTCGTGAACAGCCAATGTAGGGCTGTTGATGGATGTTTACTTTGAATAAAATAGGGAGTGTAAATGACGAATAATCCGTACAGTTCACCAGAATCGACATTAGTTGATCAGTCAGAATCCGTTGCTGATATTGATAACTTTAAGCGATTTTCAGCATGGGGAGTGTTGGGGCTCAGTATTATTACCTTAGGGGTGTATTCCATGTATTGGTTTTATACCCGTACCGAAATCATTAATAGAATACAAAAAGACGTAATCCCAACGTTTGTTTCTGTTGGGGCGTTGGTATCGTATGTAGTTTATTTTGGCGCATCAATGATTAGTGAAGAGCAAATGGAAGATCCCATGCTGCTAACCTTTGTGTTGATCTCTACATTGACCTACATAGTGCTATATTTATGGTGGGTATTTGCTTTTCGAAATCGTCTGCTAGCCGTTGCGATTGATAATGGCCGAAGTGATTTCAAAGTGGGCGTAATATTGACGTTTATTTTTCAGGCGATCTATTTGCAATATAAGATCAATGAATATATTGATCAGAAAAATGGCGCGTAATATTGATAGAAAAATTGACTGCTTGTAAGTGAGCGGTTTTATTCGGTAAGGCAGGTCTCATAAGATAGGATGGCCTGACTTACCGAGAGCATCGGCTTAACGGTGTTGATCGAATTGTCCATGTTTTAGAAAATGCAGTGTCTGTTTGATGACATGTAAATTGTTCATCATAAATGTATGAGTAACAGGCAAAGTAATATGATCTGTCATACCCTCAAGTCGGGTGCTTCTCACGCTGACCTTCCCATCGTTTGGCTTCTCAAGTAGAAGAGAGAAAATAGGGTTTAAGGAGCGCGTTCCCGCAATGATACCGGTTTCAAAATCCGCTTTGCCAGCGCTATTCGGTACGCTGTGGGGGTGAGTGCTAAGTTGCTGTCCCGCAGGTCCGTTTATCGAAGAAAAGAGAGCGATGTGACCTAACGTATCAACAATTTTGCTCCCGTGGTTCGGAGGGCCAAGCATCACGACTCGGCCGAGTTGTTTGATCGAATGCTGACTCAGGTAATAGCGTACCAATATACCGCCCATAGAGTGTGTGACAAAATGGATAGTGTCTTTATTGCTGCTATTTGCGAGAATTTTGGGAAAGATTCGTGCCGAAAGGGTCGGTATATCGAACTGTGTCGATGGGTAATTTATATTGCTTGTCGAATAACCTGCGGAAATGAGCCGTTTTTGTAGTGTTCTCATGGAGCGATTACTGCGTGCTAAGCCATGTAATAGAATGACATGTTCGGTCATTTACGGTGCCTCTTAATCTAGGGTGTGGGATTATTCTATCACCGATTCTCCGAGTTAGCGCCGTTGTTCCTTGTATCATTATTAAGAAAAATGCTGATCTAATTCGAGTCACTACTATTCTTACGCTCACGGGTTTCATCAATCATTTGTTTTAGCCACTGCATATAAGGTGTACCGCCAGTTCCTCTTGGATCATCCACATGTTTATTGATGTACTCCATCGCCCATTCAAAATGTACTTCTCGAAATTGTGCGACGAGTTCAAGGACTCGATCGAATAGTGTAGGGTCTGCAAGTGGTTTTAGGTCGGGCAAACGTGCGGTATGCTCAATAAATTGACGATGGCTAGGAGGCATATATTGTCGAATATCCCGTAGGTGGTCCACCAGTATTGACTGCTTATGTTCAATTTTTAATAGTGGCACAAGTGTGGGCATAATGGAGCTTTGGGCACCGGTCTCACCTCGGTATTGTATCGTTTTTCCCTTAACGCCTTGGTATTTTACATTCTCAAAAAATCGAATATAGGGTCTGAATGTTTTAAAATAGAGATCAGGTGACATTCGTTCAGGGATTCTTTTAAGTGCCTGTAATTGTTGCGCTAGACACGTCGCGATGATTCGCAAATGGGTGTTTACTAGATCAACCGTTAACGTATCATGTCTTTGTAGGTGTAAATGAAATTCCTCAATGGCTTTTAATATGCCCGCGGCTTGGGCTTCTATCTCTATGTGAACTAAGATAAACCAGTGTTCATCATACAGATGTACAAAATTCTGAATAGTATCGATATTGCCAAGTACAATACCTTGGCTTTTATCAAATCGTTTCCAATTATAGAGAGCGTATCCTGCATAATTCAAAATTGGTGGTACGGACAATAACGATGCGGCGTGGGTTAGCGGTATTGCTATGTTTTCAGGTAGGTTTGAAATTCTGGGATAACCCACTTGATTAATATATGCAGATGCAAGAAATGATAGTCTTACAAAATATAATCGAAGCTCTGGAAGGTGTTCTATAGAAGGATGTTCAATGTTCCATGTTGGAATTGATAACGATTGTGCGTAGTGGCGAAAATCTTCTTCCAATAATCGACTAGGTAAATCGTGTCCAATATTATCGAGTATACTGAGTTTACTGTTTGGATCAAACTGTGTGAGTGGGTCTTGGATGGGTAAAAAACCACGGTGTGAAAAATTATCCTGATATACATTCATTATTTTACCTCTAGAAAGGCATGTCTTCTGACCCTGGTCCTAGTGGTTGCCCATAGCTGAATTCAACGAAAATTCCGTTGGGATCCTTAACACCACAATAATATCCTACAGGATAATCTTCCTGTACAGGGGGCCATTCTAAAATGCCATCTTGTTCTGCTATCTGTGCAATACGCTCTACCTCTTCCTTGCTTTCTACCGCAAATCCTAGATGACTATAATCCATCGCTCTTGTCGCATGATAAGGGCCACCTTCTAAGAATACGAAAACAAAAGTATGTTCGGCACCTTTTTCTGACATCCAAACAATATGTTTGTCGTGTTTCTCTCTTTTGTGGATGACCCGTAGTTGGCAATATTTTTCATAGAACGCGATACAGGCATTCAAGTGTTTAACGTGAAGAGCGAGATGGGTAAGCGTCGGTCTCATACAAGCACTATAGCATGGGTTAATTAAGGGGCTCTCTATGCAAGATAGTCGAAATAAAGCCATTGAACAATATCGACAATACTTACTCTACCGTGGAGGATTGTTACTTTATGAGTTAGGTTTGTTTTTAGCGGAAGCTATAGGGTTGGCGGTTTTACGGTGGGAGCTTAAGTCTGTGATTTTACGGGGTTTTGGATCGATCTCGGAGTTGACATTGATAGCATATATTCATACCATGCTGTACATTGATACAGTGGACGAAATGTGATGCCTGAACCTCTGAAAAACGCCTACAACGAAGCATATATTCTAACGTTAATCTCGAGTTTCACGACGATATGCGAAACCTTTGATTCTAAGTTATTTCATCAACTAATCTTTGATGAGAATTGGGATGATCGTGAGCTAAAGGATAGGATGGATCATATTGCTAGAATGATTCACCAAGTTCTGAATGTTGATTATGTACAGGCGCTGTCGATATTAAAGCCTGTCTGTCAGGATTTTGGTGGCTACGAAGCGATGTTTTTCCCACACTATGTTGAACTGTATGGAATGGAGCATTGGGCTGAATCGATTGATGCATTGGAGCATATGACACAATATTCTAGTTCAGAGTTTGCCGTGCGGCCTTTTATTATCAAAGCCCCAAAAAAGATGATGAAACAGATGTTGCGATGGACTAAACATAAGAGTCATCATGTGCGCAGATTATCCTCTGAAGGGTGTCGGCCTCGTTTACCTTGGGCTATGGCGTTGCCTGAGTTTAAACAAGATCCTGAGCTTATTCTTCCTATTCTCGAGCGGTTAAAAAATGATGAATCTGAATATGTTCGAAGAAGTGTTGCTAATAATATAAATGATATAGCAAAAGATAATGTTTCTATCGTCAAAGATATCGCTGGTCAATGGTTGGGGGGTAGCGAACATACTGATTGGATTGTAAAGCATGGGTGTCGAACGCTGCTTAAACAAGCTGATTCTGATATTCTTAAGTTGTTTGGGTATACCCCAGTAAAGTCATTACGTATTTCTGATTTTACGCTAAAAAAGTCGACGATAGAAATTGGATCGGAATTGAATTTTTCTTTCAGTCTCAATTGTAAGGGGGAGAACCTTGGGAAGTTGAGAATAGAATACGCGATCGATTATATGAAATCTAATGGAAAGCAGTCGCGTAAAATATTTAAAATCAGCGAAGGTGACGTCTTCGGTAATGAAAAAATCCTTTCAAGAAAACAATCTTTTAAAGAAATGAGTACGCGAAAACACTATGCGGGAGAGCACTGCATTAGTATTATTGTTAATGGTGTTGATTTAGGTGGTGTTGGTTTTTTGGTGAAACCCTAGCGTTTATAAAATCAGTGAGATAAAACGATAGAATTGGGTATCGGATAAAATAGGGCGATCTCTGTTTTGAGTAACATTGATATACTTCTATTCAAAAGCAAAAAGCTATTCCGATACCTATATATTTTAACAACACAACGTCATCCTAAAGCCGTTACTCTGTAGAGTTAACCTTGTGCTTCAACGCTGATGTTTTTGCTTATCTCTGATATGTCGCTTGTCTTAAATAGTGTCTTATCCGATTCACTCGGCATAAATTCTGCAACAGAATCGAGAACGCCTTGACGTATGGTTTTATCAATCGCCATGGTTATTCCTAGCCACCCCAATAACGCAAATTTTCGACCAGTATTTTTTTTGGCTGTAGGTTTATCTTCACGTAATTTTTTTTCTATTAGTGTGTTTAGGTGGTCTCGTTTCTTAATTAGAGAATCACTGTTGTCGAACATGATACCTTCCTCGTCGTATTTTATTTTTTAGTAGAAATTCAAATCTAGCTGAGGAATTTTATTTGTCAAAATAATTAACGTTACCTGGCGCGGTCTATTGAGGGTGAATTGCTACAATTTGGTGCGTTTTTTTGGTGCGTTTTTTTTGATGCTTTTTTACGGATAAAACGGCAATGGTAAGAAGTTTTTCACGCAGGATATACCAATCCGCTAACTGGTTGATATACCTCGAACAATTGCCGATACGTTGGATGTAGAAAGACGTTAGCCTTGCTGTGATGACTCCCAACCAATCATTGCGGCCTTGCGTTCAGGCAACCAGCGATAATTTCCGAATGATCCATTTTTTTGTATCACTCGATGGCAAGGGATTAGGTAGGCGATAGTATTCTTACCGATTGCAGATCCGACTGCTCTGGATGCAGAGGGGGCATCGATGTGTTTTGCAAGTCCTTGGTAATGGGTCAGGCTACCGGAAGGAAGCTCTAATAGTGCTTGCCATACTTTGAGTTGGAAGTTGGTGCCTTTAAGGTGTACGGAAAGTGATTGTTTGTGGTTCCATTGAGGTGAAAAAATTTGTTGGATTAATGGTTGGGTGTTTTCCTGCTGCGTACTTAATGATGCATTCTGCCAGCGTTCTTGTAGCTCTATCAGCGCCGCTGCGCGGTTATTAGTAAAGCTAAGATGGCATATACCTTTGCTGGTGGTGGCAATGAGGCATTCACCGAAAGGAGTTGAATGAAAGCCGTATGCAATATCCATATCCTTTCCTGAACTTTTCAGTTGACCTGGTGTGACGGCTTCACAGTGCACTAATAAGTCATGTAAACGGCTCGGGCCACTTAACCCAAGGGATAATGCGGTGTCGGCAATAGGTGTTGGCTCATGAATAATGGATAGGGCGTGTTCTTTGGTTAGGAACTGCAGAAATCGTTTGGGTGTGATACCTGCCCATCGTGTAAAAAGCCGTTGAAAGTGGAACTCGCTTAAGCCCACTTCATTAGCGATGGATTCTAATGGCGTGTTTGCCGGACAGGAATAGAGGTAGCGTATGGCTGCCTCTATTCGATAGTAGTCCTGATGTGTTTCTGGAGACGGTGTGTTGATATTTTTCATGGGATTAGCATAAGGCGTTAACCGCAATGAAAGCGACCCAGTTCTTGCTAGTCGGTGAAAATAGTCTGCTTGTCTGCAAGGAATTGCTTTACTCGCAACGGTAATGCAGACATCACCTGACTCATGCCCTGATTGACTAGCCCGTTGATATACACGGGTTTTCCTGCCATCACGGCATCATAGCCCTCTTTAGCGACAGTTTGAGAATCCATCCAGAGAAACTTGGGTAGCCGATTAACCGCTTCCCGCGTTCCCATCACTTCATGGAATTCACTGTAGGTAAAGCCCGGGCAGAGCGCAGTACAAAACACGTTATGCCCCTTGAGCTCCATATCGATCGCTTGGCTAAAATCTAATACGAAGGATTTGGCAGCACCATATAAACTGCCTTTATATTGTGGGGAGAATGCGGCAACAGAGGCGATGTTGATGATTCGGCCATACTGGCGCTCTATCATTCCTTCTGAGAAGAGATGACAGAGGTGTACAAGCGACGTGTTGAGTACTTGAATAAAGCGCTTGTGGGTGTCCCAGGTGGTTTCTGCAAACCCATCGTCAATGGCATAACCTGCATTATTGATAAGGGCGTCAACTTGAATGCCTTTGGCGGCAACAGTATCAAAGATGGCCTGAGGTGCATCGGCTTCCGATAGGTCAGATGCGATGACGTAGGCCATGGCACCGTAACGGGCTTTAATCTCAGCGGCGATTTCGTTTAATTTATCTTCGCGCCGTGCCACTAACACAACATCAAAGCCTTGTTCGGCAAATTCATGGGCAAAAGAAAGACCAATGCCGGCTGAGGCACCAGTGATCAGTGCAGTTTTTGGGGATTCGTAAGCATCCGTCATCAGAACACTCCTTCGCTAAGGTTGAGGGAATGGTTGGGGATGTTAGCAATGGGATGGTGGCTTGACTAGTGAAAATCGCGGGCAATAAAAAACCGCTCAAAGGGTGAGCGGTTTTTCATGATAGATTCTGAGAAAGGCGTGTAAACGCGCTTTGCTTAGAACAATGCGCGGGTACGCATGGTGCCTTTTACAGACTTGATCTTTTCCAGTGCTAGCTCGCCGTATTCAGCGTCAACATCAATAACTACGTAACCAATGTCGCCTCGGGTTTGTAAGTACTGACCACAGATGTTGATATTGTTCTCTGAAAATACTTGGTTGATCTCAGACATGACGCCTGGAATATTTTCATGGATGTGCAGTAAGCGATGTACATTTTCGTGAACTGGCAGTGCAACTTCAGGAAAGTTAACAGACGATACAGTCGATCCATTGTCGCTATATTTAACGAACTTTTCGGACACTTCACCCCCAATATTAACCTGAGCTTCCAAGGTGCTTCCGCCCACGTGTGGAGTAAGGATGACACGGTCAAATTGACGTAACGGCGAGATAAACTCTTCGTTGTTAGAGCGGGGTTCAACTGGGAATACGTCGATGGCAGCACCCAGTAGCTTACCTGAAGATAGCGTCTCGGTTAATGCATCGATATCGATCACGGTACCGCGTGAGGCATTGATCAATACTGCGCTATCTTTCATTTTCGCGAGTTGATCTGCGCCGATCATGTCTTGCGTGCTAGGAAGTTCAGGTACGTGCATGCTGACGATGTCAGCAGTTTCCAGTAACTGATCAAGGCTGTCGACTTGGTAAGCGTTGCCTAGGGGTAATTTAGTGGTGGTATCGTAGAACGCAACTTTCATACCGAGGGCTTCAGCCAATACACTAAGCTGAGAACCAATGTTTCCGTATCCAACGATACCGAGGATCTTGCCACGTATTTCGAAGGAGTTAGCGGCAGATTTGTTCCACTCGCCGCGATGGGCTTTAGCGCTCTTCTCTGGCACACCACGTAATAATAAGATGGATTGTGCTAATACAAGCTCAGCAACACTACGGGTGTTGGAGAAAGGGGCGTTGAAGACGGGGATGCCTTTCGTAAGGGCGGCATCAAGGTCAACTTGGTTTGTACCGATACAGAAGCAACCTACGGCGATCAGCTTCTCGGCTGCGTCGAAGACTTCCTTCGTCAATTGGGTGCGAGAGCGAATACCTACAAAGTGCGCATCGGCGATTTTTTCTTTTAATTCTTCTTCGGGTAGAGACGTCTTGAGGTACTCAATGTTGCTATAGCCATTGCGTTCAAAGTTATCAACGGCAGATTGATGCACGCCCTCTAGAAGTAGGACGCGAATCTTGCTTTTATCCAAAGAAATTTTGCTCATGAGTGAAAACCGTAATGTTAGCGATACCGAAAAAAATGGGTGCGTATGTTATCATATTCTGCCCTGATGTTGTGCGGATGCAGTTATTTTATCTAATGTCCGTATAATGCAAGCGGGTATCCCATTGAAAGTGTTACAAAATTAAGAGTATTGATTATGGCAGAGCAGGAACAAATCATCATTGATTTAGCAGCATTGGTGGACGAAGGGCGGATAAAGACAGACCCAGATAGCCTAAAACAGTTTGGTTGTGATTGGACCAAAATGTATGATCCTGCTCCGTTAGCGATCTTATTCCCAAAAACGACCGAGCAAGTACAAGCGATTGTGCGTTATGCCAATGAGCATAAGATTGGCTTGGTGCCCTCTGGCGGGCGTACTGGCCTATCGGCCGCCGCAGTGGCTGCTCATGGTGAAGTCGTCGTGGCATTTGATGCGATGAATCAAATCAGCGACTTTATTGAGACTGATCGCTCGGTACGTTGTGGCCCAGGTGTCATTACTGAGCAGCTACAACAATTCGCCGAAGACAATGGCCTGTATTACCCCGTGGACTTCGCATCAGCGGGTTCTAGCCAGCTTGGAGGTAATATTTCGACCAACGCAGGCGGAATCAAAGTGATTCGCTATGGCCTGACCCGTGAGTGGGTGGCAGGTCTTAAAGTGGTGACCGGTAAGGGCGATCTATTAGAATTAAATAATGACTTGGTCAAAAATGCGACAGGTTATGATCTGCGACATCTCTTTATCGGCGCAGAAGGGACGCTTGGTTTTATTGTTGAGGCTACCATGCGCTTGGCTCGTACCCCAAAGAACCTGAATGTATTGGTGCTGGGTGTCTCCGAATTTGATGCCATCATGAACGTATTGAATGCCTTTCAGAGTAAGATTGATCTGACGGCATTTGAATTTTTCTCAGAACGCTCTGTGCAGTTAGTGACTGGCCGAGGCGATGTGCCACGTCCTTTCGAAACACAAGCGCCGTATTACGCGTTAATTGAATTCGAAGCGGTATCTGAACAAATACTCGAAGAAGCCATGTCTTTGTTTGAATACTGCATGGAAGAGGGTTGGGTGCTAGATGGCGTGATGAGTCAAAGTGACGCGCAACTGAAAGCGTTATGGCGTTTACGTGAAGATATCAGCGAAACTATTTCAGAATACACGCCGTACAAGAATGATATCTCAGTGGTTGTGTCAAAGGTGCCTGCGTTCTTACACGATATCGATGACATTGTTTCGAAGCAGTATCCTGATTTTGAAATCATATGGTTCGGGCATATTGGCGACGGTAATCTGCACCTCAATATTCTGAAGCCAGAAAATCTTGCCAAAGAAGACTTCTTTGAGCGTTGCTTGCAGGTTAACAAGCAGGTTTTTGAAACCGTTGAAAAGTATGGTGGCAGTGTCTCTGCGGAGCACGGTGTGGGTATGACGAAGAAAGACTACCTCACCTATACTCGTAGTGAAACCGAGATCAACTATATGAAGGCGATGAAAGCCGTATTTGACCCTAACGGTGTGATGAACCCCGGTAAGGTATTTGATCTGTGAGTTATCAGCATCAATGGATCAGTGGCGAATGTGACTTGCCTGTAGGTAAAGTGGTGTGTGTGGGGCGAAATTACGCAGAGCATGCTAAAGAACTCAACAACCCCATTCCAAGCACCCCCATGCTATTTATTAAACCTGCTACGTCAGTGGTGGGGCTTGGTGTGCCGATTGCTATCCCGCAAGGAAAAGGTAGCTGTCATCATGAACTGGAAGTGTCAGTCTTGATAGGCAAAGAGCTGTGTAATGTCACCAGTGACGAAGCGGTTGATGGCATTGTTGGTTATGGTCTAGGGTTGGATTTGACACTGCGTGATGTTCAAAATGCGTTAAAAGAAAAAGGTCATCCGTGGGAAGTGGCCAAATCTTTTGATGGTGCCTGTCCGTTGTCACCCTTTGTGCCTGCGGTTGATATTACCGATCCGCTAGCATTAGATCTCACGCTTATACGCAATGGTCAGGTTCAGCAGCAAGGTAATACCTCTGAAATGATTACAGGTATTTTCGACTTGATTGCCTATATGTCGTCCATTTTTACGTTACGCCCCGGTGACGTTGTAATGACAGGTACGCCTGCGGGTGTTGGCCCTCTTAATCGTGGGGATCAATTGTGTTTGAAACTGGGTGTTGATAGAGAGTTTGGGGTTTCCGTCAGGTAGGTTGGTCATCGTGTCTGGCCTTAGCGCTTTGACGAACCTATTTTTGTCGGTGGTTTTTACAAACGTTGTATTCATCAAGAGGGTTGTCTTGCTAACGTATTGATATTTATATCATTTTGGCTTTGTTTTATTTTGGTGTGTATTTTGCATGTAGTTGTTCGCAAATTAAACACCTAAATAAATAGAGATGGACACATGAAAGCTAAATCCTTAATACTTGCAGGCTTAATGGCCAGTTCAACTATGGCAAATGCTATTGTTGTCACTGTTCAGGACAACATTGCAGATAATACATACATTTCAACTCCCAACAGTATTGTTGGTCAATTTGATATTAATGCAGCGCTCCCAAATGATGGTTCTTATCTTAACCCATACGAGATAAATTCAGCGACAGCAAATTATAGTTTTGCCGATGATGGTGACCTAGGTCTCACTAATACAGTGTATAACAGTTACACGCGTTCTGGTTCTTCTTCATATTATCGTAATAAAATTGATTATTATTTCGACGACAACGAACAGGTTCAAGTGACTACCTCATTTGAAGAGTCTACAAATGGCTCTGATTGGTCTCAGACTAGTTCCTATACTGGTACACAGTATGATGGGCGTTCAGGTGGCTGTGGTTGGTTTTCATGTAATTACAATTATTACTACACTAGAAACTATGACGAGAGTACTGGATATACAGGTTTGTTTGAAATAGAGCAAATATTTGATGCCGACTCAATTAATGACTTAGCAGCAGACGGGATTGTTGACTTTACTGTGACTGCAACTACAGGTGACCTAATTTTTGGTTCAGGTTCTTTAACTGTAGATATAAGCGAGAATCCTGTGGCAGTAACTGAGCCGGCTAGTCTTGCATTTTTTGGCTTGGGTTTAGTGTCATTAGGTTACCTTCGTCGTAGGCTATCTGCTTAACTGGAATAGAGATTGATTTTTTAGTTAGAAGCAATGTGGGGCCTGGGATCGGCCTTGCATTGCATTCAAATATAAACTATTTGTGTATTTTGCGCCGGTGAGCTTTCACTGGAGAATAAGATTCTATTACCCTCGGATGTACTGCCTTTTATGTCGTTATCTAAAGCGTTGTTTGAAAAGCGTACGATCATATCTATTGCCTTAATATTCATAATTGCTATATTTTTTTGGACGCAATCACGAGTGCCTGCGTTAAATGAAAAAGCCATGATGGGTGATAGAACGGTATTTAGCGGGTTGGCTTTTGACAGTATCGTTGCCGTTAATGCTAGTGATGCATTCGTTTGGAGAGTTGTGGGTTCATCCCTAAATTGGGCGTATACCAATTGGAAGGGAATGGCTTTTGGTTTGCTGATAGCGAGTGCATTCTTGGTACTCTTTCATATCCTACCTAAACAGCGTAGCAATAATTATTTTTTCAATGTTTTGAAAGGAGTGGTGGGAGGGGCGCCTTTAGGGGTTTGTGTTAATTGCACAACTCCGATAGCTCAAGGTTTGTATAAGGCGGGAATAAGATTAGAAACTGTACTCGCTACACTTATTAGCTCACCTACACTGAATGTTGTAGTGCTGACAATGTCTTTTACGCTTTTGCCCATTCAATATGCGATTACTAAACTGATATGTGTATTGGTTGTGATATTTGTCATTATCCCCTTAATTGTACATTATTTGTATTTTCAAGATGATATAGATGATGGGCAAGAACACACCCTTAAGAAAAACTTAACCCTTGGAAAGCAAGAAAATCGGAACGATGGAGTTTGTGAAATTGGTGGTGAGGTTGAGCAATTGGAAGAAAGTTGGCCGCAAGCACTACGGTATGTAGGTCAGCAGTATATTACGCAGCTAATCTATATCATTAAGACAACGCTTCCTTTTATGTTGCTAGCTGGTGTGCTGGGGGCCCTATTCCTTGAAGCTCTACCATCGGAACTGTTGACTAGTTTACCTTTTAGCTTGTTGTCTTTGGTGATTATCGCGTTGGTAGGAGTTTTTCTTCCTGTACCAATTGCTTTTGACGTGATTGTTGTGTCTGTTTTGTTGTCTGCTGGTCTCGATGCGGGTTATGGCATGGCGCTGCTGTTTGCTTTGGGCAGCTTTAGTATCTACCCTATGCTGATAATTAGTAAAAATATTTCTAAAAAAGTGGCGTTCTCACTATTTCTAAGTATTGCTCTTGTCGCTATTTTATCTGCGATTGCTATTCAGGTATTTAATTCTTATAAAGTAAATGAAGCGACGAAAGCATATGAATATAGTTTGTCTAATAAAGATTACTCCGATGTTCTAATTGCGGCCGAAGACGTTTGCCAGATGTATATGACTGAGAGAGAGAAAACTACCTGCCTCGGTAATTTTATTCTTCAAGAATTTATGGCAGGGGCTAGCATATCTCTTTGTAATTATTTTGATACACAGAAAAAGATTAACATTAGACGTTCGTGTGATACTGCTTTTCGCTATGCTGATACTGTTGCTAAATCTGTTGCAAGCATGGATGCTACACATTGCGCTGCCTTGGGCTCGAAGTTACAAGGTCGCTGTGAGAGTGACTTCATAAATTCTAGTTTAGAGAAAACTCCTAGTTTGACTATTTGTAGCAGTATTACTTCACCTTCTCTTCAGCGAAATTGTAAAAACCAAGTGCTGCTTAGGCGGCTAAATAAATATGGTGGAATAAGTGCTTGTAGTATTGTAGAGGGAGTCGAAAAGGAAATTTGTTTAGAGAATGTAAGGATTAAAGATGCTACAAGAGGAGGTAAGGCTGAAAACTGTGATGTTTTGCCTGTTACTTCTGCTCAAGAGCACTGTCGTTTTATAATAGCGATCCAGCAAGCTAAAGAATCTCGCAGTGTAGATTCGTGTGTTGGGCTCCCTTTCATGAAACAAACTACTTTATGTCAAAACGAGGCTTTTCAAAGCTTAGCTATCCATCACGTTGACCTTGATATTTGTCATCGGCTAAAACCTCAGTTGGCAGCCAATGAATGTAAAAGAGTGGTAAATCAACATCTAATTGATAGGAAGCTGTCCAGCAAGATTGTTTCTGCTATCAACGTTGAGGCGGTGGAAACTCGTGAATCTTTTGAACAGAAGATGGTGACAGGCAGTGCGCCAGTGCTTACATCTAGCCTTATTTATGAGGGTGGGAATGTGAGCGTCTATGCGCGAGCACATATGGATAGGCCTAAAAATGAATCGACTAGTTTGTTTGTTAAGGATCTTGATGTGGCATCAGAACTTAGACTACCTACTATATTTGGCTTGGATGAATTTCACGAGCCATTTTCTATAGGGCGAGGAATTGCTAGCGGCGACTTCAATAATGATGGTTGGCCTGACCTTGTGTTTGCAAGTAAAAACGGCCCTATTTTATACAAAAATATTGGTGGAAGATTTGCTAGGCAAGCAATTGATCTATCATTACTTCCAGCTTTGAACTCGTTTGTGGTTTCACTTGTTGATATAGATAATGATGGTTGGCTAGATATTTTTGTCTCTGCTTATAATAATAAGAATTATTTTATAATTAATGATAAACAGGGGTTTCGTTTGCCAGTAGTTGAGACCTTGGAGGCCACTGGCAATATTTTAACTATGGCTGCCGGATTTGCCGATATAGATAATGATGGAGATCTAGATGGTGTACTTGGGAATTGGTCGTATGGATCAGAAGGTAAGTCTACAGTACGCTCTCAGAACTTTGTATTGTTAAACGATGAAGAGGGTGTTCGCCATTTGGATATAAGTGAAGTTAAAGGGGAAACTTTATCAATATTATTGTCTGATATAAATGGTGATTTACTTGTCGATGCAGTGGTCGGTAATGACTTTAATGTGCCTGACCAGCTTTATTCTAGCGACGGCAAAAGCCTAGTACCAAAGCATGGTAGGCCTAGAGTTTTTCCGGCATCACCTCTAAATACGATGAGTATTGATTCTGCTGATTTCAATAATGATCTCCAGTTAGATATATTTAGCGTTGATATGTCGTTTGGTGAAAGTTATGAGAAAGACTATTGTGGACTAATTGCTGATGTTGAGATAAAGAATAATTGCCTAATGGTACTGAAGGGTCGTGAAAAGATCGAACGACGTGATACGGATTGGTGTACCTTCCTAAGTGGAGATGACAAGAATACTTGTTTGCGTTCTATCTTCAGGGATGTGGCCATAGATACTCGAAATATTGCATTATGTGAACGATTGCCTAGGGAAGGGGAGGCGACGGACTATACGTACTGTCTTAATATGACTCAGAAAGAAGAGGTAAGTGGAGTATTTGATGTTGACCATCACATAACCCAAGTTCAACGGAATGTTCTATTGCTTGGCGACTCTGGTAAGTTTAACGACTTAAGCGACGTTATGGGTGTTTCAGAGAGCTATTGGAGTTGGAATGCCAAAGCCGCAGATTTGGACAATGATGGTTGGCAAGATATTTATGTTGCGAATGGCATACCACATACACAAGGAAGCCAGGAAATACATTCGAATATTTTTTTCCATAATGTGAATGGCGAATATTTTAAACAATCACAGGAGGGTTTCGGGCTTGAGGATTACTTGAATACTCCAAGTTATGTATACATAGATTATGACTTGGATGGTGATCTAGATATTATCGCAACAGCGGTAGTTGGGCCTGTCCGAGTATACGAAAATAGAGAATTTAAGAATCATTCTATCAATATCGAGCTGAATGATTCTGTAGGTAATGTATTCGGAATTGGTAGTAAGGTCATTATTGAGTTTAAAGATGGGTCCAAGCAGCTTAGGGAGCTGAAGGCAAGCGGCGGTTTTTTGTCTCATGACGCACCTGTTCTTCACTTTGGTCTTAATCAGAAAGAAGAGATAAGCTCACTTCAGATCATATGGTCTACTGGTGAAACGAGTGTGATTCCTCAGAATATTGCTGGGGATCATTACTATCGAATCGTTAGAAAAAAATAGGAGTCATTGGGTGTAAGCTAGTTCAGGCTTATTGGCTAGAGCTAAGCGGTTACTTGACCCCCACCCCCATTTCCATTTGCATCCCCAGTCAAGACGCCCATTCCCCTTACCTTTAGGATGGGTTGTTCTAGGCAGTGTGGCGTTGACTATACTGTGGTATCTCTTCAATTCCGTAGGGGGGTGTTGCATGGGGTTTGGTCAAAATACAACGGCATTGGCGCTGGTGGAGGTGTTGTTCCCCCAGGGTGGGCGTTTGGATAAGCCTGATGCTGCTGTGGTTGCCGGCCAAGTGGAACATTATTTTGATTCCATTCCAGGTTTGTCTATTGGTCTTCAGGCCCTGCTAACCCTACTGAATACCCGCTTCTTACTATCATATGGCAAACCCTTTGCTCGTGGCTCATTGGCTCAACGTGAAGCGTTCTTAGCAAAACACGTCGATAGCAAAATCAGTGGTAACTTAATTCGTCTGTTATCTACCCCATTTCGCGCTGCATACCTGCTGGATGAGCAAAACCTCAAACGCGTGGGTTCCCATAATGGCCTTAAGGTGCCTGCCGAAGTGGAGCGAGAGCGCTGGCAGAATCAGGTGTCCACGGTGAATGATCTTGAGCTCAGCCAAACCTTTGATGCGGACGTAGTGGTTATTGGTACGGGTGCAGGTGGTGGGGCGGCAGCTTATGAGCTGGCCAGTCGAGGTCTGGCGGTGGTGATTTTGGAAGAGGGTGAATACCATGGTCGAAAAGATTTTACCGGTAAGTTAACGGAGTTAGTACCCAAGCTATACCGTGGTTGGGGCGGTACGGTGACCCTGGGTAATACCGTGATACCGGTACCCGTGGGGCGTAGTGTGGGTGGTACCACCACGATTAACTCCGGCACCTGTATGCGCACCCCCAATGCGGTATTGAAGGGCTGGACGAAGGAAGGTTTACGCAGTTTTACCCCGCAAGTAATGGCGCCGTATTTTGATTCGGTGGAAACTATGATTAACGTCGAGCGCGCGGAGATCAAGTTTGTGGGTGAGATTGCGGAGGTGGTCAAACAAGGGGCTGAGGCGGTGGGTTTTACCCAATCTCACGGATTAATGCGTAATGCGAAGGGTTGTGATGGTCAAGGATTATGTCAGTTTGGTTGTCCCACCGATGCCAAGCAATCCACCAATGTGTCCTATATTCCTCGTGCGTTGGAAGCCGGTGCATTTCTGTTTACTGGCATGAAAGCCGATCAATTTATTTATTCTGATAATAGAGACAGCATTCGAGGTTTACATGCTCGTGGGGTCGGGTCTGATGGTGTGACTCGCCATCTAACAATAAATGCCGATACCGTGATTGTGGCGGCGGGTACCTTTTTTACCCCGCAGCTACTGGTAAGTAATGGTATCAAAAATCGTTGGTTGGGGCGTAATTTATCGATCCACCCAGCGGGTGCAGTATTGGGGCATTACCCCCAACGCAATTTTAAGAATACGGCGACTATTCCCCAGGGTTATGGCGTCGCGGATTGGGCGGATCAAGGCATTATGTTTGAAGGTGGTACACCACCGTTTGTGGCCCACGGCTTGATGTCACCTTATACCGGTAATGCGTTTGTGGAGTTTACTGAAAACTATCAACAGACCGCGTATTTTGGATTTATGATCAAAGACACATCAAGGGGACGGGTGCGAAAAGGCGTGCATCCAGATATTCCTTTTTTGACCTATTCTATGAATCGTTCGGATTTCAAACTTTTTAAGAAAGCCGCTTATCAATTGGCGTTGATGCATCTAGAGGCGGGCGCAGACAAGGTGACGTTAGGCAGCTTGTCGGGGCTGCCCTCAGTGGCGACTCGTGAGGAGTTGGATAAGGTGTTTGCAGGTAAATTAACCCCCCGTGATTTTGCGATGACGGCGTACCACCCATTGGGTACGGCACGTATTGCGAAAGACAAAAAGCATGGGGTGTGTGATGAGAATCATCAGGTATTTGGTGTAGAAGGTTTATATGTGATGGATGGTAGTTCAGTACCCAGCTCGTTAGGGGCGAATCCACAAGTCACTATTATGGCAATGGCGACAAAAGCAGCACGTCGTATTGCCGATCAGAAAATATCCTATGTGTGAGGGAATTATGACGAGTAGCATTACGTTAAACGAGACCATGAGTGGTTGGATTCAGAATAATAAGGACGGTAAGTCTGAGCCTTTTTCATTTACCATCACGGTGTTTTTTGCCAATCGATTAAATCCATTGGCGCCGCAGCCGTTTAAAGGCAAGGTGCGTTTTGACGAACGGGATTATGAAACCTTAGTGGAAGGTGAATTAACCCTCAAGCCTACTGGGCCTCGTTATGATATGGACTTTAGCCACCCAGATTTAGGGTTGGTACGCGTGGCAGGGGAGAAAACTTATTCGTTAGCCAATTTACCCGGTAGCTTGGTGACCTGCCCGTTAACGGTATACCAATGTGGCGCGGTGGTGGGTGATGCGGAAGTGGCTTATCGTGATTCGATGCTTGAATTTCCGTTTAAGGCGTTAGGATTTACCACACAAACGGCAGCGTTTTTGCCCTATCAGACTTGCTAGCAGGGGTTTCGATTATGGGAGCAACACTTAACGTTGATCATGATATTCACGCGTCACAACGCCAAACGCTTAACCGCGTTCGATATGTTGAGGGTACGGGTAAGGGGCATTACGAGAGCTATTTTCTGCGGGCGAATCACCCCACCAAACCCTTGGCTTTTTGGTTCCGTTATACCATCTTCTCTCCCAAAGCGGGCAGTGTGGGCAACGGCGATGAACCCCTAGGTGAGCTGTGGGCTATGGTGTTTGATAAGGAGAAAAATCAGATTACGGCGGCAAAAGAGGAGTTATCGATTAATCAGTGTTCTTTCTCTTCAAGTGGATTGGATGTCTCTATTGCCGATATTGGTTTGTTAAGACCGGGTGTTGCTCAGGGCCGAGCCAGCAGTGGGGGCAATACCATTTCTTGGGATCTGGTGTATGGTGGCGGGCAGCAGCCGTTAAAACTATTGCCAGACAACATGTACGATGGCGCCTTTCCCAAAGCGAAAGCACTCGTCGCTAACCCGATGGTGTCTTTTACCGGCACGATTGCGGTAAATGATGAGGTGTTAACCGTTGATCGTTGGGTCGGCTCAGAAAATCATAATTGGGGCAGTCAACATACGGATCGTTATGCCTGGGGGCAGGTGGCAGGGTTTGATAATGACCCAGATGCGTTCCTCGAATTGGGTACTGCAAAGGTAAAAGTGGGGCCTCTTCATACGCCATGGATTACCACTCTGGTGATGCGCTATGACGATAGAGAGATCGCGATTAACGGTATCTTGCAGGCACTCAAAGCCAAGGCCAGTTATCGTTACTTTCATTGGGAGTTTGAGACGCGGACGAACAATGTACGGGTGAAGGGGCAAATCTATGGGCCAAAAGAAAACTTCGTCGGGCTGAACTATTATAATCCGCCGGGGGATTCGAACACCTGCTTAAACAGCAAGATTGCCAGCTGCCGGCTGATTGTGCAGGAAGTCGGTAAGCCAGAGCGGGTATTTGAGACTCAGCATAGAGCAGCGTTTGAGATCCTAACTGGGGATAAAAACCACGGTATACGGGTTGTTGCGTAATCAGCAGTAATCTGAGTAAGTAGACTACAGATCGAGACGAAAGCGCTCTGCAGTCTACTAAGGTGCTGTATTGAACGTACAGTATTGAGTGCTATTTGGTGAGTGTTTCTACGCCATTTTCAGTCGCAAGCAACAGCACGTCGGCACCACGACGGGCAAATAACCCGTTGGTGACAACACCCGTAATATTGTTAATAGCAGCTTCAAGCGCAATCGGTTCGGCTATCTGCATATTGTGGATATCGAGAATAATATTGCCGTTATCAGTCACAAAGCCTTCACGATAGACGGGGTCGCCGCCTAATTTGACTAGCTCTCTGGCTACAAAGCTGCGAGCCATGGGAACGACTTCAATGGGTAACGGGAAAGCGCCTAATACGTCGACTTTCTTTGAACCATCAGCGATACAGATAAACTTGCCAGATACAGCCGCAACGATCTTTTCTCGGGTTAGTGCACCACCGCCACCTTTAACCAAACACAGATTACGATCCGCTTCGTCTGCGCCATCAACATAGACAGGAATATCGTCAACGGCATTCAGGTCATATACCGGAATGCCATGGGATTCCAGACGTTCTTTGCTGGCTTCAGAGCTTGCCACAGCCCCTTCTATTTTACCCTTGATCTCGGCGAGGTAATCAATGAAGTAGTTGGCGGTAGATCCGGTGCCGACGCCCACAATGGCATCTTCAACAACATATTCAATGGCGGCTTTGGCTACTGCTTTCTTTAGCTCGTCTTGGGTCATGTCACTCTCAATGGCTGAAATAGTTCATAGGTAGGTGAAGTCGCCTATTATAGAGGTTACAGGTAACGGGTAAACCATTACCAACGGGTTAAAAATCCGAAATTAGGAAGAAGCACGGAAATTGTTCTGCTACTATCGAGCTAATAGACTAAGGATGTTCCATGCCCTCCAATATAATCAAGAAGATACTCCAGGCCCGGGTGTACGATGTGGCCAACGAAACCCCTATCGAAGCGGCGCGCTTCTTGACGAAACGCCTGAATAACCATGTGTTGCTCAAGCGAGAAGACCTACAGCCGGTATTCTCCTTTAAGGTCAGGGGAGCCTATAACAAAATCATCAACCTGACCGATGAAGAGAAGGCAAGCGGTGTCATTGCAGCGTCTGCGGGTAATCACGCGCAGGGAGTCGCCTTGGCGGCGGCTCAGCTGGGTATTGAAGCAACAATTGTCATGCCTACGACAACACCCAATATCAAAGTGTCCTCGGTCGCCGCGTTAGGTGGCAAGGTGGTGTTACATGGTGATAGTTTTGACGACGCTTATGAATATGCGCAAGGGTTAATGGATGAGCATGGTTATTGCTTTGTGCACCCCTATGATGACCCTGATGTTATCGCCGGTCAGGGCACTGTCGGTATGGAGATCCTACGTCAAATCAGTGGTCCGTTAGATGCTATTTTTATTCCCGTCGGTGGGGGTGGTTTGGTGGCGGGGGTCTCCTGTTATATCAAATACTTACGTCCTGATATCAAGATTATTGCGGTGGAATCTGAAGACTCCGCATGTCTGAAAGCCGCAATGGAAGCCGGAAAGCGGGTGATCCTGCCTGAAGTGGGCCTGTTTGCCGATGGCGTGGCGGTAAAACAAATCGGTAAAGAGAACTTCCGTTTGGCGAAGCAGTGTGTGGATGAGGTGATTACCGTTAGCACCGACGAAATCTGCGCCGCGATCAAAGATGTGTTTGACGATGCGCGATGTATTACGGAACCGGCGGGTGCCTTATCGGTAGCCGGGTTAAAAAAGTATGTGCAGACGCATAAGGTGATGGATCAAACATTGCTGGCAATCACTAGCGGTGCAAATGTGAATTTTGATCGTTTACGTCATATTGCTGAACGTAGTGAGCTAGGAGAAAAACGAGAAGCGATTTTTGCCGTTACTATCCCAGAGAAAACCGGCAGCTTCAAAACGTTCTGCAAAACCCTCGGTAAGCGCAGTATTACCGAGTTTAATTACCGCTACGCAGGTCGGGATAAAGCACAAGTGTTTGTGGGAGTGCAAACAGCGTCTTTTTCTGAAGTGGGTTTGCTAGAGGCTGAGTTAGGTGGTCAGGGTTATTCGGTGGTGAATTTATCGGATAATGAAATGGCCAAATTACATATTCGGCATTTAGTCGGAGGGCATGTACCGACTGATGATGTCGATATGAATCACGAGAGAGTGTTTAGGTTTGAGTTTCCTGAGCGTCCAGGAGCGTTATTGGCATTTTTACAAACCTTGGGTTCACGCTGGAATATTAGCTTATTTCATTACCGTAATCATGGTGCCGCGTTTGGGCGTGTGCTCGTGGGTATGCAAATACCTGATCAAGAACGAGAAATAGTGGATGAGTATTTTGCGGACCTTGGTTATCGCTACTGGGATGAAAGCGATAACCCCGCGTATCAACTATTTCTGCAATAACTAAGATTGAGTGATCGTTATTCATGCGTTGGATATGCCGCATAATAATGTTCACTTGGTTTACAAAGTGCCACTATTACCATTTTATTTACTAGAATGTTTTCCGCTCTGTACCCTACTATAAGAACAGTTCTTTCATACTTCATCGAGTGTTAATCAACCACACCTAATAAAGAGGAATGAGAAATGCCTAACTTTGATGAGAAAGCGAGCAACCTTGGTTCGGGTCATATGTTGTACGATCAAGCGGATAGCCTATCGGGTAATAGCTACAGCAATGTGTATCTTAGAATGAATCTCAGCAATAGAAGCGGCATTTGCCTCGGGTTATCGATGGGTTTTTTATTGTATTCACGCAAATATAAAGACACTCAACCGATGGTATGGATCGATCGGTTCTTAACGGACTCTCGATCAGCATGGCTCTCTGAAGGAAACTTTGTCGGTGTTTCCGACCTAGAGACCTTTGTTGGGTCGGTAATGGAGCAGCAGCGAGGAGCCGCGAATCAATTTCAAACCTGCACCTCAATTCTTGAAGACGGGATGTTTGGCGTGAGTTTGAAATATATTCAGAATCGATATATTTCATCTGGAGATACGGATATTGCTGCGATGGTATTTCCTAAGATAGAAGGCTTTTGGATTATCGGTGTGCATACGCCTACAGGCGGTCATGCGATGGCGGTACGTAGTATGATCCATCCTAAAACAGGATCACGTTTAATCATATTTTTTGAACCGAATTATGGTGTCGTACAATTTCAGGGCGTTGATTCTGGCGCAAAATTTAAAGAATTCTTATATGCATATTTTACCGATGAAGGTTTTACGTATACATCAAGAACTTCTGAAATTTATGAATTTTCTTAATTGTACCTATGATTAACCGCCGTTGCAGTTTTGGTATTGCTCGGCGGTAGTTATCATTGCCTTAGAATAATTGACAGTATTCGCTTTGAACATAATACTCTATGGGTACGGAGTGTTCAGATTTGCTTGCTTATGGGTGATCTCATATTCCATACACTGCTTAACTAATACGAAATAGCAATAACGATATACGTTTGTTGTTAGTCCGTTCCTATTCTTACCAAACAATATAATCAATGCGGGTGTTGTCTCATGCGTATTAGTGTCTATTGTTTTCTGTTTTTGTTACTGAGCTCCTTTTGTCTTATTTTGCACGCAGCGCCGAGCGAAGGCTTTTCTAATTTAAGTCTTGAGCAGCTGTTGAAAATCGACGTCAGTGTGGCGTCTGTGTATGAAGAGACCATTCCCGAAACCCCCGCCATTGTCAGTCGGTACAGCCTTGATGACGTGAAGCATATGGGGATCAGCCGCTTAGAAGATTTGCTTACACTGATCCCTGGAGTCATCGTAAAACAAGGTGTTAATGCTTATCCCGTGGTGATTATTCGAGGCATCACGCAATATACTAACCAAAAAGTGCTGTTCTTATTAGACGATGTACCCTATTGGGATTCTGAGAACGGCAATTTTCCTATTCGTGGTATACCCATTGAGGCGATCGATCATGTGGAGGTGATTCGAGGTCCGGGGGCGATTTATTATGGCACCAACGCGATGACCGGTGTGATAAAGGTGACAACTAAAAAGGACAGTAGCCATATCGTCACCGCGTCTGCAGGAGAGAATAACTTACGCAATACCAGTGCCTATTTATCCCATGGCTTTAGTGACGATATTCGGTTGCACTTTGCCTATGAAGTTCGACGGGAAGATGGGTATCGTGGTGAGCTAAATAACACCCTTATTTTTGATCAATTTCGATTTGTGGCGGAAGATCTGCTGGGTGAAAGTCCCGCTATTCCCATTTCAGGTACGATTCCTGTGGTTGATGAAAGCGATAGTTATTGGTTAAAACTGAAGGTTCATGATTTGACGGTGGTAGGACATTATTTTGAGAACAATTATCAACAGATTAGTGGAATCCTTGCCCCTTTTACCCAGTCGGAGGCGGAATATAAAGGTAAATTACTGCACCTCGATTATGAATGGCAAGGTGATGAAATATCCACTCGAATATTTAGTGACTACAGTCAATTCGAAAATACAGAGCGTGTTGCACATGCGTTTGGTCAAAATATTACTTTCTTTGGTGGTGGCTCTAGCGGTACCACTATTTTTGAATCAGGCGATATAGAGGATGCGTATCGATGGCGTAGTGGAGGCACACTTAATATTCATATTAACGAGATGCTCAGTGTTTTTGCCGGGGCGGAATATGAACGTCGTTCTGCCGCCGACAGTCTGATCTTGGTACAAGGCATGCCAACGGCTGCGTCGGATTTCTTAGCATCACTGGGTTTTCCTGATTTAGCAACAGAGCCTTTTTCTGTTGAAGAACATGGCAAGCTGCAGGAGCGATCGCTGTACGCACAATTGGATTGGAAATTTGAATCTTGGCGTTGGTTGCTGGGCGCTCGTCATACAGACAATAGCCGTTGGGGTAAAACAACGACACCACGGTTGTCGACGGTCTATTCGATAGACGGTCAACAATCACTAAAATTACTCTATTCTGTCGGCTTTAATACACCCAGTCTCAATGCGAGTGAAGTTTCCGAGATAGGTGCTGTTGTTGCTAATCCAGACCTGGAATCTGAAGAAATTCGGACAACAGATCTTGCGTATACCTTTAGCGATAACAATACGTTATTTGTGGCTAACCTGTATTATTTTGAAACCGATGGCCTTGTTCAAAACGTATTTGCATCATCAGAACCTGCTGACATTGATATTAATCTCAACTTGGATGTGACGCGTTGGGGAATAGAGTTGGATTATCAATTCGCTGAAATAAATTGGAAATTTTTTAGCAATATTTCGTACCATCATCAAGGTAACAGAAGTGATCATAGTGAGGATATTATCTATAGCTCTATCGCCGATTTTACCGATCAAATTGGTGATTTTACCGCTGCGGTGATACCTCGTTATACCGGTGTGTTAGGAGGAATCTATAATCCTACGAGTAATAGCACTCTTGGCTCATCGTTGCGCTATATTGGTGAAATGAAAGGCGCTGCGGCGGTACGCTTGCTTAACGTTAACTACGGTATTGATGTTTATAGTGATGATAATGGAACACTGGAGTTTTACTTGCAGTTAACCAATGTATTGGATGAGGATATCGTTCACCCTGATGACAGCATTCCACCGATCGAATTGCCAGGAGGGGATGGGCGAGGGTGGGTGTCGGGGATTCAGTGGCACTTGTAGTTATCAGGGAGGGTGGTTTTTGATAGTGGCGCCTGGTTCAATATTCGTCAAATCAAATTAGGTTGAAAAATGGCTCAGTAGCGATGGTATTTATACTCTTGTCAGAGACTTATTATGATGCTTGAGAGTATTTTCGTTTTGCTTTCTTTTTGTTACTTGCCGTGCTAATTTGCCAACACACCTGAAAAAGGTGGTGCATTTCATTGTTTTCAAAAATAAAAATGATATTAGTCTATTTAATGTACAAAATGTGAGCTACCACTCACATACCGGCTAGCTAAGGTAGAATCTTACGCTACACTATTTGTAATTGAGTGACTAAATGCGAATGCCTATTGGTAATTGCTGAAAAAGACAAAAGCTTGTCGTTTATTTGCCGAAATTGGTCAATAGATGATCGCATGATCCAGTTCTCAGAAACTAACCGAATGTTTCGTTACACTGGCTCTACAAATAATAAGACACGTAAAGGGAACTGATTGATACGTGCGTATAGTTACTTCGTTGCTAGGATGGCCGCTACTGGATTATTTGCTGAAATAATCAGCTCGTTGAGCAAGTGGATGGGTAACGCAACTATGAGATGTTACGATGAAAAAGAAACCTGATGTATTAGTAGTGTTGATGTTTGTACTTGGTATGGGTGTTGTCGTGAGCGGTTATACGCTGGATGAGCCCGACCCTGAAATGGTTGCGAGTCAATTTACTATTCGCTAGACCTTTCGGTACGGTATGTTCATTGCGATTGAAGCAACCCCGTCGAACCTAGTCGTATCGTCGACTGTCCGTTATTATCCCGTTCATTGGGATGTCCCAAGATTCCGTGATTAACCCCTCTGTTTTTTGACACTCATGCGCTATTCCCAGCATGTACGGTGATCGTGGTCGAGTATTGTGCTGGATAAATTCAAACGTTCGGTCGTAGAACCCGCCCCCCATGCCTATTCGATTTCCTGAGGCATCAAATCCCACCAATGGTGTTAATACCAAGTCCAGTGTCCATGCTGGTATGCGGGTGTCGTAAGCGGATACAGGCTCTGGAATGCCGAATCGATTATTGGCTAGCGGCTGGCCCTTCTCGTATCGCATAAAAACCAATTCACCCTGGCGAAAGGGGTGTAGTACGGGCAAATAGACGCCTTTGTTGAGCGACCAAGCCAAGTGAATAAGCGGTTGTAGATTAATTTCGCCATCGTTGGCGATATAGACTGCTAGACGTTGGCTATTGATAAAGTGGGGGTGGAGTAGAAGCTGGCGGCATAAACCAACCGATGCGGCTAGTTGTTGTTGTTCAGAAAGGGTATTGCGAGCCTGGCGTAAAGACGTACGCAAGGTGTGTTTGTCGGTCAAAAAAGAGCTCCCCAAGTAGTCGCTATCGGCGTGGTCCTTGAACCCAAAAGTTCAAGGTGGTGGCATCTGTAGAGCGTCGGGCTTTCCGTCAAGCGGATATGCACGCCAGCAACACGAGTTGCCTCCGAGGGAAAAACATCGGCTCAGGGACGTGGCAGAATCACGATCTCCCCAGGGAGCTGTTACAGTATACCTAATTCGTGGCTGATTGCTCTATTGACGTCTGTGAAAAATTACTTTTTATCTATAAACTATATTTATGTCAATAAAATCAACGACTTATAAGTCCATTTGGCGAGCTTCAGCGAGTGCGAGCTCGATCTTTTCGTGAATCCTGGCCAGTTGTTTTTCGGCACCATCACCGTGTTTTGATAGCTCGTTTTGCGCTTTGATCAGCTCATGCGCTATGTTTAGCGCAGCCATGACGGCAATACGGTCCATGCCGACAATTTTTCCAGATTGGCGAATTTCGCGCATTTTGGTATCGACGAGGCGGGCAGAGTTCAATAGCTCTTGTTCTTCTTCCGGAGGGCAAGAAACGCCAAACTCCTTATCAAGAATTTTTATGTTGACTGCTTTTTGGTCCTTGGTCATGAATCTTGCTCCAAGGATTTGAGACGTGAGATCATCGCTTCCACTTTATTACGTGCCATATCGTTCTTCCTTAACAAATTGGATCGCTCTTCATTGAGCTGGCTTTCTCGGGTTCGAAGGCTGTTGTTGTGGCGTTTGTATTCCTGACACAAGGCAACAAGTTCATCCACTCGGGACTCTATGGCGTTCAATTGTTTTTGTAGACTCATAATCCCACTTTACCACTGGTGTATTGGCTTTCTCAGTGTGGGCCCCATGGTAACCCACAGGTCTGACACTGAGAAGTGATTGATTACACTAAGAGTAGCAAATCGTGAGGTAGTTTATACATTCTTGTCACCTAACCTCATGATACAATGCCGGCATATACGGTAGATATGAGAGTTGAGGTTTTAGGTGAGCGACGAATTGGTAAAAGAACAGGTACTTGATTATTACGAACTGGAAGCGGAACTTAAGAAAATGGAAGCGGCTTCCACGGCGCCAGAAGCTCATGGCATCTTGGTGGGGCAGCTCTGTGGTGGTAATAAGCTTGAGGGTCTGAGTTGGTTAAAGCAGTATCTACCGGATGTTGGCGTTAAACGGGACCCTTGGGATGATACTCGAGAATGGTTCTATGCATTGCGTCAGTTCACGCTTGATGACTTGAAAGATGCTGAGTTGATATTTGAAATGCTGCTACTGGACGATGATGAACCGTTGGCCGATCGACTCGACGGCATTGGTGACTGGTGTGCAGGGTTCTTGGCGGGATTTGGTAGTACAGGCGAGCGGGACGAAAAACAGTTCTCAGAGGATATTCGCACGACATTTCGTGATCTAGTGTCCATCAGCCAAGTCGAGTCTGAAGTGGATGGTGAGATAAGCGAAGAACAAGAGCGGGACTATTTTGAAGTGGTTGAGTATATTCGTATGGCGACTATTCTCATTTTTAATGAATTCGTCGGCCAATACTTGGTTGAACAGGTTAGCGGCACGGATTCTAATGGTGGACATACGCTGCACTAAGATTGACCGCAGGATCAACCGCGAAAAAAACAGGCTGCTTATTTGTGACTAAATCATCTGTATCTATTGCTAAGAAAGAATTTGCTGAACGTCGTCAAGAATTGATGGCCATGATGGAGCCCAATAGTATTGCTATTGTGCCGGCTGCTCAGGTCAAAGTGCGTAATCGGGATTGTGATCATGCTTATCGCCAGGATTCTGATTTTATCTATTTGTCAGGCTTTGAGGAGCCAGAAGCAGTACTGGTATTAGCACCGGGCCGCGAGCATGGCGAATACGTATTATTTTGCCGTGAGCGTGATCGTACTATGGAAATCTGGAATGGTTATCGTGCTGGCCCAGAAGGTGCGGTAAAAGATTTTGGTGCGAATGATGCGTTTCCTATTGGCGACCTGGATGATATTTTGCCTGGCCTTATTGAAGGCAGAGAGCGCGTGTATTACGCGATGGGTAATCTGCCTGAGTTTGATCGCCAAGTGATGAACTGGGTGAACACCATACGTTCTAAAGCAAGAACCGGTGCGAACCCGCCGGGTGAATTTATCGATCTCCATCATTTGTTACATGATATGCGGTTGTACAAGAGCAAGCGCGAAATCAAAGTCATGCAAGCGGCGGCAGATATGTCAGTAGCGGCCCATATCCGTGCGATGGAAGTATGTGAACCAGGCATGATGGAGTACGAGCTAGAGGCTGAGTTCCTGCATGAGTTTACTCGCTGTGGTAGCCGTGCGCCTGCCTATACCAGTATTGTCGGTGGTGGCGCTAACGGTTGTATTTTGCATTACATTGAAAATAATGCGGAATTAAAAGACGGGGACTTGGTACTGATTGACGCCGGAGCAGAGTACCAATATTACGCGGCCGACATTACCCGTACCTTCCCGATTAACGGCACCTTTAGTGAACCCCAAAAAGCGCTTTATGAACTGGTCCTAAAATCCCAGCTGGCTGCGATACGAGTAGCCAAACCTGGCAATCCTTGGAATGCACCGCATGATGCTACGGTGAAGGTGATTACTCAGGGGTTAGTAAAACTTGGATTATTAACCGGCAAGGTTGATGAGCTTATTGAAGCTGAAGCTTATCGCCAATTTTATATGCATCGTGCTGGCCATTGGTTAGGTATGGATGTGCATGATGTAGGTGATTATAAGGTCGGTGGTGAATGGCGAGTGCTGGAAGAGGGCATGGTGTTAACCATTGAACCCGGCATTTATGTGTCGCCAGATGATTTGGACGTGGATGAGAAATGGCGTGGCATTGGTATTCGTATTGAAGATGATGTGGTTATCACTGCCAAAGGCAACAAAGTGCTTACTGCCAAAGTCCCGAAAAAGGTCGATGAGATTGAAGCGCTAATGGCAGCAGCCCAAAAGCAGCGCAATAAAAAACGTAAATAGGATACATGATGACTCAGGTCGATGTGGTTATCGTTGGGGGAGGTATGGCGGGGCTGGCATTAGCCAGTGCGTTGGCCGGTAGTGGATTGCGTATTGAGGTACTGGAGAAGCAACTGCCGTTGGGTCCTGAAACCTGGAGTGATGGTTTTGATCCAAGGGTAAGTGCGATTACCCGAGCATCAGAAAACATACTTCGCTTTTGTGGTGCCTGGGATTTTATTGAATCCCAACGGATAGCCCCCTATGCAGATATGGATGTGTGGGACGGTGAAGGCACCGGCAATATTCAATTTCATGCAAGCGAAGCCTCTGTTGAGTATCTGGGTCATATTATTGAAAATAGAGTGATTCAATACGGCTTGTACCTCGCTTGTCAAGCACACGAAAATATTACGATTAACGCCCAAGGTATGGATCAACTTAGCCGTGAGAATGGTACCTGGTTGGTTACCCTAGAAGATAAGACGCAATTACTACCGACCTTGTTGGTAGGTGCCGATGGTGGTCATTCCACTATTCGTGAAAGAACGGGGTTTTCGGTGCGCGAATGGGATTATGGGCACAATGGCGTGGTGACCACCGTTGAGACAGAAAAGCCCCATGGTAATGTTGCACGACAGCCATTCTTGGCTACTGGGCCGTTAGGGGTATTACCGTTACGGCAAAAGCTAAGCAATGAGGAGTCCCATTTATCATCCATCGTGTGGTCTGCAGATACCAAAACGGCGGCTGAGCTTATGGCCATGGATGAGGCTACCTTTAATCATGCATTAACTGTGGCTTTGGAAGGGCGTTTAGGCAAGGTGGTTCGTAGTGAGAGACGATTTAGCTTTCCACTGCAGCAACGTCATGCGACGGATTATATTTCAGATAATGTAGCGTTGGTTGCCGATGCGGCGCATACGTTACATCCATTAGCGGGACAAGGCATTAATATGGGCTTCTTGGATGCTGCGGTATTAGCAGAAGAGGTCAGCAACAGCGTACGACGTGGGTTGTCACCGATTGAGCCGATGGGCCTAAAACGGTATCAGCGTCGCCGTAAAGGCCACAATTTGATGATGATGAGTACAATGGAAGGCTTTAAGCGGTTGTTTGATGTGGTCCCCATGCCATTGCGATTGTTGAGGAATCAAGGCATGAGTTTGTTGAATGAGCACCCCATTGCCAAGGGACACATTCTTAAGCATGCCATGGGTTTTGCGGGGGATTTGCCGGAAGCGGCTCAATCGGCTTAGCTTAGTATTTGATAAATAAACTAATTTGCTCAGTGACTGCAGACGCTATATGGCGATAAGTGGGTACTTAACAACAGAGATGGATAAGGAGAATAGCCGTGGCAACTACCTTTGTGATTCGTAATCAAGAAGGCCAATATCATACAAAGAAAGGTGAATGGGTGTCTGGCAAAGAGTCTGCAGGGCTTTATCACAAACCTCATCATGATGAGGCACTTAATCAACTGATTGAACTCAACGCCAAGGATATTTATTTACGGGGTACTGTGGCGGAGTTAGAAGTATGTGAAAAGCGTCGACCCGTGGTGGTTGAGTATGGTCCTGACCCTGAGCAGCCAGAATTGCTGGTCGAAGGCGATGTTGATGAATCCTCTTCTGATGTGAATAAAGAAGAAAAAGAGGAATTTACGGGATTTATTCGGCCGCTAAATGTTGAGCCTAGAATGCCGAAAAAGGCCGCACTAGAGCCATCTTCGGTGGCTGACAACGCGGAATAACAAGCGTTGTATTGATCGTAACAGTATCGCATTACCCTCGGTTGTATATAACGGAATACCATAAGTGCGCCAGCGTACTTATGGGTATATTTACTACACTGAAAGGATACTGTGGCAACTGTATCCTACTATTCATGACTATACTCGTTCGTGCCCTACAGGTCTGCTGTTTGATGGGGTTCGCGCTGACGGCTTTGGCGTCTCCCTACTCATCAGACACGATTCGGCTATCTGATCTAGCCGGTGGCGCTGTGCAACCCCATGTTCAGATCTTGGAAGACGATACTCGCTCACTAGACCTTGATGATGCGTTGAAGCAATTTCAGCTAGGTCTGTTCAAGAAAGAGGACGCGGGTTTTAATTTGGGATATTCGCGTTCTCGGTATTGGGTCTATTTTGGATTTTCGGTGCCAGATATTTCTCCAGAACAGAGACAGAAAGAACTGTTCTTACAATTCGGCTACCCCCATCTCGATCAGTTTAGTGTATTTCGGGGAGTTAATGACGAAGCCCCAACGCATTGGGTGACGCTGGGAGACAACCTGCCGTTTAATGCCCGGTTGGTGAAGAATAGTCGCTTTCTTGTGCCAGAAGTTGTTGAACGTGGCAATATTTATCACTATTGGGTGTTGCTTGAAACCACAAGTTCGGTGCAACTACACCCGGCGGTTTGGGACAAGCAACGGTATCTTGAGGAAAGCTATCTCCAAACTGTCGTGTTCGGCATGTTCTATGGAATCTTGTTAGTGATGGCGCTATATAACGCATTCATCGGGTTTTCTATCCATGATAAGGCATATATCTATTACGTCGGGTATATTGTTTCTTTCTTAATGCTGCAGGCGTCCATTGTCGGCCATGGTTTTGAGTTTTTTTGGCCATCAATTCCGTTGCTGAATAATATTGCTATACCGATATTTGTTTTACTTTCAATTGTTTTTTCCGCGAATTTTTCACGTGAGTTCTTACGCTTAGATAAACATTCTCCTAGATTAAATATGGCTCTACAAATGTTGGTTGTTGCGGGCTTGATTTGTGGCGTTATGTTTATTGTGCTGGAATATCAACAGCGGATGTTGCTGGCAATATTGCTATCTTTTGTGAATACGGCGTTGATTCTTATGGCGGGATTTGTCAGTTGGCGAAAGGGGTTTCGATATGCACGATTATTTTTGTTGGCATGGGTGACGCTGTTGGTTGCTGCTGTGGTGGTTAGCCTTACGCCGTTGGGATATTTGCCATCGACTTGGCTGACACGTCATGTTGGGCAGGTTGGGTCTGCAATTGAAGTGGTCTTATTGTCCCTAGCATTAGCCGATAGAATCAATCGCCTAAAAGCCGATGCTAGAGCGCTTGAGTTACGATCTAAACTCGTCCTTAAGAAAACTAATCTTGAGTTGCAACAAGCCCTGAAGCTAATCACCAAAAATAATAATCTTAAAGATGAGTTTTTGGCGACCATTAGTCATGAGCTTCGAACACCAATGAATGGGGTCGAAGGATCGTTGCAAATAATACAGGATGAAATAACCGACAAGAATATAAAGGGGCATGTAGAAGCAGCGACCAATAGCGCCAATCACATGACGCAGTTGGTGGATAGCCTACTGGAGTATTCTGAAATACAGTCAGGTAACTGGAAGTTGCAAGAGCAGCCGTTTTCCATAGATGCAATGCTAAAAAAATTGATATCGGCCATTGGAAACGAATGTGAACGAAAAAGAATCACGTTTGATATTGAAAAAGATTTACAAGTAGGGCATCAGCTTGTGGGGGACAGTTCGAGGATAAATCATATCCTATTTCAATTGTTGGATAACGCCGTCAAATTTACCCATGACGGAAAGGTACGATTAAGCGTGTCTTCTCAGGAGCGAGAGGGATCGTACGAATTACTGTTTGTGGTGAGTGATACGGGCATTGGGATTGGAAAAAAACAACTCAGTGATATTTTTGATGGTTTCAAACAAATGGACGGCTCTTTCTCCCGTCAATACGGGGGGTTAGGCCTTGGTCTGTCACTGTGTAAGGCGATGACTGACAAAATGGGAGGGCAGATTTCGGTACGCTCTCAAGTGGGGGAAGGTACGGATGTCAATGTTGGGATTCGTTTAAGAAAGGGTGACGTTCTCCCTGCATTAAATAAGGCGCCAGCGGCTACAAAACTCACCGGCAGTCCATTGGTACTGATTGTTGAGGATAATCCGGTGAATCAAATGACCCTAAAGGCGATAGTGAAAAAAATTGGTTGTTCTGTGGAAATGGCCAGCAATGGTGAAGAGGCTGTGGTGATGGCGAAAGAGAAAAAATACGACTGTATTTTAATGGACTGTCAGATGCCTATTCTCGATGGGTTTGAAGCGACAAAATTAATTCGATTAGAAGATAATATCAATCACGAAACATCAATTATTGCAGTGACGGCCAATGCCATGAGCGGCGATCGGGATCGCTGCTTGAATGCAGGCATGGATGACTATATTCGAAAACCGGTTAAGAAAGATATTATCTTTGAGCGTTTGAGCTTTTGGTTATCCCATCATGCGGCCTAATGCCTGTTATTGCTGTAGGTCGTCAATGTAATATTGATATAGCGTAGGTTCCATAATGGAATTGACGTTAGTGGCGAGTCGCTCGGTATCTTTGCCAAAGATTCTTGAGGTGTTGAATTGCTGATCCGAAAGGTAGCGAGTGTCGACTTCAATGGGTTGGAATGGTTGGATGTTGCCTTGTTTGCTGGCTAAGTTAAACCCCCATAAGCCAAAGGCAGGAACCGTGGTATGGTAATTGGCGGTTTCGCCAAAGACAAATTCCATGGTTTCTGCAATACACCAATAGGTTTGTCGAGTAAAAAAAGGTGATGAACTTTGTGTCACTATACTTGCCGTCTCTGCCATGCGTTTACGAATCATTGTATAGAATTCACGAGAATACAGTTTGTTGATGGCTTCATTGTGGGGGTCGGGCATGTCAATAATGACTTTGTCATAAAGCATGCCTGGTCTATTAATAAAGGTGAAGGCATCTTGATGGAAGATGGTGAGTTTTTCATGTTCAAGACTGCGCTGGTTTAATATGGCGAGGGTTGGGAATTCTCGGCTTATTGCGGTCATTTCAGGGTCGATATCGACTAAATGAATGGCTTCAACTTCAGGATATTTCAGTATTTCTCGCGCGGCCAAGCCATCGCCACCGCCTAAAATAAGAATGTTCTTCTTCGGGCCTGGCTGGTTCATCACGGGGTGAACCAATGACTCGTGGTAGCGATATTCGTCCTTTGATGAAAACTGAATATGGCCATCAATATACAGTCTATTCTCGCGGTTATTATTGGAGCGGGTAACCACTATGTGTTGATAGGGTGTCTGTTTGCTATAAATAACTTGATCGAAGTATAAATGCTTTTCGGCAAAGCTGGTGAGCCGAGTACCGGTGATGGTGAATGCAATTAGCATTATCAATATAGAGATACTGATAAACGCGAGTCGCTTAGGATGCGGCAAATGATGGCGGAAAAAATAGATATTGACTAATGCCGTCAGAATGTTGATGAGCGCGATGGCGAAGGATGAGCGTATTAGTCCCAGTTGCGGTAGTAACAATAGAGGAAAGGCAACTGAACCGATTAACGCCCCAAGATAATCCAACGACATTACATTGGCGATAGAATCTCGAGTGCTGTTTTTCTTGGATAATATAGTGGTTAGGATAGGGATTTCCATACCAACCAATGCACCGATGATTAGTATAAGGCTATACATAGTGGTGTCGTATAGTGCTCGGACTAATGGGAAAGCCATAAATAAGAGTAAACTACAGACTCCTCCCACCAAAGAAATCGCAATTTCAACCCCAATAAAATTTCGAATATGTTGGTCGTCTAGCAGTTTTGAAAGATAGGATCCCACCCCCATGGAGAACATAAAGAACCCGATGGTAAAGGAGAACTGATAAACACTGTTTCCTAACAAGTAACTGGATATCGTGCCAATGATAAGCTCGTAAGCGATGCCGCATAGAGCCACGATAAGGATGGAGATAAGTAACAATAGTCGTTGTGGCGCACTAATGTTGGCGTATTCCGCGGAGGATTCTTCTACTGGAGTGGTCGTCATAATAAGGAGGTAAATTCGGTAGCTGGGAAGTCTATTGTCAATAGATATATGGATGGAGGTGAGGGTTACCTATGGCAAGTGATGTGTTACTTGCCATAGGTAAATACTGAGAGACTATTTTCCGAAAGAGTGGCTGCCCGATCCTGAGCGAGATTTGGCACTTTGAGACGAGCTCTTAGATGCACTCTTCGCAGCAGCTTTGGGTGTCGATTTTTTATTACTAAAAGCAGATCGACCAATGCCCGCGGAGCGTTGACGGCTCAATAGGCTGCCTAAAAGAAAACCGGTGAGCAATCCTGTACCACTGAAGTGTTGGTCGCGTACATTACCGGAACCGGTGGCGTCGGATGCAATTAAACGACCATTGCTTTCATCGATTTCGACGACAAAAAGATCAGCTTCATCGGCATCTTTTTCAGAGTTGCCATTGGAGTCTTGAAAGCCTTCAAATGATCCATCTTCTTTTAGATTGATGCCAACAGTGCCTGAATGTACCGGAGGATTAGCGGTTAAAAAGTTAAAGCGAAGCTTTTCTTCGAATGCGCTCATGGCGTGTTCATCGCGGGTATTCTCAGCGCCATTTTCAAATTTATAGAGCGTATCGTAGGATACATCGAGTACTCGATCCAAATCTGCTTGCTCAACACTCTTGGAGCAGCCAGCAACGATAAGTAACGCACTCGCTAACGTGGCGGAGGTGATTAATCCTGTTGTTTTCTTCATAATAGATTCCCTATTTATTGTATATGATGAACGAAATGCCATTCATGGATGCCATCTTCGTAATAGTCATTGAGAGTGCCAGCTAATTGAAACTTGGCAATTTCTAACGGACCAGAGACTGCGGAAAAATTTGAAGGAAACGTCACGTATGCGCTTCGTGCTCCTTGCTCTTTCGCAGCGTCTAAGCCGATTTGTACATCGATGGGCGTAAAATGTTGTTTTCCTGATACTTCCCAGCCAAAACAAAAGGAACCTTCAGTTTCGGCGATCTCAAACAAGTTATTAAACTTAACGGGAGCCGTGACATCGATGATATCCGGCAGGTTTAGGTCAAGTTCGCTAGTGTCTGACGATTGCTCCAGTCGCAATCCCATAATAAATTGTGTTTCGCCCTTCTCGTAAAAATCCGCTAGGGTGATTTCTGTGCTAAAGCCCATTGCTTGATAAAGGTGTCGAGCGGCGCCATATATATCACCATCTTCAGGGTCAATATAGTCGCTAACTTTTAGGAAAACTTTACGGGCATTGCGGTTGGCTAATTCATCGAGGATATCTTTGAGCATTTTTCGCCCATATCCGTTTCCACAATGCTCATCGTCAATATAAGTCCACGATAACCAATAGGTCTTGTCACAGCCATCAACCTGTTTGATGCCAGTCACGCCAATGGGGGTATCGTCTAGTGTGAGGGTATATTGATTGGCCACGCCATAGCGCTCGTAAAAGCCTTTCGCCTCTTCGGCGTCGTCTTCATCATGGCTGTCTATAATGCGAATAGAGGCGTCAATATCCGCAGAGGTCATTTCTCGTAATGCTAGCAAGCGTAATTCCTTTTGTCGTCGGCGTATTATAGGCCTTTATGAGCCCGAAACTTAAGGCTTAGAACGATAATATAAGCGTAATGCGAGGTCAATCTGACTAATCGGAGAATAATCAAAGTAATCCCCCTAATAAGTCTATAGAATCCATGCAAATGATTGTTGTTCTCATTCTCATCTGAGTGTATTATTCCTAGCCGAGTTAGGAGAGGGTGTGATATGTTGCGTAATTTATGTTCGATTTCTAGTGTTTCTCTTGTTGTTATTAGTGTTATTCCTTCATTTGCCCATGCGCTAGGGCCGATTGATGGCGATATCTATGGGCGCTTAAATGTGACTTATCAATACGAAAATAACGCCGAAGATGGCAAGGTATGGAAATTAGAAAGCAACGCTTCGCGCTTGGGGTTCAAGGGTGCAACACCGATCGAAGACGGCCTCTCCTTAATTTATCAAATTGAATATGGCGTAGAAGTGGATGACGGCGATAAAAATGGCCAAACCGTTTCTCAGCGCGATACCTTTGTGGGGGTAAATGGCACGTGGGGACAGTTAAAGGGCGGAAAATTAACCGTGCCTTTCAAAGAGTCAAAAGGCGATTTTGATCGATTTAATGATTTGCAAGGAGAGCTGGGCAAGATTATCGACGGCGAAGAGCGGGTTGATAACGTGCTGCAATATGATTCACACAAATTACTCGGCCCCTGGGTTGCGACGTTAGCGATTGTGCCCGGAGAGAATACCGACGATGGCAATGAAGATGGCCCAGCGGACGGTATGTCAGGGTCTTTGGTGCTTAATGACAGTGCTTTTTATCTAGGGTTAGGGTTTAACGCCAATATCAAACAACAAGACCAGTTTCGTGTGGTGGGTACCTGGAAGTGGGAAGGGGTTAATGATGGAACGTTAAGCGTGGGCGGCCTTTATCAATATTCAGAAATTAGTGAACGTGATGTGACTTATATTGATGGCAAAGAAAAGGCGGCAGCCTTTGGGGTTAGTAGCGCTTACAGTTTTCAGCGATATGCGATCAAAGCACAGTATGTGGTAAGTGATCGCTCATTGCAGTTATCGGATGCACGGCAATTTTCACTCGAGTTTGATCGTCAGCTGGGTGAGCGCTCGACGCTGTATTGCTATTTCACCCAACGTGATGCGGATGAAAAGAATAAGCGTAATAGTTATATTGCGGTCGGTTTACGGCACCCCTTTTAATTAATTTGTTCACCCCTGTCCCACCCATATAAGGAAACCTGTAATGAAAAACCGTTCCAAATCTCGCTTTTCCACGGCGAGATTGTCCCTGCCTAACATATCTCTGCCCTCACTAGGATTTACTATCCCTGAGGTTTGTGCGATCACGCTTATTGGCAGTCTGCTAGCGACAGATGCGATGGCAAAAGGATTGGCGGTGGAAAGTGTTATGACGCCAAATCCGATTTCTATCGATGGTACTCAAGACAAACATTGGGAGCTTGCGACTCCGTTGAAGTTGGTGTTGAACGAATTACCTTATGAGCCCAATAACGGCTATGAAGGGTTGATGGAAACTGACATAGAAATTCGTAGTTTATACGATGATGAATATGTGTATTTTCTTTACCGTTGGTATGACCCAACGATTAGTTTGGCGCGTTTTCCATGGGAAAAAGATAGCGATGGAAAATGGAAACAATTGTCCAACAAAGATAGTACGTTGCATGAGAATACCTACTATGAAGATAAGCTTGCGGTGTACTGGGATATTAATGAACGTGGATTTATAAAGAAAGGTTGTGATAAGTCTTGCCATATGGTTGAAGAGGGATTGCTTGAGGGAATAAAAGACAGTTCCTCTGGTCGTCACTATACCAAAAAGGATGGGGAAACTATTGATGAGTGGCATTGGAAAGGTATGCGTACCAATCCGAATAGTCAAATGGAAGATGGCTATGTCAATAACGAGCACGAAACCAACAAAAAATGGGGGCGACAAAGTGATGAACATTCTGGGGGAGGTTACTATAACAATACTAACGAAACTAAATTCCCTGCCTGGATGAACGGTGATATTGAGGAAGCAGCGCCTTTATGGGTCATGGATGCGACGAAAGAGCCTTTTAAAGATACCTTTAAAGAAGGTGAACGGATCGGTGGTATTGTCACTGGGCCATTAAAAGGTTCTCGGGGTGATGTGACCGCAAAAGGTGTTTGGAAGGATGATCACTGGCATCTTGAGATTCGACGTAAGCTTGTCACCAACTATGAGAAAAGTGCTAGCCAAGATGTTCAGTTCGACGATTTGGGTAAGCCGTATTATTTTGGTGTTACGGCATTTGATAATAGTCAGATAAACCATATCTATCATAAGAAATCCGTCAAGCTTACTTTTAAGCAATAGCTATGAATGAACTGACTGAAAAAAATAGGCTTGCTGGCATGTATTCTATTCTTGTGGGCGGGGTGTCTACTGCTGGGCGATGGCTATCGTATTATCGTACGTGGTTAACATTGCCTTGGTTGGTATTGCTGGTGGCAGCTTTCTTCAGTCAGTTCTGGATAGGGTATACTTACAATTCTAATGAAACGACGAATATTTTCTTACAAATAGCACGAGGTTGTTCCTATACGTTATTGTTGGCGATATGTTTGTTGTGGTTGCCGGTTATGCGTCACGGCTTGGCGGCATTGTGGCGTTCCCAATGGACGGCATGGCTACCGTTGGATCATGCAAAGAATATCCATCGTTGGCTTGGTCATTTGTTAATGGCGGCCGCGTTAATTCATGGTGGGGCTTATCTTCTCTATTTTAATACACTAGAAGAACCGTTTTTGGACGTATTGTTTGGTACTGAATCTGACGTTGTTCGCTCGATGAAAACTACGATGTATGAGTTCGTCAGTGAAGATGAGAGTATTGATGATGTGGCTGATTGGGTGAATAACGGCATGCCTCGGGATGATTTTGATACCGTAATTCAGCCATTAATGAAAGAGGATTGCAGTAAATGTCATAGCAGGACCTCTACGATGACCTATGCGATTCCAACACTGCCCCTTAGCCATTATGAGGATGTTGTAGCACTTAGCCAACAAGGCATTTATTCACGTCAATTTCGTATTAATGTGTGCGGCATTGTGATGTTTTTATTGTTTGTGCCATTGTGGTTTAGTTCGTTAGCTTTTATGAGACGACGTCATCATCATTTGTTCCAACATATTCATCGATTAGGGTATCTCTTGGCGGTTTTAGCGCTATTGCATATCCCCCGGTATGAATGGTTGGTGGTGCCGACCATTATTCTATCTATCGAATTTTTACTTTCCCATTATGTACGATTTTATCGAGGTCAACTGGCTCGAATTGACA
>MABD01000038.1:102413-113837 GCA_002162955.1 Gammaproteobacteria bacterium 45_16_T64
GGGTTTTCGATTAATTCTGGGCATTATCTTCAATTGCGAATACCGTCGATAAAACGTTATGAATGGCATGATTTTTCGCTCACGGGTGAGAGAGAGCACGATGATGTGATTGTGTTAAAAATTAAGGCACTGGGGGACTGGACTGACAAGTTATATGAGGCTATGGGTGACAAAGATGATATTAATCTTGTGGTTGATATTCGAGGCCCATTTGCAAGTCCAGCCGCTAAGAAAATAAAAGAAGATGAATGGTTGATGATTGCCGGTGGGATTGGTATTACGCCTTTCTTGGGTTTTATGCATTCGATGTTATTCCACCCTGATAAAATCAAGAAATTTCATTTGGTATGGGTGCTACGAGATAGCAAGTTATTGGAATGGCTAGAGCCCTTTATTACGTCGCCTATTGTTAGTGGTGGACGAATGCATTTCTATTTTACGCAGTCCGGTGAATATGAAGGGGATAAGGATGTTGCACAGCTTCCAGAGTGGTTGAATAATAGTCGTTATGTTGATCGAGTTGGTGTTCATAACACTAGACCCCATTGGGAAAGTCTATTTGATTCTATTTCCGAAGAACTCACCAAGCCACATTGTTTTGTTTGTGGTCCAGACGGTATGACAAAATCAGTGTCAGCATTGTGTCGTGAAAAAGGCTGGCCGGTGAGTGTGGAGAAATTTTAGCCGCACTAAGAAAACATGAGATATCGTTTATATTTAGTGGGATGGGTTACTAGCAGAAACAGTGTTCCTGCAATCAATGGAAAATTCTTCGTGACAGGTCCAAAGGGGTGGAGCCATTGCTCTGGCGCAATAAAGCAGATGCCGATCATATACGTGAGCATCATCATTATTTGTAAACTGTAAATCCATGGTAAGTGACGTCCTCTTACCATTAATAGCCCAAGGGTGATATCTATTAGCGCTCCGCCATTAATGGCGAGACCGGCTTGCCATCCATAAATGCCTCCACTTGCCATCAGTTCATAACCTGAAGCGCGATCAAAAAAAGCGGAGGTAAGTCCGGTAAATATCCAAATAAAGGTAATCGACCAAAACATAAGGGGATGAATCCACTGCAATCGTGCGTACCAGGTATCGGATGGGGAGGCGGGGTTTAGCCAGAGTGCTTCTTTTATTGGCCTTGGAGGTGTTTTCAGATAGCTCGGTTCTGGTGTCTTCGCATTTTCCAATAAATCTAAGGTGTCTTGGGTTAGCAAGCCGCTGCCGCCAAGTTTCTCGTTACATTTGGCCACTATGCGCAATAGCGGCATGGGGACTGAGCAGAAGGTGGGGCTGGGTAGTTGCATCCAGTCTCGAAGGGTTGTGTAAAGCTGCCGCATACTCATCACCTCTGCTCCCATCAGTTGATGGCGGTGTTTACCACCGGGCCAGTGTTCAATCATATGGAGCAATGTTGAGGTTAGATCATCTATATGTATGGGTTGTATTTTTTGTTGTCCGTTGGCAATTAAAGGTGTTATCGGTAGTGCCGCCATTGCAGAGAATAAAGCGGTGCTGGTGCCACCACGCCCTATGACAATTGAAGGGTGAACAGTGATGGATTCCACTGGCAATTGATTTAGGTGATTGTCAGCCAGTAATTTTGAGCGCAGAAAAGGTACCGTTACCTGAGGGTCATCAGCACCTAATGCAGAAATCTGAATAACCTTGATATTAAGGGTGTTTGCCGCATCAAATAACGCAATGGGTGTGTGGGTTTGCACGTTGTTGAAACTTTGCTGGAACGTCTCTTCTATAATACCGACGGCATTTACCACCAGGTCCACGTTTTCTAGTCGAGGAATCCAACAATCCTCTGTTGTATCGTTTTCAAAATCACAGCTAAGCCATTGCGCTGAAGGGAGTGTTAAGCGGAGCTCTTTCGCCCGACGGCTGCAGCCGATGACATCATGCCCGATCTTAAGTAGCGCCGTTAATAGGTGAAAGCCAATAAAGCCACTGGCCCCGGTAATAAGTATTTTCATTAAGAATTTCCTCTGTAGGAGGCTGTGTTTATATAAGCCAAGGTTTGTATACCATCAATACAAAGAGGGATATGACGGCAATCGCTGCAGGAAATCCCAGAGAAATCCAGCGTACAAAAAGGAAGTGATAACGTTCAGGTAAGGCGGCATTGGCATCAAGGTGTTGGGTGCTCCGTCGCATTTGCTCTTGCAAATACACCACCGGAAACCACGCGATAGCCATAATGCCGTAAAGGCCTGCGACTACGAGAAACCACTGTGATTCAAAACTATAGTTCAGGGTTTTCATCAGGAAATAACCGGAGATGGGTTGGATAATAAAAGCCGGCGTTGTGAACAACCAATCCGCCATTACCACGTGTTTAGTTGTGCGCTGGATAGTGGCGGTATCTTGAGATACATGTGCCATGAACATAAAAAATGCTGTACCAACACCTGTACCCCATAAAAACGTTGAGCTCAGGATGTGAATGACTTTGAGTAATTGATAATCGAATATAGGCATAGGGAATATCTCGTGAAATGTTAGTGCAGACCGGGCTTGTAGATCATCAGGACAAAAATCACGATAACGGTGCCAAAGGCGGGGTAACCCATGTAGGTCCAGCGGCGCATGTGGGCGGTGAATTGTGAGGGAAGGGGGGCGTCATCTGGAAGCACACGCAGTATATTTTTCATCTGAATCTGTATCCATACCACCGGTAACCAGAGGCAACCGACAAAGATAAAGAGACTCATAATGCTGATAAACCATAGGGAGGTGAATGAGAACCCCAGCTGATTCATTAGCAGAGCGCCGGTGATGAGTTGAATGGGGACGGCGGGTGCGGTGAATAACCAGTCAGCAATGACCACGGTTCTTGCAGTCACTTTTATCGCGGCGACATTACCGCTGCGGGTGGCCATTAGCATAAAAAAGAAGGTGCCTAGCCCCGTGCCAAACAAAAGGGTAGAGCTGAGAATATGAATCACTTTGAGTGATGGGTAATCCAACATAATGTTGCCGTATTAATCTGCTATCAGTTAGGCAAAATTACGGTGATTCTGGTGGATTTACTTCCCAATTTATAATTTTACGAGGTTTTTTCGCTATTTTGCTTGCGAAATTGACCTGGCGCCAGGCCGGTTGCGTCTCGGAAGGCTTTATAGAAGGTGGAGGTCGAGTTGAAACCTATATCAAAACCAATGTCGGTAATGCTCTGTTCGTGAGAGTGAATCAGCAGTTTTTTGGCTTCCTCAATACGATAGCTTTTAAGATAATTGTTGAAGTTGGTGTGTAAGTGCTTGTTCAGTAGTTGGGATAATTGATGGCCATTCATATCCATTGCAGAAGCTAATGTTGCGAGACTTATATTCTCCTGTTTATGGAGCTGCTGCGTCTGCATTAAGTCTTGTAAACGGCTAATTGTGTGTTGGATATCTATATTGTTTAGGTGTGACTGTGGGTTCTTCTCTATTTCCAGCGTTTCTATAATTTCTTCGGCGACAACCGTGGTGAGCTCTGGATATCGATTTGAGATCAGGAACACCGCTATCATGATAAAGGTGATGGCACTGGCGTAAAGCTGATAGAACATAGGGCTATTGAGTAAACCACCGATAATGGCAATGATGGATACGCCGATGCCAATGGATATAATCACACTCAGTAACGCAAATTCAAGTCGGATTAAACTACGTGAGTGGGTGAAGCGCCGTAGCGTTGATAATAATAGGCTGGCGTATGCCGCGCCGGTGCCAAAACAGCATAACGTTAGCCAACGGCCAAAGGTTAACGCTGTTTCTCCATCCCATAATACATACTCAGCGAAGGAATAGAGGGCAATCAGTGCCGCTGGAATTAGGTGATACTTGAGCGATGAAGGGATAGCACCTTGCTGTAATAACGTTTGCGCATAGATATACAGGAGAGGGCCGGGTAGGTAGAGGCAGGGTTGATGGATAAAATAGATCAATGCACGGGTGTTTATGGGTTGTTGGCTATCGGTTACCTGTAACCAAAGCTCCCATTGGATAAAGGCTAACGCTATCAATATACCTATTAACACCTTGATGTCAGGCTGATTACGGGGGCGTAATGCGAGACTGAGTGCATGAATCCAGCACAGCGCGATACCGAGAAAAATCCAGTACGAAATTAGGTTCATGCCATCGGAGTCCATAACCAAGTTAACAGACAGATTATCACATAATGTTAAGGGATATGATTACGGGCTTTGTGACGAAGGGGTTTTGCTTATATAGATAAAGTGAGTACCATAGAAGATATATTGTTTAATTCAGGGAGAAGATTATTTTGAAATTACTGGCTCTAGCTCCAATGGTCCTTATTCTTGCCGCTTGCGCGACGCAGCAGGGCGTTCCCACCCGTGTTGATGCACAACACTCAATTGAGGCGCAACGGGCCGCACAAAAACAAGCGTTAGCGGATTCTGCCACCGAAAAACTTAACCTTAAACGTAAAGTCGCCATTGGTCGTTTAACCAATGAGACATCTTATGGGCGCTCATTGTTACGAGATAAGCATAACGATGTGGTTGGTAAGCAGCTTACCGATATGTTGAGTAAAGCATTGACGGAATCCGGTGATTTTATCGTGTTGGAGCGACCTGATCTAGGGCGATTACAAGATGAGAACAAGTTAACAGGTCAAGAGATGAATCTCGTGGGTGTGGACGCGTTAATTATTGGCTCGCTAACTGAATTTGGTCGAAAGACAGTAGGGGAACGAGGCTTTTGGTCAGCCACAAAAAAACAGGTGGCTTTTGCTAAAGTCGATTTTAGGTTAGTGGATGTTAAAACCGGTCATGTCTTTCATACCTCCAGTGGTGCAGGAGAAGCATCCATTGAGAAGGGGCAGATTGCGGGTTTTGGATCAAAAGCATCCTATGATGGCACCTTAAATGACAAGGCCATCAATCAGGCAATATCCGAATCGGTGAATGTATTCGCCCGTACATTGCTTGAGCGAAAATGGCATACCTACGCACTGTCTGAAGAAGAAGGCATGTTGTTCATTGCAGGTGGCAAAAATCAAGGATTGAAGCAGGGAATGCTGTTTGATGTAGAGACAGAAGGAAGAACCATTGTATCTAAGCAGAGTGGGTTTCCGATTAAGCTACCGGGTAAAAAAATCGCCACCATTCAAGTGGAAAGCCTTTTTGGCGATAGCGTCACTAATGAGGGTGCGGTGACAAGTATTGTGAGCGGCAGTATTAAAGGGCGAAAGATCGAATCATTGGTTGTTACGGAGAGTGCACGATAATGAAATTCATTGCAGCAGTACTTCTATCATTATTCATAGTGGCGTGCCAAATGCCAGGCGAGCATCGTGTTGTCAGTGACAATTCAGCAGGCATCTCTTTTAGCATTCCTGAATCTGGTGAGGGGCGAAGTTATCAAGTGTTTGTTGACGGCTTGCCGATGGGGGATGCTCACGGGTTTGCCAAAAATAAGAATATTCTCAAGATCATTTCGGGTACGCATATGATTCGGGTAGAGCGAGATGGCGTAGAAGTGATGAAAGAGAAAATTTATGTGTCGTCTGGCACCAATAAAGTGTTGGTGATTCCCCAGTGAGAATGAAGTTATTGGTATTAGTGGCCTTCGTTTTTGTTATGTCGGGCTGCTCTAGGAATTTGTATGATTGGGGAGGCTACAACGACCATTTGTACGATTACTACAGTGACCCGAGCACCGCGGATGCCTTTTTAATAAGTCTTGAGAAACATTTAGCAAAAATCGAATCAGCACAGGGAACACCTGCACCTGGCTTGTATGCGGAAGTGGGTACGCTGTATTTGCAAAAAGGCGATGAATACCAGGCGACGCAGTTCTATCAGAAGGAGCATGATGCTTGGCCCGAGAGCCGGTATTTCATGGCAACACTGATTAAGAGCTTGAATAAACGTAAGGATACGGAATGAAAGACAAAATAAATGTGCTGGTATTTGTCTTTGCACTACTAAGTACTGGGCTAGGTTCTGGACTGGCTTGGGCGGCTGAGGGAGAAGAAGCTAATGAGCCTTCTGTTGGGGGTGATACAGCAACCCTCTCAACAACTGAAACGCTAACTCCAGCAGCGCCAACCTCAATCTTAATCGCTCCTGTGGTTAACCATTCGGTTGACGTAGATGCGCCCAATATTGTGCTATCCACGCTACCCATTCCCATGGCAGGGCGGGGTTATTACGTCTTTCCGGTGAACACCACCAAGATTGTCTTGGAGCAAGAAGGGTTTTATGAGGCAGAGGTAGTGCATCAACAAGACCCTACGGCATTAGCCGCGTTATTTGGAGCTGATGCCATATTATATGTGGTGATTAACCGTTGGGAAGCGCAGTACATCGTATTATCCACTCGGGTAACCGTGGATTTTAGTTACCGGCTGGTGTCTAAAGCAGGTGAGGAGCTATGGCAGGCAAACCAGATACTGAGTTACGAGCCAAACCAGCAGAACTCCAATGGTGCCGCAGGTCTTATCGCTTCCTTAATCGTTTCGGCAGTGGAGAATACCTCCCCGCGTTATCTATCTCTTACGGAAAAAGCTAACAGTACTGTATTCAGGCGCTCCCCCACAGGCCCTTATTATGTGCGAGGGAAGCGCTAAACCCACGCATATTTGGGCGAATTAACTTAGCCATTAGCATAAGTTCTTCATTCACCGAACTTATGCTAATTATTCCTTTATTAAATCTGTTTATTGCTACCCTTCCATGTAGAATCACCCGCTTAAATTCCCTGCAGGGATAACATTTGAATTTTTATTTTGGTACACTAGTGCCAAAATGAATCTGAGAGAGCATTGTCATGGCGAATAAAACCGTTCTATTTGATAAGCACGTCGAAGCCGGCGCCAAAATGGTAGATTTTGGTGGATGGGACATGCCCATCAACTATGGTTCGCAAATAGAAGAGCATCATATTATTCGTAAAGATGCTGGTGTGTTTGATGTCTCCCACATGACGGTAGTGGATGTGACGGGTGATGATGCTCAAGCGTATTTGCAAACGTTACTTGCGAATGACGTGGCTCGGTTAAAAGATATTGGCAAGGCGCTATATAGCGGCATGTTAAAAGACGATGGTGGTGTAATCGATGACCTTATCGCTTATCGTATGGATGGCTGGTTTCGCTTAGTAGTGAACTGTTCTACTCGAGAGAAAGACCTTGCGTGGATGCAACAGCAAACTGAAGGCTTCTCTGTCGAAGTCACTGAGCGTCCTGAGTTTGCTATGGTTGCGGTTCAAGGCCCTAATGCACGTGAGAAAGTTGCGGAGTTATTAGGTGGCGAACAAGCGGAATTGATTCGTGGCCTGAAAATCTTCCAAGGCAAGCCTGCTAATGATTGGTTTATTGCCCGTACGGGTTATACCGGCGAAGACGGTCTGGAAATTATCTTACCCAATGATGCTGCTCCTGGTTTTTGGCAGCAACTAGTGGATGCGGGTGTCGTTCCTTGTGGCCTTGGCGCACGAGATACTCTGCGTTTAGAAGCGGGGATGAATTTATACGGCTCCGATATGGACGAATCTATTTCGCCACTTGCCGCTGGTATGGGCTGGACCATTGCGTGGGAGCCAAGCGATCGCAATTTTATCGGTAGACAAGCATTGGAAGCGCAAAAAGCCGCAGGTGATCAGCCTAAATTGGTTGGTCTCGTGTTGGAAACCCGTGGTGTCTTACGTGGACATCAAAAAGTTGTTGCCGAGGATGGTAGCGAAGGTGAGATCACAAGCGGTACGTTTTCACCGACATTGGGTTACTCGATTGCATTGGCAAGAGTACCTAAGAGCACAGGGGATACCGCTAACGTAGAGATTCGTGGTAAATTACACCCCGTAAAAGTAGTGCGACCTCCGTTTGTACGAAACGGCGAACGCGTCTATAAATAAGCTTTAGTATTTCAACGCACTGATAGATTGATTATATCGGTGCGTTTTAACGATTATCTTTCGGATTTTTAAGGACCTTACGATGAGCCAGATCCCATCTGATCTAAAATATCTTACAAGCCACGAGTGGCTACGTGTTGAATCTGACGGTACTGCATTTGTGGGTATCACTGAGCATGCTCAGGAAGCCATGGGTGATCTTGTGTTTATTGAAACCCCTGAAGTGGGTAGTACTGTGACCGCTGGTGAAGAAGCCGGTGTTGTTGAGTCAGTAAAAGCAGCGTCTGATATCTACGCGCCTGTTTCAGGCGAAGTCGTGGCGATTAACGAAGAGCTTGAAGATACCCCTGAAGCGGTGAACAACGATGCCTACGGCGATGGCTGGATGTTTCAGATTAAAATGTCTGATCCTGCAGAGCTAGAGTCGGCAGAGTTGCTGTCTGCTGATCAATATGCAGAAAAGATTGCAGAAGAAGAGTAATAACATCTATATCTGAGTCGCTTGCGGCACAGAATTGATGAGTTCTTACTTGTTAGAAGGGGCGCTGAGTGGGTGAAAGCCAACTCAGCGCCCTTGTTTTTACCCTGTTATTTACTGGTTGTAACCGATTACACTGAGGCCTGCTATGCCCTATATCCCTCATACCGATGATGATGTGAAAGCGATGTTAGAGACCATTGGTGCTGACAGCATCGATGATCTATTTGACGAAATTCCCAAAGACATCATTACCACTAATTTTGATATCCCGGAAGGGGTCAGCGAAATGGAAATGATGCGCTTGATGTCTGAGCGTGCAGCGGCCGATAGTAACGTCTCGTGTTTTATTGGTGCCGGTGCTTATGAGCACCATATTCCTGCCGCGGTATGGGATGTGGTTAGCCGAGGTGAGTTCTTAACGGCTTATACGCCTTATCAGGCGGAAGCCAGCCAAGGAACCTTGCAGGTTATCTACGAATACCAGAGCAACATGGCAAACTTGACGGCCATGGATGTCTCCAACGCGTCGTTGTATGACGGTGGGTCAGGTCTTGCGGAAGCTGCCTTGATGGCGATCCGTGCTAATCGTAAATCTAAGTCTCGTAAAGTGTTAGTGGCGCGTACTGTTCACCCTCTGTATCGCGACACTGCTCACAATATTGTGACCAATCAGAATATCGAATTGGTTGATGTGGCATTTGATTCTCAGGGCGGCAATACGACGTTAGAGAATCTAGCTGAATTTAAAGGTCAGGATTTTGCAGCGCTTGTTATTGCTCAGCCTAACTTCTTTGGTGTATTGGAAGATGTGAATGAACTGACCGATTGGGCCCATGCCAACGGTATGTTAGTGGTTGCGGTTGTTAACCCGACCTCTCTTGCATTACTGTCTCCTCCTGGAGAATGGGGAGAAAAAGGTGCCGATATCGCGATTGGTGAAGGGCAGCCATTAGGCGTGCCGCTTTCTTCTGGTGGACCTTATTTTGGTTTTATCTGTTGTACCCAGAAAATTGTACGCCAGATGCCCGGTCGTATTATTGGTCGTACCGTGGATTTGGAAGGCAAAGAAGGTTTTACCCTAACCTTACAAGCGCGTGAGCAACATATTCGCCGTTCGAAAGCGACGTCCAATATCTGTACCAACCAAGGTTTAGTGATGACCGCATCCACCATTTATGTTGCCCTGTTGGGTGCTGATGGATTGGCGCGTGTGGCAGAAGCCTGTCATGAAAATACCAATCAGTTATCTACACTACTTACTGCGGTGGAAGGTGTGGAAGCTGCATTTGATCGCCCCGTGTTCCATGAGCGTGTGATTCGTTTGCCGAAGTCCTCTAGTGAAGTATTAGAAGGATTGGCTGCGCAGCGTATTCAAGGCGGCATCGATTTGTCCGAGTACTACCCTGAGTTAGAAAATTGCGTTCTGTTCTGTGCAACCGAAACTAAAACCCAACAAGACCTAGATGCTTATCAACAAGCTCTTGTGTCTGTATTAGCGTCTTAAGAGGAGAAACCCTATGTTGATCTATGAAAAAAGCCGAGCGGGTCGTCGTTCTGCCTCTCAAGCGCCATTAACAAGCCAAGCGGTTAATGATATTCCAGCGGGTCTGTTGCGAAAGAAAAAGGCAGCGCTACCTGAAGTGGGTGAGATGCAGGTGGTTCGTCACTACACTAACCTATCGCGTCGTAACTTTTCTATCGATACCCAGTTTTACCCATTAGGTTCTTGTACGATGAAGTACAACCCTCGTGGTGCTCATCGTGCAGCCATGTTACCGGGATTTTTAGGGCGTCATCCATTGGCCCCTGAAGCGCAGAGTCAGGGCTTTTTAGCGTGTATGTATGAGCTGCAAGAAATCTTAAAAGAAGTGACGGGCATGAAAGGGGTCTCCCTTACCCCCATGGCAGGCGCGCAAGGCGAATTCGCCGGTGTTGCAATGATTCGTGCCTACCATGATTCTCGTGAAGATTTTGAACGTACTGAAATCTTAATCCCATCAGCTGCTCACGGAACTAACCCTGCCACTGCCGTTATGTGTGGTTACAAGGTGCGAGAGATCCCTGTAGACAGTAACGGTGATGTTGATGTTGCCGCGCTAAAAGAAGCCGTAGGCCCACAAACCGCGGGTTTGATGATGACGAACCCATCGACTTGTGGCGTGTTCGAGCGAAGCATTAAAGAAATCGCCAAAACAGTACATGATGCCGGTGGTTTGTTGTATTACGATGGGGCAAACCTTAACGCCATTCTCGGAAAAGTTTGTCCTGGGGATATGGGCTTTGATGTGATGCACATGAACCTACACAAGACCTTTGCAACACCACACGGTGGCGGTGGCCCTGGTGCAGGTCCTATTGGTGTGGGTGAGCGTCTGCTGCCTTATATGCCAACGCCAATCGTGGGTAAAGATGAGGTTGACGGTAACGATGTATATCGTTGGTTAACCGAAAAAGATATTCCTGAAACCATAGGTCGTTTGTCGACATATATGGGTAATGCAGGGGTTCTATTGCGAGCGTATTTTTACGCACGGTTATTGGGTCGTGAAGGAATGCATCGTGTAGCAGAGTATTCTACGTTGAATGCGAACTACATGATGAAAAGGTGTGAAGATGCCGGCTTCCAGTTGGCGTACCCCGGTCGTCGTGCTACCCATGAATTTATCATCACCCTCAGTAAGCAAGCAAAAGATCTTGGCGTTAACGCCATGGATTTTGCGAAGCGCTTATTGGATTATGGTTATCATGCGCCAACGACTTACTTCCCATTGTTAGTGCCTGAGTGCTGGTTGATTGAGCCCACCGAAACCGAATCTCCTGATGAGTTGGATGGTTTTGTCGAAGCGATGATTAAGATTCAAAAAGAATCTGAAGAAAACGCCGAGATGGTAAAAGGTGCACCTTACAATCAAACGGTTCGACGCCTTGATGATGTTAAAGCGGCGCGTGAACTGGATTTGAAATGGATGCCTGCTGAGCAATAAATCTGGATTGTAATTGCTCACACAAAAAAGCCCGACGTGATCGGGTTTTTTTGTGTTTGTATTTTGGGGTATTAAT
>MABD01000014.1 GCA_002162955.1 Gammaproteobacteria bacterium 45_16_T64
TTCTATAACCGCCAACGACTTCACTCTACGAATGACTATTGGTCACCCGTAGATTACGAAGAAATGCAGAAAGCAGTGTAATTTGGTGTCCGGCAAAGTGTTGACAGATCAATATTCCAGAGCTCAATGACTTCGACTTAAAAATCACAAATCATGATTTGGTAATAGATAACGTATTGAGAGAAAACAATAGCTCTGTTAAGTTCTGCAGGGATGCCGCATACTCGTACTCAAAGTCGGAAAACATCTCTATGGAAGGGATGAACAGTTTACACTCATCCCCTAAAATTCTTCTAAAATATCTTATAATGCCAGGAATGACACAGGGTGTTGAATCCAGAGAGTCCAATTTCACATATTACCTTGTTCGATCAACGAAAAAATACTTAGAAAATGTGAGCGAATCCTATAGAACAATTTTCAATACTGGGTAATTCTTGGAAAGGTATAAACCACATAAGGTACAGACGTAAAGAACCATTCATACTGCCTAGTCAAACCATCAACATGCCCATTTCATATATAAGGTGGTATCATAGCGTCAGGATAGAATACAGGCTTAGATACAGATGACATTACAAGACATTTTTTTGCGCGGAATAACCTATTTTTACAGATTAAACGCTTTCTTGGCCGGTACAGGGATCTTATCTGGAGTTTTACTTCGTATATTTACTGGCCAACACAAAGCCAGTTTTGCCATCCTAGCATTTGGCTTATCCTGTTTCTATATTGCTATAGCGTCAAAATATCTTGTTCACAATTGGTTCCTTAAAGGGGAGCCAAACCCCGAGTATGAGACGAAAAGAAGAAAATGGCTGGTAGTCTATCTATTGATGGGGCTTCCATTTTGGTTACCTTTTTGTGCGATTGTGACTGTTTCTCTTTTCGACAAGGTCTATGTCAATGAATATACTATCAATCAAACCCCACTTTTTCAGACTGAAACACTACGCTTCATAGAGCATGCAGACTCCTTGAACAGGCAGTCACTAGGGAGCTCCGGAGAAGAAAAATACGTTTTCAAGAGAAACAATCAACGACTGCGAGCGATTCTATATGTCGCACTACACACCAACAAAAAAATTGAAAAACCCACATCTGAATCACCGAACAAGCACACTGTAATTATCAATAATAAAAAGTACGGAATGACAGTGCAATCACACCAATCTAGATTTGGATGGGTAGATTTTAGAGAAGGCCAATACAACAATCATGAACTCTGTCAATTATTCATTCCAGTACTTCTGGTGGATTCGAAAGATAAAACTATCGATCCCAATTCATTGGATTCACATAAAATTGAATTTCTAGAGAACCCCGAACTTAATGCATATAACCTAACTATCGATGGAAACGAATTACGAATAGATAACGTTCTGGAAAAACCTGATCGAGCAGATAGTCTTTGCAGGGGTGCAGCACATGATTTTATTAAAACCAAGGTACGCTCAACAATCGGATTAACCGCCTTATCTAGCGCCCCCGTAGAGCTTCAGAAACACATAATTTTTCCTGGAATCATGCAAAGTGTTTTATCAGAAAATCCCTATGATAGATATTTAATCGTTCAAACTCCTTATGATTACTTAGAAAACGTGAGATATTCATTCAACTCTATCTTCAATAGACGTTAACTTCCAAATTAGATGTCAACTAATTTCATATCATGTTTTATCAACTCAGCTAACGAATAGAATCCGACCCCAGCAACATCGGAAATCAAGTTGAGTTCATTACTCTTATTCTGAAATTCTGCAATATACCTCCTTATAGCACTCTCATTCTCCTTTGTGACATACGGCCGTATGATGGCCCCGTCTCTGCTAGATTCGCTGTCAACCGGTTTTAGTACCTGGACCCAAGCGTTTATATCAATGTTATTTCCAATATCAAATACTCCATCAATCATGCCTCTCTTATCTCTACAATCCACCCTATCTATATTAATCATTATCTCTACATTATTACCCATACCGTCCGAGTCAATTTCTATTTGTTTTATTACAACTCCTCCACTATCTGTTAGCTGGTTTCGATCATCTAAGGAAAATAGAACGTGCTTCATCACGTAGCTGCCTCCAGAAAATACATTGTTATCAATCCTAACTAACATTAAAGAAATAGTATAATCACTTGGTATATCCCCAGGAATCGTCAGATTTATAGTCACTATATTCCCAACCGGTTGCTTTGTCTTACCCATATAAGTGGCATACGCAATATCTTCAGGCCTTGGCATTATCGATCTATCGGCCATATCTATGACTCTCGCCTCAGATACACTCATGGAAATCTCGACTGGATACAGTGCCGCTTTAAGTGCGCTGTAACATAACGCCCCATCTTTCTCCCACTCTGCTGGATTAACCTTAAGCATTTGCGACGCATCGCTGGGCTCTTCAAAGCGTTCCGTATTTCGCTCAATGTCCGGAGTTAAATAGGTTAAGAGGCTACCGACATCCCCTACGGGCACATCTCCCCCTCCGACGGTATCGCCAATTCTTCCCAACGCACTGTCACCAACAAGGAATATGGGGCTATCACCTTCTCCTTTGGCGAGGAGCTTTTGGTATCCAGAATTGGCTTTCTCTGCAGTGTAAGGCTCAGAGTAATTGACTGCTAACAGCTGAAAAGTCTTGGGGTGAATCCATATGCTGGATCGAGAGTATTTCGAGTTTTTCTTTAATACAATGACGTTTTCACCGGGATTCAATGTATCCAGCACAACCGAGGGCATAAAAAACATCCCCATGGTCTTATCAAAAAAACTGTATATTCCTGAGTTACTCTGACCTGCATCCAGTATCGTCACATCAAATATCCTAAAACGATGTCGACTTCCGGCATAATTAATCAGTGATTCATCATCTGAGCTAAAGGGCCCATGCTCTAACCACATATCGAGAACAGGTAAATCTTCGGTGTAATAGAAGTAATATGCAATTGTACCCGCGACCAATATGGCTAAACCAACAATGGGCAATACCGACGCAGCAACGCCCCCCAAGGCGACAAACCCCAATAAATCGGCAGCAATCAATAACCCCCCTACGCCTGAAAATGTAAACCCTATTCCCTGTAGAGCAAATGCTATATTCGCGTCGTCATTGGCAAGAGACCTTGATTGATAATCGTGAAAACACCAGTAGGCACTATAAAAATTCGCGATACACATAAACCCCACAGCAACCTTGCCAGCAAGATGTGAATATTGACGCGCTTCAGCTACCCTTTGGGAAGCCGCCGTTGCACCTGCTGATGATACGCCTGACGACGCCAAGCTTGCTAACACTAACCGACGCTCCATAAAAGTATGCGCCACTGCTGCCAACGCATCCCCCGTATCAAATATACTGCCTACAAAATTCCAAAAATTTCTACTGTCTGGATTAAGCAGTTCACCATCCTCAAGTTTGCTCCATAGATGGACAGCGTTCATTATTTCAAAGACGAGCAATGCATTACCAAACCCTGCTATCCTTTCTTTGTGGGCCAACATACTCTCAGCCGCTTGCCTATGAATTATGTACTTTTCTGAAACTTTATCTTCCGCACCATTCATCACAACGACATGTACTTGTTTCTCAATTAAATCATTCCAGAGCTCACTTTCCGTAGGCGTCAATACGATGGTATCAGGACGCTTATTGGCTCTTTCAGCTTCAAATTCTGCTGCCGTGTTAGTGGTGATTATGTTATCTGGTGTGTAGCGACCCGCGCTAATATCGTTGAGTGTGGTTTTCTGAGCAACATCACTGGAGTTCGATGGATCATAAAAGCGTTTACCACTTTCCCGAGCCTCAGCCTTAGCGTGTACAACCGCTTCTAGATGTTTTTGGTAACTTCGTTCCTCTACATCACGGATAAGGGCTTTGTGATCACTTTTTATAGCGTCAACTCCAGACCTATAATCCTCATCAAAACCCTTTAATTTGGCCTCGACATTCTGCTTACCCTGATTTCTTGCGTTACTTATATCGGCCTTACTGTTCTTGATAGTTTGTGCTCGGCTTGCCTTTGCGGAGTTTTTTTCAGATTCTAAACTCTTTTCATGTGCATTCATTGCCTCTACATTTTTGGCATTATAGATTTGTGCATGCTTTTTCTTGCCTTCTAAGGCCGCCTGCTTTTTTTCAGCCGCAGTCTGAAGCACTTGTAGATGACCTAATCTTGAGCGCTGGCCATTGATAGCATCCCGCAAGGCTGGCCTTTCCGCGTTAAGTTGGTCTCGTTTTTGTACCTCACTTTCTATGTGGTCTTTTTTAGCAGCGACCAAATTTTTTAGTTCTGCCTCTGCAGCATCTGCCTGAGATTTTACCCACTCTTTTCCAGGTACCCAATCAGGAAGCACGCTACTAAAGCCACTCAATACGCGACCACCGCCAACTTTTATTTCTACATAACCAATTTTGCTGTCGTAGCCCTCAGTAATACGCTTGATATTTCTATCAACCCACTCAGTATCTTCGACGCTTTTTTTCATCTGAACTTCACTCTTTTGAAGCTCTGTATTAGCGCCTTCTATCTCAACGCGCACTTTCGACAATTCACCGCCAAGATCCGCTAAAGCCCCATCGATACGGGTAACCGTTTGCCTATGGATAACGTCTTGACGCTTTCTTACCGCACTTAATGCAGTAAGATCTTCTTGCGCGCTACTCACTTTTGCTAGCGCTGCAGCTTTGGCTTTATCTGCTTTTGTCATTGCTTCAATAAGCAGCCTGCGCTGCTGCGCTTTTAGCTCCGCAATCACCTGTGGGCGCGTTCTATCGTAAGTGTTAGTCAGCAGCTCGAGCTTTTGCTGTTTAACACGCGCTAGCTGATCTTTCGCGGGCTGAATATTTTCCTTCTCAGGGTATTGAACAAAATCAGGTCGAACCACTTGGCTTAGCAAGTAGGTCTTTCGCTCTGACGATTGTAATATTGTGTCTTTGCTAAAACCCAGGCCATCAATGTTCGCAATCTTATCCAGCGTTATTTTATGGTTGAGTTCCAGCTTACCTAGCAATAGATTCAACAATCGATCTTTTGTACTGATAATGCGTGTTCGATCAGGATTTACATGCGGCCCTATTAGCTCGCTTATTATACTGGTAAAGAGCTGCCCCAAGCGGCGTGAGACTTGAAACTCAGATGTACCCCCCACCGTGGATTGGTCTTCCCCTTCTTCATTGGTTACCGGCCGATCACATATGTATTGATACCATAAGTTCCCTTCATTTTCGCCACTGAGTTCGGCTAAAAGCAATGTACAACCAGCCTGTTCGGCTGCTGACTTCTCACTAAGGTACTGCATACGATTACCATCAATAGTGATGTCCTTCATTCGTGGGACATCACCTAATCGATGGAATATTTTTGCAAGATACAACAGGTCATCAGATTCCACAGGCTCTAAGGGGTGACCATCAGCATCAATAAACACCTCGGCTAATCCTGGTAAACTACGGTAGTCTGCTAGGTGACTATGAATCACTTCCAGACCAGCAACATTATCAGTACTTACAGCCCCCTCTGCCTCATAATCACCCCTGATAAAGTTGATTAGATGTCTCTGACATTGCTCTGTATACTTGCGCACAAGACTGCGTGACTCCATGCCCAGCGCTATATAGATATCTTTAATATCCAGCTCCGCGCGGTATCGATACAAGTCATGCTTTTTATCCAACAATCCCTTATCTTCGTCACTTTGCGCCATAAAAAACTGTTGATACACCAGTAACGCAGAATCAAACCAGCGGGCAAAACGATACCGTTCATGAACAGGCTCCCCTGAGGGATAGTCTCCCGTATTTTCAGGGTTCTTTAATTCCATCAGTAGGTTCTCGTGACTACTGATGGCTCTCTGATAACGATTGGCCAGCTCACGACCTATTTCCAGCACATCATCCAATACAACTTCAATAACATGTTTAACGGGCTGCACATCACATTCAACAGCAAAAAGTCCCGGCGCTTGTTCTCTAATTCGCTGCGGAATAGATTCATCAGCATAAAGTTGATACGTCTCGCTACTAAAGCATTGCACGGCCTTATCATCATTTCCCTGGGCACAAGCAAGACTAACGGTTGTACAGCGCTTCGTCCGTAACGTTGCATCGGCCATGGCTTCGAATCGCGACCAGCCCCATTGAACTTCCGACCAAGCCAATTCAACTTCTTCCTCAACCGGCATCAATATATAGGGCACCCCAGAAAGGCTGGCGGGACGAGTATCCTGAGGCGCATCATCACTGTATAGGTCTAATGGCACCTCAAAAAATGTCACACTGTGGTTAAGGTCAATATCCTCACCACTCACGGGTTCATTTTCTGAAAACAGTGAATTTCTTACTTGATACTCTCGCCATATACGGCCTTCTTTTAAGAGATATAACCAACCCGGCCTGAGGGATTGTTCGGTATAGGTCAGTTGTTGATACCACCCTAATCGACGTTGTGTGAGCTCCTCGTCGTACACCTCTTCTGCACTGGGGTTAATATCTCGCCGACGCTCAATGGATGCGAACGTTTGTAAGGCTGATATCGGTGATGCCAATCGTCGAGCCGTTGGAATGACCATCAACTGCTCCTGCGGTGGAGAGCAGGTTTGTAGTTGGTCTTTCGAGGTCTCTTTTTGTGCAACGTTCGTTGCTTGCACTTGTGTTGGTTTTAATCCCGCAATTGCATCTGTGGCTTCCATTGACTCACTCATATTAACTTCCGTATAACATTTCTAATTGCTGGGTTGTCTCGTCATTAACGTCACCGCATTCCACCAGTTCATTGGCTTTTTGAAAACGACGAAGGCTTTCTTCGGTCAATGGCCCCATCTTGCCGTCCACTTCTCCACAGTCGTATGACAATGCATTAAGCCGTGTCTGTGTATCGGTGACTTCCTCCACCGCTGTCTCTGGCACAATGTCAAACGGCCATACCGTAGGGGGGTTATCTAGACCGTAGAACCATACCCACAACTCACCGGCATCAACATTTTTCTTAAAACTCTCTTCCAGGATGTCGTTATTCTTCACTTCCCCACTGATATGGTCATCTTGTAGAGAGATCAGATAAGGAAAGTCGATGGCTTCATCGGATTCAGGGTGAGATATTCGAATCCTCAACGTCCTTGGTGTACGCAACACTAGAGTATTCACCGCATTCTTTACAAACACTGTTTCTGCACGTTTCATAGGTAAGCTATTCGTCTACGTTGGTTTACTTCGTTAAAAAATCTAATCGTTGCAGCGTCGAAATCAACATCAACGCTTATAGACCTGCTTCAGTTTCTTTTTAGTTTTAGGCCCTGCGATACCATCCACATCCAACCCATAAGCAGCTTGAAAGCCCTTTACTGCTGACGTTGTTTTTTTACCGTTAATTCCATCCACTACACCGGCATCAAACCCTAAGTTATTACACCGGGCTTGTACTCCTGCAATGGTTTGTACATCCGGCATAGTGCTGGCGGATACTTGAAAGGGCACCTCTTCACATTCACCATCTTCACCTTCTGGCCAAATAAGCACTTTACCTCCACCAGCTGGAATGCCTTCAGGTACGTTGAATTTAAGCATTCCCTTACGATCCAATTCTCCGGAAAACTGCTTATCGCCTACCTGTAATTGAAACGTTTTATCCCGTACTGGTTTACCCTCTTCGTCCAGTACTTCTAGCATAAAAAAATCCCCTTGCGGCTGTAGAAATACCACAGGCACCTGGCTGTCCCGATACCCTCTAAGATCCTTACCCTTGTTGCTAATTACTTGGTAATCGTGCTGCTCTGGGTCAATCCACTGATCCAACAATGCAGTCTCTATGCTACCCATGTGCCCCGCCGCATTCTTATAATGTTGCTCTTCGCTATAGGCACTCAGTTCTAGCGCTGTTGCGCTTTCTTTCAATGTGGCATTATCATTTTCGAGGGATTCAATAAATGGCCAATCAAGCTGCCCTTCGCTGTACATCATTAGCGGGGCGTTGTGATCCGTTTGCAGTTCACCATTAAGTTTGTAGGGCACCCACACTGCAGTCTGCCAATGCCCTTCTGCTTCACGCTCCTCTTCTTGCCCAAAATCACCATTCCAGTTATTCCGATAGAATTCTACATTCACATCTTTTAACGCTTGGTTTTTCTGAACCTGTAACTCTCGCCATAGTTTTCCTCGCCAAAATATATACACCCAGCCAGGTTTTAACACGTCAGCCTCTTGGCGATTATTGGCTTTAGTGACGTAGGCCAATGGTTTTACTGGAACCAGTACATTGTCCCATTCAGGCTGTTCAGCCCGGTTATCCGATGGGAATACCTCTGTATGTAGTGGTAACCGAATATCAGCAACATGCCCCCGTGTGGGCACCACCAACGTTAGTTCCCGAGGCACATTGGGAAGCTTAGTGAACTCTACAATACTGCGATGTCGATCCCTATTATGGTGAACCCCTCTAATCATCTGAGCTTGTAACGGTCTAGGGGCAGATTTATCCGCTGATAGTCCATGGATTTCGATATGTTGTTTCGGACAAGGGTTTCTTCCTGCGATCTCTACGACAATTTTATAATGTAATTCTTTCTGAGATGCCACACTGTTAAAGAATGTCGGGATTGTTGCTTCAGCGAAAGGCTTGCCAGTATTTATCGCACTGCCATCTGCCCCCAAATCTGCCTCAACCCCTGTCTCAACTCCAGCTAACCCACCGCTGAGTGGATTACTGCCTGTTGCAGCCGAGCTCTGATTAACCCTGTCCCCAGTCCCTTGGGCACTACGTTGAAATGCCTCTGAAGCATCACCTGCGGCACCTTGAGCGAGAGAAGAGCGACCATTGGCACCTGCAACGCTCCCAGCACCTGTCTGCGTACCATCATCAGGAGACTGAGCACCCGAGAGGAATTCCCGCTTTATTCCACCAAAGCGTTCATAATTATCTTGATGGGCGACAATAAACCGCTTCATATCCCCGCTATAGCGATTACTAACATTCTCAAGTGGATTACTACCGGGAATCGCAGGGCGTGACGCTGCTTTAGGGGCTCCACTACCACCCAAGCCTTTTTGAATAAACAATTGCTTGTTTTCAACGCGATCTGCAAGCGCTTCTGTGAGACGCAGGGTATCAGCTGTGGATACGGTTGGATCATTGGCCAGCGATATCAAATCTGCCGCATTATCACTCACCGCTTTAGAAATAAACCCTTCTAATTCTGCTCTTCGGTGAAATACTCGAACTCTGTTTCTCGCGATACTCTGTGTATCGTGCACATCAACAAACTCAAAGACTTGAGCGTCAACTTGTACTGATATTTTCATCTAATAAGGGCCGTCACGGTATCCACTAAAAATTGCGCTCTCTCAAACGCATCCATTACACAGAAAGACCTAAGCCAAACAAAAGAAATCGGATATTCTCCACAATCTTATTAGGCTCATCCACTGCATGGGTATATATTTAGCTAGATGCCGTTATACTTCTAGGCAACCACCACTTTTAAAAGCAGGTCACCCTACCCCCGTGGATATATTATTAGTTGACGATCACGCGTTATTTCGAGAAGGGTTAGCGCTGGTACTCAAGCAGCAACTGAGCAGCACTGATAATGCAGCACAAATATTAGAAGCTGACAGCGCAAAATCCGCGATGGAATCCATTCAAACCTATCGCGATTTAGACCTAGTCCTTCTCGATCTACATTTACCTGACAATCAAGACTTTTCACTGTTAGAGGCGATAAAACAGGCCGATCCTAGTGTTCCTGTTGCTATGTTATCAGCCAATGAAGATTCCGCTAAGATTCAACAAGCGCTACAGAAAGGTGCCAGTGGCTTTATTACCAAGAGTTCCAATTCTCAGGTAATGATAAGTGCTATTCAACTTATTCTCTCCGGTGGCATATACGTACCTCCCGCGATTCTAAAAACCGACTTCAGTGCAGACCCGGCCTATGGGACTGCCAAGACGATAGAAGATACAACATCCGAAAAATCAGCATCTAACAAAACGTTATCGAATAAAGCTGCGCCCGACAACACTGTGTCAGTACAATTGACAGACCGTCAAAAAGAAGTACTGCTTCTTATGGATGATGGTTTGTCTAACAAAGAAATTGCCAAAGTGCTGTCAATGTCTCCCAGCACCGTGAAGGTCCATGTTGCCGCCATCCTTAGAGCGTGCAATGTCAACAATCGCACTCAAGCGGTATCCTTTGCCCGAACCCACCATTTACTCTAACGCCTAACACAAACCATGAACGAACTCATCATACTGCTAATCACCACAACCGCAGTCGGTTACTGGTATTACTCCGCGAAAAGCCGTGAGCTTGCCATTTCTGAAGCTAAACGCCTTTGCAACCTGGATCAATTACAATTATTAGATCAAACCGTTGCCCTGCAGCGCCAGTGGCTTGCTCGGAATAACAATAACCGCTGGTTTTATTGCCGGCAGTTCATTTTTGAATTCACCACAACAGGCGAACAGCGCTACCAAGGGCGAATATTGGTGATTGCGGGAAAAGTCGTTAAATCCGATATCGATGCTTATCGCATCGATTAGTGTTTAATATTCATCGTGATATCGGCCGTAAATACCACCTCACCAGAGGTATCCGTCACAATCACCGGTACCACAAGATCCCCTTCTGTCTGCCAATTTAGCTGAGAGCCATCGGCAACCGCAGTTAGATTGGTCTTCGCTTTTTTCACATATTTCACTGTCATTCCTGCTGGTATCCAGCGGCTTCCCTCGGGTATCGAGGCGTCAGTCATCATTCCGCCTGCCAGTTCAGCCATATTACACATCGCAATGGCATGCACAGTCTTAAGGTGGTTCTGCACCGACCGCCGGTTCTTGATCTCTACACTACAATACCCTGGGCGAAGGTCCTGGATTTTTGGCTTAATCGAACGAAAATACGGTGCAATCCCACATACCGCCACGCTAAATATATCCTTTCCTGCGGGTAACTTACTGACTTTATTATATAAATTTAGTGTATCCATTGAGTTCTCTCCTGCTGTCTACATCACAATAATTATTGGCTTAAGGGCTTTACCCCTGAATTGGAAAGTCATACTCGCACAAACTAGAATATTATTCTAGTACTCAGCAGTCGAGTACATATGTAATACTCGGCACCACATTTAGCTCCCATCCTTCTGCAGTGGAAAAACCCGTGTCCGATACAGAACAAAACCGACCCAATACTCAAGAAAAGAAACGCCTAGCCTTACAGGCCGCATTGGGGTGTTTTACGCAACATGGATTGGCCGGCACCACAATTGATATGATCCGAGAGGCATCGGGAATGAGCGTGGGTAGTCTGTACCATCATTTTGGCAATAAAGAGAAAATCGCAGCCGCGCTATATATCCAAGGATTACGGAATTTCGGCTCCTTGGTAAAGTGCTACCTCAGCGAGCTTCCACCCCATGACAAAACCGCAGAGAGTGGCGTTAAAGCGCTTGTTTACGCCAATGTTGATTGGATATCCACTGAACCTGACTGGGCCAGGTTTGTCTTTCACCATCGCTCCTTGCTCTCTCAAGATTTACTACCCAAAGAAAAGAAAGAAGATAAAGTACAGAGGGAACTCAAAGGCTTCTCTTTTGATTTAGTACAGTGGTTCACTCCACATATTGTCAGCGGTAATCTAAAAACAATGCCCTATGAACTATTCTCCTCTGCCATATCAGGTCCTACCCACGACTATGCGCGTCACTGGTTGGCGGGGCGTTATAACGAGCCATTACTAACTTACCGAGAAGAATTTGCTGATATGGCCTGGCAATCCGTCAAGGGTAAAAAACAATCCTAAATACGACCGAAATAAAAATGTCCGCTTCATTGTATAAATTGGGGACCTCTACAATACAATTCATCGGAACCATTTTCTCAATGACCCCGATGAGTTGTATTGTTACCGGCACCGCTCTTCGTAAAACCCCGTACTCCCAAAAAGCTCACTGTACACTCGACAATGGGCCTCCACACTAGAGAACCCTGTTTCAGCTTCCAACGATATTTTTTGGCTTTCTTTATCGAAAAACAGATCCGACATAACAATACCTTGATCCTGTTCTGTATCAAAGATAAGAGTCTTATCATCGGTGATATCACTCCAGGGTTGCCATACCGTAGACTGCTCATCAAAGAAACCATTGCCAGGTACACCTGTACGCGCAAAACCAGCCCAATAGGATGACATAGCACCCGCCAAAAAATCTCTGCCTTCTTGATTCTTATTGGTATACACAAACGGTTGATAGCTTGGCACGATAAAAGTATCTACATCCGCAAACACAAACCCTACTTCTAAAATATGCGCTGCACCCAACAACACATCGGCACCAATACCTAGTATCGCTATTTCTTCATCCCAATCAAACCGATACACATAAACTGAACCCGGCTGGTGACGTTGCATTGCCTCTGCAATTTCATCCGCGCCACGAATCTTCCAAGCATCAGAAGTGTATTTGGATGTCAGAACATAATCGCCTTTATTTTTTATGATGGGAATCAGATTGGCAATGACCGTCGTATAGGTTGGATCGAGTGCCATAAATAAACGGGACTCATCTCGATTAGTCCCCAGAATCGTTGGTACCTGATTATAATTACCTGAAGCGAAAACCGACAGAGGGGTCTCATCGGGCAATACAACATCGTCTCTAAACAGTCGAGGCATGGAGAACATACCGGCAAAGGCACCATCATAAACTGCCAATAGCTGTTCTGGGGTTTGCTGATACAAAAATGCACCGACCTCTTCATCAGTCATAGAAATTTGAAGTGCCTTAGCTTCACTCCGACTCCCCGCCAAACCCGCATTAACCAATAAATCATTAATCACCTCTCGACTGCTCCTGCTTCCGCCTTTGACCACCTCATCGTTATAGTTTTCCGCTTCAGCTATTGTACTCCACTGTAGTGAACCACTTTGTGATACCGCACGATGAAATAAATCCGTTGCTAATGGAGACGCTAGCAACGTGAGCACGTTACTAGCACCAGCAGATTCACCGAAAACCGTAACATTGGCTGCATCACCACCAAAGTGTTTGATATTACCTTTCACCCACGTAAGGGCGCGAATAATATCTAACGTTCCGTAATTACCCGTTTGATCCAACGCATTATTTGCCGTTAATCGCAACGCGGGATGCCTCATCCAACCTAAGGGCCCCAACCGATAATTAATGGTGACCACAACAACACCATACCGCTCCGCCAGATGCTTTCCATTATATTGAATACCTTCTCCAATCGTATTGCCTCCCCCATGAATCCAAAACATCACAGGACGATCTGCAATTTCGGGCATACTCGAAGGTGCCCACACATTAAGATAAAGGCAATCTTCATCACCAATAATTGCGCCATACTGAGATTGTGGTAAGTCCGATAACATGCCCGCAAACTGAGGACACAGCGTACTGGGTTGAATCGCTAAATAAGTATCAGACCAGGACTGGCTAGGTTGAGGTGACTTCCAACGCAATGCATCCACCGGAGGTTGAGCAAACGGCAACCCTCGCCACACTGCAATGCCATTATCCTCTAATAAACCAACTGCCTTACCATCGATAAGACTCCGTAGTGTGCTGTTGTCAAAAGTGAAATCCTTATCCGATACATTCGTTCGATCGCTGTCTTTAAAAATGTCGATCGACGGGTTTCTAGAGTAACCATCTGGTGCCATCATTGTCACCGTATACGTGCCAGCATCAATACCGTCAAAGCGATATCGGCCAGACGTATCAGTTATCACTTGCTGCTCAGAATCACCAGAAAGGGTCACCACCACACCCTCCATAGGTTCGCCATCCATTGTGACAGTCCCTGTAATTTGACACCCTCCCAATAGCAATAATCCACCAAAACTCAATAACCCCACTAAGAGAATACCGAACATACGCATAGCTGCTCTCATTCCACCACCTTTCATTATTATTCTGATTGCATTTACAACACTATCAGCAGACTAAAGATTCATCACAATGCTGTCTAGAGGTAAATGAGGCCAACCGTTAGTGCGCAAATACACACCCTTTATCAAAAAACCTTCGTCTTCTCTGGAAGTTTTTTGAAAATGTGAGGTAATACAAACGAAAAGTAATACAGAGGTTTATGGTTCACTAAAAATCTATCAACCAAAAGGAATGGGCATGAACAAACTCAAACTCTCTTTTCTACTTTCTCTTTCATGGATGTTATCTGCTTGCGTTTCTGAGCCCACCTATGAATTAGAAGAAACCTTTTCTCTACCCTATGCCAACACTGCAATCGTAAATAGCGCAGATCCCATCAAGATTACTCTTAACGATGTGAATGATAGTCGATGCCCTTCCGATGTTGTGTGTGTATGGGCTGGCGCTGTCACCACCGATCTAACATTGGTCTATGGTGATCAAGAGTTACCGGTTCAATTATCTCTAGGGCTAGAAAACAATACCTCAACCGCAAGCATAGGGGGTTCTGACCAATATACGGTGGAGCTACTCAACGTGACGCCTTACCCAGTAGCTGCTACCCCCACTGAAAACGAAGATTACAACGCAGAGCTTGTCGTACACTTTGATGGTCAAGCCTGTACCGCACAGTACGCTCCACAATGTGGGTTAAAACAAATCACTTGTGTTACTACGCCATGCCAACCCATTTATCAAACCTATTCCAATAGCTGTAAATTGGAGTTGGATAATGCAGAACTCGCATTTGAGGGTGAATGTGGCGATATTGAAGGTCAATCCGTACCGGTAAAAAATGATGAGCCAATGGCCTGTATTGAAATATATGCTCCCGTTTGCGGCATCGTCAGTACTGACATTAAGACCTATTCCAATAGCTGTTATGCTGAAGTCGCTGGCGCACTCATCATATCTGATGAGCACTGTACGGATTAAGCACCCGATACATATCTCTAGATGACTCTATGTTTTCGAGTCATCTAGAGATAATCCCACCGACAGAAATCAGGCTGCGATTTTTACCCTATCGCCTTTGTGACAAGATGCTCTGCCATCAACGTCGCTTTATTTTCACTAAATCGTTCCGTTAAATACTCGCTTTGCCCTCGCATCAACAATGTTGTCTTTAGCAATTCCTCCAATACATCAACCACTCGATCTCTATAAGGCGAATCTTTTAACGCTCCCTTTTCTTCAAATTCCATCCATGCTTTGGGAATAGAGGATTGATTGGGAATGGTAAACATCCTCATCCAACGCCCTAAAATGCGTAAAGCATTCACCGTATTAAATGACTGCGAACCTCCACTGATTTGCATGACTGCCAATGTTTTTCCTTGAGTGGCTCGCACAGCAGATTGATCCAAAGGAATCCAATCAATCTGGTTTTTTAACACAGCAGATACCGTACCGTGCATTTCTGGGCTAATCCACACCTGCCCTTCTGACCATTCTGAAGCATCACGCAATTCTTGTACTTTAGTATGATCGACACTTTCCCCGTCAAACATTGGAAGCTCCTTTGGATCAAACAAACGCACCTCGGCGCCAAAATGTGTGAGCATGGACACAACCTGATTAGCCAGCAGACGAGTATAAGAGTTACCTCGCAAAGACCCAAACAGCACCAGAATCCTGGGGGCTTTTAAGGCATTGTGTAATTGGTCGTTCAATCGTGAAGTAATGGTCGAGATATCGTGATTGGGAAGCATCTTCAATTACCTATATTTCCAGTATTATCGAATTATAAAGCCAATAAAAAACACCTAGATAAGATAGGTATTCACTGTTGTTTATTTATCTACAATACTCACACCACAAACCAAGGTCAACTATATTTCTAGAATATTCGAACCATATAAAAGCACATCACTTACAACCCTTCCCTTCTTAACCATGAGCTAGACTAATATATGCCCATATAATCCTAAAAAACACTAAGTGAATAACAATGAAATCAAGAGACGAACAGGACTTTAGTCAAACCGCCAATTGTTACGGCTACGCCGCCAAATGCGCAGTACCCAATAACTCCAGTGCAGGCACTGCCAAACCTGGTGGCGTCACCTTTGGCGGTGATCTTGGAGGGTATTGTACCGCGCTCAAGGCCGGTGTTATTGCAGATGGCGCAGGAAAAGCGACCTATTTATCCGATTACGCAGTGAATACTATTACCGCCGCCAATATTCCCTCCGCGAGTAGCGCCAACAAATACCTCATTGCTATGTTAGTGCAAAAATCCGGGTTCCACTTTGTTCGCCGTCAACGTAAGCACGATATGCCAGGTGATCCATTTTGGAAATGGAAGCAAGGTAACGGAGGTAAAGTCGAACGAAATGCTTACAATCTTGCTGCAACAACCTTTGAGCGAATCACCGATGCCAAATTTCCAGACTTAATACGCGGTAAATTAATCTTGGCCGACTCCCCTGGATATAACGGTTGGGAGCGCGTCTTCTTCTTTGAGGTAGACCAGGAAGGCTTCAAGGTCACTGCCTCTGCAGGGTAAGGCACACATGCCCTATACAAACATACCATCCATTTTTTTCTTGATGGCGTTCAAACACAGCTCAACAACATGAGGTAAATGCTTTCCAAAACCATGCACCCCGTACACCGATACGGGGTCGCTATGATGATTGGGTAGCAAGTTCACCAGTGGCTTTTCTTCAGAAATAGTCGACATCAAAAAATCGGGAATAAACGCCAACCCACTTGCACCTTTGAGATAAGCGATCACTACCGGTAGCGAATCGGCAAACCGTGTCGCGTTAAAAGATAAGTCCCCTACGGTGCCAGTCTCAGAATGAATAAATCGATGCTGAATTGCACCACCCTGCCAGGCATTCGCAATATAATCACACTGATGGCGCAGCTCCTTGTCATCGATAAGCGCCGCCTCACTGATATTCATTTGCTTCACGTACCGCGAGTCTGCACATAATACCTCGCTAAACCGGCCCAAGAGGCGTTGCTTAAAATTACTATTCGGCATATCCCCTACTCGGATAGCCAAGTCCACTCCCTCATCAATCAAATTGATTCGCTGATCATTGGCCAATATGGTAGGTCTAATACCAGGGTGGTTAACTAGCAACTCCACAATGGCTGGTGCCACTACGGATTCAATTAACGCATGAGGTGCGGTTATTGTCACCGGGCCAACAGGCAGGTGCTGCGCTTCCTGCGCATCATTCCATGCCTGCTGACTGATCTTCTCTATCTTTTGGCACTGCTGGTAAAAATCCCGCCCGGCCGGCGTTAGTATTTGAGTTCTAGTTGTCCGGTTCAACAACGACACACCTAACGCCTTCTCCAACGCCGATAACTGCTGGCTCACGACTGACTTAGATATAGCCAATTGCTCCGCAGCACCGCTGATAGAGCCACAATCCACCACGCGTAGAAATACCATCATGTACCGTAAATTCACCAATCTATACCACCTCTCATTTGTTCTGTTTTATCGAACAATCATTTAACTATTAGAGCATTTATCTAACCAATGGGGAAGCGTACTCTAGATCTCATCACCGACTACATAAGGACAACCCCATGACAACTCAAGAATCAACCGCCCTTTTAGCAGCAATCAACTCAGCCAGTAACACGTGGAAACAGGCGTTTAACGAGGGCAATGCCGCAGGCTGCGCAGCACAATATGAGCCAGATGCCACCATGCAAGCTAATCCGTTTGGGACCTTTATAGGCACCGAGGCCATCACCAATTTTTGGCAAAAGTTAATCGACGATGGGTTTAGTGATGTGGAATATGCTTTACCCAAAATAGAAGTCGTTGATTCACGCTCAGCGATACTTAGCGCCAACTGGACAATGAACAAGGCCTCTGGCGTTATTCATAAAGAATTATGGGTATTACAGGATGACGGTAGCGCAAAATTAAGAGAAGACGTCTTTGAAGCGCTCGCATAATGGTAGTGAGTAAGCACAGCTTGATTACCTCTTTACTCTTGATTCAACCCAAGTTCTTTTTGCTTTTTTTTCGTTAATCCCAGCGAGACTATGCGGTGAGACTCTTCAAGGTAATATATAAATTGCTCACTTTTCGCCTTGGTCGTATCGTATAGCTGTATCCACTTCATTCCACGAGATGCCATATAAGGAGCCGGCCTAAACCCCGGCTCATCTCGTAAAATCTCAAAGTTAAGCTCTGATGTTTTAAAGGTGAAGGCCGGTTTATCAGACTTCTCCCAACCACCAATGGCGAACACCTTTCCTCCCACTTTCCATACGTGGGAGTCACCCCATTGAACCACATATGATGTCGCCGTAAGTTGTCGACAAAATTCATTGAACTCATCATAAGTCACGATAACACTCCTTAGCCAAATCGAGTCCCTGATTTTACCTGAACTCAAGTGATCTTACACTGACGCCCCAGTGCTTAGTCACCACATTCAACCACTAACGCTCATGCCCAAACACAACGCGAATATCAGGGTTTTGTTGACTAAACTGAATCAGTCCTCGCAAGCTTTTCTCTGCTTCCGAATCATCCTCTGACCACCCTGGAATAACGCCGTTCTCAAAACCCCAGCGAGTATGGCTTGCATCCCCAGTCAACAATACCCAACCCTCAAATGAATTCACCAAATAAGATACATGCCCCTCGGTATGACCAGGTGTGGAGATTGCCCATACCGAGCCATCACCGAACAGATCTAACATTTTACCTAACGGCTGGATATCTACCGCCTGACTAAAATCCAGTTCATATAACGTTTCCACGTTATCAAAATGATCGTTATAAAGTGCAAAAGGATATTGATGTAAAGATGCACCTTTACCCAGCATGATGGGTGTACCCTCAGGTAACGCCGGTATCCCTGCTGAGTGATCACTATGAACATGAGTCAAGAAAACGCCTTTCACATTTACCTGATTTTCTTCCAACTGACTAAGAATATCCTGCCCAATCTCTTGCATCCCACCTTCGATAATAAACGGCGCAACAAACCCTTTCTGACTGCCTCGAGCCGACTCACCAAAACGATGATCCAACCCCGTATCAATTAAGAAATCACCCTTCTCTGAGTGCCGTATCCAGTGCGCATATACTTCTACATCAATACTATCCTCTGTAAAAATATCGGTTTTAGGATCGCTGCGATTAAGCATGCCAGAGGTCGGCACTGTCAGTACCCCGGTCATAAAGGTCGTTAGCGAGGCCTTATTCGCATGGGCCTGGATATCCTGCCAAGACTGAATGTTACCTTGAGACTCCACACTATAGCTCTCTCTTTTCGGCCCACACCCAATTAGATTTATCATCACTGTTATTAACACTATCCAAGCAAAACCTTTAGATTTGTCGGTTTTCATTACCACATCCCTTTTTGTTATTGAATATGGATCCCAGTGTGCTCTGCGCTATTGATGATAAAAAGTGAATTATGCTTAAATGATTAATTCCAAATAGTGCAGTATCTACCAAAAGGACTTCTTGATGGCTAAATTTGATGAATATCAAGCATTTATCACCATTGTCGAGCTCAACAGCTTATCCAAAGCAGCCAAAGCATTGCATTTATCCCCTTCTGCCATCAGCAAAAAGCTCACATTATTAGAAGATTCGTTGGGGGTGCAACTGGTAGACCGCACGACTCGCTCACTAGCGGTCACAGACTTGGGGAAATCGTTTTACAAAGACTGCAAAGCCATTCTCTCGTCAGTGCTCGATGCAGAAGAGCGGATTTTAGACACCAAAGAAGAACCTATTGGCAAACTCAAACTGTCGTGTCCTCGGGTACTACTGCAACCTGGTTTTTTTAACTTGATCAATCGCTTTGCGGAAGAACACCCCACGATCAAAATCGACTTTTCAGTATCCGATAGCATTGAAGACCTAGTGGATGGACAAATTGACTTTTCCTTTCGCATTGGCCCCCTAAGGGATTCACGGTTAACCGCAACCACTCTGATGGAAACCCGTCCGGTATTTTGTGCATCTCCGGAATATTTTGAGCGCTATGGCCCAATCACTCAAATTCCCACGTCAATCGAGGAGCTTGCCCATCATAAAATTATTATTCCAACCTATATCAATCTTGCCGATCGGATTCGCAGCATGTTTCCTGGTTATGGCATGCTAGATATCGACCTATTCCATACTACCAATGATGTGTACGCGCAGTATCAGTTAGTTCGACAAGGTGGAGGTATCACCATGATGTTGGATCTTATGGTAAAAGAGGATATTAGGGCTGGAAAATTACAGGCGATATTCCCGGCCGTTCAATTCCCACCTCAACAGATAGTGTTACTGCATCATAAGAAACAACACCAACCGAGAAAAATGGTGTTGTTTAAAGAGTTTATTAAGGCGAAATTTGTTGAGGTGATGTCACCAGAAAATTGAGGTATACCCCAAAGAAGAATAACCACCGCAAATATAGCTATGTTGAGGGGGGCTTCGCTACGGATAGAATGAGCGAAATTATTTCCTCAGTCATTGCTTGAGGGTCTATCGACTCGGGCGTAAATGAAGATCGTAATAGTGCGATTGCAGGAGTAAGGTCAGTAAGTAAATCCAGGTGTGGATGATCGGCACCAATTAGACGAGCGATTGTACTTCGTAGATATTCAAGACTATAGCCCTCTTTTACCGCTTCTTCGATGCCAGCATCTGAACGCATCGCAGAAATAAGACCCGGTACCAAATCGGGCTTTTCAGCGGAATCCACACATTTTGGAGTCACTATCGCTCTCAAGTCTGCTACCGGATCGTCAGTCACCACCGCCTCAGGCACTGGCATATTCCTGATGGCTTCGATAATAAGAGACTCCTTCGTGCTCCACCGCCGATAGATAGCACCCGTACCAGAGCCAGCACGGGTAGCCACATCCTTAATCCGAAATCTATCAAAGCCAACTTCTAGTAGTAGGTCTGCAGCGGCCTCGAGTATTGCCTCGGTACGGCCCGTATCACGCTTTCGCCCTCTGATTTTGTCGGGGCGCCTGGAAGTATCAATTGTCATGTACGCGATACTAACAGAAATCCCTCATTCCGGAAATACCATTACGGAAACAGTCAATTCCGAAATCATATATACAGATATATTGATTTCCGGAATTATAGATTCCATAATAACCCCATCAACGCCCCCCCCACTAAGGAGAAGACTCATGTCTCTTGAATTAACATTAAAATCTGGCACTTTCCTCGAGCTGGCGACAGGAAAGGTAATCAAAGGTAAAGAAATGCAGGTATTCGGTGAATATTTCCCCGCTATCACACCCGCGTTAAGCGAATATGGTATTCAGCCACTCCGCTCTTTTGCAGTACTTGCGACAAACACCCGAGGGATAGCAGCAGAAATGGGGTCACTCACACAGTACCCACAGACAGAAAACTACACACGATTTATTAATGACGCTCGTTTCTTAAAAGCCAAACCGCTGCGCGATGATGGGCTTGAGTTCCTTGCAGATGGTAACTTTTTCACGTCCTTAGACAAAACGATCACATTGCGGACGGACGCTAACTATGCATTGATCATCGCAAAGGGCAATCCACTAAATTCAGAGCCTTTGCTGGAGCTTCCCACAGTAGAAGATGGCACAACACAAATTTATTCGGGAAAGTCTATAACACTCCATCCATGGAACGACAATGCAGCACTCATCCTGAATACGTCGCCAGATGAGGCTCTTATATTTAAAATTCGTTTTAATCCATCCGACGCTTAAGGAAGAGTAAAGTATTCACTACAGCATGTTTGGGAGCCTCTCTACATCCTATTAGGGAGGCCACCTACTTATTACGAGACATTGCTAATATCATGAATAAAGTCAGGTATCGCACCATAGAGTTAGTATTGCTTTAACAGCCTATCAACAACTGGAACCATTTTACTTTCAACACTGTTCCATTTGCTAAAATCGAAACCACCACCACCAATCAAGTGATATTGAGCAAACCCTATTTGACGATTTTTATCAAACAATTTCAACTGCGCGTGACTTAAGTACGGAGAAAGATCCCATGAACGTCTCGCGGTGTATGTTAGTCTAAATTTGCAATGGCTTGGGGTCTCGGCATAGTAACGCTCTGTTGTTATAAAGTGATTGCTCATAGCATTTACAATAACCGGCACAAACTCTTTCACTAAAACCTTTGGATTGTTTTCTATACACACATGCGTGATGTTATGTGATGCATCTACCTGATTTACTTTTATCGACGTACAACCAGATACCGCTAATAAAATAATAACGAACATAACCCTCATGACTACCTCCTAAGCTGCTATCAGCCTTCACTCGTAATGATTACGTATTTGCACCTTCGATATTCTATCGAGGGAAATATTAACCCGTAGCAAATGGAATATATACAGGCATCTATAACAGAAACCAATTGGACAGGTATTCTACACTCGCCTCGTTGGTCTTGTGGAGGACATTGCTACAATGTCTAATCACTGCTTAACTATCCCTCCGTTTAATGTCATTTAATGTGCCGTAAATATCTCCATTATCGCTAAAAACCAGAGCGTCATTAGCTATAGGGATAGGTAACTGCGACATTCCTTCGACAAACTGTGAAATTTTCTCAACATCGCTCTCTAGAGCCTCAGGGCGGCAATATACCACTACTACCTGTGGGCCATAGTTGCTCGCTACACGCCCCCGCAGGAAACCACAATAATCCGGTTCATCTGTCAATATATGCTCGTAACCTCGAGGGAGGTTCTTCTTATGTGCATCCTTAGCGTCAAACAGGATGCCGTCAGGATAAATCCAAAAGACAAAGTCCGGTGCCAAATGAGTAAACTCTTTAATAGCTTTTCTTCTTCCTCGGTACTTAGCGGCAAGAAAAGGAAATTCTTCGCTTACGTCCTCTCTTTTTAAGGATCCTACCGTTATCACTATCGACTCCCTAATCAATTATTACGCACAAGCCCACACTGTTTCTCGTCTTCAATACAGCACTTCCAATACTAAATTCACTCTTTGAGTTCAATTTTACGCCCATCAGGGTCGGCGACAATATAAGTAGTGCTGTTATTAGATTGGTAAGTACTGATAATGGAGATAGTATTTACTATTTTTTCAATATCACCCACCTTAAAACCAATTCGACTATTGTCATTTGGAGCTACATCCTTATTTGGATATAGCTCCAAAACAACACCATCATATTCAGATGAATAGTGCTCCGGGCCATTTCCATGTTTTTCTTTTACAAATACTAATCCTAGCTGCTCATAAAATGTCTTACTTATTTCTATGTCTTTGCATCGAAGTACGAGCAAGGATATCTTCATAGGCATTCACTTACCTTGCGATATTGTGGGCAGGGCCACAATATCGCCCTTTCTCCGTTTGTTAACCCTTATAATAACTAAGATAGCCTTCCACGTAATTACGTAGTTTATCGTCATTGGTTTTTGCAATAACTTTATTTAACAGCGGCAAATAGGCCTTATCCTTACTTAGTGCAAGCGCTTTACAGTAATACGCATACATCTGTACGGCTTGTTTGCTTAACTCTGGAGCGTCAAAACCTTTTTGTATTTCCGCCACGAGCTCAGACAAAATTTCCGGGGAGTATAGTTTTTCAACAATAATTTCGCGGGCTAACTTTGTTCTTTCGCCAAGGTCTTTGGATTGTAGTTTGCTAAGAAACTGCTTTCTTAACTCTGAATTTTTCAATAAGTCAGCCATTGCCGCTCTATGAATATTAGCGGTTATACTTTGGCGTAAAAAATGGCGCACCTTGCCCAGGTCACTCCTGCTAACACCACATTCTATACCACGATGACAATAAAGCCTTCTTTCGCTAACCGCCTCAAAAGTGATTTCAGAAGCGTTATGCATTATCTTTATAATAATTTCATTGTCGCTTTCATCAGGTAACCAAGCCACGATCTCTTTTTCACTTTTCTCTTTGATTTCCCAACCGCGATCATTCATGGATTCTACTATTAGAGATTCCACATCAGTTATGTATGCCGAGTTGTATTTTATAGGTTGGCCATACCATTCGTATTCAGCCTGCGTTTCCGCCGCTTGTATTGGACTGATGGCGGATACGATACATATGGCGGATACTGCTATCGCCTTTAACAGATGATTCATTTGAAATGTCCTTTTGTTTTTCATGTCAACTATCCGCTATGACTGAAGTACTTTAGTAAGGGATTTTTTTAGACGATGCATATAGCTGTAGTATTTTCTAGATTCGTTATCGTAGCAAATTCCGTCAATGTTTATATCACAAAGAAAGCCCTCGCTTGCGCCGGCATATTTCATTTGTACGTATTTTTCGTTGTATTCAATTCTGGTATAGATTGTTTGTCGTGAATAGTCCCAACGAAATACCATATAATCTTTGCCCTCTTCTTCGAGTATCCACTTTACCTTTCGATTTGTGATGGTTGCTCTCAAGATTGCTAGCTTGGCCTCACCTAACGACAATTCATGAGTAATGGCACCATGTGCTGCCTCCAACTTGGAGACCGATACACTATCGTTCGGTATATTGCTAGTATCAAGTGGCTTGGCATCAGCAAAAATCGTGCTAGCCCAGAGCGATAAGCTCAAACAGGCAATGCGGCTGTAGGTATGGTTCAACGTCATTCTCCTTGTGATTATTTTATCCCGTCAATTAGGCCAGTGATTGTCACATGTGCTATCAAATTAGTCGATAGTTTGACCCGTTATTTAAACAGAAGTACCGTTTTATAAATCCATTAGAAGGGGAGTAATAAAAGCACGATAAACTGGGCAACATGACAGCCCAATAGAAAAGTGCCTTGATGATGATTTCGCGTTCACTGAGGGGGCGCTAGAAAAATATTCAAAGGCTACGACCCTATATCAGCACTAACCCCCAGGGTTATAGGCAGTAATAAACCATGCACTAGACGGTGCCCAAATACGGCCATCTTCCTTAGCGAATTTCCCGATCACTTCTTTAAGGGCCACATTCACTTCACCCCGTAAACGTTCACCTTCTTCTTCCGCAAGGCGGATAATCTCCCCAGCCGGTCCAATTTCCAAGGCAAATTCAATAGCTTCCTCTAGATTCCGCCCAATACAGATGTCGGTATCAAAACGTTCAAACTGTACACGCTCAAAACCCACGGCTTGTAACATGTCGCTTACCATATCAGGGCCAGCCATAGAAAATGGACCGGGACCACAATGAACCGCATCTGTATCTTCATGAGAAACCACCGGTACAATGCTTCGCACACATAACTCAGCATCGTGTAACCATGGATTATCTTCTCGTTTTCGCCAAACTACCTGAGTAAATTTTCCACCCGGCTTTAACGACGCACGGATGTTCTTCATCGCAAGTCCGGGTAGATTAAAGAACATGGTACCAAATCGCGCAAACGCTTCATCGTAGGGGCCGCCAAGATCATCAACTTCCACATCAGCGACTATAAACCGCGCATTTTTTACTCCTTCATCGGCAGCAGATTGATTGCATTCCTCGATAAAGTTACTGGCGCAATCAACACCGGTAGCAACTCCTTGTTGACCCACAGATTTAGCAATTTGAAGGGTGCAATCACCAAAGCCACAACCCACATCGAGTACATTGCTCCCTTCAGGATGACGATGCCTGCTTAACGCCTCCTCACTAATGGATGCATAGCCCTCAATAAATAGGTACTTAAAACGAGAGAACTTCTCAAACAGTACAGTGTTCCATGCTTCAATTATGACGTCATTGCTCATCTTTCACCTCAGCTTACAATGTGAACGGGGCAGTGGAAATTAGCCTTCTGAGTATATATTCAATATTCTAGCGGCCCGCATAGCATCTCGAAATACAAGGTGCCCCTACACCCTCCTCTTACACTCAAATTCCAGCGCTGACCTTAGTTTTGCGACCTTTACCGGTTTTGCGAGATAAGAATACCCAGCCCCCCCAATAGCCTCAAATACAGCAGCGTCGGTTTCACCGGTAATAATGATTGACGGGATAGGTTGAGGGAATTGCTTATGTACCAGGGAAATAACATCTAGACCTGTACGCTGATTAGGAAGGTTGTAATCCGTTACTATCATATCGACCGTCGCTGCCTCTAGCAGTGCCGGCAAGGCCTCGTATTCCCCTGCACGAATAACATCAGCCCCCCACGATTGCATAAGATCCCCTAATGCAGCGCGTATACTGGTGTCATCATCTACCAACAAAATGCTCTTGTGCAGAAATGGATTATGGATATGCACGGCCTCACTGGGTTCGTCATGGGATGTACTTTCCATTATGGTGACATGGGGTAACGTTATCTTAAAAACTGAGCCTCTCCCCTCTTCTGATTTCAAGCTAAGGGAATGTTCAAGGGTATCTGTTAGCCGTTTCACCACAGACAAGCCTAAACCAAAGCCCTTACTCTCATCTTGCTTTTCATTGTTCAGCTGACGGTGTGCATCAAAAATATTGTCCTGCTGATCTGTAGGAATGCCTTTTCCTGTATCCCATATTTCGATTGAGACTGTGGCATTTTTTCTTACTCTGCAGGCGATCAATACGCCCCCCTCTTCAGTATAACGAACAGCGTTACTCAGTAAGTTGCGCACTACACGTTCCAACATAATAGGGTCTGAATGCACCGATAATGCACCACTTGCAATATATCGCTCATCAAATATCGATAGGGAGAAGCGAATCAACTTGTCTTCCGCCAGTACAGCAAAGTCATTTGCGATACGCTGCAACATAGGGCGAATGGCAAACGTACTGAGTTTGGCCTGCTTAACGCCCGCATCCAATTTTGACACATCGAGCAGTTCGGTTAGCATCAATGTTAAGTGATCAATAGATTGCGTTAACTGGCCAAGCAAATGAGTATCATCCGGTAACTCACCTATTGGCGTTACCACCGGATCGATACGATGGCTGTTGTTCATCTGTAGGGATTCGACAAATAGCCCCATCGCATGTAACGGCTGGCGTAAATCGTGACTTACACCCCCAAAATATTCACTAATTTCTTCCCGACGGTCATTCGCTGAGCGAGCATAAGCTTCACTTTGTTCTCGCTTTTCTTGAAGCTCCAGCATGACTTCATGCAGTTTGTGATTAGCCTCTTGAATCGTGTGCAGCATATCATTAAACGCAACAACCACTGCCCCCACTTCATCACCACCCTGCTTGCTTGCACGTAATGAGTAGTCATGAGTGCCTGTGACCTTTTCTGCCACAATACTAAGATCCTGTAGCGGATCGGTGATCATCCGCTGTAAACGCGCGGTGAGTAGATAAGCTAATAATCCGGCCACGAGCTGAATCAGTAATGCAACGAGGGCAAATTGCCAGCGCCGTTGCTGTATTTGTTCAAGGCTAACGTTGAGCCTTAATACGCCTATCGTCTTCGATTTCAAAATAACCGGTTGAGTGACCTTGAGATGACCATCAATAAATGCCGCACTCGCGTTAATCTTCGCCGTCGTACCTTCCATGTTTACGCAACTGTCTGCAACTACCGTGCTATCTGGGCCTATCTTACGCTGATATTCCCCAATGGCATCGTTACTGATACGGGCAATCAAACAGGCCGAAAGTACTGCGGGGTGAAACGCGAAGGATGCCACATTGGCGTTTGCCGCACGAGTATCACCAAACGCAATGGCGGCTCCACTTCTCTCGGCAATCACCTGCGCAAGCACCTGCATCTCGCGACTAAGCCTGTTCCTGGAGGTCTGTTCATCGTAAATAATAAATGCTATTGCAGCCACTAACATTGCCACCCACAGGGCAACCCCAATGATAACCATCAGTTTTCTGCGAATAGGTAAATCCAGAAATCGCTTTTTCATTCGCGCCATTACCGTTAGGGATTCAGTTTGTCCCGACATCATAGCCTCTATATCTAAGGATCAAGTCGTTTTACCTCTCGTGCCAAACTCAATAAATCAGAGCTCACAAACAATCCATTCGCCATCGCCGTCGACAAGTTAATATCAAACTGCATGCGATCAGACGTTCTTACAATATTGATGATACCGCCTTTTTCATCAAATCCGAGTTTTTCACCAATGCTCAGTACATACATATAACGAATTTTGGTAAAAAAGTGAGGTAACCGTATTCGCTGTGCTTGGGAGACAAATAACATATGGCAACCAGAAGCAATATCTTCTAATCGACTCGTTCGGATAATCGTAAGTACGTGGTTACCAATAGGCGTGCCATCCACTGCATCCAGTAATGCACCAAAAGATACCTTACCAAACAAACACAAACGTAGATCATCTTCTGGCTTCCCAAAGGCTGACGCTGGCCATTCAACAAAATTGGCAAAATTATAGATAAATAATGCTTTCACACGCTCATCATCAGAGGCTGCCGACACATCCTTCACCGCCAGCCCACCAGTGAGTATTGCCACCAACAGCAACACTAAGGGTATTGGCTTATTCATCAGCGGTCCCCTCCGTTGGCAAATCCCCACCAATGAGCAGCGCCCCTAGGAACTGCTGCACTGATTGTTCTAATTCACAACCTGCCTTTGCGGTAACATTCTTTTTACTGGAGCTTCCCGTCGCTGATTCACAAAGTGTAAATACCGACGAGAATAAACGGCTGGCATCACTCACCTGCCCTACCGGTGCACTTCCAGATGAAGGTACAAGGTCACTCTCTTCTTTAATGGTTTCTGTAATATCAGTACTGATGTCTACTACCACTTCCGGTGAATCCACATCCAACGTTTCATTTTCACGCAAGGTAATAGCACGCCCAGTATGGGCAGTTATACTACCCAGACTCACAACACTCCCCACATCCACCGCGCCGTCTTGGGTATCGATAGCGGCGTTATACGAGGATATTTGCACATCACTATTAACGGTGATCGTTCGCGTATTTCCTAGGGTCAAAGCAGCACCATTAAAACTGTCAATGAGGATATCCCCACCCTGAGCCAATATTGTCACATCACTTCCAGCACCATTACCCAAGGTAAAAGCATGACTTTGATCTGACGTATCATTGTGCAGTAATCGAATAGACACCTGGTTCGTAGGTAACGTACCTAAACCACCGTTGTCGGTATTATCCACGGTATTGATTGACTGAATTGTCGTCGCGCCTTGGTCTCCAATAATAAGATCCCCTTGATCCAACTGAATATCCACCAACCCGGTTCGGACTCCATTGTCCGTTAAATCTGAGGCAATGACGGTATCGTTAATGGTAATATTTCCCAATGCCGCCAATACAGACAGGTCTCCATTACTCACCACCAATGCATTGGTATCACCATCGAGGTCTTCTATTTGCAAACTATTGGATTCAACGATGGTTAAACTCGCAGTATTTCCAGCCAGCCCGGTGAGGCTAACGTCCAATCGATCAACGGAGGTCTGAAGCGTAACATCACCCACCGATGCGGTCAGTTGAAGGGTAGCGTCTGCTGTTGCAATACTGACAGTCCGATCCGAATCCACAAGATCCGCCGCTTGAATATCAATGCTGTTGCTAATCGTTAACCCGGCATCCTGTACCGTCACCGTCCCTGTTGTCACTAAATCTACATCATTCACACCACTCAATGTCTGTAGTGTAAGATCATCCTGTTCAGTTATTGCTAACCGCCCACCACCTGAAATGCTCGCGGATAAAGTTCCCACGGCGGTTTCCAAGCCATCGATATTACCGGCCCCGACACTCAGACTGACGCCACCGGCATTCACATCGATATCTGTCACGGTTTCACCGGCATCACTAATGGTTGCCCCGATAACCGTCAACGCATTGGTTGCGGTGCTGGAACTGACCAACCCCGTTAATGTCACGTTGCCCCCCGCAGTGAGCGATATGGTCCCGCCCCCTGCATTTACTTCTACACCATCACTTATTTGTATATTACCGCCAGCCACCAGCTGCAGTGTGGTTGCATCGGCCGTTGCGGTATTTTGATCGGAGATAGAATTATTGATTAGCAAGCTACCGTCTGCTTGCAAGGTTAAGGTATTGCCATTGCTATTATCAAGATTAATGGCCGTGGCTACTGTAAGGTCGCCGGATTCAGTACCCGCGCCATTCGTCGTTTCAACACGTACATCACCCAACGCTAGATTCGCTTCAAGGGTAGCCACATTAATGGTGGAGGTCGCTCCCGATGGCGTAAACACCCCCCCGACCTGAGCATTATTATTGGTGGCACCGGTAATGGTGACATCAAATGGATCAATCAAAAACGTACCACTTTCTCCATTTTCTGACGATGTATCAACAAGGCCCTGAATCTCAACTGACTCGTAGCCGGACACTTCCACAAAACCGCCTTTCTGCCCCCCTGTTGCACGAATCACTGCACCATCCCTAAATATTATTTTCTCTTGTGCAATGGCGATAACGCTACCACCAGCATCATGGCCGTTAACGCTGATCTCACTGTGCTCCCCCAGTGCTATCACCTTATCGCCTTGAATATCAACCGTGCCCCCATTTATCAGACCATCCGCATGCAACTGTCCCAGCTGTGCGACACGATCTCCGTTGATGCTTATGCCTCCACCACTATCTGATGAGGACACATTGATACTGCCGCTATTGACGACGTCTCCTGAAGCGGTGGACGTTAGAAATACTCGACCCTTCTGATACTCCACGCCTTGCGCTTCAATAATGCCCTCGTTGTTGACCACGGTTTCCATTAATGCATCGCTAACTGCAGCACTCATTACCACCATGCCGCCCTGAGCTTGTATCACCCCTGTATTACTAACAATGCCGTTATAGGTCGCTTTATCTAAGGATATTGTGGGTGTATTTACATCTGAAAACGTAATGGTTACCGTATCTGCGGATATCAACGATACACCACCTTCACCTGCATTGATGACCCCAGAATTGGTGACGGAGTCTGAAATTAACGCGATATACCCTCCCGCTATTGCTGTTAGGTTGCCCTCGTTAATCACACCCACACCATCGCTACCCTCGATATTTTTGAACGTGAAATTTCCTGCGAACAAGTCTTCATCTGACAACGATAATGTTGTCGCAATAAGGCCACTTACATTCACCGAGGCATTCTCTCCAAACACGATGCCATTCGGGTTAATGAGAAAAAACTGTCCATTGACATTTAAGTTGCCAAAAATTTCTGACGGATTAACGCCAAGCACACGCCCCAGCGCTATGGCATCTGCGTGAGGTTGTAAGATATTAACGGTCTCGTGTACATCGATAGAAAAGTCCGTAAAGCTAATACTTGCGGTATCGCTCTGTTGATGAATGGTAAGTACGTCGTCACTATCTTGTGAAAGCGACACATCACCTCCCACAATCTCAATCCCTTCAGGCAAACCGTAAGCTTTTATTATCGGTACTGCGACCAAAAGAAAGGCTATGCATAATCGAACGCTAGAACTGTACATTGATTTCTCCATATACTGCATGCTGTTGCTCTGGGTCAATCGTCATATTGATTTCATCAGTCTCGGTATTGCGTTGTTCGATATTATCTGTCGCTGCCACCGTCAAGCGGCCAAAGACTCTTAGCGAGTCCGATATTGAAATACTGTAATCCACCCCCACCCCTGCACCGGATACCGTCAACTGTTCATTCTCTGTCGCTATTCGCTCCAACACCGCAGCATCATAAAATACAAAAGGCACAAACATGCCTGACACTCCTTTCGAGACCGTATCCCCCAACCATGACGGATGCATAAAGCGCCATTGCAACGAGGTGATGGCCCCGTTATCTGATGAGTAAAACCCCGTTTCCAAACCACGTATTGCGTAGGGGCCACTTGCACTAATTTGTTCTATCGACGGCAGCGCGACGTCAGAATGCTGAGCTCGAATATCCCATTGGATCTGGCTATACAGACTCAACCAATCCCAACGTAGCTGATATCGCACTTGGGATTTAACAAATGAATCTTCCGCCGCCACTATGGCTGCATCCTCGCCATACTCAATTTCGTAATCACCGGTATAGATATCAATAAAGAGTTTCTGTTGAAGTGGCGAGCCCTCACCTCGATAGTTCACCGTAAGCAAGAGTCCGCTTCCGTTAGAGGTTTCTTCTTTATCCAGGACATCAGTATTCAATTCACTTTGTAGTTCGGAGCGTTTTGCATCGCCATATACCATCACCGATCCGCTTAACGACCGAGAAGACGACCACAAATAGCGAAGGTCGGCGCGAGCAATCGAGGCTTCCCCTTGTAATCCCAAATCCGCAAATTCCCGCCCAATATCAAACTGATTATTACTCGCCAGTAAGCCGACAGAAAATGCACTGTGAAATAAAGGGGCCCGATAAAAAAATGAACCGTAGGTCGTATTTTCTTCTTCCTCAGCCCCTACCGATTGCATTATGCCTAGCGACAGTTGGTCAGCAAAACCAAGCGGATTATTCAGTGTGAACGAGGTCAGTCCACGTGTTTGCCCTGTAGTTTCCACACCGTAATTATCAACCTTGGCCAGGACCTGCCAAGACACTTCTTTTTGAATCTTGATATTAATTCTTGTCGTATTCGGCTTAGCGCCCTTGGAAAAATAACTGAACGTCGACAACCCCGGGAAACCATTCACTCGCCTGACCAGTGTTTCTACCTCTTTGGCATTAACAACCTCCCCAATCACCGAAGAAAACGCCGACTCCATCTGCGCTTGGTCATAAGACGAGCCACCTCTGACATGGATACTACCCACTGTCGGCTCTACTACCTGTAACGTTACCCGGCCCTCGATAATTTCTTGAGCCGGTACAATTACCTTGGTAAATGGATAGCCAGCATTGTGATAGATTCGCGTCAGGGCATCGGCAATATGATGGATATCCAATACCGTCAGTTGTACCCCTTGAATATTATGTAATTCGTGAATACTCGCGTCTAATCTCGCTAAAGTAATACCCGCACTTGCCCGTTCAACAACACCTTCCAGCAAGAATTGCCGTACCAATAAGGTAGCATTGCTTCCATGCACCAGCGGTGCAACATCACTCGATGCAGGCATATCCTCTATCTCTGCCTGGGCCGAGGGTACATACCCTACGCCCACACTCACCACCAGAGTCAACACACTCCAACCGTGTAAAAGTACACGCGATAATGCACGCAATGGCCCGCACAACAATAGAAGCCTTAGATATTTCAACAACTTACTCATCCTTTAATGCCACGTAACACGGTGGCCAGCACCTAGATCACTTAATACACAGTATAGCGTTTATCGCCAACCAAGCAGGCAAAAAGGCCCGTAGGGGAATCCCTACAGGCCTTGTTTTTTCCGTGGTAATACTTACTTCATAGAGTCGACCATTGCATCAATGATGTCACCATTGTCTGCATCGATCTCCCATGAGAATAAACCACCCAATTCGTACTGTTTCACGTACTGCCCTTTAGCAATAACCGAGCGAGGGTTCTCATAGCTAATCAATGTTCCAGTAGCGGGGTTCCAAAGATAAGGCGCCTCTGCGGTTTCATCATAATAATAGGTGAAACCGTTGATGCCTGCTCCATTGGTACCGCCTAGGTAGTTAGCTACGATGTCCTTGTAGTCCAGCACGCCATTTTCCCACGTGCCTTTCGCTGCACCATTACCCTGCCCACCAAGCGGCTTATCAAACTGAGCGCCGGTAACACCTTTCCAACCGCGACCGTACATTGCAGCACCGAGTACCAATTTGTTTGAAGGCACACCGGCTTCTATCAAGTTAACGATTGCGCTTGCACCATTAAAGCCGTCGTGTAGATTTTCTGGGTAATCATACAGGCCTGCATGATGTCCTAACTCACCACTCCATGCGCCATAGAAGTCATAGGTCATGGCAAAGATGTAGTCCATATACATTTGGGCATCGGCATAGTTTACCGCATCAATCTTGCTAGGACCGGTACCAATCGCCGAAGTCAGCTCATATTCGCGGCCAGTTTCAGATTCCAAGTTATCCAGTGCTAGACGCAGATCACGCATTAGCTCAACGTAGGCTTGGCTATCTGCAGCACTGCCTAAGCTTGCATTCGCACCCCCACCCCCTGGGAATTCCCAATCAATATCCGCGCCATCAAAGAACTCATAGGCCTTTAGAAAGTCAATCACCGACGTTACGAAGATATCGCGATTCTTTGCATTGCTCGCCATCGAGAAGAAAGGATCCGATAATGTCCAACCACCAATGGAAGGGATAACTTTCAAACCGGGGTTTGCGGCTTTCAACTTAATGAGCTGACCGAAGTTACCTCGAATGGGATCATCCCACTTATCTCCTGGATAACTCTTTTCTAAGGCAGCAAACTTATCGTGTACTACTACTTCATAGTCTTGCTTGCCAGCACATTGTTGTACCAATGCCGAATAGCCTGATGGGTTTGCTTGCTGTAGCGATTGGTTCGGACCACATACTGGGATAAAACCATACAAGATATGGGTGAGCTTATCCGCTGGCATATCCATCACATGATAGTTGCGCCCATAAACACCCCACTCGACAAAATAGCTTGCGACAACACGACCTGAAACGCTTCCACTATCGGTTCCCGTCTCTTGCTCTTCATTACCTGCGGTTGACTCTTCTTCTGTCGACTCTTCCGCGGCTCCAGACTCCTCACCGGTACCTTCTTCAGCAACGTTATCGTTGTTCTCATTTCCAGTATTCTCAGTCCCAGTATCATCATTACCGGCAGTATCATCAGTGTGATTATTGGTGCCATCATCTGAATGACCATGTCCATCATCATCGGATGACCCTTCGGAACCTGAATTTCCACTCTGACAGCTGCCTGCTAGTTTCCAAGCGTGGCTCCAATACAGACCTTCGCCTGGCGCATAAGCCCAGTCAGCTGAACTTGAGCACCAACCACCAATCACACACTCATAAGCATCACCGGCATTAAAGGCAACATCACCACTCAGATAACCCTTACCTGACACAAAGGCAGGCGCATTGCAGCCATTTGATGCATTGCCATTATCAGTAGTGGAACCGCCTGGGTCACTATTATCGCCAGGGTTCCCATTATCGGTGTTGTTGTCCGTGTTATTGCCTGTGTTGTTATCACTGTTATTACCACCGGGGCCATCAGGATCATCAATGACAATATCATCGCAAGTATTAGCGGCCTTCCAGGCTTGAGTCCAATACAACCCCTCACCAGGCTCGTACGCCCAGTCAGCAGAACTAGAACACCAGCCGCCTATCACGCACTCGTAAGTACCACCGGCATTGTTAACGATATCGCCTGCGTTATAGCTAGCACCTGATACAAAGCCATCCGCAGCACAGAGACTAGAAGAATTATCGTCCGATCCATTACCTGAACTATTGCCCTCAGTACCAGAACCGTCATCCGTAGTATTATCGTCTGTATTGCCGTCTGTATTGCCGTCTGAATTGTTATCGTCTTGATTCCCGCTTTGACCACCACCGTTACCATTGCCCGTGCCTGTTAGTGACACATCCATACAGGTATAGAAAGTCTCAGGACTATCAATTCGCTCCCAAATGTTATAGATAACATGATCGCCATCTTTGTCCGCCGGTAATTCACAACTCATAGAGTAACGGCCATTTTCTAATGGCACGTTGCCATGCTGACAAAACGGTGCTGGCTCTAAGTCATTCCAGGTTAATGCTTTCGTTGTATCATAATTGTCTTTTGTAATGTAAAAATCCCAGCGCTTAGTCGCGTGGGGAGCCGTACCTAAGAAAACAAATTCAAACTCGCCGTTAACATCCCCTTGGATAGGCGTTTTTTGCCAATCCGTACGCGCAAGGTCCAACCCTCGATACTTAACATTACCCCCGCTACATAACATCCCATCCGGCACAAAGGCTTGATCATCTCCAGCGGCATTTTGACTGATGGCATTCCAATCGTAGAGTGGCTGAGTACCACCAATCCTCACTGCTTCTTTACACGCAGCCGACTGTGGATTTTCAGGGCCTTCCTGAAAACACTGATAATCACGACTAATCGGGGTTTCCATGGTGCCATGGGCCCACGCTCCCCCTGAAAAAAGGGTGCCGCTTAAAACGGACAAGGTTAAGGCAAGGGATTGCTTTTTCACAGTAGACTCCTAGCAGGTATAAACGGTCATTTGTTAATCACTGCGCTAGTGTACGGGGCCTACTATTAGGGAAATATCCGCCACATGGCTGACAATACTCATTTTTGTGAACTTATTTCGGGTGTTGGCCTAAGCCATGTGGCCATTAACCCTCTGGATGCATTACCCTACTGCCTAATCTACTATCTCTAACCAATATCATAGGTGGCAATGTGTTACTCGGTTCAAATACAAGGCGTACTACACCGTACCTTCCGACCCGTATCACTGCCTGTGCTATTATCTTCTGCGCCCTACATTTGACGCTTACTTATGCGCACGCTTCTGATAGCACTTCAAAAGATTTTGCCTTCGAACAATGGTCATCACCACTTCCTTCACTGCAAGAGATTGCGCCTCCACTGAATAAGCTTGCGCTGCTCGGCAAAAATAAGATTGTGGTGGTGCATGGCAATAGCTCACCCTATAGAGAAAACCAATCTGATAAGCTGCTCTACTCGCTTCCCGATGAAGATATTCGCCTAACCTATGCTTTCACGGTAATCAACGCCTCAGAGAAACGCGTCCGTAATGTTCTAATGGACTTTGATCAGTACCAACGCACAATGCCTCACATCACAAAAAGTAAATTGCTTGCTCAACAAGATAATCATTGGTTGGGAGAGTATCGCCTCATCTTTCAAATGCCCATGCTAACCTTCGAACCAGACGTTAAGATCCAACATACATTATTGAGTAACGGGGATTTGATTGAACGGCGCATTGCCGGTGATATCGATTACTCTACTGCCCGCTGGCAAGTTATCTCTTTATCAGCAACACGCAGTTTGTTAGTACAAACCTCGTGGGCGGATATCGGCTCTGTCAGTTGGCTTATGCGATTAGTTTTTTCGGCACAACCTGATCTTCATCGCTTATCTCCTCTCACAGCGGCCGCACTAACCATCCAATCGATCAAGGAACGGGTTGAAAACAAGCCATTTTCTTATCGTCACACCGTTGCGTTATCTGACACACTTTCCTCGGCGCGTCTACCCTATTTGCCGACCATGAGTAGTCAACAACAAGAGGTGCTGTCATCCCTCACCCACATTGGCTCTGTTAATATTATCTCCCCTGTCAGATGGTTTACCCAAAACAGGAAAACGTTTTCTCTACAGCCAATACTGAGTGCAGCGACAATCCCTCAAGAGTTTTCCACGCTAAAAAGCAAGGCCACCAATATTAGGCAGTACCCCGAACGAATGGATGTTATTTCCGACATTACAGAAGTCGTTGATGACACGCAGCAACATCAAAGCCAATGGGAATTAGGATTCGATTTTTCCGTGTTTCGATTTGCAATTGATTTTGGTATTAGCGGCGAATGGAAAAATAATCAAAACAGCTTAACGTTTATTAGCACTTCGGGTGACTTCGACCCTCTGCTGGGACAAATCCAATGGCAGCCTTCACCCAATGGCACACTTACCACGATCAACCTTGCTCACAACATAAAAGACGATACCGGATTTATTTTACGCTCAATAAAAAACATCCCCTATAGCCAGCTTTTTGCAGGTCTTTATGTGGGTACGATGTTGATTGAAGGGCAGCAGCAACTGACACATTAATTACACAGACATTTACCTTTCTTTACGCCAGGATGCTAATATCCATTACGTTTTGGCGAAAATAATAACAAGGTAGCCCATGGACCAATCAGTCACAAACACCAACAAAATATCTGCACGTTCGTCCATTAAAAAAACTTTTATGGGCGGCCTATTCATCGCTTCAACCTTATTCGCCCAAGCAGCTTTTTCTGCTGAGCACCTGCAACCCATTGATGCATTTAAGACTATCATGGTAGACGGTGTAGACCTACCAAGCGCTATTGGCTACCCTATTTCACAATACTCGTTAGCCGCCGTCATTGATGGGGAGATGGAACCGATTCCATTTCAAATCGATGAGTATAATGAAGGTGGCGCCGTTTACTTTGAAAGCTGGGACGTCCCTATTGCAGGATCAAAAGACATTTTTGATCTTGAAGACAAATTACTGTTTGTCTACAAAGACAGTGGCTCGCGAAGAAAATCTCATCATCGTTATGACGGGAAGGTACTTCATGAAATTGAACTCACCAGTGATCAAGGTCATAAGCGATATGTTTATTTAGTACAAGGGTCCCGTTTGCGTTCTGATGAACATTATGTTCGATACAGTGCGGACGAAGCGTTAGTGGAAACAGACTTCTATTCCATCACCTACAACAAAGACAACCACATTAATTGGGATGACTTTTCTATCGTCAATTACGACGGTGAAGAGAATCCATTCGACGCGCTAAAAATACGACTCGCGACCGGTGTTCTCACGAACCTCACTCGAACAGAACTCAATAACAAGGATCTCGTTGCTACGCCAGTCGGGGAGAAAGTTGGCCCTATTAGAAGTACCACGCAAATGGAAATGACGATGTGGCTAATGAAACTGCCAATACTTACGATGAGTTTGCAATTACATCACTCTCCTAGCTCACTGGTATACGACCTTCGATCAGTGTTACCTGCAACTCGTCGAGCCATGTTATCGGAGCCTGAGCTTAATATATCGCTAGAAGGCAACAACCTTTACGGAACAGAGGTTCTTACCGCAGCAGGCCCTAAAGAAGCAGCAATAACCGATGGAGCAACCGGCGCAATAGAACAGGCACATCGTGATACTGGCATATCTATTGAAAACAATTGGATTTTCGCGAGTACCAAACGAAACTTAGATTTTGTCGCCTTTTTTGATTATTTGGGTACCCAAACTGAAACAATCTCTCTTCACTATAACGACGAACGCAGTATTGTTGACCTGCCAGAGAGGTTCCCGGGACAACTACCTAAGGTTGGTTATAAAATACACACATTACCTGCCGATGGTTTTTTTGGGTTTGCCGTAAACATTTTTCTCAGCAATGGCTTTAAAGGCAACCCCCACCTATTTACCGATAAACTCAGGCGACTGCCAGATCTTTCCATCTCCTCACTATAACCGCATATTCACAATCAAAAAGCGCCACAGAATGAGTGGCGCTTTCATTTTATAGAATGCGATACTTAAACTAGCAACCCAGAGTCACCCACTCTACTTCGCACTCCCCAGCCTCCATCGCGACATAAGCCGAATCCCCAGTAATCGTCACAGACATATCCATTGTCCGTGCAACGAGATTCGCTAAGGTTTGAATACTCTCCCAAGGAAACTGATATACCTGCACAGATGTATCAGCATATTTTTCCTTATTCTGAGTCCACCACACATCTGACTTTGAGTTAAAGCTATACACTTTCACTTCTCTCGCCAAACGCGTCGCTTTACGCATTCTCTCCACATCGGGCTCACCCACATCAATCCATAACGTCGTCTGACCGTCCAGCGTTTTTGCCCAAATATCCGCCTCTTCAACAGCAGACAAACCTTTGGTAAACACCAAAAACTCTTGCGCGTTAATACAATACGCCATAATTCTTGCCATCATCCGCTCTACTGTTTCAGAGGGATGCTGTGCAACTGTGAGCTGAACCGAATCATAATAGTCGCGATTCAAATCCGACAATGTAACATTCAGCTTATAAATTGTGGGTTTCAGTGCCATGGTGACCTTTCCTATACGTAATACTGACTTATTGAACCCACACTTCGACTCGGCGATTTTTCTCGCTGCGTACAGAGCCTGGATCTGCGATTGCATCACCTTCCCCTGCAATCGCTTTCATGGAGTTTCGCACCCCTTCAGAACGCAATGCCCAGCGAACGTTTTGCGCACGAATACGAGACAACGCAGAGGAATTTTTATTCACCCCCAGCGGGTTCGAGTAGCCGATAAAACGAACAGTATCAAAACCATGGTCTGTACGCTCTAAAAATTCAACCAATCGTCTCACATCAACTTCCGCTTTATTGTCCAGATTCGACGAACCCTTCCTAAAACGAACATTGAGGTTTAGGCGCCACCACGCTTCATTCATGCCCGTCCCTACCGGTAAACCATAAAGTTTCTGAGAAATAAAACCAGCATGTTTCACATGATCCTGGCCTTCATTAGACTCAACGTATTCGAGAAAAGCATCCACAACGGCGGTGTGTTTTGGCTTGGGTGAACGATAAAAGTACAATCTGCGAGACAACGGATAATCTTCTGTTGCAACACTAAGTTCCGAAGGCTCAATAGACGCTGACTTACCGTCAGAAATCCCCATTATTTTTGCATCATTCGTTGCCGCCAACGCAACAAACCCGATGCCATTTATATCGGTGCTCACCAACTCAGCAATTCGATCATTTGATTCAAAACGCTTCGTACCAGAAGCTAACTTGCTTTTACGCAATACCAAGCTATTGAACGTATCAAACGTTCCGGACTTTGAGTCTCGAGCGTATACTTTGATCTTGTTGGCCACTCCCCCTACATCAGACCAGTGGGTAATCTTGCCTGTAAATATTTTTCTCAGTTGCGATAACGATAACTCCCCCACGGGATTATGTGGGTGAACTATTATGGCAAGTCCGTCAATCCCTATGACAACCTCGCGTAAATCTCCTCGCCCACCATCAATATTACTCATCAATGTTCTTTCTTTTGCTTTTACTAATCGAGACGAAGCAGCAATATCCGCGGAAGAACTCATCAAGGCTTTAAACCCAGTGCTTGATCCATGCGCTTCCATCTTAACCTTAAGTAGGGTTGACTGATTTCCAACCTGGTACTTTCCAACAATCGCTTGTTCATTCTTTTTAGATGATTTAACACTTCTTACATCGGTCGCACCCAACCCCATAAGAAACCCCTCAACCAAAGCAGGAGACAATGTTGCCCCTACCGTATTTGAACCGTGTATTCTGAACAATACATGTTCTTTTTTAAGCGGTGATGGTAATCCTAATTCCACCGTGTGCAATTTGTTTTCTGCATCGACTTCCGCATTCACTGAAGAACCGAAAACAGCCAACAGGCCTGTAATTAAAAAAACACAAAACTGACATACTCTAAGTAAACGCTTCATTAAAAAAACCTCATAGCATTTATACTGCAATAGAAAAACGTAGATAAAAAAGGGATAGCCCTTAGAACGATAGACAGGGGGGCGAGATTCTAACAATATTTTTGGCGTTGCATAGGAAATTTATGCGAAGTCTTGTAAATAGGGAATGGAATGCGGTTTAAATACTAATCAAATATGTTATTAAGCTCACAAAACTACTCGAAATGCCTATACCGATAGCGATTCCCATCAATACGTCCGTAGGATAATGCAACCCAAGGATTACCCTGGAAGCGCCAACTAAAATTGTAAAGGGTGCAAATAAAATACCCAGAATAGGAAAAAAAGTTGCAACAACAAGAGTAAAGCTCACCGCATGCAAGGTATGACCTGACGGAAAACTATAACGGTCTAATGGTGGAGTGACACAATCAACATCGCTAAATGAAATATAGGGCCGCTCTCGTGCAAGGAAGCGCTTTAATACATCATAGATAAGTACATTAACTGTCGCCATGATAGCCATTCCCATAGCGACAACCCAACCGTCATCGCCGTAGATAAAAGGCAAGACCACCATCAATGCAATCCAGATCCAACCATCACCCAATCGACTCACTACGTTAAAAAACCGTCTAATACCCGTGGAGCGGCTAAATCGATTAAAGTACAAACAAAGACCAACCTCCTTGGCATCGATTTTTCGAAACAGTGCAACTATTTTTTGTTTACTCATAGGCAAATTTACCCTCAACGTTAATAAGAACTTCCATTAACAGTGAGGGTAATGCCGAGGTCTTAATGAAATATTACAATTACATTAAGGTTTAATGACAACATAAACAAATATAACGCAAGCACTTATATTGCTGAATGACTCAAAATCGCCTTTTGGTGTGACTGAACAAAAGAAGCTGGCATTCTACTAGGCCTACCGGTTGATAACTGAATGCACGCATAGCGAGAAACTGCACGCATCACCGTGACGCCGTCCACAGATCTGACCAATTGAAAAGCACGGGACGAATATAATCGACCATCACTTTCCGTGATCCACGTGGCTAAGGTCAACTTATCACCGTCATGACTTGATGCAAGATAATCAACTTCTGTACGCATTATAGCCATCGCCTTACCTTCCTTTTCTTGTAGCGACCACCCCATATCGATGTCTTCTACATGCTGCCAACTGATCGTTTCCATCCAATGTAGATAGGTCACATTATTCGTATGGCCCAATCGATCGGTATGCTCAGATGTCACCTCAAGATCGAGAAGAATAGGATTAGCCCTATCCCACTGAATATCACTCATTTATTAACTCCTGCGAACGATCTTTCCCACCAAAAATAATTGCCAGCAAGCTTCCCGTCAGCAACCCACCAAGATGCGCTGCATTAGCGACAGGCCCAACAAACCCGGTGAAACAAATCACTAACCATGCAATCATAAAACTCAGTACCTTGGGGTTTAGCTGAACACCACTGGCTGGGTATACCCGCCCATAAAACCATAAATAACCCAGCAACCCATAGACAACTCCCGACAATCCTCCAAAATTATTGCCCGAGCTAAAGAATTGAGCCATGTTGCTAACAACAGCCACTATTGTAAATACCAACAGCAATCTCTTGGACGATTGAAAACGCTCTACAAAACCGCCTAGCTCCCACCACCACATGAGATTAAAGAGGATATGCAGCGGTAAGCCCGCTACGAGATAGTGAATAAACACCGGCGTTACCCAGCGCCACAACTCGACGCCAAACATTGCATCAACCGACGAAAAGAACTCGAAGTGACTCAACCCGCTATTGCTCGCGCCAAACCCCGTAGCAAAAAAGACAAGTATGCTAATAATGCCAACAGAACGCGTCAGCCAACCGGATTCTTCCCACAAGGTTTGTAAGCCATAGCGCAGTCTGTTCGACATGCCATCGAGATCTCTTACCTCGGTCCGTAAATCAGTAGTACCGGGCGCAAACATGTACCGGCTGTGATTGGGTTCATTAAGAAATCGCGCCAACTCCACCTGTGCGACCTTAAGGGTCCTTTCATCTTTGAGAACCACTGCGCCATGATCACCCACTTTTTCAACTATACAGCCAACACCCTGCGTATTTAGAAATTCAGCGAATGCTAATGCAGCATTAAAATCTTCAAACTCTTGCAACAAGATCATCTTTTACTTGCCTAAAAAGTAACAACTTCTACATTGGAACCATAGATCCAAAACAAACTCAACAAACCGTAACAATACGCTACATCAAACCACATGTTCCAAGAGGAGATAGTCCGTATACTTCATTTCAACGTAACTTATTCACCCCTTGGGGGGAAGTGTTCAACAGACATTGATACGTGCCGACTGTTTCTTACCATCGTTCCCTCGATAGGTAAATACCATTGGGGCTTGCCGTATAAACGGTAGGCCCCTTTTTTTATAGATTTTCTTCTAACCACGCGATCGTATCATCGTGATGAGACTTTGTTTTTACCTTTTCCATCACGTGTTTCAAACGTCCATCTTTACCCACAATAAACGTAATACGGTGAATCCCCATATATTCCTTACCCATAAACTTCTTTAACCCCCACACCCCATACTTATCCGCAATGGCATGATCTTCATCAGATAAAAGGTCAAAGTTTAGTTCTTGCTTCACTACAAAATTTGCGATTCTCTTGACTGGATCAGGGCTAATAGCAAACACCACGGTATCCAGCTTAGCGAATGCCTTCTTCGTATCGCGTATTCCACACGCCTGTACGGTGCAACCGGGGGTTGATGCTTTCGGATAGAAATACACAACTACATTCTTTTCACCGCGATAGTCCTTCAGAGTGATCTTCTCATCATTCTGGTTCTTTAGCGAAAACGCTGGGGCCATATTGCCGATCTTAGGGAATTCCATCGATTATTACCTTCAGTCTTATCAAACATCAATTTTAAAAAGGGATTATGGATTAATCCCTAGCAATTTCACAGTGTACAATTATTCTTTACAATACACGTACTTACTTCCCATCAAGATCAAGGACCTATAACAGTGCCCAGCGAAACCCCACCTTTTGGCGTATTATTGATCAACTTAGGCACCCCAGACGAACCAACCCCCCGCGCAATCAGACGTTACCTTAAACAATTCTTGTGGGATCCAAGGGTAATTGATACTCCGCGCGTCCTTTGGTGGTTGATTCTACACCTCATCATTCTACCTATTCGCCCCAAAGTCATCGCGAAAAACTATCAAAGCATTTGGACCGATAAGGGCTCCCCACTCCTCGTATATAGCAATAAACAAAAAGAAGCACTTCGGACGCTGCTTACATCGCAACGAAATCAAGCTATTCCCGTTGAAATTGCCATGACCTACGGCTCTCCATCAATTAAACATGCGACAGACAAGTTGCTCTCTTCAGGCATTAGCCACCTCGTTGTACTACCGCTATATCCACAATTTTCAGCGACCACAACGGGGGCGGCCCTGGATGCACTGTCAGAAGCGCTAAGAACAACCACAAACATTCCCGAAATTAGCTTTATCCGTCATTATTACAAAGAAGACGGCTACATTAAGGCACTGGCAAATAGCATCAGAACCTATTGGGAAAAACACGGTAAACCGGATAAATTGCTCTTCTCATTTCATGGCATACCAGAACATTACGAAACCAATGGCGATCCATACCCAAACGAATGCAGAGACACGGCCCATCTCACAGCTGAAGCATTGGGATTAGAAGAGTCAGAATGGATGCTTTCTTTTCAATCTAGGGTGGGTAGAGCTGAATGGGTAAAACCGTATACGGATAAGACTCTCGAATCCCTCGGAGAGCAAGCGACTGGAAGAGTCGATGTTATTTGCCCTGCATTCTCAGTGGATTGCCTAGAAACCCTCGAGGAAATTGACCAAGAGAATAGACATATCTATATGGGGGCAGGAGGCCAAGAATATCACTACATACCTTGCTTGAATGCCGACCAAGAACATATTGAATTTTTTAGTAAAATCATCCAAAAACGGGTTTAGAAAACACCACACGCAGGTAAATACCATCTACGCTTAGATAATAAGGCACCAAAACAGACAACGCATTGTTCGTACGAACCCTTTGGGTTATTTCTTATTGATTTAGGACCCTGTTTTACGCACCTATGGAACTTCTAGGCTATTCGAAATTAGAGAAATTTGCTGAAGGCGGCATGGCGGTCCTGTTCAGGGGTATCCAAACATCCCTCAACCGCCCAGTAGCGATCAAAGTACTCAAAGCGGCGGTATCTGAAGCCCCCGAAGCCCGCCAGATGTTTGAAGCAGAATCCAAGATTGTCGCCCGTCTGGACCATCCCCACATTATCCGCGTCATTGACAAAGGCCTTACCAATGACGATATGCCCTATTTTGCAATGGATTTTGTTGAAGGAGAAACACTTAAAGACGCGCTCAAAGGCGACCATCTTAATAGCCGTCGTAAGCTACGCATCATTATTCAGATCGCCAAAGCGCTCTCTTATGCGCACAAAAATGGCGTTATACACCGGGATATAAAACCCGGTAATATTCTCATCGACAGAGAGAACAACGCCAGAGTCGTGGACTTTGGTATCGCCCGCCTATTCAGTGATGACACAGAATTAAGCCAAGCCTCAGAAGAAGGACTAACAGTAGGCACGCTGTCCTACATGGCTCCAGAGCAACACATGGGTGCCAGCTACGCCTCTGAAGCAAGCGACATTTACGCTCTCGGCGTAATTATGTATTTGATGTTTACGAATAAGATGTACAAACCGGGGTATCCACAACCATCCCATTTCAACAAAATGCTGCCTGCCGCTATCGACAAGATAAATATGCTTTGCCTTGCAGACGAAGCCCCGCAAAGACCAACAGCTGAAGCGTTGATTGCATTACTGTTAAAATCAGCCAAAGGGGCTCATCTTAAGCAAGAACAAAAACAAGAAGCCAAGGCATCTTTTCAAGATCCGAAAGAGAAATTTCGTCTACTCGATATTATTAAAGAAACTGACTACAGTACCGTTTCATTATATGAAAATAGAGAAGACAACTCACTGATGGTGCTAAAAAAGCGCACCAATGACTTCTCCGGGTACAGCGAATCGGAGTTACTATCTCGGCTCAAGCATAAGAACATCATCAACATACGAGGCGTCACCCGTAACGATAGGATATTTATTATCGTCATGGAATACCTATCGGGTGGGAGCTTGCAAAGCCGAATGGCAAAACCTCTAGAAGCCGCCGAGTTTCTAACCATTGCAGAACAGATCTGCGAAGCCATGAGTTTTGCACACAGAAACCGTATCGTGCATGGTAATTTGCGCCCACAAAACATCCTGTTTGATGAAAGTAATCAAGTCAAAGTCATGGACTTTGGGTTTGCTATTCACTATGAGTCGTCAAACGAAAAAAATTGGTACCAAATCCCAGATGAGCCAACCTCACAAGCTGCTGACGTATTTTCCGCTGGCGTGATATTCTATCAATTGCTTACTGGTAGCCTTCCTCAATGGGATAAAAAAGCGCTCGTCATACACGATTATTGGCATGATATTCCCAAGCATTTGCAGAAAACCATCAAATCCATGCTTGAGCGTATTCCCGGCAATCGAACACAGTCCTTCGATGATGTTCTACAGCAACTCAACAAACAACCAGAACCGACTCGAACCTATGCCACTGAACGCTCACAACCAAAACCAACGTCCCCTGCACGCAAATCCCGGACACTGGTTTGGATTGCAACAGTGGGGCTTATTACTGTCAACATAGGTCTATACAGTTGGTTACTCCAAGGAGGATACCTAACCGACGAAATGCTGCGTAAAATCCCATATATGAGTGAAATTTTGGACAGCCAGAAAGTAAACACTCCTCAACACGCTGAAACAAAAAGCCTTTCAAAGCCAGCGTCTACTCATCAGAGGGAACCTTCACCCTCCTCCCCAAAAGCTACATCACCACCTTCTGATGATTGGGAAAAACGACGCGTATTCAAAGATCAGACAGGTTCCGACGAAGATAGCGTATTTTAACGCCCTCCGACTAGGCAACTTAGCTTAGGAATTCCCCCAACAGACAAGGGTTTTTGTGTTCGCAAAAAGTGTGTTAACGTATCTATTAACAAAAACAATACAGAAGTACACATTATATATACTCCGCGATCAAACTTCATAAAGGTGTGCCGTAGTGATTGATTACGAACTAACAGATCTACTTATCGAGCTAGAAGATATTCAGCAGCAAAAGTTTCTTAATCTAGCCCGAGGTCAGCAAGTTGCTGATCTTTTGGATTTTTATGAAATGCCAGAGCACCTATACACACTTAAGCAAGAACCTGCTAACGGACGCCCTCCAGAGCAATGTCGACGCAAAATTGCCTGTTTCAATTTTGGCATGGTAAAAGACGACATCAAAACCAAGTTCATTGAATGCCTTTACATGATCGGGCATACCCCCGAGTTCATCAGTGAGGGTCTAGGAGAAGATATCCGATTCGTCGCTGAATCCCTCAGAAGAGTCGTAGACGAGGCTCGTACCAAGCGCGCATCTGACTTACGCAAGAACCCTCAACGGTTCCGATTAGTCCCCTCTTAATCCCTTGTCAGCTTTATTCTGAGCATAAAAAAACCGCACATTAATGTGCGGTTTTTTTATGCTCAGAATAAAGGACGTTTATCCGACCAGTTTATTCAACATAGCTCATCCAACATAGTTCAATAGAATACCTGCAGCCACTGCCGAACCAATAACGCCAGCAACGTTTGGCCCCATTGCATGCATTAACAAGAAGTTCTGCGGGTTAGACTCCAACCCAACCTTGTTAGCGACTCGTGCGGCCATGGGTACCGCAGACACTCCAGCGGCACCAATAAGCGGGTTAATCGGATCTTTAGAGAACTTAGCTAGCAATTTACCCATCAACACACCAAACGCGGTACCAATACAAAACGCCACCATGCCCAATGATAAGATACCCAAGGTTTCTACCACTAAGAAAGAGGATGCGCTGAGCTTAGACCCAACCGCCAGGCCGAGGCCAATGGTGACGATGTTAATTAAGGTATTTTGAGCCGTATCACTCAAACGATCAACAACACCACATTCCCGCATCAAATTACCAAAGCAGAACATTCCCAATAGAGGTGCAGCATCTGGCAATAACATTGCGACCATCACAAGTATCAAAAGCGGGAAAATGATTTTCTCGGTCTGTGATACAGGGCGTAACTGTTGCATCACAACCTTTCTTTCATCTTCTGTGGTTAACGCGCGCATAATGGGCGGCTGAATCATGGGGACCAATGCCATATAGGAATACGCCGCTACAGCAATAGCGCCCAGCAGATCTGGCGACAGCTTACTGGCAACGAATATTGCCGTAGGGCCATCTGCACCACCGATAATACCGATAGAAGCAGCATCTGCGAGTGAGAAATCCACCACACCCAACACCGATAATCCGATTGCCCCGAGTAAAGCGGCGAAGATACCAAATTGAGCTGCAGCTCCTAGCAATAACGTCTTAGGATTGGCAAGCAATGGTCCAAAATCGGTCATCGCCCCTACTCCCATAAAGATCAGCAAAGGAAATACACCGGTAGTCAGACCAATCGTGTATATCATGTATAGCAAACCATCCGAATGACCTGCCTGCTTCGCCAAATAGTCCACCTGATCATGCACAGCAGGAGTCGCAGAGTACACCGACGCTTTAATTTCATCGTAAGTAGACTCTATCCCTACTCCTAACAATTCATGCATCTGAGCAATCAACGCCGTATCACCAAAATGCAACGCATGAGATATGGCTGACTCGGCCATACCCGCTGCGGGGATATTAGACAAAATACCACCCACGCCAATAGGCACAAGCAACAGAGGCTCAAACCCTTTATTGATAGCCAGCCATAACAGACCCAGCCCAACAAGGATCATCACAACTTGCCCGGGCTCCACATGATAAAACCCCGTGCTATGCCAAAGGTTAATCAACTTATCCATTGAAAACCCCTCTTAGCTTAGCGACAGCAGAGTATCACCCACCGCCACTGCGTCGCCTTCTTTTACAGATACCGACACTACCGTGCCCGCCCTTGCAGCCCGTACTTCAGTTTCCATCTTCATCGCTTCCATAATGATGATGACGTCTCCCTCTTGTACTTGCTGACCTGCAGACACACACACCTTAAAGATGTTACCTGCCAAAGGGGCAGCCACTGACTCACCGCCTCCTTGAGGCGCAACGGCGGGTGCCGCAGCAGGCGCTCCAGTTGCCGGAACAACCGAAGAGATATCACCACCCTCAGCTACTTGTACAACATAGCTTTGACCGCTAACAGTCACGGTATATACGCCGTCATCGTTCACATTCTTTGCGGCGGATTTTGCCGTTGGCACCGCATCGTCAAGCGTCGGGGCAGGTTCGAACGCATCTGCGTTACCACGGTTCTCCAAAAACTTGAGGCCAATTTGCGGGAACAACGCATAAATCAGGACATCATCAACAGAATTTTCGGCGAGGGTAATACCCTTCTCTGCCGCCAAACCTTTCAATTCAGCCGTCAGCTTATCCATTTCATTGTCGAGTTTATCGGCAGGACGACAGGTGATAGGCTCAGCACCGTCCAATACCTTGGTTTGTAATGCTTGGTCAAAGGCTGCAGGTGCGGCACCGTATTCACCCTTCAATACACCCGCGGTTTCCTTTGAAACAGTCTTATAGCGCTCGCCCGTAAGCACATTTAACACCGCTTGAGTGCCCACAATTTGTGAGGTTGGCGTCACCAGAGGAATATAACCAAGATCCTTACGTACCCGAGGGATCTCCTCTAATACCGCATCCAATTTATCCGCTGCACCCTGCTCTCTTAATTGGCTTTCCATGTTGGTCAACATGCCACCCGGCACCTGCGCCACAAGAATACGAGAATCAACGCCTTTCATCGCCCCTTCAAACTTCGCATACTTCTTACGTACTTCTCTGAAATACGCTGATATCTCTTCCAGCAGATTGATATCCAAGCCAGTATCACGCTCGGTACCTTCGAAGATCGACACCACCGACTCAGTTGCTGAATGACCATAGGTCATACTCATAGAAGAGATAGCAGTATCGACATTATCAATACCCGCTTCCACTGCTTTAAGGATTGTTGTGGTCGAAAGTCCCGTGGTTGCGTGGCAATGCATGTGCACTGGGATGTCTAAAACACCTTTAAGTTTTTTGACCAAATCATACGCAACATAAGGTTTCAGCAAACCGGCCATATCTTTAATACAGATAGAGTTAGCGCCCATATCCTGCAGGCGCTGAGCCATATCCACCCACATTTCTGTGGTGTGCACAGGGCTTACGGTGTATGAAATAGTACCTTGCGCATGTTTCTCTTGCTTAATAACCGCTTTAATTGCCGTTTCAAGATTGCGCACATCATTCATCGCATCAAATACGCGGAAGACATCTACGCCGTTTACTGCGGCACGCTCAACAAATTTATTAACGACGTCATCAGCATAATGACGGTAACCTAGAATATTCTGACCTCGAAATAACATAGACTGAGGCGTATTGGGCATCGCCTTCTTTAATAGACGAATCCTTTCCCAAGGATCTTCGCCTAAATACCGAATGCAGGAATCAAAAGTTGCTCCTCCCCAGGTCTCTAACGACCAGAAGCCAACTTTATCCAGCTTTTCTGCAATAGGTAACATATCCTCTACACGTAAACGCGTAGCGAATAACGATTGATGGGCGTCGCGAAGGACGACATCAGTGATGCCTAACGGCATTTTTGCCTCACTCATGAAAATGGCCTTTTATAGTTTAGTTTTGCTTAACTCAATTCCAGTTCGCTACTTGTGGCGCGAACGATGCCGATGAATTGCAGCTGAGATAACAGCTAGCAACTGGCCATCGGATACCTGGTTGGGTTCATTGGGTTGATTTACGGATGCTGCAGGCTGTTCAGCAGGGGCTGGCACCGGTGGAGCATACTTATTTACCAGCTTGGACATTAATGTCGTGGTAAACACGAGAAGTGTCAGAAATACAAACACCGCACCCATGCCTAACATCATGAGATTAATTCCTTCCCACATAAGCTGATTCATGGTTTACACCCTAAGTGATGAATCGATCTATACGCTTTGATAAATCAAAGCGGCCCGTTCTTAATCTCGATTAAAAACATCGCAATAACCTCACTATAGCGAGCCCCGAACAATTAAGAGCGGCAAATTTACCGCGTATATTCCATCGAGGCAACACCAAAAGCGCGCACAACGGCGTTTTTTCAGTCAATTTGCGCACCATTTTGGTGGCTTATACCCACTATAAAAATGACTTATTTATCAAGCACATTGCCCTTCAATAGGGCACTCGCCCTGATTCACCAATAAAACCGGGGGCTACGCCCAATTTTTGGGCGTCGCACCAATACAGACAGCAGACCCAGGGAAACATCAGAACAATAGATTGTCTCCAATAGCACACAAATAATCGATCCAAAAAAAAGCCCAGCATATGCTGGGCTTTTTCTATTTCGCTTCCTTAAGGAAGAATATTATCCCTTACGCACCTGACGTAATTATACTCTGGCCGTAATACATCCCCCTGTGGGCCAGAAGAGTACCCTGTGGTTCCGAAAGAACTGGCTGCATTCGGAGTAAAAGTACTTGCCGACGATAGCACATTGTCTGTTTTTCCATCGCTACGTTGCGCTCCTGCACCATGAACATCCACTACTCCGTAGTTTGAGAAATACCCTAGACCTCGACCAAACGTAACGTAGGCACCTTTGTTTCCACTACCTAAGTAATTAAGCAAGGCGGTACTTGTCCAATACGCCCCCCAATCAGTCTCCCCATCCTCATTTGTCACCTGAGTTGAATTAAAGTATGTGGTATTCACTGCGGGTGAGGCGGTGTTTTCAGGAGACTTGGTGTAATCAACAATACTATGGAGCTCTTTCATATTGGGCAGACGCCAATCGGTCCAGCTACCTGTCGTTGACGCTTCACACATTGCCAGTGCATCGGAAAAATCACTTGGAGGTGTACTTGAATCATCCTGCTCCCACATTAAGTGGGTTGCAGAGTCAGATACAGTGCTATTTCCGTTGTCGGTGAAACTATTAGCCCCATAACTGGTATTGCCTCTCACACAACGAGTATAAAAGTTGCCATACGTAGGATCAGTCTCATAAGTTTTAATATGACCATCCACAAAGTTCACACCAAAGAATCCATCCGCAAGCTCGTAAATAATTCCGGAAAAGATCTGCGTTATATTCAGTGTTGATGAGGCATACTGCCCATCAATCATTCGCTCGCCCGCATCAGGGTCACCATACCCCACATCGAAGTATGTGGTATCAATAAAGGGCTCAATACCCTCAGTATCTACGGTGGTACCATTACTGGTTGCTCCTGTCTTGGCACTCAAATCTTCACCACTCATCAGGTAAATCGATACCAACTCTTTGGTGGACGGCAACCGCCAATCAGAAAAATTGCCATAATCCAGCGCACTACAATAAGAATCCGCATCAGCTTGGCTAAGTTGATCATCCCGGTTTAATCCATCAACACCGTCTGTGTCGCTTGATGCTTGCCACATAAGCCCCGTGTGGTTATCAATAACAATTCCTCCGTCATTACAGGTGCTGTAACTGGGTTGATTACCTTCGTAATCGCCATCCTGCCCTTCTCCAACGCAGGTTTCACTGTTTCCAGTTATTTCGCCATAACAAAGCGTCTGATTCGTATCTACGATGGTATAGGTATACGTTGGCGTAGGCTCAACACAGTCTGTTGATTGTGTTTCATCCAATGGAAAAGCATCATCTGCATCATCCACACCGTCGTTATCATCATCAGTATCCGCATTGTTTCCGGTACCATCACCGTCTGTATCCACAGATTCTGTTTCATCGAGAGGGAACGCATCAGAGCCATCATCCACACCATCATTGTCATCATCCGTATCCGCATTATTTCCAGTGCCATCACCATCAGTATCTACGGATTCAGATGGGTCAAAAGGAAAAGCATCGGAGGAGTCTGCCACATCATCATTATCATCATCAGTATCGGCATTGTCCCCAACCCCGTCGTCATCCGAATCAGCTGATTCAGTGTCATCAAATGGAAATGCGTCTTCATCGTCGATCACTTGATCGTTGTCATCATCAGTGTCAGCGTTATCACCGGTACCGTCACCATCAGAATCCGTTGTTTCACTTTCATCATTAGGGAACGCGTCGCTATTATCTCCAGTACCATCACTATCACTATCTGTGGTTTCAGTCTCATCATTTGGAAAAGCGTCACTATTATTACCAACACCGTCGCTATCGCTGTCTTCAGATTCCGTTGCATCTAGCGGGAATGCATCTGATTCATCCGCCACATCGTCATTATCATCATCTGTATCTTCGTTATTACCCACCCCATCATCATCGGTATCTACAGACTCACTGCCATCTTCAGGGAAAGCATCATCGTCATCAAATACACCATCGTCATCTGCGTCTTCGATAATATCAGCGGTACCATCACCATCGGCATCAAGCTCCTCGCTCACAGCTGGCTCTTCAATATCTCCGTCTTCAACATAGGTATCGATATTATCCACCAAATGATCAAGAGCTTCTGATGCAGCAATTAATTCTGTCCTCGTGGTTTTCTCTTCGAGTGTTTCCTGCACCTCAGGGCTTGCTTCAAAATCACTTTCAGACAAAGCGAAGTCCAAACCCGAAAGATCGAGGTCCGATAAATCTGGCAGCTGAATCGTAGAGTCGTCATCATCTTCACTATCGATCGACTGTAAGAAACGGGCAAGATTTACGGTGTCTTCATTGATATCTTCATCGCCAAGCAAATCGATAATACTCAACACTGACTTACCCGACACACCGGAGAAGGTGTAATTACCGAGACTAAAAACAACACTCTCCCCCTCTTCGTATAGATATTCTCCGTCAGCATTGGTAACGCCTTGATGAGTGCCTGAGTCATACGCCATATTTCCAATGGGTGAGTCAAATATAACTCCCGTTAATCCCGTTGACTCATCCGTGCCGCTACTACTCCCCCCACCGCCACCGCCGCAAGCGGATAGATAAAATGTCATGCATATCGTAGTGAGAAGGTGGTAACGGTTATTCATAAGTAGAAACTCCTGAACTAAGTAAAGTGCATCGTTCGCCGCAATGGCGTTGATACCCAGATAGTGTGGTGCAGAAATTACAAAGCAGACAACATGCCAGCTGCAATTTCCTCCATGATTTCAGGACATTACATTGAGCCAAAATAATATAAGTAACGACAAGCCCCGCTAACGCTTATACGAGACAAGCAACCGCTTATAGTATTTAATAGCGCTTAAAGCTTTCTTATAGATTTTGTAACAATTGAGAGGGGGCAAGCCCCCTAGGTTACACGGGGCATATTTACACTTGTGATAGAAACACAATAGCGCTTTGATATTCGCTTTTAATAACAACCGAACATCGCTACTGCTTTTTTGAAGGCACTGCTGTGATCATAATACTATCATCGTCACAATAGGCAGCAATTTTACTTTCTATATACTCTTGATCCGCATCAGGGAAACGTTGCCTAATCAAGCTTTCGATAAGTCGCTTTTCATGCTCGTTCAATCCCAGGCCTTGCTCTGGATATAACCCTTGATATAGCTCTTTCACTTCAATTCCCCTCACACTACAGACAGTCATAACAATAAAGCAGACTACGTGCCAAAGGGTATTTTTTGATTTAATTTCAAACAATTAAAGATAGGCCAACACCCAAACTGTAGAACTAAAGCCCGAAGCCTTATAGCGAAAGACTGCTTTCGCTTATAGCAGCACCATCGACAAGCAGGATCTACAAACAAGGCCAGTCACTCAACACGCTCAATAAATTGGATAACTTTGAGAAATTGATAACTTCCTACCAACGGCCCAATCCGACGCAAAAATGGCCCATATTCGGGAGAATCCCCCAATCCCTTTATTAATTGTCGAATAGCGAGAATATTATGCTTTTCTGCGTGCTCTTTCATTTCCAATAAAATTCTACTATCCGGTAGCACCATAGGCATATCGGCAATAGCAACACTTTGATCAGGCTGAGAGTGTATCCATGTCAACCCTAGATGCTCGCCCAGCAGCGATAACACAACCTCTTCTTCAATCGGCTTTTCTAGAATATCTTGAAAATCAACACGATGAATTTTCTCTCTCATATCTTCCCTAGCGGCAGCAGTTAACGCGATTACTGGTACCTCTCGATAACCAGCGCTACGAATCTCATTCAGCACCGAAAAACCATCTTTGTCCGGCATATAGATATCTAGAAATAGTAGGTCCGTATTTTCACTCTCCAATTGCTTCAGAATATCACTACCGCCATCAAGTTCACTGACAACAAACCCAAGCTGCTGCAACATCTGCCGCAGCACCTCACGATTAAAATCAATATCATCAACGATCAATATATTCCTTCGCTCGCCCTCATAGCCCACCACACGAGTACTAAGAGTCGATGTCGAATGTATTTTTTGGTCAACCGTAGACAATTGTAGGTCAAACAAAAAGGCACTCCCTTCGCCCAATTGACTCTTCACTGTTAGGTCCCCCCCCATCAATGCAATAAGATTCTTGCTTATCGTCAAACCTAACCCAGACCCTTCCGCACTAGTCATTGAATTCCCAACCTGTCGATACGGTATAAAAATATCCTCCAACATACTTTGAGGGATACCAATACCCGTATCTGCGATGGTGAATCGCAACACACAACTATCACCATCGCTGTGTTTTTTTGAATTAACCAACACAATTGAAAAGGTAACCTCACCATTTTCCGTGAATTTAACCGCGTTATTGAGCAGATTTAACAACACCTGTCGCAGGCGTTTATCATCGACAAAAACAGCTGCCGGCAGATCTTCGGGAAATTCATAAATGAGTTTAATATCCTTCATTTCTGCACGTACAGCAGTCATTTCTACCAGCGTGTTTAGAAAATCTAACAAAGGCACATCCGACGGCATGAGTTGAATCCCATCTGAGTCCACCTTCGAAAAATCAAGAATGTCATTAATCAACGTCAGCAAATGGGCAGCGCTACGATGAATCGTATCAACACCGCGCCCCTGAGCTTCCATAATCCCCGTATCTTTCTTAAATAGCTGAGTATAACCAAGGATGGCATTTAGCGGTGTCCGAAGCTCATGACTCACGTTCGCCATAAATCGTGTTTTAGCTCGATCCGCAATTTCGATATTCTTATTCACCTTATTCAGCCGATATACCAACACCAGTATGATTACCCATACGACCACAAATAGCGCAGGAATAATGAATGCTTGGGTCACCAACTCCGCTTTAAGATCCGCTCCTAACCAACGATAATATGCGTCCGTCATACTGAAATGCGCCACCGCCAGCATATTGAGTTCGTCATCAATAACTGCGATTTTTGTGTCAATACAACTGCCACAGTCAAGAGTCCCCTCCCGCAGATCTAGACTGCCTTTTACGGCCGCGACGACATCATAATCAACCTCCAACGCAACCCCTTTTATAAAAGGCTCATCAATCGATGGATCAGTAATAAGCAGCATTTCCTCAAACGCAATTAAGATCGCTTTTTCACGCTGCATATCATCTTTAATCTCCAGCGCTTTTAATAATGCTCCCGCTTGAGATTGAGAAAGAATCTCGGCCTGGGTTTCAGCGGCAAGGCGCAGTCGCGGATCAAGCACGTTGTACCAATACTGGTAAAGGGACCCTAAAAAGAAAACCATCATAAACAGGAAAACAATGCTAATCACCGCATTATTAATGGCGTGGGGCGGTATATTTATTTTAAGGCGCATAACGTTTAGACACCTTAATAAAAAAGGGTTTTACTTTCACTTTACTAAGCTCTAATGATCGCATATTAACAAAGGGGCGCACTCTTGATTCAACAGACAGCCCAGCCATAACGCCTTTTTCGACATCACCTTCAAATGGGGAAAAAAGAATATGCTGATTCGCTATGCTACGTTTGATTACTTTCTTAAGCTGTTCTGACGATAGTTTTTCCGAGATAAAAACGCCAACCGAAGGCTGACCTCCCCTCGCCAAGTATTGCTTTATTGAAATGGTACGAATAACAACCGGCACCTCATGTAAAACAGACAAATCTTGTGTCAGCATCTCTGCACTTCTCAGTGCCAAAGCCTCATCATATTGATAAACCATATCCACATAGATATTGCCGTCAGGTAGAATGCTATTTCTATAATTCATATCGGCAACGAGCATCGTTCGAAATAGCTTTTGGCCTACGGAAATTCGTCTATCCGTAAACGAATCCGCTACCGTCGACGCACTCGTTGTCGTCACCAACCAAAGCATGATAATTACTTGAGTCACTACTCGCCGCATGATGGTTCTTTTCCACTGAACACAATCACATTAGAAGCCTCTAGAATCCATACTCAATCCCAAGATATCCACTTATCCCCCCCTGCGTTAGCCCTTCTGGCCACTGCGTGGGATACGATTGTATTTCCCACTCCTCATCCGTCAGGTTTTTAATCACAAACTGCACTAATAGATCTTTCCCTCCCATGGGAGGTTTATACGTTAAGGTATAATCCACTGTTGTGTAGGCATCAAACGTTTCTACATGTGGCAATGCCAAATTAGGTAGCTCTGCCCCTTCTTGCTCTCCTACGTAATGTAACAATAACGAATGGCTGGTATGGGGCGTCATTTCCCAAAACACACCGAGATTAGCCAGCCAATTAACAACCCCCGTGAACTCTTCATCTGTATCCAACTTATCTTCCGTTTCCACATAAGATATATTTGAGAGGACCTGCCAACTATCGTTGATTTGTTCTACCCATTCCCACTCCGCCCCCATCGCATTCACTTCGCCCACATTGTGATACGTCGGCACTTGCCCCGGTATAAGTAACAACTCAATAAGGTCGGTGTATTCTGCTCGAAATAAGGTTGTCGTTATTTTTCGATACGCTTGTCGATAGATGTAGCTCACCTCTGCGCTAGCCAGTTCTTCAGGGCTCAAGTCGTTAGCCTGCTCCGCAGATGAAGAGTTAATACCAAAATAACGCTGTTCTAGAGTTGGGGGACGATAAGCTTCGGCATATTGCAACTTGACGATGTGATTCTCTGCCACACGCCACACTCCTGCAACCCTCGGAGAAGAGCGGCTTCCTATATCGCTATAATCATCGTGACGGACCCCAAACGTTAACTCTACACCATCGAATACCTTCCATTGATCCTGCAACACTGCGCTATTATATCGCCGATCAGAATCAATTAACGCCTCCGGTTTTTCATCCTCAAACACCATGCCAGAGTCAGCTCCTACAAGGGATTTATAGGCATCAGAAACCTCAAACCTGGCCGCCTCCAAAATCAGCATTAGCTGGTTGTTAACACTGGTTTGCCAATCAAATAATGCACTGACCTTTAGATAGGATTCCTCTTGCCCCCTTTCTTCTATATTGTCTTCCGGATTGATGAGCGGAGGCCTCGTGCCCGGCAAAGGAATTCCCGCAGGCAACACCAACTGCTCTGCCTCATCTGTATTGATATGCTGGTAAGTCGTAGTGAATACAGAATCCAGCGTGTCGCTCAACTTCCATTTTTTAACCAGACTTACGTTAAACAGCTCTTCTTTTCTAGGCGAGTAATCGTCTTCGCTCTTCGCCACTCGACCAAAAAAACTCCCACGCTCCACTTCGATATATTGCCCTCTCAATTGGTAACCACTATAAGCAGCCTTAAAACTCAACAACAGACCTTGCTCTTGATCAAAAATATCACTTGGCGCATACCCCGCACCATGAAATGAGAAGTTATCTACACCTGATTCACGAGCAGTACCATCAGTATTCCAGAAAGAGACATTCATCCCCCAACCAACCCCACCACCACTTTCTCCCGCCAGGGCTACATCTATTTGGCCATAGCCATTACTTCCGCCTTTCATGTGTATTGCTTGATTATTTTCTCGAGTAATAATGTTCACTACGCCTGAAAACGCGAATTCTCCATAAATGGAGGACCCCGGACCTCTGATGACTTCAATACGATCGACCTGGAAGATAGGCAAACGTAGCACCGAATCAGCCGCTCCAGTGACCGCACTGTTGATCGATACACCATTAAGCATGATTTTCAAATTACTCGAACTCAATGAAGAACCCACACCTCGCACAACAGACACTACCTGCCCTGTATTTCCTACACTGACATATATGCCCGGCACTCTTTGCAATGCCTCTCCGGTTGTTTGTACCCCCATCTCCTTGAGCTTGTCTCCATGCATCACGGTGACCGAACCCGGCACATAGTCCGCATTCATATTTGTTTTTGTAGCAAGATCCGTTTCCTGACTGAGTAAAGCCATTAATTCAGCTAACGCCTCATCATCACCGGCTAAAACCTGAACAGGAAAAATCAAGGACATACACACGAGTAAATAGGACTGACGAGCGCTTGGGGTTTTCATGACATATTGACCCTAAAACATTGGTTCTTAGTCATATTAGTATTGCACAAGCTAGAAAAAGCATGACAAATCCCTACTGGTTTCGCCTTAGAGACTCCAACAACACATTCTCTATATTTAGGTAACAGCGATCCCTACCCAGCGCTTTCGCCATGTACAATCCTTTATCCGCCTTATCCATAAGTTCCGATCGGTTACTTTGTTTTGTTGGCACACAGGATTCCACCCCCAAACTAATAGAAACATGATCAGAAATTTCCGACGCTGCATGCGGAATCGCCAACAGGTTTACCTGACGGCGTAATTTCTCCGCCACAGCCATTGCTTGGGGTGCTGTCGTTTCTGGCAGCATCACCACAAACTCTTCCCCACCGTAACGCGCTAACACGTCACCCGGACGCTCCAGTGCAGCTTGCATAATCGTTACAAGCTGCCTTAAGCAATCATCCCCCTTACCATGACCATAAATATCGTTATAGGCCTTGAAAAAATCGACATCAATCATTATGACTGACAAAGCCTTAGCTGCTCGCTGGCAACGTCGCCACTCTTGATCTAACAGCCCATCAAATTGACGCCTATTAGGTGCATTGGTCAGGCCATCAATTGACGCCAGGTGGTTTAGCAAGTCCGTTTTCTTCTTCATCTCCAAATGATTTCGAACCCGCGCTTTCAATATAGAGATATTGTAGGGCTTGGTTATGTAATCTATCGCTCCAAGTGCCAAGCCTCTCGCCTCATCATAATTTTCCCCTCGCGCTGTCACAAAAATAACTGGAATATTCATTGTCTCCGGCTTTGACTTCAACCTTTTGCACACTTCATATCCATCCATACCCGGCATCATGATGTCCAACAGAACCAGATCTGGCAGTCGGTTATTCGCCAACTCAACTGCATCTTCTCCATTCAACGCGACCATTAAGTGCGTGTTTTCATATTGCAAATGTTCAACAAGAATATCGACATTTGCAGGCACGTCATCAACCACAAGAATACTTGGAACCGAATTTCCTGCATATGCTAACTCCATACCGTTCATCCTCACTCAATCATCATCAGTCGCGTTTCCTTATTATTTGCAATATTGCTACCAAATATACAAACACGAACGTTATCAGCCAGTTACCTTCTAAGCCGCAATATGCCTCGCCTTTTCATTCGCATTTATTCTCTTATAGGGGCCGGAACTCCTATAGAAACCCGTAACTTCGCTTATAGTTAGTTAATAAATTGGGAGTTCGCGCTGATATGGCTGAAGCACCACTGTTACTACTTGTCGATGACAAACCAGAAAATTTAGATATTCTCGTCTCTCATCTTGAAGGGGCTGGCTACGATCTGGCCGTCGCCCTGTCCGGCGAAGATGCTCTCAATATTGTTGAGCTACAAAACCCTAGCCTTGTCCTGCTTGATATCATGATGCCTGGAATCGATGGCTTTCAGACCTGCTTGGCTCTCAAAAAAATTACACATATAAAAGATGTACCTGTCATCTTCATGAGCGCCTTAGCCGATACAGAAAGTAAGGTAAGAGGGTTTGCGGTAGGTGGCGTTGACTTTGTCACCAAGCCATTTCAGCGTGAAGAGGTCTTATCGCGCATTAACACGCACCTCACCATTCAACGCCAACATCTCTTATTACAAAATCAGAACCAGAGTCTCCAGCAAGTCAACCAACAACTCCAAGCACAAATTGATAAGACCAAAGCGGTGAAGAAAGAGCTCGATATAGTCGACCATCGCCTATCTGCACTCACGCAGCAAGAAGCACAACAATGGGGTATAGAAGCATTTATAGGCCATAGTCCTATGATTACCTCCGTACTCCAGGAAGTGCGAAGCTTACAGCAAGTAGATAGAACGAATGTCCTGGTACTGGGGGAAAGCGGTACAGGCAAAGAATTAATATCGCGCGCAATTCATTTCGGCAGTCACCGCAAGGACAAACCTTTTATTGCAGTGAATTGCTCCGCTATACCCGCAGACCTTGCGGATTCGGAATTTTTTGGGCATACCAAAGGTGCATTCACTGGAGCAGTCAGTAGTCGCACAGGGCATTTTATGGACGCCAATGGAGGCACCCTGTTTCTTGACGAGATTGGGGATATGCCTTTGGCACTACAAGCAAAGCTCTTACGAGTACTTGAGGATGGACAGGTCACCCCTGTCGGAGGCAACACATTCAGTAAAGCGAATGTCCGTGTTGTTTCAGCAACAAATATGGACCTTCGAGAAAAAGTCAAAAATAACCTCTTTCGCCAAGATTTATATTTTAGGTTAGCTGGATACGGCATCACCCTCCCCCCACTAAGGAAGCGCACAGAGGATATCCCTATACTCGCGAGGCACTTTCTACAACAACTGGCTGGTGAGATGGGCAAAGACAACACAAGCATCTCCGATGCGGCCATATCGGCGCTACAACGCTATGACTTCCCTGGCAACGTGAGAGAGCTTAGGAACATTATTGAGCACGCACTCATCAGCTGCCGTATGGGTACAATAAAACCAGCACACCTACATTTCATTCATGATATCGACATTCTAGAACACACAATTCACCATGCAAGAACCGCGAGTGAAAGCCCTGCCCCCCATATACAAGCCTGCTGCGACGAAGATAGTATCCTTGCTTATATCCAAGAGAACGGCCGCATTGACAATTCAGCCACACAGACACTACTCAAGGTTGAACACCCTCGAGCATCCTATCTTTTAAAAAAGTTATTGTCTGAGAGAAAGATAATAAAACAAGGGGAGCGGCGCTGGGCTTACTACACATTGAAATGAACAGAGGTAAATTTCAGACAAAGAAAAAGGGCTTAGCATTTCTGCTAAGCCCTTATCTTATATGGTGCGCCAGGAAGGATTCGAACCTCCGACCACCTGGTTCGTAGCCAGGTACTCTATCCAGCTGAGCTACTGGCGCTTTAAGAGGGTGCGAATATTAATGGTTATGCTCTTGAAAGTCAACGATAATTTCATCTTTTTGACTTTCTTAACCTTCGCTTATCTTTGCAATCAGATAATAAATAAAGAGTGGCGGAGAAGGAGGGATTCGAACCCTCGATGGGATTTAAAGCCCATACTCCCTTAGCAGGGGAGCGCCTTCGGCCTCTCGGCCACCTCTCCACTCACAGGACGCAAATACTACCATGTTTTTTTCGTTTGCCAACCCCATGGCACTGTTTTTTCACGTTTTTTTAAAAAAAAGTCAAAAAAAGGGCGAAAAAAAACAGGACTCCGGAATTATACGCCGAGTGCCCTGCTTTTTTATTGAATCCTGGTTCGTCAGAAAAAGTGTATGCTACTCTTCTTCGACATTTGGATTCTGTTTTTCTCGCTGGATGCGCTGATAAATCTCTTCGCGGTGAACTGCGATTTCTTTAGGTGCGTTGACCCCAATACGAACTTGGTTACCCTTAACACCCAATACGGTAACAGTCACCTCATCACCGATCATTAACGTCTCACCAACACGCCGAGTCAATATAAGCATCTACCTTCTCCTTCAAGTGCTCCGTGGCAAAAAATCTGTCCAATCCACTAGCCTTACACCGTAGCCACCACAAGTGGTGGGTACATGCGCATCCCATAGAGAGTCCATTACAGTAATTATTGCCTAGCTACGTCAAAAATGAAGGCAACTGAGGAAATTCATCCAACTATTTAGTTATGAATGAGTTCCGTTTCCCTTGAATTGGGTTCTAATGCAGGGTGATTGTGATTTCCTGACCGGAGTTTTATAGTATTGCTGCACGAGAGCGCTAGATTAATGCGCCCTCAGTGAAGCGAAAAAATAATAACAATCATTCATTCTAAATGAATAAGGCCATTATTGTACGTTAGTTTTCTTCTTTGTCTAGATCGAAGCCGGAATGAAGTGCTCGAACCGCTAGTTCTAAGTACTTCTCTTCGATCACAACAGAAATCTTAATTTCTGACGTTGAAATCATCTGAATATTGATCGACTCATCAGCCAGAATCTTAAACATTTGACCTGCAACACCCGCATGCGAACGCATACCGACACCAACGATGGAGATCTTGGCAATACCATCATCACCAATCACATCTTTGGCCCCCACTTCCGCGGCAACTTTAGTTAGGACATCTTTAGCCTTAGCAAATTCATTTCTGTGCACAGTAAAGGTAAAGTCCGTGGAATGATCTTCACTGACGTTTTGAACAATCATATCCACTTCGATATTCGCTGCACCCACAGGACCCAAGATCTTATAAGCCGCGCCAGGGATATCAGGAACACCTCTCACTGTGATCTTCGCTTCGTCTCTATTGAACGCAATTCCAGATATTACCGGGTTTTCCATATCATCCTCTTCATCGACAGATATTAGGGTTCCAGGACCCTCACCAAAACTTGAAAGTACGCGCAATGGTACATTGTACTTACCCGCAAACTCTACCGATCGAATCTGTAATATCTTCGACCCTAGGCTCGCCATCTCTAACATTTCTTCAAACGTGATTCGCTCTAGGCGCTGCGCACCATCAACAACACGAGGGTCAGTCGTATAAACCCCATCAACATCCGTGTAGATCTGGCACTCATCAGCGCCTAGCGCGGCAGCCAGCGCTACACCAGTCGTATCTGAACCTCCACGACCCAATGTTGTAATGTCCCCGTGCTCATTCACTCCCTGGAAACCCGCAACGACAACCACACGCCCTTTCGCCAAATCTCCCCGCATTTTTTCGCCATCAATTTCTTGAATACGCGCTTTGCCATGGGATTCATCGGTTAAGATCCGTACCTGCCCGCCGGTATAAGAGCGCGCATCATAGCCGTCCTTTTCCAGGGTCATACATAACAGAGCAATGGTAACCTGTTCCCCTGTCGTCACCAGCACGTCCATTTCCCGCGGCGAAGGCTCAGTGGTAATTTCATTGGCTAACGCAATAAGTCGGTTAGTCTCACCACTCATCGCAGACACAACCACCACTATATCGTGGCCGTCATCACGAAAACGTTTAACGCGGTTCGCCACGTTCTGGATTCTTTCTACGGTACCGACCGAGGTACCACCGTATTTCTGAACTATAAGAGCCATGTTGAATTCTTTCTCGTTTCAGAGGACACAATATAAGCGTACGTATTTACTGACTAAAAATCAGACGCGGTAATTTACCAAGTTTCTGACCAAAAACCAATAAAGCTCACCAATCTATTGACTTAGCAAGCTTTATTTATAGGTCCATTTGGATTCAGTTACAAAGTTGTCCGCATTTACCCTAACTTTTCATTTACCCAAGCTTCGACAGAAGCTATCGCCGCTGTCAAATTTTCTGGCTGGCTACCGCCCGCCATTGCCATATCTGGACGACCACCGCCCTTTCCGCCGACTTGAGACGCGACAAAGTTAACGAGCTCACCGGCTTTTACAGTTTTGGTAAGATCTTTGCTCACACCCGCAGCCAAGCTAACTTTTCCACCATCAGCGACACCTAGTACAACTACACAGCGGCCTAGCTTGTCCTTAACCTTGTCCATCATTTCACGTAATGCTTTGCCGTCAACTCCCTCGACAACAACCGCAAGCAGCTTTACATCACCGATCGATTGAGCCTGGGTTGCCAAGTCACCTCCAGCACTGCTGGCTAATTTGGCTTTTTGACGTTCCAATTCTTTTTCAAGACTACGGACTTTTTCTAAGGCGTTTTGTACCTTTACGGCAACATCGTCTCTGCTAGATTTAACCTGACGCTCAATGTTTGATAATACGGTATCGGTATTGGATACCCAAGCTAACGCGCCTTTACCAGTGACTGCTTCAAGTCGTCGAACCCCCGCGGCAACAGCTGCTTCGGACACGATTTTAAATAGCCCAATATCACCGGTCCGTCGAGCGTGAGTTCCACCACAGAGTTCAACTGAGTAGTTATCCTGCCCCATCGACAATACACGGACATCATCGCCGTATTTCTCGCCAAATAGCGCCATAGCACCTTTTTCTTTCGCATCATCGATTGCCATGACTTCGGTATTGATTGATGTGTTTGACAGTACCTCTGCATTAACAATAGATTCGATCTTGAAGATCTCTTCTTTTGTAACGGCTTCGAAATGCGAGAAGTCAAATCGCAAACGATCGGCCGTCACCTGAGAACCTTTCTGCGCCACATGGTCACCCAATACTTCACGTAACGCAGAATGCATAAGATGAGTTGCCGAGTGGTTTAAGCGAATAGCTTGCCTTGCGGGTGCATCAATCAATGCAGTAACACTATCGCCAATCTTCAATGTACCGTTCTCAAGCTCACCGGCATGAAGATGGGCGTCATTCTCTTTGGTAGTCGCCTCAACAACAAACACACCATTTTCCGACTCAAACTGGCCCTGATCACCGATCTGACCACCCGATTCTGCGTAAAAAGGCGTATTATCCAGAACAACAATGGCAGACTGCCCTTCTTCTACTGCCGCGACAGGGGCGCCATTAACGTAGAGTCCCGTGACCGTCGCGCTAGAGATATCATCGTCATAGCCAGTAAAAGTGGTATTACTTTCAACACCGAGGCCATCGTGATAATCGTTCTTAAATTTAGTATCTGCCCCAGAGATTTCTTTCTGCTTGTCCATCTCACGATCAAACCCCTCTTGATCAATGGTAAGACCACGTTCTCTCGCGATATCGGCAGTAAGGTCATCAGGGAAGCCGTAAGTATCTTTTAACTTAAATACCACTTTACCCGGTATAACTGTCCCTTCCATGTCTTCCAGAGCCAGCTCTAGGATCTTCAATCCTTGATCCAATGTTCTGGCAAACTGCTCTTCTTCTCTGAGTAATATCTTTTCTATTTGCGCTTGTTTCGCCACTAGCTCTGGGTAAGCCCCACCCATCTCTGCCACCAAAGCCGCAACTAACGTGCTAAAAAATGGACCTTTAGCACCCAATTTGTTCCCATGGCGTACTGCTCGACGAATGATACGTCGCAAAACATAGCCCCGCCCTTCATTGGAAGGTGCCACGTCATCGGCAATCATAAAGGCGCAGGATCGAATATGGTCGGCAACGACGCGGAGAGATTTCGACTCCATATCTGTTGCATTGGTGGCTTTTACCACGGCATCAATAAGATTTACAAATAGATCAATTTCATAGTTGCTGTGAACGTTTTGCATGATTGCGGCAATACGCTCCAGCCCCATACCGGTGTCTACCGAAGGCTTCGGTAGCGGATTTAGCGATCCATCAGGCTGTCGATCAAACTGCATGAAAACCAGATTCCAGATTTCAATATAACGATCGCCATCTTCTTCAGGGCTTCCTGGAGGACCACCCCACACATCCGCGCCGTGATCATAAAAGATCTCCGTACAGGGTCCACATGGGCCCGTATCTCCCATCTGCCAAAAGTTATCCGCCTCCCCCAAACGTGAGAAACGTTCTGGATCAATGCCCATCTCATTGATCCAGATATCTTCCGCTTCCTTATCTTCGTGATAGACCGTCACCCATAACTTTTCCTTAGGTAGCTTCATCACTTCAGTCAGAAACGCCCATCCGAACTGGATCGCTTCGCGCTTGAAATAGTCGCCAAAACTAAAGTTGCCTAACATTTCAAAGAAGGTATGGTGACGTGCGGTATAGCCTACATTGTCTAAATCATTGTGCTTACCACCCGCTCGCACACAGCGCTGACTACTGGTTGCTCGGGTATACGAACGCTTATCGCGACCCAGAAACACATCTTTAAATTGGACCATGCCCGCATTGGTAAACAACAATGTCGGGTCATTGGCGGGGACCAAGGGGCTGCTGTCCACTATTTCATGGCCCTGGCCATTAAAATAGTCTAGAAACGCATGGCGTATTTCTGAAGTCTTCATAATTCTTCCCGAATCTGGTGGGTCTACGTCAAAATCGGGCAAGTTTATCATCAATTGAGGTAAATACTAAGGGTAACCCCGTACAAGTAGGCATATATGCTGTATACAGATTATTCCTCTAAAAACTCATCCCTTGCATCCATTGCAAACTGGATATGATCAAAGCTATAACCTCTATATTGTAAGAAGCGCTGTTGTTTGGCTTTGAGCTTAATATCCTGAACAGCCTCTAGGCCAAACTTTCTTTCTCGAAGCGCAACGACGTTTTCAAACCAGTCAATCTCCAGCTCATCAAAAGCGCTGGAAATAACCTCTTCTGGAACCCGCTTTAGCTTGAGCGCTTGGCGAATTTTAAGTGGCCCATTTCCCTGAAGGGCCTTACTTCGAATACTCGACCTAGCAAAGCGAAAGTCCGAGACATATTCCAACGCCACCATCTCTGACACAACCCGCTGCACAACTTCACTCACCCCGTCTTCCTTAGGAGCTTTTTTAAGCAACTTATCAAACAATTCGCTCTCGCCATGCTCTCTACGACTCAATAAATCAATCGCACGGTGTTTTAGCTTGGTATAGGTATCGTCCACGCTCTTTTCTCTTCATGTCTTAGGTTTTTGGCTTGCCAACAAAAAAGCCGATACAAATTGTATCGGCTTTTTTCAACAAAGGCAGCTATTCGCGTTAGACTAGCGAATTTACCTTAGCAATATACTTATCTATTGCCTCAGCTTTGCTCATTCCCTTTATTTCACGTCGTGCATCAAACTTAGCACGCTCCTGAACTTTCGCCATTGCTGGGCGTCGTCCTGTCACATCACCTTCTTCGCCCTGCTTGAACAATGCATACAATTCAAGCTGAGCAGCCGGAGCTGGTGCGCTTGTCAATTTAGACACTTTACTCTTCGCATCGCCAAACGCTAGCAACAACTCTTCCGCAACCACTTCTGCCGCTTTCTTACGTGTAGCGGGTTTTGCCGCGCTGCCAGCCGCAGGTTTCTTTACGGCTTTCTTAGCCGCAACTTTCTTTACGGGTGTAGATTCTACTGCTTTTAGTACTGGCTTAGCTTTCTTGGGTGCATCTTCTTCAGCGATCTCTACCGCTTTAGGTGCAGCCTTAGGAGCAGGTTTCGAACCACCTTTCTTCACAATGGTTTCGCCAGCTTCTACTAGTTCATCAAAGATACGTTGGCTCTCTTCTCTTGCCAACGAAACAACACCTGTGCCAAATGCATTCATGCTCGCAACAATACCGTCGCTTTCATTGGCATTACCTTTATCAGCAATCTGCTGGTAAATACGCGTTCGCTCTTGATCTAACTTGCCAAACAAGCCAATCCCAGCGAAACGAATTCTACGCGCATTGTATTTTACGCGATTGCCAAAGGAAGATTCCTCAGCAACCATATTCGTTAATTTTCCCATGTTTAATCTCTCAGCGTTTAACCGATATCCGTAAACGTTAGCACCAATGCGAGTGAACGCAGGCGTCTAACCTATCTTTAATATTGAACAACCGTAACACTCTACTAGCAGTTACATTTCAGCAGTAACCCATTTTCATCAGGCCAGCTAAAGTTCCCCAGACATGGCAATCGTACAGAAGCCAATTAGAATAAAAAACCAATTTTTGACTTTTTATTACTAGCGCATACGAAGACCAGCCCCCCACAATTTCGAGTATTCCAGTGGTTTCTTACTATTCCCAAAAACCTTCTATAATTCAGTTAATTAGGCTTTCACGAAAAAGACATGAATCCGCCTTTTGTAAGACAACAATTCGGACCTCACCTGTATGCACCCGACACTACAAGAACAGATTCAATCACACCTTCCTGATGAACTGACCCAACTGCCTGAAATTTCGTCACTTTTGGATGCTATTGATTCCACATACCATGATTTTGAAAGTGACCTGATCCTTCTAGAGCAACATATGGAAAGAAGTTCGGACGACTTATACACGGTCAACGTCCGACTTAAAACGGAGGCCACCAAGCACCAGCAAGCCATTCAGCAGTTAAAAAACAACCTAAGCCAATTAAACATCGATTCAGATACCACCGTTGATGAAGATGATTTGCTTTCTATTTCAGCGTTTCTATCAAAACAAATAGAGCTCAGGCAGCAATCCGAAACCGATTTACGAAAAGCCAAAGATGACGCAGAAATTGCAGCAAAGACCAAGACTGAATTTCTCGCCACCATGAGCCATGAAATCCGCACGCCTCTCAATGGCGTCATCGGCATGACATCATTACTGGCAAATACATCGCTGAGTGACGACCAGTTGCATTACTTGGAAACCATCCAAACCTGCAGTCACTCACTGATGAATCTGGTCAACGATATTTTGGACGTATCCAAATTTGATACCGGCAAAATACAACTCGAACGTACGCCATTTAGCCCGCGGTCATCTATCGAACAAACACTACAAGTTGTCGCCGAACGCGCACAAACTAAAAACCTTCATTTAGTGTCTTACATCTCCTCTGACATTCCCAGCTACCTTATTGGTGACTCCGGTCGAATACATCAAATACTCCTAAATTTACTCTCTAACTCAGTGAAATTTACCGATGAAGGGTCAATACTGATCAGCGCCAGTCAAGCCGAAGCAAGCAAAGGCAGCGCCAAGCGTTTTTGGATCACTTTTACCATAAAAGATACCGGCATCGGCATCAGTAAATCCCAACAAAAGAACCTCTTCAAACCCTTTGTTCAGGCAGATTCAACCACCACAAGAAAATACGGCGGGACAGGCTTAGGCTTAACCCTTTGTAAACAGCTGGCAACCCTGATGGGCGGAACCATCGACGTTTATAGCAAACCCAATCAGGGGAGCGAATTTACAGTAACTCTCCCTCTACGCACGTCACCCTCTACCGATAAAGCCCCTTGGGAAAGTCACCCTTTGCCCGCCAAAAGGGTCATGCTTATCGAAGACAATAAGACCAGCGCCAAAGCCATTCACGCCCAACTAGAACATTGGGGGCTTAATATCTACACCGCCACCCGCTCCGACAATGCAATAAAAATACTACGTAAAGGAAAATTCGACGCATTGATTATCGACAATGATATCGACAATCAACATGCAGACATACCTGATGGCATTTCATTGTTGGACCGGATTAGACATTATGGGGCAAACCTCGCGACAATCCCTACTCTACTGTTGCTGAATCTGTCTGAAAAAACCGATGACCCTATTTTTTCTAATGACTGCACTCACCATATTGCAAAACCATTAGAGTCTCATCAGCTATACAACAAGCTCGCCTCATTCCTTATGGAGCACTCATCACAACATTCCCCTCAGCCCCAAACCATCGCAACAGAATCAAGATGGATCCCCCATTATGAGCTTAGGGTGCTTGTTGTCGAAGACGATTTGGTAAATCAAGAGATCTCATCCATGATGCTGAAAGAACTTAATTGCCATGTTGACATCGCCAGCGATGGTCACGAAGCGGTGACAGCAGTGAAGAGTCATCAATATGACTTGGTGCTAATGGACTGCCAGATGCCAGATATGGATGGCTATGAGGCAACACGGGTTATCCGTAAACTTGGGTTCACCGAACTGCCCATTGTCGCGCTTACCGCAAATGCGATGCCAACAGACGAAGAGTTGTGCCTTGCCTGCGGTATGAACGCTTACCTCACCAAACCGATCAAAAGCACCACGTTGGCCGAAACACTCAAGCAGTGGGCACCAAGCACAGCTCATATTCTGCCACCCAAAGCACCTTCCGAACGCCCAATCGCCTCAACAGCAAATCAAAGCAAAATATCTACAGGTATTATGTTTGATCAAGGTCTAGACATGATGGGAGGTAAACTATCACGCTACATAACATTATTAGGATTGGCGGTTGAGCAGCACCATGATAGCCCGAATAATATTGCGCAAGCGATAGACAATGCTGACTTTGAAACCGCCCAAAAACTGGCGCATTCGTTAAAAAGTGTTGGGGCCAATATCGGTGCTACGCAGCTGTCAGTGCTGGCATTCAGTATTGAGCATCAAATACGTGAATCCAGCACCACACCCAGCATTCCTGAGCAAGATGTATCTCAATTGCAGCAAGAATGGATCAACGTTAAATCTGCAATAGAAGCCTATATTACGGACAACCAACAATGACTCATCGATAGATCATTTAACGCTAATAATGGTGATGTCGTAACACAATGTTCGACCAGAATACGGATGATTAAAATCAACTTTTGCCGTGTCGCCTTCAACATCAACAACCATCACTACGTGCTGCTCCCCAGTATCATCAATCGCCGTCATCACGCCGCCCGCAACGCGAGCCTCTTCGGGTACATCTTTGGTGGGGATTTCGATAATTTGACTAGGATCCGCATATCCATACCCGTCTTCTGGCGACACAGTAACTTCGATATGATCACCGGATGACTTTCCCATTAGAGCGGCTTCAATCACTTCCAGTAATATCCCCTCCCCTTGAATAAACTCGACGGGTTCTAAGCCATCATTACTATCAACCTGAACCCCATCATCAAAGGTAAGATTAAAATTCAACGCTACTCGGCTGCCTTCAACAATTGCTGTCATACTTTCCCACTCTCTATTACTAAACCTATGTAAATGATAGAACTCTATCTTTAGGGATTGTATAACGAAACCTAAGTGGTTGCCAAAAACTGCTTTACCTCGGTTAACAACGCAGCATCTTCATCCTCGCCACCGTAACGGATCATGATGAATAGTGACATAATTGATGACAACGACTCATCATGCTCTGGAAAGGCAGCAAGTAAACGTTGTTCGTACTCTGATGGGCACTCCCCTTCTTGCGGTTCACACCCACGCCGCGCCATCTCTTTCGTAAATCGCCGATAGTACAGCATGGAGGCCTTCTCTCGATCCTTATGCCCCAAACACGATGCAATCAGCAGAGGAATCAACATATAGCTCAACATCAATACCACGATAGACAACCCAGAAAAGAATAATAGTTTGCCAACAGTGCCTCGCTCAAACCCCACCTCTTCCATAACATCCATTTGCTTCTCGGCATCAAAATGGACCACCCAGAGCTCCACCCCCTGCATCCATGCTGATAATCGAGCAATAATCTCGCTTTCCCACCAAGAGCAGTCTCCACCTTTGTTACACGCTAGGGTTGAAGCTTGTTTTTTGGCTTTTGACCTATCGTTTTGATCTTGAATTTCGGTAGCTTTCTCCTTCGTTTTGATTTTCACCACCGGTACATTCAAACCCATTCCACTCAGTAGATCCACAGGTTCGATACGCTGCCATCCTTTACCTTGGAGCCATACCTCTAGCCAGATATGAGCATGCTCCTGTTTTACGACAATAATATTAGTGAGCGCTATATTCTTACCACCTCGATAACCAGTGACAATTCGAGAGGGAATTCCTGCGGCTCTCATTAACATTGCAAAACTACCGGCAAGCTGTTCTGCACTTCCCTTGTGGGTTTCAAACAAAAAATCATCTAGGCTCTGATCTACAACGTTCTCGGACGGCCCCTTCCTCAGGGTTAATTTTGCATCGACAAACCACTTTTTCGCTTTCGCCACCGTATCCGCGTCATTCTTATTTTCTCCTGCCCACAATCGACCAAGGCCCATAACCTTCGGATTGGTGTCGATGGGAAACTGTAAGGCTCGCATTCTCTGCTCATCACCCAATGTAGCATCGATGGTATAGTGTAAATAGCTTTGCATTTCATAGGTGAATTCGCGTTCAATAGGTCGTATGCCCATCAATTGATACTCTTTACTCAACACCAGTTCCGGTGCAGAGCGAAATGGCATATCCAAACCATATAACCAATAACTACCATGAGGAGCTACCCGCACCTGGTAACGAATAATGTCAGACCCATCCGTCACCCTTTTATCGAGATCAGCTTTATTTCGAATTCTATTGTTCATGACATTTCGACGCGAATCCCAGCCATCAGGCAACCGCCACACACTACCATCGAAGTGTGAAAATACCGCACCTCGCCAATACAACGTATTGTTATCTGGAATCATTGATTCGAATTCTGCGATAAGCACCGCTACGTCTTTGCCTTTGTTTTGATTCGCCTGTCCAGATTTCAAAGTACCCGTTATGGGTGAGGGACGTTGCTCCTGCTGAATCATTTTGACAGGCACTCCCATCGCGATACCCAAATCCCATAGCGGACCAGGAATACGGGGTAACATAAAAAACAAAACGGCAGCAAAAGGAAGTGAAATACATAAATAGCTTGTACAGCGCAGCGCGATAGATCGCCATGCTGAGTGAAAACTGGAGCTTTGCAAAGCCATCACATTAAATAATAGCAACCACATAACCACAAAAAGGTGGCTCATTTGCCACAAACTAATGCCAAACAGTGCGTTCAATGCAACCACAATACACACCGCCAACATTATCAACCACAAATCCCTTTTGCCCGACACTTCGCTACTTTTTAGCCAGAGCAACCCGCAAATAAATGCCATAATAGCATCGCCGCCAAACCAAGAATCAAAGCTCTGATAGATAACAAATGATAAAAGACATAGCAGTGGAACCAAGCCTAACTTTCTCAGTTTTCCTGGCGGCACCAAATGTAAAATCATCGGCAACAAACATACCAAGCTCACCGACATCGGTAGTCTCACGATCGCAGGTAGCGTCGCAACCAGCAACAAAAAAAGCACAGCAACAAACTGTGGCTGCGAGCGAAAACGAGAAAACATGTAATTTAGCCTCGACTAACCAGCGCCAACATTTGAAGGCTATTATTGTAATGGCCAACGCCTAATCCTGGAGTTAGCTTCTCATTCCCAATGCGAAGTCCATACTGAACACCGGCATTATGACAATCAATAACCCAACGGGTTAGCTGCCTCAAATCGCTTTCCTGGTGATCGCCCTTATCAACATGTTTAACGACACTATTATCCGATAACCAAAGTATCTTCTCAGACTCATCACCACCGAACTCTTTTACTGTCAATTGTTCAGTCCGCGCCATAGCTTTCCAATCTACCCGCCTCAGATTATCCCCTGACTGATACGCTCGAACCCCTGAAAGCTCATCCATGTCCTGCGGGTCATTACTTAGTTGATTAACCACTGGTAAAGGCTGACTTCCACACGGCTCTGGGTAAACTAGACATGCAGGCAAATCTTCCGTGACTTTGCTGACCTTCCACAATCCAAATGGCCAGGTAGAAAACAACATTTTTTGATTTGGAACAAACCAACCTCGCGCAGAAACGGGCACTTCAACATGGAGCCACTGGTGCTCAACACCGTTGATTAGATCCACTGAATGTTGGCCACACCCTATTTCAAAATGCTCACGCTGATCATCACTCGTTAACGACACTTGATAATGCGCAACACCTCCAGCGAAACAAGGGGTCACTTGCCAAGGGGCGCTGTTAACCCCTGACATATTGCGATAGGTAAGTAGAGACGCGAGTAGCCATACACCAAACAACAAACACGCAAACATGAATATAATATTATTGTTGTAGTTTGTCGCCAACACAAAAGCAGCAACACACACAATTAACCAACCAACACCTGCAGGCGTCAGCGCTAAATGTCGCCGAGCCTTATTTCGACTCACGGTATCGCTACATTATCGAGAAGTTCTTGCCCGGCCCGACGTGGATTAACTCCCTCATCGAAAAATCTCAATCTATGGCCAACCACCGCGGTAAGAATTTTTTGAACATGGGCTGGCAGCACAAAAGTAGAACCTTCCATCCATGCGAATGCCTTAGCCGCGACTATCATTGCCAGCCCAGCTCGCGGTGACAACCCGTTCTGAAATACACTCGACTCTCGCGTATAATTAACCAGCGCATGTACGTATTCATATAACGCATCACTAATATCAATCGCTAAGACTTGCTTTTGCCACTGTTCAATTTCACTTGGTCCAGTCTCAGCTTGAAGCTCCGCGAGTAATTGACGCCGATCTTTACCAGCATACAGCGCGAGCTCCGCACTCTTATCAGGATAGCCAAGCTCTAAACGCATCAAGAAGCGATCAAGCTGCGCTTCCGGAAGTGGAAATGTACCAAATTGATCCTGTGGGTTTTGTGTCGCAATCACGTAGAATGGAGCGGGCAAAGGACGCGTTCTACCATCGATCGTGACTTGGTGCTCTTCCATCGCCTCCAGTAACGCACTTTGCGTTTTAGGCGTGGCGCGATTTATCTCATCTGCCAATACTATTTGATTAAAAATGGGGCCAGGCTGAAATTGAAACTCACCCTTATCTCGGTGAAATACCGAACACCCCAGAATATCGCTGGGTAATAGATCATTGGTAAATTGCACACGTTGGAACTGCAATCCAAACACCGTCGCTAATGCGTGTGCCATTACGGTCTTACCGGTCCCAGGCTCATCTTCAATAAGTAAATGACCACCTGCCAACATACAACAAACCGCCAAACGAAGCTGTTCTGTTTTTCCAAGAACAATCGATTCAAGCTTTGTAAGCAACGGTTCAATCTCAGACTGACCCACTGCACGCAACGATTTTGGTTTTATACTAAGCATAACGACCTCTCGAATCGCAAGATAGACACAGCAAGTATTCTGGCTCGCTGTGTCTAGGGTAAACCTACAGTGATTTAAGGAAGTTAATAACCGATTGTCGATCAGCAGCCGCTAACTGAGTAAACCCCTTCTGCGATTTTTCTGCTTCACCACCGTGCCAAAGTATGGCTTCTTCGAGGTTTCGCGCTCGACCGTCATGTAAGAATCGAGTATGCCCGTTTACTGTCTCGACCATACCTATTCCCCATAAAGGAGCCGTGCGCCACTCATAACCATCCGCATCAAAACTCGGGCGGCCGTCCGCTAGTAAAGGCCCCATATCGTGTAGCAACATATCCGTATAAGGGTGAATGGTTTGGTTATGCAATCGACGCTGACGCTGCTCTGTACCGGTAACAAAGGTTTCACGGTGACAACCATCACAGCCCACTTCCTTAAACAGGGCTTCTCCTTTCAATACATCTTTATTATCCAAGTATCCACGACCAGGGATCGCTAAGAATTCCAAATAGGTCACGACTTCATTCATCTGCTGTTCAGTCATCTCTACGTTAGCATCGGTGATGCCAGACAATGCTTCACCACATTCGGTTTGCAGTGCCATACAGTTCTCAACAGGAAATAGCGGATTTGTCACACCCATATCATTGATTGCCGCATCCATTGATTGATGAGCAAGCGTTGGTGTTTCTGCCTTCCAACCGTATTTACCAACCATGTGTGTATTGTGCTCCAAGCTCCATACCATGTTCGGCTTACCCGAAATCCCATCATTGTTCGCATCATCTACATCAGCGTACTCCAATATTGATTCAGCGCTAATTGCATCAAGTAGCCCCATGCCAATCATCACAGGGGCGATACGAGGAGAAATCATTGCGTCATCACCTAATGGACCATAGTTTTGCTCTGGAAATAGGTAGATCGGCTTTTGCAATTGATATTCTGTTCCATCGGCATAATGGCCTACGATATTTTGGTATTCAATATGAAGCGCTATTTCTGGCTTATGACCTTCAATAGACTTATCTGCCAGCTGTCCACCATAAATCGGATGGGGTTTAGGGCCGCCATGCATATCTGTACCAGGAACCGATACTCGAAATAGTAACCCTTCCAGCTCTTGACCATTTTCAGTCGGCGGCGCCGCGCGTCCATCACCGACGTGGCAACCTTCGCAAGCATTCATATTAAAAAGTGGACCGACGCCGTCAGCTTCACTTCTATAGCCACTCACGATTGCCTCGGTAAAAGCACGCTCAAATACGCCGTCGCCCGCATCAAACGTTGCGCTGAGTTGCCAAGGTAAATTGGCGGTTTCCGTCTCAAATGAAACACCACCGAACATAAAATGAGTAACATCACCACCACTTAACGCACGCGGATCTCTCGCATTCAGCTCATCAATTGCAGCCATATCATCCCCATAACCCGAAAGGGGCTGAATCCTGGAGTCATAAAATGTAACGGCAAAAACAGTCAAACTCACTCCAAGTACAACGAGACTGATAATTAAGAACAATCTTGAGAATGGCGATTGCTTGTCACTACCAGATACACGGGAACCGAGTATGCGGTCAGAAGGTTGGGCTGTACTCACGAGTTAACTCCAAAATGTAGGTCAAAGTATCTAATTACTGTTTTAAGAAAAGTCAGTAATCGCATTGCAACGGATGATATTTAGACGGTGATAAATCACTCTCTTTTAACGGATCGCAATGCTAACAATAACGATTCGCATTAGCAAGAAGAAAGCTATCTCGAAACGATCTATCCCTATCGGGCAAAGCCCCATATTCCTTCCTACACTTATTTATAAGCACAAGTTTTAGGAGAAGTGATGATGTTGGCGCAACCCGGTCTTTTACTGCTAAAAAAAGCATCCAAGCTATACGGTAACTATGCCTGTTGTTTGGCTTTTATATTCCAGAGCCCATCAGTACTTGGGCTTGCAGCGGCGGCAATACTTATACACGGTATCGCTATTTACTTAGGGCACCACCCTTGATGCCCTCCATTGTTGTCATCATTTGATAATTATTTTACCGAGCATTCCTGCTTCCGAGTGACCAGAAATGCTGCAGTGTAGATCGCCAAACACTCCTGCTTTAACAGGCACAAACCACCACTCCGCCTTATAACCAGGGTAAATCTCTATTTCATTAATACTACCTTTAACTTCAGCCATAGGTTTACCGTCGGAATCGTTAATTTGTACTTTTCGTGTGTACACAGCGCTTGCCATTCCATTGGACGTAAAATAGTGTTTTGTCAGGCCTTGGTTCTCAAGTACGAGCTTATACAACTTTCCCGTTTCGAACTCTATTGTGGAAGGGGTAAAACTCATCGCGTTGTTTTTGTCACCAAGTATTACGCCTATTTCTACGGGTGCTTGCTTAGAGAGATCGCCCACAGCAAATGTCGGCGAAACCATGCTCGTAAACAGCCATCCTATCGCGAAGAGCTTAATCAGTGTATTCATTGTTTTTCCTTATATTTACGTTAGTGGTAATCATCTTAAATCTAACTTGGAGCCGTTACGTTGCAGTGTTACTCCAGAGCGATACCGTTATAACTGACATAACGCCCCAGGAATCGCCCCACGCCCAACCATCCCGTTTTCGCATACGTTAGTAACAAACATGGCCGCTAGTCATGTGCTCTCATTCACCCAACAAAACACTAACAAGAATCATTATCGTTTGCAATTTAATCTAATCACTTCTATTTATACAACAAACGCTGTTGTCACAATCACACTTTTATATGATAATGATTCTCATTAATAAATGGAGACAGGCGTAATGAGCAAAGAAGGCAACACCAATAACAACCAAGGGACCTCCGAAGTCGCTACCTTGCTAACCAATCCAAAGGCACATGAAAAGATCTTTGATCAATTGGCAAAGCTCTATTGTGATCTGTTTACTCACGATGGCTTTGGCGATATTCGTATCGAAATGCGCATCCTGCGTCGTAATCAAAAAGAAATCATTATTCACTGCGGCAAACAATACCGTTATGTTCTGGATTGCGATCAAGCATTAGCAAGTGAATCTGCCATCAAACATTTACTTAAACGCGACCTGTTGAGCTAAAACAGGCCGCAAAACCCCTTCCCATAACAACCAGCTAGAAACCCACTCAAGAAAAACCCGCCAACATCCTTGCTCCAACCCTGCCCTCGCCATCCATTTTTAGCGCGTATAAATTCGAAGTCATATAACCCTATGGAATTAATTTCCGACCCTTAATGAGAATCACTTGCATTAGCATTAAGCTTAACTTAGTATTCGGCTCGTTCTTGCAAAAACATGTTTTAAGGTCTACGACACAAAACCTGACACTGCTGAACAAAGCAAGCGCTGCTCCTGTGGGTGGAGATCGCTAACGCTGCCTCCGTGATTCATTAGGTCACCAGGCACATTTACCATCTAAACCAAACACTCATATTTCGGAGTAGCACATGAAGAAGTTAAACAAAAAAAATATCCTCAAGCGTTTTCGTAACATAGACGTAGAAGCCATTCAAGACGAAGGTTTACGCAGCAAGGCACGCAAACTTAAGAGTAAGCAAAGCGGTTTCACATTACTTGAACTATTAGTGGTTGTTGCCATTCTAGCGGCTATCGCAGGTACTGCGACTATCGCACTACAGGATACCGATGCTCGAGCCTCTGCTGCTGCTCACGTAGCAATGATGGATGAAATGAACAAAGGCATTCGTACTTTCCGAGTATTAAACAGAGGCGTATTCCCGAACGGGTTTGATTCACTTGTACAGGTAGACACTGTAGCCCTAGACAACCCTGTACTCATGGAAGCGCTAGCGATTGATGACACAAGTATTGGCTTGGACACAATTACTATCGGACAATTCGGTCAGCTTGCCGATATTGGCCTATCTTCTTTCAATTATGTAGCAGAAGATCAAGATCCTGCTGACTTTGGAACCTGTGCGGCAGGCGAAATCCAGAATCTTATTGGCAGTCGCCAAAATGCTGTTGTTGCAGGGAACATCTTCTTATCTGCCAATGGTAACGGGTGCGGTGTACGAGCACAATTTAATGGTGACACGGCCGGTGACGGCAGCGATGTACCAGGCTGGAATGTATTTTCACAAGCTGAAGGCGCTGCTGGCCCAACAGAAGGTGCAGCGAATGTCGCAGATCCGCTTCCCATTGCAGTATGGGTTGGCGGCTCAGAGCGCTTGACCGGCCAAGCCGAAGATGGAGCGTTTAATGCATTAGGCAATACAGTATTTATGGCAACCGGACTTGGACCAGCATCAAGTTTATTTGAAGCTAACAAGCTTGGTGGCATGACTTCTGTACCCGTATATCGACACGTTTCAGCCGATGAATACAATCGATTTATCGCCATATGGGATATCGGTACATACGACGGTGCCGGTGAAATCGTAATGGGTGATGCCGCAGCGTTAACGACAATTGTTGATGGCGCAGGTGACACCAAAGAAGAAGAATTGGGTGAATGGGACGGAAGTCGTAACACCATCTAATTACACTGAATTTATTTTAGTGTAAAGGTTGGTCGATATCCCCTAAGCGACCAACCTTTAGCCGCCGCCACCTAGTGTCGGCGGCTTTTTTATATTAAAGCGATAACACAGGCCAAATCGCCACTGTCCACGCTTTCTTATTTGTATAAACCAACCATCGATGTTATCGCCCTCTATGATAAACAATAACGTTACTCAATCTCCATTTGGATTTTCGTTACTAGAGCTGCTTATTGTCGTTAGTCTTTTGGCGGTTATCGCATTTACTAGCATGACAAATTTCGCAAACACAGAGCAGAACGAACTCGACGGGGTGACCCGGACAGGGTTAACAGAACTAGCAGATGCCGTTCGTCAGCTGCACCAAGACACCGGATTTTGGCCGACGGGAGATGGCACTAATGCTGCATTAATCCCAACTCATACAGAAGCCTATAATTGGGAAGCGTTGACTTTAGCCAACGGGTTAAACGCTTGGGATGCCGTATCACAACGTGGCTGGCGTGGGCCTTACATTGATAAGAAGCTCGATGCCAGGGTAGTTACGAACGGGAATAACATGAGCATTAATGGTTCAGCCTCAGGAACTACTGGCAATTTTAACGACCCTGATTGTGCTGAAGGTATCGCCTCCCCTTGTCCAAATTCCATCGTATTGTTAGACCCTTACGGTAACCCTTACGTATTACTGAATATCGACGACCGCAATGTCATTGTCAGCTCAGGAGCCGATGGGGACTTTTGTACAAACCTATCCCGCGATGCCCTTTGTGACGACGCTGACGATCTCTGCCCAAATGGGCAAACCAGTGACGACATTACTATATGCCCATAACACACTATCAGGACAGCAAAGTGAAAGCTCATAATACATTACCTTTGTTACGACATATTTTATTCTGTGTATCTTCTCTATCGAGCTTACTATTATTCAGTCTCGATGCTCACTCATCTGAACGATTGATACAACAAGAAATGATCTTGCCTGGCCCATACGCATCGATTGATTTGCAAGATTTTGTAAAACAAAAACGGTCCGAATACCAAGGAAAAATATCCATTGTTCCACCAAAGAAAATAGCCTTTACAGGCATACTAAAATCACTACCGCAAAAGAAATATACCGGCTATCTATATACTGCACTAGAGGTCATGCAAATAACCCCAGTACCAACCGTTGAATATCAAATGTTCATTGCAGCAACGGATAGCGAAGACACGGTTATTTCCGTTTATGTGGATAATACGCTGGTAGATGCGATCCAGAAAAAACTCGCTCCAGAATACCTCGCCACCTGGTTTGGATATCATATTTATACGTTTTCTCGCGGGCCTGCAATTGTAATTGACAATGTAATGATTGATACCCCAGCCAAGTAACCTTATAAAAAATTAAGAGTATAGGAAGAAATATAAATGCGCTCAGTTCAAAAGGGGTTTTCATTAGTAGAACTATTGATTGTATTGGGGTTGATGGCAACCGCTGCGACCTTGGCGCTGAGCACTGTAGGCAACAATAATAATCAAAACCGATTTAATGAAACTCGCGGAAAACTAGAAAAACTACGAGATGCGATCGCCGGCGAAACAAAAACCATTAATGGGCAAACAATTATTAATGGTTTTGTCGCAGACATGGGGCGGCTGCCTTTTAACGTTAATGAATTACTCGCAGCACCAGCGGACTGCGATCATAACAACATACTGCTTTTCGGAGATGCCATCGCCTCAACAATAGATAGTGACGATGACAGTGATAATGCAATAGACCCTTGCCCCTGGGGATACGATGCAGATGTCGAAATGTGGCATGGCTGGAATGGTCCTTATGTTCTATCAATCAGGGAAGACTACCGAGATGGCTGGGGTAACGATGATGATGATGACCCCGATGATACCAATGAAACCCGATTTAATAATGGGTGGGGATGGGAACTGGAAAATGGAAACCTAACAATTACCAGCGCAGGACTAGACAACGACATTAACAACGATCTAACTGATCCTGAAAGCGCAATCTATGGTACTTCCGCATTTCAATCAACAACGCTACCTGCGACACAAACAAGCGTCACACTCCCCTCTGAACCCTTAGTCTTAGCTATTAGTAACGCGCCGTTTTGTGGTCAGTGTCGTGCCGATGAGTTTGTTGGTGTTAATGCCGAGGTTGACTGCATTCTTGCAGCAGACCACCAATGGAATGATGAACTTAGCTACTGCGTCGAAGCATCCCCGACAACAATATCAGCGACAACTTGCGATACCGTTGAAATAGACGGTGTGGAAAATACCACTTGGGTGCCATTATATTTCGAATCATGCATTACAGACAACACATACACAAATCAAGTCGACTGCGAAGCAGCTGGTAAAACCTGGGGAGGGCATAATAATTCAGGTACATGCCCAACAGCCTCCCCCAACCCTAGCTACGACTTCACTGGTGGCAATTCAAACATTTGCGTCCGAATCATTCGCATTAACAACGGTCAAGTTGTTATCGATACCCATCTAAGCACCGACTTAAATCTTGCTCAAGATATCGACATTAGAAATATAGGGCAATCTGCAGCCTACGACTTCGCATCTCCTTCTTGCGAAGAGGACAGCGCATCCCCCAACTGTTTTTCCTTTGAACCCCACATAGAAGACAATACAGGCACAATCGGCCTAACCTTACCCCATGGTGTTATGCGAATAGGTCTCTACGAATACGACACCGCCACAAACACTTGCACAACCAACCCTTACCCCACTGCCAGCGCCCAAGCTATCTCTGATGTCATCACTCTCAGTAGCAATGCACCGCCCAACATAGGCACCACGACCAATCCGATCCCCTTACAATGGAGGTCACAATAATGTCGGCCTTAAATTCAGTTAAACGATGGCTAGCACAACTCAAACCCAATACCTCTGGTCAACAGTTATTAGCCGTACACAACGGTTACTGTTTATGGCTAGGGCTCATCGGTTTTGAGGGTGAAGAGCCGCAATTATTGGCGACGGGCACATCGACTGCCATTGATGCCGTTACCGCGATTGGCGAAGCGCGCCAGCAACTCTCTCAGCAATCTTCTGCATCGCTACCACGACAACTGGCATTTATTTCCACCTGTGCATTACCCGCGCTGCTAGACCTACCTATTGAGGCAGACAAACCGCGTAAAACAACAGAAATGGAATCAATGATTAGCTGGGAATTGGAAACCCAGATTGCCGATAACAATGACCTTTATGCTCTTGGCGCTATTCTAGTCGGACGCGGATTGCTCACTCAGTCTCAGCGCCACGAGACTGCAGTAGAGTTGGAAATGCGCCGAGTAAACGGCAGTGGTCTTGCCCGCTACGGTGAAGTTGCTATTGATTTAGGACTGATTACTAATGACCAGTTACAAGACTCTCTGCTGTTACAGGAAAAACTCGCAGTTACCGACGCACAACTGGCCTGCGGCTGGCAACTGCAAACGCTTGTAAGCGAAGATAAGACAGAACACCTCTGGCTAGCGGCCGGCATTGATACTCGAGTTCGTCGCCAATGGTATACCGGGTTTGCGCAAAACGGTCTAAAACTAACAGGCATTGTGCCGCTGCTGGGTAGCATGGCGCCACACGCTGCAAAGCACAGTGAAAACGGCAATGTCGTAGTCGTAGAAGCCCATCACGATAGTGTCTCCACCTATCGATTAGAAAAATCACAGCTTGCAAGCTTTCACCAACAGCCTCGCCAGCACAATCAATCGCTAGCGGAACAATGTTACGGCATTGTCGTTGAGCAACTACGTAGTGATACCGAAGCCGTACTTCTGATCGATGTCACTCGCACAATAGACGCCGCAGAAGCCAAAGAGACCAATTCAGATAGCGATATAGAGGAACTCAGGTCACGCCTACAACGGGAGGTACAGTGGCTTATTCCGACAGACGCCTGCTGTACTCTCGATCAAAAGAAGATAGTCCCCGACGGAGTCATTGCTGCTTTTTTCGGTGTAGCAACAACAACTCACAAACACGCCCTGTTCGCACCAGAAAAAAAGCCAGTGCAACTTGCACAAATCCCGCCTCGAGAGCCACCTCCACCCATTTGGAAAAATATAGAGCTATACCGCTATGGTATTCCCGCGCTATTGCTATTGACTGTGTTTGTACATGGAAGCTATTCAGTAATGCAGCAACGGCAGCTACAGCAACAACTCGACACACTCGATAAAAAGTACAAAGAGCAAGCCCAACTAAATAAACAACTCAACAGTATTTCAGGTGCCTATAAGAAAACCAGTGACAAATTGGCCGACCTGACGGCACAAGCAACTGACGCTAAGAATAATTTGGAACGCCTCAATAATAATGTAGTACGTCGTACTCGATTGGTACCGCGTTTACTTCGAGCAATATCCCAAAGTGTCACCGACCGCATCATGCTAGACGGCATTGTCGAACCCCGACAGAAAGGCAAAAATAGTTTTAATATTACTGCCTGGGCAATGGACAATGCCAGTGCTGCACAATTTACCGAACGCCTACAACAATTGGTCAGTCGGCTAGAGTATCGTGTCGCAGATCCCGACATACGATCGGGCATTGGCCGCTATGGACTTAACGGCTACACCATTGATTTATGGATAATCCCCGTCAACAACGACACTGACAATAAAAATAGTCGCGGGAAAAAGGAGGCATAATGAAAATTTTCTGGACTCGACTAGGCAACACCCAACAAACTCAGATATTGGTATTGGCGAGCGCCGCTCTACTAGGACTCTATATGCTGTGGTTTAACGGTATTTATAAAGACAATGTTGCTCTCGACCAAAAAATCAGCCGCCGCATAAACCGACTCGAGAGCCGTGCAGTCACCCCTCCTCCAACCAAAAATACCGCTGGCTCGGAAAAGAAAATTGGCAAACTTCAGAAAAGCGTTGACGATGACAATCGTAATTTCCAGCGTTTACTACAACGATTCGCTCCCCTAGACAGCCCTGAACATCGACAGACCCTACGTCGAGAGCTAGCAGAACTCGCAAGCGGCTTAGGGATGCGTGTTATTCGCTTAGAAGGAGCTCTCGGCCGCTCTAAAGACTCTAGCTCCGTACCAACCTTTGATGAGGGTTCAGATATTGACAAGCACACAGGACGTCCGTTAATAAATTTTGAGGCCTGGGGAGGATACTTTGCGCTACAAACGCTATTGGACGACCTTAGCACTCTCAGTTACACCGTTGCCCCGATTAGAGTAGAACTAATCGCCGACGAGCCAAAAATGAGTGCCCGGCAAGGGGTCGAGCAACAACAAATTTTGCGTATTAATTTGGTATTCGCCATATGACACAAACTCCACCTCTCAGTAAATTTCTCTCACGCGCTCTCTCTCTAGGTGCGTCTGATATCCACCTATCTACGGGACAGCCCGCGGCATACCGAGTTCATGGGCAACTACAAAAAGACGAGGAAATATTATCCGCCAACAACTTGGAAGCGTTATTAGCCAGCCTATGGAATGGCAACATGAACCCTCTGATTGATGAGGGAAGCATCGATTTCTGCTATTCCTCTGATGACGGGAATCGCTACCGCGTTAACGCCTATCGCAGCATGAACACTTTGGCACTCGCCTTACGCTACCTCGAAAACAACTTCACCAACTTACAAGATCTACATTTACCCACCGCCATCAATGATTTAGCACAGGCTCACAGCGGCTTGGTTTTGGTTTGTGGTGCTACCGGCTCTGGCAAGTCCACTACATTGGCAGCAATGCTAAACCAAATAAATGAACAACGCGCAGTCCACATGCTTACCATTGAAGACCCCGTAGAGTTTATTCATCAACCTAAAAAAGCGGTCATTCATCAACGCGAACTGGGGCAGGATTTTATCGATTTTCCCCATGCAGTACGCGCCGCACTACGAGAAGACCCTGACGTACTAATGGTTGGTGAAATGCGTGATATAGAAACGATTCGCGCAGCCCTTACTGCAGCCGAAACAGGGCACCTCGTATTTTCAACATTACACACAAATGATGCCGTGAGTTCTGTAGAGCGGCTGATTGGCGCTTTTCCCGGCAACGAGCAGGACATGTGCCGTATCCGACTCTCGCGCTGTCTACGGGCAGTCATTGCACAGCGCTTGATTCCCACTTCCAATGGCTTGGGTCGCGTTCCTGCGGTGGAAATTCTGTTAGAAAATTCAGCCGTCAGTAATCTCATCGAAAATGACAAAACTCGGCAACTGTATTCTGCGATAGAAAGCAACCGCAAAACAGGAATGCAGACATTAGATCAAGCATTAGCGGATTTGGTCTCCAATCGCTGGATTACTCTTGAGACAGCCCAGGGCTGTGCAAAGCACCCTCAGTCGATTTCGAAACTCATGTCACAGGCGGGCTCTCAAAATGGCCATTAATGAAGCCACCTTAATTAACGCAGCGACCCATGCGAACTTACTAACGATCGATAACGTAAATCTCGCTCGTAAAGTCGCCCGTAAGGATCGCCTATCCGTGATCGACACTATAGGACGAGATCACCGCTTACCGCGCGCAGTCTTATACCAAGCCGTCGCTGAACAACGAAAACTGCCCTTTTTAACATTGTCAAAGCTCCGGCCCGACAGCGACCTACTAGAGCGATTACCCACAACCTTATTACAACGTCGATTGCTATTACCAGTTCGAGACTCACAAGACCAATTGCTACTGGCAATGGCCGACCCAGATGATCAAGTCGCTATCGACACAGTCAAGCGGGTTGTGAACGTTCCTTTCACGTTAGCACTAGCAGAGCCAGTCTCATTAAAATCTGTCATTAAATGTGAGCTACCTAACTCTGCCCCTGAAGAAGAGCAAGATCCGATCACGCTGTTTGATGACTTAATGAAAGAAGCTTACGTATGTAACGCATCAGATATCCACTTAAAACCCGAAAAGAATGGCTTAAAGGCCGCGATGCGAGTTGACGGTAAGCTCATTCCATATCCAAAACTATTAAATACCAGTGAAGCAAGCTTGCTAATCAATCGCGTCAAAGTCCTTGCGAGCTTAGATATCTCTGAACAACGAATGCCACAAGACGGTGGGTTTGCTTATGAAATCAGCGATTGGAATCTCTCTCCTCATGAATTACGGGTCGCTACGCTACCATCCAGATGGGGAGAAAGAATTACCCTACGTCTTCTTGGGCAAGAATCAGGGGCATTAGCGCTAGACCAACTTAATCTTAACCCGGTAGTTCTGGAACGTGTACGCAACGTACTAACCTACCCCCATGGCATGGTACTAGTGACAGGGCCAACCGGTAGCGGTAAATCGACAACATTATATGCTGCACTGCGTGAGATCGACCGTACAGAATTCAACGTACTGACAGTAGAAGACCCTATTGAGCAATTACTTTCCGACGCGACTCAAGTACAAACTGGCGTCAAAGTTTCATTCTCTCAAGCATTAAGGTCCTTTCTACGTCACGACCCAGACATCATATTAGTGGGTGAGATCCGAGACCAAGACACCGCTGAAACTGCGATGAAAGCAGCTATGACAGGTCACCTAGTACTCTCTACCCTTCATACTAATAATGCCACAAGCGCCGTAAGTCGATTACGTAATATGGAGTGCGAGGATTTTATGATCGCCGCGACTGTACAGTTAGTGATTGCCCAGCGACTTGCGAGACGACTGTGCCAACTATGCCGCCGCCCTAGCGATACTCCCCCTCTAATAGAATTACCTATTTTACAAAATGTGCAATTATATGAAGCCAACGGCTGCCCCGCTTGCATGGGGACCGGTTACAAAGGGCGTATCGGCCTACACGAGATGTTCTGGGTTGACAATGAAATGAGCCGCCTCATTGCCGAGGGTGCAGGTGACCATGAAATACGTTTAGCTGCGGGCAGCCACCTTTACACACTTTGGCAAGATGCATTATACAAGGTTGCCAATGGTCACACATCACTTGAGGAAGTGATGCCATTTCGGGAAGCAATTTACGAACAACAAGTTAACGCAGAAAAAGCTGAGGCCGTTACATGACCTTATATTCTTACACCGCCCTACAAGACCGTAAAAAAGAGATAAAGGGTGAAATTGATGCGACTACTGAACGAGAGGCAGTGCAAAACTTACGTGGCCAAGGACTTTTTGTCACCAACATTCGAACCGGCAGCCAACCCACCGATCTCGATATACGAGAACAGATAAAATTAGTACTACCAGCGAATTGGTTACCTCCCAAAAAAGTCCATTATATCCAAATGTACCGACAACTTAGTCTGATGCTAATGTCTGGGCATACGTTATTAGAATCGTTAGAGTTATGTGGAACGCTTGCACCAAGGCGGAGAATGATGATTATACTACAGGAAATCCGTAGTGATATTCAGCGCGGCCTTTCTTTTGCACAAGCGATGGAGAAATTTCCTAAAGCATTTGAACCCCAGGTTTTTGAATTAGTCCGCAGTGCCGAAGCAAGCGGCGAACTCGACTCCGTCCTATCGCGTTTAGCCAACGATCTCGAACGTATGGCGGATATGAAGAAAAAACTCACTACGGCAATGATATATCCAGTCTTCGTGCTCTCTGGAACCGTCGCTCTATTGATACTTATGGCCGTTTGGGTACTTCCCAAAATGTCAGTGTTTATTGACAATCTCGGATCAGATATTCCAGCAAGCACCGCGAATATGATGGCGGTCTCTGCATTTATCGTGGACTACGGCACTGAGCTCGCCGCTGGCTCTGCAATCACTATTTTCCTGCTACTAGCTTCCTACACAACACTGCCTGGAAAACGTTTTTTTGATCGTATTTTTCTCTCTCTCCCGATGGCAAAATCAGCAATTACAACATCCACCATGGCACAAACCGGTTGGACTCTCTCCATGCTCACCGCCAGCGGAGTGACTATTATCGATGCGATGAAAATCTGCGAGCGTATTACGTCCAATGAAACGTTAAAAAATAGCTTTGACCGCTCCGCCAGTAGCATATTAGAAGGCTCTTCATTATCGGCAGCTTTAGAGCAACCCTTTTTCCCTGAGCTTTTTTATAAAATGGCAGCAGTTGGTGAACAAAGCGGTGAACTAGATCGAGTCATGAATGAAATTGGGACCTACTACAACGGGGAGTTAGAAGCCAATTTACAACGCATGCTAGCGTTTATCACCCCTTTATTAACACTTCTAATGGGTGGTCCAGTGGCCTTTGTATATCTATCCATTTTTCAGCTTATTTTTGCAGCAGCAACAGGAGGGAGATAAATCATCATGCGTCTCTTTTTTCCACCATTACTCTATATATTTTCACTCTCGACGCTTGTTTTCTTCGGGGCTTTCTCCCTAAGTGCGCATGCGGAGCTAGCTCCGCCTCAACTTCAAGAGCAAGTAGGTACTATAAAAGATTACTACCAAACTGTGCGTGACAAAGCCGCGAATAATACAACGTCAAAACCGATTAAAAGAGTTGAATCCAAATTTGGTTCATCAGCCATCCCCACCAGAGCCGCAACTCAACCACAAAACCCTATTCGCGCAGGCGATAATTATCGCGCCGCCGCTTACACCCTTGCAGGTCGAGATCCTTTTTCAGTCACGCCTATCATGCTTGAAAACGAAAATTACACACTCAAAAAAGACGTAGAGTTCACACCTTTAGCCGGTGATTTCAAAATACCCAACATGTACCTAAAAGGAATCATCACAGGAAAAGAGGAAGACAAGAACAAAGGGAAAATGGCCGCGCTCTTAGAAATTGAGGGCCTTGGCGTATTTGTCGTACGCGAAGGCGATACCGTCGGGTTACACGGCATAGGAAACGGCCGGGATGTAATTCAAATTGAATCCATCTCCCGCTTAAGCTTAATTGTTCGTAGCGGCTCGTTTGGCGGCACGGCACAAAAGAGGATTGTAGTACAATGACCCAACGTAATTTCTCACTCCTTAACCAACTCCTAGGTTGCTTACTCGCCCTAGCATTTTGCGCTCAATCAAGCGCCGCCCATGAACGGCTAGGCACAATTGAGTTTAAAGCCGCCACGGTGGGTGATGCCGCCCGCGTGATCAGCGAATTGTCAAAAGTAAACATTGTCGTCACTGAAGCAGCAAGAGATAAGGTTGTATCTCTCTACCTTAAACAAGCCTCTGTAGAGAGCACCGTAGACGCTTTGTGCAGAGTCAGCGGTTTATGGTATAGAAAAAACCCCGACTTTAATGCTTATTACATCATGACAGAAGATGAATTCAAAAAAGATATTGTTGTCGAAAGACACTATATCACCCGTATTTTCGAGCTGAAACACCAAAACATTTCCGATGCCGCAAATGCAATCGCATCACTGTTCGGTACTCGGGTCACCTTGAGCGAGCCAGGAGAAAACAAGAGCTATTCACTTGATGGGGATTTTGGTGGGGGGGGTAGCGGCAGCTCATCCAGTTCCGACAGTTCCAACAGCTCTTCTGGTCGCTCATCGGGTAGCGCAGGTTCCAGCGGAAGTTCAGATATCGAAGTCGAAACTCGCAGAAGTTACTTTAATGCAGCGGATCTTGTAAGCGCCGATCAAGTCATTGTTACCGAAAAAGAGCTCATCAACAAAAATGTGCGCTCTGAGCCTCCTATATATGTTACCTGGAATCACCTCCATAACCTGTTACTTGTTCGAACAAGTGACAAACAAGCACTTAAAGAGATCGAAAATTTAATCACGCGTATTGACCAGCCCGCACAACAAGTATTGTTAGAAATGAAAATCATCCGTGCAACCCTAGGGGATGAAGAACGCTCTGTTTTCGATATCAACTACCAAACAGGAAGCCTAGAGGCAGGTGTGGACGAAGATGGAAACATTTTAACGGTACCTGAAGTCGACTTATCACTAGGTAACTTCCCCTTAGAAGGTGGGGCCTTTTTAGCAAGGCTTGCAGGGAAAAAGCTCAGTGCCACTATTGAATTATTAAGAACAGAAAACAGAATTGATCTTCTCGCACAGCCCAATATTATCTCTGCTAACAATAAAGAAGCCACTCTCACAATAGGCGAAGGCCGAATACTTATCACAGGCGCATCTACGGATACTATCACTAATGATAGTGCCACAATCGTCACGTTCGAGCTGGATACAGAAGAGCGTAACATTGGTACATCGCTATCGATCTGGCCACGTATTAACGGTGACAAAACTGTGACTTTAGATATTGAACAAAGTAACACAAGCCTAAATAAAAATTCTGGCCAAATATCTTTAGTCAGTGGGCTAGGTGATATTACCACGATTGCAATAGATTCCGTTACCGCATCTACTGTAGAGTTAACTGCGATAGCACGCCACGGCGCCACTATCGCAATAGGCGGCATGATTGAAACTGACAAACAGGAAGTTCACGATAAAGTTCCTTTCTTTGGTGACATCCCCATACTAGGAAAACTATTTCGCAGAGACTACAGTAAGGATGTTCGTAGTGAATTGATTATTCTAATCACACCTTGGATTTCAGAAGACCCTCAGAATGCGCATGTACTTAATCAAGAACGAACATCTGAGTGGGCGGACAACCCTGGATTTTCGTCATTTTTGAGTGTTCCTGAAGACAAACATCCTCCTACCCACTGGCCTCTTGATACGCGAAAAAAAGCCATGTCCCTAATCCAACAAGCGGTATTTACTAAGGAGGCAGACTCACTCATTAATTGCCCAGAAAGCAGTACTAAATCCTCTCCCCGGTTTACCGATTGGCATTTGAGTGATTCATTACAATTAGATGCATTAGGACATTGTCAATATGAAGAACTCTATTTGACCCTAGCGCAAATTATCAACACCTCAGATACTGCCCAAAACCTACGGCCAGATTTATTTAACCAAGGCTGGATAGCTTCTCAGGGTGAGCGGGCCTTACTACCCGCCAAGACATCACAGCTCGTCTATTTTGTTTCAGAAACATCGCCTGATGTGTTATTACAGAAAAATCGGGAACAGTTCTTCTACGGGGAGGGTGTACTAGATGCACAATAAATTCCAACTACTATCTTCTTTACAACGTATTCGTCATTTAACGCTAGTTTGCTGCAGTACACTCGTTACAGGATGCGCAACTACCTCTGATGTTTGGGAGAGGGATACTCTGATCACACCCCAACAATCATCTACGAAAGAGTTACGCTCACCTAAAGTTGCCACCGGTAACGAATCCGACCGTCTCGATAAAAAGAGCAATGGCAGTGTCGTCATCTACATGTATCCACAGTCCGGTAGCATTTCACAGGGTCAATACTACCGGGTATACAAAAAGACCTATGAAGATCAGTAGCTCCTGATAACAGCTACAACCTTACATCTATGCGATTTCTATTTACCACTAAAAAAATGGCTGAAGATTTCTGGCCCTTTTTTTAGTGGTAATGTATGGATGATGCTTAAGATGAAATAAATTTTTCCAACATATTCACTGAGCTATCGGGGAGTTAATCAGAACAAACCGCTGATCCTCAGTAAAAATAACCGCAGGCTCATCATCGGCGTTATTGAAGCAAAACAATCTTTAGTGAGTATCGCGGGTTCAGAAAAAACTACCCTCACCGATAGAATAGTATTTCCAGGCTTATCCACGGGCATTCAACAACAATTCTATTCTAAGTCCTACAGGTTTCATGTATTTGGTGAATGGCAATACCGTGGCGACGATCTAGAAAATTCTGATACCACCTACAAAATTCGGCACGGCGGCTTTACTTTCGGGATGCTGTGGGGATTTTAGGCATACCATCGAATACTAGAGCCACACTAAGGCAGCCCTTGCACTTGAGAAACGATCTATTTACGCAGTTATAGCTTGAGTGTGCAACCCACACTCCCTATCTCCTAACACCTTAGTGGGGTCAAAATAGTCTTCTTCATCCGGAAGGTTATTTTCCACAAGGTAACCTTCTAGATCTACGTCCGTCCAATAGAATACTGGCGCAACCTTAATTAAGCCAGTTTCATCTTGGGTAACGATATCCAAATTATTACGAAATGGTGTTTGATCTTTACGTATTGCGGTAAGCCACACTTCTGGCGCGAACTCTTGCATTGCACGCTTAAAAGGTTCTAGTTTTACCTGGCGAGTAAACTCATCATGAAGATCCGAGTCCACATCAGGTACACCACCCATAATTGCATCTCTTCTTGCTGCAGTGACTAGCGGATTATATACATGAACATTAAGCGATAGATCCTTAATGACCTTTTCTGCAAATAGATAAGTGGCTTGAGTATTATACCCAGAATCAATCCAAAGGACGTCCATTGTAGGATCAGCAACTGTGGCCATATGCAGAATCACTGCTTCGAATGGCCTAAAATTAGTTGTCACGATAGCCTTTTTGTTGATTCCAACGGCCCACCGAACTATCTCTAATGGAGACTTGTTCCGTAACGACGCATTAATCATATCCAAATCTAATATATCTAGACTCGATTCATTTGTGTTTAACATTTCCTGGCTCGACATTGTTTGTCCCGTTATTAATTGAAGATTTGTCGCAAAATAATTTCTGTTCGTGCTGTTGCCGCCAATGCTTGTTCATATTTTACCGTAGAAACAGAATACGAGGCCTCACCGTCAAGCGCTGCCACTCTCGCCCTATCTGCCGCTAAAGACGCATTATAAGCAATAGCCTCCAGTGACCGAATGGCCTTTTCTGTTTTAAATCGCTTTGCCGCCACAAAACTCTGCGTTTTAATCACAGAATCGACGCCGTTATTCGCACGTTGTTTTTTGTTAAATTCAGACATGTAGTATTTCCTAAATAATAGAGGACATCACCCATTGGAGTGCGGCATCAATGTGTAAATACGGTTGGCTCATCGACGACAACACTGTTTATTGTCGTATTCATAACCATTGCAGCAAGCATGATAGTTGACACCAATACTATTGAGATAACCAGGGATCGAATTTCTGACATGTTCTTTCTCCGTATCTATAAATAACCAATGCTGAACTGATAGCTTTTCACCAAATAAAGAGGTGGGTAGATTCTGTTATTCAATCTACGTTAACGCTAATTTACGCCACGCTGCCTTGACCAATGACTCTCTAGCCGAGGTTTCTTGAAACACATTACGCTAATGATAATCATTACCATTAAAAAGTAAAGGTAAGTTCCAATAAAAATGAGGGAATAAATAGGGGGCCTAAATCTAGGGGCACAGAAAAAGGGCGCCAATGGCGCCCTTTTGATCGATCACGGAATAAGGTCGGCTCTCACAATGTAGTTACCACCACATTGTAACTACATTGCCATTACACCTCTTCAGTGACTTCTTCTTGTTCATCTGTCGGTGTTGATAATAATTGAGCGCGTATATCCCGCTCAATCTCATCGGCAATCTCTGCATTTTCACTTAGATACTTAGCTGCGTTCGCTTTACCTTGCCCTATCTTGTCGCCCTTATAAGCATACCAAGCTCCAGACTTATCAACAAAGCCGCACTTCACACCCAAATCCAGAACCTCGCCCATATGATAAATACCTTCACCATAGATGATCTGAAATTCGGCTTGTCTGAATGGTGGCGCCACTTTGTTTTTAACCACTTTCACACGGGTTTCATTACCGATAACTTCATCGCCCTGCTTCACCGCGCCAGTACGTCGAATATCGAGACGAACGGACGAATAAAACTTAAGTGCATTACCACCAGTGGTGGTTTCTGGCGAACCAAACATTACCCCAATTTTCATTCGAATCTGATTGATAAAAATAACAAGACAATTGGCATGTTTCACACTACCGGTAAGCTTGCGTAATGCCTGGGACATAAGTCGCGCCTGGAGTCCCACATGGGTATCACCCATATCACCCTCAATTTCAGCGCGAGGTGTTAACGCAGCAACAGAATCAATGATAATCACATCAACTGCGTTAGATCGTATTAGCATGTCCGTAATTTCTAGTGCTTGCTCACCCGTATCCGGCTGAGATACCAACAAATCATCTACGTTAACACCTAGCTTTCCGGCATACCCAGGGTCCAACGCATGCTCAGCATCTACAAACGCACAAGTAGCACCTTGTTTTTGTGCTTCTGCGACAACCTGTAACGTTAATGTAGTTTTGCCCGATGATTCAGGGCCATATATTTCAACAATACGTCCCTTCGGTAAACCACCTATACCTAACGCGATATCAAGCCCTAAAGACCCTGTGGATATCGCCGGAATTTCCTGGTGCTGTTGATCGCCCATGCGCATAACAGAACCTTTACCGAACTGTCGGTCAATTTGACTTAGCGCAGCACTGAGTGCCTTTTTCTTATTCTCATCCATTATCTAATCCCCGATTCTGTTATGCGAAACACATTTACTGTAAATTTGAACAGTATTATTGCACAACATTTTGTTCTTCGCCAACATCCTCAGTGGTTTTTTTGTGGATTTCTTTCCACGCCAATATCCTTACCAACATTCCTTGTAACGCGAGCGCCGTTGCGCCCCTACGAATAGCTTCCGCATCACCAGGAAAAAGCATCCGAGTCATCTCAATATGCCCATCCAAAGCCCAACCCAACCAGACTAAACCAGCAGGGCTACCTTCTGTGGCAGCGCTTTCCTCAACCATGTTACCGACTGCCACAACAAGAGTTGCCTTGGTCTTTTTGATCGCACCTTTAATCATTTCCTCAAGTGCAGCCTGACTTACGGCCCCTTTCTTCTTTAGAGTCGTCGCCTTGACACCAAGCATCTTCTTCTTTGCTTCATCTGAAACAGCAACAAAGCCACGGTCAAACCATTCTCCACTACCAGGATTCAACGTCAGTACTGCGGACACTGCGCCACCGGTACAAGCTTCAACGGTACTAATACTGATACCGCTTCCTAATAGTTCTTTTCCTATGCGTGCTGCAATATCGTCGATTACAACATGACCCATGTCCACCACGTGGCTGGCCCCTTTTATCCAGTAAACAAGTCGCAAATACTACCGTAGTTTTGTTCCCCAAACACCACTTTTCATTGATATTGTCGGCATTAGCCTAAGTTGATTAACGCCTAAGTAAAAGAACCCCATAACAGGGCTAGATCCTATTTCCAATGGTCTATATCATTGCCACTCAAATACCACCAAGAGATAAGCATACGTTAATGACAGCCGTGACAGATCAACTCGCAAAGCATACCCCAATGATGCAACAGTATCTTCGCATCAAAGCCGAACACCCAAGTGAATTGGTGTTTTACCGTATGGGTGATTTTTATGAGCTGTTCTATGATGATGCGAAAACGGCGGCTAGCTTGCTCGATATCACACTCACAGCTCGCGGTAAGTCTGGTGGCAACCCAATCCCAATGGCCGGCATTCCTTATCACGCCGCTGAGAATTATCTAGCACGATTAGTGCGTATGGGCGTATCAGTGGCAGTGGTAGAACAATTTGGGGACCCCGCAACCACAAAAGGCCCCTTGGAGCGCAAGGTCGCTCGCATCGTGACACCAGGTACTGTAAGCGATGAAGCTCTATTAGAAGAACGCTCTGAGAATTTACTCACCGCAATTTGCTGTAATGACGAGAACTTTGGTATCGCATCACTGGACATCGCCAGTGGACGATTTATCGTCACACAGTGCATTGGATTACCAGCCCTGGATGCAGAATTAGCAAGACTAAACCCCGTTGAGTTACTCGCACCGGACAGCAGTCAGTTGAGCAAACATGTTAAGCATCGCTCTGGATTTCGAGCGCGCCCAGTATGGGAGTTTGATACTGAGTCAGCTCAGCGCTCACTCATACAGCAATTCCAAACCAAAGACTTGTCCGGGTTTGGCTGTGAAGAACTACCTGTTGCCATCGCTGCAGCTGGCTGTCTGCTCCAATACGCTAAGGAAACTCAGAGAGCCGCACTGCCGCATATCAGATCAATTCGAGTAGAGTCACTAGACGACTGCGTTGTTCTCGATGCAGCTACACGCAAAAACTTGGAGCTTGTAGAGAACCTTCAAGGTGAATTTGAGCATACCTTGGCCTGGGTACTCGACAGAACACAAACACCCATGGGAAGTCGGTTATTACGACGCTGGATAAGCCGACCGATTCGAAACAAAGATATTTTGTTCTCGCGACAACATGCAATTGAGACCTTACTCGGTGATTACCAGTACGAACCGTTGCAAAAAATTCTTCATCAAATCGGAGATATCGAGCGAATCTTGGCTCGTGTTGCCCTTAAATCAGCAAGACCTAGAGACCTCAGCCGTCTGCGAGATGCTCTACAATTATTGCCCGATCTACAGCTTGCTTTAGCACCTTTAGACGCAAACATCATTCAAACAATTGCGCAAAGGATTAGCACCTACCCAGATTTAGCGGCACTTCTCGACACCGCTATCATTGAAATTCCCCCAGTACTCATTAGAGACGGCGGTGTGATAAAAACTGGCTATGATGCAGAGCTAGATGAACTGCAAGCTCTCAGCGAAAACGCCGGTGAATTCCTAGTAAAACTCGAAGAACGAGAAAAAGAGCGAACAGGCATTTCTACTCTAAAAGTAGGCTACAACAGAGTCCACGGCTATTTCATTGAAATCAGCAAAGCTAATAGCGCTAGCGCGCCAGATGAGTACATTCGACGCCAAACACTGAAAAACGCCGAGCGCTTTATAACCCCAGAATTGAAAGCCTTTGAAGATAAAGCCCTTAGTGCCAAGAGCCGAGCACTGGCTAGAGAAAAAGCGCTTTATGACCAACTTGTAGACAAGCTACATTTACAACTACTCGAGCTACAAACAAGTTTTGAAGCCGTATGCGAACTTGACGTGCTCTCGTGCTTTGCTGAGCGGGCAGATACCTTAGCCCTATCTAAACCAGAACTCATTGAAGAGCCTGGCTTGCATATAAATGCTGGCCGCCACCCTGTGGTTGAACAGGTATTAGACGGCGCCTTTATCCCCAATGATCTCATGCTCGACCAGCACCGGCGTATGCTGGTGATCACAGGTCCAAACATGGGCGGTAAATCGACTTTTATGCGCCAGACAGCTCTCATTGCATTGTTAGCTCATATCGGTTCATTTGTCCCGGCAGAGCACGTCCGTATCGGCCCAATAGATCGTATATTCACTCGTATCGGCTCCTCCGACGACCTTGCGGGTGGACGCTCTACTTTCATGGTTGAGATGACAGAAACCTCCAATATATTGCACAACGCCACCAAAAATAGCTTAGTCATCATGGACGAAATCGGACGCGGAACCAGTACCTTTGATGGATTGTCCTTAGCTTGGGCTTGCGCAAACCACTTAGCCACCAACATTCAGGCACAAACGCTATTTGCGACCCATTATTTCGAACTCACTCAATTACCTGAATCCACCTCTGGGGTCGTCAATGTACACCTCACAGCCCACGAGGAAGATGATCAAATCTTGTTTTTGCACAAGGTAGAAGAAGGCCCCGCAAGCCAAAGTTACGGATTACAGGTCGCCAAGCTCGCAGGACTACCCTCAGAAGTCATTAGCCATGCGCAAAAGAAACTAAAGCAGCTAGAAAAACAAGATATCAATAATAGCGTTGTTGTAGACGCAAATTCCCCCATACAAACCGATTTATTCACCGAGACAAGCAAACCTCACCCCGCAATTGAGAACCTAAGCAAACTTGATCCTGATTGCTTAAACCCTCGACAGGCGTTGGACATCCTTTATCGGCTTAAGGAGCTCACCGAAAAGAACTAGACCTGGTGTCAATTGTGTCAATAGTAACCCTGTTCATAGATAGAAAAGTAACGTACTATATCGCGCTGAATAAATCCTAGAGAGAGGACTCTAAACCATGACGTTTGTGGTAGCTGAAAATTGCATCAAATGTAAGTACACCGACTGCGTTGAAGTGTGTCCTGTAGATTGTTTTTACGAAGGACCCAATTTCCTGGTTATTCACCCTGATGAGTGTATTGATTGCGCTCTATGTGAACCAGAATGCCCTGCTAATGCTATCTATTCCGAGGATGAACTTCCTGCGGATCAAGAAGCCTTTACAGAACTTAATGCTGAACTCGCCGAAGTATGGCCTAACATAACAGAACAGAAAGACGCGCTTCCAGACGCCGATGATTGGGACGGTGTGGAAGGTAAGGCAGACAAGCTTGAGCGCTAACTTTCGATAAAACGATAGATACGCGACAGGTTATAATAGAAAGGGCAGTTTATCTGTCCTTTTTTATGCCCAAAAAAGAAGGGCGGCTCTCGCCGCCCCACCTCGCTCGAACAATCCATTGTTCTGGCATCCTGCCCGATCTTCCTGACCTAAAAACAATCCTTGTATCGTTCCAATCCTACCCTATTCCTTAACATTCCCTGTTTGAGCTCCTGCTCTGATTCCCTTATGAAGCATCCTGCCTCACTTCCCTGTTAGAGTATCCTTACTCAACCTCCCTACAACACATCCCTGTTTATCCTTGAGCCATCCTAGCCACGGATATAAATTTATCAGAACAGGCATAATGCGCAAGATAGGTAAGCGTCACTTATATCGACAACATTAATCGATAATTATTTTTTCTCATAAATAACAGTTACTTAAGATATCTAAGCAATACCAAAAGGTGTATTCAGGCAGACATTAAATAGATTTTCCTACAAGACTTGTGAGATATATCGCACAACAAAAGTGCATATATTCGCACATTCATTATTACTATAAGAAATCACGTTAGATTACAAAGGCATAGAACCACAAAGGCAACCAGCCTTACTAAATGACAATAAATAATTGACGCGGCCAAAAACAAAATACTGCAGAGTAAATAATAGGGAATAAATAGTATACTTATTATGAAAAAATGCTCGTAGGAAAGGAGCAACTGATACCGTATACTCGTTGCATCTTTTGAAAAAAAGAAGGGCGGTTCTGCCGCCCACCTCGCTTCCCCCCTTATTTAAACTACCCAACACCCTCCCCTGTTCACGCCGCTATATACGCCCAAAAAACCAATATCGACGCATAAAAAAACCGCCGAAATCAGCGGTTTTTTTATGCGTCGATATTAATTATGCTCAATCACACACCAAACAAAGACTCACCTGATAAACCGTGCTTTTCCAACACGTCTTTTAACCGTTTAAGCGCCTCCACTTGGATCTGTCGTACACGCTCACGAGTCAGGCCGATCTCACGGCCAACCTCTTCAAGTGTACTCATTTCATAACCGCGCAACCCAAACCGACGCGCCACAACTTCTCGCTGTTTATTCGGTAGCTGATCTAACCAATAATCAATACTACCCTTAAGGTTAGTGTCTTGCAGGACCTCAGCTGGGTCTGACACCTTAGCGTCAGGAATCGTGTCTAGTAGGGATTTCTCCGAATCATAACCCATCGGGGTATCTACAGATGAAACGCGCTCATTGAGACCTAACATTCGTTTCACATCACCCACTGGCTTATCAAGTAATTCTGCGATTTCTTCTGGGCTGGGTTCATGATCCAGTTTTTGAGTCAGCTCTCTTGCTGCTCGTAGATATACATTAAGCTCCTTCACCACATGAATAGGGAGGCGAATGGTACGAGTTTGGTTCATAATCGCACGTTCTATGGTTTGTCGAATCCACCACGTGGCATACGTTGAAAAACGGAAGCCTCTTTCTGGATCGAACTTTTCAACCGCACGAATTAACCCCAGGTTTCCCTCTTCAATCAGGTCTAACAATGAGAGACCTCGATTAACATATCGACGAGCTATTTTTACGACGAGTCGTAAATTACTTTCTATCATTCTCTTGCGAGCATCTTCATAACCCCGAAGTGCTCTTCTCGCGTAATAAACCTCCTCTTCGGGAGTAAGAAGAGGTGAAAAGCCTATTTCGTTCAAATATAACTGAGTAGCATCCAGCGTTTTCTGAAAGCCCACCTCTGTTTTCTTAGGTTTCACACCTTCATTTTTTTCTAAGAATGCATCGGCATCAGTTTCAATCTGCCTATGTTTCGCTCTTAGTTCTGCAGCCCTTTCCTCAAATGCATCTTCAATTACCCGATCCTCAGCAATATCTGCCAACACTTCTTCTACTGGCTCGGATTTTTCTAGTAAGACTTCTTCCCTTTCTGCTTGTATCATTGCTCTCTCTTCCCACGCATAAAGGTTATGCCCCACCCCACACCCCAATATGTCCAAGTGTAAGCGAGTACAACCCAAATAAACCCACCGATAAACGGCCCCGTTACTTGATTCCCCCGACGCTTCCGTTCCTTCTAGCGCTTAGGTAAATAGGTCAATGGATTAACGGGTTTACCGTTTCGACGAATCTCAAAATGCAATTTATTGCGATTCGCCCCACTGGATCCTATTTCGGCAATTTTCTGCCCGGCTTTAGCATAGTCTCCTTCTTTTACTAAAAGCCTATAGTTGTGTGCATAAGCACTAAGGTAAGTGTCATTGTGTTTAATAATGATCAGGTTCCCGTAACCAACCAAACCCTGACCGCTATAAACAACCTTACCTGACGCTGCAGCAAAAACTGACGCCCCCCGGCGCCCTGCCAAATCAACTCCTTTGTTCACATTTCCTCTACTGGAAAATTTAGTGATCACAGAACCTGTTGCTGGCCACGTCCAATCTATGTTTACTCTTTTATGTCTTTGATTTGCAACTTTTTCTTGTACCGGTTTGATCTTGCTTTTGGGTTTTTTATAACGTTTTTTCTTTTGTCGGGTAACTTTTTTGGGAGAAGTGTTAACTTTTCGTTTCTTTGTGATGGAGTTAACAGCAAGTCGAATTCTTTGTCCCGGGTAGATACTGTATGGGTAGCGAATACCATTTATGCGAGCCAATGCCTTATAGTTCCGATTGTATCTCCACGCAATAGAGAACATCGTATCACCCTTCCTAACAACATGAGTGCCCGTGGTAACTGGGCTAGGAGCTCGATACCGATCCGCCACTGGCGCATAATTGCTCTGCACACAGGAGGTGCAAAAGAGGCAAAAAAGAACCACAACAGATAATCTAGTTATATCCAATTTCATTACGTAAAGTTCTGCCCCCCTCCAAAATCAGCTTCAAAAATGCCCACCGGGACACCTAAACCACTTAGATCAAAAAGAAATATACTATCTTGCATTTATTACAAAACAATCTACTAATCAACACCTTATAAATATGACATTTTGATGAAAAATATACATTTACTAGACAACTTTTTATTGCTGTTTTCTTTTCGCTATTAATTCAACGCTCAATACCAGCATAACAGCCAGCATTGCCAAGCCCAAACAAGAAAATAATTGGTGCTCCAGTCCAGTTATGTCTGCGTACTGGAACGGAGAAACATTGTTTTGGGTCAAAGGTACCTGCTCGCCGTGGCTATTTATTCGCCAAGTTAGGGTCTGCTTCCATGGCCACACTTTATTTAACGACCCCAACATAAAGCCGGTCAATAATGCCATGGTCATTTCATGGTAACGCGAGAGGAGCCACGACAAAAAGCGTGAAAAGACCAACAGGCCAGTCACACAACCTGCCGCAAATATTGCGAGCACCTCCATATCCAGTGCCTTGATAGCACCAATAACATGACTATACATGCCCATTAACAACAGGATAAAGCTACCCGAAATACCAGGCAAGATCATTGCACAAATAGCAATAGACCCCGCCACAAACAACGCTCCAGGGGTCGCTATGATTTCTGCAGGGCTTACTATGGTGATAATATAAGCAGTAGTAGCCCCTACAATGATAGACACTGTGTTTCCGACACCCCATTTACCTATTTGCCTAGCCATATAGAGAGAAGAAATTAGAATCAATCCAAAGAAGAAAGACCATAGCATTGTAGGATAAGCATCCAACAAGTACGTGATAACCTTGGCCAAACTCACAATACTAGTTGCAATTCCCACCACAAGTACGAGCAAAAAATCTCCATTAATGGCTCGCCAAAAAGCTTTGGGACCTTGGGTAAACAATATTTTGACAGCGCCAGGACCAATTGATTTTATGCTCGATAGCAACTCCTCATAAATCCCAGTCATAAAGGCGATGGTCCCGCCACTAACACCTGGCACTACGTCAGCAGCCCCCATTGCTACCCCTTTTGAAAACAATAGGGCTCGCTGCCTTAAATCAGCCATGTTAATACCTTATATTGCAAAATAATTAGAAATTAAGAAATACGTACGCCAGAACGAAGCGGTACAAAATAGACATCTTCAATAATGTCGGTCTCATAACCATCTTCGGTTCGGGTAATAAAGTGTAATTTTTGCTGTTGCTCCTGCTCACCTACGGGAATAGCGAGAATTCCACCGATAGCAAGCTGTTCAAGCAGTTCTTCTGGCACCTCAGAGGGTGCCGCTGCCGACAAAATCGCATCAAAAGGCGCCTTTTCCTTCCAGCCCATCCCTCCGTCAGAGTGCCGTAGATTGACATTGCGTAGCTTAAGCAGCGCCAAGCGCTTTCGGGCTTTATCCTGCAAGGGGCGAATACGCTCTATACTGCTCACTTGACCAACTAGTTGCGCCAAGACCGCCGTTTGATAACCCGATCCCGTTCCTACTTCAAGGACATTACTAAGAGCCCCTTTAGACAGCAATAGTTCAGTCATCCGAGCCACTATGTAGGGGCGAGAAATAGTCTGATTAAAGCCAATAGGCAAAGAGGAGTCTTCATAGGCACGATGAGCTAACGCCTCATCAATAAAAATATGCCTGGGTGTCGAACGAATAATATCAAGAACGTCTTGATTCTCTATACCCTGTTCCTGCAATCGTTTTACAAGACGCTCCCGAGTTCTTTGGGAAGTCATTCCAATCCCTGCTAGCTCAATACTATCCACTGATTATCTCTCTGCTTACACATCAATAGCGATGTAATGATGTTAGATCATTTTTATTATTTTAGATGTCTTACACGCATAACAAATCATTGTAAAAGAACATGTTAAAAACAGCGAGTAAATTTCAACCTATTATTGGGCCAACTCGCGCCTGTCGTTACCTCGCTGCAAGGCTACAACTGGCGACCTAGCAAACAACGAACTCCCTTAACAGGCTTGTCGCAAACGCACCCTTAGGCAAAGTAAAAGACAACTCCAGCTCATCATTAGTACCCCACTCGAAGCTGAAATCTTTTGGCAATACAGACAATGGACGCACTGCAACTGCCACACGCTGTTTTATTAGAAACGCCACTATATTCTGATGTGTTTCTAAAATAGGAGCCAAAACCTCTAGCGCCTTCTTGCTTTGAGGGATATCACCATCGCCAAATAAAACACCCGCAATGGCAATATCCCCTGAACTCAATCGCTCCAAAATCTCTTGCTCAGCTTCGCCGGTAGATGTATCAGGGGAAAAAAAACTCTCCGTCCCGCTTAGCGCAAACACATCACCGTCCAATTGTTGTCGCCAACTGCCTTGCTCAATCCTCTGCGACAGTGACAAATTAAACAACATAGAACGCAACGACGAAAACACAATTGAGCGCTGAAATCGCTTCTTAGGGGATCTTCCTACTGCAACTGACGCCAACGCCGTTGCAATGTTATTCTCATCTCGGCCAAACCGCTGGGGACCAAAGTAATTGGGAAACCCCCTTCGCTGAATGTCTTCTATCGCTGCAGTGATATCCTGCTGGTTTCCAGCAATATTTTTGAGGCGAATGGTGAACTTATTTCCTTTATGCGCTCCTCTTCTCAGCTTTTTGAGATTGCGCTTCGCCGCTAAGATCGTCACATTTTCGTTTTCAAGTACTGACACATCAATATCAGCATTACCAGGCAGATGAACACTAAACCATTGAGTTGTTACCGCATAGCGGTCCTTTTGACCGCTATATACTACAGAATTTTTAGCGACCCCTAAGTTTCGGGCGATATGCTCAAGTAGATACTCTGTATTATAATCTCTCGCTTTCACATGAAGGTACAAGTGCTCCCCCTCACCACTTGGCTCAAAACCCAGTATTTCATCAACCAAAAAATCTTCAGGTCTAGTCTTCAATTCGGCTGTTGCGTTTGGCGCGCTGCCAGAAGCAAACGCCAATGTTGATATATGGGGGGTATACTGGAAATCCACAGACATATAAGTGCTCTATTTCTATTTTCTGTTAAGACAGCTGCAATAATGCAACACAGTGAACGGCCACACCTTCCTTGCGACCAATATAACCTAACTTTTCAGTGGTGGTTGCCTTGACGTTAACGCAGGACAACTCCACCAGTAGGTCTGATGCAATGCACGCTTTCATTTCCTCAATATATGGGGACATCTTTGGTGCCTGAGCAATAATAGTGATATCAGTATTCGCTACAGAAAAACCTTCGCTTTTCATCAAGCCAACCACATGTCTCAACAGCACCCGACTATCAGCTCCGGAGTATTGCTGATCCGTATCGGGAAAGTGCCTACCAATATCCCCCAGTGCTGCCGCGCCTAATAAAGCATCAGCCAACGCGTGTAGCACCACATCCCCGTCGGAATGGGCAACCAAACCGCGCTCGTAAGGAATAGTAACGCCACCGAGAATCACATGATCACCAGGACCAAACGCATGCACATCATAACCATGGCCAATTCTTATCATGAGTCCTCCTTTTTAGTTTCCTGCTGCTTGAGGAACATTTCAGCTAACGCTAAATCAGCAGGATGAGTAATCTTAATATTGTCAGGGTGGCCTTCTACTAACAAAGGTTTACGACCCATATACTCCATCGCAGAGGCCTCGTCAGTGACAGTGGCGCTCTCTGACAAAGCCTTTTCTAATGCCTGCGTTAACTCACCCACGCGAAACATTTGAGGGGTTAGCGCGTGCCATAATCTATCTCTGCACACCGTTTCACTTACCTCCCCACTACCGTTTTCCCGCTTCATCGTATCTCTTACAGGCATACCCAATAGACCACCAACATCATGGTCACTGGCCTCAGAAATCAGCCGCTGAATATCTGCTTCACGAATGCATGGGCGAGCAACATCATGTACTAACACCCAGTCGCTGGGGCTAGCTTTAGGAGACAACTGTTGCAAACCATTCAATACGGTATCACAACGCTCCTTTCCGCCTTTTGCTTGCAGTATAGGCACAGAAGAGTCAACGCTAGGTCGCCATTCATCACCTTCTGACAGGCACAATACGATAGCTTCGAATTGTTTAATATTCTGGAGTTTAGTTAACGTATGTTCAATTACAGTTAAACCATAAAGTGGTAAATACTGCTTGGGAATAGGCGCTCCCATCCTTTTGCCGATACCTGCTGCAGGTACGACACACCAATAACGAGGTGGCATTGTCATGGGTTATTTACTTTTGTCGTCGATGATTAAATAAAATGTCTCATCTCTTTTTATCATACCCAGCTGAGAGCGTGCACGCTCTTCAACCGCATCCAAGCCTTCTTTCAAATCCTTTACTTCCGCACTTAATCGACGGTTACGCTCAGCTAACACATGGTTTTCCTGTTGCTGCTTTTCAATTTCTCCACGTAACTGCCACACTTCAGCCAAACTTCCATCGCCAATCCAAAGCCGAAGCTGCAAAAACACAAAAATCACTACAAGCAACCAAAACAATACGCGGGGCAATGTTGCCACAGGTTTTGCATCGTCACTCATAGTGATCTCCGTAGATTAAGCAATTAGAACTACTTATTTAACTGGCTTAGCTCTTAAACTCCGCTCGACCACGGTACACCGCAGCATCACCCAATGACTCTTCTATTCTAAGTAATTGGTTGTATTTTGCTACGCGATCCGAACGACATAATGAGCCCGTTTTGATTTGGCCCGCAGCCGTAGCCACGGCTAAATCTGCAATCGTAGTATCTTCTGTTTCACCGGAACGGTGCGAAATAACAGAGGTATAACCTGCATCTTTCGCCATCTGTATAGCATCAAGTGTTTCAGACAAGCTACCTATCTGATTAAACTTGATCAATATTGAGTTAGCGATATCTTTGTCGATACCTTGCTCTAATATCGAGGTGTTGGTCACAAACAAATCGTCACCAACCAATTGAACGCGATCGCCCAACTTCTCAGTCAGAAGCTTCCAACCGTCCCAATCACTTTCATCCAATCCATCTTCAATGGATATGATTGGATACCTATCACACAAATCAGCCAAATAATCTACAAAACCCGCTGAATCAAGAATCTTATCTTCACCAGCAAGGTTATATTGGCCATCTTTATAGAATTCAGAAGCTGCGCAATCCAAAGCCAAGGTAATATCTTCACCTGGAGTAAGGCCCACATTTTTGATGGCTTCCATAATCGCTTCAAGCGCTGATTCGTTAGAGGGTAGATTGGGTGCAAAGCCACCTTCATCACCAACCGCAGTATTTAAGCCTTTCGCTTTAAGTACTGCTTTCAATTCATGAAAGATTTCAACACCATATCGCATCGCTTCGCTAAAACTTTTAGCGCCCACAGGCTGAATCATGAATTCTTGGATATCAACATTATTATCAGCATGCTCACCGCCATTAATAATGTTCATCATCGGTACAGGCAATGTATAAGGGCCTGGCTTACCATCAACCAATTCAGATATGTATTGGTACAAAGCTACACCGCTGTGTACTGAGGCAGCCTTTGCGGTAGCCAATGACACAGCCAAGATAGAATTAGCTCCGAATTTTGCTTTATTCTCGGTACCGTCAGCATCGATCATCGCCTGATCGATAGCGCGTTGATCAGTAGCATCCATTCCAACTAGCAGTTGCTTGATATCATTATTAATGAAACCGACAGCTTTAAGCACGCCTTTCCCGTTGTAACGGGCCTTATCTCCATCCCGCAACTCTAATGCTTCACGAGAGCCTGTTGACGCACCAGAAGGTGCACAAGCAAAACCAGCGGCACCAGACTCAAGAATAACATCCGCTTCTACAGTTGGATTCCCACGGGAATCAATAACCTCACGGGCTCTTATTTCTACAATTTTAGGCATAATGGCTTCCTATTCACTCACTCTATTCTGTATCGATGTTGGCAAAACTCTTCACCAAATCATCAACGGCTTTCATCTGAGCCAAAAACGGCTCTAGTTTTTCTAATGGTAACGCACACGGGCCATCGCATTTCGCTTGCGATGGGTCCGGGTGAGATTCTAAAAATAATCCGGCCAAACCCTGGGACATGCCGGCACGCCCTAGCTCAGAAACCTGGGCTCTTCGCCCATCAGCGGAATCTGATCTACCACCGGGTTTTTGTAAGGCATGAGTCACATCAAACAACACTGGATATCCAGTTTGCTTCATTTCACCAAACCCCAGCATATCGACAATAAGATTGTTATAACCAAAACAGGAACCTCGCTCACAGATAATAAGCTGGTCGTTCCCTGCTTCTTTGCACTTTTTAACAATGTGGCTCATTTCATGAGGCGCCAAAAACTGTGCTTTCTTAATATTGATAATTGCGTTGGTATTCGCCATCGCTTGCACTAAATCTGTCTGTCGACTTAAAAATGCTGGCAATTGAATAATATCCACGACTTCAGCAACCGGCGCAGCCTGATGCGGCTCGTGGACATCGGTAATGATCGGAACACCGAAAGTTTGTTTTATTTCTTCAAATATCTTAAGCCCTTCATCCATTCCAGGACCGCGATACGAATTAATAGAAGAGCGGTTTGCTTTATCAAACGATGCTTTAAATACGTACGGTATACCTAGTTTGCTGGTGACCTGAACATAGTGTTCGGCTATTTGCATCGCTAAGTCCCGCGACTCAAGCACATTCATCCCGCCAAACAATACAAATGGAAGGTCATTACCAATCCGAATGTCACCTAATGAAATGACTTTTTGTTCCATGCTTATTGTCTCTATCACTTAAAAGGGCAGCCCATGCTGCCCTTTTTATCCAATCAACGGCTTTCTTTGTATGTCTTAGCAGCTTGCACATACCCTAAAAATAAAGGATGCGCATCACGCGGGTTAGAGGTGAATTCTGGGTGGAATTGGCATGCAGCGAACCATGGATGGTTTGGCACTTCGACCATTTCAACTAAGGTATCGTCTATTGATTTCCCAACCACTTTAAGGCCGGCTTCTTCCAATTGGCTCACATACTTGTTATTCACTTCATAACGATGACGATGACGCTCTCGAATCACCTCATTACCATAAAGCTCTCGGGCCAAGCTGCCCTCTGAAAGGCGACATTCCTGCGCGCCTAGGCGCATTGTTCCGCCGATATCGGACGCTTGGTCGCGAGTTTCAATACTGCCGTCTTCAGCAACCCATTCGGTTATCAGGCCAACCACCGGGGTCAATCCCTCGTCCTTAAACTCGGAACTATGAGCATCAGTAATTCCGGCCACATTACGAGCATACTCGATCACCGCGACTTGCATTCCTAAACAGATACCCAAATAAGGTACGTTATTTTCTCGTGCATACTGTACTGTCGTTATTTTACCTTCAGTACCTCGGAAACCAAAGCCTCCAGGAACCAGTATCGCATCGCAAGACGCGAGACAATCCGTACCATCACGCTCGATATCTTCAGCATCCACGTATTCAATATTGATTTTAGTTCGAGTGTGTATACCAGCATGCAATAATGCTTCGTTTAACGACTTATAAGCATCAGCCAACTCAGTATATTTGCCTACCATCGCAATGGTTACTTCATGTTGCGGATTAAGCTGAGCATCAACCACAGAAGTCCATTCTTTAAGATCTGCAGGCCCACATTCCAACCCTAGCTTTTCTACAACAAACTGATCGAGGCCTTGGCTATGCAATACACCAGGGATTCGGTAAATTGAATTCACATCTTGCAATGATATAACTGCGCGCCGTTCAACATTGGTGAAAAGGGATATTTTCTCAATTGATGAATCCGGGATCTTATGGTCGGAGCGGCATACTAAAATATCTGGCTGAAGACCAATCGTACGCAATTCTTTAACGGAATGTTGCGTCGGTTTAGTCTTGATTTCACCCGCTGTAGCAATATAGGGAACCAACGTGAGGTGAATAAACACCGTTCGATTTGATCCCAATTCGACCCGCAACTGACGTACAGCTTCTAGAAACGGTAACGATTCTATATCGCCAACGGTGCCACCCACTTCAACAATAACGACGTCAACATCAAGACCGTTATTAAGCACGCGATCTTTAATTGCATCCGTAATATGTGGAATAACCTGAACTGTCGCACCTTGATAATCCCCGCGACGCTCCTTTTCGATAACATCTTGATATACCCGACCGGTAGTAAAATTATTACGACGAGTCATGGTTGCTCGAATAAACCGCTCGTAGTGGCCCAAATCCAGGTCTGTTTCAGCCCCATCATCGGTCACGAACACCTCACCATGTTGATAAGGACTCATAGTTCCTGGGTCAACATTTATGTAAGGGTCTAGTTTCATTAGGGAAACACGTAAACCACGCGCTTCAAGAATAGATGCAAGGGAAGCGGCAGCAATCCCTTTACCAAGAGATGATACAACACCACCTGTCACAAAAATATATCGTGTCATTACAATCCACTGAGACGGAAATTAGGGAAAATGTGAGGGGAGCCAATG
>MABD01000002.1 GCA_002162955.1 Gammaproteobacteria bacterium 45_16_T64
CTAAAAGCTCGGCTTTTTTATTGAATAGTGGCGTCCCCAGGGGGACTCGAACCCCCGTTACTGCCGTGAAAGGGCAGTGTCCTAGGCCACTAGACGATGGGGACGCAAAATCGAAAAAGTTTGGTGGAGCCTAGCGGGATCGAACCGCTGACCTCAACACTGCCAGTGTTGCGCTCTCCCAGCTGAGCTAAGGCCCCTCTTTCGATAGATAGCCCACGTCATCAGACGTGTCTCTTACTTCATCGACCTTTTAGCTAGGACACTAAAAGCGTTGTCTCCGTAAGAGGTGCGTATAATATGGATATTCCCCTTACGTGTCAACAACCTATTGAAATAATTTAAATTCTTTCTCTAAGCGCTTCAACTCTTTCTTAGAAGGAGCACCCAACGTTGCTAATCCCGCCCGCAATCGAGCCCGAGTCATATCGGGGCCCAAGATTTCCATTGCATCCATAATTGAAGGTGCAGATTGCTTTCCCGATACCGCCACAAAAATGGGAATCATGAAATCACGCATCTTTATCTCTAGCGACTCAGACAGAGAAAACAAATCCTTCTGGATGTTTTCAAGGTTCCACTCCCTCTGAGCCTCAAGACGCCACAGCGCAAACTGAAGAATTTTTCTCGTTTGTTCTATTTCTAGCTTCTTATACTCAAAGGATTCCTCGGTGAGCGTAGGCATTCCCTCAAGGAAAAAGCTAACCAAAGGTGCTGCATCACTCAGTACATTTATTCGCTTCTGAATTAACGGCAGCACTTGCCCTAGGTATTCCTTGTTTACAGCCCACGTTGTAAATCGCTCCGCTAATGCATCAATAGAAAGCTCTTCTCTAATCCAAAGACCATTAAGCCAAGTCAGTTTCTCGACATCAAACACTGGCCCCCCCAAAGAAACTCGTGAAATATCGAACTCCGCAATCATTTCATCAAGAGTGAACTTTTCTCTTTCATCAGGCATAGACCAACCCATTCGAGCCAAATAGTTAACCACTGCCTCAGGCAAAAAACCCATTCGATCATAGTAGCTGATGCTAGTGGGATTTTTACGCTTACTCAATTTGCTTTTATCGGGATTCCTCAACAGCGGCATATGGCACAAAACAGGCATTTCCCACCCAAAATATTTATATAGCAGCTGGTGCTTTGGCGCCGAATTAATCCATTCTTCGCCTCGAATAACATGAGAAATAGCCATCAAGTGATCGTCGACAACATTCGCCAAATGATAGGTCGGCATGCCATCAGCTTTCATTAACACTTGCATGTCAATCTGGGACCATTCAATTTCAATAGTTCCGCGTAACATATCGTCAAAACTACACACACCCTCTTCTGGCACCTTCATTCTTACAACATAAGGCTCTCCAGCATCCACTTTCTGTTGTATTTCAACATCGCTTAACAACAACCCCCGGCCATCGTACCTTGGAGTTTCGCCATTTGCCTTCTGCTGGATTCGCATCTCATCTAGCTCTTCAGATGTTGCGAAACATTTAAAGGCATGCCCATCATCAAGTAATTGCTGAATATACTTGGCGTAGATATCTCGCCTTTCACTCTGCCGATAAGGGCCATGCTCTCCCCCAATATCAGGGCCTTCTTCCCAATTTAAGCCAAGCCACTTCATAGAGTCGAGAATAGCCACTTCAGATTCAGGAGTACTACGCACTTGGTCAGTGTCTTCAATTCGAAGCACAAAGGTACCTCCATGCTTACGGGCAAACGCCATATTAAACAACGCAATATACGCGGTGCCTACATGTGGGTCGCCTGTGGGAGATGGAGCAATTCGAGTACGTACAGTCATTACAACAGCCTTAAATAATGGAGTCTAAAAAGAAACACGGGACAAAACCACCTTTCGTCGCCGCCAAATAAGCAGGCAATTATAACCAGGGGCCAAGCAAGATGCATCAGTTCAAATATGAAAGCCGAAAATCAGGACAAAACAAGGGGCATTAGTGAAAATAACAGAGGTTCAAAACGAGAAAAAGGAGGCAATAGCCTCCTTTTTCTCGCTTTGAACCTTTTAGTCGGTGAACTCACCACCCACGGTGGAAGCCAATCCTGGCACCTGTATAAACCCAGGGTTGTTAGCATCGCTATACTGCTTCGAAACGTATAAATGCGCTATTTTGTTCGAGCGCTGCATCATAGTATCCACAGTGACGGCAATTACATGAGGTAAATATTGGCCTGCATTAAATTTTTCCAAGCTCATCTTGGCATATTCCCACTGATTTGAGAGTCTCGCGATGTTGTCATCAATTTCCTTAGAGCCTTGATTGTTTGCCAACAATTCCTTAATTCCTTTTTCATAGGCAGACAACGTAAAGTTCAACTCGTTTATTACCCACTCGTTTTTAAGACCGTAAAAGTGTGCAGCATAGAACATCCCAATTCGCTCAGACAGCATGCTTTGCTGGCTAGAGGTATCTACTAAGTGACCAACCTCCTCTTCCGCATAGACTTTCCACCTACGAACAATCGCATCGGTATGGTATAGAAGGTCGTCTGACTCCTCCATTACCAACATTGCATTAGCCTTAGTCGGCGTCTCAAGCACAAGCATCTTAAATTGTTGCCACTCCAGCTTCACCAAACGCAGACGCTCACTTATATCACGATTCGGGGAGTTTGCTTGCAATGAGCGTAACACTGCCTCGTATTCCTGAATTGATTGGCTTAATTGCGCTTTGGACTTTCGGTAATCTATCCCTGCTGCAATCAGCATATGGGACTTCGCAACGCGCATAACAAGCGTTCGCTGCCAAGCTGACTGGCTAATAGCCTCTAGCTCTGTCATTGCCGCAGCATTAGCAGTAGAGGTTTGCATTAGCAATCCGGCTAACAGAGAAAACATGACCCAGCGGCTTTTAACAAAATCCATCTTTACATCCTCTTACAAAGTAACAATATGTTAACGTACCATTGAGTGTAGGAGTATTTTTTTCAAAAGGGGGAATAAATATTGGCGCCTGTGAAGCGCGTCATGTTTAATTTTTGACGATGCCAAGTTTGCCCTAGCCATAGAAAATCATGCTATAACCACGACTTTCTTTCTAAAAAAAGTAACTAAAAATGGACAAAATACCTAGCTTCATTTGTTAAAAACCAATGATACTTAGGTATAAGAAAGGCAGCCATTACTGGCTGCCTTTCTCTACGTTTTCTTTAGTCAAAAGTAATCTAAGGAAAAAACCTAATTGCAGGTCCCTTGCATTGCAGACACCCAATCCCTAATAAGGTTAACACCTTCGCCATGCACGATTGAGCGCCCAAGCTCAGGCATACGCACCGCTGCCTCATTAGACTCTAATCGATAAACCAGGATTGACTCTTCCGGTGAGCCTGGAGAAATATCGACTAACAACCCTCCTGACCCAGAACCCGCTGCCACTGGAGACTTACATACCCCAAATGCCATCGGCACATCTTCTTCTTGGTTAAGGTGTAATCCTGTCGCATCCGCGCGCCCGCCTTCAATATGGCAATGAGAACACTGAACATCCAAATATGCTCTAGCCCTATCATCAAGGGAAGCAGACTCGTCTTTCCAATCAACCATGTAAGGTGCTTCGGAAGGGCTGGCAGGAGCCCCAGCCAGGATCCCAGCATTAGTCCAGTGGGTTAACTGATTCTCAATAACATCACCATAACTTATGGCTTTGTTCAGTAACTTGGCCTTAGGTCCAATTGGTCTAAATAGATCGTTAGATTTACGGTGACAGCTAGCACACTGATTCTTGCGCGGTACAGCATAGCCATCCAACGCGATGGTTACACCGGAGTCATTGGATACCAATCCGCTTAACACCGCCCCCTCATTTGTCAAAACGCCATCACTGATTTCCTCATTCCAAACATAAGGAATACCCACCCAACCGGACTCTCGCTTAATCAGCAAGCGCACTTCCAATATCTGCTGCGCCTGATCCACTGCCTCGGCGGTGAACGTTTTAACAATCACCGTACCCACAGGAAAATCAAACACATCAGTGTCGGTATAGGTCGCTGGCACACCCTCAGGCAAATACACAAAACGATACTTGGTTGCATAATCCGTAAACAAAGGCGAGGTTAATTCATATGGAAGGCCGCCGTTAGCATTTTGTGTGGGGTCCGAAGGGTTCTGAAAAAGGCGATATGAAGAAAGATCAGGACAATCAACCACCAACGCACCTTCGTTTATCCCAGTTCCCGGTGTCGCACATAGCTCGGCAATTTCTTCATCGGTATAGACAACCTCTGGATCAGGTACTTCAGGCCATTCAGCAAGCACCACCTCATCCCATGAATCATTGACACAAATATGCGGTGTTATATCTGTAGAGAGCTTTCCGCCTGCTGGCAGGCCAAGCAGTTTAAACAACCATGAAACCTGGTTCATCAACAAATTGCCAAATCTAGACTCATCGCCATTTTGACGCTTATTATTCGCAATACAAATCTTGGCGTCCGCAATATCACCTCTTGAACTGCCGTCAATAATAACGTCAGATACGGGCTTCCAATGAAGTAAAAAATCTAGCGCTATTAATATGCCCATTTCGCCAGACGCCCAAGGATAACCACTTTTTCTATGCATCACATTATCGCGTATATTGACAAATTCCGGATAAGGATCATAACCCTCTGGGACACTTGATCCGTCAATAATAGTTAGCGTTTTATACCCTGCAACCAACATACTGCCAGTCTTATTTCCAGTCACAACATTATCGAACATGTCGACATAGTCTGTGGCTAGTATCATCATGCCAGTACCAGTAGGTACTTTTCCGACGATATTTCCCGCCGGCGCAAAATTCTGCGTGTTGTTATTCGTTGACGTATTATTATATACACGCGTGTGATGCCCTGGTTGCGATAGGCCTGGCAAATCAAACACCAGAATTCCACCGGTATTGTTCGTTGCAGTATTGCCGTATACATCGGCATATTGGGAGTTCTCAATCTCAATACCTGCAACATTATACTCAGCCAAGTTATTGCGAATAATAATGTTCTTTGATTGACCTACGTAAATACCCGCATCCGATGCACCTTTCACCACGCTATCTTCAATTAGCACATTTTCGCAAAGAACAGGGTACAAACCATATGCACCATTTGTTTCATGAGGGCCATCAGTCCACTCCACTCGAACACGCCTAATTACCACGCCGTTAGAGCCTTCAATACGAAGTCCGTCACCCGCCGTATCTTCAATAGCAAAATCTTCAGCCACAAATGCATCAGCAAACACCTGAATGCCTTCAGCTCCATCTGCCTGGCCTTTAAAGGACAAGATGGTTTTATCCATCCCTTTACCTCGCAACGTAATATGGGAGGTATAAATAATTACATCACTATTAAACTGAAACGTGCCTTCAGGTAATTCGATTACCGTACCTGGCTGCGCCGTTAACAACACCTCACGCAGGTCATAAGAAAATGTCTCCGATGCTTCCAGTGTAATAACATTGTCATAATCTTGCGCTATCGACAGATTAACCGCGAATAAACCGAACACCAGCGCAAACAACAACCCACTTGTTCTAAATGCCCCCTTACGTTTAGAAAAAGCCATAATCCTCTCCTTTGTATTTTTATTTATGAGACTACCGTACCTCTCGACCGGTGAGTTTCGCCTCTTGTTGTGTTATAAGCAAGGTTAGATACGGCATACGAAACATTTAAATACAATAAGAAGGTTCGCCACCAGATGCTAACGCCCACGACTAATCTATCGATTACCCTAACTCTAACCCTATTGTTTAGCGCTGGGATTTTTACACTATTACAGAGCCCAGAACTCAAGGCGGACACCTATGTAATTGATAACGAACACTCGAGCATCCGATTTTCTATTGATCATTTAGGAATAAGCCGTACCACCGGCCGTTTCGGTAACATCAGCGGGGTCTTTTCATTCGACCCATCTCGAGATATAGCAACCGCGAAGACAAAAGTTTTCGTCAAAACCCAGAGCATAGATACTAACAATGATAAAAGAGATGCGTTACTGAGGGGGTTTAGCTTTTTCAATGTAACGAAGCACCCCGTTGCAATGTTTAAGTCTACCTCACTCACTCAGCACAAAAGCAACTCAAAGACCGGCAGAGTTACCGGAGAGCTCACGCTAGCGGGGCATACCCATACGGAAATATTCGATGTTGAGTTTACCGGAGAAGGAAGAGACCCCTGGCTAGGATACAGGATGGGGTTCATTGCCAAAGGGAGCATTAAGCGAAGCGACTATGAACTCGATTTTATGGCTGGCGCTATAGGTAACGACGTGTCGTTAGAAATATTTGTCGAAGGGGTAAAGAAATAACACGATGAAACTTTCCCCTCCCCAAAAAACAAACGACAACTACATCTCTGCAGTTGTCGTACGATCACTTGTGACATTCCTAGAAAGCAAAGGCATAAACGCTCACGCCTTATTAATGCAAATTGACCCGCACATAGATACGACCCTCAACACAACGGATATGCTTGACAGCAACGTTTACCCCCAATTGCTGGACAAGGCTATCGATTTATCGAGCAACCCACACTTAGGCCTAGAATTTGGAATGTCTGCCGAACCAGAGCGCTGGGGCGTGCTCGGCTACATTATGAGCTGCTGCACAACGCTCAACGACGCCATTGAGTGCCAACTTCGATATCAGGATTTAGTCGGCAGCATAGGCAATGTAACAAGCTCCAAGAAAGGCGACCAAATCCTTATGGCTTGGCGCACCAAGACACCTCCCACACGGGCTATCGCTGAAGAGGCAATGGCAGGCTGGGTAGCATTTTCCCGTTGGATTACCGCTACAGACCACTCACCCACAGCGGTTTTTTTCTCTCATGCAAAACCCGAAAACACAGAAATCCATAGCTCTTTTTTTAAATGTCCTTTGCATTTCAACGCCGATTTCGTAGGACTATCATTTCCTTTTGCTCTTTTACAATCAAAGCTAAAACAACCTAACTCAGAGATGAGGAAATGCCTGGAAAATCACGCTGAACAAAAATTACTAGATCTATCAAAACCAAAAAATATTCTATCTCAGTTAGGGTCTTATATTGAAGAAACCCTACCCAAACACCTACCCTCATTATCAGATGCCGCACTCGCGCTATCACTCACGAATAGAACCTTACAACGCCGTTTATCGGAAGAAAACACAAGCTATTCTGAATTCTTAAAAAAAATCCGCCATCAGGTCGCGAAAAGACATCTAATACAAGACCAACATAGCCTTCTAGACATCACATTCCTGCTTGGATTTTCAGAACAAAGCGCATTTACCCGTGCTTTCAAAAATATTGAAGGCATCTCTCCAAATGACTTCAAAAAATCGCGCTGATCGCTTCCTCAACGTTACCGTTCTCTCTTCAACTTTAATGCTGCCTGCTGAACCACCCGCGACTCTTCTATAAAAAACACTGCAGGTTTGCCGATTGGTGCGTTAACAATAAATGTATCACCCCCCCTCGGGATATCGAAACCCTCAGAAGGATTCCAGAAGTTTTTCCATCGCCCTTCAGGTAAATGAATCTCCACTGTCGTCGCCCCCATATCAAGAACCGGAGCCACTATCAAATCCGAGCCAAGCATGTAATGCAAATTGTTCTTACTCATTGACTGAAAGTAGAGATCATCTTCGAAATGCAACATAGGGTGACGAACCAACGGATAACCCTTTTTTGTAGCCTCGTCAAATAATCGATCGCGATAAACTGAAAGCTCCGCGTAGACACGCGCAAATGTCGAAAACTGAGACATCGTCTTTTCGTTACTGTATATCTGCACACTGCTGTCGGGCGCCAAGCCTTCGTGAGATCTAAACATAGCCGTAAAAGCATTCACTTCCATCCAACGCATTAGTAGCTCTTCGCTACGCTTGAGACCAACTCCCTGAAACGTTAGGGACGTATATCCGCCTATATCGCTATGATTAATTGCCAATCCCGACATCCCACCGTTCAACAAACCGATAACGGAGCTTTTTATTCCATCATAATGGTCCCAGGTTACAGCCTGATCTCCAAGCCAGAAAGCGCTACTGAATGAAGGGCTGGTGGTAAATCCTGAACGCATAAAAAATAGCGCTTCGCCCGTAAGTCCTACCTCGGCAATTGCTTCGGCATTAATTTTAGCCCACTCAACAGGGTATATATTATGAAACTCCTGCCCCTCAGAACCATCAAATAGAACAGAGTCGAACGGTAGCGCCTCGCCAAAATCAGCCATCCAGCCCGACAATCCAACTCCAATCATCTGGTCTATAATGACATCCTTCATCCAGCGACGAGCATCAGGGTGAGTCAGATCCACAATGCCCGCATCAAAATCCGTTATCTCAATAGGGAATGGTGAACCATCTTCTTTTTCCACGAGGTATCCTAATGCTAGCGCTTCCTGATACAAATTACGCTTCACATTCCCCTTTGCTTCCGCATCAACTAAAAAGGGATTAACATAACCCAGCACGCGAACACCTTCTTGATCCAACTCTTCAAGCATCTCATCCCAGCCAGGGTAGCGATCCTCGTCCAATTCCCAATTCCACCACAATTGCGACCCCGCGCCACCCAACGTCACTCTTTTCCCTACCCAATCTTGCAACCACAAGGCACTTATTGGAGCACCGCTGTTATATAATTGATGCCATACCTTGGTGACTTTTTCCGTACCACCTTGTAGCCCTATAATTGCACCTCTATTAGCCCAATCAGGCAATGCAGGCATTCTGCCTGAATAATCAGTAAAACCCTCAATCAGATCAAGCATACTCTCACCCTGTAGAATCTGCCCACTCATTCGATCGCCAAACAAGTGAACAGTAACACGCTCATCCTGTCGCAAATCAAACCTTGAATATTCAGTATTCTCCAAAAAAAGTGAACGATGCATATTCGATATGTATTGAGGAATACTGTAATAACTGGTTAATGGGTTACCGCTAGACCCTGGAGAGAAAAGATTAACCAAGGTTGATAGCAAAGGTTCCCCTCTGCCAACCCCCTGCTCTTGCGTTAGCACAGGAATATTTTGGCCTTTTAGATTTACAAAGCTGTACTGTTCACCAAAACCATAGAAACGCTCGCTCTTCGATGTTTCGTACTGAAGAGTTAAATGATTAAACTCAGGAACATTAGTGTCTAATGCAAATTTCAACTGTGTTAAATGCAGGTCAAACCTCAATTCAAAGGTAGCATCATCGCAATCAAGAAAAACCCCAAAGAACGCGATGCTTACCTCTTGTTGATCCACACCCTGAATTTCTGGAAGCCGGCATACCTTGCTCACCCGCTCAGTGACTGAATAGCTTGAACGTTGATCCTTCACACCCAGCACAGTTGAGCCCGCAGATAAAAGCCTTCCATCAGCAGGACTACGCCACAGTATGGGCGCCCCCTCTCGGCTATGTCGTATAGAAAGCTGATTGCTGTCTATTTCAAACAAGAAATCCCCCAATGCAACCTGGCTCAATGCCAAGTGGTTCGCCTCTCCCCCTCCACAACCTTGCAGCAACAGCAGTGACAACAGAAACGTGAGCTTAATTCTTCCTAACCTCATAACCCTCTCCCTACATGTGTATTTGATATATGTTCGTAATCGAAGAGGATAATACCCACCAATATAAGATAAATCTTGATTGACGATGCCAGACCAATTGACCACCCGCGCCATTCGCTCACGCCCCCATCAAACAAAGCACTAGACATTTCAACACGATCACTGCATATTAAAACGGAATACAAATTCGGTTTTAATATTTTAGGAGGAACGCTTTGGAAAATACACCAACAGCTTTAGTTACTGGGGGAGGCTCTGGCATTGGCAAAGAGATATGCAAACGGTTTTACAAGGCGGGATACAACCTAGTCGTTGTCAGCCTTTTGACTGAAGAGCTAGAAGCACTAGAAAAGGAACTAAAGGGGTTTGGCTCCACCACGTCACAACAGATAGTCCATACTCTGGCACTCGATCTAACAAGAGATGACGCTACCAAGAAAATTTTTGAACTGTGCGATTCAAACAACATCACTATTACCACACTAATAAATAATGCTGGTTTTGGCTTACACGGAAGACACATTGACCTAGACCCGGACCAACTCAAATCAATGCTGCTCCTTAATATCATTGCAGTATCAAGCCTGTGCCACGAGATGGCCAATAGGATGAGCAGCGGACAGCACAAAAATGGACCCAGTAACGCCATCATTAATATAGGTTCAACTTCCGCATTCCAACCGCTGCCAAAGCTTGCTGCATACGCTGCCTCGAAAGCGTTTATAGTGAGTTTTACCGAAGCCTTAGCCGAAGAATTGCGAAATGAAAATATCGAAGTTCACTGTATATGTCCGGGTACAACAAATACGAAATTCCTAGATGTTGCAGGTTTAAAAGACACAACTAGATTTGGTAGCACAGCTTACATCGCACATAAGATTGCAATGTCGCCCACAGATGTCGCAGAAGTTACTTTTAATGCCATCGACAAAAAACAAGTAACCTCCACTCCAGGCATAATAAACAATCTTCACCACACCCTAACTAACTGGCTTCCAAAAAGTATTGTAAAGCCAGTGGCAAACCTAATTTTCAATCGTTAGCTTATTCAGATATCTCTAGCAAATCGGGAACAGCCCCCTCAAAAAACACCGCATCTGTTCCCGGCAATATTTCTTGCCATACCACAGGAGTAAAATCTAACCTACTCAAATTATCACCCAATTCAAACGTATCATTGGAACCGACTAGACCCATTCTCCCCCACCCTTTAAGCAACGTTTCGGCACGCGTTTGCTCATAATCCATAGGCGTCCATGACGTTAGATTTAGCTGCAGCGGTGTAAACAGACCAAACTCCTTGTTCAGTTGAAAACTAACTTCACTTGTGGCGACACTCGTCTTCCAAAATGTATTTTCTATCGACAACTGCTCGTAGGTCTTTGGGATCCCCCAGATTTCAATGCCTGTTGTAATCGCAAGCGTACTATCCAGAGAAATCCTCTCAAAATACACTCCTGTATCGGGCATATCACCTTCCAAAAATCCTTTTAACTTCGGAAAGTAAGAGCTTCCAAAACCTATCAGGTTTTCCGCAACGGATGCTTTAGCATCACTCGTTACCGCAATGAGTGTAATGATTTCCTGGTACGGACCTAACCCCGCCTCACGATAATCCAGTACATAGACAATCGCCAATCCCTTATTATTGCCAACCTCTATAGGGTAAAGGTTCTGCGCATTCATTCCAGCTGAGGCTTCATCTAGGTCAATTGTCCCGATAATGGCCATTCCCCATAAATTACTTACGTGCAAAGGCAAATATACCTCTTCACCCGTCGAAAGCACAAAGGGAGAAGCCTCTTGCGGATAGTCATCTAGCAAACCGGCCTTTACAGAGCCCGAAAGTAACGTACCTGTAAGCGCTAAAAACAACAAAACTAATCTATACCTATTCATTCGCATAATTCCTTTTAAAGAGAATTCCATGTTATAAACCACAATCTGCGCGGCTTGGGGTCGCAGATAATACACCCAAGAAAGAATGCGTAGTACAAAAAAAACCGGAGCTAGTTATCAGCTCCGGTTTTTTTATTGGGTCATTTTGCTACCAGTAAGAAATTACTGGCGGGTGATAGACGCACTATCTTTTAGTGTCGCCAAATACCCTTCGAAGTCAGTCTTACCGAACCTCCCAGCTACGATATTCCCCATCTGTTCTCCCTCTTTATCAGAAAGAGTATAGCCGCCTTCCTTAACACCAGTCAGCAGAACAACAACCCAATCCCCATTAGCCAACCTGACACTGGCAACAGTCTTTTTGTCTTCTACAGGCTTAGGCAGCTCAAATATCTTATTCACAACCCCGCGATCTAAGGTACTATTTTGACGAGCTACCGCATCAGAAACCTGCCACTTTGTTGAGTACTGGCTTTCAATATCATTAGTCGAAGCCCCACTTTCAACTGCAGCAACCACCGCGGCGGCATCTGCCTCGGCTTTTTCGGCTGATTTTTGCTTCTTAAGAGCAGCCACAACCCGAGAGCGAACACCCTCAAGGCTCAGCGTTTTTGCTTTCTCATGCTCAGCTACTCGTAGAACAACTACACCATTACTTGACGTTTCAATTGCTTCGCTGTTCTTTTGGTCTTCTAGTACGACCTCAGAGAAAGCAGCATCCGATAATGACTTGTCTGCAAAAATACCTACTCCGCCATTTCGAGTAAACCAATCTGAAGATTGGATATCAATGCCAAATTGCTCAGAGATAACAGATAAGTCGCCAGATTCGAATGCCAATCGACTCACTTCATCCAGCGCAATCGCAAGCTCCTCCTCCGCTTTCTCAGATTTTAACTCAGCTACTAACCTGCCTCGTTCGGCGTCTATCAATGGAAGATCTGGAGTTTCTACTTCCACCAACTTTACAATATGATACCCAAATTCAGTCCGAACAATATCCGTCACCTCACCCTTATCCAAAGCGAATAAGGCATCATCAAAAGAAGGATCGTAGATACCTTTAGCGCCAAACCCTAGGTCGCCACCAGATCTAGCAGTAGCGATATCTTCAGACATCTCCTGCGCAACCTGATCAAAATCAACTCCACTATCAAGTTTTGCCTTAGCACTCTTTATCTTCTCTAGCGCTTCTTCCTCTGATTGGTCGTCATTTATTTCAACCAATATGTGTGACGCTCGACGCCGCTCTTTCTTTCTAAGGGCTTCGGACTCACTATCAAAACGGTCTACAATTTCCTCTTCGGTAATGACAACATCGTCATTTTTGAAATCATCAATAGTCAAATTAACAAAATCAACTTTTACTTTTTCTTGAGACTTATACTGCTCACTGTGAGAAGTGTAATAGGCAAGCAACTCTCCTTCGGCCAGTTCAACACTTTCCTCATAGGTCTTCGCACTAATTGTCAACGTGGCAACGTCTCTTTTCTGACCATCCAGCATCACGATACTCTTCAGTTCGTCCGCCGTAACAAAAGCGCTTCCCGCCACGCCCTTTTGCAACTGTTCAATTAACAAGCTCTGCGTGATTTCGTTAACGAACATCTGCCCACTATAGCCAGCCTGAACCAACACCCGCTCTAGTTTCTCCTGAGAGTACTTACCACTAACCTCATCAAGGAACATCGGCATTTCCCTAATAAAAGCAGACACTTTTTCCTGTGGCAGATACATACCTTCGTTTACTACAGCACTTTTCAATAGACTTTTTTGAATCAAGCTATCTTCAACACCAGGGCGTAGCAAATCAGCACTTAGGAATGAGGGGTCAATATTCCCACCCATTCGCTGAACAAGATTCTGTCGTTGCTGCTCAATGGTACGATCAATAACCGAGTTGGTGATCTCATCCCCATCAACGACTATGGACACATCGTTTCTCGCGTTGGCTTGGAAAAGCCCTTGTATTCCAAAAAATGCGAATGGCAAAATGAATATTGTTAATAGAACTTTACCAAACCATCCCTTAAGCAGATCTCTAAAACCCTGCATAGCTATATCTCTCTTTTCCTACTAATCTGAAAATTACACAAGAGTCTATGGGCCTTGGCGCCAAGATATCGACAACCACACTGCCCACCGAACTTATAAATTTATTATCAACCGATCTACAAACCCCAAATACTTCAGTATTTCCAGGTAAAAACGGCCATATTTATACGCAAAAAAAAAGCGTATCAGATGATACGCTTTTTTCTTTTGACTTTAAAAGCTTTTGTTCACGTTCCAGTGAATTGGCGGAGCGGACGGGACTCGAACCCGCGACCCCCGGCGTGACAGGCCGGTATTCTAACCAACTGAACTACCGCTCCGCATTATTCAACATGAAAATCGTTAAAAACCTTTGTTCTAATAAGTCATGGCACTACCGTTAACGCTTTTAGCTATTAACCGCATCTTTAAGTGCTTTCCCAGCTTTAAAGCTAGGAATTGTTGCTGCAGGAATATCGATCGGGTCACCTGTTTGCGGGTTACGACCTGTACGAGCAGCACGCTCTTTAACAGAAAAAGTACCAAAACCAACCAAAACGACCTGCTCGCCTTTAGTTAACGCGCCAGTCACAGATTCAAGAACTGCATCCAGTGCTCGACCCGCTTGCGCTTTTGGAATATCAGCTGAAGCAGCAACTGCGTCGATTAATTCTGATTTATTCACAAGAATCCCCTTTTAATTTTTTGTCTACTGATAACACCCAAAATAACGAGTAGGAATCTATAGAACCGTTTATTTTCGGGCCTTTACGCCCACCCCAAATGGAGGAGCCACTTTATACCAACTTCGAAAACGCACTGTCAAGCATACACTTTGAAGGACAAACATTTATTTTTTTTCAAGGCCTATTTGATATATTTCTATACATAAAAGTTCATTAAATCGCACAGTTTGAGCAATAAAAAGCATTAACAGCGTAAACTGTTAATGCTCTCGACTAAACCACTTTTTCCAAAAATTAGTGGGTATTTGCTCGCCCCTGAGACTTATCATCTCCTTCTTCAGAAGAAACCACAGATTCAAACTCCTCTTCTGATAACGGTTCAGGCAAATGAGTCAACGCAATCTCCAATACTTCATCAATTTCTTTGACGCAATGAATCGTCAAATCACTCTTAATATTATCGGCAATTTCTTGAAGGTCTCGCTCATTCTCTGCAGGAATAATAACCGTTGTAATCCCACCACGGTGAGCCGCTAACAATTTCTCTTTTAGCCCCCCAATCGGTAACACCTGACCACGCAATGTAATCTCGCCCGTCATCGCTACATTGGCTTTCACTGGGATGCCACTAAAAACCGACACCAAAGCCGTGCACATTCCCACACCAGCACTCGGACCATCTTTGGGGGTCGCACCCTCAGGAACATGAATGTGGACGTCAAGGGACTCAAGGAAATCCTTCTTGATACCCAGTTTAATTGAGCGGCTACGAACAACTGTATACGCTGCCTGGATAGATTCTTGCATTACATCACCAAGAGAGCCCGTCTTGATCTGGCGCCCTTTACCTGGATAAGCCGCAGCCTCAATGGTCAATAATTCACCGCCAACGGAAGTCCAGGCCAATCCAGTAACCTGCCCCACACGGTCCTCGTCTTCTTTCTCACCATAAGAAAACTTCTGCACGCCACTGTATTTCTCTAACTGCTCGCCAGTTACCTCAACGCTATCATGAGACTTAGCCAACACATTTTCTTTTACATGCTTTCGACATACCTTTGCTATCTCGCGCTCCAAACCACGCACGCCAGCTTCTTTGGTGTAGTGGCGAATTAGCTTAAGCAAAGCATCATCATCTAATGATAATTCGCCCTCTTTGAGGCCATTGTTTTTCAGCTGCTTGGGTATTAAGTACTGCTGGGCAATATTAGACTTTTCATCCTCTGTATAACCAGGGATCCGAATAATCTCCATCCTATCCAGTAACGGTGCAGGGATATTCATGCTGTTCGATGTACACACGAACATCACATCAGACAAGTCATAATCTACTTCCAAATAATGATCGCTAAACGTATTGTTTTGCTCAGGATCAAGTACCTCCAGCAACGCGGATGCTGGGTCCCCGCGCATATCAACGCCCATTTTGTCGATTTCATCCAGTAGAAACAAAGGATTCTTCACCCCTACTTTAGATATTTTCTGCACCAACTTACCAGGCATAGAACCTATATATGTTCGACGATGGCCTCGAATCTCAGCCTCATCTCTAACACCACCAAGAGCCATTCTTACGTATTTTCGGTTAGTCGCTTTAGCAATCGACTGACCCAAAGAGGTCTTGCCAACTCCGGGAGGCCCTACCAGACACAAAACAGGCCCTTTTATTTTTTTCACTCTAGATTGGACGGCCAAATATTCTAGAATGCGATCTTTAACTTCGTCCAACCCAAAATGATCGTCATTCAGTATCTTTTGCGCCCGGCCAAGATCATGCCTTACTTTGCTCTTCTTTTGCCAAGGAAGGTTAACTATCCAGTCAAGATATCCTCGCACCACAGTTGCCTCTGCAGACATCGGAGACATCATCTTAAGCTTGTTTAACTCTGCAACTGCCTTCTCTTTGGCTTCCTTGGTCATTCCAGCATTTTCAATCTTGGCTTCAAAACCATCCATCTCGCTGGCGCCTTCCTCCATGTCGCCTAGTTCTTTCTGAATAGCCTTCATTTGCTCGTTGAGATAGTACTCGCGCTGGCTTTTCTCCATTTGCTTTTTCACGCGACCCCGAATGCGCTTTTCAACCTGAAACAAATCTATCTCAGACTCCATCAGGGCCATCAAATGCTCGATACGCTCGCGCAACTCAAACATTTCCAATACACGCTGCTTTTCATCAATTTTCAGAGTCAAATGGGCAGCAATGGTATCAGCCAAGCGTCCAGGCTCTTCGATACTTGTCACCGAGGTCAATATCTCTGGCGGCACTTTCTTACTCAATTTCACATACTGCTCAAATTGAGAGAGAAGTGAACGCACAAGAACCTCTGTCTCACGGAGGCTCACTTCAGGCAAAATAATCTCAGAAACACTAGCCGACATATATTCTTCTTGCGAAGTAATACTTCCAACTTCAGCTCGATACCCACCCTCGACTAATACCTTTACAGTACCATCCGGCAACTTTAGGAGTTGCAGAATTGTCGCGACCGTACCAATCTCATACATATCTTTGGCTACAGGGTCATCGTCAGTTGCATTCACTTGAGCGATAAGCAATATTTGCTTATCGTCTGCCATCGCAACTTCTAGAGCCTTGATTGACTTTTCTCTACCGACAAAGAGTGGTATCACCATATGAGGGTAAACAACCACATCTCGCAGAGGTAGCAATGGAATATCAGTGGAGGAATCTACCGTAGAGTCTTGCATAGAAATTACCTAACCTTTTCGGCAATGAATAATTTTCACTGCCGACATAAATTCGAATTATTTAAAAAGTGTACCAAAACGTTCTTTCAGTATTACCCACAACTAGGGTCGCAGTGGCGCCAGCCTTCACTATTTACATTATCGATCCAATTAAAAAAGGGCCTTAACGGCCCTTTACTTTAGGAATCTGGAGCGGCTTTTTTCTGCTCTGTATTCTCATATATCATGAGAGGCTCCGATTCCCCCTTAATCACCGCAGCGTCGACCACAACCTTCGCGACCCCTTCTAGAGAAGGCACCTCGTACATTGTTTCCAGCAACACGGCTTCTAAGATAGAACGTAAACCACGAGCTCCAGTTTTTCGCTCCATTGCCTTTTTAGCGACAGCAGTCAAGGCGTCGTTACGAAAATCTAATTTAACATCCTCCATCTCGAACAACTTTTCGTATTGTTTCGTCAATGAATTCTTAGGCTCGGTCAAAATCTGAATCAATGCAGCCTCATCAAGCTCTTCAAGCGTTGCAACCACCGGCAAACGTCCAACAAACTCAGGTATCAACCCATATTTGACGAGATCTTCTGGCTCGACGTCACACAGGGTTTCCCCAACATTTCGCGTGTCATCCTTGCTTTTTACTGATGCAGAAAAACCTATCCCGCCTTTTTCAGAGCGATCTCTGATGACCTTATCCAGGCCTGCAAATGCCCCTCCGCATATAAAGAGGATATTAGAGGTATCTACCTGCAAAAATTCTTGCTGCGGATGCTTTCTTCCCCCTTGAGGAGGAACTGAGGCCACTGTACCTTCAATCAGCTTCAACAATGCCTGCTGCACACCTTCACCAGACACATCGCGTGTAATTGACGGGTTATCTGACTTTCTGGATATCTTGTCTATCTCATCAATATAGACAATACCCATCTGCGCCTTTTCGACATCATAGTCACACTTCTGCAGTAGTTTCTGGATGATATTCTCTACATCTTCCCCAACATACCCAGCCTCTGTCAATGTTGTCGCATCAGCTATGGTAAAAGGAACGTTTAGCAAACGCGCCAGTGTTTCTGCAAGTAGTGTTTTACCACTACCAGTAGGCCCTATGAGAAGGATGTTACTTTTACCCAGTTCAACATCTGCACTTTCACCGGCTTTGGTCGTCTTAGCTTGACCCGAACGCAGCCTCTTGTAGTGATTATATACCGCGACAGACAGCACCTTTTTGGCGCGTATCTGACCAATAACATAATCATCAAGATTGCCCTTGATATCCATTGGAGCAGGAAGCTTTTCACTTTCAGCCTCAGGCGCTTCCTCTTGGACTTCTTCGCGAATAATATCGTTGCAAAGATCTACGCACTCGTCACAAATGAAAACAGAGGGCCCTGCAATAAGCTTACGCACCTCATGTTGGCTCTTCCCACAGAAAGAGCAATAGAGAAGCTTCCCGTTGTCTTCCCCTTTACCGTCTCGCTCGTCTGTCATGTATCTACCTCTTCTCGCATACTTCATACACTTCTTATATGAAGATGCATTTAATCGTTCGATTTTTCAAGTATTCAATTTGGATTTATCTAGATTAATTCTAGATAAATCCCCTAACACCCTGATTATTCTATTGCTCTGTGCTCAAGCACTTCATCAATCAGACCATACTCTTTGGCCTCAATAGCGCTCATGAAGTTGTCGCGATCAGTGTCATTCTCTATGTCCTCAATAGGACGCCCAGTATGGTAAGCCAATATATCGTTCAACTTCTTCTTTATGCCTAGTATTTCTTTGGCATGAATTTCGAAGTCTGATGCTTGACCCTGGAAACCACCTAGCGGCTGATGAATCATCACCCGAGAGTTAGGTAAACAAAAGCGTTTATCCTTAGCCCCTGCTGTTAAAAGGAATGAACCCATACTTGCAGCTTGACCGATGCACATTGTGCTGACATCAGGTTTAATAAACTGCATCGTATCGTAGATTGACATACCCGCAGTCACTGAGCCACCGGGGGAATTTATATACAAATGTATATCTTTATCTGGATTCTCTGACTCCAAAAACAGCATTTGGGCAACGATTAAGTTCGCCATATGATCTTCTACTTGCCCGACCAAAAAGATTACCCGCTCCTTCAATAAGCGAGAGTAAATATCAAACGCCCTTTCTCCTCGTGCAGTCTGCTCAATAACCGTGGGCACCAAGCCCGTATTTTGGATTATCTGTTTATGCTCGAGATCAAATAGTCGGTCAGACATACATTTTCCTTATAATCATGGAAATTCTTTAGCGTTAACAACGTACTAGTCACTGCATCTAGTTGTGCTTGAATAAACATTAATGGGTATAGGCTAATTATATTTCAACCCCTGAATAAAAAAATAACTTAGGTGCAACCTGTTATCTAATAATAGCCTGAGATTTCAAATTTTGGCCCAGATTAAGGCAAAAAAAATGCGCAGCCCCGAGGCTGCGCATTTTTTATACTAACTTAAAGTGCTTTGGAAAACTAAGCCTCTTCAGCAGACTGCTCTGGTGGCTTAACTGCCTCTTCGTAAGACACTTGCTCATCAGTAATGTTAGCTTCAGCCAAAATTGCATCAATAGCCTGATCTTCCAACACCAAAGATTCAACCTGCTTTAGCTGTTGCTCATTATCATAGTACCAAGTAACAACTTGCTCTGGATTTTCGTAGGGCTGCGCCATCTCTTCAATAGTAGTGCGGACTCTATCACCATCGACAGTGATCTCCTTTTGCTTGATGAACTCACCAAACACCACGCCTAGCTTAACCGAACGAGTAGCTTGAGCTTCAAATAGCTCTGCTGGCAAGGTAGATGGATCAAACTGAGCGCCACCACCAAACTGCTGCACCATCTGCTGGCGCTGTCGATCAATCTCGCTGTCAACTAGAGCCTTAGGGACATCAACCTGGTTCTGTTCTAACAAACCATCCATTATCTGCTGCTTTACTTTGTTCTTAAGTGCATTTTTGAGCTCACGCTCCATATTTGCCTTAATCTCTACAGTAAAGCTCTCTAGGGTGTTTTCCTTCGGGTTAAACTGAGCAATAAACTCATCATCAACTTCAGGAAGCTTACGCTCCGCAACTTCATTAACCTTCACAGTAAACTGCACTGCCTTACCTTTCAGATCTTCAGAATGGTAATCTCCTGGAAATTCAAGATCTAGAACCTTCTCATCCCCAGCTTTAGCGCCAATCAACCCATCTTCAAACCCAGGTATCATCGAGGCAGAACCAAGAACCAAAGGCGAATCGGTTGCTGAGCCACCTTCAAAGCTCTCGCCATCCAACTTTCCATCAAAATCGATAGTTAATTGGTCGCCATCTGCTGCCGCTCTATCTGCAGCATCAAAAGTCGCTCTCTGCTCGCGAAGCTTCTGAATCATGTCCTGTACATCGCTATCGGAAATATCAGCGGTCTGGCGAGTAACTGATATGCTTTCTATGCCGGTCACTTCAAGCTCAGGGTACACTTCAAATATAGCGGTAAATTCAAAGTCTTCGCCCGCCTCATCCTTTACACGCTCGATATTAGGCATGCCAGCAGGATTAAGCTTCTCTTGGGAAATGGCTTCGTAGAATTTCTGGCTAACAACCTCGCCAAGCACCTCTTCCCGTATAGACTTTCCAAAACGTCGCTTTACTTCGCGAACAGGGACCTTTCCGGGCCTAAACCCATCAATTTTAACTTTCTTTGCGGTGTCTTTTAGTTTGGCATCGACAGATCCGTCGATATCAGCAGCAGGAACAATGACGTTCACGCGACGCTCTAACCCAGAAGTGGTTTCTACAGAAACTTGCATAATGCCCTCACAATTTTGAGGTAAGTCGGTAAGTGCTTCAATTGGCACTCGTTTGGATAGCGGCTTAAAATAGCGGCTTTGTAACGTAGAAACCGGCAATACCTCACGATATTACCGGTTTCTTATACTGGGGTGGACGACGGGGATTGAACCCGCGACCACCGGAATCACAATCCGGGGCTCTACCAACTGAGCTACGCCCACCAGCAAACTGTACAAGTTAGTTTCATCGCAGCCATTGCAACATGGTGCGCCCGGCAGGACTCGAACCTGCAACCCTCGGCTTAGAAGGCCGATGCTCTATCCGGTTGAGCTACGGGCGCGGTACGTTACCGACAACTTTATGAAACTAGCTTATATTAGGACCCCGTCACCTTTATACTAAAACAGTGACGAACTCCTAAAATATGGTCGGGGTAGAGAGATTTGAACTCCCGACATCCTGCACCCAAAGCAGGCGCGCTACCAGACTGCGCTATACCCCGTTTCTTCATTTTGGCGTGTGCCGTTGAAGAGGTGGCGATAATATACAGAACCCCCTAGCTCGTCAAACAATTTTTATAAAAAACAATGAAATAAAAGTTTTTGATGTCATTTGGTCACTATACTTTACGCGGCTTATTCAACAATGAGAAAATAACGACCTCAAAACAACTTCAACTACCTTTGTACAAACGATTAACCGCCTATGACAGCACAAATTATTGACGGCAACCAAATTGCCGCCGATCTAAAAAAAGAACTCTCTTTAAAAGTAGCCCAAAGAGTTAACGATGGATTTCGCCCCCCTGGTTTAGCAGTCGTCCTTGTTGGGGATGACCCAGCGTCTTCTGTATACGTCAACAAGAAGAGAAAGGCCTGCGAGGCTATTGGGTTTACTTCACAGGCATTCGACCTCCCAGCAAGCACAAGCCAGAGCGCTCTAGACAATCTAATAGATGAACTCAATGACGACGACAATATAGACGGCATCTTGGTCCAGCTCCCGCTACCTGACTCGCTTGATGCAAATGCAATCATCAATCGAATCAACCCCCTGAAAGATGTAGACGGCTTCCACCCAACCAACGTAGGCCTTCTTGCTCAACGCATGCCCTCACTTAGATCATGCACCCCCAAAGGAATAATGTCATTACTCGACACCGTGCGTAACGATTTGCACGGCCTTGAAGCCGTCATCGTTGGAGCCAGCAACATTGTTGGCCGCCCAATGACTCTGGAACTGTTGCTGGCGGGGTGCACCACTACCACATGCCATCGTTTCACCCAAGATCTGAAGAGCCACGTTCAACGGGCAGATCTACTTGTAGTAGCCGTGGGAAAAACCAACTTTATTCCTGGCGCATGGATCAAACCTGGAGCTATTGTAATTGATGTTGGCATAAACCGATGTGAAGACGGCAAACTCAGAGGTGATGTAGAGTTTGATACCGCAAAAGAAATTGCGGGCTGGATCACCCCTGTGCCTGGAGGCGTTGGCCCAATGACTGTTGCCACATTAATGGAGAACACGCTGACAGCTAACATAAGCAGGTTCCCTTAACGCCATAGTGGCAAATTTGGCAAAACATTCAGTAACTGATATAACCCACACAATTCAATTTACAACAAGGCAGACATAACATCATGGATACAGTCCTCGTTAATCTACAAACCAATTTCGGCCCTATCACGCTTGAGCTTAACAAAGAAAAAGCACCCGCCAGCGTTGAGAACTTCTTGAGCTACGTTAATAAGGGTCATTACGACGGCACCATTTTCCATCGCGTAATCAGCAACTTTATGGTCCAGGGCGGAGGTTTTGATACAGACATGAACCAAAAAGACTCTGACGACCCCATAAAGAATGAAGCCAACAACGGACTAAAGAACGAAATTGGCTCCATTGCTATGGCTCGCACCAATGACCCGCACTCTGCCAGCTCGCAGTTTTTCATCAACGTGCAAGACAATGGCTTCTTGAACTTCACCTCAGAATCATCACAAGGATGGGGCTACGCCGTCTTTGGCAAGGTTTCTGAAGGTATGGATATCGTCAACAAAATCAAGGAAGTCAAGACAGGAATGAGCGGCGGCCACCAGGACGTCCCCACAGAGCCTGTAATCATTGAAAAAGCCGAAGTCGTTAACAGCGCCGAGTAACGATCAACCAATGAGAAATGTCTTTATTTCAGACCTTCATCTAGCTGAGGAGCGCCCAAATATTACCCGGGCACTTTTCAGCTTCATAGAAGAGCAGTGCCTCCACTCCAAAGAAAAAACACACGCTCTCTACATTTTGGGCGACCTTTTCGAGACCTGGATAGGAGACGACGACAACTCTGAACTCGCTTTATCAGTAAAAAGCGCACTAAGAGAGTTAACCGATGCAGGCATTAACGTATTTTTTATGCACGGAAATCGAGACTTTCTTGTTGGCCCATCATTTTGCAAGGATACAAACGCCACACTCCTCTCATCAGACACGCACAACCTGAAGCTCCAAGGGAAGCAAGCCATCATCATGCATGGTGACACTCTCTGCACTCAAGATACAGAGTACCTAGCTTTTCGGAATATGGTACGAGACCCAGGCTGGCAAGCAGGTTTCTTGAGCAAAAGCACCATCGAAAGAACCGAAATTGCCAAGCAAATTCGCCAGCAAAGCAAGCAATCAGCTTCAGAGAAATCAGAGTACATAATGGATGTCGATGAGCACGCAGTTGAGGATGCTCTCCGACTGAACAATGCAGACATATTAATTCACGGGCATACACACAGACCCAACACCCACGCAATCAACCTACCGAACAAACCGATCCGCTATGTTCTTGGTGATTGGGATGAATTAGGATGGAGCCTCATATCGGATAGCAGCGGCATCCACCTCACGAGCTTTGCCATTATTGATTAAAAGGGGCGACAGGGACCCCGCTATGAAACCGAAATTCATCATCCTTGCCTTCAATTAACTGCTTTTCTACAGCCAAAAAGTACTCAACCCTCCCATCAATCGACTCAGGCGAATATAAGCGAGCCAACGCTAAATAATCCTCAAAATGCCGGCTCTCAGACTTCAGCAAGAAACGATAATACCGACCAAGCTCCTCAGTATTCTCATTTTCCAATAGCTGCGGCGCCAACACAGAAAAACGTTCACAGGACCTTGCCTCGATAATCCCACCCACGATTAACGTATCAACCAGCCGCATCGGCTCGCTCGTACTGATATCCTTACGCAGCAATTTGGCGTATCGCGATGCAGTAAGATGGGTAAATTCGACACCCAACCCTCCCATCATCTCCAGTACCTGCTCAAAGTGCAGCAACTCTTCTCGTGCTAACTGGGACAACTTCGCCAACAACTCTTTCCTATCGACATAACGGGACATCAAAGATAAGGCCGTAGACGCGGCCTTCTTCTCACAGTGCGCATGATCAATTAACAAAACACCCAAATTGACCTCTGCAGCCGCCAGCCACTCTTTTGGTGTCGCGCAACCTAGAAACTCTTCAATATGACTAATATTCGTCATCGCCACTTCCTCCCCTATTGGACCGGCGGGCATTTTACTCTATCCTTGCCCGACTCTTCCAACAAAGACTGACCAAACCACCGTGAAAGACAAATTAGCAGCAAATTTTTTCAAGATAGTCGGAGCGCTTCCCTTATCGGTTAATCGTAACTTAGGAATGTCTGTAGGCTGGGCGCTTTGGGCATGCAATTCAGAATTGAGGCGCCGCACTGAAATAAACATAGCCCTCTGCTACCCCAAAAACTCTGCCGCAAAAAACAAAGATCTGGTCAAGCAAAGTCTAATACAAACAGGCCTCACTCTATTCGAATTAGGCGCAACTTACACCAAGCCGCCCAAAGTATTTCTCGACAGGATCTCTGAAGTAGAAGGCGAAGAACTCTTAAGAACAGCCCAACAAAACGGCAAAGGCGTCTTACTACTAGCCCCTCACATTGGCAACTGGGAAATAGCAGGGTTTTTTATTAACCGCTATTACATGACCACTACCATTTACAAACCAGGGCACCTCAAAGCGCTGGATGACATGATATACAAATCCCGAACCCAATTAGGGATGAAAGTCGTACCTGCCAATAACCAGGGTGTTATTGCACTTTTTAGGCTCCTCAAGAAGCAAGGGATAAGCACCCTATTGCCCGATCAAGAACCGGACAGATCTGGCGGCATATTTGCCCCACTTTTTGGGGTGGAGGCATTAACACCAGTCATAGCATCAAAAATGATCCAAAAAACCGATGCTACGGCGCTTGGTTTATATTGCTTACGCCAATCCAATGGTCGCTACAAAATCATATTCAAAGCAGTCGATCCAACAATTTACTCCACCAACCTTTTAGAGTCAGTCACTGGCATGAATCGCTCGATAGAAGCATTTATCGCCGATGCCCCAGAGCAGTATCAATGGGAATACCGCCGATTCAGCAAGCGCCCAAACAAAGAACCCAAGCTGTACAAAAAACATACCCGCGGTTAGCACGACAATGTTAAAACAAAAAACCGAGAGCGTTTCCGCACTCGGTTTTTCATATCTCAACCAAAAATCCCCTTAAAACCCACAGCCCCGCCAGTGGCGAGACTAGGGCAAATCAAGATTAAAGCATTTTGACCGGGATAGATGGTCTGCTGAGGTCTTCTGAAGGGGGCGCAAAAGAAGTCAGATTAATACCTTTCACTGCACCCTTATACTCTTCAAGTGTCGGAGTACGACCAAGGATCGTCGAAAGCACTACAACTGGAGTAGATGCCAACAAGGATTCACCTTTCTTCTCATTAGTGTCTTCTACCACTCGCCCCTGGAAAAGACGCGTAGAGGTTGCCAACACAGTGTCACCCTTTTCAGCTTTTTCCTGGTTACCCATGCATAAGTTACATCCTGGGCGCTCCAGGTACATCATGTTTTCGTATTCTGTACGAGCAGCTTCTTTAGGATGGGCATCATCAAATTCGAAGCCAGCATACTTCTTCAGAAGATCCCAATCACCTTCAGCCTTCAACTCATCAACGATGTTGTAAGTCGGCGGCGCAATCACAAGAGGTGCTTTAAACTTAATTTCACCACTTTGCTCTTCAAGGTTTCTAAGCATTTGGGCAATAATCTTCATATCGCCTTTGTGAACCATACATGACCCTACAAAGCCAAGGTCAACCACTTTAGTACCTTTGTAGAATGATACAGGGCGTATAGTGTCGTGAGTGTATCGCTTAGATACATCCGCGTTGTTCACATCCGGATCGGCGATCATTGGCTCGTCAATTTGGTCCAGGTCAACAATCAATTCTGCGAAGTATTCAGCATTATCATCTGGAGCAAGCGCCGGGTTTTCGCCAGACTGAATGCCTGCAATACGCTTATCTGCCAGATCAATCAAACCTTGCAGCATGTTAGCGTCGTTCTCCATGCCTTTGTTGATCATGATCTGAATGCGAGACTTAGCAAGCTCTAGCGACTTGACAAGCGTTCCATCTTCAGAGATACAGATGGACGCTTTCGCTTTCATTTCAGCAGTCCAATCTGTGAACGTAAAGGCCTGGTCGGCTAATAGAGTGCCGATCTGAACTTCAATCACACGACCCTGAAAAACGTTTTCGCCAAATTTCTTCAGCATTTGCAACTGAGTTGCATGTACCACATCACGGAAATCCATGTGGTCTTTCATTGCACCTTTGAACGTTACCTTAACAGACTCAGGAATCGGCATCGCAGACTCACCAGTAGCCAGTGCGATAGCAACCGTACCGGAGTCAGCACCAAACGCTACACCTTTAGACATACGCGTATGCGAGTCACCACCAATAATGATTGCAGAATCATCGATAGTAATATCGTTCAACACCTTGTGAATCACGTCCGTCATGGCGTGGTAAGCGCCCTTAGGATCACGAGCTGTGATTAGGCCAAACTTATTCATAAACGCCATTAGTTTAGGAATATTAGTTTGTGCTTTGCTATCCCAAACAGACGCTGTATGGCAGCCTGATTGGTATGCGCCGTCAACGCTTGGAGAGATAACAGTCGCAGCCATTGACTCAAGTTCCTGAGACGTCATTAAGCCAGTAGTATCCTGAGAGCCAACGATATTCACTTTAACGCGAACATCAGAGCCGGCGTGTAGCGCTGCTTTTGAAGCAACGCCTACCGCATTATTGTTGAATATTTTCTCAACAGCCGTTAGACCTTTGCCTTCGTTAGAAATCTCTTTAGAAGGAGCAAATACTAGCGGAGCTTCAACACCTAGCGCTTCAGCAGCTAAGGTTTGCAGTTTTTTACCGAATGTAAGGGCGTAAGAACCACCAGCCTTCATGAACTCAACTTTTTGCGGAGTGAAAGCATCAGAAACGTCTACAAGCTCTTTGTCACCATTGTAAAGCTTCTGAGTCTTAGTATTGATGGTTAGAATAGTACCAGTGGCTACAGAGTAAACTTCTTCCAGTACAGCATCGCCATTTGCATCAAGCACGGTATTACCGCTGGCATCCACTTTCTTAACCCAGTTTTTAAGGTCAAGACCGATACCGCCGGTCACACCAACAGTAGTCAAGAAGATAGGAGAAATACCGTTAGTACCCGCAACAACAGGCGCACTGTTTACGAATGGAATATAAGGGCTTGCTTTTTTACCCGCCCAAAGCGCCACGTTGTTTACCCCAGACATGCGAGATGAACCCACGCCCATGGTGCCTTTTTCAGCGATCAACATTACTTTAGCGTTTGGATGCTTCTTCTGAAGACCTTGAATTTCTTGCTGAGCTTCAGGAGTGATCATGCACTGGCCGTGAAGTTCACGATCTGAGCGAGAGTGTGCTTGGTTACCTGGGGATAGTAGATCGGTAGAGATATCACCTTCACCAGCAATATAGGTAACAACGTCGATTTTCTCGTCGATTTCTGGAAGCGTGGTGAAAAAGTCCGCGCGAGCATAGCTTTCTAGAATATCTTTGGCTATCGCATTACCAGTGTTAAGTGCAGCTACCAGACGATCGGTATCAGCTTCGTATAAGAACACCTGTGTTTTCAGAACTTCCGCGGCAGGTGATGCAACAGATACATCATCAGACAAGGCCAAGTCAAGAAGTGCTCTAACCGACGGACCACCCTTCATATGAGATAGTAATTCAAATGCAAATTCAGCTGTAATTTCTTCTACGGTAGACTCACCTAAGATGATCTCTTTTAAAAACGCCGCTTTTACACCCGCTGCACTGGTTGTACCGGGCAAGGTGTTATAGATGAAGAAGTTTAGGGATTCTTTTCGATGCTCATTTCCAGCATCTTTAATCTGAGCAATAATCTCCTCCAACAGCGCCTCACCATCTATAGGTTGCGGGTTCAACCCTAGGTCCTTTTTACGAACCGCAATGTCTTCTAGGTATTCTGAATACAAACTCATACAAATCTCTCTCTTACTCTCAATTTTAATATTGGCTGTCAAAAAACGCTTTTACATAAGCATTTTCATCCACACCCAGAGGTGCGTGGCTTTCCAACAGATTGATTAGGGCTTACTCTTCACTGTTGTTAGGTTTTTAACAAACTAAATAAGGCCGACGACTTCATTTACAGGCGCGGAATATTTAGTTCTGCACGCTTGGCTAATTGTGCACGGCAGCGCTCCTAGCACTACTTAGCCCTCACCAGTTGGCGTTTGATTTAAACGGTATCAGCTACACACATAGTCAACTAACTGTCACATACCTGGCGCTACCGATTGACGGTCTTTATCTTAAGAATGCCTCAACTGCATGTCGCAAGGAACAAAGTGTAGACCACACTCGTATTTACGCGCCTGTATTCTACGCTATTTCCTTCTAAATGTAATAATAAGCTTAGTTTATAGGGTGAATACTCAGCATTCATCACCTGTATATTTGAGATATCCCACCCCGCCCCTCCTAATATCAATTGGCGATATAGACCCCACTAAAAAAAAGGCTCTAGTGGTATTCACTAGAGCCTTTTTTGCTTTTCTCCTACCTAAGGCATAAGAATCACATGCTTAGCTTTTTAAAAATAAACTCCGGCACATGTTTAATAATAAACATAATTGCCCACCAGAAGCCGGGCAAATAGGCTTCGTTACGTTTTTTGTCGACTGCATTGACAATGCCTGTAGCCACCTGCTCAGTGCTTGCCCATAACGCACCCTTATCAAAATCAGCGGTCATTGGCGTATCAACAAATCCCGGCTTAATTGTGAGCACGTGAACATTAGATTTTACAAGCCGATTTCGCAACCCTTGAAGATAAGTGCTTAACAACGCTTTTGCAGCACCATACACGTAATTTGACTGTCGACCACGATCACCGGCTACCGAAGATATTACCGCGATATCACCATGCCCCCGAGACTCGAATCGATTAGCAACCTCCGTCAATAGTGAAATAACACTTAACGCGTTGGTATGAATTTCCTGGTAAGCGGCCTCATAACTCTTCTCACAAGCCTTCTGATCGGGCAATGTCCCATGCGCTACAAACACCCCGTCCACATGCCCCAAGCGCTTATCCGCCTCTTCTAACAAAGAAATATGCTTAGTGATTTCGTTGGCATCCATGACAAAAGTCTCCACCTGCATGGCTCCACGAACACTCAAGTCCTCCTTGATTATATCCATCTTGTCTTGATTTCTTGCCACAAGAAACAGCTTATACCCTCGACTAGCCCACAAACGCATAACCTCTTCAGCTATGGCTGAAGTAGCACCCAAAATCACCCAATTTTTCATTATTTTTCTTCCATTACACGAGACCAAAAACTAGAAGTGATCGCAGGATCAATAAACTGCTTAAACTCTTCGACTTTTGGATAATATTGTTTGAAATGCACGCCACTCATATGGGCATCTTTTGCAGGATATATTGCCCCATCCGCCTGATGAACAACTTCATCCAATTGATCGAACAGGCGCAGCGTCTTTTCTCCCTCAAAAGGAAAATCCAGCGCAAGCGTTGCACCAGGACGAGGAAAAGACAGCAAACCAGGTGACGGAACATCACCAAATAATTTAAGCACGGCGAGAAATGACCCTCGATTTGCGGCTGCAATACGACCCAAAATCTCTCTTATTGCAGACTCCCCATGCTCAGGGGATACCACACACTGATATTGCAAAAAACCTTTTGGGCCATACACTCTATTCCAATTCTTAATGCCATCCAATGGATAGAAAAATGGATCATAGTGAACAGCCGAATAGGCACGCTCTTCTTTTTGACGATTATAGTAAAGGCTATTAAATGCCTTAAGCGTGAGTGAATTAATTAATGATAACGGGGGGTCGATCGGCACTGACAGGGCCATTTTCGGCTTGCTTGGCTTTACTTGGTTTCTTGCATGGTTAGCACGAGAGAAGTGCCCTCGCCCTACCTGGCCACCTTTTGCCAAACAATCCACCCATGCAACCGTATACTCAAAGTCAGCCGCAGACTCTTCGGACAACAAAAAGAAATCACTTAAGCTACCGTACTTTATATTTTCAACATTGACCGCTGAGTTTTCCACCCTCTTTAGCTTGAGTTCAACCCACACGATAAATCCAGTCAACCCCAAGCCACCGATGGTCGCGGCAAAATAATCTGCATTCTCTTGAGAAGAGCAAATCATTCTCGCACCATCAGAACGCATAATTTCAAATTGAGTCACATGGCAACCAAACGTTCCCGCGACGTGATGATTTTTACCATGGACATCATTTGCCAAGGCCCCACCAATCGTCGCGAATTTAGTTCCAGGCGTCACAGGAAGAAACCAACCGTGAGGCTCAACCAAGTCCAGTATCTGGCTTAACATAACCCCCGCTTCGCAGCGAATTACACCAGCATCTTGGTTGTAGTGGATAAAATGATTTAGCTTACGCGCAGAAACCACTACGCCATCATGGTTCATGCAACTATCACCATAACTTCTAGCATTTCCTTGGGGCAAAAAATTTGCATCCTTTGGCAATTGCTGATTACGCCAAGAAAAATCAAACCCCTCTTGCTGCTTATGCGGGTAACGCCCCCAAGAAACGTATTGCTTCGCCATTAGAACTTCCTACTCTTAATGTTGAATCTAAAAAGTTGCAGCCACCATGAAAACACCAATTATCGCACCACAAACTACACTAACCCTGTCTTTTAACGCGAAAACAATCGGATCATCATGCATTTGCCCACGATGAGCAAAAATCCATACTCGACTTACCCAATACAACATAACCAAACACGTTGGCCACATAATCATAGGATTCGAATATAACTGTAGAATATCGCCGCTGTTAATATATAGCGCCAATACCAGCACAGAAATATACCCACTGGAACCGCCCAACGAAGATAGCAACTCAATATCCTCTACCTGGTATCCTCTACCTAATGTCTTTTGAGTGCTACGACCTTTCAATGCCAACAATTCGGTATAACGCTTTAAGATAGCAAGGCTCAAGAACAAGAATACCGAAAAAGCCAGCAGCCAAAACGACAAAGCCACCGAGATAGCCGCCGCACCAGCCACTATCCTCACTGTATACAGGCTGGCCAGCGTAACGACATCAACTAGCACCACACGCTTGAGATAAAAGCTGTATGCGAACGTTAGTACATAATAACTAACAAGAACAACAACATATTCAAACGGCAAGAAAAAGCTAATCGCAAACGCCAAACTCAACAATACAGGGGCCGCTAGAACCCCTGACAACAAACCCAAAGTGCCCGCAGCAAAAGGGCGATTCTTCTTAGTTTTATGGCGACGATCATCCGGCAGATCTAACAAATCATTAAGCAAGTACACGCTAGAAGCGCATAATGAAAAGGATAAAAAAGCCAAAAAGCATGACGCTAACGCGCCCAGATCAGAAACTTGATGGGCCGCTAGCAAAGGTACAAATATCAGTGCATTCTTTACCCATTGGTGCACCCTCAGCGCTTTGAGCCAAATTTTTAGCCCTCCCTGCTTAACCTCGAACGACGTTTCCAAAGGGCACAATTTCTCAGATTTTTTTATCAAAGATGCATCACCGACGACAATCGCAGCACCAGATTCCTGCCAAACTTTTAGGTCGACAGGTGCATTCCCAGCATACACATAACCCTTAACGCCATAGTCACTCGTCAGCGCCTCTCGCTTTCGAGAGCCCGACAAATTGATGCCATCCTCTGATGCATAAACCTTATCAAAAAGAGAAAGATGGTGCGCCACATCGTTTGCATACTTGCGATCGGAAGCAGTAGCCAAAGCAATTTCTCGGCCTTGTTGCTTCTGAATATTCAGATAATTTATCAAATCAACGTTATAGGGCAACAGCTCAACGGGCAAATCAACCCGCCGAGCGATCTCTCGTTTCATAAAGGCCTTCCCTCCCCGGAGAAGCCAATAAACAACCAAAAATAGATAAGTAGGATTCTGTTTTATCAGCAGAAGAAATGACTCAATCAACAGATCCGACTTGATCAACGTACCATCTAAATCCACAACAAGTGGCTTTAATTTATGTGAAGACATACTTATTTAACCTAATCCTGCTTCGAAAATTCAGGAGACAGCCCCATGCTAGCCAACCCGCCACTAACACCCAAACCGATAAAAACCGCCAGCCAAAGGGTCGCTATTCGACAAACCAACGTCGCTGCCACAGCAACAGAGCTATCCACGCCCGAAGCTATTAGCAACCCTCCCATAACCGCCTCTGTACTACCCAAACCACCAGGTAAAAAGGATAGCGCCCCAATCAACACCGCGATGCCATATATGCTAACAGCCAACGCCACTTCAATATCTTGATCCAAATAATCGAGCACCAACCAAAAACCAATCCCCTCAGCACTCCACGCTAAAATCCCCACCAGGAAACCGCCGTACAAAATTTTATTTTTTAATAGCGCAGTCGAAGATTGAAGCAGCCCTTGAAGGTGCCCGCAACCCTGGGCCAACTTCCCTTCCCGTGATGACATATCCCTAAGCAATCCCATTAACCATTGGCTATGAAGCAGAGGTAAAGCCGCGAAGATGGCGGCTGCGGTCACAAATACGAATACAGCATAATCCTCAAACTGAAAGGCCACCAACATCGACAAAAGGACAATCGTCAAAAGATCCAAAAAGCGCTCAACAAAAAAACTACTAATACTCTGATTGTAAGTCACGTCGTGGCGTTTCAAATAAAGGGACCGAATGGTTTCTCCTGCCTTTCCAGGCGTAGTAGACAACGCAAATCCCGCAAGGTAGTAACTAAAGTGGCGCGTAAAAGGTATTTTTACCCCCGACAATACGCGAATGTACCAATCCCAGCGCTGATAGCGCAATAAGTAATTAACCAGAGACAGCCCAATAATTAAAAGCCACCCGACAGCTGGTATCTTGAACAATGCATCTTTAGTCGCCTCAAAATCCCCAAGGAATACTGCACCAAAATATAGTGCTATTGCGACAATGATAGAAATGAAAAGCGGCCGCTGAAAACGACTCATTCCAATACCCTTTTTTGTTTTATATTAATAACTTACATAGCAATCAAACATAACTTAACAATCAACGACAAAATATCGCTTAACGAACAAACTTAAGCGTTTTGACTGCCTGCCTGAGCTCAATTTTTAGGTTGGACAGTGTAGCATCATCACTACGATTATTCTCTTTATTTTCCTGAGACAAATCACCATAACGGATGGCATCATAAAGAGAAGTTATAGCTTTAAGTTCCCCCTCTAGCTGTGGAAACGCCAAGCAGGCTCGTGCGCAGAATGTCCAGACACCCTCTCCCCCCTCTCTAACCAGGCCTTGGCGCTCTAGCTTTAAACAAAAAGAAAGGTAGAGCGCATCAATCGGATCCACTCTAGCTCTACCTCGTTCAACCAATATATATATTGCCAACAACAACATCACCAACCCCAAGCACACCAGCAATATAAACACCATCTTCTGCGGAGTTACACCGTCGATCCAACGTGACAAGAACTCCATCTGGGTTTTATTACTGTAACCAACAACCCACTTTGACCAAAGATAGTTAACGTACTCTATCTTCGACCGGATATCGCGAACAAAAGGGATATTCCGAAACAACAAAGGGGATAATGGTGAATTTAACGAAAAGCTATCATCTGTCGTTGCCCCTTCAGGGCCGGACATAACCCTTTCGGGTGCAACTGCTGCCGTAGGGTCAACCCTCACCCACCCCTTAGATTCAATCCATATCTCGGCCCAAGCATGAGCATGATACTGCCTTACCACCAAATACCCGGCCTCATGAAAATCTCCCCCTTGATACCCACCAACGACCCTTGCTGGTATACCAACCGATCGCATTAAAAATACAAAAGCTCCTGCATAGTGCGCACAAAAACCCTGCCTAGAATCAAACAGAAACGCGTCATTAATATCCCCTCTTAACTCAGGAGGATTAAGCGTATAGACAAAGGGCTCTCTATTGAACCATTTCAATATTGCATTTGCGTACACAGAAACATCACCCCGTGCTGCAGCCCAAAGCTCATTGGCTCTATCAGTTGTTCTTGGGTCAGTTACAGGAAGACTCGTTAGCCTGACCCTTTCTCTTTCCGGCAAACCACCAGGCTGATAACTATATTCCAAATGGCTAACTACATCATAGGAAAATAGTGTCGACACTGCCTCATCCCTAACATAGACTAAGGAGTCCACTTGCTTCACACCCGACAATTTTAAGCTAGCAAAAGGTAATGTAAACAGCCAACGTCTATAGGTCGGCTCCATAATGACCCGATAGCGAAGCTCCTCACCTCGTCTTACTAAATCCCTAGAAAGCACTCCAACACCATTATTGAAACTTTCCCTTAAGCCCCGTCGCCAAGTACGACCATCGAAATCAGAATAAGTAACGCCTCGCCAATACAAGTCCTTGTGTTCTGGCTTCCCACCCTTAAATTCAACTGTAAAAGCAAGCTCAGCAGAACGAGACAAGCTCGAAATATCCCCTGGAGAAATTGAATCACTCAAACCGGTCTGTGCCTGCCCTCCTTGCACATTAAGATTCCACACAGGCGCGATCCTTGGCACAAAAATAAACAAAATTATCATCAGGGGAACAGATTGGGCACTAAGCACCAGAGCGACCCTTAGTGCTCGAAAAGGACTGCTACCCTCTCGAGACTGATTCATGCCGACCAATGACGCAGTAACAACTACCACAACAAACAGCGTATAAAGTGTCGAAAATAGACTTGTATCAAATAAGTAGTTCGTTGCCACAACAAAGTAACTAAGAATCACCACCAAAAAAGCATCCCTCTCCTTATACATTTCCAGCAATTTGTAAGAATAAGCAAGAATCAACAAAGCTACGCCAGCCTCAGCTCCCAACACTGTCCCATAGTACGCAAACACACCGCCGAAGCTAATAAGAACCGCCACAAGACGAACCACTTTCCCCGGGAAAGACACCCTCTCTCTGAATACTTGCACTCTCCATCCAACCACCAAACAAATAACAATTGGCAGCCAAACGGGAAGCCTACCCACATGGGGCAACAACGCGAGCAAAACGGTAACCAGCAACAACACCAAACTATTGCGAGGTATCGGATAAATTGCCCTCACCTTCATTCAATAGCCTCCGGTACACAGAACAGCGCAAGTTTGCGTAAACACTCCAATTCATGCTCTCTTCCAGCCGAAGGGGTAATATCCCCTGACGGCAGTGACAGCCCAAAAACACGATTTTCCTCGGTGTATTTCACAACCAAATAACAGAGCATCGACAACTTCGATTCGCAATCCACTGCTGTTATTTGCGACCACTTCAACCAACTAGAATCACCCGCTAACGCATAGAAAGTTTTGGTCATCATTATTTGAGTTGCGGCATACTTTTTCCACGCAACATTTCTCAGAGAATCGCCCACCTGATAATGCTTTAAGCTGTCAAACTCTTCTCGGCCAGTCACAATAGCCAAGCTCCCCCCTTTATCTCCATCACTCTCAATATCTTTGTACTCACATTGAATTGGCTTTGGGTACACCAGGGCAGCCATATCCAAATGCACCCATGACCATGTCCTTAGCAAACCTAAAGGGAAAGTACTTTGGATTTTTAGGCGCCCTGGCTCATACCAGCCACGCTGTTTCGCCTCTAACGTCATTTCTACTGAATGTTTCGAATTCTCCGTGACATCTATTAGTCCGGTACTCCTGTCATCCCAGATAACCTCAAGAGACTCAAACGTTCTTGAGGATTTACGCTCCAAACTCACCTGAAACCAAGCCCGCCCACCCATAAACGCCTCCTTAGTCGCTCCAGCCACAAGCGTCAAACCAGACAGGTTGGTAAACGTTCGAAAAATTGCCACCAGAAACAAACTTAGCAGGAAAAAACTAAGATTCAGTATCAGGCTATTCTCATAATTAATCCCGGCGACGAATAACAAAGCCGCGGTGAGCAAGTAAAAAAAACCATAACCCGTTGGGAAAATAAAGATGCGACGCTGATCAAGTTCAACACTCTTCGCCTTGGGAGAGCGCTTTTTTATCCACCTCTCCCATCGCCGCAGCACAACATTTCGAGCACGCCTAATCGCTTCCCTCAAACTCTTCTCCTCGCCCTTTCAATTATCAAATTCAGAGCAGGGCCCGATCCACTACATCAACTTCAGCTAACATTTTTTGCACTACGTTAACACCAGCATGCCCAGTAATATCCTGAGCGCCCTGAACCCTGTGACCCGCCACTGGCCCAAGCACTACTTGCACATCTTCAGGGATCACATGACTTCGGCCTTCAACTAGAGCATAAGCTTTCGCAGCAGCAACCAACGCCAAGGTTCCTCTCGGCGAAAGCCCAACACTTTCCCTTCGGGAAAAACCTACCAACCGCTGTATATAATCAATGACGGCAGAGGAAAGATGAATGCTAGCAACCTCCTGCTGCAGCTTAGCCAATTGCTCTGAATCAACAACACTCTTCATGCTTTTTAAAAGCTGACGTCTATCGATTCCTACAATCAATTCTCGTTCCACAGCCGGGTCAGGATAACCCAAATGAATCCGCATCAAAAAACGATCCAGCTGAGATTCTGGCAATGGATAAGTACCCATTTGTTCGCTAGGGTTTTGTGTGGCTATGACAAAAAATGGGGCAGGCAACACATAACAATCCCCATCTTGCGTCACTTGACGCTCCTCCATCGCTTCTAATAATGCACTCTGCGCCTTTGGTGTCGCTCGGTTTATTTCGTCCGCAAGCACTAACTGGGAGAATATTGGCCCTTTACGAAATTCGAATGCCGCAGTTTCTGAATTAAAAATACTCACGCCAAGAATGTCTGAAGGTAGCATATCACTAGTAAACTGAATCCTTTGATAGTTCAAACCCAAAGCCCCTGCCAGTGCATGAGCCAAGGTTGTTTTCCCCATTCCTGGCAGGTCCTCTATTAGCAAATGCCCTTTTGCCAACAAACATGCCACGCAAAGCTTAATTTGCTCTTCCTTGCCTAATAGAACATTCCCAATTTCCGCTATTACTTCTGCGACATGGTTACTTGTCACTCTACTCTCCCAGTATTATCAATTCCACCTAAAACAGTATGGACAAATAATCTATACTATACGAGGTTTACTACTCATTAGAGACTAAGACAGCGTGTTTCATAAAAAAACCCCTTCAGATATTAATCAAAAGGGGTTTCTTGTGACCTGGTGTTCAAAATAGACAATTAAAGCAAAGATATTCCCCTGGCAAGATCGCCTCTTATATCTTTGAATTCCTCCAAGCCAACAGCCACCCGCACCAAACCATCCGTAATTCCAGCAGCTAGCTTAGCTTCATCAGAGAGCCGTCCATGGGTAGTGGTGGCAGGGTGAGTAATCGTTGTCTTGGCGTCGCCCAGGTTGGCCGTTATCGATAGAAAAGTAGTTGCGTCTATTACTTTCCACGCAGCTTCTTTCCCACCTTCAAGCTCAAACGAAACAATACCGCCAAAAGCTCGCTGCTGCTCACGCGCCAGCAAGTGTTGCGGATGGGACGGTAAGCCAGCGTAATGGACTTTTTTTACACCCGGCTGATCTTGCAACCAATCTGCTAAACGCAAGGCACTCGCACTATGAGCCTGCATCCGCAAGCTCAAGGTTTCCAGGCCCTTAAGAAAAACCCATGCATTAAAAGGGCTCAACGTCGGACCAGCACTTCGAAGAAAGCCGTACACCTCCTCCATCAACTTATTGCTTCCAACAACCGCACCACCAACACAACGGCCTTGACCATCAAGGTATTTGGTTGCTGAGTGCACAACGATATCTGCACCTAGTGACAACGGCAATTGCAGCGCAGGCGTGCAAAAGCAATTATCCACAACTAGCAACACTCCGTGTTTTTTAGCCAGCACTGACAACTTCGAAATGTCAGCAATTTCACATAATGGGTTTGATGGCGTTTCCAAGAAAAGCAATTTTGTTTTGCTTGTAATGGCAGATTCCCACTGCTCGTAATCTGAAATCGCGACAAAACTAGTCGTCACGCCAAACTTTTTGAGATATTTATCAAACAACACATTGGTTGTGCCAAATATGCTCCTTGACGATACAACCTCATCGCCAGCTTCCAGAAAAGCCATCATAGTACTGAGAATAGCCGCCATACCAGAAGAGGTCGCAACTGCCCTCTCACCGCCTTCCATCGCAGCCAAGCGCTGCTCAAAAGCTGAAACAGTGGGGTTTGAAAATCGCGAATAAATATTGCCTGGCTCATCGCCACCAAATCTAGCTGCAGCCTGAGCCGCATCCTTGAACACGAAACTGGATGTGGTAAAAATAGGCTCACCATGTGAGCCTTCATCGGTAGGCAGCTGCCCTGTTCGTATCGCAAGAGTCTCTAATCCGTATTCAGAGGAAGACTCAGCCTCAGCAGCGGCATTTACTGGAGTATTTGTAGGCATAATGGTTCTTATTGGGGGTTGTGCAAATCAATGGCTTCTTCGTCGACATTTGCGAGCTTGCCACTTTTAGCAAGATCATTTCGTCGCTGCTCAAGTCTGCTGAGGTAGGCTTCATCTATATCGCCAGTGACATACTCACCATTAAATACAGAGCAATCGAACACGTCAATCTTTGGATTTCCTTCTTTGGCAGTATCCACCAAGTCCTGCAAATCCTGATACACCAACCAATCGGCACCGATTTTTTCCTGGATTTCCTCTACAGTGCTGTCATGGGCGATCAGTTCGGCCGCTGCGGGCATATCAATACCATAAACATTGGGGTAACGCACAGCTGGCGCTGCGGATGCAAAATACACTTTTTTCGCTCCAGCTTCTCTCGCCATTTCGATTATCTGACTGCAGGTAGTACCACGTACAATAGAATCATCGACAAGAAGTACATTTTTTCCTTGAAACTCTAGCTCAATAGCATTGAGTTTTTGACGTACGGATTTCTTCCTTTCACTCTGACCAGGCATAATAAAGGTTCTACCAATATATCGATTCTTGATAAACCCTTCTCGATACTTAACACCCAGTGTATTCGCTAACTGCAATGCGCTTGTTCTGCTGGTATCAGGAATCGGCACGACGACATCAATATCGTGATCTGGCCATACACGTTTAATTTTTTCGGCCAGCTTATCACCCATTCTTAGGCGTGCTTTATACACTGAGATTCCATCCATAATGGAATCGGGGCGTGCCAAATATACATGTTCAAATATACAGGGAGCATGCTTAGGCGTTGCAGCGCACTGCCGAGTGAACAATTTGCCATCCTGATTAATATAAACGGCCTCACCTGGCTCAATATCTCTTACCAGTTGAAATCCCATAGCCTGGAGAGCCACGCTCTCTGAAGCTATCATATACTCAGTACCCTTCTCAGTATGCTTTTCCCCAAAACAGATGGGGCGAATACCATTCGGATCTCTGAAGCCCACAATGCCATAACCCGTAATCATTGCCACTACGCCATATGCGCCCTTGCAACGATGATGCACAGCAGAAACAGCGGTAAAGATATCCTCCTCTGTTGGCTGTAACTTACCTAGCACTTGCAATTCGTGAGCAAAGATATTCAATAGAACTTCTGAGTCAGAATTCGTGTTAATGTGCCGCAGATCGGCCTTAAAAAGGTCTTCGCCTATTTCCAATGCGTTGGTCAAATTACCGTTGTGAGCCAAGGTAATTCCATAAGGCGAGTTTACGTAAAATGGCTGAGCCTCCGCAGATGACGAGCTACCCGCGGTTGGATAGCGAACATGTCCAATCCCCATGTTCCCCACCAATCGACGCATATGGCTCGAGTGAAAAACATCACGCACCATACCGTTATCTTTTCGAAGATATAGCTTCCCGTTATCACAAGTTACTATACCAGCCGCATCCTGACCTCGATGCTGTAGGACTGTAAGCGCGTCATACAACGTTTGGTTAACATTGGAATACCCAACAATACCGACAATTCCGCACATGGATCTACACGATCTCCACTCAAATTAATCAAATACGAACCCAGCTATTATAGCTTAGGTCAGCTACCACTCAAATCCATTACTTTTTGCCAAGCTAGGCGTCCCATTTCGTGAGTCCATTCTTCAACCATCAGCAAATGAGGTATCGCCATCGACTCTTTCCACCAGGGGTCTTGAGGTAAATCGGTCATGCGGGACAGCATAGACAAAACAAATACAACAATAATTAGTCCCCTGGCGGCTCCAAACACCATACCAAGCACACGATCTGTGGCGGACAGCCCTGAAGCACTGATCAATTCTTTAAACAGCACTTTGATCAATGCCCCAATAATCAGGGTCAAAATAAATAAGGTAGCGAATGCGGCAGGTTGGCGCGCAGAAGGCGGATCAATGAATTCAACAAATAGTACCGCGAGTGGCGAGCTAAAGAGTTTAGCCACTACATAGGCAGACACCCATGTGACGAGAGAAAGCGCCTCATTGGAAAACCCCTTGCGCAAGCTCAGCAAGGACGAAACAGCCACTACGCCCAATATTATATAATCAATCAATGTCATAGGAGATAACAGGTGCTCGCTGAAGGAACGCGCATTCTATCAAAGGGCGTCTAAAAAACCTACGCTTTCTGCATCGATCTAACCACTTTAGACGGAAACCGCAAACTAAGGTTGATAAGTCTTAATCATGCCTGCTAATTTAAATTCCTTTTTTAACGCCTGCTGAATAATTCTCGCTCTGTTTTTCCGTAACTCAGGGCCCACATACACTCTATGAAGACGCTTTCCGCCAACGCTATTGGATTCAATATACGCCATATAAGACTTTTGTATCAACTGAGACTGCAGAGCTTTGGCGTTGGGCAGCTTAGCAAATGCGGCCACCTGAACTGTCCAAGCATCAGCCAAGGGAGCCTTTGATGACTTAGGGGCAGCCTTCACCTTTTTTGTGATTGCTACCTCTTTCTCAAGGTTTGCCTTAGTGTCTTTGATGATTTTTTGCTGCTTAGCGCTGATACTACCTTTTTTTACTTCTGCAACCTGACTAGGGGGAGGAGACACCTCCACACTCACATCCTCTTCTTCGACCGCAGCACGCTCAGCAACCAATGTGCTTTTAGCCGCGTCAATGCGTTGCTTCACGTTCCCGCCACTCTGGTGAGTTATATGAATAACAGGCTCCTGCGGCGCTCGATATACGGCCGCCTTGTGATCCTCATCTCGCCCATCCAGGACCAAGGGCAGAAATATGATTGCCAGCAAGAAAAGCACCAATGCCCCCACCAAACGCTGTCTTAAACTTTCTTCCACCAGAAAAACCTCTCATGAGCATTACAAGAAAACCGATTATATCAAAGAGAAACCCTGAAGTAATCTAACGCAGCGGACGCAGTAAAAAAGGACCCGAACACCACCACCAAACTATTTTCACTCAATCCTATTTCATCCAATGCATCGGCGGGACTTGTAAAGCACCTCCCCGTACCACCTTTATTATTCAGTTCACCCAAGATCACCTGACCCTTAGCGGCTCGTGACACGCCAGGAAGACTAGCCACCGACCAACTATCTACACAAGGCATCAGTACCTCTATTACACCGCCGATATCTTTGTCATGCATCATCGCAATTAAACAATGTACTTCATACTTACCTTCAAATTGACTAAGCAAGCGAGCTAAAGAACGCGCCGCATGAGGGTTATGACCAACATCAACTAGTACCTTTGCGCTCCCTTTACAATCTACCCATTGCTGGCGCCCAGGAACAACAACGGCCGACGCCGTGTGCGCCGAATCCTCCAATGAAATCTCAGGCCACAACAGCGCGGTAACTTGTAGTGCACAAGCCACATTATTGGGATGCAACTCCGGTGCGCCAGTGACCACATTCACGCCTTCCTGCTTAGCTTCGTCGGTTAGCGTATACGTGAATTGCTCATTGCCGCTCTCTACTTGAAAATCCACTCCTAGAAAATAACCACGACAACCAATTTCTTCCACCGTTAATAAGAGACTTTCAGGTATATCTGGTTCGCCACATACAAAAGGTTTGCCACACCGCGCTATCCCACATTTCTCAACGGCAATTAAGCTCCGATCATTCCCCAACCAATCCGTATGATCTATATCCACCGATGTAACAACAGAAATATCGGAAGAAACCACATTGGTAGCGTCAAGCCTTCCACCAAGACCCACCTCCAACAACACAAGATCCAGCTTTGCATCTGCAAATATCAGTAAAGCCGCGAGGGTACCAAACTCAAAGTATGTTAATGAGATATCTCCTCGCACTTGCTCGATTTTTTCAAAGGCCTCCACCAACAAGCAGTCCTCAACCACACAACCATTCACCCGCACCCTTTCGTTGTAACAAAATAAGTGGGGTGAGGTATAAGCACCCACACTCAACGAATTATCTAATGCTATTGCCTCTATCATCGTTACGGTAGAGCCTTTACCATTTGTGCCACCGACGGTAACAACCCGAGGCAAACGATCAGAAATGGCCAAGCGCTGATAAACCACTTCAATACGGCCTAAACCAAGTTCAATTTCAGTAGGATGAAGAGACTCAAGACGAGATAACCATTGCTGCAATGTTAATGACATAGAATTAGGTTCTACAAGAAAATCGGGATTCAAAATAGAAAAATGGGCTCAAAAGAGCCCATCACATACAACCTGACCAAACACTTTACAACAAAGCACTAGCCCTTTTTGTTGTTACGAAGCAAGCGAAAGATGCCGAGACAACTTACTCAAGATACTATGAAGCCTATCCTTCATTTCTTCGCGATGAACAATCATATCGATCGCACCGTGCTCAAGTAGAAACTCACTTCGTTGAAACCCCTCTGGCAATTTCTGCCGTACGGTTTGCTCAATAACTCGAGGGCCGGCAAAACCTATCAACGCATTAGGTTCCGCAACATTAACATCACCAAGCATCGCCAGGCTCGCAGAAACACCGCCATAAACTGGATCGGTCAACACGGAGATAAAAGGAATACCCTGCTGACGCATGCGCGAAAGAACTGCACTGGTTTTTGCCATTTGCATCAATGAAAAAAGCGCCTCCTGCATTCGAGCGCCCCCGCTAGCGGAAAAACACACCAGAGGAATTTTTCTCTCCAACGATATATTCGCTGCTCGAACAAACTTTTCGCCTACCACAGACCCCATTGATCCGCCCAAAAATGCGAACTCAAACGCCACCACCACTACAGGAAAATCATTTATGGTTCCGCTTTGCGCCACCAATGCATCATTTTCTCCGGTCGCTTTCTGCGCTGCAACAATTCTATCTTTGTACTTTTTGCTATCTTTAAAACCAAGCTTGTCGATAGGCTTAAGGTCAGCCGCTATCTCTTCTCGCCCCTCAGCATCCAAGAACAAATCTATTCGACGCCGAGCTCCGACTCGCATGTGGTGGTCACATTTCGGGCATACTTCTAAGTTCTTTTCGAGTTCAGGTCGATATAAGAACGCCCCACACTTTGGACACTGCTTCCACAGGCCCTCTGGGACGTTGGCTTTTTTGGGTGCAGAACTACGGCCCACGCTAGGTAATATTTTTTCTAGCCAGCTATTACTCATGACTTATACATCGCCTTTTTAGATTGCCCGCCCACCGGAAGGCATATTAAGTGGGCCCCCAACAGAGGGACCATCACCATACATAGTATGTCCACGGGCTCATGCCCATTAACCCACAAATTTGATCTCTGCAAAAAGCGGCGAGCATTTTTCACCCCCGGCTATCAAGCTGAAATAGCGTCGCTTAGCGACTGTGTGAAGTCACCTACCTGAGTTAGCAATGCTGTTTTATCGTCCTGGTTTTGTGCGATTATATTCACCAACGCACTCCCCACCACCACGCCATCAGCAATCGAGCCAACCGCTTTTGCGGATACAGGGTCTTTGATACCAAACCCGACGGCAATGGGCAAATCTGTACTATTTCTAATTGTTTCAAGCCGCGCCTCAACAGCCGAAACATCCAGGCTTGCTGAGCCAGTCACACCTTTAACTGATACGTAATAAAGATAGCCACTCCCCGCAGCCACAATCTTCTTAATTCGGGCATCTGTCGTTGTAGGTGCAATCAGAAAAATAGAATCAAGACCTTGATCACTTAGCTCACGGACCATCTCTTCTGAGGCCTCAGGAGGGAGATCCACAGTCAAGATAGCATCAACACCCACGTCAGCAGCATCAACAGCGAAGCGCTTATACCCATAAACCTCCACTGGATTCAGATACCCCATGAGAACCACCGGGGTATCGGTATTTGTCTTTCTGAACTCTTTCACCATGCCAAGTGCGTCAGTCAGGCTAGTATTGTGGGCCAACGCTCTTTCATCAGCCAACTGAATAACAGGTCCATCGGCCATCGGGTCGGAAAAAGGAATACCTAACTCAATAATATCTGCCCCACCCTCAACCAAAGTGTGCATGATATCAACGGTCTGATTCGGGTGAGGGTCACCCGCCGTCAAAAATGGAATTAAGGCCGTTCTATTCTGAGACGCCAGCACGCCAAAACAAGTTTTTAGTCGACTCATCACATACTCCTACTAATCGATTGAAATTCCGTCAATTTTTGCAACGGTATGTATATCCTTGTCTCCGCGACCTGACAAGTTAACAATAATGATCTTATCTTTACTCATCGTCTTCGCGAGTTTCGCAGCATAAGCAAGCGCATGGCTAGATTCTAATGCAGGCAAGATACCTTCCACCAAGGTCAGCTCACGAAATGCAGCCAACGCTTCATCATCATTAATCGAAACGTAGTTCGCCCTGCCGCAATCTTTTAACCAAGAATGCTCTGGACCTACGCCTGGATAATCTAGACCTGCTGAAACAGAGTGAGTCGGTATAATTTGCCCATTCTCATCTTCCATCAAATAGGTTCTATTACCATGTAAAACTCCCGGTTTACCTACACATAACGGAGCTGCATGCTCACCAGTTTCGACGCCATGCCCACCAGCCTCAACGCCGTAAAGTTCTACCGAATCATCTTCTAGGAATGGGTGAAATAAACCAATAGCATTCGACCCCCCTCCTACACAGGCGACCAAAGCATCCGGTAAACCACCTGTTTGCTCCTGACACTGCCGTTTTGCTTCCCGACCAATTACGCACTGAAAATCCCTAACTAGCTTTGGGTAAGGATGCGGTCCGGCCACAGTTCCAATGATATAAAAAGTGTCGTCTACATTCGTCACCCAGTCTCGCATAGCCTCATTCATTGCATCTTTGAGCGTTTTTGTACCTGAACTTACTGAGTTAACCTTGGCACCAAGCAAGCGCATCCTATAGACGTTAAGTGCTTGACGCTGAATATCCTCAGCACCCATGAATATTTCGCAATCCATACCTAAACGCGCAGCTACAGTAGCCGTGGCAACACCATGCTGCCCAGCTCCAGTCTCTGCAATTATCCGCGATTTGCCCGTGTGTTTAGCTAGCAATGCTTGCCCAATGGTATTGTTTACCTTATGGGCCCCAGTATGATTAAGGTCTTCCCGTTTAAGGTAAATTTTTGCTCCACCCAACTTATCAGACCAACGCTCGGCATAATATAAAGGAGAAGGACGGCCCACATAATCCGCCAAGTCCTTATCAAACTCGGCTATAAAATCAGCGTCACTAGACAGCCTATCATAAAGTGCCTCTAGATCTTCCAGCGCCGCCATGAGCGTTTCGGACACAAATCGACCGCCATAAGGGCCAAAATTACCTAGTGCGTCCGGGGTATCCAAGTATGGTTTCTTAGGTGTCTTAGACACGATGAACTCCTTCTATAAATGCTCTAATTAAACGATGATCTTTCTTTCCCTTACTCTCTTCCACTCCGCCACTAACGTCTACCGCCCAGGGCTGCACAGTGGAAACCGCCTGAGCGATATTTGACGGGTTTAGTCCGCCAGCAAGAATAATCGGCTTTGATAAGTTTTTTGGAACTTTCGACCAATCAAACGCCTTACCTGTCCCTCCAGGCAAAACAACATCATAGGTATCCAGTAAAATCCCTTGAGCAGAATGGTAGTGAGCGATTGCAGCTTCTACATCAAGACCTGGCTTCATAGCCAATGCCTTAATATAAGGTCGGCTGTATTGCACGCAATCAACCTCAACTTCACCACCATGAAACTGTAGCAAATCCAACGGCACAGCATCCAGCACATCCCCGACTTGTTCGGGGCTCGCATCCACGAACAAACCGACCGTAGTCACGAATGGCGGTAATTTTTCAATTATTAGCGCTGCCTCAGCTGGGGTAACATAGCGCGGGCTTTTTTTATAGAAAACAAAGCCTAGAGCATCTGCGCCGCATTCAGCCGCGACTAGAGCATCTTCCAGCCGAGTAATGCCGCAAATTTTTGTCCGAATAAACACGTGTACTACCTACCAAAAAAGATAAAATACTAAGCGCGACATTCTAACAGATCTTCCGCTTTTGTTGTGCCTTTTTAGATGCAAGCTTTGCACGCAGCTCACCCTGCCTAGAAATTAAGTTCTCTGATTTAACTTTTGGGGTAAATACACATCATCTGACATAGGCATAAAGGGGATTTCAGGGGTTGTATAGGGTATGTTAAATTCAGCGGGGTACTCAACCTTCATGAAGTACAAGCCATAGGGGTGTGCGGTATTCCCACCTTTTGTTCTATCTTTAGCCTCCAATACTTCTTGAGCCCATTCTACCGGCCGACGCCCTGCCCCAATAGCCATCAACACCCCGGCGACGTTTCTTACCATATTTTGCAAAAAAGCATTGGCTTGAATGTCCATAACCACTAAAGCTCCCTTGCGAAACAATCGAATCATCTGAATCTCACGTGTCGCCGTCTTCGCCTGACAACCTGCAGCTCTAAACGAAGTGTAATCAAACTTCCCGATCAACAGATTGGCTGCTTGCTGCATTTTCTCCACATCAAGCTCACGGTAATCCCAGGTAACATATTTATTTGCCAACCCAGGCTTCACTGCGCAATTATAGATCACATATCGATAACGCCGAGACAACGCACTAAAACGAGCATGAAAGGAATCATTCACGGGAACAGCCCAATGAACGGTTATGTCTGACGGCATATTAGTATTTGCCCCAAACACCCAAGCCTTCTCAGACCTATCCGCTTCAGTGTCAAAGTGAACCACCTGCCCTACACCATGAACACCACTATCGGTTCTACCTGCGCACACAACGACAACATCAGAATTTGCCACTTTGCTCAGAGCCTCATCCAGCTTCTGCTGCACTGTATTGGTATCATGCCCCTGTCGCTGCCATCCATGATAACGACTACCATCATACTCAACCCCAACTGCAATACGCATCAATCGACCCCACACAAACAAAAAAAGAGGGCTATTAGCCCTCTTTTTGATCCGACAAGCAAGAAGTATTTAGTCGAGTTTCGCCAGCAGATCCTTTGCATCATCCTGCTGCTCACCCGTCCCCTCAATCATCACTTCATCAAGAATGTCTTTTGCACCATCCCTATCACCCATATCGATATAAGCTCTAGCCAAATCTAGCTTAGTGGATATCTCGTCCGCATCCGTGAGAAAATCCAAATCATCCCCCCCCGCCTGATTCGCAGCCTCCACCTCAGGGATAGGAGGAGCCACCGCTGGAACTTCAATGGCAGGCTCATCAACCGCCACCTCAGGAGTAATGATAACGGTCGCGTCATCATCAACGCCTGCTTCTGCATCCACCTCTACATCAATATCCAAATCAAAGTCACCATCAAGATCCAACTCATCAGCAAGCATCGCTGCCGTATCTGAATCTAACACCAAATCATCAGGCTCACTGGACTCATCCACTGGCTCTTCAGCAGGGCTTAATTCAGTATCAATATCTAAATCAAATTCCAGGCCATCACTTTCTTCAACGGCTTCAATCTCGACATCATCGGTCGTATCTATAAGGCCTAAATCAACATCCAAACTCTCATCTGCTTCGGCAAAATCACTGATTGGCTCAATATCCACATCCAAACCTAGATCAGCATCAAAATCCAAAGACTCCTCATCATCTGACGCATCTAAATCTAACCCTAGCTCTGCATCCAGATCCGGCAGATCCAAAGTCAATTCATCCTCTTCAGAATCCAGAGCATCTTCAGACGTCACGCTCTCCTCGGCAGAAAAATCCAAGTCAAAATCCAGCGACGTATCCTCAACCTCAACCGCCTCAGCTTCTTGACCAAGAAAAGAGTCTTCCACTGCTTCGACAGTATCATCCTCACTCAGATCCATATCAAAATCTAACGTCCCTATATCTTCACTAAGCTCCGCTTCCGACACAGATGCGTCCAAATCCATGCTTGAACCCAAGTCATCAGCAGGCATAACCAACGTTTCTTCTGCCACATCATCTTCAATATTTAACTTACTGCGCAATTCAGCAGCCATCGCTAAGTGATCATGATTGCCTACGTTTTGCAGTACCGCATCGTGACGTTTAAAGGCTTCAACATCTCCAGCCTCAACCGCTACCTCCAGCAATTTTGCTCTGATATCCGGGCGATCGGGCTCCGTCTCAGCCGCTTTTTCTAACATATCTATTGCTTGCGGAAAGCGACCATAGGCAATGTATATATCAGCTTCACCAATAACATCAGCCGTCTGAGGGACCGTTTCTTCGTCTAGCACATCCTCTTCAATTTCAGTTGACTCTACTACATCTTCTTCCTCCAAAGAGCTAAAGGCTTCGCTATCACTTCCACCAATCCCTTCCAGGTTAAAATCGTCAACCAATGAATCAGCTAGCTGATCATCCTCATCTTTTTTCTTTCGACCCGCTAACATGGCCCCAACAATAAGTAGAAGTATAAGACCTCCACCAGCGGCCATATAGATCGGGTTATTTAATAGCGTTGTTAAGAAATCATCCTGTTGAGGCTTCTCCTTGACGACGGGCTGCGAGGTTACTTCAACTGGCGTTTGAACCGTTTCCTCAACCACGATCGGCTGCTGGCCATCAATACCAAGCTCGCCAGTAGCAGCGACCTCCTCTGTAGCCGTGTCTTCGTAGTTAAAGTCAACCGGCGGCTCTTCAGTAGCCTCTACAACTTCTTTTTGCTCAGGCACCAACTCGTCCTGAATTTCGGCTTCAGGGCTCACCCCCTCATCTACAACCATCTCAGGTTCTGAACCAGCCAGAGAAACCGCAGCAAGCTGCTGCTCCTTCACTACGGCCATTTCTTTTTCTATTTCCTTCAACCTCAGTTGAAGAGCCATTATTTGGTCATCTTTAAGGCTAATAACTTGATCGCTCGTATCAAGTTGTTCTTTTAAGTCCGAATTGCGAACTTTCAAATCTTCAGTTTCCAAACGAAACTGATCGACCTGCTCTTCGGCTATCTCAAGTTTGCCTTCCAATGCAGCACTACCGTCTGCACCAGCCCCCCCCTGACCGCTTGCTGATTCGCCAACTTCAGACGCAGATACTAATTTAAGGTGGGCCCCAGTAGACACAGGCTCGTCTGATAGGTTGTCTACCGCGCGCCCTGATGTATCAATCTGAGGGGCTTCGGCGATTTTGCTAGTACTTCCAGCAGCCCGATCTTTCCACTCTCTATTCTGCTGTGCCACTTGGGCAATTGCTTCACGGGAAGTAAGCTCTCTTACCTCTTGCTCAGACGGCCCTCTTAAGACCTTCCCTTTCTTTAATAAATTAATATTGCCATTGATGAACGCATCGGGGTTTAATCGTTGAATGGCCACCATGGTTTGCTGGATGCTAACAGAGGAGGATGGTCTTAACTGACGAGCAATCCCCCAAAGGCTATCAGAACTTTTGGTTGGCCCGTACACACTACCTTCTGAGCTCGCGCCTTCCACTGCTGGTGAAGGCGCGACTGGAGCTTTTGCTACTGGCTGACTAACTGTCGTGACTGGCGCTGGGGTTACCACACGAGGCGGCGGCGTCACTTCAACCGGAGCCGAAACAGTCGGAGCCTTCAGAATTGGCTCATCTCTCGTCGCGCTAAATACAGGAGGGTCCAATAATAGGGTGTACTCTCTTAATAACCTACCGGCAGGCCAATTGACTTCTATTAGGAAATTAATGAAGGGCTCACGTATCGGCTTACGTGATTTGAGCTTAATATAGGAACTACCATCAGTATTGACTATTACTTCAAATCTTACATCGGTAAGCGAATGAAACCGCTCAACACCTGCGTCCTTAAAGTCAGCGGCACTTGCAAGGTTAACGAGGATTTCTTCGGGTCGTAACTCCCTTACTTGCACAAGCTCTATCTTTGCATTGAGCGGCTCGCTCAACGCCGAATCCAAGTCTATACCTCCCAAACCAAGGGCATTCGCCAATCCCGGAACCATTACACCGACACCAATCAACGCTGCGGTTAGCTTTCGAATCATTGTCAAATCCTTTCAATTACTTGGGAGACATATCGCCCCAAAATTCGAGGCATTTAATTTATTATTTTGGGGCTTACATAAGAAAAGAACGGAAGCTACCCCTAATAAGGATAGCTTCCAAATCTTCAATGTCAGGGATAATTCTGAAGTTTCTTGAACTGGTTGGCACCAGTATCTAGAACTGACCTGACGTTGTTGCTCTAAGTATCAATTATAAATAGTCTTTTATCAACACTTCGGCGATTTGAACACTGTTAGTTGCAGCGCCTTTTCGCACATTATCCGCAACAACCCACATATTTATGCCACGAGGATGTGATATATCTTCCCTGATCCTGCCAACATAGGTTGGGTTGTTGCCAGAGGCATCAGTCACCGCTGTCGGGTAACCGCCATCATTGCGATCATCGATAACTTCGATACCCTCTGATGCGGTCAATAGTTCGGTTACTTTTTCCGCGGAGATTTTATCTTTAGTTTCTACATGTACCGCTTCTGAGTGCCCATAGAAAACAGGGATGCGGACACAAGTGGGGTTAACTTCAATACTCTCATCAGCAAAGATTTTTTTGGTTTCCCATACCATCTTCATCTCTTCCTTGGTATAGCCATTTTCAAGGAACACATCAATGTGAGGCAACGCGTTAAAAGCAATCTGCTTTGGATACACATTGGCTTCAATTGGCTGACCACTCAATAAGTTTCGCGATTGAACCGCCAACTCTTCAATGGCTTCCTTACCAGTGCCAGATACCGCTTGATAGGTCGAGACGTTAATTCGCTCGATCCCCACCTCATCAAGAATCGGCTTTAGTGCTACCAGCATCTGAATCGTCGAACAGTTAGGGTTGGCTATGATGCCTCTGGTCTTGTATTCAGCAATCTTTTCAGGATTCACCTCTGGTACAACCAGTGGGATATCATCGTCATATCTAAAGTGAGAAGTGTTATCGATAACGATACAACCAGCCTCGGCTGCTTTAGGCGCAAATTCTTCAGAGATGCTACCACCCGCTGAAAACAGCCCTATTTGTACCTTACTGAAGTCAAAATCCGCCAAGTCTTGGACTTTGTATGACTTCCCATTGAACTGAATGGTTTTGCCGGCAGACCGCGCGCTCGCGAGCGGATAAAGATTGCCAACTGGAAAGTTTCTTTCTTCTAGCACGGCCATCATTGTCTCACCCACCGCTCCGGTGGCACCTACAACCGCGATATCATATGTCTTGCTCATTTTTTATTCCTACTTCAATTCTTCAAAATTCTATGCTTGTAGTACTTTCAGTACCGCATTACCCATTTCACTGGTGGACGCTCTTTGCATTCCATCAGTATATATATCAGCCGTTCGATACCCTTGATCCAGCACAGCACTTACCGCTGCTTCGATACGATCAGCCGTTTTGCCCTGATCAAACGAATAACGCAACATCATTGCCACTGACAATATAGTTGCCAATGGATTAGCAATTCCCTGTCCTGCAATATCAGGAGCAGAGCCATGGCAGGGCTCATACATGCCCTTCCCAGCCTTATTTAGGGAGGCTGAAGGTAGCATTCCAATGGAACCCGTTAACATTGCAGCAGCATCGGACAATATGTCACCAAACATATTACCGGTAACCATCACATCAAATTGCTTAGGTGCTCGAATCAACTGCATGGCAGCATTGTCCACGTACATGTGGCTCAATTCGACCTCTGGATATTCTTTGGCTAGATCATCCATGATTTCACGCCATAATTCTGTTACTTCAAGCACATTTGCCTTATCAACAGAACAAACTCGCTTATCTCTCTTCATTGCAAGTTCAAATGCTAAACGCCCAATCCTTATTATCTCTGACTCAGAGTACACATAGGTGTTGTATCCCTGTCGCTCTCCATTGTCTAACGTTCGCACTCCACGCGGCTGACCAAAATAAATACCTCCCGTTAGCTCCCTAACAATAAGGATATCAAGACCAGACACCAATTCAGGCTTCAAGCTACTGGCATCTGCTAATTGAGGATATAGCATTGCAGGACGCAAATTTCCGAAAAGCTCAAGCTCAGAACGAATGCCTAACAACCCCCGCTCAGGGCGAATAGACATATCGAGTGCCTCCCATTTTGGGCCACCCACTGCACCTAACAAGATAGCATCTGCATTTTTCGCCTTCACCATAGTTTCTTCTGGCAGCGGTGAGCCGGTAGCATCGATAGCCACCCCACCAAGCAGAGCCTGATCCACGGCTATATCCAAAGAATCTTGCTGGCTTACGCATTCCAACACTTTAACAGCCTCAGCAATAATCTCTGGGCCGATACCATCACCTGGCAACACTAGTACATTCTTAGTCATTTATTTATTCTCTTAAAATTACACTCACACAATCAGCAATAGCGCGCTCGATTACTTAATCGCATTAAATACCCAAGGTGCTTCTTTTTCGTAGGTTGATTCAAATGCTTTGATAGCATCCGCATCCTCTAAAGTAATACCTATATCATCCAAACCTTGTAGTAGACAATGCTTCCTAAAAGGGTCCACATCAAACGCAATAGATTCGCCATCCGGACAGTTAATCACCTGGTTTTCCAGGTCAATTTCCAACGAATAGCCAGAATCAGCGTGTACACTCTCGAATAAGCTATCCACCTTCTCTTCACTTAAGACGATAGGTAACAGGCCATTCTTGAAACTGTTATTGAAGAATATATCTGCAAAACTCGGTGCAATGATCGCCTTAAAACCAAAGTCTTCAAGCGCCCATGGTGCATGCTCCCGACTAGACCCACAACCAAAATTCTTACGCGCCACCATCACCGACACGCCTTTATAGCGCTCCTGATTAAGCACAAATTCAGGGTTAAGGGGTCTTTGACTACAGTCTTGCTCAGGAAGCCCTTCATCAAGATAGCGCCATTCATCAAACAAGTTGGGACCAAACCCTGTTCGTTTAATAGACTTCAAGAACTGCTTAGGAATTATCTGATCCGTATCGATATTCGCACGATCTAACGGAGCCACAATTCCGGTATATTTCTGATACTTTTCCATTTCTAGCCCCTACGCTTTTGCGTCTAATAACTCACGAACATCCACAAAACGGCCCGATACCGCAGCAGCAGCAGCCATCGCAGGGCTTACCAAATGTGTTCGTCCACCATAACCTTGTCGCCCTTCGAAATTCCTATTCGACGTAGACGCACAATGCTCCCCATCACCCAATTTATCGGCATTCATCGCCAAGCACATTGAGCATCCCGGTTCACGCCACTCAAAGCCAGCATCAACAAATACCTTATCCAATCCTTCTTCTTCAGCTTGCAGCTTAACTAAGCCAGAACCAGGTACAACAATGGCTTGGATCACTTTGCTATCGACTCTTCGCCCCTTCGCAACTTCCGCAGCGGAACGTAGATCCTCAATTCTAGAATTAGTACACGACCCAATAAACACACGATCCGGAACAACATCACCCATCGTCATCCCTGGCTTAAGGTCCATATATTCATAAGCTCTACGCATACCGTCAGCCTTGACAGGGTCGCTTTCTGACTCAGGATCGGGCAAAGGTGCATCGATCGGAACCACCATCTCTGGCGACGTACCCCAACTAACCTGAGGTATTATGGTCGCTCCCTCAAGCTCAACAATTGTGTCAAATTCTGCGTCAGCATCACTTCGGTATTCTTTCCATTTGGCTACTGCCACATCCCACATTTCGCCCTTAGGAGCAAACGTTCGCCCCCTAAAATAGTCGATAGTGGTATCATCGACGGATACCATTCCTGCTCGCGCACCACCCTCAATAGCCATGTTACACACTGTCATGCGGCCCTCTATAGACAAAGCCTCAATCGCCTCGCCCGCAAACTCAATTGCGTAACCAGTTCCTCCAGCGGTGCCTATCTTGGCTATGATTGCAAGTACGATATCTTTCGCAGTCACACCAGCGCCAACCTTACCGTTCACACGAACAAGCATGTTTTTCATCTTCTTTTGAAGCAAACACTGAGTAGCCAATACATGCTCAACTTCTGACGTACCAATACCGTGCGCCAAAGACCCGAAAGCTCCGTGAGTTGCCGTATGGGAGTCTCCACAAACAATTGTCATACCCGGTAATGCGGCCCCTTGCTCTGGGCCAACAACATGCAGAATACCTTGACGAACATCGTTCATCTTGTATTCCAATATTCCGAATTCATCGCAATTATCATCTAGTGCCTGCACTTGAATACGCGCTACTGGATCTTCTATACCGACACTTCTATCAGTGGTTGGCACATTATGATCAGGTGTGGCGATATTGGTATCCAGTCTCCAAGGCTTACGATTTGCCAATCGCAAACCTTCGAAAGCCTGGGGAGATGTCACCTCATGGATCAAATGTCGATCAATGTAGATTAATGCTGTTCCGTCAGCTCTCTCTTTAACCAAGTGGGTTTCCCATAATTTATCGTATAACGTCTTACCCGCCATGGGCTTATCCTCAATCTATAAAGCAAACAATCACAAGGAACACGGGGCCCCTCTCTCAACAGATAGAATTCTATCGTTGACCATTGCATAACTCCAATTTATATTTCTTATATGATGGATAACCATTTGGAATATCAGACGTTCACTTAACGGCAAACACTACCTATGGACACTTCAGCTCTCAAAGCTTTTGTTTTTGTTGCGGAATACCAGTCGTTCACAATTGCAGCCGAAAAGCTCTTTATCACCCAACCCGCTATCAGCAAACGAATTTCAGGACTGGAGAGCACACTGCACTGCCAGCTTTTTGACCGAATTGGACGGCAGGTCATCCTCACTGAAGCAGGCAACGCACTGTTACCACGGGCTAACAGCATCCTCCGAGAGATAGAAGAGACACGCAGAGCCATGAGTAATTTATCAGGGGAAGTGTCGGGCTCATTGTCAGTGGGGACATCTCACCATATCGGCCTACACCGCCTCCCTATTGTGCTTAGGCAATTTACGACACAACACCCTAATGTTGAAATGGATCTAAAGTTTATCGATTCAGAACAAGCCTATGAATTGATCATGCAAGGAAAACTAGAACTTGGAATTGTAACGTTACCTCTAACCGACCCAGCGCCATTAAGAGCTATACAGATATGGGAGGACCCATTATCTATCGTGGTCAGTGAGGAACACCCACTTCTAAACAAGGCCGAACTAAATCTACAAGACTTATCATCTTTTACCGCAATATTGCCCAGCGAAACCACCTTTACGCGCCGCCTTGTCGAAGCGCTTTTTGATGATCAGGGCTTAAAAGTGAACGTTTCTATCTCGACCAATTATCTGGAGACCATCAAAATGATGGTCTCCATTGGACTCGGGTGGAGCGTATTGCCTACCGCAATGATTGATCAGGGTGTAAGACAGTTAAATATTGAAGGGTTTAACGTAAAAAGAAACCTCGGCGTTGTCCACCATCCGGGGCACTCGCTGTCAAACGCCGCAAGAGCGATGCTTACGATGCTAGAAGAGCATGGAACCTTCGCGAAGAAATAACGCTAGTAACACTTTGTTGTAGATAACCGCTTTTCAGCCTACGTCTTTCTCGTTTAGTATGACTGCCCGTCCACTATTGCGAGCCACACCTATGCATTGGAAAAATAAAATTGTCTTGATCACAGGAGCAGCCTCCGGTATCGGGCTTGCTCTCTCAAAAGAAATGATTCGCCGAGGTGCAATGGTTTGGATGACAGACATTAGCGCAGACATTCATGAAAGGGCAAAAAATCTAGGCGACAACGCTACCTCCGAAATATTGGATGTTAGTTGCATTAAGGGGTTTCAGGCTTTCATTTCTAAAATAACCTCCACCCACAAGCAGATAGATTACCTTTTCAATAATGCCGGTATAGGTTACGGCTGCGATGCCGGCGAACTAACCCACGAGCATTACGACCATTACATCGATATTAACATTCGCGGCGTTACCAACGGTATATCCCTTGTGTATCCCATTATGATTAAGCAAGGCTTTGGAACCATTGTAAACACCGCATCAGTAGGAGGGCTAATACCCTCATCTCTGATGGCGCCCTATGCAATGACGAAACATGCTGTAGTTGGCCTATCCATTAGCCTCAGAGAAGAGGCAAAGCATAAAGGGGTCAACGTAAATACACTATGTCCAGGTTCTGTAAATACACCCATTTTTGACTCAACAAGCCCCAATTCGTTACCGAGAGTAAGATCCACAAAACTAAGGGAGTACACCCGAGAAAAAGACGTATCCATTAGCCCTGAGTTGTTTGCTTTTAATGCACTTAACGATATAGAGAAAAACAAAAGTCTGATCATCTACCCAAAAATGTTCCGGTTTATCGTATGGCTGTACAAGAATTTCCCGCGCATATATTCCTTAATAACTAACCAAAACTTAAAACAAGAATTCAACCGGGTAAAACAAGAGTAGAACGAGCTGTCAATCACTCCGTGTATTTTAAGAAAAGTTCTGAACCTGTTCACATGCACTTAATACTGGTGGTAAAGCGAAGTATAAACTGGGTAACATATCATCCACATCTTGCTGAGCCATCAACTTCTGCTCCACTGCGAATGCCGCCGACTGAAGCTCAGTGGCACCTAACGAACCCGCCAATCCTTTTAATCCATGTACCATCCGAACCGCATCATCAGGGTCGGCACTCAACAGCGTCTGCGTAAATTTTTGCTGGAAATTTTCGTATTCTTGACTAAATGACTGTGCAACATACTGATATAACTGTTTCTTCCCTCCCAACATCTTTAACGCTGCATCAATATTCACCCCCGGCAACATTTCTGGGAATTCATCGTAACTCTTGTGTTCACTAAGTACTTCCAGCGGACATTCAGGCTCAAGCAATACGGGCTCACCAAAACGTTCGCCAAATAGATCTTCAAGAGCATCAATATGCAAGGGCTTTGTCAAGTATCCATTCGACCCCAACCCAATGCATCGCTGTTTTTCTTCTAATGTCGCGTTAGCAGTCAATGCCACTATAAAGAGTTTATCAAACCTCGTATCCTCACGAAGCCGAGTGACCGCCTCGTATCCATCCATTACTGGCATCATCATATCCATCAACACCAAGTCGAAAGTCGACTCCCCTTCTCTATCTATTGATGCTTCTATCTTCGTAAGTGCATCACGACCATTGATCGCACTGACCACCTCAATTTCATAGCTCTGTAACAATTTCACCAATAGTACAATATTGCTTTCATTATCATCTACCACCAAACATTGTTTACCTCGATAGGATTTTATTTTCTTTTTGTCAGCCTCCTCTTTAGCATTCAGCAAATTGACCCCGGCAAGCACCTGACTCAATGAATAGCGAAGCTCAATGCTCGACATCGGCTTTTGCAAACACGCTCTAACCCCCATACTCCTAAAGAGATCAACATCGCTTACCATAGTATGATCGATCAAAAGGATAAGGTTCTTTGCAATCAGGTTATCTCTTAACACCTCAACTAATTCAGAACAAGGCTTATGACTATTCTTCCATTCAACAATAGCAAAGGCATAATGCACTTCCGAGTACTGGCCCAATATTACCAACGCATCATCACTGGTGGGATAATATGTTGTTTCCACATTAATACTATCAAGATTCGCGTGCACGAACCCAGCAATAGATGGACTTGATTCAATCAACAGAACCTCTTTTCCAGATAACTCTGCACAAGCATTACCAACAGGCACAGCATCCTCAACGCACAGAGGTATCGTAAACGTAAAGACAGAACCTTCCCCCAGCACACTGTGAACAACAAGATCCCCACCCATTAGTTGCACTATTTGTTTGGATATCGTTAGCCCAAGCCCTGTCCCTCCGAATTTTCGTGTCGTAGTGTTATCCTCTTGAGAAAAGGATTTAAAGATTCCAGAAATATTTTTCTCTGATATACCTACCCCCGTGTCTTTAACAGAAATTTCGACTGTTCCTTCTTTTGGACTTTGAGATTTCCATAGAACACTAATCGTGATCGATCCGTGTCTAACAAATTTAACAGCATTACCTGTCAGATTTGTCAGCACCTGGTTGACCCTCAACGGATCTCCAATTAGACCTTCAGGCAAATCAGGAGACACCTGAATTAATAGATCTATGTTTTTTTCTGATATTTTTAGAGAAAACAAGGATCGGACTTTCATAACCTCGTCATACAAATTGAACGGTATATTCTCTAACTCCAATTTCTCTTCTTCAATCTTTGAAAAATCCAGTACATCATTAACCAATGAACACAAACTTTGCGCTGCCATATCGACTCTATCCACCGATTCACTCTGCTCACTCGATAGCGTTGTTTGTTGAAGCAGATGGGTAAAGCCGACGATTGCATTAATCGGTGTTCTTATTTCATGAGACATGTTGGCCAAAAAACGTCCTTTGGCATGGGTAGACTTTTCAGCAACTTCTGCCGCAAGAGATAACGCCTCGAGTTGCGACCTCCTAACAACATGGGTGGCGAGAAAAATGGCTAGCCCACAGATGCATAAGAGAGCTGATCCACCTATTACTAACCCATTAAGAATGGTTCTTGATACAGAAGAAAAATCGTTCAATATAGAAACAAAAATAGGATCGCCGGAGACATCTTTGAGCACTGGAAAATCCACCAGCAGCAGATGTCCATTGTGAACATCAAGGCTCCACCCTTCAGATTGATACAAACCGTTGCTTCCGTCGTGCAATTTTGCCGGCATCCCAAGCACCCGATGAATTTTCGACAATGCGAATACAGGGTCCACAGTAACGACCAAATACCCCTTTATTGCCAAACCACCAATAGGAAAAAAAATGCTATACAATAATTGTCCATCCCCGTCCTTCCAGAACAGTGGCAACGTTTGATACCGTTCACTATTTCTTCGAGACAACAATGCATGACGAACAACACCAGACAGCACTGACTCTGAATCATCCCCCTCCCTTACGCTAAATATTTTATCCAGACGAAGATCAAACACACTAATCGACAGGAGCTTGATCTCACCTGAGGTAACTGAACGCTGTCTAAATTGATCACGTAGCAAAACCAATAGCTCTTCTCTTTGATCTAGTTCTTTTGCGCGAATCATGGCGGGTAGTTTGTTCGTCTTCTTTAATCCACTCGCTATCTTCTCAGCATTAGTCAATAGGTCGCTCAGAATGTCGTCGACAACAAACCCCACCGTTCGCCCCAACAAGTCAGCATGCGTAGCTTCAACCACTTGCCTAAATTCCACCACCCCCCGCCAAACTATACCCACAAGCATCAGCAGTAGCATCACTGAAATAACCGGCAAACGAAGGCGATCTAATGACCTATTCATCGATCTGTCTTCATTTTCCAACCACAATCGGAAACTTCAACTGAGTCCATTCATCCCAGCCTTTTCTATACCAAAAAACACTGCTAAATCCAGACTCAAGAGCAATAGACACTGCAATAGAAGAACGCTTACAATTAATCCCGTTACAGTAAAAAACGACCGTAGTTCTCTTATTCTCAAGAACTTTATCTAGGGATACCGAGCTCGTATCAGTATCAGGTAGATTAATTGCCCCTTCAATATGCCCATTCTCATAGTCGGTAATCTTTCGACTATCGATAACCACTAAATCAACATACCTTTCCGCCAAGTCCAATACCCCAGCAGCATCTACCGTTTCCGCTCCTGCAATAACTTCCGGGGCCAACCATTTATCTTCGGCTATAACATTCGATGACAATAGTAGCGCACAACAAAACAGGAGGATTTTCAGTAAGAGTCCTTGCATTTCATACCACCCAATAAATCATTGCTATCTTTTGAGTATAGAAACTCACGCAAATAGTGGTATTTTTTTGATCTAAAATGGGCGCAGGAGCATAACGTGTACAGCCTACCTTCTAAGCTATTGAATTCATCACGATTTTTAAAACATATCGCTAATCACGTACAGCTGCCGCGACCTCCTCCAGCGTACTAATCAATTTAGCCACCTCAATTGGCTTCGTTAAGAACTCGTTCATTCCAGACTCAAGCCCCTTCTTACGATGTTCACTCATAACGTGAGCGGTTAATGCCACGATCGGCACCTTCTCAATATCTAACCTATTTTCCAGCTGCCGAATACACTTAGTCGCCTCAAATCCATCTATTTTCGGCATATCACAATCCATTAGAATACAATCAATGTCTTGGTGTCTTTCCTTATAGGTAGCAATTACCTGAGCACCGTCGTCCACTGTGATCGTGGTGATGTTCATCTTACCTAACATTCCCTCAACAACCATTTGATTCACTTTATTGTCCTCTGCCACCAAAACAGAAAAACCCGCTAAATCAGGGCAAACAAGTTCCAACACCGCATTTTCATTAGGACTTGAAGCTGTTGCGGACAACGCCCGGCTGAGCTTACCATGTAATTCTGATGCGCCAATGGGTTTTTCAATACACAACGAAATACCGGAATTATCTAACTCATCTTTACTTGGCGGTATTCTCATACAGGTAATTAGAGCAACCAATAAATCTTGGCAATGTGGGATTTCGTGGATTTTCTTCGACAGAGCCACACCATCACCATCTGGCAGGCGCCAATCCATAAGTACAATGTCAAAAATTGAGGCGCCATCAATATGCTGATTTACCATCGCGATACACTCAGCGGAGTTCTGGGCGATATACGACTCCATCCCCCAGGCTTGGGTATATTGATAAGCAACATTACAGAATACTGGGTTATCTTCGACGATCAGGATTTTCTTTCCTTTCAAGATATCCTTCGGTAGATGAGAAACGAGTCGCTGCCTATCACATCGAGCAAAGTCCACAGTAAACCAAAATGTAGAGCCTTTATTTTCCGTACTTATTACGCCAATATCTCCACCCATAAGGTTGGCTAACTCCTTGCTTATAGACAAACCAAGTCCAGTGCCACCATACTGCCGACTCACCGAATTATCAGACTGAGTGTAATCAGTAAACAGTCCTTTCTGAGCATCCAGCGAAAGTCCAATGCCGCTATCAACAATTTCAAATCTGATTTTGACTCCACCCTCCTCAAACTTGCTTCTACCTGATTCGTACAACCTCAGTACTACAGAGCCTTGTTCGGTAAATTTGAATGCATTGCCCAGGAGGTTCAGTATGACCTGTCTTATCCTGTTAGGGTCGCCATGCAACTGCAACGGAGTATCAGGTTTGATGTCGCTTATCAATTCAATGCCTTTGACATCGGCTTTTAACGCAAATAGCGCCATACATTCATTGATGATTTGCTCGACGTCAAAACTGACGCATTCAATCTCCATTTTCCCTGCTTCAATTTTGGAAAAGTCCAAGATATCATTGATAACATTCATTAGTGAGTGTCCGGAGTTTTGTATTACCTCTACATAATTCGCTTGCTTTTGGTTGAGTTGTTCCGATTTTAGTAAGTCAGCCATTCCCAACACGCCATTCATTGGGGTTCGTATTTCATGGCTCATCTTCGCGAGGAAATCAGATTTGGCTCTATTCTCGGCCTGTGCTGTAGCCACTTCCTTAATTATCTGTATTTGCTTTTCCTTAAGGCCATTGATTAGGTCTGCAAGACCTAACGAGAGCAAGATCATTTCGCAGGCAGATGCCATCTTTAAAATAACAGGGTATGGAATGTAAAACGAAATCAAATCCAGCACGCTCACAACCCCTAGAATGGTTGAAAACAAATACAACGCCCAGGCAGTGACAAAATAACGCGCGGGACGAAACCCTTGTTTGAGACGCATAATCCCGAATGACATTAATGCCGAACAGGCGATAAAAGTCAGTATCAACATAACAATGGAACTGACTCTGATTGGGATTATCGGAGAAAGCACCATGCCAATAAGCGCCAGGAACACTAATGACAACGACAGTCGCTGACTGCGAGGACTCTCTTTTCTTAAGTTAAGATATTCGCTACTAAATAACAGCGCTGATATAACAATGGAATACAAGAAAACAACAACAGACAGGCTATTCCAACGGACTGAATCCGGCCATAAGTATTTGAAACTATAACCGTCAATTGTCGCCCAAAATAGTCCAGAGGTTACAATCACACAAACATAGTACAAGTATGCGCGAGTACGCATAGACACAAATAAAAACAGATTATATCCACCCAAACCCAGCAACACACCATAATATAAACCTAAGGCTACATTGTTATTTTCCAACCGCTCCTTCATCGCATGGCCGTCACTAATATAGAGAGGGGCCGCAATACTACTTGTAGATTCAATGCGTAGATAATAAGTGGATGTACTATTTGCAGGAATGAAAAATTCAAAAAATGTTCCCCGCAACTTCAGGCGCCTCTGCTCGAACGGGATCATATCACCTTGCGCTTCTTCCTGAATATGCCCCCCTCCGCTATAACTGTCTGGCACCTGATAGAAGATAACGCTATCTAATGGGTTATACCCTACCTCCAAATTTAGCGACTGAGATCGGTCCAAATGATTACTCAACGAAAAACGCAACCAAACGGTGCCAGACAGATAACCAAAATTAATACCCTGCCCCTCCTGAAACACCTCGGGGTTGCTTACAATCTCTTGAATAGAGTCCTCGCTAGTGAGGTCAATGTAGGAATCAACAGTATCAGATATATCAAGGCGAACACCCTTATCGACAAATAGGGCTTGTACATCCATAGAAAAAACTAGGGCCAGAACACATATTGACCACTGAAAGCATAACCCTGCCCTAGCCGTTTTGGTATTTACCATCTGATCTTTTGCGCTTCATGTAGACAAAGATAGGTTAAGATTAGCCCAAAAGCAGCCACAACGCAGAGATAGCAGGGCCTATACACGCCAAACAGCACAACCATTATCGGAGACAATATATCTGGAATTCAGTACTAATAATATTAGAAAATAAGCTAAACCTCTGTCAAATAGAGATATATTGACCATTAGCAGTTGAGCATATATGATTTCAGCAATTAAACGTCCATTCGAAAAGCAAAAAAACAAACAATAATAAGAAGGTGCCACATGACTCTAAAGATCACAAAAATTGCGTTCCTCATCATTGCATCTATCACTTTGCAAGCCTGTACCACCTGCGATCTCGCCGCCCTTTTCGGTAGTGATATTTGCAATTTATAGGTCATAAAGACAAAATGAAGGGGTTGGTTTCATAACGCAGCCCCTTTTTCGCCAGAGGAATAGATTAGCTACCCTCATCCATAGCAGAGATATGCCCTGCAAAGTAGGCCTTATAGTCATCCTCTGACAATCCCGTAATATCTAGAAATACTTCATCATCTTCAGGCACTGCAATTAGATTACCCTCTCCAAATGTAACAATTTCTTCCGCTTCATTCATCAAGATAAAGGTTTTATCCAAAGTAATAAATACCACCCCAGCATCCTCTTCACCACCGATACTTTTGATCCAACCTGCTAGAGCTTTAGCTCCACCTATGTTGTTGAATACTCCAGATACTGCGCGGGTCGAAGGATCTCCTCTCTCCAATTTTGTAGTACCAACTTTATCTCCGTCGTGAGTAAGAATATACATAATCAATTTCCTGTTAATTGTTAAGTTCACTCAATAAAACCCGCTGAGCGAAAAGTTTGCGTAATGACTAAAATCCATAGGAGTAATTCACGTCACAGTCTGCCATACAACCCAACAAATCGCACCATACCCATCCTGGTACTTTTTCTCATTAAAAATCCACATATTTTGACAAACATTCTCTAAGTACATTTAACTTAACTGGTTTTTCAAGAAAGTCATTCATTTTAATGTCACTACAACGAGCCCTATCAACATCCATAACATTAGCGGTAACGGCAACAATTGGAATGTCCTTATAACCCCCAGTCGATTGTCGAATTACAGACGTACAGCTAAAACCATCCATAATTGGCATCTGTAAGTCCATCAAAATAAGAGAAGGAACATTCTCTTCTAGGATTGAAATTGCCTCTTCACCATGATTCGCAACGAGTGTGCTGAACCCTAATTTTTCCAGCATTTTGACGATAACTTTCTGGTTGACGAGGTTATCCTCAACTACCAAGATAGGTAGATCACTCGACAGCAATAACCCTATCTCTTTGATCTTCTCTTGCACTCCCAGCTCCAGAGGAAACGTTAAGGTAAAACAACTCCCTCTGTCTTTTTCCGACACGACTACCAGAGAACCGTTAAGTGACTCTGCTAATCGCCGACAAATTGACAACCCAATTCCCATTCCTCCGTGGCGCCGAGTAAACCCCCCTTCCATTTGCACAAAAGGATCAAATATAAGCTCATGCTTCTCTTTAGGTATACCGGGGCCGCTATCAGAAACAGCGCATCGGATCTGTGCACTCCCTTCTTTATAACCCACTGAAATTGCTAACCCAACTTCACCAGCTTCAGTAAACTTAACAGCATTATCCAGTAGCTTGGTGAGAACAACCGTCAGTTTATGCCTATCGGTAATTATCCAGGCGGGCACATCTTCATCAACTTTGTGCTCAAACGTCAATCCACGATCCTTACACAAAGAGCCATAGTAATGCACCAACTTGTCCATCGCCGCGCCGACCTTAGCGCTTTGTCGTTCCAGTTTAAGCTGACCTGACTGAATCTCAGTATGAATTAGAATATCATCCACGAGAGACATCATATCTTGCGCGCCGGAGCGAATAATATCGAAGGGATTATCCAAACCACCGTATTCTTTTTCATTTACCACTTCAATTCCGCCTAGAATGGCATTCATCGGCGTTCGTAATTCATGGCTTATGGAGGCGATAAAATCATTCCTTAACCGCAGATTTGATTCATATGACGCGATGGATTCTTTCTGAGCCGAAATTTTTTCCTTCTTGAGGACGTTGATTCTATCCGCAAGGCCAAGGGACAATAGAATGACTTCAATCGCGGACCCAATTTGCACACTACGCTCGATAAACCATAGAGACGGGAGTATTCCCGCAATCTTTAGACAAAAAATGGTTAGCGAAATTAGCAAAGTGCTCCACGCTAAGAGAAAAAATCTAGCAGGCCTATAGCCAGATTGCCAGCTCACGATACCCGCCGCAATACCCGCAAGGCAGGCGGGAAACCCAAAACCAATAACAGAGAATATTCCTATTGAATAATTACCCGAAAAACTCACCAGAATCGTCAATATCATACAAAATATATAGACCTTCATCAGTCGATCGAACCATAGAAGATACTCGGCTGAATGAAGAAAAGATCTTACAAATTGGGCCATAAAAATAGCCCAAAAGCTTGTCAGTACAATAGTCGACTGGTTTCCAAGAGTAGGGTGATTTGGCCATAAATACTGAAAGGAAAAACCATAATATGAAAACAACCAGAACGAAAACCCGAATATATAGGTTACATAATATAGGTAGGTTTTATCCCGTACCGACACATAGAGAAAAAGATTATAAAAGGCCATCACCACCATAATGCCAAAATAGATCCCTAGACCGACACTTCTCTCACCGTGTTTCAACGTAAACTCTGTCGAACTCCAAAGAATCATTGGACACGGCTCATGAAGACCATCGGTATTTGCAAGCCGAATATACACTTGCCTATGACTGCCTTTGGGTACAACAAGCGGAAACAGGAAGTTTCTATACTCGATGGGCCGTGTTCCGAATTCGCGCCTGTCTCCTGTCTTAACCAGAGACATCACCCTCTCCCCCTCCATGACATAAAAATCAATAAAGTCCTGCAAAGGAAACGCTATTTCGAATAACCAAGGGTCAACACCATCGAAATCAGACCGAAAGTCTACGCGGATCCAATACACACTACTCGAGAAAGCAAAATTCATCGTATCGTCTTGATTCTTAACCCATTGCCCCTCTAATTGAGGAGAGACAATGTCTGCAATCTCCAAGCTCCCGCCGGGATCTTCAAGGTAATCTGCAAAAACGCCAAGATCATAGCGTTGTATTGAGGAGTTCAATTCAACGCCTACCGCTTTCACGCTGAAAGGGACAAGTAACAATGCAAAAAGGAGATAAGTTGTAATTCTACCCATTAAGAGACAACCCTACCTTCTCACCAAGTTATTGAATAACTAGATTATAGTGTAGATTGTACAAAACACGCCCAGCCTATAATCCCATGAAACAAGACACACCTCAACTCATTGATAATACTAGCAATTAGCTCCTCCCAAACTCCACCAACATTAGGTAAACGCTCAAACTAACCTAGTAACTTATTAAGCTTCTGTTAATCTACTTAGTTTATACTCCAAGTCATCAGCAGCTTGCCTTAGTCAATTTAGTGAAAACAACTATTAATTTATTACTCTTCATTTTTATCTGCCTATTATCAGCACTCAGTTACGCTGAAGAAGAGTCGCAGAACACAGCCCCTCCAGAAAGCAGCTGGATTAACGACACCGTTGAGCCCCAAACAAAACGCGTGGAGCGTTTTGTTATGCCTATGACCAATTGGTTAGAGGAGAAATTACAAGACTCCTCCGTCATGAATCCAGCCCGTGGGAACAAATCTGCCCCACCTAAAGAGGCCTCAGAAAAATCCCTCACCCTGCGAGATGCAATAAAGAAAGCACTATCTACTCACAAAGGGACCGTGCTAAGTGCAGATCGTATAGAGAAAAATGGCAATCTATCCTATCGGATAAAAATTCTATCCCGTAATGGCGTCATTAGAATGGTCGATATTTCCAGTGATCAAGACAAACATACGATCAAGGCAAGTCCATGAAAATACTCATTATCGAAGATGACGAAGTGTTGCTCGAGCAACTAAAGAACAAGCTTAAGAAAGCGAACTATCAAGTGGACTCAAGTAGCTCAGGGGAAGAAGGCTTGTATCGAGCCCAGGAATACCCCTATGACTTGGCCATTGTAGACATAGGTTTACCCCGCATGTCAGGTATCGAAGTCATTCAGAAGCTAAGACAAGAAAATTACAACAAACCCATTCTAATTCTAACGGCAAGAAGTAGCTGGCAGGACAAAGTCTATGGATTAAAAGCTGGTGCAGACGACTACCTCGTAAAACCCTTCCAATTTGAGGAACTCAACGCACGCATAGAAGCGCTATTACGACGCTCCGGCGGCTATTCAAATTCTAAATTATCTCAAGGGCCTTATGTATTGGATATGGAAACCCAAGAAGTAAGGGCTAACGATACCTCGATCACCCTAACGGCTTTTGAATATAAATTGATTCAGTACTTTATGCTTAACCCCAATAAAGTCACATCGAAAAGCACACTCAGCGACTATTTATACGAAGAGGATATAGACCGAGATAGCAATGTAATCGAAGTGCTTGTAGCTCGCATTCGCCAAAAACTGGATCCAGACAACACCCATAAACCAATTGAAACTTTACGCGGTCGTGGTTATCGCTTCAAGAGCTTCTAGAATGACAACAACGGCCTCCTTAAAAAAGCGTTTCTTCAGCCACACTGCACTAATTGTAGTGCTAGTTATGCTTATGAGTGCAACGGTGGTCTACATGAGTTTTGTAAAAGAACTCGAAAAATCAGCTCAAGACAAACTACGCCTTCATATCTACACCCTACTATCCGTATCTCAATTTAACCAAGGGGCGCTAACAGTACCTCCAATTTTACATAACGCACGCTTTAACACCGAAAATTCAGGGTTGTGGGCAATGGTAGTCAATAGTAACAAGCAACAGGTATGGCACTCACTTTCCGTTATCGACCCCGTAATCACATCGCCCCCTACCCTTGCCACAGGTCAATGGCTTTTGGATAAACAACACTTTGGTGGTACTCCTTATTTGACCATCTCATACAAAGTAGCTTGGGAAGAATATGGTGCTCAACATGAGTATACTTTTGTGGTTGCAGAAGATGAGTCTGTTATCAAAGCGGATTTATATCGATTCCAAATTTCGTTGGCATTAGGTTTTCTAATTATCACTGCCGCTGTATTAATTGGGCAGCATCTAGCGCTTAAGCAAGCATTTAAACCAATAAAGAAATTAGAAGATGAAATAAATGACATGGAGATAGGTTCCCTAACGGTGTTATCTACGGACTACCCTAAGGAGTTAAAAGGCGTCACGCATAATGTAAACTCCCTAATAGATAAAGAACACCGCCAACGCGAGCGCTACCGATCCAGCATGGCTGACCTAGCCCATAGCTTAAAAACCCCAATGACGATCATACGCAGTGAGATATCCGACCTACCTGAAAACAGATCTATTCTCGACGCGATTTTTCGTATAGATAACAGTATTGAGTATCAACTTCGTCGGGCCGTAATTTCTAGCCACACCATAGTTAACCAAGGAACCAACATAGAAACAGTATTGGGGCTAGTCGTTGACGCAATGGACAAAATATACCGTGATAAATCCGTAGAATTCACTACAAATGTCGATTCCGACGCATCCTTTCGAGGAGACGAGAATGACCTAATGGAGATACTTGGAAATCTACTCGATAACGCTTATAAACACACCCAATCCGCGGTACAACTCAATGTCAACTACTCTGACTGCCAGCTCATCATTACCGTTGAAGATGACGGTCCAGGTATTAGTGAAGCAGCAACACAGGTAATATTTACTCGCGGTGAACGACTAGACTGCCAAGGATTAGGGCAAGGCATCGGCTTAGCAGTTGTCTATGACATCGTTACTAGCTACAACGGATCTATAAGCGCAAATCACTCACCCTTAGGCGGCGCTATATTCACCATCACTTTTTCACAGCAAGGATCAATATCATGAAGCGGTTTAGCCTACTAATATTGTGTGTGTGTTTATGGAGTTGCTCAACAGTCTCCATCCGAACAGACGGCGCAAGAGAAGCAACCCGCACCCCCGATTACGACAAGCGCCACACCTATTGGTGGTGGGGTTTTAAAGGTGAGCATTGGATCAATGTCAGAGAAGTCTGTAACGGAAAGGGTGTAGAACAGATCCAAGCGGTACACTCAATTATCGATTCAGCAGGCATCCTTTTTACACTTGGGATTTACGCCCCTAGAACCGCGCGCATCTGGTGCAAAGAGTCGACACAATGAAAAACACTATCCTCGTCATATTCGTTCTACTCTCCAGCGGGTGCAGCACTATGCACTTCGTTAACGGCCCCAAAATGGATGAGACTGTTGTCCGTGAAAAATGGCACCACCTTGCATTTAATGGCCTGATTGAAATAAGTCCGCCATTAGACGTCACCTACAATTGCGCCAATCAACAATGGGATACAGTCACCGTCAAACGCACCTTTCTAAACGGCCTCGCAAGCGTATCATCCCCCTACTTTTCGATATACTCACCTTGGGCAATTATTTACGAATGTAGAGAATCCATCGATTAATGTACCAATAACTGCCGTTAATCTACTGTTAAGGTTCCCGCAAGATTAGATTAAGTTCGCCTTAGTATACTGGTTTCAACACTTACCAAGGAATCAAACAAAGGATACTAAGATGAATATACAACGCGCCAAAACAATGAAGTTAATCGCGACAATCTCTGCTGTTTTAGCTCCAACATTAACTATTGCTACAGAAGACAGAGTGAGTGATGCGATCGGGCCAGGAGACAGCAAGAGTAAATGGGTAGTCGGTGGCACAATCGGCGCCATCGAAAACCCGTTTTTGAATGAGGACTCAACAGAGGGATTTGTTATCCCTAACATTGAATATAGAGGAGAACGATTTTTTGCGAAAGATGGCGAGTTAGGCCTTACCCTCTTACGTAACAATGGTGTAAGTACCGGTATTTTACTCACCGGAAAAGGCTCGTTCCTCTCAGATGATGACAACTATGACAATAACGAGAAACTAGCAGGCATTGAAGAACGTGACCCCACGCTCAATGCTGGGTTTTACGTCATGCACTCGAGCAATATAGGGCGCCTCAAAATAGCCGCGTTAGATGAGATAACTGGCGAGCATGCGGGCATGTCCTTTGATGCCCACTACGTTTTTGATATCCCATTAAATCGTTGGAATATCAACCCGATGATCGGTGTCAATTGGATGAGCGCGCAAGAAGTAGATCATTTCTTTGGGGTAAGTGAATCTGAAGCTACCACTGACAGAACAGCCTATGAAGGCGATGCCGCTACCAATGTGTACGCAGGAGTGAGAGGTCGATACGAAATCACTAACCATTGGGATCTGAATCTAAATGCACACTATATCAAATTAGGTGATGGAATCACTGATAGCTCGATCATCGAAAAAGATGAGATTTTTGTCAGTAGCATCGGCGTGAATTACAATTTTTAATCGTTACAAATAACATCTTTACTCAAAATTAGGCATAGCAACAAACAAGCGTATTTTACTGTTGCTATGCCTATTTCCCTATCTACATCCCATGCCTTCGCATAAATTTATCCCTGTAATCATCCAATTCCCAGCCCTGCTTTGACAATCGCATTGAAGCTCGCCTAGGCACAACGTAACACCATGCGTTAACTGTTCTATTATAGGCTGCTTTAACTCTCACGAGCTGTCGACGATATAGGTCACCTTCAAAACGATCTATAATTTTTAGATCCCTGGCGGTAATACCCAGACATAGCTTTCCTTCGGTCAAGCCACCAGATTCTTGCACAACACCAGGGTAGTCCTCTCCCTTAACCAAATAGCGAGCATAACCTTCCAGCTCTGCTTTTTGTAACATGAGCTGCTTTCCGGTTACTGCCTCAAGTATTCTCGGCTCCATCAAGGTGCCGTAACAAAACAAATGATCGGACATTTCTACTTCCTATTTATCTAAACCTAACGTGACTTTGTCAATATTGTATACAAACAAATGGGCATCGACGGCAATGGAGCACTTTTTTATCACCCTGTGACCATTGTATCACTATAGGGTGACCTCAGTTATCCCCAATAAATTCACATACTTGATCTGACCGGCCTTAGCCTATTCTTCCTTCTACCCTATCGACTATCCACATACCCAATAACATCGCACAAACAAACAACACTGCGTCCGAATCGCCATAACTCAGAGATGAAATTGCAGGCCCCGGGCACCACCCACCGACACCCCAACCAATGCCAAATACTATCGCTCCGACAATGAGTCTTTTATCTATCGTATTTTTTCTCGGACACAAAAATGATTCCGCTAACAAAGGTGTATGGAGTATCGTAGACATTGCGAATCCCACACTGGTTACCCCGAGCGCCATCACCATTACAATCATCAATGACCCATTCCAGTCTCCCGCCACGTTAAGGAAACCAATCACATTTTGACTCTCAACCATTCCCGACACAGCCAACCCTGTACCAAAAAGACAACCCGATATCAGCGCCACAACACTACGCATTACGGAATTCATGATGCATCACTCAACAAACCCAGCGTGGTCGCGGTCAATATGCCGGAGGACATAAAGCATGCCGTCGCAACAATCGAGCGCTTAGAAAGACGCGCAACACCACAAACGGCATGCCCGCTAGTACAACCAGACCCTATTTTGCTGCCCACACCGACCAACACGCCGGAAACCAACACAATAATGGGCGATCTATTTAGCGACTCATAGTCACTCCCCAACCCTAGCATCCCTAATAGCAAAGGTCCCATTATCAACCCTCCGATAAAACACCAGCGCCAAATGTTGGCTGAAATCTCATTTTCAAGTGCTACCGCCTGCCAAGTAATTCCGCTAATTCCCGCAACCCGGCCGAGAAAGACATAGAGCGTTACCGCAGCCACGCCGATAAACAAGCCACCTACTATCGAATCCGTAATTACTATCAAATCCATAGTTACTCCCGCCCACAACGTTGGTTTGCAGGCACTGCGATATCTATCTTTCCAGGCTGCGATAGATTCAAATCCCTCATATACGAAACAAATGCCTCCTTACTATCAATAGTGATCCGTGGATTACAGTGTTTTTCCTCGTCAATCGTTGAGGTGGAAGACCCGTTATAATCATGGCCAGGATAAACAATCGTTGCCGGCTCAAGTAACATCACTTTCTGATGAAGACTGTCATATAAATTAGCTGCACAACCGTTTTGAAAATCAGTGCGGCCGGTACCTCGAATTAGTAGCGTGTCCCCGGTAAATACTCGTTTTTCAACGCCGTCATCAATATAAAAACAATACGAGTCATCAGTATGGCCAGGAGTATACATAACCATTACAGTTAACCTTCCCAACGTTATTTTCATTCCATCTTCTAACGCAGAATCCGCGCAATGTACCTGCTCACGATTCCCTAGATAGGTTGTGCAGCCAGTCAATTCTCTAAGCCGACCCAGCGCCGTAATATGATCAGCATGCACATGGGTATCCAGCGCAAATTTTAGTTCAACACCCAACTCTGCGACCAACCGTAGGTATTTTTCTACATCGTCACGCACAGGGTCAATGATAGCGGCAACCCCACTATCCCTGTCCGCAATAAGGTAGGTAAACGAATACGTTTCGTGATGAAATAACTGCCGAAGCAACATAATATCCCCCTATAAAAATAGTTGTGTGCACACAGTAAATATCGCCATGAGAATCATCAATATCGAAAAAATTCTTTGCAGATTTGGACCAGCCACCCATTTAGCGACGAAGCCCCCGATGGTCATACCAATCACCCCACCCAAGGCCACATCTTTAAACAGGAGAAGGTCCATGCTGGGATGGTTCAAAACAAACCCCAAGAAACCCGTCGTACTGATTAGCGCGATAATCACCAGCGAGGTAGCAATTGCTTGTTCAATGGTGAATGCCATCAAGAACATCAAGATCGGTACAACGACAAATCCCCCACCCACGCCAAACAAACCCGATAACATGCCAGTCGCACTTGCGCCTATGATCATCCAGAAAAAACAAGACACGCTAAACGGACGCTTTTCACTACTGGGAGCCGGACACTGTGCGACTGACATTTTTCCAAGGGATATTGCCCTCACCCCACCCTGATCTCCTGGATTCCGATTGGCTGACACCCACATATTCCAAGCAACCACTACCACTAGCCCGCTAAACCACAGCATCAGGGATTTGCCGGAAACATGCTCGTTCATCATATTTCCAAGTGGCGCGAAGGCCGCCCCAACCATGGAATACGCAAGAGCCGGTCGCCATTGGATGGTATTATTCTTGATACGAATTACTGTGCCATATAACGCACTTACCGCAACAGCACCAAGTGATATGCCAATCGCTTTTTGTGGCTCCAACTTTAACAACCCGACTAGCAACGGCACTGAGAAAACCGAGCCTCCGGCCCCGGTAAGCCCAAGCACTAAACCAATAAGAACGCCAATCAGTAATATCATTGAATGCCTTAACCTATGCTATTCCGGACAATATATATTTTTGAGTACCATGATAACTTTCGTCGCTGCATCACCCTGAATACGGTAATAAATTGTTTGCGAGTCGCGCCGTATCGATACCAAATTCGCGTTACGCAAAGAAGACAAGTGTTGAGACAGCGCAGACTGCGACAAAGGAACAATTTCATTCAATTGGCTAACTGACATCTCCCCCTCTTGTAAAGAACATAAAATCATAAGGCGCTTCTCATTACTCATCGCCTTTAGTAACGCCGCTGCCCTCGATGCATTTTCCGCCAACCCGTCTAGCTCAGTATTAGTCATAAATATCTCCTTATGACTAATACTACGTCACGCCCCGATATATTAGCAATCACTAATGTAGAAACTTCTAATATTAAAACTAATACGATTAGACCACCAACGTTACGCTATCTGTACTCAGCAGGTTCATTGAGTCATCCATGACAGACTGCCCCAATTCAGCCCCGTATACGCGAGACCAAACATTTTTGGCAGGCTTACAATCATAAGAAAACACCACACCCGTCTTTTCTTCCAGTTCAGCAGAAGTCATTATCCAAGCCGCAGCATGACCAGAGCGTTCCGCTGTACTGGTATCAGGCAGCGCTTTCGCCAACCAGGGTAAGATATTGACCCATAGAAACTGAACCAGCAATGGTGCTGATCTTGCCAACCCCGTTCCCGCCATCAACCCAGGATCTAGACAAAAAAAGGACACCTTCGTGCCAGACACCCTGCGGGAAAATTCAATGGTTGTTACCATATTTAGGAATTTCGACGTGGCATACCGATCCATACCCAGCCGTCGAGAGGAGTCACCTTTGCTTCCACCATTACCACTTCCCTTCGCGCACTGCTCAATCGATTCAAACCGAGCCCCTCGAAAACCAAACAACCTGGCAGTAATACTCTTGGGGTTATGCGTTCCACTACCAATAAAAAGCACCCGCCCCAGGTGCATGTACGGGAGCAACCCTTGGGTCAGTTTCAACGCGGCCAAATGATTCACGACAAAGGTCTCTTCAAGCTCGTCATCAGTAAATCGAGTATCACCAACAATCTGCACGCCCGCATTATTAATAAGGCCAGCAATACTCCCCCGCCAAGACGCGATAAAATCATCAACACTGCGCATAGAGCATAGATCTAATGGCATCACTGAACAGTTCACCCCACACGTGTCCGCCAAAATCTTCCCCCTAACAACATCCCTGACAGCAAAGACAACCTGGTTCTCCTTATCTTTAGCCAGCGACTTTGCGATTGAAAGCCCAAGTCCACTTGTAGCACCCGTAATAATATACGTTTTCATATTCCTAACTCCCTAATTAAACTGTCTTGCTACCCAACCATCTAACGTCTGTTACTATGTTAATGGTAAATTAGTTAACTATTTGAGAGTATTCGCATTCCATGCTACCCAAGAAAGAGCGCTTCAAACCCCGCAAATCACCGGCCCAAAGCCGATCCACACATACCGTAGATGCAATATTTGAAGCGACTATTCAGGTTTTACTGAGCCAAGGTCCAAGCAAACTAACGACGACTAAGATTGCTGACCGCGCAGGCGTGTCTGTCGGTACTCTCTATCAGTATTTTGGTGACAAGCAGAGCTTAATATCATCAGTGTTAGAAAAACACTTAGTAGAAGTGACTGAGTTTGTAGAAGCGGCCTGTGATGAAAACCGACATAAAACACTAGAGGTCATGACCACCAACCTCATCAAGGCATTCTTTAACGCCAAGTTCTCACACCCTGAGGCGTCAAAGGCACTCTATGCGGTAGCCTCAGAAGTTGAAGGTGGGCAAATGGTAACAACACTCATGCAACGCTCCCAAGCATCCATTTGCGGATTACTTTCCAGCGCAAGTGATGCACACTTTGAGGACCCAATAACCGCAACATTTACGGTTTCAACGGCAATGGTAGGCCCAGTGCAGGCCTTATTGGCGATAGATGCACCACAACAATACCAAGATAAAATATGTTCCCATCTATGCAAAATGTCATATAGCTATTTGAGAGAGATTTCTACATAGCAACTATAAAACGTCTAGAAGCTTCTCAACAAAATCAGGAGAGGGTGAATCATCGAAAATTAGAGGTACAGATAAGAAAGGACAGAAGGAAACCCATCGCCAACGGTAAGAACTGATCTTGCGGGAGAAATTCTCCTCCGTCCTTCCCAATACAACCACTAGGATGTGGCAACACCGAGTATCAAGTGTGGATACTCCAGCTGTCTAAATGTAAGTTGACTAATTTACATGGCGGTTTGACTTAATTATTCAGCGAACAAAGTACCGTGTTCACTCTACGCTACTTTTGAGTCTTCTATGGCCGTTTTAAAGACTGGCAAATTGTACTGTCGAACAAAATCGACCCCTCTCATTTCCCCTCTCACTGTCAACTGCCAATAGTAATGATTGAAATTACGATTCAAATCGGCTCCCCGTAATTTTTCAGGGGTATCAATACTCAATGCCAAGCATGATTCGTTAGCGTCAAGGATAACTGTTGGTTCTATGGATTTTGACCAAATGGTATCATTATGGGTGGTCTCATCCGACCCTACTCTCGAAGTATAAAAGTGCATGCAACACAATGATGCTCTAAATTTTGTATTCGGCTGAGCTTGGATTATTTTCGAAAACAAAGGACCTTTAATCTTCCCTCCAATTTGGCCGCCGACAATTCCCGGGTAGGGAGACATTTCGAAAACAACCTGTCCAAAACGCGCCTCACCTATTACCGGCGACAACGCTCTGTAAAAAAGTATGACAGCTACCAATGGAAATATTAACACCAACACCCCAGCAGGGTTTCTTTCCTCTATTACCAGAGAAATTAACGGCAGTGTAAGCGCTGTGGGAAACGCCCAACCTATTGCCATAATCCAACGAACAAGCATCCCTCCTTGAACACTGGATCTAATCTTCTTATTGGCCCAGCCATGATATGACTTCCAATCTGATGTAATCGCACTACTTTGCATAAATACGTTCTTCCTTAACGTTAAATCTATAAAATATAGTTTTGAATAATCACACTCTCAAAAAATTCAAACCACAGCTTTAGGTAACTTAAACCACGCTAATATCGCGCCAAGCCCACAGGCAAGTGAAGCAATATAGAATGAAGATTCCCCACCAAAGTCCTCCCACATAATACCCGCCAGAAAGGAACCCACCGCTCCGCCCCCACCAAAACTCAACGCACTATAAAAAGCTTGGGCTTGACCTGAAGATCTCGCACTAAAGTGATGTTGAACCCAGTGAATGGCCACCGCATGAAAAACACCAAATGTAGCTGCATGGCAAATTTGAGAAAACACCACCAGCACCACTTGCTCAGGGTACAGTGCTGTTAGCAACCAACGCAGAGCACCTAGCGCTAAACTAAATGCCAGCAAAAATGCCGACGAATAGCGATCCATCAATTTATGCATCACCATAAAAATGAGAATTTCCGCGATCACCCCAATAGCCCACAACCATCCAATAGCCACCTTGCTATATCCACTTTCTTCCATAAATATCGAATAGAACGAGTAATAAGGTCCGTGAGATACCTGCATTAAAAAACACACTATAAAAAAGACGATCACTGGACCGCGATTAAGTTGATGTAAAAAACTCGTCTCTTCTTTTTTCTTAATAGGTACTGCTGGAGGCTCAGCAACAAACAAACTACTCAACCAAATAAGCGCCATCATTGTAACCAAATAATAGGGCAGCATCCCTACAGACGAAACATCAAACACCCAGCCAAACCCAACCACAGTGAACACAAACCCTATTGAGCCCCAGACACGAATGCGACTATATTCATGCTGACGATCTTGCAACGAATTTAACGTCACCACCTCAAATTGCGGGAGTATGGCATTCCAAAAAAACGTAAATGACGCCACTAAGAAGGCATAACCCCAGAAATCGGGTTGAAAGAATATCGTGGAAAAAAACACCGTCGTTAAGGCTGCTCCCCAACGAATAATGCGCACTCTGCGCCCCGTTTTATCTGCGAGGTACCCCCAGATATTTGGAGCAATGATCTTAGTCCCCATCAAGATAGCCATCAACTGACCAATCTCTATTGGGCTGAACCCTTCATCCTTTAGGTACAATCCCCAATAAGGCAGCAGTGCCCCCAACAAGCTAAAGTAGAAAAAATAAAAGCCCGACAAGCTCCAATAAGGAACCGCTGCCGGGCTAGTCTCATTTATGGTTTTACTGCCAACATCTGTCATCTATTAAAAAGGGTTCTATTCAACAGACGCTGGGATTACAGGCGTGTCAGTTGTTACACCTGCATTCTGCGCGCGATGGCGCATCAAGTGATCCATCACCACCAAAGCCATCATTGCTTCAGCTATTGGGGTAGCCCTCACACCAACACACGGGTCATGCCGCCCTTTAGTCACGACTTCGACTACTTCTCCCTGCTTATTGATACTCTTTCCCGGTAATAGCATGCTAGATGTTGGCTTTAGTGCTATGTGGGCAATCAAATCTTGACCAGAGGAAATCCCACCGAGTATCCCGCCTGCATGATTACTCAAAAAGCCTTCTGGTGTCATCTCATCACGATGCTGCTCACCCTGTTGACTGACGCACTCGAATCCATCACCAATCTCTACGCCTTTTACGGCATTAATACTCATCAAGGCATGCGCAAGCTCCGCATCAAGGCGATCAAATATAGGCTCCCCTAGCCCAGGAATCATTCCAGAGGCCACAACCGTGACTTTTGCCCCAACAGAACTCCCCGCTTTACGTAATTTGTTAATCAACTCTTCCATTTCAGGTACCACTGAAGCGTCAGGGGAGAAAAATGGATTTGTCGATACCACATCCCAATCAATAGTCTTTGGTTTAATCGGGCCAATTTGTGAAACGTACCCGCGCACATCGATACCCTGAGTTTCTTTGAGATACTTTTTTGCAATAGCGCCAGCGGCAACTCGCATCGCGGTTTCACGCGCGGAAGAGCGGCCTCCTCCACGGTAGTCTCGAATACCGTATTTATGCTCATAGGTATAATCAGCATGCCCTGGTCGGAAGGTATTCATGATCTCTGAATAGTCTTTGGATTTCTGATTAGTATTTTTGATCAATAGGCCAATAGGCGTTCCTGTAGTCTTACCTTCAAACACTCCCGATAGAATTTGCACCTGATCAGGCTCTTTCCGCTGCGTGGAATACTTAGATGTACCGGGTTTTCGGCGATCCAAATCCGTTTGTAAATCAGCTTCACACAGATCCATGCCTGGAGGGCAACCATCAACAATACATCCAAGGGCTTCACCATGGCTTTCACCAAAGGTCGTGATGCGAAATAACTGACCAAAACTATTGCCTGCCATAATGTTTTCTTAGCCTTAACCGATATCAAAAATAGGAATAAATACACAGCCGGGCATTATACCCAGGTGTACCGACTCTACCAAGCCTCTACTCGACCAAGTCGGCCTGATAATGATCAATTTGTTCTTTAGTTAGCAAGAATACACCATGGCCACCCCTTTCAAACTCTAACCAGGTAAAAGGCACGTTGGCATAGGTTTCTTCTAATGCCTCCCAAGAGTTCCCTACTTCAATCACTGCAATACCGCCTGGATTCAAATGCCTAGATAGATTAGCCAGCATGATACGTACTAAATCCAATCCATCTGCGCCTGCTTCCAGCGCCATGCGGGGCTCATGATGGTATTCATCAGGCAAAGCGTCCATATCTGGCTGATCGACATAAGGAGGGTTACTGATAATGATGTCGTAGCTGCGGCCTTCTAACGCTTCAAATAGATCTGAATAGACCAAATTCACTTGCCCATCCATGCCATGGAGCTCAATATTTTTCTCCGCCACATCGAGGGCGTCTTCGCTCAAGTCCGTACAATCGACCATTGCCTCTGGAAACGCCATTCCTGCCGCAATACCAATACACCCGCTGCCTGTACACATATCGAGAATACTCTCGACATTCTCAGGCTCAACCCAAGGTTCAAATTGATTTTCGATCAACTCACCAATCGGCGAACGCGGAATTAACACTCGCTGATCCACCAAAAATGGCACACCACAGAACCAAGATGTCCCTGTTATATAGGCTGTTGGCCTTCGATCAATCAACCTCTCACGGATAAGCGCTATTACTTCGCGCTTTTCCGTAGTGGTAAGTCTATTGTCTTTTACACCTGGATCTACATCCATTGGCAAATGCAGGGCATGTAACACCAGGGCTACCGCTTCATCCCACGGATCATCATAACCGTGACCCAATGCAACCTCGGCCTGGTGGAACCGACTCACGGTCCAACGAAGAAAATCGCTTATGGTGTGAAGGTCGCTCAACAACTCCTGGTCATCATCCAGCTGATCCACCACTCGTTGCATACCCGTTATTTGAGAAGATTCCACACCATCACCCTATTATGTTCGCTAAAAAAGATACTTATAGCGGAATAATAACAGTGTTTCAGCAAATCATTGAGAACCTAGGCAAAAATTACCTTTTCAGGCGTCGCATTCGCGTACGCGCCTTAATCTGACAACGGCAACGTTTATGCTTCAATCCTACCGCCGAAAGGGTTGGCGTATATTGATTATCAGACGGAAATGGGGGAATAACTGAAACAGACAAACAGAGTTCACGTTGACTCACTACGTCGGTCATGTCTACATCCTGGCGGCTGAGGAAAAGGAAAATGGATAATAGCGAAACATGATCACTTTTCGAACGATTATTTTGATCTTATAGCAAGATGCTTATTCCTTTCTTAATCCCCGCAGATAAAACCGCTCAACTTCCAAAGAATTACCCGTCTCAATTGCATGACTGGGCGGTCGCTCTATAATCTATGCATATGCTTCTTCGGAAGCTAAAATATGCGGCCGCAATTCTACATCTTCATTTTTTTGACTGATTATCGAAGGATAATCTTAAAAGAAACACTGCGACGATTTGGGCAATACGATTCGGCGGCGCGATATAGACACTCTATTTAATTACGAAAATGGGTAACTTGATGAAACTGACACTAACTGATGCTGAAACTCAGCCAATTCTATCTACATTGGCTGATTCCAACGCTAACTTCACTGCAACCTACCCTGGAGATTCTTCTGATCGCCAGCAGGTCCACACAGTGTACGGCGGAGCGAATCTTTTTAAGGCGGGTTCGGCACAAAAGCTTGGTGGTATTGCGTTACGTAACTTAGACACGTTTGCACCAAATTTCTGCGCGCTTGCAAAAGTAGTGGGCTTTCCTAATGCACATATATTACCGTCCTCAGAGGCAGAAATTGCAATTCTAGGCACCGCTTGTGCCGAAGATACCGCCGCAATGAAAGACATCAATCCGGCCGCATGGTTAGCCTACACAGTATATGAACGCATCGTAGCAAAACTGAAGAACGAGCCTATTGAAGACAATAGAATAGATTTTGAAGATGGCTACGGAAACCGTCCAGACGAAGAAGAAGATGCAGATGCTGTGCGCTGTGCTGAAGAAGTCGCGAAAGGCATTGAAGAAGGTAATCTACCTCCTTTTATTGGTATCCGAATCAAGACCTTCACTGAAGAATGCCGCGAACGCTCTGTACGTACTCTCGATTTGTTTTTAACACGTTTAGCAGAAGTTAACGGTGCCAAACTACCGAACAACTTTATTATCACTCTGCCTAAAGTGACTCACCCTGAGCAAGTGACGGCGTTAGCCAACCTGCTTGATGTGATTGAAGAAAAGTGTGGATACGAAAAAAACTCAATCCAACTAGAAATCATGATCGAGACAACACAATCAATCATTGACCCCGCTGGCGACAATCAAGTCTATAAGTTAGTTCAAGCCGCCAATGGCCGTTGTCGTTCTGCAATATTCGGAACCTATGATTACACCGCAACCTGTAACATCACTGCTGCTTACCAAACTCATACACATCCTTCGTGTGATTTTGCACGCCATGTTATCCAGGTATCATTAGCGGGTACCGGTATCACTATCTGTGACGGCGCAACCACATCGATGCCTATCGGCCCACACAGAGCGACGCCAGACGCTCCTCTCTCCAATGAGCAAGTATTGGAAAATACACGCGTAGTACACGGTGCATGGAAGCTGCATTTTGATAATGTACGTCACTCATTAGAGCATGCATATTATCAAGGCTGGGACCTTAACCCTGCACAACTTCCTATTCGTTATGCCGCTGTTTATAGCTACTTCCTTGAAGGCCTACCTGATGCCTCTAAGCGACTTTCTGCTTTCATCAACAAGGCTGCTCAAGCCACTTTAGTAGGCAACACCTTTGACGACGCCGCAACTGGCCAGGGCCTGTTGAATTTCTTCTTGCGTGGTATCGCCTGCGGTGCAATCACTGAAGAAGAAGCAACAGCAACGGGCATCACTATGGACGAGTTACGTTCACGTTCATTCGTTCATATTGTTGCAAACCGCACTAAATAAACTGCTGGGGAATAAATAATGGCATCACCTATTGAACAAGCAACGGCATTACTCGCGATTGCCAACAGCACACTTAACAGTGCGCTAAGTTTCCTAAAATCGCAGACTGTCGTGGATGGTAAGGTTTCTACAGAAAAGCTAGATGATCATCAATTGGTTGCCTATGACGCGGCCTATTGTGCCGCTGAAATTTCGGCGGCTAACGTAATGGTCGGTTACTACCAAACCATTCTTGCTGACAAAGGTGATGCTGGTGCTAAAACTGAAGAGCTTATCACTCTTCAGTTTGCCGCCGAAACATTGCAAAATTGCCGTTCAAGAATCAGCACTCGTCGCGCAGGTTTTGGGTTTGATCGTGCGAGTCTAGCGTCAACTATCGACTCTGATGATATTGATGAATTTATCAATGAGCATCTCTGCGCCGAGAAAATGGCCGAACTTGCTAAGCTAGTGCTCTCTCACGACGGGCACGTCGGCGACTATATGCTTGATGAAGAAAAGCACATGATGCGTGATAGCTTTAAACAATTTGCCGAAGATATCGTTATGCCTTTGGCAGAAGAAATACACACGAAAGACCTTATCATTCCAGATGAAATCCTGAAGCCTCTAGTAGAACTCGGATGCTTCGGACTATCTGTCCCTATGCAATATGGTGGTATTCAACCTGATGACCAGGAAGATAATCTCGGAATGATCGTAGTAACTGAAGAGTTGTCACGCGGCTCTCTCGGTGGTGCCGGGAGTTTAATTACTCGCCCAGAGATATTGTCTCGCGCCCTTCTCAAAGGCGGCACTGAAGAACAAAAACAACATTGGCTACCAAAACTAGCACAAGCAGAACCACTGTGCGCCGTTGCCGTTACCGAGCCAAACTTCGGTTCGGATGTTGCCAAAATGAGCCTAAAGGCAACACAAACAGAGGGTGGCTGGATTCTTAACGGTGAAAAGACCTGGTGTACTTTTGCCGGTAAAGCAGGCGTACTAATGACGCTTGCCCGAACCAACTCTGACCCCAAAGCGGGCCACCGCGGACTAAGCATGTTCTTGGTGGAAAAAGACGCCACCGATGGCCATGAGTTTAACTATGTCCAAGAGCAAGGTGGAAAACTCACCGGTAAGGCGATTCCAACAATCGGCTATCGCGGCATGCATTCATACACTGTATTTTACGATAACGTCTTTGTTCCAGATAGCCACGTTATTGGTGGCGAAGATGGCATCGGAAAAGGATTCTATTATGCGATGGCAGGGTTCGCCGGCGGAAGAATTCAAACGGCAGCACGCGCCACGGGCGTAATGCAAGCAGCGTTTGAAAAAGGCCTGTCTTATGCTCAAGAACGTGTGGTATTTGACAAGCCAATCGCAGAATACCAACTCACCTTATTTAAAATTGCTCGCATGGCTATGTTACTGTCAGTATCACGACAATTTACCTATCACGTTGCGCGCTTAATGGATGAAGGCAAAGGCCAGATGGAAGCCAGCCTGGTTAAGTTGTACTCCTGTAAATCCTCTGAATGGCTCTGTCGTGAAGCAATGCAAATCCATGGTGGCATGGGTTATGCGGAAGAAAGTGCAGTAAGCCGTTTCTATATAGACTCCCGTGTACTCTCTATCTTTGAAGGTGCAGAAGAAACTCTTGCGATCAAAGTGATTGCAAGAGCGCTAGTGGAAGGCGCCGAATAACTCGCAACGTTCCATCGTTGGCGGTGAGGTATTCTCTAGCTCACCGCCCTTTTCTTCCAACCTAATCCTCTATTTACGGAACAAATACATCATGACAATTACGTTCGAAGCCCAACAAGAACTCGCCCCAAATATTGAAGCCTCATTGAACAACGTACGGCACCCTCAATACGGTCGATTCTTAGAAGAATACGTACCGGGTCAAGTATTTGTTCATCCACGAGGGTACACATTTACTCAAGCGCAGATAGACAATTTTTCTCGCACCTTTATGCAGTGCAATCCATTATATCTGGATTTGGAATATGCTAAATCCCATGGGTTCTCCGGTATACCCGCGTCACCTCAAATGGTGTTTAACGTCATCCTATCGCTCGGCGTTCAAAACGATTCAGAAAAAGTCATCGCCAACCTAGGTTATTACGACGCACAGTTTCTTGCTCCGGTATATTCGGGCGATACGATCCGTGCCATGACCATGGTTACCGATCGCAAAGAGCGCGGCGAAGACAAGCCTGGCATTGCCACTATTCGTACACTGGGTGTTAATCAACATGACGAAGTGGTACTGCAATACGAGCGCAAACTCATGGTGGCTTATCGCGGTGATCGCCTACCTACCACCCCTTTAGCCGAGGGTGAAACACCCACGTTCCCTTGGCAAGAAAGCGCCTCAGTTAATCTTCCTAGCGGTCTTGCAACAGCCCTACGCCATGTTCCTAAAAGCGTCACTGGGTGGAACACCTATGCAGAAGATTTCTCTGCGGGTGACATCATCGTTCACAACAATGGACGCACTATCACAGACGAGCACTTCAGCCTGACCTATCAAGTGGGCAACACTCACCCACTGCATTACGACCAGGTATTTAGCCAAAGCCTCAGCGGAAAAATGAGTGGCAATCCAATTGTTTATGGTGGATTGGTCTATGCTTGGCTCGAAGGCCTGGCTAGTCGAGACATTACCGAGAACACACTGTGGGAGCTTGGATTCACTGAAGGCTACCACACCCAACCTGCTATCGCTGGCGACACCGTTTCCGCAATTTCTCATGTGCTAAAAATTGAAGATGCGCCTGCAGAGCTCGCCGATGTTGCAAGCATCATCACCATCCAATTTATCGGTGTCAAAAATATTACCGCTGCAGCAGCACTTGAAAAGCACGGAACAGACCTATTTATCAAAGAAAATAACAAAAAAGGTCTCGGCAAAGAAAAGATTACCGACAAAATATTCGAAATTGAACGCCGCCTTGTCATCAAGAAGCGTCAAGCTTAATTAGGAATATACCCATGACTGATACGCAAAAGCATCAACTCACCGATAAAGATGGCAACGTTACCACTGATCGCCCGTGGATTTTTCGTACCTACGCCGGTCACACGAATGTACGTAAATCCAATGAGCTGTATCGCAATAACTTAGCCAAAGGTCAGACCGGTTTGAGTATTGCTTTTGATCTCGCCACTCAATGTGGGTATAGCTCTGAAGAAGATATCGCAAAGCCAGAAATTGGTAAGGTTGGGGTTCCCATTAACACCCTTGATGATTTTGCGATTCTTTTCGATCAAATAGATATCAGTGAAGTAAACACATCAATGACCATTAACGGTACATCGATGTGGCTGCTGTCTTTGTATGTGGCGCTTGCCGAAGAACGAGGCGTTCCTATTGAGGAGCTTCAAGGCACCACCCAAAATGACCTTATCAAAGAATTTCTCGCGCGAGGAACTTACGTATTCCCACCCGAGGAATCTATCAAGTTAATCGTCGACATGTATGAGTTCTGTCTAACGAACGTTCCAAAGTGGAACCCTTCGAACGTATGCTCTTACCACTTGCAAGAAGCAGGCGCTACGCCCGTTAAAGAACTGGCATACTCTCTTGTCACCGCAATTACCGTACTTGATGCGATTAAAGAGCGCGATTGTTTCAGCGAAGAAGAATTCGAACGCTGTGTAGGGCGAGTATCTTTTTTTGTAAACGCTGGAATGCGCTTTATAGAAGAAATGTGCAAAATGCGCGCCTTCACCCAGCTATGGGATGAGATTTGCATTGAACGCTACAACGTCAAAAATCCAAAATTCAGACGCTTCCGTTATGGTATTCAAGTTAACTCCCTTGGTCTCACCGAAGAGCAACCTGAAAATAACGCGTGGCGTATTCTGATTGAAACGTTAGGGGTTACCCTGAGTCGCGACGCACGCTGTAGAGCGCTGCAATTACCTGCATGGAATGAAGCCCTATCGCTACCTCGCCCTTGGGATCAGCAATGGTCTTTACGCTTACAGCAAATCCTTGCGTATGAAACTGACCTACTAGAATACCCTGATTTGTTTGATGGCTCCCCCGTCATCGAATCCAAAGTGAACGAACTCAAAGAACAGGCCAAAGAAGAAATAGACAAAATCCTTGATGCTGGTGGTGGTGTTGAAGCGATTAAGAACGGTTATATGAAATCACAATTGGTCATCTCGCAAGCTGAGCGCATGAGCAAGATTAGCCTCGGTGAACATATCGTTGTCGGTAAGAATCGCTGGATGGAAGGAATCGATTCCCCACTTGTGACAGACAGTGACGGCGGCGTGTTTAAAGTTGATCCAGAGTCAGCAGCAGAAACGCTTAAGTCTCTAGCAGAAACAAAGGCCAACCGCGATGACGCAGAGGTGGAAAAATGCCTTAACACGTTACGTGAAACGGCCCAAAGTGGCGCCAATTTGATGCAGGCTTCAATTGCCTGTGCCAAAGCACGCGTCACCACAGGTGAGTGGACTGGTACATTACGCGATGTCTTCGGAGAGTACCGCCCTCCCACCGGCGTTGAAGGCCAATCCCTTTCTATTGAAAACGAAACTCTGGAAACTGTTAGGAAAAAAGTCAGCACCTTTATGGAAAAAACCGGCCACCGTCCTCGCATCGTAGTCGGCAAGCCCGGGCTGGACGGACACTCCAATGGCGCAGAGATGATATCTGTTGCTGCACGCCATGCAGGTTTCGATGTTATCTACTTCGGCATACGCCTTAGCGCAACAGACATAGTACAGTCAGCCATTGAAGAAGATGTTGATGTCATCGGTATCTCACTGCTATCAGGCTCACATAACGAGATTATCGACCAGTTATTTGAAGAGCTAGAATCTGAGGGTGCAAAGAATGAAATCCCCGTCATCCTCGGCGGTATCATTCCCAAAAGTGATGCGCCTGCCCTCTTGGAAAAAGGGATTCGAGCAATATTCACTCCGAAAGACTACGATTTAATGGAAGTCATGAACAGAATCATGGATATTGTGTTAGAAGATAATGCATAACACAGATTATTTCCCGACCATTAGAGAGTAGGAAGAACAAGAAGAGTGAAAGACATCTTAACTCACCCTTTAGAGCCCGATGTTTTACATCAGCTCACTCAAGCGGCAGCCTTAAAAAAGCTGCCACTTGCTAAGCTCATATCGCTTTTTGAAAATCGTAGTTCCGGCGCGGCTCAACAGCGCCACAACATCATCCGACACATCCTCGATCATCCTGCCGATTTTACCGGCAAAGGTGCTGTCATCGGTTTTACCGGGACACCAGGGGCCGGCAAATCAAGTCTGATTGCAGAATTATGTAAAATCCTCACCGCTAACAACACACTGCGCGTTGCCGTGCTGGCCATTGACCCTTCAAGCCAACAATCCGGTGGCTCTATCCTAGGGGATCGAACCCGGATGCGCTCTGGAAACAAGAGCAAAAATCTTTTTTTTCGCTCCCAAGCCTCCAACCTAGAACTTGGTGGTGTTACCCACAACACATTTCAAGCAACGCGCTTGTTACGCCACCTGTTTGATCTCATTATTATTGAAACAGTGGGCATAGGGCAAAGCGAAATAGACATCCAATATATGAGCGACCACACCTTTCTGTTAATGCAACCTCTTGCCGGTGATCAAATCCAGTTTATGAAGGCTGGAATCATGGAAATTCCCGACAGTTTTGTCGTTAACAAATGCGACGAAGAGCGTCTGGCTCGCACCAGCTACCATATGCTGAGAGCAAGCTTGAAGCAGTCCAAACTGATCGTTCTCAACGCCAAAGATGACTTTAAAAACGCTGCCAAAGATAATATTTTTCTCACAAGCGCGACCAAACAAAAAGGCACGCACGAACTTGCTGAATTCATCGAATCCCTACTTCCCACAAATAAAGCAGCAAGTAGAGACATTGATTGGTTCTACCTCGGAAAATCGATTGCGGATCAATACGGTAAGTTTGGCACATCAATCATGGACCAACATAAAGACGAAATCGCTTCCCGTACCACCTACGAAGAGAAGCTCGTCCTTACGTTAGCCGCCATTGTGCAACAGGTTAAATAACCTTAGAGCAGCTTACTATTAGCAGTCACTCGTTGAAGTGCTAACGCCTGCCGCACCTCTTTCGCACCACTGCTCCAGTCATAATCTAATTCACGCCAAAGCGGTTCCTCATAGTCCAACCCTATCGCGTCAAAGTAGTCTTTATTAGCCACGACAAATTGCGTTTTATAGGGCAGCACCACCCCGCCCAGCTTCGCTTTTACCTCAAGTGCCTCTTGGTGATCTCGACACCAAGAGTTCAGTAACACCGCACACCCTCTCGCATACCAAAAACCACCACAATCCAGTGCCAATGACCCATATTCACAAGAGAGTACCTGCCTAGCATGCTCCCAATCACGAAAACCATACTGTCGGGCAATGAACAATTGACAATGTTTTAGTTGAAGTGGGCCGTTTGTGCTTAGCACAAGCGATGTAGACGGTACAAAACGCTGCTTGAGAAGCCGTTTGGCTTGAATCTTGAGTTCTTCTACTGGTGTTAACATGACAAATCCTAAATAGTTCTTTGTTTCCCGCATAACAAATATTCAGAATTTTAAGGCAAGCTACTTGGCTTAATAGACAGGGTGAGATCCTCTTGGCGGGTAGGCGTCCCTAACACCTAATGGATCGCAGTATGCCAAAACCACTCTCCCCAGGCAATAGCTTATCGGCAGTTCCTCCGTTTAAGGGCAGCAATAAGGCTCATTTATACCTTTCACTAAGTGACTTATTCACGTGCCAAAATAAGCGTGCTCTGTAATAATTCTCTCACGGTTTAGGAAAACAGAATCACATACCGACCAGATACGAACTAGACACACATTACTCTTACATACAGACTACAAAAGGAAAGAACATCATGGCTATTTACTTGGAATTTGAAGGCATCGAAGGTAACGCAACGGCAACCGGTTACGAAAAGATGATAGATGTCTCAAGCTTCAACTGGGGTGTAGGACGTGCAATCACTCAAACAGCAGGCCGTATGGCAAACCGTGAAGCATCCCGCCCAAGCATCAGCGAAATCACTTTGACCAAAGCAACGGACAAATCAACTCCTCTGTTGATTCAAGAATCTACTGTTGGAACTAAAGGCAAAAAAGTACTGATCCACTTCGTTACCACGGGTGGCGATCAGCTAGAAGAATTCCTCACTTATACATTAGAAGACACGCTCATTAGCAGCTTCTCAATTGGTGCATCAAGCGATGGCGAGCCGGGTGAAACTATCTCACTAAGCTTCTCTCAGTTTGAGGTAGCCTTCACCGAAGCAGGCGAAACTAACGCTCGTAGCGGTAAAGGTCGATTTGGCTACGATATCGCTCTTGCTAAGAAGTCATAAGCGATCATACATCTCTAAAAAGGGCCATCAGAATATTCTGATGGCCCTTTTTTATGACAGCGCCCTCGATTAAGACGATACCAGCAGGCATGTTAACTCACTCTAACGATTGGCACTTATATATTTTTCCTGGGGTACTTTTACCCGTCGACGCTTTTCCGGCCGAAACACCGCTAGCTCCAACAAACACATCCCCCACAGCCAACTGTTCTTTCTCTTTTATAACATGGGTACCGCCCTTTCGAACTGCCCTTTTCTGAAACCAAGGTGTACATACATCACCCGAATTAACCCTAATTGTTTTGCATGTAATTTCCTCGACCAAAATACAAGTAGATTCATCAACAGAGTCTACGAAAACCACTTTCCACATCAACTCTTGCTCTTGCATATTCGTACAAGCAAACAAACTAGAAAATAATAGAAAGTATGCACTGAATTTTATAGATCTACATTGGTTGAACATCGTTATCAAATCCTATAATTCACAAGGTAAGTTCATATCGCAAAACATTCTGCTTACATAATATTAGCAATAATTGCTAACACTGATCTCAACACTTTCATTGATGCCTATTCATTACTAATGTACACCCAAGAACTAACGTAATAGCTACGACTTATCGATTTAAAATCAACACCTTAGGTAGCACCAAAGGTTTGTATAGCACCTACAAGGCGCACCATTACCCCTTTGATATCGACAAGCACTACTTTACACTGTCTACTCACTACAATAATAAGAGGCTGTAGCAAGCAGTGGTTGATAAGAAACAGATAACTTTTGCCGTATTACTGATGACAGCGATCGCTGTTTTTTTCTGGACGCAATCTCGCTTTCCTGCGCTAGATACCAAAGCACAGATGGGGCAACGAACCAGCATCAGTGCCATCGCGTTTGATGTTATCTTACCTGTCGTAGAAAACGCTCCATTTATAGAACGCGTAGGCAAGTCAGCAGTCAACTGGGGGTACACTAACTGGAAAGGCATGACATTCGGCCTGATCTTTGCTGCCGCTTTTCTTACGTTATTACGACTACTTCCGACGCTACCACCTTCTCGCTTTCACTTTATAAACGCCTTGAAGGGTCTCGCGATTGGCGTCCCTTTGGGGGTTTGCGCTAATTGCTCCACTCCCATCGCCCATGGCATGGTTCAGGCGGGTTCTCGTGTTGAAACAGCGCTTGCCACGTTGACTAGCTCCCCAACTCTCAATATTTTTGTGTTAACGATGAGTTTCTCATTATTGCCCACTCATTTAGCCCTTATAAAATTATTTGGGGTACTGGTATTTGTTCTCTTGGTTCTGCCGTATCTGGTTAAGATGTCGATTACACAATCCACCGACAACAACTCAAAAGCAGGTACCTTACAAAAGTCATTATCTGACAACGCTACAAACACATTAACTCTTAACAGCTTGCCTGCAGGAAGCTGCGAACTACCCACAGACAATTGGGGCTCAGCACTGCGAAGAGTAACGCAGAAATTTACAACTAATCTTAGGGTAATTGTTCAAGCCACTCTCCCCCTTATGGTGTTGGCGGGAATCCTCGGCGCGATCGCGATTGAAAGCGTACCCTTTAGCCTTTTTCAAAACGCAACTAACAGCGCCCTTGCTTTGCTTGGCATTAGCGTTATTGGAGCCTTTCTACCGGTACCCATCGCATTCGATATCATTATTGTGACAACATTATTAGCCATTGGATTTCCGGTTGGGTTGAGCATGGCGCTACTATTTTCTCTTGGAATATTCAGTATCTATCCCGCTATGGTAATTGCTCGGCAAGTCTCCCCAAGACTTAGTGCTAACGTATTTGTAGTGGTAGTTATTTTCTCATCCATCCTAGGTTTTTTTGCAGAAACACTCCACAAATCAATCATTAGCTCAACCAAGGCATCCATAAGTGACATTGTCGACAATAACGTCAAGATATCTCCACACACAATCATTACCGAGATTGCAGCTAAGGAATGCTTAGCACTAAGCCATTTACCCACACAAATCCGCTGCCAAAAAGATGCCCTACTCATCATCGATGCTAGTGAACATTTAAGCACCACAGAACAACCAGCCCTCCCACTGAATTGCAACAATATTACCGAGCCAAATGAGCAGATGCAGTGCTATTCCTTACTCAGTATGCAGCATGCAATACATAGCAAAGATATTCAAAAATGTAATTACATCCAATTAGAGAATATAAAGCAGGACTGCTCAAAAACAATCGTCCTTAAAAAAATAGCGTCTATCTACGGGATTGAAACGGCTCGTATGAGCATCGAGTCTACCCCTCGACCAGATAACATCAGCCCCCTTCCTACCGCTGACGAAGTCACCTCCACAGAGCTCCCCGCATGGCAGTTAATTCATCATCAAGAGGGGATATCCATTTTCAGCACCCCCCTTGCCAAACGCTCACAGCATGCTTCTGCGGCTAAACAGCTCCCTGTTTTTGCGAGCATAGAGGCCTCAACTATAGGCATTCGGCTACCGTCAGATTTCACTTTATCTGATTTCTACGAGCCCTTTTCCTATGGTAGAGGCGTAGCATCTGGAGACATCAACAATGATAACTACCCAGATTTGGTATTCGCCACAGCTTCTGGCCCCAGAATATTCCTAAATCTTGGCGGTAATTTCCAAGAAATCCACCTGCCACTTACCAAACGGAATCAACTCAATACATTCTTAGTGAGTTTTGTGGACATTAATAACGACGGATGGCTAGACTTGTTTTTTACCACTTATGGTGGGAGGAATTTTTTAGTACAAAGCCAAAGTGACTTACTCACAAAAGGACCGACAATCACTTTACCCAACGTTGACGCAAACCTCACTCTGTCGGCAGGGTTTTCTGACAAAGACAACGACGGAGATCTCGATGTTTTCCTTGGCAATTGGACATCTGGTGCTGAGAACAGCTTTTCAACTACACGCTCTCAAAACGCCTGGCTCATCAATGATGGTACCCCGTTTCGCCTACTTCCAGACAATGAAGTCAACGGTGAGACGTTATCTGTTTTATTTTCAGATTTCACTAGTGACAATATTTCTGATCTAGCCCTGGCCAACGACAACCAAGGTCCTGATCTCTATTTCACTGGCGACAGCTCTGGTAAATTTTCACGACTCCCACCTAACGCTCACATCCCCGTTACGTCGCTGACAACCATGAGTATTGATACTGCCGATATCAATAACGACCTGTTGCTCGACATATTTACTACCGACATGTCATTTGGTAAGAGTGAAGTCGATTCATATTGCAGCAATATATCCACAGCAAATGAGCGCTCGATCTGTTTGAACAATCTTACCGGCTGGCATGCAATTAAGGAATTTAACCCCGAGCATTGCAAGACGTACAATACAAGTACCGCCCAACAGCAATGCATAATTGGATTCATCATAAGCCTGGCAAAAACATCCAAAGATTCTTCCATCTGCAACAAAATACCCCATGCCGAGACGGCAAAAAAACACCTTTGCTATGAGATTTCACAAAAACTTCAGGCGCCGACTTATTCTCTAAGCAATTACACACCCCAAGAACAAAGTAACAAGTTACTCTTGGCTCAAGCCAACGGCCAGTTTGTCGACGCCACACAAACCATGCAAGCAGACGCTAGCTTTTGGAGTTGGAACTCGAAAATCGCGGATCTCGACAACGACCAATGGCAAGATATATTTGTAGGCAATGGCTTTGGCTTTGGAGACACACAAAACGAAATACACAGCAATGTATTATATCAAAACCAATCTGGCAGGACGTTCATCAACGCTACTGAGCAGTTCGGCTTAACCCAGTTTCTTAACACCCCAAGCTACACCTATGCCGATATCGATCTGGACGGTGATATCGACATCATCGCAACCACCATAATGGGACAACCCCAGGTTTACCTGAACCACTCCGAACACAAAAGTATTACATTTAGATTAATAGACCATACGAAAAACCGTTCCTGTATTGGATGTAAACTTATCATTACCTATGGAGACAATGAGAAACAACTACGAGAATTAAAGCTAAGCGGAGGTTTCCTTTCATTCGACGACCCTGTAATGTTTTTCGGTTTACAAAAACACACAGTCATTAAACACGTAAAAATCATCTGGAGCGATGGCACTATTAGCTCAATCAACAAAGCGCTAACCGCCAGTAATCATTACAAAATAGAACGTTCCACCCTCTAACAACCGTGGGCACTGAAGTAAAAGACTCCCCAAATCTAAGAGGTTCATCGCATTTCTAGATCTTGATCCCTCCCATTGACTAACATACAATGTCAAATCCACTGTCGAGCAAGGCAAGTAACGGAATGTTATTGATCTCCCGCCACCGCAATTAGATGACAGTAAGGGACTGCCCCCTAGCAGGGCAACCCCCTGATAACAATATAAAATTAGTATTAGACAATCGCCCATTATCCGCGTTTGCCTAAATGAGAGATGCCTATATGTTTCCAGCGATTCGATCTGCCTTTTCATTTAGAAGTAACCTTCGCTCTTTGTTCTATCGTAATTCAAGCAATTACTCCGCTATCGACGGACTACGCGCTATATCCATTTTACTGGTCATCTTATTTCATACATTCAAAATCGTTGGTGCTGGCTCCGGCATCGAGACGACGCAACAAATCATTGATGACACACCTTTTTTTCTAAACTGGATTTGGAATGGCGACAAGAGTGTTGATATTTTCTTTATTATTAGCGGCTTTTTGATTGCAGGGCTGCTTTTCAAAGAATACAAAAAAACCGCCACCATAAAGCTAAAGCGTTTCTATGTTCGCCGCTTCTTTCGGCTAACCCCAGTTTACCTACTTGCCTTAGCCCTTTATGGCCTCTCTGGCGCACCAAACGCTGAGAACATCTGGGCCAACCTTCTTTATGTCAATAATTTCCTACCCCTAGAGGAACAGGCCTTTCAGTGGGGCTGGACGCTTGCAGTTGAAGAGCAATTCTATTTACTGTTCCCGTTGTTCCTCTTGACCGTATTCCTTCCCAGCAAAAAACCCATGCGCTGGCTCATTGCCTTGTTCTTATTGTCATTTGTCATTCGCCTGTGCTTTGTATACTTTGACAAACGTATATGGCACACCAGCATGAGCGACTTTTACTTTGACATTGAGACCTTTAGATATATTTTCAGCGCAATGTATGACAATTTATACACCCGGTACGGTGCCTTTCTATGCGGTATAGGCGCCGCCTACATCCACCACTATCATCACGACAAAGCCATCTCATTTTTTGCTAACACACGATTAAGTTTAGCCATTTCTGCCGCCAGCTTGGGGGTTATCAGCATAATATTGCTAATCCCTATTTTTGACCCGCAAGCGCAATTCAACCCGACATTTACCAGTATCTATCTAGCCGTGCATCGGAATATATTTAGTTTGTGCTTAGGCTGGGTAATTCTTAGCGCTATTTACTCCAAAGATATTATCGCCATAGCGATCAATAAGTTCTTGAGCATGCGCCTCTGGTTCCCAGTCGCCCAGCTAAGCTACTCTACATATCTCGTACACTACGCTATAGTACAGCTAGTTCTGTACTCACTGATGGCCAACCTCAAATACTATCAAGTGGACATATCTGTCATCAAGATTTCGTGGTTATTCGGCGGTTTCTTCATTGCATCACTGGTATCTCTTCTGGTTGCGGTTGTCGCCTATTTACTGATAGAAAAGCCCGCTCTGAATTTAAGAAATAGCTTTGATAACAGAAAAACAAGCCAAGCGCTGCCTGAGAAGTACAGCCAAGCATCTTGATATAAGTAACTAGCTACGGCATAGATGCCCATCATCCAGATGGGCAAGCTGGAGAGCTTGAATATTGGCGTCTATCCTTAGATAACTCAAGATATCTAGGTAGTTCGCTCACATGAACCCTTACACGTTACGCACCCTATTCCTCTGCTCAGCACTACTTCCACCCCCAGCCCTCGCAGACACCCCCACATCGCTCTCCATCGGGTATGCAGAAGCATGCCCTCACATGTGTCCCTACGATGAAAACAAAGGTTTCACTACAGACATCGCCAAGGCAGTGTTAGAAATGCAGGGGTGGAACGTTCGCTTCGTGGCCCTACCCTGGGCCAGAGTCGTTGCCAACACCAACACCGGACAGCTCAACGCCGCTATTTCTACTGGCAAAAATGAATCCCCACTATTGATCTATCCAACCGAGGAGCTGGCAACACAAGAAGATTGTTTTTACGGGGCTGCGGGCGACATGTGGAAACCGGAAGGAGCACATTCCTTCAAAATACGTAAAACTATTGTGTTTAGTGGCTGGGTTCTGGAAGCACCTTATCGAGAAGCACTAGGGGATCAGCTCTATGACTCAATATTTGAGAAATTCTCTATCGACAAAGATTATCACGACCGCTCAGTAAATCTGGTCATCAGAAAACGCATGCACGCTTTCTGGAGCGACTCCACTGTCTTTTCCTATTACCAGTCAAAAAAAACACTCGAACAGACAAACCAAATAAAACAGCTTGGCTGCGTGCACCAACAAAACCTCTATATTGGGTTTAGCCCTGCACACAGTAAGCTAAGCAACAAACTCGCAGCAGACTTTGACCTTGGCATGAAGGCCATTCGTAAATCCGGCCAACTCACAGCCATCCTTAAAAAATACGGTCTATCAGATTGGCGTAAATAGAGCAGCAGATACGTACCCAGGTTAGCTCACAAAGTTTTTGATCTATCAAAAAAAACGCCCCTCAATGAGGGGCGTTTTCTATTCTAGACTAACTGCATCTATTTAATCTACTGGCCAGCAGACCGGTCCGATACCGTTATAACCTTCGTCACACTGCTCGTAACAAAGTAGCCCGTCCTTCTCCATTCCATCGAGACAAGAGTGAATTGGTGAACCTACACCTCGTCCATAAGATAGCGATTGGTTTGTCCAACATACAGGGCCGATACCGTGATAACCATCATTACACTCTGGGTAACATAGGCCTGCATCATTTTCTTTACCTGATCCACAATCCTTTGGAATGGTACCAACACCACGACCGTATGATGCATCGATCAACCAACATACAGGTCCTACACCGTTGTATCCGCTGTCACAGTACTTGTAGCACAAGCCAGCATCATTTTCTTTGCCGCTTGGGCAAGCACCCGTCCAAATATTACTTGGGATAGTACCTACGCCTCGACCATAAGATAACGAACGCGTGCTCCAGCAAACCGGGCCAATACCGTTATAACCGTCATTACATTCTGGATAACAAAGCCCTGCGTCATTCTCTTTACCTGATCCACAACTTGTTGGAATCGTACCAACACCACGACCATATGATGCATCTTCCTTCCAACATACTGGGCCAACACCGTTATAGCCATCGTTACATGGGGTATAACAAAGACCAGCATCGTATTCTTGGCTAGAAGAACACGTTAGCGGTGTACCAACACCACGTCCGTAAGCAACTTTAGGTGGATCAACAATTTCATTGTCACACGCGTCACTTACTTTAGTTAGCGAACCTGCAACATTCAGGTGAGCGTTAGTGCCGCCCACTGCGGTGATGTTATCTGGAATCAGTGCCAAACAAGCGAATGAAGGTAGTTCGATATTCGCTATCGGCTTGGCAATTTCTTGCAAAACCTGACCGAAAGACGTTGAAATAAGATCGTTAGCAACCTCATTCACACCATTGGTAATCCAGCTACCGCCACCTATTCTAATGCCTGTAACAATAACTTCAGGTACTGCCGGGAAGCTAATATCAAGCGTATTATCTTCAGCAACACCAATACCCAGAGCAACCTTAGCATTTACGCGAACACCTAGATCACTCGTATATTCGGTTGAGCCATTTTTCTTCGACTCCGCCAACAGCTCTAAGCCATAAACAGATAGAGTAATAGACGCCGCACCAGATGCATCATCAATTTCTACTGTAGCTGGTGTTTGGTTATTAACAAGAAGACGGTTAACAATGGTTTCTCCACCGAGATTATCATCTCGAGGAATACCAAATTGTAAGTTAGTTCCAGCCATGTTCATCTGCGTCAATCCAACAGAATGTGCAGAAGCAAGTGTCTGGTTAATTACGTTGGTATTAATTGATACGGCAAAATCTGCTGCACCAAGGTCCGCTGCAGGAAGAGCATCTGAGGTATATAGGGTACCTGTTAGAGGCTGAGGGATATCCAAATCAGGATTGACTGGAATAACACTACCTGCCATAGACGCCGACAGCATCGCTTCTGTGGTACTAATGCTCGCTAGGTTAAGCGCCATCGCCATATCGTAATCTGAAATACCGTCGTTTATCCGAATCGTATAGCTTTCTTTAATAAGGCCAGCCAATAGATCAGGTATTGCTTTGTTTAATAAGCCTTCAATCGCATTTCCGATAACGCCATCAAACAAGTTCAAAATTCCAGTAGTAAGGCCAGACAATATTGCTTGGAATACCACTCCAACATCATCAATCACAATAGCGCCAACATTGAACGCTAGGTTAGACAATTCAACGGTTGGCATTCTATCCTCTACACCCAACGCCACATCGCCTGATAGGTCGACAGGACCAACGTTAGCACCAATATTAATAACAGTTGGTGGTAAGAATCCGTTATGCATACGCAATGTTAGTTGAATATGTACTGTATTAATGGTGCCATCGAAACCGATGTTATTACCATCGGCAAGGTCTAAACCGAAGCTCTTAGCTGACATGGTAATGTTACGAACGAACCCATCTGCGCCGTAAGTTTCACCAAATAGCCCCTGCCAAGTTGCATCGTACAACATCGATCCTGCAACCAATGAGTTGAGATCCAAACCATTAAGTGCGTTAACAATTTGGTCCATCGCAACATCTAGACCATTCTGAGTAACCTTTACAGTCAGTGAAGGATCGTAATCCAACCCTAAGCTTGCGTATTGAGTCGTACTTTCATGACCCAAAGTATCGGTAGCTACATAATCGTAAATATCCGCCTGAGCAACCTCAGCAGTGAAGGAGCCATCATCCGCAACCACCACTTCGGTTCCGTTAACGGTCAGTGATGTCACGCCCATTTCGTCATTTGCTAGCCCGTCGATAGTCGCAAGACCGTCGATGGTTGCCCCTAAGATGACAACTTCTGGACCTTCAGTATCATAGATAAACTTAACTTGAGGACCTGAAGGAGGGTCTACCTGGAAAGTGTTATAACCTTCGATGAAATATGCAGAAAAGTCTGCTCCATCCCCGATGGCTTCTGTAGCACCTAGCGTAAAGTGTGATTCAACATTAAATCCATTTAACGTCATAGAAGGCAACGCATCTTGTTGCTTGGTATATGTCACTTTAAACGTCGCAGGAGGCGACGTATGCACAGAGTCTTTCACTGGTTCAGCGATTTTGTAATCACTTCCACAGGCCATAAGACCAAGGCACAGCAAGGCGATTACTGCACGATGAATGAGCTTTAGGGGCATAGCAGGTTCCTTTATTTTTATTTTCAAGTAGGACTCCACGGTCATTATGGAGTCCCAGGAGGCTAGAAAATACCACAGGGCATCAATATAGACAATTTGTGGTACGGTCCTACCAAAAAGCACACTCAGTAACCAATCTACACATTTTATAGGGCTAAAAGTACAATATTTCGCCCCAACTAATACAAATGGGTTATTTTTATATACTCATAAGTCATGAAATTGTGTGATTTTCCTCGAAATTAACCCATGGATAGCTACATACAAGTTGCTTTTCGCAACATGATTGCATAATTGATGCATATTAACGTTTGTAACCCGATACTCTCGAGCAACACCCATCGTCCACTTTTGGGTATAATCCCCACACTATCTATCAGATAAATTGACGCTTTTAATTTTGTTGCGTTTTGTAAACGCGAATTGATAGGGTGTTTATTTGACAGAATTCGCCTCAATCAAGGCCTGATAGAACTCCCCTATCGCTGGAGTTTCACCCTGCTTTCTCCAAATCGCATGTGTCGTTGAATCGGCAAAGGACCCGGGCAAAGGGTGTGCTTTCAAACCTTTAATCATTGGGTGGGCTTCTATTACTGACACAGGCACAACACCAACTCCCATTCCAGCAACAGCACATGCCATCAAGTTATGATAAGAGTTAATCTCTAAAATTCGTGACGTCACACCTGCTTCCGCGATCCAGTCCAGTAATCGCTTACGATATGCACACCGCAAACTGAATGCCAACACAGGCATTTCTGGGGCAAAATCACTTGGATTAGTGATGTCTGGAATATCCAACCCCGTCACCGCAACTAGAGTCTCCTTGAACACAGGTTTGCTTACAAGTCGTTCATCGCGCAGTGGGTCAGCGACCAACGCAAGATCAACTCGACCGGCAAGCACCTCCTCAATCAGTACACCAGAAGGGCCTGTTGTGAGATTGATATCAACATGGGGAAATTGATTGTGAAACCCCATGAGTGGCTCACTGAGCCTAGCGGCGGCAACTGCCTCCATCGCTCCTATTTTTAATCGCCCCTTAGGTTCATTGTCTCCAAATTCAGCAATTGCTTTATTGGCCAGTGAGAGTATTTGATCTGCATACTCTAACAAAAGACGACCAGAGGCAGATATCTGCATTCTTTTCTTGTCCCTGATAAACAGTGACTTTCCTAACTCATTTTCCAGCTTTTGTATTCGAGACGTCACGTTTGAAGGCACACGATTGAGCTTTTCAGCCGCTTTGGTAACCCCTCCTTCTTCCACAACCGACTTAAACACCCGTAGATCCGATAGTTCCACAACTTGTTCCTCATTTGAGAACAACCAATTCATAATTATTCATTATTAATGAATCGTGAATTCAAGTAAAGTCTGCGGCATGATCAAGTCTTGCACGAAACACACCTTGTAGTCAGTTAAAAGGACCAACATGAACACACCATCAATGCAGTTGCACACCAAAGGCTACCTATGCGGGTTAGGGGCTGTGATTATTTGGACCGGATTTATTGTGGTATCTCGGATGGGCGGCATCAGTGCATTATTTGCTAACGACATCATTGCCATTCGATATGCAACATGTGCTGTATTGCTATTGCCACTTTGGTGGTTCAAGTATCGAGTTAACCTACTAGACCCCAAAATACTATTGATTAGCACCATTGGCGGTATCGGTTATGCCAGCTGTGCTTTTAGAGGGTTTAGTTTAGCACCAGCCTCTCATGCTGCAGTACTTCTACCCGGTTTAATGCCGCTATTCATCACACTGCTATCGACACTACTCTTAAAGGAAAAACCCAGCCTTCTAAAATGGTTCGGTATTATCATAATCACTATCGGGGCTCTGACCTTACTCACACAGGGTACAGGTGCAGATAGTGACGTTGGCGCTGGGCAAGCATGGCTCATCGCCGCAACCATCTGCTGGTCCCTTTTTTCTGTTCTGGTAAAACGCTGGAACATTTCCCCATGGGAAGCGGTAATCAGCGTAGCAATCATCTCAAGTATTATATATTTGCCCACTTATGCCTTGTTTTTATCCAGCAATATAGCCGAGACTCCTTGGCAAGATATCGCGATTCAGGTGGTGTACCAGGGCTTTTTGGCAACCATCGTACAGCTCGTTCTTTATGTTAGGGCAATGCATATCATTGGGGCGTCTTCGATGGGGACTCTGATGGCTCTAGTACCCATGCTTGCAGGTATTGCAGCGGTGTTTCTGCTGGACGAACCCTTCGGTGCCCCGCTAGCGATCGGGATTTTATTGGTAAGCGCCGGATCAATTGCAACACAACGAACTAATAATAAGCAAACCATCCCCTCAGTACCCCCAGCACCATCAAGGAGTTAGACAATGCCATACGTGAACATCAAGATAACCGACGAAAATGTTACCGCTGAACAGAAAGCACAATTAATCAAAGGCGCTACCCAATTATTGGTGGATGTATTAGATAAAAACCCTCAAACCACTGTCGTGGTTATCGATGAAGTTAACACCGATAACTGGGGGATAGCCGGTGAAACGGTAACGACCCTACGCGCTAAAACCTAAGAAATCATTAATTGCGTTAGCAACAGGTTGATAGGTGTCTGATTCTAAATGCAGATGATGATTACCAGCAAATGTTGCTAACGTAATATCTGGGACAGCATCAAGGCGAGACTTTAACGGACCTGCGCTAGGAAAAAATCCTGTTTCTGCCCCTATTAGCAACGTCCTTGCACCGATGCGCTTTAAATAGGCCATCACCATATCCTCGGTGAGCCTAATAGCCGACCCCATCTTGAGTCGAGGGTCGCTTGTCCACGTCATCCCACCTGGAACACCGATCAAGCCTCGCTCACACAAATGTGTCGCTGCCGCCACGCTGACTTTACCCACAACACCACGCCTAGCCGCAACAGCATCCGATAATAAAGGGTAAACCGGCATCTTGATCTTATGCGCACGCTTCATATCTTTCACTGCCGCAGCCAGCACTTCTGGAGCCTGCTCTGATGGGGATGTATGCGTACCTAACCCTTCAATAAGTACCAATTGTGTAATTCTCTCAGGGCTGATTGCTGCGGCATAGGTCGCGACACCCGCCCCCATGGAATGTCCCATCAGAATAAATTGATCAAACCCCAACGCATCCGCCACCGCGAAAATATCATCTACATTATCGATAAGGTGATAACGAACACCCTTAGGACGATGTCCAGATTTGCCATGTCCTGCCATGTCGATGGCATAAACGTCAGCGTTCAAAGCCGGTGCCAGCAAATTGTAGGTCGCACAATTATCTAACCACCCATGAAGTGCCAATATTGGTAACCCCCTCTTCCTCTTGGTTTGCCAATGCTTGCCTTGAAACGTCAATCCGTTAGGGGTTTGTACACTAAACTCCTCAAAAACCGAGGCGCTTTCCATATTCTCACTCATACTAAATTACTCGCCTAAACTATCGTTCTAGCAATATACGCTAAGGCTACTAGCAAGCCAATCTTCCGGCTACCTTAGTCCTGCGTTTGGCAATTTCAACCACGTCACCGACAAATTACGCCTTTTATCAGAGCTTGTGCTTGCCGTATACTTAGCGCCCACTTTAGCATGCAGTAGAGGCTTCGTTTCATGCGCACCGTTGATGATTTCGCATTAAATACCCAAATCCTAAAGCGCTTTTATACCAAGAATATATCTCTAAGCCCTCACTCAGAAAATTTACGTGAGATATTCGAGAACAACCACAAATTAGTCATAGCGCTAAACCATGGTCCAATATTGGCTCCCGGCGCAGTCAACGTTGCCATTGCTGACTTATACCTCAAACACGGTGGCGCTAACCGCACCCCTATGGGAATCATTTGGAAGCACTTCTATAAGGTGCCCGTCATCAAAAAAATGGTGGCTTATATCACACAAGTAGAAGAAGCGTTTAACCTCGATGAATTTATCGATCAATTCGTAGAAAAAGACTATAACGACTTAATGGTAATGCCAGAAGGTGAGAACTGTTGTTTTGGTGATGCAATTACAATTCAGCCTTTTTTGAGTCCTCGCTTTATCGAAATAGCCGTTCGGGCAGAGGTACCAATACTCATAGCCGTTCACCATGGAACCCACGTTTTGGCGTCGCCACTTGAAGTATCATCCAAATATAACCGCTGGTTCAAAAAGGTCATGCCGAACAACAGTTATCAGCGTCTAAAAGATACTCAGACGATCAGCCTTCCAAAATTTGGAGCTGGAAAGATTGATATTGAGTGCAGTTTCAAACTCTACCACCCTACCCTCAACCACCTCAATCTCGCGAAAAACAAAGAAGACCGAATGCAGCAGCTTTGGCATGAATCCGACATCATTCGCGCACATATGCAATCAATGATGGATGAAATCCAGCAGAGCAAGTAATTACCCTGGTGCTTTCTAGAAGAAAAGCGACATTAGTAGGCACCAAGCAATTAACGTAAGGGCACTTCGTTAATCCAGAAATATTGGCGTCACTTGATAACCCCTCTGCCTTAGCAGAGCAATAACGCCTTTTTCACCGGGTAAATGTAGTGCCCCTACAGCGATCAGCGCCTCCCCCCTCGACAGCACAGGCTTCATACGCTCGACCATTTTTTCATTACGAACATCGATCAATGCTGCCATTAACTTTTCAGCTCCGTCGTATGCCAAGTTTGCTGATTGTAATTCCGAAAACGCTAACAAACCTGACAAATCACCCTCCAGATAAAAGCGCTTCATTGTTCTCATCGCCGCATCTATTTCAGGCACCTGTTTTAGCGATGCTGTCAAAAAACCAATTTGCTCATCTATTGTCATCTTTTCAAAAACACTCATTTGTTCACCGGGTGTTTCCAAGCCAATAACACGCTTACCCTCAAGCATATAAAGATCATTAAGCTTTTTGTCCAATACCACTGCTTCACCGGGCGGAGGATAATTCAATAACAAAGAAGCTGCCCAGGGTTTAAACCGATTGAGATCAACAAGACCATAGCCTCGGTCTCGTAAAGCTGAGATCACTTGCGCATAAAGATCAGCACCAATAATAGAACGCAGGGTTTGCCCCCTTGCCAACTCAAACGCCTGCTGAACGTGCATCATATTAACGACATCAAGCTTAAGCTCCAAAGCCAGCGTCGAAGTACTGCGAATAACGGAATCTAGGCGAGCAGGAATACGAACAACATCTTCGTCAGACACATGCATTGTGCCAAGTAAATAACTGGTTTGTTGCAAAGACTTGATTTTCCACAAGCGACTTTTATATTGAACATCGCCATAGGAAAAAGAACTTAGAACAACAAGTGAGAAAAAAACTACCCATATAATCCTTTTAGATTTCCCACTTGCCATTCATTTACCTAAACTACGTCATTCAGAATTACAGTAGGCAATCTATTGCTCCCACTGAACCTCTATTTTTGCATCAAACCACGTTTCGAAATTATCTTGATAGTGAGCTTCCAATACATTGCGCTTAATTTTCAACGTTGGCGTCATAAAGCCATTTTCTACCGTCCAATCATCTTTTACCACAACGGCGGTACGTAATTTTTCATGAGGATCAACGACCTTATTCACCGCCCGCAGAATACCTTCAATGTTCTGCTGGATTTCATCACGAGATTTCCCTGCCGCAAGATGCTCTCTATCCGCCTCAGACAGCATCAATAATGCCATAGGTTGTGGCATACCAGCACCAACCACACATATCTGTTCAATATTAGAGCACGCCAGCATCTTTCCTTCTATTGGAAACGGTGCAACATACTTACCCTTACTTGTTTTGAATATTTCTTTAATTCTACCCGTTATTTTAAGACTGCCATCGGCATCAATATGCCCCACATCACCAGTATGGATATACCCTTCATCATCAAGTGTTTCAGCCGTTTTCTCCGGCTCTTTATAATAACCAATCATTGTCGCGGGGCTTTTTACCAAGACCTCGTTACCATCCCCAAGAATAACATCCACACCCGGATTAGGTTGACCAACAAACCCTACTCTTGATTTGCCAGAGCGAGTACTATGGGAGTACCCCATATTTTCTGTCATACCATACACTTCTAGAATCTCTAACCCTAACTTTCCATACCATTCCAATAAACTATTAGGGATGGGCGCTGCACCACTAAGGCAAAAACGCGTATCTACGAGCCCTAATTGCGTCTTGATCTTTTTCTTTACTATTCCCGACAAAATAGGGACTTTCAGCAAACGATTCAGCTTCTTTTCTGGCATTTTTGCGAATACACCAGACTGAAACTTTGCCCATATCCGAGGTACAGCAAAGAAGATAGTAGGTCGAGCACGCTGTAGGTCATAGGCAAACGTATCAAGAGACTCTGCGAAATAAACTCTCACACCCTGATAAATCGTCACCAATTCAACACACATCCTTTCGGCTACATGAGAAAGAGGCAAGTAGGAAAGAATACGATCGTTAGAGGTCACTTCATATATATTTGACGCTTCACTTGCACCTGCAGCCAGGCTAGCAAAGTTATGCATAACCCCTTTGGGCATGCCTGTTGTTCCTGAGGTATAGATGATCGTTGCTAGCTCTTCATGAGTTCGCGTTGGATTCTCGGTTACCGGTGCGCTATTAGCAATAACATCGTTCCAGGTATCATAATCTGTTGTTGGACTCAAAGGATAAGAAAGGCACGTCACATCAGATGGAATTCCCGACTTCATGTCATCCCACCCGTCCAACTTACCCACGAATAAGATTTTTGTATTACTATGCTCAATAATCTGTTGAATCGTTTCAGGAGCCAACGTTGGATACAACGGTACTGATACACCGCCTGCCATCCAAATTGCCAAGTCGCTCATTATCCAATGTGCACAGTTCTTAGACAATATACCAACCGGAGTGCCTTCTTCTACTCCGATAGACTTCAGGTACCCTGCCATTCGACGTATCTGATTGCCGATCTCACCCCAGGTATAGTCAATAATTTCACCGTCACCAACAGGCTGAGTGAAGCAAATCTTGTTGGGGTGATTTCTTTCCCAATAGTAGAAACGCTCGAGTGGTAATGGGGTGCCTGTTTTCACCACGGTAGAACCTTTTACGTTGATATCAGCAGAAGCAGTCATTGGTTAAATACTCCATCTTTAAGTTATTATCCTAGCCCATAAATAGAAAAGACCCAGCAATGAGGGTCTATTTAGCACGAACTATGAAGCAACAAGAAAATAAAGGCAAGGTTATTTACGGACACCTAAACTTAGATAAATAGCTGATATTGAACAACTTACAACCAGATCAAGATAACAAATACATCTAACCTTACTGCGTTTTACTATAAGGCTTTATATTGAACAATGCCTAGTCCAAACAATATCAGCCTGTCCAATCCCCACCACAGGCATATCTACGCAGGTGATACTTGCCGTCCCCATTGCCACACTATCGTAATAATTGCCACTCGCCAACCTTCCAATGAGCGCACTTACAAGAGGTTGATGACTGACCATAAGTACCACTTTACTGGGCTCAAACCCCGCCACAACATTAATGACATTATCAGGCGAATCATTCGGTGTAATTTTGTCACAGGTAATTACACTACCTGTATAGTCTAGGTGCTTAATCACATTATTTGCCGTTTCTTGGGCACGTAAATATGGACTAACCAACACCGCGCCGATAGCAAGGTGTGCTCCAATTTGTTCTTTCAAGTACTCAGCGGCCTCAATCGATTGCTTATGACCCCGCTCACTCAGTGGGCGCAAGCTATCGCTAGGTGCTTTCATTAAAGCGTCTCCATGACGCATCACATACAAACGAAATGACATAATAACTACCTATCGATATTATCTTCTGATGCTGGCCAATCACTGAATGGGTATGGCTTTTTATGCCCAGACCAGGCCAGATACTTAATTATCTCAGCAACATAAGAACTCAATGCTTCGGCAAACCGTTTGAGCTCACCATGGGGCTCTCCAATCAACAGTTGATGAGAGCACTGAATTATCATAATTAATAAAACCACTATATCCAGTAAACGATAGACTACGTAAAAACCTATAGAATATACAAGTCGTAACACATAAGGATCTCTATCCACGTCTATTCCTCTGCTCTGCTCGCCGTTAGTTACTTACTGTGGGGGCCAGGCAACACAAACTCCACATCGCTATTATGCTCGCCCAGCATGAGGTTCTTAACAACATCGATAAGCTCCCCACCCTCAAACAATATCTGATGCAACCCCTGGACAAGAGGCATATAGACCCCTAATTCATCAGATTTTTCTTTCACCACACGAATAGTATTCACTCCTTCCGCGGTTCCGCCCAAATTGTCCAGCACTTCCGTTAGCGACTGACCTTTCGCCAGCCCTAAGCCAACTTGGAAATTACGACTTAATGGGGATGTGCAGGTAACAAACAGATCACCAACACCGGCCAGCCCCAAGAAAGTATAGGGGTTCGCACCGAGTTCTGACGCAAATCGACTCATCTCCGCCAAGCTACGAGTAATTAACATACTCTTGGTGTTTTCTCCCATCCCCATTGCGGTTGCCATTCCAGCGGTAATCGCATAAATATTCTTTAATGCTCCTGCAAGCTCTACACCAAACACATCACTATTGCCGTACACACGAAAATATCGGCAGGACAGCATTTCCTGAACCCGGTTGCGTACAAACTCAGACTCACTCGCAACCACAGATCCTGTTAGCATTCGTGCAGCAACCTCTTTGGCAAGGTTAGGGCCACTGAGTACGCCTATATTTGTACACTGAGTATTCGCCGCCAATACCTCGCTCATAAAACGAAAGCCGTCTTTTTGAATACCTTTTGTTGTGCTAATTAGGATTCGTGAATTATCTAGGTATTGTTCACATTGACGAATCACAGTAAGTACCGACTTGCTTGGAACGGCAACAAAAATGACTTCTGCTTCGGCCACAGCACTGATTAAATCAGTTGTCGCTTTAATATCTTCGTTTAGTTTATACCCAGGGAGATAACGTGTATTTTCGTGAATGCTGTTTATTTCATTCACTCTTTCATCATCTCGCATCCATAACGAAACTTCATTTCCATTATCCGCTAAGATATTCGCGATCGCCGTACCAAAGCTCCCGCCACCCAATACTGTAGCTCTACCTTTCCCACTCATAAAGACTCACAACGTTACCCAACTCGAGCGGACAGTATACCAGTGAAAACAGGTCTAGGAAGGACTAAACCAACGACTTAGACCAAATTCAGAATGCAAAAAGCTCTTGGTGCCGCTAGGGCCTACTATTTCCAATTTCACTGGGCCATTGTGGGACTCGCTTACCAAGTGCATTCTCAAAAATGGGTTTACTTTTCGCTCCACCTCAATAAGTTGGCAAGCCAACCATGTTGCCTCATCGTTTCGACCAAAATCAAACAAATACCCTTCTTCTGTTTCTGAAACCTGCTTAATCAGATCGAGCACTAGGGAGAGAATTTGCTCCCTGGCCTCCCTGGCAGCCTCCTCGCTTAACGGGCGTTCAAATGGTGTCACATCCATAACATTCTCCCCAACTAGACTAGCTCAAAGCCACTATTCTTACGTGATTCAATGTCTTAACATTTATAAGACAATAATTCGTTACTCTATATTCAGTTTAGCAACAGAACTCCAATGCAAAAACCATTGATAAGAATTTTTTGTGTTATCGATACAACAAGTACATATAACGCCATTTGTGACGATACTCTTTGATCGGCATAAAAAAAGGCGCCTAAAGGCCACTGCTGTCCCACAGTGAGTGACTAAATAAGAAAGCCTGAATCTAAATAGATATAATGTGAGTGCGAACAAACGTTATAGCTATAAGGATTCAGGCTTTGTCACATAATA
>MABD01000010.1 GCA_002162955.1 Gammaproteobacteria bacterium 45_16_T64
TTTGGCCTCGCTCCTCCTAGAGATGAGCCGGGAGACATGAGCATGTTGAGCCATTTTAAATAATCCGGGTCATCTGTATTTTCGTTCGTTTCAACTTGCTGCGTAGCATATTCCAGGTCTCTAAGTGACGAGATAGGCGGCGCTGCTAATTTATTGTCATCGTCTAGAAATGCGCCGTTCATATCTTGTTTGAACCGTAATGCTCCTTGACGGTATAGATCATGTACCCCCAGTAGGTAGTCAATTTCATTGAGCACATTGGGGCGACGCTCTTCCCGACGAGCAACAATCGCCTCACGGCGCTTCATTAATAATCTGCCCCAACGGTCAGGGCAGGAGTCGAGAAATATTCTAAAATTTTTAGAATTGTCGCTATGCTGTTCCCCCGAATAAAGATTGAGTTCCGGATCAATTTTTTGCGCATAAGGTGACAGCAGCCAATCGTTGTCATAGCTAAAACTAAAATGCTCTTTGCCTTTGATGACAGATGATCGCAACGTACCTATCAGAGTAGGTTTATCGAATTCTTCCCAGTCGGCAAAGACGTAGATTTCCATACCCATAGTTTATTTACCGTTTTTGTTTTCCCAACAACTTGATGTCCTGGAGTTTGCGTCCCAGTTCATCATCACTGGCAATCTCTGCAAAGCCTTCCGTCAATCCAAGTACACTCAGTACGGCCACATAGTGGCCGATGGATACTTTAGGGTCTCCATTCTCAATCTTGCGAATTGTCAATCGGCTCAGCCCAGTCCTTTCTGAAATTAGAACCTGAGTGTATCCACGGCGCTTGCAGGCCAGCTTTATATTCTCACCAAATTGCTCTAATACCTTCCGGTGTTTGGGGAATACGATTGCACTTCGTTTTTGACTTGCTTCTTTTATGGGCACTATGAATACCAATCTTTTTATATAGGGTAATTGTAGTGCTCATTTTCAGCGATGTAAACACGAGTTTGAACTCTATACTTATCCTAAGCTTGGAAAGTGGTTGCTGTAGGTCTCAATTTGCTGGTTATGTATACCTGGTCCGTATCCTGCCAGGGCATCAGTTTTTCTTACTATCGACAACGACGGGTATAGACTGGAGCGGAGTAGCGCTAGGTTTTCACGGAGGCTTGTGTTCGGCGATGTCAGGCTACTTCGCGTAAATGTGCTTCTTCTGTGGCGTAGTGCTGACTAGGTTCTTTAATACCTTGCCCAAAGCTAGATACAAACACATGGCGCTGATTGTGATCCCCTTGCTCTACCCAGCGACCGTAGTGACGCATTATCATTTCGGTCGTTTTATGCCCCATCTGTTGTGCAACAAATAATGGGTTTTCTCCACCAGATAATAATTGGCTGGCGTAAGTATGACGGGATTGGTACGGGTTACGGTAGCGAATACATGCCCGTTTTAGTATCTGTTTCCAGGGGCGATCAAGATGTTCATAATGGATAAATTTGCCCTTGTTTCCCGGGCGTATAAAAATATAATCATCCCCATTGCTAAATTGTTTTTGACTTATAAGTGCTTCATGGGCAGCGGGTAACAAAATAACATGCCGATCACTGGATTGGGTCTTTGTTTCTTTTAGTTGGCCTTCGACAACGGCGCGTTGCACGTGAACTTCCACTTTATCCCAATCAACATCAGCCCACTGTAGACCAAATAATTCTGAAGTGCGAAGTCCGGAAAAAAAGGCGAATTGGAAAATATTCCTAATACGTGGGTCGTATTGAAGTGCATGCGTTAAAAAATTTTCGATTTCAGTTTTGGTAAATGGATCTACCACATAATTTGTTTTTGCCAGCGATCGATCAACTAATTTGCTGACTTTTATTTTATCCAGAGGGTTGCGCTCAATAACGTCGTCATTAAGGGCGCGATCAAGAACAGCACGTAGAGGCGTGAGGTCGTTTCGAATGCTTTTTAATGTGCATGTTCGCTCTCGTATCCAGGTGCGAATGTGTTGTGGTGTTAGTTCTCGCGCACAGATGTCGCCGAAGTTTGGCAGTAAATGAGCTTTGCAGCTTTTCTTGTAGCAGCGGTAAGTACTATGCGGGTAGGTACGCTCAACATCTTTCAGCCATTCTTCGATAAGCTCTCGAATTGTTATTTGAGACTTGGCATTGCCAAGAGTTCGAGCGCGTTTCGATTCTGGAAAATACTCTTCATAGCAGAAGGTTTGCCTTTCAATAGCACCCTCAATCATAGCCTTCAGGTTGATAGCATAACGCTGGTCAGATTTTTTATCGGGATTGAGTGCGGAGAGTGTTTCCTTGCATTGGACACCGCGATAGTGAAATTGGATTTCAATTGACTTGTTGCCGCTTGCATAGGTTCTAACTCTTATGCCTTGCGCGAGCTTAGTAGACCGTTCTCTACCCATTTCT
>MABD01000046.1 GCA_002162955.1 Gammaproteobacteria bacterium 45_16_T64
ATCCATCTAACCCCTCATGTCGCTGTGATGGCGTAACGAAGTTAAGCTTACTATGCCTGTGTTTTTCGTTATACCATTCTACGAATAACTGAACCCAATCTCTCGCCCCTTCAATAGTACGGAATCCCGACGATGGCCATTCCGGGCGATATTTTAGCGTTCTAAATAGCGCTTCAGAATATGGATTGTCGTTGCTAACGCGTGGCCGACTATAAGATGACTGCACACCAAGTTCTTCCAATTTTGCTTTCATGGTTTGTGCTTTCATTGGCGCTCCATTGTCAGAATGCAGAACAAGCGGGTGATTAAAGCATTGCTCTCGTAACATTGACCGCTGTATTAGTTCTGCCGCACGTTCCCCACATTCACTTTCATATACCTCATAACCAACAATTTTTCGGCTGTAAATATCTTCAAATAGGTACAAATAATAAAACAACCCCTTCACTGTTGACGCCAAATAGGTGATATCCCACGACCACACTTGATTCGAGGCTGATGCGGTATAACTTGTTGGTCTTGCTGTTCTCTTTGGCTCTAAGCTCCGGCCTCGGTGCTGCAACTGATTACTTTCTTTCAATATTCGGTAGTAACTTGACTCAGAGCCAAGATAAACCCCGCTATCAAGTAGTATTGGTACTAGCTGAGAAGGCGGCAGGCTTGCGTATGCTGGCTCGTTGCATACCTTCAGAATCGCCTGTCGTTCGTCTTTACTTAGTTTATTCGATGGTTCAGGGCGCTCTGCAGTTGATCGCCGATCACATTGAATTTCTCCCTGCTGGTACCAACGCCTATAACTTCTTAGGCTCAACCCTGCCGTTTCGCAAGCCATGTGTAAGCGAGCACCATTGACCTTGGCTTCTTGTATTAATTCAATGATTCTTACGCGCTCTGGCTTCGGCGTTAACTCTCCTCGTCTTCTTCGTCCCAGAGCGCATTGAGCTTTTTTCGCAGCACCAATAATGCAGCAGTCTCTGCTAACGCCTTTTCTTTCATCCTAAGATCTTTCTTTAATGTCTTAATCTCGGCCTTGTCATTTTTTGACTGCTGACGAATGGCCTTGTTTTGGGCATCACTGCTCTGAAAACCCTGGAGGCAATCACGCTTCCAGCTTTGTACCTGTTCTACGTACAGCCCTTTCTCTCTACAGTATTTGCTTAGTTCAGACTCTGACAGCGCTGCAATTTCGATAACTACGGCCAGCTTTGCTTCTGCTGACCAATTATCGCTTGTGGGTGTTTTTCCTGGCACGGGGCAACCTTCTTTCTTAGCTTTGTTGCGCCAAGTATAAAGGGTTTGTACCGAAATGTTCGCTTGTCGGGATACTTCTGCCACCGTCATGTTGTGAGGTGGAAGTAACTTGACTAGTATTGATGATCTTTGTTCTTCTGAATAACGAATCATGCATTTCTCTGGTGCCCCCTGATCTTGATTTATGTGAACTTTAGAGGGTGCCAACTACCCTGACACAGGGGGCCCCTTTGATAAATATGGTCAAATACAAAATCAACCTCCAACTTTACCACTAGAGCTTTCCCTCCATTCATTGAAATGCAAAATTGCAACATCAACGGAAGGCTGCTTGAATTTTATATCATCAGGAAAAAATGGAGATAAAGCGTCCCCCCAATTTGTAACGGCTTGAGTATTTCAGCAATGTCTTGTTTTAGCTTGGACACCTACTCCCAATCGCCTCTTGTGACAGACAATACCGTCAATTCCTTGTGCAACTTTACATTAAACACTTTTTCTATCTAGTCTTGCAGGCGTTGCTTAAAGAATATCGGATCAAAATAATCAATCTCAAAAATCCTACTAAATCGCTGCCATTTTCTCTAAAGCATTCTTGATGTTTACCATAACATTACTTGATATTGGGTTGACTAATATTAGTGCTTCACAAGACCCACTCAATTTACGCCCCCTCTAAACAGATAACGTCACATGACTGGTGATTTTCGTTATACATTACCTAACCAATCCTCGATCGCTATTACTCTCAAGTGCAATTTTCTGTCGAGCTCGGTTGTATCTGTCCAGAATACTCAGAACACAACCTTCACAATGACAAGTTATTTTACGGAAATCAAACCCCCTCATTGAATTTGAAATGAGTGAGATTTCCGGAAATCCATTATCTAAGCTTCTCAATAAATATTGATACAGCCTATTTTCGATAATATAGATTTTCGAGATCAAATGGATTTCTATGATAACCCCATCAAAACCATTGTGACCTTTGAAGCTTCCTAACAACCTAAAACCTAGACCAGAAATATTCATAGATGTTATATCATCCAACCTATCCGTTGGCCTTGCTACTCGCATTAATTTCATAACATCTAGGTTCACACAAGATCATATATTTTTCGTCATGAAAACACCTACAAGACTGCTCTCTCTAACTTTCCATTGAAACCCCTTCGATTTCACCATCCTCACCGAATCTGACACTAACTACATAGTCAGTTACGTCGTTCGGTAAAGTAAAATCATATACACAGTCGTCATCCCAACTAGATTTAAATATCAGTGATTCTATAATTTGTTGCTTCGTTGGCTTTTCTACACCAATTGAATCCTTCCATTCGGAATTATTTAGCTCTCCTAAATGATGCGTGAGAAATAAATCAATTCCATTCTCACCCGTGGTGCTTCCAATAGAGTCCTTTATCGCTGCTAAAGCCGTTTCTTTCCTATTATTTGTCATCTTCTCTACCCCAAATAAATCTAATATATCAAACCACCGACCAACGACAGTAGCTTTCAATTTATTGCCGCTTTGCGAACCTCATATTTTTAGAGTTTTGGTCCATTCATCGCAATCAACAACTCTTCATTCGTTGAATATTCCTCAAGCAACTCCACAAGTTTCCTCGCACCCTCTACAGGTTTAAGGCCGGCAAGCCCCCGTCGTAAAGTCCTTACACTAGCAATATCTTTTGCATCCAAAAGAAGCTCTTCGCGTCGAGTACTGCTTTTAGCAATATCCAATGCAGGGAAAATTCGCTGATCCGCAGCTTCCCGTGACAATACGATCTCCATATTTCCTGTGCCTTTAAACTCTTCAAATATCACTTGATCCATCCGGCTTCCCGTATCTACCAGAACAGTCGCTAGAATGGTAAGTGATCCACCATTCTCTATCTTTCTCGCTGCGCCAAACAGTTTCCGAGGTATCTCCATGGCTCTAGCATCCATACCGCCAGACATTGTACGGCCGCTACTCCTTCCCGCTGCATTATGTACTCGCGTAAGCCTGGTAAGAGAATCAATAACAATCATTACATCACGGCCTTCACCAGCCTCTTTGCACGCGGTATCGATAAGGTCATTGGCCACACGTACATGCTGTTCATAGCTTTCGTCCGTGGATGAAGCATGCACTTCTGCCGACACGCTACGCCTAAAATCAGTCACTTCTTCTGGTCGCTCATCGATAAGTAACGCATAGAGCTTTATCTCAGGATAAGCGTCCCCCACCGCCTGACATACGTGCTTTAACATGGTGGTTTTCCCAGAGCCTGGTGGGGCAACAATCAACGCTCGCTGCCCCATTCCAATTGGGGATACCAAATCAATTGCCCTCGTGGTGAGCTCTTGAGAACCTAGTTCAAGCCTAATGCGCGGTGTGGGGTTGATGGCTACCCCATCCATAAACCGCTTTTGTGGATCATCATGAGATGTATCCTTGATCACTTCATCTACTTGTTTGGTGTCTTTACTTCTCTTCGTCCTCAAACTTAATATTTTTCTGGTCATGATATTGGTTTACAGCTCTACTGTGCGCTTGATTATGAAGCAAGAGCTTGCGCCAACTCTTCGCTTGGTGGAAGTTCGCTTCCAATAGTGTTACCCGTAAAGGCATGATAGGCCAAACCCGAAAGCAATTTCTTCTGGACTCCTTTCATCACCGGACGCAACATTAGTTTCCCCATTAACGCCCCAAGTAGGCCAAACTTTACAACAAAATCCATACACATGGTAACTTCACAGCTTGTTTCTGTAAGCTTCTCAACCCTAAATCCAGCATACATAGTTTTTAGCGGCATTGAATGTTCTGTAAGAACAACCTTAAGGCTCTTTTTATCTTCATATTCGATGATTTCTTCGTGCACACCTGTTCCATCATAAAAGACGCAATGTCGTATGGCTCCTAAACCAGTATTCTTTTCACTTATTATTGGTGACGTTTCCACACCGACACTAAACTTTTCTACGCCACCAAAATCATCCAAGATTCCCCAGGCTTGTTCTGCAGATACGTTGATTTGTACTGAGGATCTAACTTGATGCTCCATAATGCTGTCTCTATGTTGTTTATTTAATTAATGAGACAGTATCATAGTACTACTGACAACTGTGTGTCAGTAGTATGGGCAGCGGCCATAGAAAGGGTATATCTCCAAAACCTCCAATCAACACCTAAAATCCATTTTTCCTATATTTTTCAATGAATTAGGGTAATTTCAGATAATTACTCTACTGCCCCCTCTCTTTGTTCAACGCCAGCCAACGCCACACGTCAGGGAACGATTCCATTGTAGATACTAGGTGACTGGTGCGTTTTACTTCATGTAATTGAGAGGCTACCGCTATATCCGCTAAGCTCATGCGATCCCCCACCAGCCATTGCTTATCTTTCAAGGTCTCATTCAGCTGCCCTAGCAAGAAAAGAAAACGTTCTTCTACCTGAGCCTTGCTATAACGCCCAATTCCCTGCGCTACCAACTGCCTTTTGTATTGGAAGCGTCCCAGGTGACGCACCAATAACTTTTCCCGTGCTGGTCGACCTTCACTGAAAAAATCCACCGTTTTTTCCCACGCTTCATCGTAGTTCAGACGAAAATAGAAGTTGTACCAATACAACGATTCATCCGCCCAATCTTGATAGATATTCATCGATGCTCGCTGCGCTGCGTCTTCTGGAACTAGCGATACATGATTAAATTCCACCTCTAAATAGTCTGCGATGACACGACTATCAGCGATTCTTTTCCCGTTGATATCTAACACCGGTAATTTACCTGCATCCGATAGCCTTGGTGCGATGGTTGTTAGGATGCCATTGTAATTCTTAACGCGATAAGCAATATTTTTCGCCTCTAACATCCTACGCACCTTGCCGCAAAATGGGGATACCGTCCATTGATGCAAAACCACATCACTACTCATATCATATTTCCTCTATTCGATTGATTAGGCTCTACCACTCTTCAACAAAAAGGCGAATATCCATTACACCCTTCGGTCTGCGAGTAACATACTCAAAGCCAGTGTATAAACTACCGACCGACTCGACAAACGCTCATTTACCGTCAACAAGTAAGCCCTGCTTATGCATAAAGTGGATTTTTCAGAAAAACAGGTCATAATCCCCTTTGAAACAAAGATATGTGACCCGCCATTTTCAATCACAATTAGGTTTTTTTATGCATAAGAAGCCACCCCCGATCCATTTGCTTGTCTCATTTGAAGCCTCCGCACGCCACAATAGCTTCAAAAAAGCAGGGGTCGAACTATCTATTACAGCATCCGCCATCAGCCAGCAGATCAAGCAACTAGAGGAGCACCTTGGAATATCGTTGTTTCATCGATTAACTCGCAAAATCGAACTTACTGAAGCAGGCGTCGTATTTCAGCGTATTTCTCAACATACACTCCATGCCTATCACTCTGGATACTCGGCTTTTCAGCAGCAATTCTCCAAGCCAACCATACGGTTAAGTGTGGTGCCCTTTGTAGCGTTTGAATTGCTTATTCCTCACTTACAAGAACTCGAAAGCCTATGCCCTGAGATTGATTTACGAATAGAAACCTCGATGTCCCTAGTGGATTTTGAACAAGAACCGATTGATGCCGCGGTACGCTTCGGTCTAGGCGACTGGCCAAATCTACATTGCCACGTACTTGCACCCAGCCAAGCTAGTTTAGTGGCTGCGCCAAAGCTATTACAAAACCAGCCAATACGTACTATCGATGACCTTGCCAATCATACTCTGATTCATACTCGCAACTCCGAAAATGACTGGCACAAGGTTGCGCAATTATCAGGGGTCAAGCGTATTCCCCATAAAAACGAATTGGTTTTTGATACCTATTTGTCTGCTATGAAAGCTGCCGAGAACGGATTGGGAGTAGCCATTGGATTATTTCCGTTAAATAACAACTGGATAGCCAGCGGTCGTTTACAACCTATCATTCCCCCGCTAGACACTCCGTATAATCACTACTTCGTCTATCGAAAAAATAACCCCAAACTGGAACAACTGGCCTGCGTACAGGATTGGATACAGCAACGTTTCAACGAATTAGCAGCGACACACCCCCCTGACTAAATATAACTTCTATACTAAATAGATAGCCATTACCAAGCATACCGGCATTAACGAGGTTGTTTAGGTGGGAGCGTATCGCACACACAAACCGAATCATTCACTTGGCGCTTCGTCCCCTTGGAGCTTTCGTTGTGTTATTGCGTGCCTCGCACTATTTAGCTCTACCTTGCTTGCGAGCAACAATGTAGAAACGGTAGCGTTATACACGAATGAAAGCTACCCATTAGGTTTGCATCTACAAATATTGGAAGACAAAACAAACACTCTCACTATTGATAACGTCACTTCCCTAGAATACGAAAATAGGTTTGATTCAAATGATCAACCTATCATCAACATTGGTGTATCAACATCAACATTCTGGTTAAAAATAGCATTGGCTTACCCGAAATCCTACCCCAATCGAGATCATCAAAAACAATGGTACCTTGAAATCGGCAGCGTACAACTCGACATTGCTGAATTGTATTTTCCCAAAACAAACAGCACATACGATATAACCAGCTCTGATCAGCGAACCCCCTACTCAGAAAGGTCCTTTATTCACACTAACAGCGTATTCCCCATTACATTAACACTCGGGCAAAACGCTACGCTGTTTGTAAAACTCAAGAAGTCCTCATCCATAACATTGGATACCACATTATGGACACCGGAAGGTTTCGCAAGAAAAGTCGCTGTTGAAGAATTCATTTACGGCATTTTTTTTGGAAGCATGCTAGCGCTAATCGCATATAACTTATTCTTCGTTGTATCCGCCAAAGACAGAAGCTACCTATACTATGTCATATACCTATGCGGCATCACTGCGTTTCTTATGCTAGAAATGGGGCATGGCATCATCCATATCGATCGACACATCGGTAACTTTAGTCGCAAACATATTCTTTTTGTATTATGGATACCTGTAATATCTGGCGTGTATTTTGCCAAGAGTTTTATGAATCTGGAGAAAAATCACCCACGGATAAACGCGCTATTTAATATATACTTAATCGTCGCCCTAGCCAGCGTGCTTGTATTGTTCGTAATGCCGAACTATCTTACCGGATCTACTTGGTCTACGTATTATAACTCCCTGTTTATGCCGGCCTTTCTAAGCGTATTTCTCTACATTTGGATACAAGGAAATAGTAATGCGAAATTCTTCTTCGCCGCTTGGGCATTCAATATATCCGGCCTTATGGTATTCGCAGGCGTATCGTCAAAGATATTACCCGCGACAAATTTGACGTTATCTATCACCCCGATTGGTATCTTACTCGAATCGACAATATTCTCCTTAGCACTAGCCCATAGAATAAAAACCGAACGTGCTGCTGCATTAGCCTCTGATGTAAAAACGATGACATACATGTCTAACTATCAATCTATATTTAAAAATGCCAGAGAGGCCATGTACAAAATGTCACTAACAGGAACAATAACTGACACCAATCCTGCGATGGTGAAATTATTCGGTTTCCAAGACCAGAAGGAACTAATCCTACATAACAAGAACTTCGCAGAATATATTTTTATCGATAGAAATCAGATCATACAGTTACTCGACAATGGAAAAACCAACAACGAACTTCTCTTTAGGCCTCACAACGGTGATAAGGTATGGGCAACACATAGATCTCGCGTGATTTACGATAGACTTGAAAGACCCACTCATATTGAGGGTTCCATCGTAAATATAACTCAACTGAAACTAAAGGACATCGCGATAAAAGAGAAAAAGTCCGAAGAATTACGTAAAACTATTGCTGAAGAATCAGCAAAACTAAAAAGTGAATTCTTATCCAGCATGAACCACGAAATAAGGACCCCACTATCTGCCATTATCGGTTTTAGTGAAGCACTGAAAATGGGGAAGCTATCCAAAACGGAAAGGCAAGATGCCATAGAATTGATCACTTACAGTGGAACAACATTACTTCATGTCGTTAATAACATTCTAGATTTTTCTAAAATGGAAGTGGACATGTTAAAAATCGAGTCCATCCCTATCAATGTCGTTAACCTAATCTCTGAAATCAGAAATGAATTCAGGTGCGAAGCAACAACCAAGGGACTCAAATTTGACCTTATCTATAGACCACCAATACCTGACACCGTACTGGGTGACCCTACTCGGATCTCCCAGGTACTTATAAATTTGTGTTCAAATGCCATAAAATTCACTGAAACTGGAAGTATAATCCTAGTGGTTTCTTGGAATTCTCCTGAAAATACGCTTGTGTTCAAAGTTATTGACAGCGGTATAGGAATGAGCCAAAAATTTAGGACTGACATATTAAAAGAATTTGACCAAACCGACACTCCCCCTACTCGACAACATGGTGGCTCAGGTCTCGGTTTGACCATATCCAAAAAACTAGCCCTAATGATGAATGGCAATATTAGGGTTGCAAGCGCTTCAGGGAAAGGCAGCGTTTTCACCTTTGGTGTTGAAGTTACGCTACCGACTGATGTTCACTGGATAAAGAAGCAGCCCCAGAATCTACCCGAAGAACCCAATAACACGCTATCCACACCGGTAATATCCGGCACCGTATTATTAGCCGAGGACAACATTGTTAATCAGAAACTGCTGTCTCGAATTTTACAAAAAATGGGGCTTTCCGTTATTATCGCTGACGACGGAATACAAGCCTGTGATATATGTGAAAACATGTCGCCGGATTTTATTCTCATGGATATCAACATGCCAAATCGAGACGGTATTGAAGCCACACGTTATCTGCGTAATTTGAAGTACACAATACCGATTTATGCGCTGACGGCTGAAACAAGTGAACGCGAGATCAACGTAGCGTTAAACGCCGGATGCGACGGTTTTCTTACCAAGCCCATCAATCGTTCACTGTTACTAGGTACCTTGACTCAACATCTAGGTAACAAAACTATTACAACGCACTCCTCGCCCTAGCCTCTCTTGCTAACCACAAGACATTCCCGCCAAACATCCTACATTCTTTGCCGCTAAACCAATGTTATTGGGTAATCTAAAGGCACACTATACTCCTTGGATGCTACGGAGTACTCTACTCCGTACAATTAACCACAGGGGGTGAGTAATGAGCATAGTAATAAATACAATAAAAGCTGGATCATGCGCTACGTTGTTGTTGGTCAGTGGATGCGACCTTATCAAGGATATACCGGTAGGTATTGGCTATGCAGCAAAGAACATTTGCTCGAGTTATTTCTTAAGTGAACTTGATTATGACACGTTAACAAAAGAGCATGTGGCACCTCAGATTGCACCATTAGGAGCCTTGTGGAAAATCCATGTAGATGAAGACAAACAAACCGTCCAAGTAAACGATATTATTTTTGGCAATGCCAATACTTACACCGCCTACTATCGTGAAGGGTTTGGATGCACCCTACTTCACGACTCCACGATTGCAAAATTGGATCAACAAATCCCATTGCGCTACACAGAAACAGAATCTCCTTCTGAGCCTTGGCCGTTCGGTAAAGGCGAAAACCCCATCATTGCCGGTGTAGACTACGCGCAACTCGATGACGCAGTCGATAATGCTTTTATTCAATTAGAGGACCCGGCCAACACATTAGCTGTGGCGGTCATCTATAAAGGGAATCTTATCGCCGAGCAATATGCCGATGGGGTTGATGAAGACACGCGCCTTATCGGGTGGTCGATGACAAAGAGTTTTACTGCCACGATGATCGGTAAACTTGCCGATGATGGCCTACTGAACATTACTGGCAGCGCGCCAGTTCCCGAATGGCAAGGCACTAATAAAGAAGCCATTACCATCGAGCACTTACTGCATATGGCATCAGGCTTGGAATGGAGCGAAACGGCTCAAGGGGATACGCCAGACCAAGGAAATATTCTTTTCTTAAATGAAGACTTTGCCAAATACTATATAGAAAAACCTTTGCTTGATGAACCAGGCACCGTTCACAACTACTCAACCGGCTCATCCGCACTCCTTTCTCGGATTGTTCAAGATCAAGTCGGTGGCACGCTGGCGGACACGTATCGCTTTGTGAATGAAGAAATTCTACATCCCATCAATATTTATGAAGGCGTATTGGAATTCGATACCGTCGGCCAACCGTCAGGAGGCGCCAATCTCTATCTTAGTGCTAGAGACTGGGCTAAGCTCGGGCAGCTATATTTGAATGGTGGCGATTGGTACGGCAACCAAGTGCTATCCCAAGATTGGGTAGACTATGCGCTAACGCCCTCCATTGCTAAACCCACCTATGGTGCGCAGTTGTGGGTTAACAACAATCAAGAATCATGGCCCTACCTTCCAGAAAGTACGTTTGCCTTCACCGGTTTTCATAAGCAGATCGTACTGGTTATCCCAGAGCACGACCTGATTATTGTGAGACTCGGCGTGACTCTCAGGGGAACTGATTTTGACTTAAGTGGGCTGTCTGAAGGGGTAATCGCGAGCTTACCTGAATAGCACCGCCCAAAGGCGCTTGCGTTGGACGCCGCGATTACGCGGCGTCACCCTTGACCGTTAGGATATCCAGATAGCTTTTCATTTGATGATATTGAGGTTCCACTCCTGCACGATCAACCACCTCCTGTGCGCCCGAAGGTAAGCGAGTAATATCGTTAATAAGGTGGTTATCGTACGCTTTATTGGACTTATCTGACCAAAAATAGCGATACCGACCTTGATCGGTATCCTGGAGAGTCAAACGATCCGCCCAATTATTGTAGGTTTGGGTATTCGTCGACATGACTAATGCAACCCACGCCCTCGGAATTGGCATCCAAGACCCCTTCGGCATATTGATAGAGACATTGTTAAATATCTCTGCTTTGTCGACGAATACATCCAAATAAATACCAGCATTACTAGGATTCAAACCCACTCCATCGATATAGTTATGATGAATTTTGGTAAACCCCTTATTGGCACAAGATACATAGAATGCGCCAAAATCTTCTAAACCAGCTCGCCCGACATCACTGGATTTATTCCAGGAGTACTCAATGTTCCCCGCGTGATCTCGCCAACCAAGGTGGCGCCAACTATTTCGGATCGCCTGTGTGGATACGTCCCTGACTTCATTATGAGTAAAGCGTAAATTGCGAGTAAATTCCGAATAGCTAACAGCAGGAGAAATACCATCCACACCGGAGCTTCTAATATAATTATTCTTTATTTCAATACCATCAAAGAATTTGTTCTCATTCTCAGGCAGCACCCCTTTTTTACTTTTACTGCTCAACACCAAGTTCGTTTGATTGAGGGAGATCGACGAACGAGAAATATCCGCAAAACCATTGCCAATAATATTTATATTTTTCCCGCATAAATCAAAGTGCACCGCATCATACCCCATATGTAAAAAGCAGTTATCTTGTAAGGTAATATTGTGCCCCGCATTAACCTGAATAGCACTTTCTGGCTTCGGCGTAATACACTTTGTGGGCTCTGTAGGAAACCCTGCGGTAACCCCCAACTTTGTGCCTTTGCTATAACAGAACCGCAACCCTTGAATAGCGATATTACTCACGGGTTTTTCCACCGTTCCATCCAACAAGAAAAATGTCTTCAACCCTGAGTACAAAAGAACCGACTGACTATTAAAACTATCGTTATCGAAGGGCTTAAAATAGACTGTGGACTGTGCTTTATCAAGATACCATTCGCCCTCCTCAGTCAGAAGCTCATAGGCATTCTCAATGTGGAATTTTGCAATTCGTATAGCAACGGTATTGAGCAAGCCATAAAGGCTGAAGGGTTCCATCACACCCAAGGCTGTACTCGGGACCTTGTAGGTCGCTAACACAGCAGGATCTAATTGAATTTCATTCCGGGCAACCTTTTGAACCTTCGCAACCATATTGCGCCACATAAATCGCTTCGTGACAACTATGTCCTCACTGTTCTTCCAATGCCGTATGTCGGACACAGACGTTGAGAATTTCAACCCTTTACGGCTATTCTTAAACCCCGAAGGGTTCCAGCCCGAGTTAGCTCTCACTAAACGAGAATGCCCCTGCCAAAGTTGTTCGAAGTCACTATTCTCAGGTACGCGTGCTTTCCAAATGTTCTTCTCAGCATCATGTATTTCCCAATCAGTAATCGCTCTTTCGCCACTTAATACAGGGCTCGCGTCTTCCGCACTTTCCCAGCGTACGGTAAAGCCATTCTTCCCTGAATGTTCATTCTTAATAACAATGGGGTGATCCATAAAATAGGTACCGCCCTCCAGATAGATAGTAATATCGCTTGTCATTGCACCGCTTGTTGCGTTGTTTGTTGCACTGACCAACTCCAGCACCTTATCTATCGAGCAAGGATTCCCTCGATGACCGTCACCAGAGCCTTCAGGAGATACATAAAATTTATTCATAAACACAGACCACGCATTGGGATAATTGCCAAAATAGGGCAGGAAGTTTCCACCATTGAAAACTCCCTACACCGGAGGAATCGTTAATCTATACCCACGCAAAGCCAAACAATTGATTCTAAGCGCCAAATAATTGATTTTGTACGCCACCAACTGGTATATTTTGGCGACAAACCATGAATAATCCCCCAATAAAGCAATGGTCTCCCCATGCAGACGCCGATCAATACCACAAAATTGCCGCTAGTCCGGTGCGCTTCTTTTCGCGGATACCGTGAACTTGTGGGACGCCTGGGGGGTGATGCAGACCTTTTTTTAACCCAAGCAGGTTTGGAAGGGGTCAACATTGATGATGAAAAGCTCATTCCTACCCACTGCCTATGTAATGCCCTGGAAATTGCTAGCGAACAACTAGGGGCAGCTGACTTTGGGCTACAACTAAGTTTACATCAGGATCTCGACATACTTGGGCCCATCGCCCTTCTCATTCAAAATGCCAACACGCTGAATGACGTCCTCGATATCGTCACTCGCCATATGCATACCATTCACAATCAAAGTGAACAAATCTTGGTGTCTGTCGAGAAGAATCAAGTCTATTTACAACATGTCAAAATGATCCCTAACGTAACAAGTGATGTTCAAATAACATTGCTTGGTTTCGGGTTTGCTGCACGAATGGCACAACAAAGGCTTGAACCTGGAGTCATTGCCGACGCCATATATTTCACCCACCCTGAGCCGGAAGACAGTCGACTCTATCGTGAAATTTTCAATACAAACATCTATTTTAATCAGACCTTTTCAGGCTCCGCCATTGATCTAAGCGCCTTTCAAAAAGGCCATACCATAAAGCAAGTTAACGTTGAAAATGTCGAGTCTTTCTTATTAAAAAATAATAACCAGGCAGCAACATTATCGCAGCAACTCAGGATACTACTCTCGCAAACGTTATCATCAAGTGAACAAGGCCTACCCTACTATGCCAACCAACTCCAAATGAGTGAACGCACATTGCAACGGCGACTAAGCCTAGAGGGGCAGTCATTTACGCGCCTCGTTGATCAACTCCGCAAAGACACTGCTAAACGATACGTCGATGACCAATTTTATAATATGGCACAGATATCTGACATGTTAGGGTTTTCTGATCCAGCTGTCTTTACTCGCGCCTTTACGCGTTGGTACGGCATATCTCCCAAACGCTACGCTAAATCATTGTAGCGTTCGACATTCGCGTAGATCATCCACCATTGAGGGCCGCTATAACACGGCAGTCTTCGGATGTTTTCTTTACATGACTCTCAGAAGAGCCACCGTCGATTAACATCAATTCTTTACGCGCAGGTAAGTCCTCCGGCAGTTTAACCGCCCACACCAAACCTAGATTCCTAAGTGCATTTAGCACCCACCATCCAGGATCAGCCTGCCCCTTGTATATTCCCAGCATCGCAGAACCAGGAAACGCATGATGGTTATTGTGCCAAGACTCCCCCATCGTTAAAAAGCCCACAAAGGGTACATTGTGCCCCTGCACCGCTGCGTTCTCCACATGCCAATCTCTATGGCCACTATTGTGAGCAAAATATCCAATCAACCAATGCCCTGTTATCGACACTGCAATTCTTACGGATATTCCCCATACAACCCAAGATACACCTCCCATCAGAAAAAGAACTACCGCCCACGGAAGTTGCTGAAACATCCAAGTGCGCTCCATCATATTAAAGACACCATCATTCTTTACTCGCGGCTCGGACACAAAGCTAGGCGGGTGATCAAGATGTAAGTCACAATTGAGCTGCCACCACCCATCATGAATAAAGCGCTGGCCGTGACGTAAGTAGGAATGGCATTGCTCTTTTCGCTGCGCCCAATCCCTTAGATCATGCTGATGCATCATACCGAAGGGCCCCGCCATACCCACCAAGGCTCCAAAATGCACAAATACGTATTCCATCCATTGCGGGCACTCGTAACTGTTATGGATGAGGCGCCGATGCATTCCCAATGAATGACCGAGACACAAAGTTACACCTGAGAAAACTATAAATACTGAAAAGGCTGACCATGAGAATGTTAAGTACCCACCGATAACAGCAATCATCATGTGAGATAGATACCAGATCGACTTTTTCGGTGCCCATCGCACCTCTCCCACTTCTGCGTTGGTGGTTGAAGATTCCTTGATTCTTGGAGTCCCATTATTTGTATCCATACTTCTCCCAATACCATTGTTTAAGAGACACGGCACAGGTAGGTGGCTATGCCTCTACGGTTTAGTTATACTATTATCAAACGAGTTAATTAACTAATTAGTTAAATATATACATATGGATAAAGTATTTCAAGCATTGTCTTCTGTGGTAAGGCGTAAAATTTTGGCTTACCTGGATACCGCATCGTTAACGGCAGGAGAAATCTCAGAGCGATTCGAAATGAGTAAGCCTGCCCTATCAAAACATTTGTCCGTTCTTGAGAACGCGGGATTAATCAGTAGTGAGAAGAAAGGCCAGTATGTGCACTACAGCCTTGTGAAAGATAATCTATTTTCAGCGTTAAATAATTATCTTGCAGATTTTTGTCCTGAGGCTGGACCACTCAAAGAGGAGAGTTCAAAAATTGGAAACGAAGCAAATAGGGATAACGATAAAAGTTAGTGGCTAGTCCAGATAAATACCCCAACGTAATCAAGAAAGCGACATCAAAATGATGCAGCATTCTTGATTATCAAAGCATGCGATCACAACGCTACTTTTTTATACCCAAAATAGATAGTCGATGTATCAGCCCCCACATTCCTAATACTGTGTATGGCTTTAGCGGGTATAAGAACTTCTTTGTTTTCTTCTGCAACAAAGATCTTATCATCAATAGTAAACTCGAGCTTTCCATTCAACGCTAGCACGAGTTCATCGAGGTCTTCATGACGGGCTTCATCAACACCTTTTTCTAACGTTATCTTTCCTATTTTGAAAGAAAAACCTCTCTCCTTCCAATTGTTCTCACAGGTACTAGCTTCCATCAACTTCTCCTTATCGAGCTAACATCATTTCGTATTCCACCATCATGTCTTCCATACCCAATCTATCAACATACCGCAGCGTTCCGGTCGCTGGCTTTACTTCCACATCGGCTAAAAACTCTTCCCACACCGCAGCGATTCCACCAAATTGATCACTATCAACGTCTTTAACAAATGTCCAATCAGTGCGAACAATATCTTGTATACTAAAGCCGGATTCTTCAATGAACGCTTTCATTTGGTTCAAAATATGCCGTGTCTGCGCCACCGGATCTCCTGGATATTGGGTAACAAACTCAGGGTTACAATCCCCATGTCCCGTCACGAAAAATATGTCCTTAAAGTCTGATACTCTTAGGCCCCAGCTGAACGCGTTCCTCATATCGGGTAAACGCTTATTATGAAATGCTTCTTTATTTGCCATTATTGGAATCCTAGAATTATTTATGACCGCTAATCATCTATTTTTTATGTGACATTTATATGACAGGCATAGGTTCGATCACCTCATCACTTACGCTTGAATAGCACCAAGACTCGGCTAAAAACAGTTCGGAGCTTAATTCGTTTAACTTGCCTCAATAGATAATTGGATTCTACGTTAGCAAATTTATCATGGGATTCTACACTGTCACCTCGCGGCCCGAATAGCTCATCTTTTTCGTCAAATAACAAATCATCCGATTTTTCTCCACGTTCAAACATCGTTCTACCTTTCCTTATATCACCGATTCATTACAATTAATTTAGTACTCGAATACGCTCTGCCCTCTCCCAATCGGGCCAATTCTGTATATCTATTTCGAACACTACCGCCCACGATAGGCTGTTGCTTCCCCGATGAAAGCTGTGCATCAGCTTGTCGGACAATTTGATACGTGCAGCTCCGCTAAAGATAGAGCCAGCATTTAGCATGCGTTGCCCTGACAGCTTCACCTCTCCATGTGGATAATCATAAGTATACGTTCTTTTATTGGTGCCACTGCCACTAATCGATTTCTCAGTCAAAATAAGTTTTGCGACCACTTCGTTAATACTGACATCCTCAGGGGGCAAGAACTTGACACTCACCTCAATATATTCGCCACCATAAAACTCCTGCTTATTCAACACACAGTCCACGCTTCCCAATTTCTTTCCCGCAAGAGCTGGCTTAATTACCCTCCAGGCCATGCGTAACACAAAGAAAAGTGCAACCAGACCAAATCCAATTTCAGCAAAATGTCCACTCTGCCAGCCTGAATAGATAAAAAAAGCGGGGAGCAACATAACCCCTCCAAGAATACTAAGCGCTATCTTTTTCATCGTTGAGTTCTGCGAAACCATCTCTGCAAAATCATCCGTTTTATTCATACTATCCATCATGCTGTCAATCTCATGATTCGCTCGACAGGGCTTATCTGGGTTTGAAACTAATAGGAAATCTTGCTCGGCCTTGGGGTCCATCGCCCATGGAGTATCTGCCTGTGCTTTAAGATACCAATCAATATTGATGTACTTCCCCTGATAGCTAACGGGCTCTTCTAGCAATTCGAATGCAAAATCGTAACGATACTCTCCTGGCTGCCACACTCCCTTATAAAGCGTGATTTTTTCTGGCTCCCCTTTACTCTTATCTCCTTGACCATGTGTTTGCCAAAATTTCTTTATAGACAATTCATTGCAATCACATTCTTTATCTACCGAGACCACCACCACGCCCTCAACCTTATCACCCACTCGGTATTCAGTCACTCCGCCTTTCAGCGCTATAGTCACATTACATTTGGCCATTATTCATCCCTTAATTCATCAATATATTCGTAAAGCTCTGCTTCCATCGCTCTGATATCATCGCCGTATTTTTGCTGTAGTACCTTTATCTTTTTCACATCAATAGTCGGCATGCCTCCACCATTGCGACGAGCATAATTGATGCGCTGATGAAATATATTTTGTAGCAGGTCAACGTGATTACTAGAAACACGTACCGTTTTTACTGTCAATCCAGCCATTCTCATTTCTATACTAAGGTCACGATGTGTTGTTACAGCAAGGTGTTCATAACGCCGATATACCCTCCACCTTGCCAACAGAGATAGGTTTTCTATGCTATCCACAAAGCAACCTGCCGATTGCATAAATTCGGGGCAATCTCCAGGATAGAGTTTCATATAGGGAAATTTTTTGAAATGACGGTGCAGTGCTAATAAATGGGTTGTTTTTCCTCTGCCATGACCTGCTAGAAACTGCACAATAGTATGCGGGGTTTCAAGATGCTGTATGAGATCCGAAACGTCAACACAAGCCAATTTCTGGCGTTCACCTGGGTGTAGTTCACCAAATGGATTAAACCGCAGATTAATACTAGCGTAAGATAATTTTGACACCTTCTGATAGAACTCCCTTTCGTCCTTGTGTGGTAAACACCATAACCTCACAGTCTTAAAATCATAGTCGATGTTTACCCTATGACGCAAATTCCTCATCACCACTACGCCTGTGTGGATTGTAATCAGCGGCATGGGGGCACCATGCCACTGAATCTACCACACAACGCAGTCTACTTACTCCCGAGTCTTATCCGTAAGAGCCCCTAAGAACACACTGATATCACCCACTTCATTATCAGTTAACGTCACTCCTAATTGTAGTTCTGCCATTACACTCACTGCTTCTTCTAACGTTGCCACTTGCCCATCATGAAAATAAGGTGCCGTTAGCTCTATATTGCGCAATGATGGCGCTTTAAACACCATTTTATCGCTGTTCAGCTGGGTCAAATCAAATCGCCCTTGATCCTTTTGGTTCTCATAGGGTTTTACAACCCCCATTTTCTGGAAGACATTCCCCCCTAGCAGTGGTCCGCTGTGGCAAGCCGTACAGCCTTTGGCAATAAACGTTTGCAGCCCTCTTTTCTCTTGGGCATTGAGCGCATCGTTGTCCCCTCGTAGGTAATCGTCGTAGCGGTCTTGAGTTACCAAGGTTCGCTCAAATGATGCAATAGCGTTGGCGAGGTTATCGTAGGTAAAGTCCTTCATGGGGGCAGAGGCATCACCGGTCCCAAATGCTTGGGTAAATAATGTTGTGTAATTATCCAGTGACGATAATTTTTCCATTACCGCTTCCGCACTGGGCATCCCCATTTCTACGGGATTCAAGATTGGACCTTTGGCTTGATCAGCCAGCGTCGCTGCCCGCCCATCCCAAAATTGCGCCAGATGAAACCCGGCATTTAATACCGTTGGAGAATTTCTTCCACCCAATGCACCTTCTGCTCCTTTCGAGAAGGATTGATTATCAACGCCGCCTGCTTTGCCTTGAATGTTATGGCAACCATTACAAGATTGGGTATTGTTAATCGATAAGCGTTTATCAAAGTACAGTTTCTTTCCCAACGCAACTTGTGCTGGCGTATCGTGTTCTGCACCTGGCATTGTCGTGGGGATAGTCCCCGTTAGTAAAGACGCTTGTTGACGTAATGCGTTATCATCAAGCGCAAAGGTATTAAACGGTATGGCGAGCATACAGAGTAACGATCCAATTAATTTGCTGTTCATCTGACTTCCTTAGTAATGTGAGACGACACAGTACCGGCAGGCTTATTAATAGTTAAATTGAATTAATTGATCATTCCGATAGGTTTTATCTATAGTTGATAATCTGCACGATTGAAGAAACAGGCGTTTGTTCAGGAAATCACCAATAACGTAGATATTTCATCCGATGGCGGATACAGGTTATATTAACTATTCCCCTTCAACACGCCATGGACTTCAGTGAAAACAAGCTCTCCAACTCAACGCACGGTTCTTGCAAGTACCATCAATAGCCTTGTGCAAGCAGCAAGCAAGCTTGGTGCCGATGCGACAACACTGTTATCTCATACTTCTATTGATCCTACGAACTTAGCAGAAGCCGATAATCGCCTCCCAGTGTCTGAGTTTTACCGCCTATATGAGCTGGCTGAACAAGCCACCAATACGCCTGATATTGGGCTGTACGCCGGTCGCGTTGCTTTTGTAAACCGCCTGAACCTACAGCTCTATATGTCCACCATATGCAATGACTTTCGGGAATACTTGAATCTCATGCCCAGTGCACTGGCCTTTATTGGCGATTTAGGCGAAGTAACAATTCATCACGAACCGCCGTTGATTCGTTTGGATTGGCTCCCCCTAGACTCAGATACCAATAAACAGCGCTATCTGGCCGATACGTTTTTAGGATTAGCAACCACCATTGCGAACACCCTATGTATTCGCCCTATCATGGTGAAAAAAGCCTGCTTCACCTATCCAGCCCCCAGCGATTTATTGATGCTGCAATCCATATTCGGCAACAACCTTACGTTTAATTGCCCAACAAATTGCCTCTATTTTGAACGCTCTGCATTGGACTACCCTGTTTCACAATTGGACAATGAACTTAATGACGCCTTCACTGCGCCTCTGCCTACATTCTTAGGTAACAATAATGTGGAAGACATATTCCTATCTGACTTACGACAAGCCATTAGTCGTTTGTTACCGATGGGAGACATGGGCATTGATACGGTGGCCAAAGAACTTAACGTATCAAGACGCACCCTTCAGCGCCGCCTATCTGACCGAGACACCCAATTTTTGCAGATATTACAAGATATACGCGTCGAGCTTGCTGAACGTTATTTGTCGGATAAATATCTCAACATTACCGATATTGCCTTTTTATTGGGTTATTCCAGCCAAGGAACATTTTCCAGTGCCTTTAAAACCTGGCGAGGCTGTTCACCACGTGACTTTCGTGCCCAATAACTCCTGAAGTTATGTTTGCATTGTCCATAGCTCTGGATGCTTAAACGGACTCAGTGACTCGCCAATGGGTTCAACTTTCTGAAATGCCGGGCGAGATACCAGACGTTCCAAATACGCATGAACTTGAGGTGTATACTCCTCTCCTAACCCTTCACCCTCACCAAAGTACAACGCAAACCCCACAGCAATGTCCGCAATCGTAAAACGATCATCACACAGGTATTCCCTATCCATCATATGTTGATCTAACTTACGCAACCGTGCGATAAACCATTGCCGATAATCTTCCGCTACCGCCGGTTGCCGTCGGTGTTCGGGTTCAAATTTGGTATATCGAACCACTAAGGTTTGAGGAAAGGTCAGCGTCGCATCGCTCATATACAGCCAATTTAAATAATCACCGTACTCAGGGTGCTCTGGACGTAATCCCAGCTGGTATTGTTGATATCGCTCTACCAGAAAATGACATATCGCAGTCGATTCCGTCATCTGGGTGTCACCATCAACAAAAAATGGCACCGTACCCAAGATATTTAGCGACTTATAGCCGGGCTGATTGATGCGTGGCGGAAACTGCATTTCAATCACATCGTAATCTAACCCCATCTCCTCTAGGGCCCACAGCGCCCGTAATGAGCGAGAGTAGTTACAATGCCATAAGGTTGGTTTGTCGGTTTTCATGTGAGGCTCCCCTTCTCCGATTAACGATCAGGGGTACCATCGTAACCGGAATCAAGTGAGGGGATATCGATATTGGTGCCAACTTTTATCAGAATCGGTGCCAATAGTAGAACCTGCTATGCATTGTCGTACAGTAATAATGACCGTGCAGCTACCCTTGCCCTGCGCAATCGACTCTTCACCGCCGCCAGTCCTATATTCAGCTCACCGGCAATTTCATGCAGACTGAATTGATGAAAATCCTTCAGCAAAATAACATCACGATACTCGGTCGGCAGCTTCTGCAATGCATCTACCAATTCACATAACAATTGATCTTGAGATTTAACCTGTAACCATTGCTCTAGCTCTGCTTCATCATAGGGGTCAAAATTCAACGCGGCCCGACCTAGTCGCCGACATTCACGCTGTACACTTTTGAAAATCCAACTGGAAAAAGCAGCCAATATTCTCAGTGACTCCAAACGCCTGGCAATAATGATGAGTACTTCCTGAACCGCATCGTCCACATCACTGATCTTGCAATGCTTCATGGCATAACGACGCACATCCGGCTGACTCGTCACCAACAACGACTCCATCGCTTCACGATCACCGCCCCGAGCCGCTTCAATAATTGTGTAATCCAATTCCAATGTACTACCCACATCCATGGTTTATTTTTAGTCACAAAAGTCTATCACGGAAAACTACGCAAAAAATATGCAAAAAATATTTTATCTCCACGAATCCTTTTGATGATCAGCCCCCTCTTAGCAGTATGAGAATATACATAAATAACAATAACGAGGTTAACGCAGAAAAATGCACTATTTAAGAAAACTCCTATTGGCTTTACCGCTATTGATCCTCACTGGATGTGGGGCCGATGTACTTGAGGAAAAAGGCGCTAGAGATCCAAGCTACTTACCTATATCTCAAACCAATACCATTGTGTTCGTACACGGCATGTACCTAACCCCCATTGTCTGGCAAGAATGGGAAACACATTTTCAAGACTTAGGATACGATACCCACAGCCCCGCCTGGCAACAACATGACTTATCCGTCGCAGAGCAAAATTCGATACACCCGAGTGATGCATTAGCCGCACTTACCTTACCGGAAGTCGTACAACATTATCGCGATTATATTGCCGCATTAGAGGAAACGCCAATCTTGATTGGACATTCAATGGGAGGGCTTATCGTACAAATGCTACTGAGTGAAGGTATTGGTGCCGCTGGGGTAGCCATCAATTCCGCCCCGCCTCAGGGTGTATTATCTGCCAATGCTGATTTCTTAAAAGCCAACTGGCCCCATATCAATCCTGTGTTAAGCCCCAACAAACCAACGCAACTGACGTTCGAACAATTTACCTTTGGTTTTGTCAACGATATGGACAGCGAAACTCAGATTAATGCCTATAACCACTATGCGGTACCGGAATCTCGCCGCGTCGGGAAGGCAACACTCACAAGTGATGCGGCAATAGACGTTACATTACCTAGAGCGCCGTTGCTGATTCTTGCAGGTGGAAATGATCACACCATACCGGCGTCATTAAACTACACCAACTTTAAGAAGTACCAACCGGCTCCGTCGATCACTGACTACAAACAATTCCCAGAGAGAAATCATTGGACAATTTTGCAGCCTGAGTGGGAGATATTGGCGGAGTATATTCAGGTATGGCTTGGGGATAATAGCTAGGTGAAAACTGATCAAGGGTTCTAAAACAATCATTTTTGGAACCCTTGATAAGGTCTAATTATGCAAGAATAGCTTTCCCCCATAGATTATCTCCTTTAACACAAAGGAATTGACCTAAAACTGTAAAATTGAACCCAGTATATATATCAATACGCGTAATCGCGCTCTTTATTCAGAAACTACGATACCATGCTCAATTTTAGAGAGCGTATATTGAGCATCCTCATAACTAATGAGTTTCCTAGTAACATTCTCAATTGTTGAAATGAGTCTAGAGACCCCTTTCGGTGGAGGAGAAGACGCTTCCCCAGAAATGTAGCCCAACCCTTTTACAAACGCTGACAACTCATACTTAGTCCCATCCTTACTATAAGAAAAATATTTAGGATAGCGCACCTCTAACAGTAACTTCGCCATTATCCTTTGTAAGGTAGCGGCAAAATCTATCGGCACATGAATACCTTGATTTTCTATTCTAATATTAGCACCAACTCCTTCCCCCTTTCTATCAAGCCAATCAATCCATATTCTAGAGTGCGGCTCAGAATAGGAGAGAAAGTACTTCTTCTTTGTATTAGGAACCCCACTAATCCCTCCAAATTTTTTCAGTATTTCGTTATCGACTTCAAAATATAATGCTATGCAACTTTCTGCAGAAAAAGATGGTGTAATCAGCACATAAGAAATAACCTTTCTATTTGAATAACAGAGTAATTCCCTTAACTCTCCTTTATACCCCTGATATCCTAGAGAGACTGGCGTCAGATGATCAGGAGCCTCGTCGGGTGAAGCTTCATAAAAAACCTGTGCATATGAAACGCTCACCCAAAGTAAGCTCAAATACATCATCGTCATTATTTTCAAATAATTCACTTTATCTCTCCCTAAAAAAAACAGGTGTCAAGGTAAATATAGAAATGGTAGGTACCCCTACCGGTTTTCGAATACTTAAAGAAAATATTTATGATCAAAAGGGGCTTCACTCTTAAATTGAAATTCGTAATAATCTACAAAAATCTATTTATGATATAGGTGTCATTACCCCTAGCAGTCGCACCAAGCAAGTCATCTACCCAAACGACAAGCCTTTCTTTAACGTTACTCAAAGACGATATAGCCAATAAGTCTTTACAATCACTAACCTCAATATCCTTAGAACACCCACGAGAAAGAAGGACAGCAAAACAGTAATACTATAACGCATCGCACTATTTATAATTAGAGCCATAATCACATCAAGTGATACAAACGAATACGCCAGATTATTTTCTGCCACAATCCACCTTGGATATGTCTATAAAGAAAATGGCGAACTCTTCGCTTAATACCAATGGTTACTTTATCTTGTAATATTCCTTGATGGGTCTGTTTGGCATTGGTTAGGATACCTTCAACCTTCTCAGCAGCGGGCTGAATTCCATTGTGTTGGGCGTACCACATGGCCTGAAGTAAATCAAAAACATAACCCTCCAATACCGCCAGTTCGGGCACCCTGATTTGCCCAATGTCATCCAGATCAATCTCCTGGTTGGAATAAATAGCGCCATCGACTAACTTCCACAATAGAATCCGATCAATATAGTCATCGACAGGTAAATCCATAGCGGCTTTATTAACAACCGCCGCTTCTTTCCAATCGCTTTGCAAACGCAACCCAAAACTGTATAGATATACCGCCCACGCATCTCTGTCAGGATTTTCCCATTGTTTTTTACACCATTTACATAGCTCGGTCCATTTACGTTGATCTGCTAAATAGAACGTCACAATTGACCAAAGCCGGCCGTCTTCCTGTAATTTATCTCGAAACCGGCGTATAACTTTTGTGGTGATTTCCCCATAGTATTTAGGGGTAAAAACCTCTTCCAGAGATTCCTTCCACACGTTTGGATAGCGCTCAACTTCTTTTAGGGTACCGAGAATCGCTCTAACGGACAGCCGTTGATCAAATGCGTATCTTAACCAGATTCTACCCACTAACGGATTAACGGTAGCCTCCCCCAATGCTGACTGCATTAACTCATAGACCTTATCCTTTAGCCCAGCCTCTATTAACGCTTCGTAACTTGTGCCATATATCCATTCACTTCGAGTTGAATCGTGTAGTAATTCACCGAACAACTGAATTGCTACATCATTTCTATCCTGCAACAATTCTGATTGTAAAATCCTAACCTTGTAGTACGAATTATGTTCGCTATATTGAACTATTTCTTGAGCCTCTTTTAGCGCACCAACTTGTTTAGTTTCAATTAAAAAGTCTAACCAGGTTAGATTATTGTGGTCATCTTTAGGATTGAATATCACCGCCTTTTTGAGCCATTGACCTATCTCAGATTTATCAACGCTCACCTCATGACTATTTGCATCTATGGCCGTTTCCGCAGCCAACGTAAGCGCTGCTGGATTATGGGGGGATATCCGCACGCAATTTCGGGCCTGATTTAACGCCTCAGAATATTTACCCGTCTCCCTTAACCACTGGGATAACAACCGCCAACCGTCATAGTAGTAAGGGTAAATCTCAACCACTTTATTCATTTTCCCTATAGCGTCATCATATCGTTGGTATTTAGCATCTGCCCAGGCTTCAAAAGCCAGCAATGCAGGTGGTGGAAAATCCCCCCACTTCTTGTCGTGTATGAGACTTTTCAGTTCGGTAAACTGATTCTCGCTAAATAGTATTCTGCATTTAACTAGGTTGTAGTCCTCGTTCTTTGGATACATTCTAATGGCTTGATCTATACAGGATAATCTTTTCTCTACATCGGGTTCATGCTCTGCCAACGTTTTCCACAAGAAAGCACTACCAGGAAATTGCTTGCGCAACGCTCGCGCTAACATTACCGTGGCTTCAGGAAGCTCCAAGCTATGACTTATCTCTCGATAGCGATCCCAAGCCCATTCGTAATGAGGGTCGAGCGATAACGCCTTTTCTAAACTCTTTTGTGCCTTTTTTGGCTCTGATTGCGCAATATAATAATCAGCCAGATAACCATAAAGGTTGGAGGACTTAGGCGAGTGGTCTAATGCAGATTTTACTAGAACTAACGCATCATCAATTTTATCCTGCGATTCATAAATATCAGCCAACAGGGTAATAGCCCTCAACCATTGCGGCGATATTTGCAGAGCGCTTTTCAAATCATCTTCAGCTGCTTTGAAATCCTGCGAAGAATAAAATAGGCGAGCCCTCTCCAATAATAATCGCGGTATAAATGGAAAACGCTTTATACCGTCGGCAATCGTCTCTAAAGCAAGAAACAGTTGATCCATTGATCCCAAGTGTATTGCAAGCGCGGCCCAGGCCTGCCAGAGGTCTGGACGCAATCTGACGGCTTCCTTTAGGAAACTTAGCAGATCTTCATCTTTGATTAGTTCTCTAGAAACATCCAAATATTCAAGAATACCATTGCCATAGGAAGTCTGCGCCATTAATTGCTCATAAATAAAGCTCAGTGACTCACGCTTTTTCTCAACATCATCGTCACAAATCAGTAACCGTGGAAACGCGCCCTCAATATCCACTGCAACCTGAATCGCCTCTATATAACACTTTTTTGCGTTTTCGTTGTCTTCGACACGCCGATAGAAATCACCCAGTACAAGAAGATTTTCTACGTCCCACGGGTTAATTTGACAAGCCGTCTTTGCCACATCAACCGCTTCTTTTGACTTACGTTTTCGTAAGTTTTCCCTTGCATCATCGACCGGCCCGGCAGTTACTTCTTGCGCTTGATTAGAGAGAATATGTGCCAACTGAATATATGCTCGACTATTATTTTCATGGATTGAAATAATCTTCCGAGCGAACTTTTCTTGTTCTTCATTGGGCTGTTGAAATAACCATTCCTGCCGAAGAAACAGTAGATCAGGGTCAGTGGGGTTTAGTGCTAAACGACTATCTACAAACTTTACAGCCGCCACATCATCTTTGTGATGACCCAGTAACGTCACCAATAGATGGATTGTTTTATGGTGTAGTGGCTTATGTATAAGTAGATTTTCATAATGCTGCAGCTCCTTCTCCCTGCCATCCCGTTACTAAGATAGATCTCAACCAAGCGCTTAATGAGCGTTCCATCTTTTTCATGAAAACGCTTTGCTTCGATAAGCGTATCGATCGCGTCTTGATCCAGATTCAAAGCCCGATATGCGAAATAGAGGCTCTCATAAGGATTGAAAGATTTTGTACCTAGCGTACTCACGCGTTCTTGTAAATCAGTCAATGCTTGATCTTGCTTCTTAAGATAGCGTGCCGCTTTGAAGTAAGACTCAATATACGCTTCGTTTTTATCTTCTAAGCACGCACAGAGTCTATAAAGTTCAAACGCTTTCTTGCGCTGCTCCTGATCCCATAAACTGCCAGCCAACATCCAAAGCGCAAAGGCATTCGTCGGCTGCCGACGAAGCACATAGCTTAATAGGTTGGCACTGCTTTCTGCTTTTCTCTTGTCTCCTCGAAGGCAATTTGCAAGGGATTCGACAATATACGGATGGGCATCTGGGCCCTGAGTTTTTTCTTCAAGGTATTCAATCTGTTGTTGATGACGACCTAGGCGCCCTAGTAGTGACGATTTTTCTGCTTGTAGATTGAGATCCTCAGGATACGCATCCAACAAAATATCAACGCACGCCAACTCTTTGATATAGTCATTGTCATAGCGCGCTAATGCTCTGGCACCCTGTAACGTTAACCTATGGTTGCTACCCAACGCTTTCATTTGCTCTAAACGTTGATTTGCCTCATCTCTCTTGTGTACATTTAATGCCTTTAGCAGAGTAAAGTTCAAATTATAAAATTCTGCTGCTGGAAATTCGAGTTCGTCGAGTAAATGTCCTTTATCCGCAGGTACCATTACCATGCAACGGGGACCAAATGGCTTACCGTGCAACGATAACTCGTTAATCAAGAATTCCTGTACATTAGGATTGTAAGGGTCTCGTACCAGGTATATTCCCTGAGTTGAGTCATAGCCAATAATGGCTTGGAGGTGAGCGGACCCAGGGGCAACTGTCGATAATGTAAAAGGAACCTCACGGTCTAGCAAACGGCACGCGATATCCGCTTGTAAATCGAATTCTCTTACAACCCACTGTTGATTCTCTGCCCATTCTCGCTCAGCTTGATGAGGGGTGCCGTCATAACAAATATCTTCAACAATATCGAGATGATCCGCATCCTGCTGCCAATATTGAGCTATCGATGTCAAGGTAGCCGGTGCGCATGTCATATGGTGCTGCCTAACAAACGGGACATCAAGCAATACGATATTCCCCTGCCCATCACTATTAGCAATATTCTTTCTTATACTTTGGAAAAAAGGCGATTTGGTATTTCCCAGCAGCTCCTCTGCTCGCTTATGCTCTTTGTTGTAATAAGCCAATTCAAACGCGATACCCGTAAATTCTTGGCTAAGTACATTTTTCCCTTCCGGTAATAGCTGTTTTGCTCGATCCACGCATTGCCTAGCCTGCTCCATTTGATCGTCTTGCTGATAAAGACGAAAAAGCTGAAAACATATACCCAAACTTTCCATGCTTTCCATGTTCTGCCGCAATAGCTCAATGGCACCTTCCCTATCGTTCTCAAGCACCTTTAAATGTGCCAAAAACTGAATAGCTGGGCGATAGCCTTGCTGAGCGAGCGGTAAAGTTACCGCCCCAGCGTCTTCATAGCGATCTTCAGCCTCAAGCAGGTACGCTGCCTCTAATTGAACTGCAACATGATTAGGGGATAATTTTTGTGCTTGCTGAATTAACGAATGGACCGTTTTCCAGTCTCTATATTGGCTATAAACAGAGGCCTTTAGGGCTAGCCATTTAGCATGCAGCGATGAGTCTCCACACACTAATTCGTTATAGCGTTCAAGGAGCTTTATTGCCTCAAGAGGTCCTCGTCGAGAATAGATGACCTTTACATAATAATAAATCGCTTCGGGATGAGTGCGCATCTTTCGCCACCCATGTAATCTCATGGCATCAGCAACGCGCCGTAGCCCCAAATTAACAAAGAGGTTGCCGCCAACAAGTAGTTGGTGTTGTTTATTCCATTGGCTGTAGGGCCCCCAGGACTTTTCTGCCGTACTGAGTGCTTGGCGGAATAACCCCTTCTGGTGTAGCGCTTTAATTTGGGAAACAACCTGTTCTTGCGTATGACGCGTAATATCCATATCGTAAACTCGCTTAATCCATTGCTTTTAGTATTTTAAGATTACTTTTAGCGAGTGATTCTAGCGTAAAGCGATGGTTATGGGTGAATTTCCATACAAAATATTTGAATAATACTGAAAGCCGTTGAACGTAAAACAAGGGCTGAATTGAGTTTACATATTACAGCAGTACACCCAGCCAATCTTAGGTGTACTGCTTCCCGTTGAGTCTCTGGTTTACATGGACGCCATTTTATTAAATATCCAGTAACCCGCATCATTACTATCCATAGCACGTATGTTTTTCATTTCTTCTTCACTGCAAAGCTCACTTACAATGCCTTCAGCAAGACCACAATTGCAGGTAACCAGATGCTTAGTCAGGATCTCTGCGTTATGATGACGCGCTACGCCTCGAGTACCTTTGAGTCGTTTAAAAATACTCTTCATACCCGTTTCCGCAGTCGATAGCATACCGCCTAATACCGGGACGGTTTCCTCGCTCTTACGACGTAGTTTGGTCTTTTTCTTGTTGATAATATAGGGTAGTACGGTCATCTGAATAGCCCCGTGATCCCAACGGTTCCCATCACACTTACCACCACCGTTCTGCAATAGGTTTTCTAAATTCCTGATGTGACTATGGGTCTTGTAGACCGAGACTCCGGCTAATACAGACGTACCGACGGCATAGGCACCTGCAACAGCAACTGCTCCAACACCCGTAGCAGATAATGCTATTGATCCGCCAGTTGCTGCCGTTACTGCTAGCGTTGATAAACCTGGGCTTTTAGTGCCAATAGTTAAAGCACTACTACCGACCATTGCTGTACCCTTGGCAATAGACTTTAGCATCCCGTTATCACTGTGTACTGTGTCAGAGGCATGTATGCTTTTGTGATTCCCCCAAACATGCAGGTTTACCTCGGACTTATCTATACTTCTATCTATATCGTTATATACATTCCAAACCTTGGTCCCAAAACTCATAGCTAAATACCTCAAGAGCTCAACAAATTGATCATTATTTAAACCAATTATGGTACGTAGGCAGGTTTTTGGAAAGTAAAATAGTGCCACTAGAAATTGGTATTATTAACATCAGCCTTGACAACGCCTAAACGAATTATATAGATGCAGGCTAAGAGAATTTGCTCCAGACGCCCCGTACACATACACTCCCATCAATATAAGGTTATAATCCCCGCTCTAGAACACCCACATACCGGACATCACAAGAGGTTACCCTTGACTCAATTTCGCCCCTGTATTGACTTGCACCAAGGTAAAGTAAAACAAATCGTTGGTGGCAGCCTAAATGACCAAGGTGCCGACACAAACTATGTTAGCCCATACGACGCAGCTTATTACGCAGACCTCTACCAGGACAATGGATTAACAGGAGGCCATGTAATTGCATTAGGTCCCGGTAATAAAGAAGAAGCGCTAATGGCCCTAAACGCCTGGCCCCAAGGCCTACAGTTCGGTGGTGGCGTGAATAATGAAAATGCTGCTGAGTTTTTAGAGGCTGGGGCTTCCCATGTGATTGTCACCTCTTATCTATTTGAAGGTGGTCAATTGTCGTCAGACCGGCTTGAAGCGATTAAACGCGAGACCGGCACTGAACATTTAGTTTTGGACTTAAGTTGTCGCCGTACAGAAGCCGGCTGGAACATTGCAACCGATCGCTGGCAAACCGTCACCGACACTCAAATTGATAAAGCTACTTTATCGGAGTTAGCAGGACACTGTTCTGAGTTCTTAATTCACGCCGCTGATGTAGAAGGATTACAAGCGGGTATTGATCAAGAGCTTGTCACATTATTAGGGGATATCGCATCAATCCCGGTAACGTATGCAGGCGGCGCTCGTTCCATGGAAGATCTTATGTTAGTCGGCCAACTATCAAATGATAAGGTTGACCTCACTATTGGTAGTGCGTTAGATATCTTTGGTGGCAATGGCATAACCCTAGAAGAATGCATTGCTTGGAATCGTCGATAATAGCCTTTCAACCCAAACATAAATAACAACCACATACATATATTCTCACCGTGTGTGGTTGTTTGTATCCTACGTCTATGCCCTCTTCGTCAAAAATCTTGCGAATAGCTCATCTCCAGCAAGATTACATCTAATGTTGCGGTAATGTCTTGGCCTTGAAATGGGTTATAAATGGCTTTTGTTGGGTCCGTACTATTACCTAAATCACTGGACCCGCCTGGCATTTCCACCTCTGAATGAAAGTAGGCTAACCCCACATCCCATTGCGCACCGGAAATAGCTTTATACCCAAACCCTATCCCATAGAATGTCCCCGAAGCTATCGGTAATAGCGGGCTTCTCGATTCCGTCGGTATAGATGATGGCCTATCCTCTACCCCCATTCGTAATGCAAGCTGATCTGAGAACTGGTACTCGACCCCCATTGCCCAATTCCAGGTATCTTGTAACCCTAATGGAAACGTTACGCTATTGGGTTCCGCGAGTTCGCTTTGTACCAAGCTACCCAATGCCAGCACATCAATGTTTTGTGAAAACTTAACAGGAATACTTTCCCAAGAAGACCAACCGGTAAACTTGTAATCCACATTCACTTTAACGCTTGGGGTTAGTTGCAAACTCATTCCCAATGCATAGTGCTCTGGCATTTCCATTTCTAAATTTGCGGTACCTTCCACAAAGGTTTGCCCCTTAACGCCAATCAGATCTAATCCAGAGGCTAGCAATTTTTCTGTCGAAAGTTCTCCCAAAAAGTTCAGCCATTTCTCGCTGTTCTCCCACGAAAAGTCGCCCTCCATATCCATCGATACCGGTGATTGATAGACTGCGCCCAACGTTAACCAAGGTGTTGGCTCCCACAAAACACCCATGTTAAACCCTATCGCCAGTTCTTTTTCAACACTAAAGGTTAAGGTCCCTAGAACATCATAGGGGCCTAAGTTTTCACAAATAGGAATAGCAGCACCCGCATTTCCTTCTGCGGTATCGCAATCCCCCGCTTGTAAGAAGGGTAACGCTAGCAAGCCTAAATGATCGGAGCGAAATGGCACTTCAAAACCCACTCCGGCATAATTGAAATTAATTGATGCCCCAAACATTAGTTGGTCATTTACCTCCACAGCAATAGAGGGTGAAAAATACGTTAACAATAGAAACGATAATCGCTGCCCAATAAAACGACCTGGATCGTCCTCTGCACGATAAAACCCTGCTGCCAATGGCGTATAAACATTGGTACCAAATGTAACTCCACTACCAGGCGGTGAAATAGACACTCCACCCAACGGAAAAATCAATGCCGGAAAATCTGTCTGACCAATACCAAATGGTAACATCATCGACGCACCCTCGGTTTCGCTGGTGGTCTGATAAGACTCGTTATAAAACCACTCGTCTGGATTTTCTATGATCGGAATGCCATCAGCACCCAGCTTAGCACCCTCTATTCTGGCAAGTTCTAATAATGCAGCTCTGTCTTCATTGTAATCACCCAGCTCTAATGCAATATCAAAAGAACCCGCGATAAGCTTAACATGCTTTTTACGGCCTTTAACTTTAGCCAGACCCGCTGGATTATAATGAATTGAATCAATCCCAGGGGGATCTGCCGTTACTGCATGTCCCAGTCCGAGTGCTTTCGCATTACCTATACCCAGGCTGTCAGTTAGCACGGCTTTCGCATTTCCCATAAAAAGAAACGCCATGACGAACGCCATTACTATCTGTTGGGTTACGGAATAGTTCTTTTGCTTATAACAATCAGCAGGCATGACTCTCTCCCTCCTTGTAAATGGACGTTATCGTTATTTATTGTTGTTAGTTATGTTCTGTGAAAAACTATAAAAACAGGATCAGTACTTCATGGTCCATCCTAGAAAATACGCAAGCGCTTTATTTACTATCGGTCGAATAGGGGTTAGTAACCGCCGAATGCCCGCCAAAGCATCCTGCATTTCACTTTCGTAATGTGAAAAAGTATATTGTTGATAATTGAGTATCCGCTGACTTTCCCGTGTATCCATCCAATGGGTATAGAAAGATTGTTGGCCGAATATACGCCTATCCAATGTCAATCCACAGGCTTGCAGCGCCGTTCCAAGGAATTCTCCTTGCGTTATTTGACAGTGCTTTCCACCACCAATAAGTAAGGTTTTCCCAATGGCGGCTTTTCTCGTCACCGCTTCACACATGGCAGACGCTACATCCTTTGGGTGCACGTATTCCAAAGGGTTATCTGCTTTCACTCGCAATAACGATGTAAAGGTCGCCCAATCCGTTGATAGCGTCCGAGAATCCACAGAAACACCAACGCGTAATATACTCCAGTCCAGAGTCGACTGTTTCACTATGCTCTCACATTGCAGTTTATGACGCGTATAATGATCCGTAGATTCAACAGGATCATCTACTGTTCGCGGCAACTCCTTTGGTGCAGGTAGACCAAACACCGTGACCGATGAGGGGAATACAAATCGAATCCCCTGACTACTTTGCGTTGATTCCGCTTCAGCACTGGCAATCAGTAGACGTGTGCCCTCGACATTGACTGCCTGTGCAAAGAGGCTGTTAGTTTCGGTGACTGGTGGCAGCACGGAAGCATTATGAATGATACCCTCCACCCCCTTCACTACCTGTTCTACTGCTGAAGAATTACGAATATCACCAAAAATTGACTCAACCCGCCCGCTATATGCACGCGCAGTTTGTCGATTCTTTTTAGTTGGCACATCAAAGCAACGGACCTCATGGCCCAACGCTAACGCCCTTTCCACACACATCAGCCCCAAATTACCAAAGGCTCCAGTTACAAGGATTTTCATCAACCCACCCTTTTCTTATTATTTTCTCGAAATACTCATGTTATGTAGTTCAATTACATATCTTATGTAGCATAATTACATATGTTGCTTATAGATACTACAAGAAAGTGATAGATTGACCTCTACCTGCTGATTTAGTACTCGCCAGAAGCTCCCATATACACTAGGATTAGCCCAGTAATTTAACGTAAGTGATTGATATAAAAAGATGAAAAAGACCGTAAAAACACAGGGTGAGCGACGTGCAGAAACCCAAGCCGCTGTATTGCAAAGCGCCTGCAAACTCTTCGGTATACATGGCTATAACAAGACGTCCCTAGAAGATATCGCCGCAGACTGCTCTACCACTATCCGTCCTATCTACCACTATTTCAAAAACAAGAAAAACTTGTTCAAGGTTGTTACCGAAACCTATGAAAATCAGTTGGTTGACGCACTTTCCGCAGTCGATGCAAAACACGAAGAGGCCTCTAGTGACCCCTTGATGTACTGGCAAACCTTCTCTCAAATGGCGTCTGACGCATCTTTTAGGCAAGTCGTATTAATTGATTCACCCCATATTCTGGGCCGTGAGCGCTGGACTAATACTGCTGTCGTAGTAAAAGCGACAGAGATTATTCAACGACAATTCCCTTCCCTGCAAGCGCTCAATCAGACATTGATCACTAGAATGTTAATTGGTGCATTATCAGAAGCTGCCATGGTATTTGCCGAAGCAGAGGATACCGAGGGAGAAGCATTACTCACTCAAATTTCGTCATTAGTCAGCCTATTCATAAAATAGGTTTAGCCATACATAGAGAGAGGAATCATCATGCGACTGTTACACACGATGTTACGAGTACGTAATCTAGAAAAATCCCTGGCGTTTTACACGGATGTATTGGGTATGAGCTTGTTAAGGCAAAAGGACTATCCCGACGGAAAATTCACACTGGCCTTCTTAGGTTATGGGCCAGAATCTGAAAACACCGCACTTGAACTCACGCATAATTGGGAAACTGATGACTACGAATTGGGTAACGCCTTTGGACATTTAGCCATTCAAGTTGATGACGTGTATCAAGCTTGCGACGCTATTCGCGAAAAAGGTGGCGTTATCACGCGAGAGCCAGGGCCGATGAAGCACGGCTCTACGATTTTGGCTTTTTGCCAAGACCCCGACGGTTATTCGATTGAATTGTTAAGTAAATAGGCCGCTGAATGGAGTAGGTAACTACTCCATTCAGTGAATTCAATAACCCATCCTAACACCAGAAAAGTCGCTACTTTTCTAGCCCAGTACTTTCCTAGTCCAGGACTTTCTTTATCGCCACAGGATAAACAACCAAAGAAAATAGAATCATTACGAACGCGAGCGATAAGAACAAAGACTTTAGTTCAAAGGTATCTGGCAACAGAAGAATCAACGCAATAGAGACCGCACCTCTGGCACCTGAAAAATTCAACAACCAAAAATCCCTTTTATTCAATCGGTTATTTTCTATTTTTATCAGTGGGAAAAGCGCAATCAATGCGCCCAGGCGAGAACCCACCAATAGAACTAAGCAAACAAAAACCAGCAATAAAGACCCTTCATCAATAGACGTATAGACAAAAAAACTGGCTCCTAATAAGAAAAATAGCACCGCATTGGCTATATACTCAAAGTAATCCCAAATATGCCGATGAATAAGCTTATTCTGATTTTCTTCGTCTGGCTTATATCCATATGCCAGAGCAGTAGAGAATACAGCGAGTATTCCAGAAAGGTGCAACATTTCAGCTAATGTAAAACTACCGAACGCTATCGCCAGGGTCATATTGATGGTTAAGGTGAAATGCTCACCTTTCCAGAGACTTAACAATCCACGAGCGCCTCTACCTAGCGCAACGCCTAATAGTAACGCGCCGACGACATGCACTAGAAAAGTGCCACTGCTACCTAGAAAATTAAAACTCTCCCCACCAAATAATATTAATACGAGAATACCTGTCACAGTAACAACAAAGCCGTCATTCAATATTGACTCCCCTTCAATCAACAGTTTCTGAGATTCTGACACTTGATCATTTCCATGTAATAACGCACCAACTGCCAGTGGATCTGTTGCCGATAAAATAACGCCAAATAATAGTGACTCTAACCATTGAAATCCAAAGCCATAATGTAGCGTTGAGCCAATGATTATCATACTAATCAATATTCCCACACTCCCGACGAGAGATGCTGGTGCGAGCACTTTACTAAAGTGAAACAGACATATTTTTTGAGTGGATGCAAAAATAAGTGGGGGCACAAATGCATATAGAACAAGATTGGGACTTAGCGTCAGCTCAGGCAAACCTAAATTTAAAAAATGCGCAACACCGCCGTAACCCACACCCAATAATAATACCCAGATAATATCCGGCAACACCATCAAACGCCGCGAGTAATATGACAGTACATTGAGGGCGATTAAGCCGAACACCCCGAAGGCCACAAGAGAGAAAACATCATCATGCATAAGGCACCTCAACAAACATATTGCCAATAAACACCAAGAAAGGTAATTATAGAACATCCCTCTATCTTGGGGATCAGTCAAATGTTGAGGTACTTCTACCATCCCATCCACCTGTGTTTTTATTCACTTTCCGGTATATGGGATGTACAAAAAGTGATTACATTGGGCTCTGCTATTGAAACCTATACCGCCCTTAGTGCTATGAAGATACTTTTAGCGGGACTGTCATACCGACATCTGGAATGGAAAACTCAACAAACTCATCATCCTCATTATAGATTAACCAAATTAGCGCTGGATCATCCAGAGCTTGATCAAATATAAAATCGACAGTTTTAGGACGAAGATCGTCGGTTAACTCGACAATCCTCACACTCATGCCGCCAAATTTGAGTACATGCCCCACATGTAACGTATAGTTTTCATAGTCCCGATAAATTTTATCAATAGAGGTCATAAACCCATCTTTGAGCGATACTCGAACTTCATGGCGATTTAATGTCGTTAAGAAACCTTCATTACCTTTCTTTATCGTATTCCAGGTTGTAAGGCCCCATATTTTTTCTGGTAGGGGTTCAGCTTCATACACCCATATGGAGTACAAATAGCCATTCAGCCAAGCGGGAGCATTCAATAAAACCAGCTTTTTATCGTTGATTTCATTATTGTCTACAATCGTTGAGGCGCTTGCACGAATACCATCGCCAGTAATCTGCGTCGAATAGATAACAGCAGGAAAAAGCAACCCACTGAGAAGGATATGAAAACCTATCATCATTTTTGCAATATTAATTCGAGATTTTGCAATCCGATGCCCCTTACTGTGTTGGTCATACCAATATTGAAAAAATGCCCCCAACATACCGCAGGCTCCAATGCCCACGTACATTAACAACCGATCACTTGGCGGCGGTACACAAACAGGCAGTGCACTGATTACCATACCAATACCCCAAAAACGAGCCGCTTTATTTTCTTTCAACACAGGTAACAATAGATAGATAACACTTAACAAAAGCACGACGCTAATACCAAAGATATAAGGCCGCGCACCACCACGATAAAGATCCGCAGGGATAAAGCCCCACTGAGTGCCCATTAACGCAACGATCCTATGCCCCATGGCGAATAGATACGTAACTGGGTCTTCTACCGGATCAAGATAAAAACCATTGGTACCTCCTGATCCGAATCCAGCATTCTTGTAGGTAATCCACCAAACCGCCACAACCAGCAAATAAGGCATCAAACATAGCAACCCTTTAACTGGCCCCTTCTTATCAAGTGTCACCGCAAACGCAAAAAGATAGGCCCCCACTGCTATATGGTATTCAGCCGACAGCAAGCCAACAACAAGGCTCAACATCGCTAAACCATACCCAGGAAGCCAAGCATCTTGTCGTGCACGAATATGAAAATAGAGTACAGATACACCAAAAAGTGTCGCTAATAACGCATTACGACCAGCGATCCAGGTTACGTTCACCGCATGACTTGCATCCAACGCATATAATAACAATGCCACACCAACGGCGACCTTTCCGGTATGCAGCCGTCCGTATAATTTACACAACACGGCAAGTAAGCCGAGATACCACAGTATGCTTTGAAAATGCATCACCCCACCATGGGATGGCCAAAACGTATAATCTATCCAGTGTGTCGCTTCTGTTAACGGACGCCAGAACATCAGTTTATACCCGTCGTAAGACCACCAGGGTAAAAATCCAAGATCAATCAATTGATTAAAGCGCTCCGGGTCTGCATTCGCGAATGAAAACAAACCAAATAACGATAGGTCTTTAATCTCATTAAGCGGGATAGCATCTTTAATAAAACCAAAATGCCAATAATCATCTGTGTGTATATCCACCAGTAATCCAGGCGCACATAGCACAAAGGTTAATATCAGAATGTTCCTCAACGCATGATCTGAGGTTATCAGTGATAGGGCTTTTGATACTAACCGGGAAACCAATGTAGGTTTCCCGGTATCAAGACCTTCTTGAATGGAATCTTTTATCATTGACTCTACTTCCGTTTATTAGCCCACACAATCGCATTGGATGTTCGAGCCGTACTGTTTTTCAAATTGTTTTTTGAATTGCTTTCTACTTGTTATTTTTAGTATTTTCTCTATTCACAATCACTACAAAAAGCCTTCTTCCGTTGGGCTGTCGAGATCAGTCTCATCTAACTGTCCCTCATCGTCAAAACTCCCCGTATCGTGATCTTCTCCTTCCATCCCTCTAACACTACTGCCATGAGTTTGAGACTGAACAGCCCAATTCAGTCTGTCAATATAGCGAGAGATATCACTGACCGTTCGCATTTCAAAAAGTACTCGCAAGGATATCTCTACACTAAATTCCTTACGTAATTTTGATATCACTCTTGCGGCTAACAGTGAATGCCCCCCAAGGTCAAAGAAATTATCAAGAACACCCACTTTTTCGATATTAAGCACATCACGCCAAATATTTGCCAACCGTATTTCAGTATCCGTTGTGGGTGCAACATAATCTTGTATCCCTTGAGCGATATATTTGGGGAGATTTTTTCGATCAATTTTACCATTCGCGGTTAAGGGCCACTTATCTACGACGACAAGATGGTTGGGTACCATATAATCGGGAAGCAATCGGTGTAAACCGTCTATGAGGATACGTGTATCCATACCTACATTTGACTTATCGAGTAACGCGTATGCAACGATAGAATCACTATCAACAAGCGCAAGTGCGTCCAATACTGCATCTTGCTGTCGAAGCGCATACTCAATCTCACCCAGCTCAATTCGAAGGCCTCTGACTTTTACCTGGAAGTCTTTACGCCCAATATACGAAATTTGGCCACTTTCCGGCCGCAACCTAGCCAAATCTCCTGTTTTGTACAACAGGCCTTTACCAAAAGGGTTTTCAATAAAAGATAATTCTGTTAGTTCCGAATTCCCAATATAGCCAGCACCCACCGCAGCACCGGACACGCATAATTCACCGACAAGACCCGGCGCTACACGCTGGTTACGTTCATCAACAATATGCAATTGAACATTGGGGATAGCCTGACCGATGGGTAAATCGAATCCATCAGCATCGTTATTACCACCGGGCGCATATAAATACGAAGCAACAACATCAGTGCACTCTGTCGGCCCATAACTATTGACCAGTGCAACATGTCCATGATCCTTTCGAAGCCATTGGTTCACTATCGGTAAACGAATAGATTCACCACCCAGCACAACGTGACGAAGGGATGCAAATGGATAGCCTTGAAGATCTCCTTCCTCAACCAAAGGGTAAAAAGCGCTTGGCGCGCAGTTTAGCCAAGTGATAGATTCCTTTACCAATGCTTTGGCAATAGTATCTGGATCATATTGATCCATTTCGGGAATGACCAGCTTCGCACCCGTACAAAACGCTGCCCAGGGATTTTTTTGAGTCAAATCAAAACCAACAGAGCTTAATAACAAAAATGCATCGCTGCTATTGATGCTAAGAGAATCAATATACCAGTGCAATAAATTACTAACACCCCGATGATAAACACCGGCGCCCTTTGGCTTGCCCGTTGAACCTGATGTGTAGATCACATACATCATTGAATCTGGTGTTGGGCGATAAGAAGACGAATCAAAGCTCGCGTATTGCGTCAACTCACCTGCGGCTTCCTCAACAGACACAATCATCTTGTTATTCTCATCTTCAAATAACGCAACAAGACGTGAATGCACACAATGCTCAGTAACGATAATATCGGAGTTCGAATCCTCGACGATATAGTGAATGCGATCGACAGGGTAACCCGCGTCGACAGGCACGTACACGGCACCAACCCTTAACACACCCAATAGCACGGGGAACAATGCCAAACCAGGCTTAAGACAAACAACTACGCGCTGCCCGGGCGCAACGCCCTTCGCCGCGAAATAACCCGCCCATTGACGACTTTGTTGATCCAACTCCTCGTAACAGAGACTGGACTCAGCATGCTTTATCGCTATGGCGTTAGGAGAACGCTCACATTGATCCAGAATACGATCCACAAGCGTTGAGCTAACATCCACTTGTTCATCAGCCGTTGTTTGATATCTATCACCGTCTAATGCATGGTCAGCCAAGAGCTGAGCCTCATGGGGCAATAGAAAGTCCAACGCCGTTAGTGACGACACACCTGACAACACTTGTTTACTTAATTCGTGTAAACGCGCCATAAAACCTAACGATTCAAATGTCTGTGTGTTAGATACGAATTGAAGAAGAAAATGATCCGCATATTCCTGAGCGATAAATTGTACCGGTTCATCTTGAATTTGAGGATGAGGTAATAACGTTTCAGTTTCATCATTCCACGACACTTCTGCAATAAAATTATAGTAGTTATACAGAAAATTCTGCTCTGCCTTAGGAAAAATATTTCGCTGGGCGAGCTGGGATATTTTATCGTAACGGCGGGCACTCATTTTGTACGATTGTAAAAACGCAACTACATCTTCAAAATCATTGCCGTCAGCTAACAGGTCATGTGGAATAATCGTAGGTAACGTTTGAAAAAAACAACCAAAGGTATGACGAAATTTCTTTGAGCGTCCCGCGACAATCTCTCCAAAGTAAAAATCACTTTGCGGGCGACAATAATAATGCAACAGTAAAAGATATAGCGCCTTAAAGTAGACCGCAGTATGAACTCCCAACGTCGAGCAATACTGCTTTATGTCACTAAACTCGGCTTTATCAATCACTAGAAAGTCTTCAATGCGACCAGAAGGCAACGCGGCGTTCAGAGAGGAATCAGTATCTGCGTGCTCTAAGGGCATTGAAAACTGAAGTGCCTCTACATCGAGACATTGTTTTTGCCAATAAGATAGCGTTTTTTCCGTATCAAACAGCTGACGGCTACGACCCACATGGTCATGTCTATCATCAACGAAATTGGCTACCAGCCCCCCTTCAACAGGCCCACCGAACGCAGCAAATAGATCCTGAAAACTAGTGAATAACGCTGCACCATCTGCCACAAGGTGACAAACAGAAACAACCAACAATGTACGAGAACGATCTAGTGTGAAAAAACTAACACCGTAGAGATCATCATTAAACAGATCATAAGGCCTATAAACTGTACGCTCTACCAGAGATGTTATAGCAGCATCTGACCATTCTTTGTCTGAGTAATCATATATCTTGGGAGTAAGAGTACGGCTCTCATCAATCTTAAAATAAGCAACATCCAAATAAGGAATGTCGTTTGAAACCACTTGCGCTTTCATCAGCGGATTTTGTGAAACCAGTAATTCAAACGCTTTTTGGAATAGTGTTACATCGAATTCTTGATTAAAAACGCAACTAGAACCAATGCTATTTCGTAAGCTCGACGGGTCGCTTATGATATCCAAATAGACATCACGCTCCATTGGGCTTAGTGGAAAAATGCTATCATCACAACTAAAAATTCTCTCTAATTCACTTGATGAAGCAAACGTTATTGTTGAAATACTTTGAGTAGGCTCAGCTAATAACTGCTCCAAAACGCTCTTGTAATGAACCGCCATCAAACCAATAGTGTCGACGGAGAACAAATCGGTATTGAACTCCAATACACCAGCAATACTCTCGCCTCGCTCTTCCAACAATAGTGTCAGCTCATACTTTGCCGTTTTGTGTTCACGTTCGAGTAACTCTACCGCTAACCCTGGCATAGAAAGGGATGCTAGGTTTGGCATATTTTGCAACGCAAAGGCAACCTGAGCACCCGGTGCATAACTTCCACCGCCACTCATCTGTAAGGTATCGACTAGCACATCCATCGGCATATCTTGATGTACAAATGCACCAAGGGCAGCATCTTTTATCGATTCAATGAACCCTCGCCTGGTGGGATTACCGTGCTGTCGCCCCCGAATGATCATGCCATTAACAAAAAAACCAATCAGCCCTTCAATCTCATACTGATTTCGGTTCGCAATGGGAATACCCACACAAATATCTTCTTGGTGCGTATATCGACCCAGCAAAATTTGATAAGCCGACATCAGCACCATAAACGGAGTTACTGCATTTTCAGCACAATAATCCATTAATTTTTGTGTCGATTCTACGCCAATATCGATATCAAAATGCGCACCATTGAAGGTTGGCTTCTCTGGTCTAGGGAAATCAGTTGGCAATCGTAATACGGCAGGAGCCCCTTCTAACGCATCAACCCAATACCGTTTTAGATGTTCTATATTATCACCAGACAACCACTCTCGTTGCCACGCGGCATAGTCTTCATACTGTATTGGTAAAGCAGATAAATCCTTAGCATTATCAATAGCATGCTCTGGAGTCAAACCCAACTCAGGATTATTGGTCTTTAGCAGTGTCTTTAACTCATTGACGAGCACACCCATTGACCAACCATCAGATACAATGTGATGCATATTCAATAACAGCACATGCCTGTCTTCACCGCAATCGATAAGCTTCGATCTGAAGAGCCAATCATTTGCTAGATTAAAATGTTTGTCCGCGTATGCTTCAATTGATTTGTCGATACGATTATCGATACGATCATCGCTAACGAAAACTGCCGTTTCATTCCCCTCAACGGTGATCAGTTCCCTTTCCATACACCACAAAGACGCATCTTTATAAATCGTGGCTGGCTCACCATCGCGCTCCACATATTGCGTGCACAACACACAGTGCCGACTCAGTATGACACGGAATGCTTGCTCCAATGCGTCAGCAGACACCTTGCCCCGCAGTAATAATGCAACCGGCAAATTATACGCGGTAGTATCATTATCAAGCTGATCAACAAACCACAGTCGATGTTGAGCAAATGACAGTACCTTTTTTTCCCCGATTGTCTGGGGAACAATAACAGAGGGGGTATTCACACCAGACTGAGATTCTCTGGCACTCTTAACCTGAGAAGATAACAACTGAATGGTTGGATATTCAAACAGTGTCTTTAAAGACAATTCAAGATTTAATATATTTCTTATTCGACTAATCACCTGAGTTGCAAGCAAACTATGCCCACCAATCTCGAAAAAGTTAGCATGGGTACTGATAACATCAATACCTAATACCTCTTTCCATATACTGTGTACTTGAATTTCGTCGTCACTGGACGGGGCAACAAAATTATCCGCCGCCGCGCCACACAAATCGGGCGTGGGTAACTCTTGTTTATTGACTTTACCGTTGCTCGTCAACGGAAACACATCGACAGTAAAAATTTGCGTCGGAATCATGTATTCGGGAAGGTGCTTAACGAGGTAAGCTTTTAGCTCGCCAACATCAACACTGACACGAGTATTTCCAGTCACATACGCAACAATGTGGTGTTGCCCATTAACATCCGCAAAAATAGTGGCAACGCTGGCACTAACGTCAGAATAACCGGAGAGTGTTGATTCTATTTCACCAAGTTCAATACGGTAACCTCTAATTTTGACCTGGTCATCCGCTCGCCCTAAATACTCAATCACACCAGTATTATTGTCATCCCTCACGTACCGGGCAACATCCCCAGTCTTATACAATCTACCCGTATTAACATGAGATTTACTATTTCCCAGAAGTCCTGTGGCATTCAACGTCGATGGATATGCTATAAATCGTTCACGGGTTAACTCGGGACGATGTAAATACCCCAGAGCAAGACCTGCCCCCCCTACATACATTTCTCCTGCCACCCCAGCCGGGACTAACTGGAGATTTTCATCCAAAATCACTAACGATAGATCATCAATAGGCCGCCCAATTAGACTACGTTTATTAATCAGGTCCACTTCGCTGATTTTGTGATAAGTCACATGTATCGTGGTTTCAGTGATACCGTACATATTAATCAATGACGGTGCATTGATACCATGTCGACCAACCCAACGTTCAAGTGCGGTAAAATCAAGCGCCTCTCCACCAAAAATAACGTAACGTAGTGGCAATCGTGGCAATCGTGGCAATCGCGGCGATGTAGAAGATTGGCTGTCATCCAGGCATTGTATTTCATCTTCTTTTATAAGATGAGTAAATGCAGTTGGCGTCTGATTTAGCACCGTGACCTTTTCTTTTTGCAACAACGCATAAAACTCAGAAGGAGACTGAGCAACGCCCTTCGGCACAATGACAAGTCGACCACCAAACAATAATGCACCCCACATTTCCCATACGGAAAAATCAAACGCATAGGAGTGAAACATTGTCCACACATCACTACTACTAAATCCGAAATCTGAATCCGTTGCGTGGAAGAGACGCTCTACATTCGCATGAGGGATTTGTACACCTTTTGGTTTTCCGGTTGTTCCCGATGTATAGATTACATAGGCAGTATCTGTGGCACCATGTGATCTAACGACGTTGTCATCAATCGTCGACCGGTTACCCTCCCCTACATTAATGCATTGCCGGCCTTCAAGAGGCAGCTTAACTCTGGAGTGGTCATCCACAATAACCGTATTGACTTGTGCATCATCCAATATGAATCGGATTCTCTCTTTGGGATTAGTAGGGTCAACCGGTACATAGATAGCACCCACCTTTAATACCGAGAGAATTGCAATAACGACATTTGACGACCGCTCAAGGCTTATCCCTACATAAGCACCCTGCTCAACACCCTCTTCCTGCAAATCCCTGGCTAGCAGATTGGCTTTTTTATTAAGCGCATCATAAGTTAACGAAATGCCGACGTCGGTAATGGCTACTTGATCTGGGTAACGTTCAACCGTTTGTTCAAACCAACGGTCTAGCGTAAGGTTTGCCTCATAGCATTGCTTAACACTGCCTAGATTACCCAAAACATGCTGCTTCTCTTCGACAGAAAGATAATCTACGTGTGTAATATGCTGATGAGGGTTTTCCAAAATAGAATCAAGGTACGATACATAATGGCCACACATTTGATGCGCAGTATTGCGGGTATATAAATCGGTAGAAAACTCCAATTCGCCAGAAATAGAGCCATCTACCTCTTCCACCAATGTCATCGTGATATCCATTGGGGAGGTGTTTCTGGCCATATTTATGGGCTCTACAGTGACGCCTGGCAACGTGATTTTCGTTCCCCCAGGTGTATTTTGTAATACAAACATCACCTGAAAAATTGGCGTATGGCTCATGTCCCGAGAGACACCCATTGCATCAACAATACGCTCAAAAGGAATATCTTGATGCTCGAATGCATCCATTGCGACTTTACGCACCAGAGATACATAATCGACAAAGGTTACGTCTCGTTGAAAAGGTGCACGTATTGCTAATGTGTTAACAAAAAGACCTAATGTTGCCTCCAGCTGGGCGTTTGCCCTGTTCGCGATGGGAGTACCCACCGAGAAATCCGCTTGCCCTGTATAGCGATACAAAAACGCGTTAAACGCCGAAAACAGCACCATAAAGAGTGATGCATTCTGTTGTTTTGCAATACGCTTGGCATTTTCTACTAACGGGCTCTTAATCTCAAAGGAAACAACACTACCCACAGGGCGCTTGATCGGTGGTCTAGCAGTATCGGTCGGCAGCTCTAGAATCGGTACATTCTCTAACTGCTTGGTCCAATACGCCAGTTGTGATCTTTCTTTCTCACCGGACAACCAGGATTTTTGCCAGTATGCATAGTCTACGTATTGAATCTTAACTGGTGGCAATGTATCCGCTACCTGAGATGCACTGGATGCGTACAAGGCTGATAGCTCTCTCACCATAACGGCAGCAGACCAACCATCGGAAATAATATGGTGCATCACAATCATCAGTACATGCTTATTATCCGCATTGTAAACTAAGCTCGCTCGAAACAATCTGTCAGAGGACAAGTCAAAAGGCTCATCAACAAACTGGGAAAATACATCATGCAGCGTTTGAGTGGTTAACGTATATGATGACAGACTAAATTCTACATTCCGATGAATACGCTGTGACGGTACACCATCAGTTTCTGAAAATGTTGTTCTGAGGGATTCATGGCGATCTATCAAGTGGTTAATGGCACGTTGAAGAGCGTCTACGTCAAGGTCGCCCGTAATATCAAGCGCTGCACGTATGTGATAAGCCGTATTTCCAGGTTCTAACTGCGCTAAAAACCACATGCGCTGCTGTGCGTACGACAGCGCTAAGTCTCCCTCCCGTGACACAACAGGAATGTTATCTTCTTTTCTTTCTGATCGCTGAACACTGGGTAGAAACTGAATCAATTCGGATTTATTAGCTACGATTTCATCTTTTAGCGCTTTTGTCAGCGCACCTTTTGGTGCCTTTACTTTTAGCTGACCATCATCAACCCACACCTTTATTCCGGCATCATTGAGTTTTGAGACAATATCATAGACTGTCATAACGTAAATTCCTCAAATTCATCATCATCACACCCATCTTCCTCGGCTGTATATATAGCGCTAGCACCATTATCAATGTGCGTGCTAGGAGGCGGCATAACGACGGTAATTATTTCTGCAACGGTTGCAATGGTGGTCGCTTGAAACAATGTCCGTAAACTGATTTCAATGTCCATTTCTTCTCGAATTCTGGCCACTACTTGCGTCACCAACAAGCTATGTCCACCGAGATCGAAAAAGTCATCGTTGACAGAGACTCGATTTAACCCCAGTACCTCTTGCCAAATATCAGCTAACTTCTGCTCAATGGCATTTTTGGGCATCACATATTCGTTGCTGTCGTAACAAAATTCATTCGGCTCTGGCAACCGTTTCTTATCCACTTTACCATTTGAATTCAGTGGTAGATCGTCAATAAACACAAATGCAGCGGGCACCAGATAATCTGGTGCTCGTTTCTTCATTTCGTCTTTTAATGAGCGAACCGTATGAACCACATCAGCATCGAGCAATACGTAGGCCACCATATGCTTATCGCCTTGCTCGCTCTGCTTCACTAAAACACATGCAGTGCTAACACCGGGTATAACGTTAAGGTGATTTTCTACTTCACCTAACTCTATACGAAACCCCCTAATTTTGACCTGATCATCAATACGCCCCAATATCTCTATATTGCCATCATTCAAAAAACGACAGACGTCACCGGTACGGTAAAGTTTGGGTTCCCCCTCTGCATCATGTGAATCTACAGCGTAAGGATTTGAGGTAAAAAACGACGCTGTCAGTACATCTTGATTAAGATACCCATCAGCAACACCAAGGCCACCCACATACAGCTCCCCAGGAATACCAATAGGCACAGGGCGTTTCATTTCATCCAAAATATACGTCGTTGAATTCGCTATTGGCGTACCAATAGGCACATTCAACACAGTCTCATCCAGATCAATGAGTGGGTAAAACGTAGAAAACGTTGTATTTTCGGTAGGACCATAAACGTTAATCAGTTGTTTAGGAGCCTCCCTACCGTCTTTGCCATGCAAGACACAACGTACTTGTTCCGGGTCTGCAGTCTCACCACCAAATAGCAAGGTGTCTACATTCGAAAAGATATCCACTTTCTGTTTTGTTAACAGATTAAATAATGCGACCGTAAGAAACATCGCCTTTATCTTCGTAGTCTCCAGTACTGATGCAAACTTCTCTGCATCCAGCAATGTATCATTATGAAACCCTACGACTTCACCGCCATTTAACAACGCCCCCCAAATATCAAACGTCGCAGCATCAAACGATACGTTGGAAAGATGTGCCACCGCATCACCGGGACGTATTTCGACAAAATTGGTATTAATGACCAAACGGGATACTGCCTTCTGTGAAACACGAACCCCCTTTGGAGTGCCGGTAGAGCCAGAGGTATAAATGATATATGCCAACATCGAAGAATTTGAGGGGATTTTAAGATTGTTGGTGTATTTTGTCTGTGATGTTTCTAGCATCGTATTGAGTAGTGATTCCCAGACGATAATACTAGGCAGGCAATCACTTTCTATCGTGCTTATTTTGGGCTCGTCTTGATTACAAGTGATCAACACCCTCGCGTTAGTATCCGATAACATATAAGTAATCCTATCTTCGGGATAGGATGGATCAACGGGAACGTAAACACCACCCGCCTTCAACACGGCTAACGTAGTGACGATCATAGATATCGAACGCCCCATCACAATGGCGACGTTATCACCAGGATTGACGCCCGATGCGATAAGCGCATGAGCAACCTGATTTGAGAGGCGATTAAGCTGGATATAGGTCAACGTTTCATCGCCGAAAGATACCGCCCTATGATCCGGATACCGTTCGGATTTTTTCTCAAACAAGTCAACGAGAGAACAGTCCGAGGGGTATTCTGCTTCGGTTCGGTTCCACTCTACTGTAACCTGCGATATTTCACGCGGTGTCAACCAAGGTAGATCATTTAATCGCATTTCAGGTTGATTGGAAACGCCTTCCAACATAACAACCAAATGCCCAAGTATCCGTTCAACATCCACCTCATCAAACAAGCTATCGTTATACGAGATTTTGAACGTGAGCTTTTCACCAGGAATAACAATTAGCGTTAATGGGTAGTTCGCATGCTCTACAAGAGTGACTTCAGTCAATTTGATTGGAAGGTAATCAAAGAAACCTTGTTCCATAGGGTAGTTTTCAAAAACAACAATAGAATCAAATAATGGTTGCTTACTCGAAACTTCAGATACCGATTGAACATCAACCAATGGAACGTGCTCGTAACGCCGCATCTCGACTTGCTGTTGCTGCAAATCCTTTAGCCAACCTGAAAATGGTGCGTCGCCGTCTATTTTGGTTCTAAGGGGGAGAGTATTGATGAATATCCCCACGGTTTGCTCGACATCACGCAATTCAGCGGGCCGCCCAGATACCGTTGTACCAAAAACCACATCGCTTTCTCTTGAGTAGCGACTTAATAACACTGCCCAAACACCTTGCACAATCGTGTTCAAGGTTAGATGCTGGTCATGAGCAATACCATTCAGGGTATGGAGTGTATCTTCATCTAATTCGATAACCGATTCTTTCCACTCTGCATGAGTAGATTCTTCAAGAGAGACTGTTTTCATCTGCGGGAAGACATTAGGTGCGCTGAACCCCGTTAAGTACTCTCGCCAATAGTTTTCAGCTTCGGCCTTAGGCTGCACCGACAACCAACGAATAAAATTCTGATATTGAGGCACAACACCGGATGGTAGCGGATTCCCATTTAACAAATCAGAGTAGGTTTGCATCACCTCACTTAACACTAACGGCAACGACCAACCATCGAGAAGGATATGCTGAAATGTCCACACCAATCGTTGTTCTTGATTCGGTAACATAAACCAGGAAAAGCGAAATAAACCTGGATCTGAAAATACGAACCCTTTTGCCTTATCCGCGACCAGCCATTCTTCAAATGTACAATCTCGATTAGATTGAGACCAATCGTAAGTATCGATAGACACATCGATGTTATCAAACACAACTTGTATGGGTTTTTGAATACCATTATAGACAAACGCTGTACGAAGGATGTCGTGTCTAGCCACAACGCGCTGCCACGCTTGCGTCAGAATATCGATATCGATACCGCCTTCTACCTTTAATTCCATCTGATCAATATAAAAAGCAGACTCCGGCTGATAAACGCTGTGAAACAACATACCTTCTTGCATCGGACTTAGGGGGTAGATAGATTGAATATTACCCACAGAAAATCGATCACTTTGCTGGAGAATCGTATCGACGATATGATCAAGTCCTGCTTGGTCTACCTCAATCAGCGGAACGTCCGATGGCGTCATCCCGTTGTTCTGTTCACCTAGACAAAAATCAGTGAGTGCCGACAAAAAATCAATATACTGAGCAGCGACCGTTGAAACTGTAGACTCTCCATGTCTATCGGAATTGTATGACCAACACGCTTTGAACTTTCCATCTTCTATTCGACAATTAATATCCAGTAGATGTTGTCGTTTCAGATTGGGACCACACATAGTACCGACAGGATCGTTAGTCGGGTAGGATGCATGGCCTTGGCTAACAGCATTATCTAACTGTCCAAGATAGTTAAAAACGATCTGTGGAGTGGGGACATTTGCTAACTGCTCACGTACATCATCACAAGATAAGTAACGTAAAAGTCCAAAGCTAAAACCGCCATCCCCCGCCCCAACCTGTCGTAATTGTTCCTTAACAGACTGAATTAACGCGCCATAATCTTTTGGATTAGCGATATCCACCCCGTCAATATCCAGCAATACGGGAAAGACACTGGTGAACCAGCCTAAGGTACTAGTCACATCCACAGAGGTTGCAATATTTTCACGGCCATGGCTTTCTAATTGAAGATAAACGCGATTGCCGGGGCTAGTACTTGCATTATCTGATGCAACTTCATGCGCTTCACGAGCATCTTCCTTTTCAGCCCAGTGACTAACCGTCATTGCTAAAGCAGACAGCAGTATATCTTCAATATCTGTTCTATAAGCACCGTTGACCTGCGATAACAATCGCTGTGTTTGATCTGTATCCAGCGTAACAACAGTTTCTTTCAATTGCCCATAGGTATTATCCAGGCAATGGTTATCGGTGGGTATTGCTGCGAATTGCACATCATTAAACGAGCGCCAATATGCCGCTTTTTCCAATACTGAATCCGTTTTCGCGAACGCTACCAACGCATCCCCCCATTGCTGAACGGAGGTGGTTTTAATCCCAAGATCAATCGCTTTGCCATTAGCGATATTAGCCAATCCGACATTTATGTCGTCCATCAGTATTCGCCACGAAACCACATCGATAAGTAAGTGGTGGATAACCAAAAGCAATCGATTATCTTCTCCTTTAGGCGTTTCTATAAACCCCACGGAAAATAGACTGCCTTTGTCGAATTGAAAGCTCTCCTGAAGCCCATTGGCGAACGTCGATAACATAGCGTTTCTATTTTCGCCACTCTCATCACTTTCAGCACTTTCAGCACTAACATTAAGGCACTTCAGATCAAACTCAACATCATCAACCGCCAGTATGCGCTGAACCCAATCTTCATCACGTTTCTTGGGGTGATGATTAAAAAACTGACTGCGCAAACCATCATGCTTTGCTATCAATGCAGCAACCACATGCTCAACATCGTGTTTCGAAAAGGATTCTTCAATTGCCAGCATTAAACCATGATTAAAATGTTCTCGATCGTCATCATGTTCCTCCATAAACCATTGCTGGATAGGCAACATTGTCACCTCACCTTCAATCGCTCCTTGCTCTGCAATAATATTAGTGCGTCCGGAAGACGCTATACTTGCAAGTTCTGCAATCGTCGGATGCTCAAAGAGATGCTGTGGCTGTAGATGTAAGCCTACACGCTTTGCTCTACTAACGATTTGAATGCTAATGATTGAATCGCCACCTAACTCAAAGAAATTATCGTTAACGCCAACCTTTTGCCCACCCAATACTTCAGACCAAATGAGTGCGAGTATTTTTTCCTGATATGTGGCGGGTTCGATATAACCTGCATCACTAGTAACATCTTGCGGTTTAGGAAGTGACTTTTTATTGATTTTCCCATTGGCAGTCAGGGGCATTTTATCCAAAATAACAAAAGCACTTGGCACCATATAATCAGGTAACAATAGCTTCATGAATTGGCGAATATCTTGACGTATCTCCTGATCTCGCTCTGAACTCTCGACCGGTTCCACAGAAACACAATAAGCCACTAACACTTTATGACCCGGCTGATCTTCTCTAGCCACAACAACCGCTTCTTCCACGCCGTGATGCATCAACAGGTTCTTTTCTATTTCACCAATTTCAATCCTAAAACCCCGTATCTTAACTTGATCGTCAATGCGCCCAAGATATTCTACGTTTCCGTCATTATTGAGTCGAACCCAGTCCCCCGTTCGATATAACCGGCCAAAGTCTGGACATTCAAAAAAGGCGGCATCTGTCAATTCGACGCGATTAAGGTATCCCTGGGCAACCCCGTCCCCACCAAGGTATAGCTCTCCTGGAACCCCCATGGGCACCGTTCCCATATGCTTATCCAACACGTATAGCGTGGTATTGGAGATAGGGCGGCCAATAGGAATTGTAAAACGCTCTTGCTCGCATCCGGTTAGTTCATACCAAAGGCTAAAAACCGTATTTTCCGTCGGGCCATAGATATTAATTAGATGATTCGGTTTGGCATCATCATAAACCTTAGCCACTAATTTGGGGTCACATGCCTCACCACCGAACAATACGACACGAAATTGCTCAAATATTTCCACTCTATGAATAGCATAGTAGTGAAACAAAGCAGTGGTAATAAACATGACCGACACATTGTTATCCGAAAAATATTTCGCCAACGCATCATCTGACAACAATACATCTCTATCAACAATAATGGCCGCCGCACCGTTGAGTAAAGCCCCCCACAGCTCAAACGTTGCGGCATCAAAAGACACATTGGATAAATGAGTCACATTATCGTCCGACGTTATTTCAACATAATTCGTATTCTTGCAAAGGCGAGACACACCCTTGTGGTACACGCACACGCCCTTAGGCTGTCCGGTCGATCCCGATGTATAGATAACGTATGCTAAAGACTCACCACCTAAGTCCCCTGCTCCTAAGGTGTCAATTGACACGTTATTTACTGGAAGCGTTTCCACAACGGCAACAATGCTTTCATCATCCAAACACACACTACACCAAGCACGATCATCATGTGAACCGGACGGCAGGTTCTCTTTAAGTGCATCCAGAGTTAATACTAACGTTACGCTACAATCCTCTAGCATATAGGCCAAACGATCCGACGGATAACCAGGGTCAAGGGGAACATAAGCTGCCCCGGTCTTTAGAATCGCCAAAGCACCTACCATCATATCAAAAGATCTATCTAGGCAAAGACCCACAACATCACCAGCACAAACGCCTTTTGTCAGCAAATAATGTGCTAACCTATTCGATGCCTGATTGAGTGCCTGATAAGACAGAGTATGGTCGCCATGAACTAATGCAGTTTTATCTGGCGCTAGTAGTACTTGCTGCTGAAATTGTTCATGGATACTGATGTTCTGTGGATACGTTGTCGACGTATCGTTCCATTGCTTTAGCGTCGACTCCTCATCTGGTAGCACAAAGCGTAATGTTCGTAGATCCTTTTCGCCTGCGATCAGCTGCTCAACAAGTGACGTCATCCGTTCCAAAAAACGACAAGAATCGAAATCATCTGCGTAATGACAAAGGTTCAGAGAAAGTCCGCTATTTTCAATTTGTACAACCAATTGAACTTGCTTACGAGGCTGATTCGTATGGCGAGAAACCTCAACCAATGAATCCTGTAATGATATTTCAGGGACAAAATCGATAAAATTGTAGATAAACCCCACATTTTCCGAAGATGCTAGATTTTTGGTTTCCCCGACAGAAAGTTGCTCATAACCCCGTATCGATTTTTGAAACCGTCGAGATTCCGAAAACAGATCCGCCACCGCTCCATTTAAGAAATCTGGATTAAAGACGAATGGGATTTGATTAACGTATAATCCCAAGCTGTACTCATGACCTTTCGGACGAAAGCTATGTGCATTATGTATGAGAAAAGATTGCGCTGGCTGTCCGTAGTTGTTCAACAGTAACGCATAAACACTCCTAAAAAATATCGCGGGTGTAATCACATGCTGACGACAATATTTTTTTATCCGATTAACCTGTATTGCGTCAAGGAATTGCGTTTCTTTAATCGCACGAGTCTTGTCAGCTCCGCCCTTAAGCGCGCTCGCAACCTCATTTTTACCCCCTCGATTCAAGGAAAGCGGTTCGATATTACACAGATTTTCGCTCCAAAAATGATGAATATCTTGTGTATCAAATTCCTCGCAATATTGCTCGGCAAGTTCTAGGTAGTGAGGGGAAGCGGTAGTAGATCCACTGTAACTTTTAAGCCGACCATCAACATTGCCTCCCTCTTTATCCAACATAACGCGATTGTATTGGGTGGAAACCTGATTCAAATGCGATGCCAGGCTTACGCCATCCATTAAAATATGGTGACAACCCATCGCAAAAACAGTTCTACCGTCATTGAAGCGCCAAATACAGTAACGTACTAATTCACCGCTATGAATATCATAAGGAGCATAGATAAAATCTCGAACCAGTGAGTCCACCTCATCATCAGAACACGTAATATTCCCTAAGTCATGAAACGCTACGTTAAGACTTGTTTGTGCTGATACACACTGACAAGCAACATCATCACCATAACCGTCGTACCCACTCCCATTGCGTACAGAAGGTTGACTAGAATGCTGTTCTGAACCTTCGTATATACGAGTCCTCAGCATTGGCTGTTGCTCTTGCATTGCTAACAGCACTGTATTCCACACGTCAATATTGAACGGATTACTCGTCGATATTGCGTAACCAATGCAAACATCTAACGTTTCTGGATTAAGAACGCTGGTAAGGTATAAATCTCTCTGCATGGGAGTCAATGGATAAACAGCCTCAACACCGAGGTGCCCTAGCTTCAATGACGCCTTCTCTGTCATCGCATGTTGCGTTGAAGATTTGGTAGTTAGCATCGTATCTTTCACTTTATCAGGTAGTAGTCCATTATCACGCTTCATACTGCTGCTCCATTGCCGACACACTCCTGCTTATCGTTCAACTCTTCATTACCTTGTAATTTATCGCTATCTTCCGCGTCGGGGAGATCAGTATCTATATTTCTAATGCCGTTATTCATACAACCTAATAGCAAACAAACGAAACAGACGACACCATACACACTAACCATGGCCGCAACTCCACGACCAGGTCCATAGCCGTATAAGTCGCCTAGCCATAGAAAACCTCCCGACATCATCTCTGAGAGTTTTTTCGAATCCATCAAAAGCGGTTCGAATACATAATCCGCAAGAAATCCAGAGGAGACGTACGCAAGCGGTGCAACAACGCCTATCACCATATTCCTAAAGCTAAATAACCGCCCCTGCATAGTAATATCAACTTTTCGCTGCCAAATAGACTGGCTACACGCCATAAATACCGGGTATGCCGCCATCGCTAAAAATACGCCCGCAGCAAACACATACGTCGAGGGTACAATTGGGAACAAAATAATGAGTAATGCGATAATCAAACCCGAGGATAAAACACCGTGAATATTTTGTTTTGGACCACGCCATGACATCATAAATATCCCACCAAACAACATGCCCGCCCCCCCTACCGACATGACAACACCCAGCTCTGCTTTGTTAGCAAACCCCAACACTACCGGTATCACCAAGACCTGAATCGCCGCCAAATTAAAATTCACGGCAGCGGTGAGGGCCAACAGCATCAATAATCCAGGTTTATTTCGTAAATAGAGCCATGCCTCTTTTATTTCGCTGGCAATGCTTGAGTTGGGTATATCGTCATTTTTGTGTATCAGCGGAATCGCAGCGGCCAAAAGTACTGCTATTCCAATAACAAACGTCAATAGATTTATTGCAAAAACCCACTGCAAGCCAACCCAATGAATAAGTGCTCCCGCAAGCGCAGGAGCAATCAATTGCACAAGGCCAAAGGTTGTGGCTAACGCTCCATTTGCTTTACCTAAGTCATCCTTCCCAACCAATAACGTGATTGTCGCCGTAAACCCTGGGCGTAAGAACGCCATAAATACCGCGCTGCACGTGACCAGCATGATAATGTGCCAGACCATCAGCATATTGGCCCAATACAAACAAGCACCTACCAGGGTGCAAAGTGCTGAACCCAACTGCCCTATTACAAGCGTTTTTTTACGAGGCCATCGATCAACAAGAGCACCAGCTACAGGTGAGAAAAGCAATGTAGGCAACGCACCGGCCACAGCAACCAGCGTAAAATCCATAACCGAGCCGGCCTGCTCATAAACCCATACGCTTAAACCAAAATTGGTCAACGATGTACCGAGAAGCGACATGGCTTGCCCGGCTAAGATGAAATAGAATATCTTCACTGTTACTGCTTTATCCTATATTCAGGCTAATTATTATTATCTCGTCACTCTAATGCTATACAGGTGCTATGCAGGTGCCAGCGATGCTCATTAGAATAGGGTATTCTATTTTATGCCTCACTAGAAATACACCGCGATATCCCTAACTTGGGAGCCAGCACTTAACCTTTTATTGTCTTATCAATAACTAACGCTATTTCTGCGATATGAGGCTCTTTCAACACACCTTCATGATCGGTGTCAACATAATACTGGTCAAATGTCGTGCAAAATTCTGGCCATAGTGTATCTGAATTTACCGTGGCGTTCGTACTTTGTTGAGTGTCCTTATTTGTATCATTTTGTTTAGCCAACGTGACGTTTGATGTTGCGCACCAGTGAACTAACTGTCCGTCATATGCTTGCATTTGGTACTGTTCAAACGCCTGCTGATGGGCGAGAAATACCGAAGCACGTAGCACTAACTCCTTCTTACTCACTTCGGTTGGCAGCATTCCTGACTTTATAAGGCTATCAGCAACGAACCCAATTCGTTCATCAGCGGAGAGCTGATTTATCATCCCACGATCAACATCAATAACAGCCCCTAATTTTTCTACGATAAAATCGATCTCATTCACCTTATTCGCATCGGAAGGGATAAATGTATCCAATAAAAAGACAGCGTCAACACGACTACCAGCACTCCGTAAGCGGCGTGCAATTTCAATCGCGATAAGCCCCCCCATGGACTGGCCACATAGGTAATACGGCCCTGAAGGCGATACTTCCCTGATAAGATCAACATAAATATCTGCCATTTCACCTATATTTGTTAACGCTGACTGAGAGCCAATAAAACCACGCGCCTGGAGGCCAAAGACAGAAATATTCGACGAGAGTCGCCGTGCCAATGCTGAGTATGCCAACACCTCCCCACCAACAGCATGAATACAAAAGAGTGTTTTTTCATTCACCTTATCAGTAGAACGTAATCTGACGAGATGAGACCAATGATCTTCCGATGAATCACTGAGATTAGATTGCTTTTCAATTAGCGCAGCTAAAGGAGCAATGGTTTGCATTTGAAAGAGAGACGCTAAGGGAATTTTTACGTCGAATTCCCTCTCTATCGTCGACATAAGGCGTACTGCCAATATAGAGTGTCCCCCCAGGGAGAAGAAGTCGTCAGTGACCCCTACTCTTTCGACACCAAGAAGTCTCTGCCAGATATCAACTAACGTTTTTTCTACCTGTGTTTCTGGTGCAACGTACACAACCTGTTCCGACATATCGCTTGGCAATGCGTGTCGATCAATTTTTCCGTTTGCATTTAACGGCCATTGGGACAACACAATCAATCGACTCGGTATCATATAATCAGGCAGGTAATGACGTAATTCTACACGCCAATCGGACTGCACTGACATATGAGACGTATCTTCACTTAACACATAGGCAAGTAGAACCTCGTCTTGCATTAGTACTAGGCTATCTCTAACGTTCGCTAGTTGGCATAAAGCATATTCAACTTCTCCCAGCTCGATGCGTAAACCTCGAATCTTAACCTGAAAATCCTTTCTGCCAACGTAATGCAATAACCCAGCTCTGTCCTGGTTCACTAAGTCTCCAGTTAAATACATAACCTCATTTGTATCCGCGAATACACTCGATACAAAAGCAGCTTCGGTCAGCTCAGGCTGATGCAAGTACCCCCTACCCACACCTTGCCCACCAATTGCCAATTCCCCCGTCAACCCTTGGGGCAATAGCTGGCGATGATTATTAACAATCCATAGTTGAACATTGTCATTGGCACAGCCCAATGGAACAGGACTGCTATAAAATCGATTGGGGTCTGTAATCGGATAGAAAGCCGCTATGTCCGTACACTCTGTTGGACCATAACTATTTACCACTTCGCAATCACAACGGGAATTTTCCAGCCAAGGTTGTAATGCTTGCATTCTTATCGGTTCTCCGCCGAGGATTACCGTCTTCAATGTAGCCAATGCCTGGAAAGAGCCATTATCTATGCAATTTTCAACCAACGGATATAACGCGCTAGGGGCACAGTTTACTCGGGTAATAGCGCAAGAATTTATTGTATCGACGATAGTTGAGGGGTCATAGCTCTCGATAAGATGAAGCGTGCCTCCTGTCAATAAGGGCGCCCATAAGTTCTTTTGCGTTAAATCAAACCCAATCGCGCTGAACGTCAAATGCTGATCACCTGCGTCAAACGAAAAATGCTGGCAATACCACTGCTGAAGATTACTTACATTGCGCTGATCTACCAATGCACCTTTCGGCATTCCTGTAGACCCTGAGGTATATATCACATAGAACAAGGCATCAGCAGCAATGGCGACATCTTCAAATATTATCTTATCCGCCGTTTCCACTGCGACTGAATCATGTTCCAGTAACAGCAGTGCATTCGTAAATGAAACACCTTCCTGAATCGTTCTATCCGTCAGTACCTTTTTTGTAGCAGAATCACGTGCCATAAATAAAAGGCGTTCTTTCGGTTGTGTCGGATCCATCGGCAAATAGGCTGCTCCCGTTTTCAATACGGCATAGAGCATCACCATCAACTCGCAACTGTACTCCAAGCAAACACCAATGATATCGCCAACACCAACACCGTGGGACTGAAGGATCACCGCCATTCCAATGGCTTTACGATCAAGCTCAGCATAGGTCAGCACGTCATTACCACAAGAAATCGCAATGGATTCTGAATAATTGACAACGTTATGCTCTATCTTTCTAACCAGAGGTTCATAGTGTTTATCATGACCAGCGTCTTTTTGCGCCATTGAAGACATGGCACTCTTGGTCAGCTGCTGCTCCTCTTCCGGCAACACTAACTTCAAATCGCTTAACAATTGCTTACCATCCAATAACTGCTGCGACACCCAAGCTATACGTTCGAGAAAATCAAGATCTTCAAACAAATGATCATAATAATGCAGTGTGAGACTAAGCTGATCATCTGTCATTTTGGCAGCCATTAGCACATGGCTCTCTACATCAGGCGGCAATCCAACATTATAAATTTTTTGCCCATTAAATATTACTTCCTCATAGTAGGCTTCATAATTATAAACAAATGTCACTGGTCCTGGAGGTAAAATTGTAGCCTGAGCAAACGCTGAAATATTTCTATACTGTTTAATTTCCTTTTGAAAGCGCCTGGCATCTGCAAACACATCCTGCATTGTCATGTCTCGCCCAAGCACTTTCTGACGCATTACGTAAGGGATTTGTTGATAGAAGCAGCCTAATGTATCTGCACTACTTTTCGTTCGACCCAGCGCCAACTCCATCACCTGAAAATCTTGTGTGGCACCGCAATAGCTATTGAGTAAGTAGCCATAGATACATTTGAAATAGTGTGCTGGAGTAATTTTATTCTTTCGACAGTACTTCTTAATACTCTGCCAAAGGTCATCGTCTAGCAGCAATTTTTTAGATACTTTTTTACCAATTTTCGCAGAGGCATTGTTATCATCAGCCCCTTGGCTATCGGCATTTTTCTTGACATGAAACACCAAGGATTCAGCACTACTCAGTGTTTTACGCCAAAACCCCAGTGTAGCTTCCTGATCCATATTTTCACGATCAAGTGCTATATGGTCGCGAAAAAGATCCTTGGGTAACTGTGATACGACGTCCGCCACACATAAAGCGCTATCTCTCTGTAGTGATTCGTATACCGAAACAATAGTTTTCACAAACTGGGTCATGGCCACACCATCGGTGATTGCGTGATGACCCACCATAAAAAACAAAAACCGTTCATCACCAAGATTGACCAAACGATAACGGTTTAAGTGCCTACTGCATTTCACATCAAACGGACGGTATATAAACTGTTCCCCGAGTTGCTGAGTGTGAATATTTCCCAGCGTATCAAGTGACAACGTATTCCCTGCCCAATCTTTATTGTCCCAACTCTCGGCCGTCCAATCTTCATAGTCAAAATTAACGTCATAGGCTTTAGGTATGACGTGATAAACGAAATCCATATAAGGCAAAGGGGACTCAGTAAAATAGGATTTCAACATACTATGGGATTGAGACAACGCATTGAGAACCACATGCATCAATTCTGGATCAATGACAGAATTAAGCTCCACCACAAACCCCATGCTATTCCTATGGCTGTGTAAATCCATAATTGAATCTACATAAAGGTCCCGCTGCATCGCGGTTACCGGCCACACTGCCTCTACCTGCTCAGGGGAGAGATCCATTGCCACCATCAATTGCTCCTCACTTAACCAATTTAGCGAGCGAGATGGCGCATTGACGTTCGTTATCATCGATTGCGCTAGGGCAATATAGTTTTCAACGAACGTCGTAATCGTTTTCTGCGAAAAAAGGTCCGTATTATATTCTAGAAAAGCGGTAACACCGCCTTCCGACATCCTTAACTCAAGCGTCATATCCAGCTTTGCATCGACTTTTTCCAAACCTAAATTGTCAAACTGCAATGGAAATGAGCGACCTTCTGTCTCTATGGGGTCTTCATAATCAGCGATCTGTAACAACTGAAATGCGACTTGCACTAATGGTGAAAAAGCCGGATTGCGATCAAAGTCCAATACTTGTAGTACTTTTTCTGCAGGAACCTCACAGTTGGCAAACGCATCTAGCACGTTCTCACGCGTGTTCTGTAACAAAGAACGAACGGTCTTGTTATCGCTCATATCACCACGAATAACAACACTGTTAATGAAAAATCCTATCACTCCTTGTAAGTCAGCACGCTCACGACCGGCCATAGGAATGCCAACCAATACATCATCCTGCTGGGCGTACTGACTGAGTAATAGCTGATAAACCGTTAACATGAACATGAAGGGTGTTACGCCCTGCTCCGTACACACAGCTTTCAAAGAGTCATCAAAGCTATTCGGAAACTCCACCTGTATTCGATTACCTGAAGTAGTTTGTTGAGCAGGTCTTGGGTTGTCGGTGGGTAAACGTAAAAAGCTAGCACACCCATCCAGCGTTTCTTTCCAGTACGCCAACTGTTTATCAATAAGCGTGTTATCCAAATGGGTTCGTTGCCATAAGGCATAGTCTGCATACTGAATAGGAAGGTTGGGTGAATAGTTATCTCCAGCCAAACGCTTAACATAGCCGTTGGCAATTTCTTCCGTTAGTACTTCAACAGAACGACCATCAGAGACAATATGATGCATACAAAACAAAACCGTATGGCGGGGCTGTCCATCGTTATCAGGTAGTATTAACACTGTTAAGCGGAATAATGGGCCAGAAATCAAATTAAACGGTGTTGCCTCATTGCTACGCTGGTATTGATCGATTTCGATCTGCAATACATTGTTATCATCCGAGAAATTCCGCAAATCAACAACGGGGAAACTCCAACTATCATCAGGGCTATCCGTTACCATAAAGGCGTCGCCCTGCTCATCGACACTAAAATGTGTTCTTAGTGTTTCATGACGTCGAACTATATCCTGCATGACGGATTCGAAGACCGGCAAATCGAGATCGCCGGTTATGGTAAAGGCTCCTGGCATATTGAACGCCACGCTGCCAGGATTTAATAGCTCCATCATCCAGATTCGTTGCTGGCCATACGTCAGTGGGATAGGCGTTTCTGACGAATACCCAATAACCTGCCGCGGCGTTATTGCCGGCAAAGAACCATAGCCAACCTTACGTTTTTCTTTATCTATTTCTAACGCCAGTTCCGATAATGTACTGAATTCAAAAATAGTTCTCATGGGTAAATCAACATGCAAGCTATCTCTAATTCTTGCAACGACTTGTGTACCCAATAACGAATGCCCACCTAAGACAAAAAAATCATCCAGCACACTAACCACATCCGTTTTTAGCACATCTTTCCAGATATCAACCAAAGCGGATTCAATGGTATTTCTTGGTTCAACTACCAAATCACTGCGATTTTCGCCCGGTTTTGGTAATGCTTTACGATCAATTTTTCCAGCGGGGGTTAACGAAAACGTTTCCAACACGGTAAAACTAGTGGGAATCATGTGCTCCGGCAAAACCTTACGCAGCGTATTCCTTACAAGTGATGTATCAAATGAATCGTCACTCGCAGCATCCACAGATAGAGTGAAATACGCCGCCAAGTGTTGACTGTCCCTCACAACACATACCGCTTCAGCAACACCCTTCATTGCCGATAGGTGCGCTTCGATCTCACCCAATTCAATTCTAAAACCACGCAACTGAACCTGATTATCCATACGCCCAATAAACTCGACATTACCATCCTCACGCCAACGGCCAAGGTCGCCAGTGCGATACAATGTTTCTGACGCGAGCCTCTCAAAGGTATTCTTAACAAAAGCCTCTTTTGTTTTCTCAGGTTTATTCCAGTACCCCTCGCCCACACCGACGCCACCGATGCAAATTTCTCCTGCAACACCGTTGGGCAACAACCGCCCTTTTCGATCCAGAATCAGTACATTCAAATTGGGTAGCGGCACACCAATAGGCACCGTGGTCTCATTGCTTTCTAGGGGTGATGCAATAACGGCTTGAATAACATCATCAGACGCTTCTGTCGGGCCATAAGCATTCACTACGGGTATATTCGGATACAAAACCAACCAACGATTAACCAACGCGACAGAAACTGCTTCTCCGGTCGCCATCATCCATTGTAGCGCAGGTAATTCTCGCGAATGCTCATCCAATGTAGCGACATATTCGATAAGCATTTGAAGTACCGCTGGCACCAGTTCTGCAATATCAATGCACTCAGTTTTAAGTAATCTAAATAATGCCGGTATATCCGTAATATCAGCCAAAATTACGGTTTTCCCTCCGCTAACGACTGGTCCTAATAATTGCCAAACAGAGATATCAGATGAGGACGGCGCACTTTGAAGAAAATTAAAGGCACCTTCAAAACCCAACATATCGCATTCTGCTAAAATATGGTTTAGTGCTCCTTTATGATGTAGTAACGCGCCTTTGGGCTCTCCCGTAGAGCCCGAGGTGTAGATCATATAGGCCCGATCATTTGGCGTGGCGATATTCTTAAATCCGTTACTAGCGGCCAAGTTAGGCCCACTTAGGTCACTAACACTGTCATTATCGACAACGTTCAATGTTGACAATAGGTCATCAAGGAGCACTATAGTCTTCGATTGAAGGTCGCTATGAATGGATTGGCACTCATTCATTAGCCGTTGTTCAGAAACAATAACCGTCGCTTGCGAGTCTTCTAGCATATAGCGAATACGATCCGTAGGATATTTTGGATCGACGGGTACGTAGGCTGCGCCATTTTTCATAATGGCTAAGATCGCAGCCAAAAAGTATTGGCTTCGATCAGCGTAAAGCGCAACAAGGTCATTAGGGGAAACCCCAGCCTCTTTTAACCGAGTCGCAAGTACATTAACCACATTATCCAGCGCCCCGTAACATAAACGCTCCTCACCATATACGACAGCGACATCATTTGGATTCTCAACAACCTGACGCTCGAAGATACTGGGAATCGTCTCATTGAGTGCATAATCGACACGATGCCCTGACTGTTCAATGAGTGCATGTCTTTCATGATCAAATACAAGGTCAAGTGTATTAAGTGCTTCATTCCCAGCAACAATCTGCTTGCTTAGCCAAACCAATCTCTCAAGAAAATCAAAGTCCTGAAATTCTCCTGCGTTATAGGTCAAATTACAGCGTACTTCTTCTTTTTTAACCACCACCGTAAATTCAACGGTACCACTGACATGATTGATCAATTCTCGGATATTAGCGGGTTCTCCGAGAAAGTCAGGTGCCACCACAAAAGGGATAAAATTAAATATAAACGAATGCCGAGAGCGAGGAAGCAAGGACGCTTGACTTTGCTCAGACCAAAGGCGCCTCCCCTTAATACGTTTCTGGAATGCCCTGGCATTACGAATAACACCAATCACAGATGCTGGACGACCTGCCTCATCGGAAAAAAACGATGCATCGAACAAGAATGGTGATGGTTGCGCAAAGCATCCCGCGACATTTTCATAACCTTTTTCGCGGCCGTGGATCATCTCATCGATATAGAACGATGCATCACTCTGACTATAGCGTTGCAACAAAATCCCGTATAACACCTTGAAATAGAGCGCTGGGGTGATTTTATTCTTACGAATATATACCTTTACATCATCCCAATGTTGTGACGAAAACAGTAGACTCTTAGTCGTAGATTCAATGGCAGAGTGAGAATCCGCATCAGATACAGTGGAATCTGAAATCGGATTGGAAGACTGAGATATCTCAACAGCACGCAGTGTTTCAGGTAGAGCGTCACGCCAAAACTGTTGTGTTTCAGCGGTATCTGCATGATTCCTCTCATACATAATGTATTCACGAAAACGATCATTCCAAACAGCGGCTTGTTTACCTTCCGCTATTTGATCGTATCGGTCTCTCAGGGCAACCCCTAACGACGCCAGCCCAATACCGTCAAAAATGATATGATGACTAGCTAACATTACCAAGTAACGTTTATCGCTTACTTTAGTTATCTGACAAAACAATAGGTCGCCAAAAACATCATAAGGCCTAAAAATAAAGTCACTCACCCGTTCAGAAATTTGCTCTTCACTCAGCGACTCTGAAGACCAATCAGAAATTTCAACATTGGCCTTCTTATGTCGATAAACAACTTGATAAATGGATTCATGATACGGCTTTGTCGATTCTTTAAGTTGCGTTCTAAGAACACCCTGTTCGGCAACCAACTCGGCGAAAGCTTGTTTCATTACGTCAACATTCATTGATGCCGGAACGTCTGTACAAAATCCAAAACTATTTTGTATTGACTCGAGATTCATCAGCGCCGACAAATAAATTGACTGCTGATTCAATGTCAGTGGATAGACAGCCTCAGCCGATCGTCCGTCATCAACCCCAATATCCAGGGCAATTGTTTTTTCATCTGCTATTGGTAGCGCCCGAACGGATTGATACTCCCCTGATATAATTGCAGACAAGAGATGTTCATAGTGAGCAACCATTTTTGCGATGGTGCTTTCGAAGAACAGATCATTGTTATATTCAACGCCGACCTCTAGCACCCCGTTTCGCTCTTCGAGGACCCAGGTCATATCGTATTTGGCAACAATATTTTCGCGTTCAAGCATACTAACGGACAATTCATCCCCTAGAGAAGAATTTTTCGTAACATGCTGCCCACCGGCCACAGACGCTGCTGCGTCATTCATATTTTGCAGCTGAAAACCAACTTGAACCCCCGTTGGATAGGTGGGGTTCCGATCATAGTCCAACCGTTCAAACAACATTTCGATAGGAAGGTCTTGGTGTGCATACGCCTCTAACATCGTATCTTTCAAACGGGTATAAAATGTATCAACCGAAGGGTTATCATTAAATTCTGCACGAACAATCAACCCATTAAGAAATAAGCCTATAATATTTTCTGTATTACGATGATGACGACCGGCAATAGGAGTGCCTACACAGATATCATTCGTTTTCGTATATCTTGAAAGTAATATCTGATAAGCACCCATTAACGTCATAAACAATGACAATTGATGCTTTTGGCTAAATCCGGTCAACTCTCTTGTGAGCTTTTCTGATATCTTCTTTGAATATACATTTCCACTAAACGTTTGGATTGCCGGTCTTGGTTTATCCGTGGGTAGCCGTAGAATTTGTGGGGCATCTGCTAGCTTTTTCTCCCAATAGTTCAGCTGAGTATTTAATACATCGCCCTGTAGCCAATCTCGCTGCCAAAAAGCGTAGTCTGCATATTGGATTTTCATTGGAGCCAACGCGACAGGTGATGCATCCTTTGCATTACCATATAACGCCACGAATTCTCGCATGAAGAGGTTCATAGACCAACCATCACTGACGACATGATGCACCGTCATAAGAAGCAAGTGTTCTTCAGGTTGACTGGCAGTACCACCGTCACCATGTTCAAACGACACTAACTTAACGCGAACAAGTGGTTCTAGTGCTAAATCAAATGCTATTGAAGCGTCGGCAATTGCCCTCTTTTTCTGTAACCGCACGATATCATTAGCAGTGAAACCGCTAACATCAACACGCTCTTTTTCAAGTGTCCAATGCTCAAGTGCGTTAAATCGAAAGTATGGAACCCCCTCATCCTCAATAAAGTTGGCCCCTAAAATCTCATGGCGCGCGAATATGTGTTGAAAAACGCGTTCCAATGCGAGCTCATCTATTTTCCCCTTTAACAACAAAGGAAATGGCATATTAAACGCTACGCTCGCGGGGTCGAGCTTTTGCATAAACCACAAACGGTTTTGCGCAAATGAAATTGGTATTTTCTGATCACGTGAAACAGCACTGATCTCAGGAATATTATTGCTCACTCCCGCAACAAGCGCCTCCTCCACAATCGTAGCAATCGCCGCAATTGTTTGCTTCTCGAAAAGCGCTCGCAGAGGAACTGATACCTGATAAATAGCATTCAATTGACTTACGACTAGCGTGGCCAGCAATGAATGACCGCCTAACTCAAAGAACGCGTCGTTAACACCTACGGGTGTAACACCCAGTACATCTTCCCAAATCAGTGTCAATTGTTCTTCTATAGGCGTGCGTGGGGCGAGATACTGAGAGGCCCGGTCTTCCTTTCCAGGATCGGGCAATGAAGAATAATCCGTTTTACCATTGGGTGTTAATGGAATCCCCTCACACACGACAATTGACTGAGGTAACATATGCTCGGGTAGTATTTCTCGAACCCATTCAAAAACAGAGCTTTTTATTACGTCACTGTCTGTAACTTCTGAGGTAACATCCTCCACAAAAACAACGTACGCAACAAGTTGTAAGGTACCCTTAACCTTGACTTGCTTAACCGCAGCCGCTTTAACACGCTCATGACGCAATAAAGCGCATTCTACTTCTCCAGGCTCAACCCTGAACCCTCTAATACTCACCTGCTGATCGCGCCGGTCAATTAGCTGAACCCGACCATCAGGAAGGTAACGCCCTAAATCCCCAGTACGATAGACCCTCCCAAGTCCATCCCCCGTCACAGGGGAAAAAGTATTCATCATCGGGAACTTTGATGCAGTCAGGCTCTTGTCATTTTCATAACCAAGGGAAAGGTATGGCGTCCGAATAACGATCTCTCCGATTTCACTCACACCAACCGGCGTTAAATCATCGTTGACGACTAATAGCTGGGCTCCATCAATCCCCTTACCGATAGGAATAATGTGTGAGCGACCCGGTCGCTGTTCGATATCAATTCTTTCAAAAGCCATAATTTGTGGTGTTTCAGTGGCACCGTAAACATTCACTAATTGAGCGTTTGGCGCAAACTCCGCGAATGCTCTCGCTTGATAATATCGTATTTTTTCACCACCAAAACACACCAAACGAAGCTTTGACGCGTCATGTTCCAACGACTGTACTATCAACTCCCCCATGGAAGGAGTTAAGTGTGCAACGGTAACGTTATTGTGTGTTATCCACTGACTAAGATAACCAGGCTCAAGCAGCTCATCTTGCGAAGGAATACATAATGTCGCTCCCATGGATAAGGGCGTAAAAATATCCCGTAGGATAGGGTCATGGGCCACTCCCGATAACATACTAAAACGATCATTATTCTGTAACCCAAACTCCTCCTTATACCAAGTAACAAAATGACTCAGTGGCGCTAGTTCACTGGCAATTAATTTTGGCACCCCTTGAGTACCTGATGTAAAACTATAATAAGCGGTACTTTCTGCAGGTAGGTCGCGTACAAAACATGACTTTGCCGACGCAATACCCTCTATATTAGAATAGCCCGCTTTTTCTTTCGGTAATACAACAAGACGATTCTCAAAATCTGTTTCTAGCCATGTATTGAGTGGGTGATTTCCTTCACTGCCCTCTTCACTGCTTCCTCGCCCAGTATGTTGCTCAGAATCAACAAGCACATAATCTGCTTTGTAGATTTCAAGGTAGGCCTTAATTTTATCTAAGGGGTATGAGGCATCAACCAAACAAAAAGAACAGTTTGCATTAAGCACCGCAAGTACACCCACAGGTAAATTTGCGGTTCGAGATGCGATAAATGCAACCTTAGATCCAGAAACTGTATGCTGAGCTAAATAACGCGTTAGACGACTAACGTTTATTTTAAGCTCATGATAAGTCCAGCTTTCATCGGCACAGTGAATTGCAATTGAATTGCCTGAGGTGTTATAGGTACGCTCTATACATTCCAGAATGTCGGTGCATTCTGATACCAACTCATCATCCGCTGCAACGACACCGAGATCACACAGCCCTTCTATTCCTAACGGTATATCACCCACAATGACATCTTGTTGCTCAGATACCACTTTCAGAATATGTTCAAAATGCTGTAGTAAGACCTCCATTCTAGCCTGTGTATACAAACCAGAATTGTAAATAACATCAAGCTGAAGTCCTTGGTCGACTTCTTTTGCATATACCGTCATATCAAATTTTGATACTTGATCAACATCATCAGCCAATAGGCTTTCGACCTGAACCCCATCAAAACTACCGTTCATTTCTGGTAGATTAAGAAGATTAAAAAACACTTGAAACAACGGTGTTCGGCTTAAATCTCTTTCTGGTTGAAGTTCCTCCACCAGTTTCTCAAAAGGCGCTTCTTGATTCGAATAGACTTCAACAGCCCCTTGCTTAACGTTTTTTAATACATCAATGAAACGATCCGTTCTTTTTACATGCGTACTCATCACCAAGGTGCTAATAAAAAATCCAACAAGGCATTCTACCTCAGCACGATTTCTCCCCGCATTCGGAGTACCTACATTGATTTGAGACTGATTGGAATACTTAGCCAATAACACGTCAAAAACGGCAAGGAGCCCCATAAATAAGGTCGCATCGACACCCTGTATAAGCTCTTTGAAATCATTCAATACTGAGCGAGGCACTGTATGTGAAACCGATGCCCCTTCTAACGTCGGTTTAGTCGTCCTTTCATAGTCAGTTGGAAGGTTCAACACAAAGCCATCACGGGGCAAATAATTGCGCCAAAAATCGAGCTGACGAGTCAATTCATCGCCCGCCATTCGCTCGCGTTGCCAAACAGAAAAGTCCGCATATTGAATGTCTAATTCGGGTAATGACGCCAGGCGTTGCAATTCACCTTGACTCTGTGGCACCGCCATTAGCGTGGATGTTTTTACCAGCGTGTTATAACAAGCAATCAATTCTTGCACCACAATACCGAGAGACCAGCCATCAGTAATAATGTGATGCATACTCATTAATAATACGTACTCAACTTTCGTATCATTACCTAACGTAAGTAAACGCACCCTAAAAAGCGGGTCGACGCCTAATGTAAAGGGTGTTTTTAGTTCTCTATCGATCTCTGCCTGCAGTTTTTCACTCTGCTCTTCATTCGATAAATGCGTAAGATCAGTAACAGATAGTGTTGGCAACGTGCTATCTGTAATTTTCTGACAGGCAACCTGGCCTTCTTGAATGATTTGCGTTCGCAAGGTTTCATGACGCGCAACAACCTCTTGCAATGCCCGCTCAAAACACACGACGTCTACATCACCCAATAACTTCAAGATAATCGGCATGTTGTATGCGACGCTTTCTGGCTCTAACTGATGTAAAATCCACAAGCGTTGCTGGTTTAATGATAAGGGAATTGACTGGCTACGATCAGCGAGGGGAATACTATCGACTTTCGTTTTTTGAGCATCCATCAAAAAAGCGATAATTTCGCTTTTCTTTTCGACAACGCTAGCTTTTAGTTTCGATGTAAAGACATCTGCCGGGGCGCTAAAACGCAACCCACCATCTTCAAGCCAGAGTTTGATCTTTTTCTGCGCCAAGACATCCAACAAATCCATTAACAACATTTGGATCAATCCTTATTATTTATTAGTTTCAGCGACAGGCTTTTTGAGTAAATTTTGCAGGCTAGGGAAGTCCTTAATAGACTTATAGTTATGAGCCATAAACAGGCCAATCAACAACCCTGATATCGATACGATAATCTTAAGACTTTCGTTATAGAGGCTGATAAGCGGCATCGCAAATACGACAACGAGAAGAATAATCCACGAAGACTCCTTCTTCATCCAAGTAGACACACGCACGCCAGCGATCCATTTCATCGCAAAATATACGCCGATATAGCTAAGTACATACCATATATACTGGATGTAAGGCGTATCTTTACTCGCGACCAACGTAAGCGCTACACCAAGCATATTAAGAACAATTAGATGCATATAAAGAAAAGTTAACGACGATTGGCCATAAAATGTCGCTACGTTTCGCAATGGTAGCCGTTCAAACGGTACCGATCGAACAATAATAAAGGCGACACAGGTAATAAACGTAACGACAAGAAAATGCTCAATTGACATATCCCATTTATCGTAAAAATCATCGATGCCATACTGATTAAGCATGACCAACGAGGCGGCAACACAGATACCCGCTATCAGATAATTCCATTTCAACTGAGCGAAATAACAAAACACACCTAACGGAAACATAAAGAGCCAAGGAAACAGCGGGAACCCCACAGTAACCAACGGATCACCGTCCTTTCTTAGGTGTGATGGAACATAATCAGCATGGGGAAAGAGGATATTGCCCCCTGTCCACTCCGGAAACCACGTATCGTGAGCAACCTTTACTAAAAATATCGCCATGGATGCGAATAAATATAGGACCCACCGGTCCTTAAAGAACCTGTGCATGAATAACAATAAGATACAACCCAGCATAATGATTTGAACAATTTCGAGTCTAAAATCAAACAACCATTGCGGATGCCAAATGGATGTAAATGTTAGACCTACAAAAAATAGGATCAGAAAATAGGCTAACAGATAGGAGGTTGGGCGCCGTTCAGCTTGAAATATCGTCGTAACACCCGAAGCCGTAAAAAATAGACAGGTAAAGAAATGTAAGAGGATATAGATGTAAAAAGAAGCTTTGTCATCAGGGTTAAGCACTAGCGTGTGACCCGGAACCATCACTAAACAACCAATACCCTTCATATAGTCAAGATTTGCAACCCTACTCATTCTGCCTAACCTATACTTCTTATTATTATTTGAGCAAATTGACTTTGCTTCTTTTCTATTTCATGGCCAAAAAACGTCTAAAAACAACTACTTTCAACTAATAGACACATAAAATAGCGCAATGCTCATATTACCATCATTGCTATAGAAGTATATCGTCACGCTCATCAATACGTCGTTAGATGTGACACAAGACCAAATAGACCTAGCGATGACAAAATAACCGCAAGCCCTCTAAACATACATACCTGAAGTATCAGATTATCGGCCAAGCATTAACATACTGCTTAGCCGATATAACCTAGATTATAGTGTTTTAAGATATTCAATAAGAGCGAAGCGCTCATCATCTGTCAACACCGAGGTAAACTGATGCCCTTGGTTCCCCTGGCTATATAGGTGTGTATTATAGATTTTTCTATTTTCTATTTGCTCATCTGTAACCGTTGGTGGGAATATAATATTCCACGCAGCGAGTACATTACCAAATATCGCCTTTAGAATACCCAACAACCATGGTTCAGCATGCTTATCCCTCTTGCTGCAGGTAATACCCGGAAACAGCATTGGTGAACGCTGCTCACAGGCAACTTCCTGATACTTCCAACCAAGCCTTTCATCATCAAAAGCGCGTGCCAAGTTTGTATCAAACCCCATTATGGCAACACCCTCTACTCCCTCAGGCTTCTCGGCAGACTGACGCTCCCAGATAGGTTTTCTGTCCTCAGGCTTTAGTACTTCCCAAATATTGGGTACAGAACCATTGTGGAAATACGGCGCAGACGCCCAGACACCATATAACGGCTGAGCCAGATACCCTAATTCACGGTCACCCCGTAAACGTTTTTGGTTTTGCGGTCCGCAATCATTGTCTGTGCCCTTAGTCGCGGGGTAACCAAAGAAATTCCTCGACCCTGCACGCAACATAGCCTCATTATTGGTTAACGCACGACGTTCATCCGTTCCTATAATATCGAGGGGAACAATGTAAGACGCCATCCCTTCTAATTCTGGGGTCGCTAGGTAATCAGTATCATTAACGTATCGCGGTGCATACGCACCATGACAGCTTGCACATGTTCCATTACCCTGAGGTTTATCAATGTCAATATTGTTATCATCTTCCCAAAGATCTAATTCATGAAATATCACAGCTCCCTCTTCTGCTAACTCAGTATCCACTGGGTAAGGGTATTTAGGCGCTTTTAACGTCTCAATCCATCGGTTCATTTCAGGTCCATGATCTCTCATCCAATCCCTCGCTTCACTTCCCAAGTCACCCGTAAAGGAACCGAACAGGCCTAAAAATGGCGAGTAGAAAACGGCATCAACACGAGGTGCATCCATTGGAAATAAACCATCAACGAATTTTACTGGCCTGTGACCCATGCTCCACCACGTTGGGGAATCCATACTTCCAGTAGAGCCTGACCCTAAAATCCCTAGAATATCAGGTATGGATGGCAAGCCTTTTTCAGGAAAAATAAACGCGATATTTACTGCACTGGCATTATTCGTTCCCCGCACTTGCGTAAGATTGAGAGGGGTCACAGCAGACGCAAGGTACCCCAGCGGTAACATATCCCGTAAGAATAGATTCAAATCTGTAGCACTCGAACCACCAAATAAAAACCCTAAGCCTTCTCCTTCTTCAGGGGTACCGACTTCACCACTATGACACCCGTGACAGGTTACACCAATTTTTGCACTCCAGCTGCCATCAGGTTTACGCATCTGTGTGAACATTTCAGGAAGCTGACCAGAACCACCTTCGGTATCGTTGGGATCTTCTCCAGGTAATGGATAGGGGTTTCGTCCAATGGACAGGCCCGAGCCATACCGATTGGTAACCAACTCATCAAAGTTTTCGGGTCTTTCATTATATCCCCCCCAAATTTCCCATAATTTATTATATTGTGTTGCACTAAATACAGAGATTCCTCCGACTGCTTCCGGTGAGTTATATTTTGAACCCGCGAATAATGCAGAGACATCTTCACTACCAGTGTCCATCAACCCCTCTCCGCGATAAAAAACATCTCGAAGTTCACCGCAAGTTTCAGGCGTACCTATCTCCTGTACCGCTTCTTCATCAACATGGCAATCCCGCCAGTAAGCATTGAAATGCACCGCCTTTCCATCACTCACTCCTGGTTGCACTAATGAACGTGGGTCAACGGGTAAAATCGCACTATCATCTTTGCCGTAACAATAATCCCATATTGCTAGCCCCCCATGACTACTGCCTAAAAGCGCATCAGGGTCATCATCATATACAAACCCATTAGAAGAGTATGCTGCCCCATGCATCAATAACGTTAAGAGTACAACGAAGGTTCTCATCTTTTTACAGAGCACCTCTCTGCCTTGCAAAACCTCATTCATATTCATTTTTATTATCCATCATTGGTTTCGATTTCTTATTTCGCCCTCTTCCATCACGTCGGTAGCGAAATCATCTGAGTATATTGATATTGGATCAATATTCATGCAATATCGAAACAAGCCAACATCATTCAGTTTCGCGCCATTCCCCTTGATTTGACGCAATTCGGTACGGTAAAGAACTAGCTTTAGTTCACGAAACTACTTACCATTAAAAGTATAAAATGATTTCGATTTGTTGTGTTTTAAAACTACCTTAATCATTTATATACAATAATAAAAGGTGGCCTATGAATACCTATATTGATAAGAAATACATAGAATTGTATGTGGAGTATATTGAGTCTTGCGGTGCTAATGTCAAGAAATCCACATGGGCACACATCCATCACGACACGTTAATAAATGGTGGTGACTACGTTTCTTTTTCACTAATAAGAAGTCTGAAAAATGAATTTTCAGACATAACTAACGCCCCCGAATTCCCTTTCCGACTCGGTTACCACATGGGCAACAACCTAAACACTCATCTCGAATACTTACTACGATCCTGCGCAGATATTGAGGACATACTCACCATATCGAACAAATTCCATCATGTACGTAGTAACGTTATGGCATTAGATTATCAAACTAACGAAAATGGAATTGAGCTAGAATTGCTGAACATTATGGCCAGCGACGACTTTATCTTACCGATGCTATTCTCCAGCGCCGCACTCTATCATCAATTTATTAAAAACACGTTCAATATCAACAACCAAATACTCTTAACACTATTTGTTGAGTCAAAAAAACCCGATTACTTTGAAAAAATTGAGAACACCGTACCTTTTATCATTGAGTTCGAACATTCTAAAAATAGAATACTATTTGATTCCAGCTTGCTATCACTAAGAAACCCCTTATATGACAATCGCTTAAAATACTTACTTATGAACAATGTCAGTGAGAAACTTGATCATATTTCCCCACCTGATTTATTTAGAGAGCAAGTAAAAAAACTATTGATAAGATCCGCACCAAATTATTTAAATGCAGAAAAAACAGCGCAGCAACTCAACATATCCAAACGCACCTTGTCTCGCCGTCTCAAGCAAGAAGGTTCGACATTTATCGGCATCCTCAATGATATCCGAATCGTCAAAGCAAAATCCTACCTTGGGCAAGGCATGTCTATTCGAGATACTGCAGACCAACTAGGTTATGAAAGCTGTAGCAGCCTAATTAATCTTCTTAAAAAGCACCCTACCACAGAGACACACCCCACCCCTTAATAGAACTTATACCGCCAATGCCTGCTCCTGTATTCGTGATTTTCCTAAAATCATGTCTACAGCTTTCTCTGCGATCATAACAACAGGGGCATTCGTGTTACCTCCAATTATCGTTGGCATAATAGAAGCATCGACAACCCGTAACCCTTCAACCCCCTTTACTCGCAGCTGAGAGTCAACAACAGCCATTCCGTCAGTGCCCATCTTGCAACTACCCACAGGGTGATACACCGTGTCCGATCGCTCTCTTAGTATTTTTCGAATATCTTCATCAGTATTCACATCAGCGGTAAACATATCCTGTTTCATCCAACGGGAAATTGCCGGTGCTTTCATTATTTTATCTGCGATTTTATAGCCTTTCACCAACACATCCAAATCCCCATCGTCCTTAAGAAACGCTGGATCGATTGCGGGAGCATCATCCGGGTTAGCGCTGACGAGAGAGACTGCCCCTCGACTGGTAGGACGCAGTACGCACACATGACAAGAGTAGCCTTGATTAAAATGCAGTTTTCGACCATGGTCATCCACCAAAGCAGTCACTAGATGTAATTGGATATCGGGGGCTTGTAGGTCGGGGTTAGTTTTAAGGAATGCCCCCGCTTCTGCAAAGTTGGATGCCCATAATCCACGACGATGCCGACGATAGGTTTTTATCACCTTAATAGCCCGCCCTATTCCACCCAAAGTAAATCCGAAAGTATCTGGGCTAGGCGTCGTATAACCAAAAACAAAGTCGGGGTGATCTTGCAAATTCTTTCCTACACCCGGCAAATGATTAACAACCGGAATATTATGCTGAGATAATTCGTTTTGGTCCCCCACACCAGAAAGCATCAGGATTTGTGGTGACTGAAAGGCACCAGCGGACAGAATAATTTCTTTATTGGCACGGATGCACTGAATTTCATCACCCTGCTGAAATTCAACTTCTACCGCCCGCTTATCCTTGAAATGGATTCGTCTCACTAGCGCGTTAGTTTCAACCCGCAAGTTTTTACGCTTACCCATATGAGGAAAGAGAAATGCTCTTGCCGTACTGCAACGCTCCCCATTGCGCTGAGTGACTTGAAAAACACCGGCTCCTTCCTGATGCTCACCATTAAAATCATCCAAGATTGGAATATCACATTGCTTAGCCGCATTGAGAAAGTAATCATGAAAAGGGCTGTCAGTACGGCTATCGCTTACGGTAAGCGGTCCATGATTGCCGTGAAATCCGTTGCTAATACGCTCATTGTTCTCGCTTAAACGAAAATAGGGCAATACATCTTGATATGACCACCCTTCGTTCCCTAATGCAGCCCAATGATCATAATCAGAATGATGCCCCCTGATATACACCATCGCATTAATGGCTGATGAGCCCCCAAGACACTTTCCCCTTGGCTGAAACCCTTGCCGTCCCGCTAGCCCTTCCTGTGGCGTTGTCTCTAGCACCCAGTTATTCCAGGGTTTCGACAGCATCGCCACCGCCCCTGTCGGCACATTAACCGCCATGCTATCACCACCTCCACCTGCTTCTAACAAGCATACGGTGTTATTACTATCTTCACTTAATCGCCCTGCCAACACACAACCGGCAGAGCCACCACCAATCACGACATAATCACACACATCATCCACGTACATTCCCTCTCACAACAACCCCTTTCCATCTATCAACACCTTAGTGAAACAATAATACACATTTCGTCTCACTGACTCAACCCAGAGAGGGCATTTAGAACCCTATCAAATTACAGCTACATTTCTTAACTATCCATTGTAAACAGTTGTTTGACAATGCTCATTGTCAGTAATTAGGATGACAACGTATATTGTCAAATAATAAGAATATGGATGGACTACCAATGAACCAATCAAGACCACAAGGACGCATCACTCGTTTCGTAATCTCACTATTTTCAATCATGTTGTTAACAGCATGCGCCGGCGAAAACGCATCGAACACAGATTCATCCAGCGCTGAATCTAGCGCTGCTGCCGACAACACACAGTCAGAAATTATTGATAACCCAAACGTAGTCGAAGACGGGTATTCAACAGCAGATGAAGAAGTAAATACCTATTACCGGCGTGACGCGGACTACCCAAACGCCGTCGACCTGCCACTACAGTTCATTACCACCAAAGGCGGCAAGAAACTTAGCGTGCGCGTCACGTTGCCAGGTGACAAAGACGGAAACCCGCTAGAGGGCCCTTTCCCCGTAATCCTTACCCAATCGGGATACAACACCAATTTATTAAGTTACATGTTCCTTGGCTCTGAAGGTTTCGCAATGATGGGGCTAACTGACGCATATATTGTTAGACGAGGTTACGCACAAGTTGCGGTAGATGCACTTGGCACCGGTGCCTCTGAAGGTGGTTGGGAGCTACTGGGGGAGGATGAACAAATTGGTTTTGCCGACGCTGTTGATTGGGCACACAACCAACCTTGGGTGAATGGAAAACTTGGTGTAGCGGGCGTATCTTACATGGCAATTAGCTCACTATTTGCAGCCCAACGAAGGCCGGATTCTGTTGATGCAGTATTTGCCTTACTACCCATGGGCGATGCCATGCGTGGCACGGTAGGTATCGGCGGCTTACTCAACGGTGTTTTCATGAGCACATGGATGTCGATTACCCATCTAACTTCCACACAGAATATTCCCGCCATGCTTGCGAATCCGCAGCACACGGCCCAACTAATGGCAGCGACACAAGAGCACATTGACCATGTCGATATTCACCACGTTCCCATGATAGAAAATGCTCTCGATGGCGCACCCAAATACAGCTACGACGGCGAATTTTGGCAAACGCGTTCCCCCATGGCGAATATCGATAAAGTCACAGCGCCCACATTTATTTTTGGTGCGTTGAACGATTTATTTCAGCGCGGCGCTCCCATGCTCTATGAACGATTAAGTGATAATGGTGTAGATTCTCACTTGGTTGTTTACAGTGGAACTCATCTAATCAATTTCCTAAAATCCCATGTCGCTAGTGGTGAGCAAGTCCCTGCAATCGACTTTTTACTCCTACAGTGGTTTGATAAACACCTCAAAGGAATGGATACCAAAACCGAAAAACTCCCCCCTGTAATCCAATACGTCAAAAACTATCCGACAGAAAGCACCCCTGCGGAATTTCAAAATGACAGTTATGCGACAGCAGCGAAATGGCCACACCCTTTACTGTCACCAGAACGTTGGTATCTCCATGGTGATGGCAGCCTTACCCAAACGAAACCCACTGAACCGGAACCTCATTTTACAATGCGTAACCCAGAACACCCCGTGGGTGGAGCTCGTAATGCAAACGGATTGCTCGTATTTGACATCACCCTTAACGACGGCACCAAGTGCTCTAGCAGCTATGAACAATGGACGCTAGGTTTAGTGATTCCTGAACCCTGTTATTACGATAGCAACCTTTCAGAACAGGAGCGCGTGCTATTTGATTCCGACACAATGGAGGAGGATTACTATATCAACGGCCCAATACAAGCTGACATATGGATTGATAGTACCGTTACCGATGCCGTCGTCGCCGTACAAGTTGAAGAGGTCTTTGGTGATAGATCTCTCCCTATCAGTAACGGACAACTCTTGGCGTCTAAACGCGCTGTTGATATTTCCCGCTCACGCATTATCAATAATGACATGATACAACCTTATCATTATTTTACCGAAGCAACGTCAGAGCCTCTTGTACCTGGTGAGGTAATCAAAATGCAAATTGAGATATTCCCAACAAGTGCAATTATCCGCAAGGGGAATAAATTACGCATTGCTATTAGTCCAAGTAATCAAGCGCAAGGCATTATGAATTACCCGCTTCAAGCCGCAGCTGAAGGAGGCATCACTACTATTCATAACAGTCCAGAATATCCCTCTAGCATTGTACTACCAATAGTACCGACTAGCGCTCTAGACTAATTCTCTAGCCAAATAATTCACTTAAAATGAGAAATATTACAATGCATTCTACATCTGACGAGAAGAACAATACCTCCATGTCTAGACGAAAATTCCTAGGAGGCACCCTCGCCACTGCTGCTGCAGGTACAGTATTACCAGGCTGTAAAGTCGTCGCAGGCTCAGGCAGCAATACCATTCCCGAACCACCTCAGTTTCCAGAGAATATTGAGCTATATCAAAGAACATTTACTAACTGGGCACGGGAAGTCAAAATATCAGGTGTTTGGTTTTGCTCCCCGATGACAGCTGATGAGGTATTACAGGTCGCTAATTGGGCAAAAGATCATGACTACCGACTTCGTCCTATGGGGAGTGGCCATGGATTCGCACCAACGTTATTGCCTCGCGGTCACAGCGGTGAAAAAGTTATCCTCATTAATACCCATGATTACATGAATAGCATCACCGTCAATACCGGCACCGCTACATCAGTTGTTCATTGTGATGCAGGGGCCTATATTGAAGACATCTGTGCTGAGCTAGAATTATTTGAGCTTGGCTTGTATCACACCACCGCACCCGGTGGAGTGTCCATTGCTGGAGCCCTCGCAATGAATGCTCATGGTGCAGCAATCCCCAAGGATGGAGAAACCTTAGCCCGGGGCCATTCCTGGGGCACCCTTAGCAACCTAGTCTTAGAACTAACCGCCGTAGCCTGGGATGAAAGCCTAGGTCAATACACTCTAAAAACCTATGTTAGAAATGACCCCGAGATCGGCCCCCTGCTCACCTGTCTCGCCCGTGCGTTCATAACCTCAGTCACACTGCAAGCCGGCCCCAATCTCAAAATTCGCCTTAAAAGTCAGACCGACTTAACCGCTTCAGAAGTATTGGCTTTACCCGAAAATGAAACTGAGAATTCATTCTCCAACCTGTCATATCAATACGGTACCGTAGATATCATCTACTACCCTTTTAATCCAGAAAATATAGTCTGGTTAAAGTATTGGACTGTCACACCAGAAAAACCCGCGACCAGTCGTGAAGTATTCGAACCCTATCAGCTTACCGACGGCGTCACTATGGCACCATGGCAAGCCGACATACTCAGTTCCGCGTTAAGAACATTCCCCCGTATTGTGCCCCAATTCAATAAAACCGCAGTAGATGGCTTGTTATCACTCGTCACTAACGAAGATCCAAACACGAAGATAAATGATCTATGGGGATCAGCCTATACCACCACACTCTACGTCCAGCCGGACACACCCCGTGTGACTGTTGCTGCCTGGGGTGTTGTTGTCTCTCGTCACAATATGCAGCGCGCGCTAGCTGAATGGTATGTATTCTTCACTGAATTGCTTAACGAATTTCAATCCAGAGGGTTATTCCCCTACTCCGGCCCAGTAGAACTACGGGCTCACGGACTCGATAATTCCGACGATGTACTGACTGATGGTGCAATTGAACCGACATTATCGGGAGCACGCCCTCACCCGGATCACCCCGACAAAGATACCATTATATGGTTTGCGATTAATAATAATGTGGACCAACCTGCCGCCACGGAATTCAACACGCGATTAGAGCAATGGTTCTACAGTAATTATGCAAGTTATGGTTTAGTAAGACCTGAATGGACCAAGGGTTACGCTTATACTGCTGATGGTGAGTTTGGTGGTGCCTGGACAAACAATGAGATGTTAACAGAGACTTACCCTCAAACCTGGGGTAATGGATACCCCGCAGACAACAACTGGTCCAGTGCCACCGCGCAATTTTGGGCAATGGATCCACACGGAATATTCAGTAATAAACACCTCGATAAACTCTTCCCTCCAAATGACTAATTTTTCAGCCAGCAACATATGACGCTCAAGGCAGCAGGTTACACTCACGCTATCCTGTTGCCATGATTTATCCCGTCTATATAGTATACTCAGTCCACTACAGGCCATTGTTGTTATTGGACGATACTTATATGATGAAGAAAGACAACCCAATAGATTTAGCCATCAAGAAGCAACCGAAACAAAACCGCTCAAAAGTTACGGTGGATGCCATTATCCAAGCATCCGCTCAAATCTTAGTTAAGCAAGGGTATCACGCCCTCAATACCAATGAGGTTGCAAAGGTCGCTGGGGTTAGCATCGGATCTGTATACGAGTACTTTCCAGGAAAAGAAGCCATCGTCGCTACGTTGGCAAACGAACTATTGGATAGTAGCCTCAAACAAATGCACGATACCATCGAGACTAATAGCGAGGAAGATTTTGAAATCGCTATGCGGCATTGGCTTGATACACTCTATAATATTGTGCTGACCCACAAACACATTCTTGAGGTACTCATTTTTCAAGTTCCCTTCTGGCTTAAGATGCCTTCAACAGAAAAATTAAAAGCCGAGCTATTTAAAGTAGCTATCGCAGGGGCTGCAAAATCACAAACACTCTATCAAATTCAAGTAAAACCCGAAACACTCTACCTCATATCAACAATGACTGGCTCAACGCTGCTCAGTCTTGCCTTAGACCCGTCTCCACGTATTTCATCAGAGGCGGTGCTTCAGGAACTCTCAAAAAGAATAGTTGATTGGTTAATTGGCGGGTAAACCCAACAACTATTATCTAGCAAGCGTTGATACCGGGGTGAACGTAGTATCCGCCGAGGTTTTCTTTACCTGTATAGGCTGCATCTCTCTCGCGTTTCTCTCTCCAACCTCAATCAACTTCTTATTGAGTGACGGAATGGCCATGCGTAACACTTCACTCCCCACACGCAATGGAATCTGTGCTGGCCAAAAATACTTGGCTTTCGTTTTAGGCAACCCCAGCTGATCTCCCGCAGTGTCTCCCAATATATACCGGGTATAACCAATACGCAGTATTCGTTCCACCTTCGCAGAATATTGACTGACGACGGTATCCTCTGCGAACTGAAAAGGTGAGTCTGCCAATGAAACGCCCAACGCCCGGCTATCGTCATCTGCCTCACACATAGTAGCGATCACTCGGTACAACGCCTTCATGGAATCACTCTCATCCCTAGGCAATATCTTCTCTTCAACCCCCATTAAGTAGCCTATATAGCGCCATAGATGAATAACGGCTTCACGCTCTTTCTTAGTAAAAATAAAACCAATAGAACGTAACCCTGTTAAAAATATTGATGAGAATTCTAAAATAGTGGCCATGCTATCCCACTGATTTAGAGGGCTACCCCACGCCATATCCCATTTTTCTGATTTCAATAACATCGCTCGAACTTGCGCGTGCATGACCCGAACTCTGACAGCACTTTTGAAACCTTCTTGATCACGAGCCAATCCCCCATCAGTCGTGACATCCATCCAAAATTTTCCTGTTTCTACTAAACGCCGAGGCGTCATTCGATCCAACTGCCCCGTAAACACTAAAGGTTTAGCAGCAGCTCCCCCCAAATACCCCCCCATCAATGCTAGATTTCGCAATACTAGTTCTCCGGAAATCCCCACCCTTCGCGATACATTACAAGCAAGCGTTATTTTCTCGTGATCAACCCACTCTGGCACTTGATCAACTTGTTGAAATAGCGCAACCAATGCTTGAGGTGGGTTATCAATGCTCTCGATTCCATTTTCCAACGCCTCATTTAATAATTTACGGCCCTGGGTTCCGGGAAGATCACTAAACATTTGAGCCACTGCATCCGCTAACGTATCACCCATCACCATATGCTGACGAATCTGATCCATCTGATCGGTGTTTGGATGCGGGTCAAAACCATAAAATAAATTGAATAAGCGACGCCCTCCTTTCAAAGATTTTCGGTTGTGATCACCGATTCTCGTAAGCTTATCGATATTATTCATGGCATTCATAATGTACCCTTCTTGCAAATATAACGGTTAGCGAAAGCAATTCAGATGTGTACGCATAAAATAATTAGTTTAGAGGCATCCCTTTTTTCAGACGACGCCTAAAGTCCCATAAGAATAGATTACCCGGCAGCTGTCGTATTACTCGCGGGAGATTATTATTTAACGCACCGATAATTTTTATGTGGCGGTTAAAGGACTTTTTCTCTTTATCACCCCAGGGCAACCTCATTTGTTCTCTTACATGGGGATGCAAGAAACCTGTGGTCATTAACGTTGCGAAGTTACCCAACAGAGCATTTAACGTCGAACCCAAGAAGCTTACATTGACCAGCTGGCCTAACCAAATCCGAACATCATCCGGTAACTCTAGTTTCTCAAGGTTTGAGTTCCAATAGCACCAAAAGTCTTCGATAGTATCCGGCCACATATCTTCTTTAACTTGCAGGGTTGTGCCCAACGGCTTAGCTAACTGGTAAAACGTTTCCTGATCCTCTGGCGACATTGGACCACGAAACTTCTCGTAAACGTCAAAATATCCCCAAAACAAACAAGCCGCCACCCACAATTGTAAATCTGGATCAAGCGCTCTGTATTTCATTGGCGACTTTTCAGTTGATACCACTTGAGCATGGACCTTATTAATTGCTCGACGATAAGCGAGCTTTTCTTCGGTTGTCCCGTGCATCGCAACAGAAAGATACGTTAGTGTCGTTCTCGCCCTCTTAAAAGGATGGTGAATAACGGAACCAGATTGCACAGGACTTTCCATTACACCATGGCCAACGCCAGGATAAGTCAGTTGCATAATCGTATTGGCAATGCCACTCAAAAGCCCAATACTATCAATACAACCAGGAACGGTTTGATCTAAATCCTTAGCGGATAAGTACTCCCATTGGGTCGTATGTGAATGACTGGATTGATGCTGAATACTTGATTGCATAATTGCTTGCGAATCAACGGCTTTTTCTACTCTTGAATTCATAGTGTCACACGCTACGGCTAGTAATAACACTATAGTAAACTATGCATTTACTGGGTAAAACTCGGATATATTTTGGTCTTAGCAACCCACGCCAACCCAAACATATCTCATTGTTTTTATTGAACTTTATAGATACATAAACCGGAAAAACAGCAGTGATAAAAACACCATTAAAGGAGTAGCTGCTCAGTTTTTAATAGGGGCAAATATAGCACTAACGCATGCGTAGCTCAGCCATTATTCCCATAACGGTAAGTACAGCCCCTTCAATCATATCTTTTTTCCGCGTTGCGTACCCCTCCATCATCCATTGCGTAGCAAGAGTCGACACTGCGCCGTTAATGGCAAGTGCGACCGTTTCTAACACTTCCTCCCTTAGTGTAATATCTGGATTGTCTATTCGGATAAATTGCGCCGCAAGTTTTGCTAGCTGACGTATACTCTCATGATGAGATTTTCGGATCTCTTCACTTCCCGTCAAGCTCTCCAATAATAGCACTCTAACTAGGCGATCATTTTTCATAATCTTAAAGTATAAACTCAGCGCGGCATGGGTTCGCTCCCCGATATCCTCTGGAAACGTTGGTAACTTATTAACAAAGAGTTCATAAATAGTCGTATTATTCTTATGATATACAGCACTAAAAAGGTCTTCTACATTCTGAAACGATTCATAAAAATAACGCTCCGTAAGACCGGCCTCATTGCAAAGCAGCTTTACTTTGGCACCACGAAGCCCCACGGTACCAAATACCTCCAACCCCGCATCTAAGAAACGATCCTTTCGCTCTATTACTCTTTCTGAGACTTTTTTACTGACATATTTTCGAGGCGTTGTTTTTGGGGTCACGGTGCTCATACTTATTGGCCAAACGGTAGATAGCCAGATGGTACCGCAAAACGTCCATTAATCCAAAGATATAGACAAGCTAGAAAAGTTGTCACTATGTACCGCGTAGTAGCGCGTATTTGCTGCTATTTGTAATGGAATCGACGCGTAACCTTAAAAAAAGGGCAAAAAATGCCCTAATATCGGCATAAAAAACAAATCACTGTAATGATTGTTACATTACAATGAGCTAACCAGGTGCCCTCCATCAACAGGAATGCACGCGCCATTAATGAAACTACCCGCATCGCTGGCAAGCAATAACATTGGCCACGACAGTTCCTCATAACGTCCAAGACGCTTCGCGGGGGTATTACTGATAAATGCTCTCCCTTTTTCGCTATCAAAGAAATCCGCATTCAACTCTGTTTTAAAGTAACCGGGACATAGGGCGTTAACACGTATTCCTTTATGCCCAAGCTCAAGGGCAGCAGCCTTGGTGAGTTGAGCTAAACCCGCCTTGGAAACGGCATAAGCGCTTTCTCCTATGGCAACTCGCATACCCAAGATAGAGGAGATATTAATAATACTGCCCTTTAGTTTGAGGGCAAGTAACCTATTGGCAACGGCTTTCGCCACACGCCATGCTCCCTTGAGATTAGTGTCCAATACGAAGTCCCAACTTTCCTCCGTCGTATTGACGAAACGCGCGGAATCCGAGACTCCCGCATTATTAACCAATACCGTAATAGGACCATAGATATTCTCAGTATTCTCGATGACCTGGGAAATACTATCTTCTTTTTCGGAGTCATGCTGAGTAACATCAAGCTTAAGCGCCGTTGCACTACCGCCATTGGATTCAATTTCTTGTACCAAGGAATGTAGATTGTCTATACGGCGAGAAGCAACAACTACATTAGCGCCTGCCCCAGCAAGAACTTTGGCAAAATGTGCCCCTAGACCACTTGATGCACCAGTAACCAGTGCAACCTCACCTGCCAGTGATATTGAGTTATCAAACATAAGTAACGACCTTGATTGTGTAAATGACCCACCAAATGGGCTTGTGTCTTCACTCGAAATGAGAATTCACTTTTGTTGCCGACTCAGTGCAACAAGCTCTTCTTTTCCAAATAGAGTTTTTGTGATTTTTCTCGTCATGCGCGTAGAATGTTTGCCGGATACCCTTCTTGTGGCCTCCACATAGGATGGCCCAAATCGAATGACTGGAGGTAATATTATTTGCGCACTTCTCACCATACCGATTCCCGCCTTCAATACCGTTGGATTAGGCTTTTCTAAAGCAAAATCAGACCGTAGACGATCAGACAAGGTTTCGGCAGTAATCATCTTCAACCAGGCCATTGCAGGCGACAATATAGGATGCAAGGGGTCAAACAGAAATTTTGCAAGATCCCTTGTTTCAGCATTCACGAAAAGCTGATCTGAATCCCACATCATACGATTGTATTCTACAAAGTCTTGCCAAGTCGGGGGGATTACGCCCTCCGGAATACCAAACATAAACGCAAATAGCTTTGTCTCTTCATAAAACTTTTCTTTTTCATAGGACGAAAGGGGTCCATAAAATAACTCATGCATCACAACAGAGGTATCCCAAAGAGTCGCGTGCACCCACAGCATCGCATGCGCTTCATTGGCTTGATAACGGCTTCCCTTCGCAAACATACCCGAATCAGTTTTGACAACTCCCTCAACATTATCATGCACTGCCCGTACAATCCTTGCTTGCCTAACCGCTTGCTGAACATTGCCATATACAATCGAAATCACAGCGGTAAATGTACGAACAGCCCGCCCTAGAGGATCGTGTCGCGTAGCTGAATGCTCTGCAATACCTTGCGTTACCCAAGGGTGCGCTATCTGTAACAATAACGCACGCCCAGAGCCGTGAGCACCAATGAGTGCATGACGCGCCAAACGCCACATCATAGAGCTTGGCCCAAACAGTCCATGCTCTGAATTCGTCACCTTAGCAAGTGCCCTATTTAGGCCTTCTTCGAAATCGTCTTTAGTAACTACTTCTGATGTGATGGTCATTCGTCACTACCTACCTAAGTAAGAATCATGGATAAAAATCTATTCCTTCGAATATATCTTAACAACACGCTCTGTCAATCTTAACCACGTAGTGAGCACTCTATCTTATGCGACAACGCTCGCTAGCTGACGCGTTATAATCTCTTCCGCCTCAGCAATAATTCTGACAAGTAACGTTTTGCAGTCAGGAATATCATCGATTAAGCCGGCAATCATTCCTGCAGTCCACACACCGTGTTCCAAGTCTCCCTTTTCAAGAACCTCTCTACCCTTTACGCCTGCTACATGATCCGCAAGATCAGAAAAATCAGTTTCTCCTGGTAGCGATTCAATATCGACTACTTTTTTGGCCACTGAATTATTATAAATACGCGCTGTATTATTTAGCGTACGGAAAATCAGTGCAGTATCCATTTCTGACGCCTCAACCAATCGATCTTTGACGTTCTGATGAACCGGCGCTTCCTTCGTTGCCAAAAATCGCGTCCCCATATTGATGCCATCAGCACCCAGTGCAATAGCCGCAGCCAAACCAGACCCGGTACCAAAACCCCCGGACGCCAACATAGGGATATTCACCGCCTTTCTCGCCGCGGGTATCAATATTAGCCCTGGAATATCATCTTCACCAGGGTGGCCAGCACACTCGAAACCATCAATACTAATGGCATCCACTCCGACTTGTTCAGCCTTAATCGCATGCCTTACTGACGTACACTTATGTATGATTGTTATGTCGGAGCTCTTGAACATAGGCATGAATTTTTCGGGGTTTCTACCCGCTGTCTCTATCACTTTTATTCCTGCACTAATGGCAGCTTGTGCATACTCATCGTAAGGAACAGGTTTGATAGTAGGCAGAATCGTTAGATTAATACCGAATGGCTTATCCGTCATTTCCCTACATCGATTAATCTCCTTGTAGAGATCTTCTGGCGTTGGCTGCGTCAACGCGGTTAACAATCCTAAGCCTCCTGCATTGGATACCGCTGATGCCAACTCGGCACGACCAACCCACTGCATTCCTCCCTGTACGATAGGATGTTCAATATTGAGCAGTTCAGTTATTGGAGTCTTTAACATACGTCTATTTCCTACATCTATTTTTCTTTATTGATTATTTCTGAGTTAATTGTTTCTACTCTTATATATCTTTACATCAAGTTATTACGTCTACTGTCTAACACGACAATATCGGGTAAACGCCGTATTTTCCCAGAGAATATTTCGGGATTCCCCTTAAAACCGTTACTCATATGAACACTAACGACAAAACCAAAGACGCCATCATCAGGTATTCCGTTAATCCGATAGCCGACATTTGGAAGCTGCCCAAGAAACCGTTCAGGTGGGTCTGATAGTTCAGCATCGTCGTTATAATAGAAATCGATATCCTCTGTTTGCTCACTGTTAAAATCAAAAAATGCAATAAAATCAAGATTCCTTCGGGTGCTTGCCCAAATCCACGAATTATCGATATCCACGCCATTGTTCACATGGGCCCTTTCTATGTCATCCATTTTACCGTCCGTGACTGCCGGGCTTTCTGGACCATTGGCTGTCCTAATTTGAGAACCCTGTAAATCATTACCTTCCAATGAAATAAATACCAATGGGTTCGATGCAAATGAGCGCCTAAAGGCAGGAATATTCGAACGCACATCATAGGTTAGTGATCGAATAGAATGATGCAACTGCATACTAATATTGAGTACTGACATTCCTAAGAATTGAAAGGACATCTTCATCTGAGCCGTCGTTCGTATAGGTCCTATACGTTCAATTTTTGGTGTTAGTTTTACATCATTATTATTGAATGCGAGATCAATCAATCCACCCAGCACACTGGTAAATATTCGTATTTTTAACACATCAAATGGATTCTTATCACTTTCATAATCTAACACCGAAAAATCTAACCATTCAATATGATTATTCTTGTCATAAGTCACTGTATAGAAATCGGTTTCAACGAGCGCCTCGTCAGCGCTATATCTCACATAGTTTTCATCAGATCTTAGCCGAGAGTTTTTTACAAGATAAACGTAGCGATCTCCTACCCCCTGACCTGACAAACGTATTTCATGAACTATTCCCCCATCGTAACGCGCACTTTCTTTCCTTCGAGGACCACTGTCTTTATATAGAAATAGAAGTTTATCTTCACTATCCAGCACACCAGGAGTCCCAGCCAGGGGAACATCCCAGCCTTCAAAATACACTGCACCCGCAGTATTGTATTCATCGATTTGATAAGGAATAGGCTCCAAATAATCATTATTATATGCCGCCATAGAAAGGCTATTGATATCTTCTCCAATCACGCTATCAAGCTGCTTTGCGTCAATCATTATGGTTTTGTATGCATCTACCTCATCTAGAGGGGTCACTGCTTGTACCACTGGTACAAAAATAAGCAGTTGGAATATCAATGCGATAACACATATTCTGAGGTTCATAAGTGCACCTTCAAGAGACCATTTTTATTATGTTTACCGGTACACCGGTCAGAAACGATTGATTACTGATTTTTTCGTAACTGCCAATACCTGTTGGCATGATTTTATTAACATTCACACCTGGATTATTTAGGGCGACATTCATCCCTTTCGTCTTGTCATTCCCCCATCCATGTGTCATTGCAACAGCACCTTGCCTAAGGGTATTATCGATAAATATCTGAGCCTGAAGCCTGCCATAGTGAGTCTCCACGTATACGCTATCCCCGTCCTCAACCCTTAATCGTGCCGCATCAAATGGCGATATGTGTAGAGGGTTATCCAAATGCTTGCCTCGCTTTAACTTCTTTACATTCTGAAACCAGCTATTTTGCATATAGTTTGTCCTCAGGTTTATTAGCTTTACCTGATAAGGACTCTCCATCGTTAACTCAACAAATATGTCATTTGCCTTATTTAGCGCGCAAGTAAATATTCTAGGACAGCAATCGACACGCTTATCTTTGGTCTGAATCCAATCACGATAAAAGACACCCTCCTTCTTCCTTTTTAGGGTGATTGTATTGGAAGACGCTCTCTTTAAATCCTCTATCTTAATCGCTGACGCTGATAACATTTTTCTCGTTCGCGCATGTATATCCTGCGATCTATCCAACGCTCTCGATCCATTCACTCGCTTCATTATTTCATTAAGTATCCACCACTCCTCTCTTCTCTCCCCCAATGGATTCACTACAGCATCTGTAAACTGAACATAGCTCTCATTCTGCATCCCTAACCCACAAATATTGATATCACTCCGTTCTAACATGTCACAACATGGAAGAAGATAGTCAGCTAGTTCTGCTGTCGCGTTTTGATAGATATCCAAACACACCAGTAAATCTAATTTCTCAAATGCTTGGCGTAAGGATGACTCACCCGCTACAGATAACAAAGGGTTTCCCGCCACAACCACCAGTGCCTTGATGGGTGATTCTTCAGACTCGATCATGTTCGAAAGTAAATTGGCAGGCAGCATACCGCGAACATACCGAAGATCCCCAAATTCACTGGAGAAGAAAACCTCCTCTTGCGTTACTCGACCAGCCTTAGTCGCTGGATAGAACCCAGGGGAATACCGGTTCCCTCCAGCCTTGTCCAAATTTCCTGTAACGAAACTCATCATTTGTAGTAGCCAATAACAAAGGGTGCCCTGCCTACCCATATTGACACCGGTACTCATGTGTATTGACGCAGATTCTGCTTCGCCAAATTCTCGAGCCAATGTAATTATTTTTTCGGCAGGAATACCAATGACGTGTGACACCACTGCTGCGGTATACGGTTGAATGAATTTTCTGAGTCCATCAATATTTCTGCCGTGTTCGGCAATAACCCTATCAATAAACAAACCCATTCGATCCATTTCATTCAATAGCGCCGCTAATAGATAGAGATCTGTATCGGGTTTTATATGTACCCATTCATTATCTTTGTCCGATACTGATTCGATCCTTCTTGGATTGACATATCGAATTGTCGCACCATCACTCTTGGCTTTTTTAAATGAAACCATAGGATTAGCAATGGACATAAAACTCATATGAGATACTTTCGGATTCTCTCCAAAAACAAGAATGTACTGAGACTTTTCTATATCGGGAATCGGATGTAACGTACTCGTGCCATAAACGGCCTCACTGCACGCGAATTTATTGGCACAGTCCTGCGTGCCGGATGAGAACATACTCCTAGTCTCCAGGGCGGCAGCAAAGGACCCAACAGACTGTGATCCTAACGTATTGAACGCGACAGGATTGCCTACGTATATCCCCACCGCATCCTTACCATACCTATTCTGAATACCCTTTATGCTTTCACTAATCCTATCTAGCGCTATATCCCAAGATACTTCTGAAAATTCATCATCTTTCTCAGTACCTCTTTGTTTTCGTAGAGGACTCATGAGACGATCCACATCATTATGGATATCGCCAAATAATAGCCCTTTGTGACATGCAAATCCCTTTGTTATAGGGTGTTTATTGTCAGGTTTAAGGCCTACAAATTTACCGCCCTGAGTTTCCGCTAACAACCCACAGGAAGGCTCGCATATTCGACAGAACGTTGGGGTCACTCTCGTTTCCATTCATCAATTCCCTGCAGTAATTACCTTACAGTGTTTATTGCTATAGTTAGTCGAAAGTAGAGGTATAACTAAATTCGATCAGAATCGCATCGACCGACGTTTCAATATCAGTCCCCGCGTAAGGGTTATACAAAAAATTATTGTATTGATCTGTACTGTTAGCGTTGGTACTACTTCCCGCGGGTATATCCGCTTCAGCATGCATATAGCCAAAGCCGAACTCCAGAAGCTCATCTTTAGCCATTTGATAGGAGAATCCAAAGGTGTAAAGGTCGGCGTCACCTAATGGCAAAAGAACTCCCTGCTTATCATCAGGAATAGACGATGCACGTGGTTCATAACCCGCTCTTAAGGCCAAATTCATAGTATATTGATATTCAAAACCCACAGCCCAGTTCCAAACACTTTCGTAATGTCTCGGTATCGTTAATGTATCAAGAGTGGCGTATTCTGGAGCCAACAAACGAGCGACTTTGGTAAATTCTTGATCTTCGTCAAACTCAATCACAAGACCTTCCCAAACGCCCCAATCGGTCCACTTTGCATCTAGGTTCACTTTAAATTTTGGAGTAAGCTGAACACTAATACCTGTTGAAAAATGAGCAGGATTTACAAAGCTCAATTTGGCGTCTCCCGCTTGAATTCCCTTTCCATCGGGAGAATCAACTAGTCCTGTGGGAAAAGGAGTGACAAAATTCAATAAATCCCAAGCTTGCGATTCATATAGCCCAGAAAAGAGGCTAACCCACTCATCACCATAAGACATTTGATAGGTGCCCTCCATTTCCGCCGTGTTTTCAAAGTGATATACAAAACCCCAGGTAAACCACTCAGTAGGACTCCATAAAGCCCCTACGTTCAGATTCCACACCATATAGGTTTCAGCATCAAATTCTAATCTAGCCGCATTCGTATAAGGGTTTATGGGGTCAGCTAATGGATCACCTCCACAAATATTGATAATTTCTACTAGCGCAGCATTTTCACAAACACCCTGTTCATCTAGCTGCTTAACCAACTGATCGGCCAATACTAAGGCAATATTAGGCACACGTAATTCGGTAGCGACCGTCGCTCCTTGCCAAGAAAACCCCAATGACCCTCCAACCGCCCATTCATCCGTTAACTGGACACCAATTGATGGAGAGAAGTAAGTCACCTTCATCAAAGATAAGTATTCGCCCATAAATCGGCCTGGATCATCAGAATCTCGAATATATCCTGCTGCCATAGGGGCATATGCCGCGGTAGCGAAGGTCATGTTTGAACCAGGAGGGCTAAAGGATGCTCCTCCTAACGGCACGACTAGGAATGGCAATGGCCATTCTGTAATTCCCTCTGTAAACGGCACCCTTAGCCCCGCGTCAGATGTTTCACTGGTACTGTTCGATGCTTCATCTTCATATCCATACGCATCGAGTACCTCTTGGGTCTGTGCGTCATGATCACCAAACTCCGCTTTAAAATTGAATGATGCAAACAATAACTTCAGATTATATTGTTCTCCCTTTAATTTGGCCAAACCCGCCGGATTAAAATGGATAGAATCTATGCCAGGAGGGTCAGCAGTAACAGCATTACCCAACGCTAACGCTTTCGCATTTCCTACCGTCATATTTTCAATGACAGCGCCATTGGAACCTTCTGCTATCAACAAACCTAATGCTAAAAACGCAGTGCTTAGTTTTATTCTCAATAATTTCCCTGCATCCATGAGTATCTCCTACTTCTATTATTGTTATTATCAATTTCCAGAAACACTAACTCGTATGTTTTTATTACCTGTACTATCTTTACGACCGGACTTTACTGCTAATTTTGCGTAACTAAAGTACACCCCTGTTAGCGCTAGAACACACAGAAGTACACCCACAACATCAACTACCATTACCCCCACAGCCCCGAATATCCTCCCGCTATGCAAATCGACAAGTACTTTTTCCCATGTCAAATTATCTACCGGTGTTATTTCCAAATACTTACTTTTTATCGAATAGGGAAGCGTCATGCTATTGCTTAGAACACGTCGTCTAATTTCCATTGGCTCAACAAAACCACGAATATCATCCCAGCGATATTGCGTTAACCTCGCATTTAGTAGGATAGCGTTCTTAGTGGCCAGTAAACTATCGGCGTCATTAGGAATATCGATATAGGAGTCAATGATTTCTAAATTGTCATCGAATATCATGAATTCGTTTTCACAAATAGCAGCATAAGTATTCTTATATTTTACAGCACTCAGTAACGCCCCAGAACATCCGCCTATTTTTTCTAGATCTCGATAAAGCATGCCTCCTACTTGATACACCCAACTATTTTCTATTTTGAATCCACTCTCGATTAAGGGTGATTGCATTCCGTACACTTCACCTACCCAATGTGAATAGATTAGTTTTTTATGCCAACCCAGCTCCTGACTATGATTAATCAAGACACCGCTCACAGTAATAAATAGCAACAACAAAGAAATCGACAACCCCACCCGCCGGTGAAGCAACATGATAAATCTACTATTTTTCATCGATTGCCCCCACATGCGAGTCCAACATCAATACAAGTTCTACAACCTTACTTACAGCAGCTACGGACAACGTCGCCCCTGTAATTCCATCAATCCTGTCCACCAATCGTTGGTCTGACTGATACCTCTTTCCCAAAAACTGATTGGTAAACCAGGATTGATAGACTTCTCCTCCCCGCTCTTCTCGATAAACGAGAATTGAAAGACTATTCACAACCCCATTTTCTACAGAAACACCGATTGTTATTGGCATCTCTTTTCCGATCTCATCAATAATCCACGCTGTTTTACCATCGCCAGTCCAATAGCGAATTCTTCCTCCCTTATATCGATGACCAAGTATCGCTTTCGATGATTTTTTTAGCGCCGAGGTGAGCCTTATCATTTTCCATTTTGGCTCCTCCTCAAATACACCTTTAATAAAAGAGTCTTTAGATTGATACCGAATTTGCGGAAACTCTCCTGCGAATAACGCAGGGGAAAAGATAAGTACAATGACACATACAATATCTCTCCCGAAAACACACATTCTATTAATTGACCAATCGCTCTGTTCCAAGAAGCTCCCTTACCAGCATCCGCTGATAAGGCCCAACCCTCACACCCTCCAGTCGTGCATTGGCTTCATGTCTAAGAGCACTGACTCCCATAACATCCGGTAGCATCCATTGTGACATTCTGGCACTAGCCATTAGCCATGCATTGTTGAATTTCTCCCAAGCCCCATATTCCATACCATACTGCTCTCTTATTCTCTCTGGCATATGAGCGGCTGTAACAACTTTCTGAATCCATAGAGGAAACGTCATCAATATATTCGGTGGGGTGAACAAATCATCTCTTAGCTTCTTGGCATTATCCGTTACTGTTAATTGCGGACTGTTCCACATCGCACGGTTATACGCTAAAAATTCCACCCAATCTTTCGGGAGCGCATCTTCTGGAATTCCGAATAGCATGGCGAAAAGCTTAGTTTCTTGATAAAACCTTTCTTTTTCCTCAGCAGTCAACGGGCTTTCAAGCTCCTCATACATCAACACCAACGTTTCCCACAATGTTGAATGCACCCAGATCATCGAGTTGATTTCATTTGCCTTGTATTCGGAACCTTTCTTAAAGGCACCTGCAGGATGAGCTATTTTTCCTTCGATTTCGATATGAGTGCGATGAACCTTATTTGCTGAAGCCATCACTTGCGGCATACTACCAAATACCATCGTAAACACATTGACAAAGGTTCTCCTTGCTCTCTCAACAGGGTCATATCTAACAATTGAATGTTCATCAATCGCTGCAGTAATCCATGGGTGAGCAGTCTGTAATAGTAACGCTCGCCCTGCGCCCATTCCGCCAGGTGCGAGTGGAGAAGACAGCTTCCACATCATCGAATCAGGGCCGTACAATCCAACCCTTGGATCAGGTATTTTCCCGTGTATTTTATACAGTTGCCCGCAAAATCCGCTGTCACTAATCCAACGAGGAACCGGAGCAGCCCCGCTGGAAGGAACCAAGGTCTCAATCGTATCACCGTGAATTGATTGCTCATCGATATACACATCGAGACCAGCCTTATAATCAGGACAAGGAGAATTGATAAACCCAGTCTCTCCTCTCACCAAATCTATGTCGACGATGGTATCTTCTCGGGTCAACACCATTTTTTCTGGTAACGCATACTTACCTATTTCCATATAGTCTTCAAAACGTACTTCCCATCCTTGCTCCCTAATTGTACTTAGGTTGCCATCCTCACCCTGAGAAAGCTCCGCATTTTCCGTCGCAGGCAAACCTCGAAGCCAATAGTCTAAATACTCCAAGTCGAAGTTTTTCTTAATCTCCACTAACACTTTCTTGGATTGATCACTCCCGGAGGTAAACGACTCATTGGTTAGGGATTCCTGGCCTGTAACCACGACCTGCGGTGTACCCACGGGATCATCGGAGTGTAGTGTTAGCTCATAATCTCCTTCAACATTGGTATATCGGAAGTATGCTCCATCAACGCCATTTTCACCTTCCAACGATATGGTCCCTTCCACCTGCCATTCGTCCAACTGCTCTGGATCCGCAGATACAAATGTGGATTTAGAGAACGTTGCACACCCCTGCAGGAATAGTCCTATGATTATTATTATCGCTACTTTCTTATTATTTGACATTCTGATCCCCCGACATTCCTATTTCATTACTAAACTACGCGGTAATTTTTGACGTATTTCGTTGATCTACTCTCATACTCTTTTTATCAATTTTTCCTACTGAAGTAAGGGGCATTTCACGAACAAAGTGAATTTCTTTTGGCACCTTGTAGGGCGATAAATTCTGACGACAAAACTCAACAATCCTCTCCGTTTGCTCGGGCTCTGAAAATCGTGTTGACTTAGTGCTTTGAACATAAACTTGAACAACATCATTACCAGGACGCTTGATATCTGGTTTTCCGACAACCGCACACATTTCAACAAAAGGTAGTTCTTGCAACTTATTTTCAACCTCAATTGAAAATACTTTAAAGCCCCCGACAATCAGCATATCTTTGCTTCTATCGCATATTTTTAGATAGCCCTCTTCATCCAGGTAGCCTATGTCACCCGTATGCATCCATACTTTATCTTGATATGTCTTAAGCACTTTGGATGTTTCAACAAGGTTCGACTGATACCCTCTCATTACCTGAGGGCCAGATACAACAATTTCACCTGACTCACCACAAGGCATTTCAATGTCTTCATTTTCTGAATCAACAATACGCAAGTCTGTTCCAGGAAGTGGTATACCAACAAAGCCTGGCTTAAATCGCTCTGCGGGGTTAATGGTCTGCACCGGGCTCGTTTCCGTCATCCCATATACTTCACAATATCGCCCTTCTCCTATTATTTCCTCTAATCGATTGATACTTTCTTTCGGAAAAGGTGCCGCCCCGGAAATAGCAACGCGAAGCCCACTAAAATCGAGCGAACAAAATTCCTCTTCCGCCATCAACATCTGATACAACGTAGGAACGTTGGCCAGTACCGTCGGTGGATTATTCTTCATGGTTTGACAATAGTGCGTGATATTTCTTGGATCAGGTATTATCAACAGCGTTGATGCAGTTCTCAACGAATTCATCAGCACTGCGAGACCACCAATATGGAAAAATGGGAATGCAGATGCAACCACCTCCATTCCTTGCCGATATTTATAGAAAACATTCGCCTGAATATTGTTTGTAAACAAATTTCTTGAGGTAAGTTCAGCGCCTTTGGATTTCCCTGTTGTTCCACCGGTGTATTGTAGATATAGAGCAGTATCTATTGTCGTGTTATTCTGCTTATTATTAACAGGTGCATCTGACATAGGCTTTTCTAGATGCATCTTCAACTGAAGCACAGTAATACGACTATCCCCAACCGGGACACTTGCGCCACTCTGGCCTGGTAGCATTTCCGCCATGCCTGAAAGGATAACGGTTCTTAACGTTGGTATATTTTTTTCTACACTGCGTTCTATTCGAGAATATAGCGAATCCAGAATAAATAGAACGTTGATTTCAGCATCGCAACATTGGCTATAAGTTTCCTTGGCTGTAAGCAACGGTGACAAGCTTGTTACGACAAGTCCCATCCGTGCTGCCGCTATCAGCGCAATAACATACTGAGGGGTGTTTGGCATTTGAATGCCAACAACATCGCCGGCGTGACAGCCCTGTACACTCCAAAGATGGGCGAGTTTGTTAGCACATTGATTTATATATCCATAAGAATATCGTTCACCATGATATTCCAATGCAACCCTATCTCGAAAGCTTCTCGCGTATTCTTCTATATAGTCTGACAGCGTTTTTTGTGGGACCTCTGGAATGCTCAACCAATCTAATCCCAACTCGTCGTATACCGAAATCCAATGCCTTGATGCGGACATGTTATTACCTTTTGTTTGTATCGAAATTAATTGGCTATGCAAATTCTTCAGTCGTCGCTGCTGAGGGTTCTTGATATGATTCTCGATAAGCTTCTGGATACGCACGCGCATCTCTTCTCGCTCGAAGCGCCAGGGGAATATAACTAAATTTTTCGGGCAACAATGGATAGAGTTTTCTAATAAACCACGACGCCGATTTAAAAATCAGAACATCACGCTTATTTAGCGGTATATTGAGCTTATAGCGGAATTTTTCCGGTAGCGTCGCTATACATATTTTATGTAGCAACCACCCAGGAACTAACATAGCGAGTTTCCATAAGGCATTCGGTATATACTGAAAATTTTTCGGTTTTGGGTAAGAGCTAAAGTAACCAGGATCAAGAAGATCTTTCAGTGCCTCACCGTATTCCAAACGGTCGATAACAATTTCATCAAATTTCTTCCAATATTCCGCCTCAGTTTGAGGGATATCCGCATCCCTTATTCCAAGCATACTTCCCATTTGTTTCCATTCAGAAAATACTTGAGCACGCTGCTCTGGATTTAATGGCGTACCAAAACACTCGTACATACGAGTGCTCGCATCAAATCCAGTAATATGAACCCATGAGTACGCCTCGGGGTCCAATCCGTAATATCGCTTTCCATTTGGCCCTTCCCCTTTTATATGACGATGTAACTCACGTAACGCTCGCCCCTTTTCTATTGCATTTTCTGGCCTTGCATACACAACTGGCCACAAAAGCGCTGTTGAGTTAACTGCTCGACCCCAGGGGTCTAGGAGATATTTCTTTTCTTTGGTGATAGCCATATCGATGATTGGGTGTGCGGATTGAAGCACAAACGCTTGAGGCAACATGAAGTGATAAAGATAAGACCCAAAATCTTTCCACATATAGGAATTTGGGCCTAATGGCTTCGGCTCGATACTGCGGCTCGTTGATCCTTCACTTCTCTTCTTGTCAGCGCTCATAAATACTCCTCAATTATTGGCTACAACATCTACATGAGACAGTGAACAGAATACGTATCAATGTATCGATCATCAATAGGGGGATTGGTTTCTTTTTGCTGTTTTTGACAACAGATATGACTAAGCCCTTTAGATTCAAGGGCTTATATGGAAAAATAAATTGGGAAACTTAGAGGATTGGTGCTATTAGGAGGTATAAAGAGAGGGCAAAATAATGTATTCCAGGTCGTTACGGAGCTAAGAGTGGATGTATCCAACCCTCAGCAAAACGCCTAACACTACCCTCATCAGCGGGATCAATAAGACCGCCAGGGCTCAACATTAACGATTGAATTAATCGCAAAATCATTTCTGCAGTCGTGTTCGCATGCAGTTCTCTTATGTGCCCCTGCTTTTGGGCCACCGCTATTTGTACCCCTAGAAACTGAGTAGAAAAGCTCATGATCTTATCAAAATTGGACGTCAAAAATGGCAGAATCTGCTCTGGTTCCGTCACTAATAGGCGACTTAGCAAGGAATTACCATGAATGGAGAGCACAGCCATCGTAAATGCTTCCATCAAACCATCAAGATGATTTTCAATTCCACGTATGCGCTTCTCTATACTTGCGAGGTCCCGTTTAACCTCTCGGAAAATAACGGCTTGAAACAACTGATCCTTATCACTATAACGCCGATACAACGTGGCTCGACCAATCCCGGTCCTCTTCGCAACATCGTCCATGGAGGTTTTGCGCAGGCCAAATTCAATATATAGCTCTCTTGCACTATCAAGGATTTTTCGTCTGGATTCTGCTTCTTTGTTGGTCATTGTTTCCACGAATTGCCTTTGTTCCTGTTATCAGTCATCTAATTTGAGCGCCAGTTTATCAAAAAAGATGGTAAAAGTGAGCCCCCTTTGCAGCTTAGCATCAACACTGACACCGAAGGTCTATTATAGACATCATAAGCACCCACAGGCCTCATATTCAAGTTTACGATGATAATGGGTCATCACCCAACATATTCATCGGTATTCCCCGCTCTAGAAACCCATAATCCCCTAGAAATTATAATTTCAAGCATATAATTTACACGCTGTTATTAACCCTCTCGAAAATAATGTCCAGCACAGAATCATTGCAATTCATTCTATAACTTTACCTATATGTCATTATGATTTTATATTTTTTAATAAACTGAAAACGCATTGATAAATTCTAATCTATATTCTACATATTGTTATAGAAATGAAATTGTAATTTATATATTATTTTTACCTGAATTTTTCATTAACAGCTTATTAAATTAAAAAAGCAAATAGTATAAACATTCCAATTATTCTAACTTTATACATTCCGACTATTCGCTAAATTAATTACAAAAAAACCATGTACTTTTATCTCTAAGGTAAGAAATAGTAATGAAAAAAAATCGAAAATTTTCCAGTCTTGTGGATATGCTATCTATCCAAAAACAATCCCTTGGAAACAAAATATTTTCAGAGTTTTTGGTTGGCAAGGGAAAAATTGAAGAAAGAATGTCATACCAGGGACTGTATAATGATTCACTAAAAATAGCGATCGATCTACATACAAGAGGCATGAAAGGGAACACCATAATCCTCTTATATCCACCTGGACATGAATATATAAGGGCATTTTTTGGCTGTATGTTAGCTGGCGCAATCCCGGTCCCTGCTTACCCCCCTATGGGAGCTAAAGACATTGATCGTCTAACCGGAATAATCAGTGACTGTAACGCAAAATTGATTTTATCTACATCCGAATCAATACCAATGATTCGTCGATGGATAATATCTAACACGAATAATACCAATATAGACAATATCGAAATCGACTGTGTAGCATCGGATACGATGAACCCCCACCCTGACCCCGATTTTTCCCCATCAACACCAGAGGGCAATGACATAGCTTTTCTACAGTACACATCAGGATCCACTGGCCATCCAAAGGGAGCCATTGTCAGCCATGGGAATTTACTTGCAAACTTTGAGAGTATTCAAGATTGCTTTCTAGATGATGATATGTGTTCAGTCGATGGAGAGAAACCAAAGGCCGTCATTTGGCTACCTCCTTTTCATGACATGGGGCTTATTGGAGGAATTCTATTGCCTCTGAGTATCGGCGCTAGTGTCACACTAATGTCGCCGCTAACGTTCATGAAAGATCCTTATGTTTGGCTGAAGGCTATAAGTGATCGCAAAGCCAACATTAGCGGTGGCCCCAATTTTTCCTATAAATACTGTATGTCGAAGATAACTCCGGAACAAAAATCCACTCTTGATCTACGCCATTGGAAAATAGCCTTTAATGGTGCTGAGCCCATTCAGGCTGAATCACTCCGTGAATTTTCAGAATATTTCTCTGATGCAGGTTTTAACCGTAACGCATTCCTACCTTGTTATGGGTTAGCGGAAGCAACGTTGTTTGTTTCTGGCACACCAACGGGTAGAGGTGCATTATCCGAACTTATCTGCCCAAACGCACTTTCAAAAAACAGGACCGAAACAGCCACACCTAACAATGCAAATATTGAGTTAGTTAGCTCTGGTCTGCCGTCGCAAGGAACAACCATTGCTATTGTTAACCCTGCAACCAACAAACGCGTCAATCCCGGGCACATTGGTGAGATTTGGGTCGATAGCCCTTCCGTTTGCCAAGGGTACTGGAATAAACCGCAATACTCGAATAAAGTCTTTAGGGCACTGATTAAAACCAGCGATGGAAATTATTCTGCTGATATGAAGACCTATTTACGCACTGGGGATTTGGGTTTTTTGAAAAACAACGAACTATTTGTTACCGGCCGGTTAAAAGAAGTGCTGATCATCGCAGGTCGAAATCACTACCCTCAAGATATAGAGCGCTCTTTTCAAAAGTCATCTAATGACTTTAGAAACGACAGCGGCGCTGCATTCACTGTTACCAGCAGCAATGGCGAACAACTCGTAATAGTCCAAGAATTAGCTAAGAGAGCTGATACCTCAGCCTCAAACTTAGCGAAGCTCTCGCTATTGGGGGCTGGAGCTATATCATCAGCTCATGGTATATCCGCTAAATCCATTATCCTTATTAAATCAAGCTCCCTACCAAAAACTTCCAGTGGAAAAACCCAACGCGTTGAGGCAAAAAAACAATATGATTCTCAGAAATTAAACGTTCTTTATAGTTGGAATACGAATAAATCCCATGAAAATTCTTCATCAAAAATCAAAATTCAGAATACAATTAATTTTGAAGGCGACAATCACCCCATACTGCAAGACATGCTTCTATCGTGGTTATCGAAGAGACTTAATGTCGATAGTCAACATCTAGATTTGGATTTAACATTTGCAGAATTGGGGGTAGATTCAATTGAAGCGATAGAATTAATAGATTTCCTCCAAGCGTTTATCGGTAGAACGATAGCTGTAACCGAATTATTCAAATACCCTACGGTCAACGCATTGATAACGCACTTTTCTCACATCCAGAAACTTGATGGGATTAATGAAACGAATAGAGGTGAAGTAGAAGCCTAATATCCACGCGGCTCATATCTTAATCGACATTTGCAGGAAAAGATATGAGCCATAGACTCACCCTGCCCAGCATAATTGCAGGTAGTACGTTACTACCCTACACTCCGCTGAGCCTATATTTTAAGGCTACTTCATTATTATCTTGGTAAGCAATGATGATACTTTTCTATATATCCATTTCGGAGGAATTTGCGCCGCATTAACTGCCATTTTATTTCCAATTCCTGGCACCTCTATCACCTTCCCTGAAAAAGAGGCATTCACGCCAGATTTCGCAACATTTTTTGGATCACCTGTAATAAATTTCGGTATAGATATTTTGTCCGAATGCTCCTGATTCACGGATTGAATCATGCCTGTATCCGTAACGCCTGGACACAATGCTGTCACCTTAACTCCAGTCCCCTGCAATTCAATACTTAAGGCCTCCGTGAATGAAAGGACAAAAGCTTTAGTCGCTCCATAGATAGCGATAAAGGGCGTCGGCTGAAATCCTGTTATTGAACTAACATTTAGAATACGACCGAAATCATTTTCAATAAAGCCAGGAAGAAATCGATGAACCATACGCACCAGCGCCTGATTATTTAGCAATAACATTCTAGTTACATCCTCTTCCGAAACTTCTGCGAATGCTCCATACTCAACACACCCCGCATTATTAACAAGCATGTCTATCGCTATACCGCGTAATTCAAGATCTTCGAAAATATCGTTAGCTGAACTATCCTTCAGCAGATCATAGCTTAGAGGAACTACGGTGATATCGTACGTTGACTCAAGCTCTTGCGCTATTTCTCGAAGCCTTTTCTCTCCTCTGGCGACTATAACTAGGTCTATTTTTTTCTGAGCCAAATTTCTCGCTATTTCTAGCCCTATCCCTCCTGATGCACCAGTCACCAAAGCCGTCTTTGTTTTCATAAAAACCTCAAAATACGTAATCGGCTAGCACTTAGCCACACCAGAAATAAGATCTTGATAAAGCTCTGCATCCAGCAGTTGATAATTTTCAGCCCCCGGCCTTAGGATAAAAACTGGGTCGCCAGCACTATTGGGATGAAAAGCCTCATACTTCAACACTTCACTTTCTATTCTCATCGTCCTCTTTTCCCCCACTCCTCTGAGTTCGCGTAAAAATACCGGCCTAGCGTAATGTGGAATGTTTTCATTTATGTGTCGTGACAAACCATCTAAGTCTAGTTCACTATCTGTGGATACAATTGCAGCCATACCGGCTCTTTCATTTGTACCTGGAATAGCAACCCCATAAACACAACAATATTCGACGCTATCTACCGAATCAATTGCTCCACTAACTTCGATTGTTGATATATTCGCCCCTTTCCACCGGCAATAATCTTCCACGCGACCAACAAATTCGTAGTGATTAAGTAGAAAAGAAAAACCTACATCAACTCTTCGCAACAAATCCCCTGTATTGAAATAGCAATCACCTCTCCTTAGTACATTGTGTACGAATTTACTATTTCTATCGCAATCAATATTGAGGAACGTTTCTTCATCTATTTCTACAAGCAATACACCCGTTTCATATTTTTTCGATTTCCGACACCATCCTCCATAGCCAGTTACGACTCGATTTTCTATGAAATCATATTTAGCAATCATATGATTCCTTGTACAAAAACCAACAGTCTTATCCTTATTTAGAAGGTTAAAGAACCACCCATAACCCTCATCAGCACCATAGAACTCTCCAACTTTATCTATACCGTATCTCTGCTTAAACTTAACCCAAATATCTGCTCTAAGACCGCTACCAACACACTTAGTTATCGGATTTTCATGATCGTCTATCATTACTTTTTGATCCATCAAGCTATTACACATGCTCCCAGAATATGCAAACCAGCTAGCACCATATTCACGAATTTCACTGATGAATTTACTTTCAGAAAAATCTCTACTAAGAAACATTGATGAGCCAGATAAGACCACTGCCCCAAATCCTGAAAACATTGTGTTCGCGTAATATAATGGAAGACATAAATACATACGGTCTTTTTTTCTCAGGTCAAGCAACGCAGAAGAAACATAGTGACTCAAGCGATGAAACTTATCATGTGTTACTTTTAACAATTTAGGTCCTCCTGCTGTTTCTGGGTTGAAATAGCAGTATGCAACATCATCCATATTAATATCATTTGTTTCTAATGGATTTCCATCCGAATAGTCAGACGGCATAAAACCTATGGTCTGGCTACACTAACCCGGACACTCAATTTCATTTAAACTATGAATAGAAATTGAGGAGAAAGCAGTGAGCAAGCGAACAAAGAAAGAATATACCACAGAAT
>MABD01000031.1 GCA_002162955.1 Gammaproteobacteria bacterium 45_16_T64
TGGTAGTAACCTTGATCCACCCGATTGCAATGGAAGACGGTCTACGTTTTGCTATCCGTGAAGGTGGCCGAACTGTAGGTGCTGGTGTTGTTGCAAAGGTTATTGCGTAATATCATTGGCTTCTTAAGTTTTTGATAAAAGATGCTATATTCCGGTTGCAAACTAGTTTGTAGTTAGGTTATAGTATCGCGCCCCTGAGATATGGGGCGCAGCCAACCCAGGCATTGATCTGGGGATTGTTGTTAAAATCACTCCTCGCTAGGTAACTAAGTGAGTGCGGTGGTTTTTTGCATGTTAAATTGTTAGAAACGATTTCGGAGTTTGAGGACGATGCAAAATCAAAAAATTCGCATCCGCTTGAAGGCGTTTGATCATAAATTAATTGATCAGTCTGCTTTGGAAATAGTGGAGACAGCGAAGCGTACTGGGGCCCAAGTATGTGGTCCAATTCCTCTGCCCACGCGTAAGGAGCGTTTTACAGTGTTGGTTTCGCCACACGTAAACAAAGACGCTCGTGATCAATACGAGATCCGAACGCACAAGCGTTTAGTAGATATCGTTGAACCGACAGACAAGACTGTAGATGCGCTTATGAAGCTAGATCTTGCTGCTGGTGTTGATGTTCAAATTAGCCTTGGCTAAAAAGATTTACGTTGCGGTGTAATGAATCACCGTAGAAGAGGTTAGGAATATGACAATCGGTCTAGTCGGGCGTAAATGTGGTATGACCCGGGTATTCAGCGAAGATGGTGTTTCAATACCGGTAACGGTTATTGAAGTAGAGCCAAATCGTATAACCCAGGTTAAGACCCAAGAAAGTGACGGTTATAGCGCATACCAGATAACTACTGGTGCTAAGAAAGCGTCTCGTGTTTCCAAAGCGGAAGGCGGGCACTTTGCTAAAGCAGGCGTTGAAGCTGGTCGTGGATTATGGGAGTTTCGTCTTGGTGAAGACGAAGGTTCTGAGTTGTCAGCTGGTGGTAAGGTTGAAGTCAATATTTTTGAAGATGGACAGTCAGTAGATGTGACTGGAACTTCAAAGGGTAAAGGCTTTGCGGGTGTAATCAAGCGCTGGAATTTCCAGATGCAGGATGCAACTCACGGCAACTCTTTGGCGCATCGTGCACCTGGTTCAATTGGCCAGTGCCAAACGCCAGGACGTGTGTTCAAAGGTAAAAAAATGGCAGGCCACATGGGGTCTCGTCGTGTAACGGTACAGTCATTAGAGATTGTACGTGTCGACCAAGAGCGTAACTTGCTTTTGATTAAGGGCGCTGTCCCGGGTGCGACTGGCAACGATGTTGTTGTTCGCCCGGCAGTAAAAGGTTAAGCCTGAGAGGAAATAGCGGATGAATCTGAATCTTGCCTCTGGCGGAACTGTTGATGTTTCTGAAGTAGCATTCGGGAAAGAGTTTAACGAGCCGTTGGTTCATCAAGTTGTAACAGCATTTCTTGCTGGTGGCCGTCAAGGATCACGAGCACAAAAGAATAGAGCTGCTGTTAGCGGTGGTGGTGCTAAGCCATGGCGTCAAAAAGGTACGGGTCGAGCTCGTGCTGGAACGATCAGAAGCCCAATTTGGCGCTCTGGTGGTGTGACGTTTGCTGCACAACCACAGGACCATAGCCAGAAAGTTAATAAAAAAATGTATCGTGGCGCAATGCGCTGCATACTTTCAGAGTTGGTGCGTCAAGATAGGCTTGTAGTTGTAGAGTCTATTAGTGTCGAGGAACCAAAGACTAAGTTGTTAGCTGCAAAGCTTAAGGAACTTGGCTTGGAGAAGACCTTGATCATTACTGACGGAATGGACGAGAATTTGTATCTATCTTCTCGCAACCTACCGTTTGTAAGTGTTACTGATCCAGAAAGTGCCGATCCGGTTAGTTTGGTTGGGCATGAGAAGGTTTTGGTGACAGTTGGTGCACTTAAGAAATTTGAGGAGTTGTTGGGATGAATCCAGAACGCATATTTAAAGTGCTGTTGGCTCCACACATCTCTGAAAAAGCCACAGTGATAGCGGAAGAAAACAATCAGTTTGTTTTTAAAGTTACCACCGACTCTACAAAGCGTGAGATCAAAGCAGCGATCGAGCAATTGTGGGACGTAAAAGTAAAGTCTGTTAAAACGGTAAATGTAAAAGGCAAAACCAAGCGATTTGGTCGCATGGAAGGCCGCCGTTCCGACTGGAAGAAGGCGTATGTTTCTCTTCAAGACGGCTTTGATATTGACTTTCAAGGCGAAGCTTAAGGCATAGGAGAGTTAGCATGGCACTTGTTAAAACAAAACCAACATCTCCAGGACGTCGCTTTGTCGTTAAAGTAACGAATCCTGATCTCCATAAAGGCGCGCCTCACGGCCCGTTGACGGAGTCTAAATCGAAAAGCGGTGGCCGTAATAATAACGGGCGTATTACCACTCGTCACATTGGCGGCGGTCATAAGCAAAGCTACCGTATAATAGATTTTAAGCGTAATAAAGATGGTATTCCTGGTACTGTTGAGCGCTTAGAGTATGATCCAAACCGTACTGCGAACATTGCATTGATTAAGTACCTGGACGGAGAGCGTCGATATCTGATTGCTCCTAAAGGCTTGTCTGCTGGTGATAGCGTACAGTCTGGTGAAGACGCACCGATTAAAGTGGGTAATGCGTTACCAATGCGAAATATTCCATTGGGTAGTGTGATCCATTGTGTTGAGATGAAGCCTGGTAAGGGTGCACAGATTGCTCGTAGCGCAGGAACCTCTGCTCAGCTACTTGCAAGAGACGGAGCTTACGTTACTTTACGTTTACGCTCTGGTGAAATGCGCAAAATACTGGCAGAATGTCGCGCCACAATCGGTGAAGTAGGTAATTCAGAGCACGCGTTGCGTTCCTTGGGTAAAGCAGGTGCCAGTCGCTGGCGCGGTGTTAGACCAACTGTTCGTGGTGTTGCGATGAACCCGGTAGACCATCCACATGGTGGTGGTGAAGGCCGGACTTCTGGTGGTCGTCACCCTGTTACGCCTTGGGGTGTACCAACTAAGGGTTACAAAACCAGAAAGAACAAACGCACTAATAAGCTTATTGTTCGCCGTCGCGGATCTAAGTAATTAAATCGGAATTATTAAGAGGTATTTGTTGTGCCACGTTCACTTAAAAAAGGGCCCTTTATTGATGCCCATCTACTGAATAAAGTGGAAGTTGCGCTCGAAACCAATTCTAAAAAGCCTATTAAGACTTGGTCTCGACGCTCAATGATTCTACCGGAAATGGTTGGTTTAACCATTGCGGTACATAACGGCCGCCAGCATGTTCCAGTACTTGTATCGGAACACATGGTTGGTCACAAATTAGGTGAGTTCTCTTTGACGCGCACATATCGTGGGCACATTGTAGACAAAAAAGCTAAACGTTAAGAGGTGAGTGATGGAAGTAGCCGCTAAGCTAAAAGGTGCTCAAATTTCCGCACAAAAGGCTCGGTTAGTTGCTGATCAAGTACGCGGTCAGAATGTAGACCAGGCACTAAATCTTTTGACTTTTAGTCCGAAGAAAGCAGCACACTTAATTAAGAAAATTTTGGAATCTGCCATCGCTAATGCTGAGCATAACGAAGGTGCAGATGTTGATGAGTTGAAAATCTCTGCCATCTACGTTGATGAAGGTATGACGCAGAAACGCATTCGGCCACGAGCTAAAGGTCGAGCGGATCGCATTCTGAAAAGAAGCTGTCATATTACAATCAAGGTATCTGATAAATAGAGGAAAGGCCAGATGGGTCAGAAAGTACATCCAACGGGTATACGATTAGGGATTGTTAAAAAGCACGCTTCGACGTGGTATGCAAGCCCTAAGAACTACGCTGAGTACCTACTTACAGATTTGCAGGTCAGAGAGTATTTACTTGACCGTTTAAAAGCAGCATCCGTGAGCCGCATTGAAATAGAACGCCCTGCGGAAAATGCTCGCATTACCATAAAAACTGCGCGTCCTGGTATCGTTATTGGGAAACGTGGCGAAGACGTAGAGAAACTTCGTAAAGAAGTTTCAAAGCGAATGGGAGTGCCAGTACACATTAATATCGAAGAGATTCGCAAGCCAGAGCTAGACGCAAAACTAGTTGCTGACAGTGTGGCTTCTCAGCTTGAACGCCGAGTTATGTTCCGACGCGCTATGAAGCGCGCGGTACAAAACGCGATGCGTATAGGCGCTCAAGGTATTAAAGTGTCTGTTGCTGGTCGCTTGGGCGGCGCTGAAATTGCACGTACCGAATGGTATCGTGAAGGTCGAGTACCTTTGCATACCTTGCGTGCTGATATCGATTACGCTTCAGTTCGATCTGAAACGACATACGGTACTATCGGCGTCAAAGTCTGGATATTCAAAGGCGAGATTCTTGAGGGTATGGAAGTGGTTGAAGAACCGAAAGGTAAGAAACCTTCCCCTAAGAAGCGTCCACGAAATAGCCAAGGGTAGATAGATGTTACAGCCTAAACGTACAAAGTTTCGAAAGCAGCATAAGGGCCGTAACCGCGGCCTGGCGTTACGCGGTAGTAAGGTTTCTTTTGGGAACATCGCTTTGAAAGCGACTGGTCGTGGAAGGATTACCGCACGTCAAATTGAAGCTGCACGTCGAGCGATGACTCGTCACGTTAAGCGTGGCGGAAAAATTTGGATTCGTGTGTTTCCCGATAAGCCGATCACTGAAAAGCCTCTAGAGGTTCGTCAGGGTAAGGGTAAGGGTAACGTAGAGTATTACGTAGCACAGATCCAGCCAGGTAAGATCCTTTATGAAATGGAAGGTGTCGATGAAGATGTAGCGCGAGAAGCGTTTGCATTGGCGGCGGCAAAATTACCTGTGGCGACAACAATTGTAACTCGGACGGTAATGTAATGAAGACTAGCGAACTGAGAGACAAAAATGTTGAAGAACTGAACGAAGAGCTACTTGGCTTACGTCGTCACCAGTTCAATCAGCGTATGGAGCATGCAACGGGACAGATGAATCAGTCCCATTTGCTAAAGCAGGTTCGACGTGATATCGCCCGAGTGAAAACTGTGTTGAACGAAAAGAAGCAGGGTAAATAAGTATGTCTGAGCAAGCAGCTGAAACCAAAAAACGTGCTCTAATAGGTAAAGTCGTCAGTGCTAAGGCAGACAAGACTATTACCGTACTAGTAGAGCGTAAGGTAAAGCATCCTGTTTACGGTAAGTTCATTCGTCGTTCCACGAAGTTTCATGCACATGATGAAACGAATTCGTGTAACGAAGGAGATATCGTAACCATTGAAGAGTGTCGTCCACTGTCTAAAACTAAGTGCTGGCGCTTAGTTAAGTAGAATGTTGAAGCTAATTTAGCTTTGTGGATGTAATAATAGAAATTGCTTGTAGGTAAAGCTACAGCGTAGGTTTGGAGTGTACCGATGATTCAGACCCAATCGATGCTAGAAGTCGCCGATAATAGCGGTGCAAGACGGGTTCAATGTATTAAAGTATTGGGCGGTTCACACCGACGATATGCTCGTGTTGGCGATGTAATTAAAGTTACTGTGAAGGAAGCAATTCCTCGCGGAAAAGTAAAAAAAGGTGATGTGTTAAACGCAGTTGTTGTGCGCACTCGTCAATGTGTTCGTAGACCAGATGGCTCTGCGATTCGTTTTGATGATAATGCGGCAGTACTTCTTAACGCATCTAAGCAGCCTATAGGTACTCGAATATTCGGGCCTGTTACTCGCGAATTGCGTAATGAGCAATTTATGAAAATTGTTTCATTAGCGCCTGAAGTGCTCTAAGTAAGAGGGTTTCAAGATGTTGAAGATTAAAAAAGATGACGAAATAATCGTGATCGCTGGTAAAGATAAGGGTAAACAAGGGAAGGTGCTAACTGTACTAGACCAAAAGCTTATCGTGTCCGGAATCAATATGGTTAAGCGTCACACAAAGCCAAACCCTAATAAGGGTGTTGCTGGCGGAATTGTGGAACAGGAAGCTGCTATACAGGTTTCCAACGTAGCGATATACAATCCTCAGACTCAAAAAGCAGATCGTGTTGGCTTTAAAGTTCAAGAAGATGGTACAAAGGTTCGCTTCTACAAATCCACTAATGAAGTGATTGGTAGCTAACGGGTCGGATGAACTAGGTTAAAACGATGAGCAATTTGAAAGAATTTTACCAAAAAGAAGTCGTTGGCAAACTGCAAACACAGTTCGAATTCAAGAGTGTTATGGAAGTGCCTCGCATTACCAAAATCACTTTGAATATGGGCGTTGGTGAAGCAACTGCCGATAAGAAAGCCTTAGACGGTGCATTGAAAGATCTGACTGCAATCACTGGACAAAAGCCTCTTGTTTGTAACGCACGTAAGTCTGTTGCTGGTTTCAAGGTGCGTGAAGGCTGGCCGATCGGTGCGAAGGTGACTTTGCGCGGTGAAAGGATGTATGAATTCCTTGAGCGGTTGATCAGTATTGCGATTCCTCGTATTCGAGATTTCCGAGGTCTAAATCCAAAGTCTTTTGACGGTCGCGGTAACTACTCAATGGGCTTGAAAGAGCAAATTGTATTCGCGGAAATTGACTACGATAAAATTGATAAGCTTCGTGGGATGGATATTACTATTACCACAAGTGCAAAAAATGATGATGAAGGACGAGCTTTATTGCGCGCCTTTAACTTCCCGTTGAAGCAATAGGAATACGATTATGGCAAAGGTTTCGATGGTTGTACGCGAAAACAAGCGTAAAAAGGCCGTAGCAAAGTACGCGGTAAAGCGCGCTGAGCTAAAAGCGATTATCCGTAACCCAGCATCTTCTGAAGAAGAGCGTTGGGACGCACAGATTAAGTTACAGAGTCTACCTCGTGACTCATCTCCAGTTCGCCAACGTAATCGTTGTGGCCTAACTGGACGACCACATGGCTTCTATCGAAAGTTCGGCTTAAGTCGTAATAAATTGCGCGAAGCAGCGATGCGTGGTGAAGTACCTGGTCTAGTTAAGGCTAGCTGGTAAAGAGAATAACGGAGCAAACGAAACATGAGTATGCAAGATCCTTTGGCTGATTTGTTAACTCGAGTACGTAATGGTCAGATGGCCAGCCACGTATCGGTAACAATGCCCTCGTCTAAAATGAAAGTTGCTCTCGCAAATGTTCTTCAAAGTGAAGGTTTTGTAGAGAGTGTTACTGTTTCCAGCGAAGCAAAGCCAGAGCTTACGATAGCTCTGAAATACTTCGAGGGGAAGCCCGTTATTTCCAAGATAGAAAGAGTGAGCCGCCCAGGCCTGCGCATCTATAAGGGTAAGGATAGCCTGCCTAAAGTGATGGGTGGACTTGGTGTAGCGATAGTATCTACAGCACAGGGCTTAATGACCGACCGTGCAGCACGTAGTGCTGGCGTTGGCGGCGAAGTTTTGTGTTTCGTATCCTAATAGGTGAACGTCGATGTCTAGAATAGCGAAAGCCCCAATTAAATTACCTGCAGGTGTTGAGGTAAAGATAGATGGGCAAGAACTAAAAGTTAAGGGCGGTAAAGGCGAGTTATCTCTGTCTATCAACCCAAAGGTAAGTGCCACTTTTGCTGATAACGTACTTTCTGTCGCGCCGGTTGTTGAAAACAAAGACAGCTGGGCCATGGCTGGCACGATGCGAGCACTTGCAAACAACATGGTAACTGGCGTTACTCAAGGTTTTGAAAAAAAGCTTGAGCTAAAGGGCGTTGGTTATCGAGCACAAGTTAAGGGTAAAGTAATTAACCTTACATTGGGCTTCTCTCATCCAGTTGAATTTGCAGTTCCTGAAGGGCTTACTGCCGAAACACCTAGTCAGACAGAAATTATCTTAAAGGGTGCGGACAAGCAATTGATTGGCCAGGCTGCTGCGAATATTCGCGCATACCGTCCACCAGAGCCTTATAAGGGCAAGGGTATACGTTATGCTGATGAACATGTTCGTCGTAAAGAAGCTAAGAAGAAATAACAGTTGAGAAGATTAAGACTATGAGTGACAAAAAAGTAGCGCGTCTTCGCAGAGCAAAACGCTCACGTATGAAAATACGCGAACTCGGTGTCGATCGACTAACTGTACATCGCACACCTAGACACATTTATGCGCAAGTAATATCTAAAGATGGTGGCACTGTTATCGCAAGCGCCTCAACTCTAGAGAAAGATTTTGATGGAGCTACTGGTAATGCTGCAGCTGCTGCAATCGTAGGCAAGACTATTGCCGAGAGAGCAAAAGAAAAAGGTATTACTAGTGTAGCATTCGATCGTTCCGGGTTTCGCTATCATGGCCGTGTTGCGGCGCTGGCCGATGCTGCTCGTGAAAGCGGTCTAGAGTTCTAGAGGGTTTTAAATATGGCTAAAGTTGAAGATAAGAACGAAGGCTTCCAAGAAAAACTCGTTCAAGTAAATCGCGTAGCAAAAGTAGTAAAGGGTGGTCGAATTTTCGGTTTCACTGCGCTAACTGTTGTTGGTGATGGAAACGGTAAGGTTGGTTTTGGTCGTGGCAAGGCGCGTGAAGTGCCTACTGCGATTCAGAAGGCGTTGGAAGCAGCCCGTAGAAATATGGTTACTGTTGAGTTAAACGGCACCACATTACAACATCCGATAAAAGCATCTCACGGCGCATCAAAAGTATACATGCAGCCAGCATCTGACGGTACAGGCATCATTGCCGGTGGTGCGATGCGTGCAGTATTGGAAGTGGCTGGTGTTCAGAACGTACTTGCTAAGTGTTACGGATCAACCAACCCAGTAAACGTTGTTCGCGCAACTGTAAATGGATTGGCTGAAATGAACTCTCCAGCTGATGTTGCTGCTAAGCGTGGCAAGACTGTAGAAGAGATCTTGGGGTAAGTCATGAGCGAGAAGAAAACTGTTAAAGTTACTCAAATCAAAAGTTCAAGTGGTCGATTACCAAATCACGTCGCTTGTGTAAAAGGTTTGGGATTACGTCGCATCGGCCATACTGTTGAAGTGGAAGATACCCCTTCAGTACGTGGCATGATCAATAAAGTTTATTACATGGTTCGAGTTGAAGGAGAGTAACATGCAACTTAATTCACTCAGCCCAGCTCCAGGTTCCAAGCCTTCAGGCAAGCGTGTTGGTCGTGGTATTGGTAGTGGTCTAGGTAAAACCTGTGGACGAGGGCATAAAGGTCAAAAGTCGCGTTCTGGCGGTTCAGTAAAGCCAGGTTTCGAAGGTGGTCAAATGCCTTTGCAGCGACGTGTTCCTAAGTTCGGTTTCACATCACGAAAATCACTTGTGTCAGCAGAAGTACGTTTGTCTGAGTTGGCTAAAGTTGAAGGCGAAGAAGTAAGTCTTGAGACTCTTAAAGCTGCAGGGGTTGTTCGTAAAGATGTACGATTTGCTAAAGTAGTATTATCTGGTGAGATTGCTAGAAGTGTTACCTTGAAGGGCCTTAGGGCTACTAAGGGTGCCAGAGAAGCAATTGAAGCTGCAGGTGGTAAGGTAGAGGAATAATAAAGGTATGGCACAGAAGCCCCAACAACCAGCATTGCCGGCAGGCTCTCAAGCCGGATTAAGTGAACTATGGCAACGTATTAGGTTCGTTTTTTTGGCAATTTTGGTTTATCGGATTGGGGCTCACATTCCTGTCCCCGGTATAAACCCTGTACAGCTATCGCAGCTGTTTGAGCAACAGAAAGATACGATTCTAAGTCTTTTTAATATGTTTTCCGGTGGTGCACTGGAACGTATGAGTATCTTAGCTCTTGGTATCATGCCATACATTTCTGCCTCCATCATAATGCAATTGTTGCAGGCGGTGGTACCTCATCTAGAGCAGTTGAAAAAGGAAGGAGAGGCAGGGCGTCGTAAGATTTCTCAATATACCCGTTACGGTACGTTGGGTTTAGCACTGCTTCAATCGACCGGTATGGCTTTTGCTCTTCAAACACAAGGAATTACCCTTAGTACAGGTTTTGCGTGGCTGTTTCCAGCTATCGTAACACTTACGACTGGTACTTTGTTTTTGATGTGGCTTGGTGAACAGGTTACCGAGCGCGGTATAGGTAACGGCATATCCTTGATCATATTCGCGGGTATTGTGGCGGGTCTACCCGGAGCTATCGGTCAGAGCTTGGAGGCCGCTAAGCAAGGTGAATTGAATGGCGGTGTTTTACTCTTATTAGTGATAGTTGCTGTTGCGGTTGTGGGTTTTGTGGTCCTTATGGAGCGAGCTCAGCGTCGTATCACTGTCAACTACGCTAAACGTCAGCAGGGTCGAAGAGTTTATGCTGCACAGCAGTCGCACTTACCCTTGAAGATAAATATGGCGGGTGTAATACCCCCGATTTTCGCGACGAGCTTGTTATTATTTCCTGCCAGTATCGCGCAGTGGTTTGGTGAAGCTGAAAGCTTCGAATGGTTGCAAGATGTATCGCTAGCACTTGCTCCCGGGCAGCCATTGTACATATTATTATTTACCCTTGGGATTGTGTTCTTTTGCTACTTTTATACGGCAATTATGTTCAATCCGAAGGATGTCGCGGACAACTTGAAGAAGTCCGGAGCCTTTGTTCCTGGTATTCGACCTGGCGAGCAAACGGCGAAATATATCGATAGTGTTCTAGGTAGGTTGACATTGGTGGGTGCAATATATATAACCCTCGTGTGTTTACTACCGCAGATACTGCAAGCATTTGGCAACGTGCCTTTCTACCTAGGTGGAACCTCGTTGTTAATAGTTGTCGTAGTTGTAATGGACTTCATGTCGCAGGTTCAATCACATCTGATGTCTCATCAGTATGATTCAGTGATGAAGAAGGCCAATCTTAAAAACTACGGTGGCAAAGGGTTAGTACGCTAACCAACTGATAATAAGTCGTAACTTCGGAGACGAAAATGAAGGTCCAAGCATCAGTTAAGAAAATATGCCGCAATTGCAAGATAGTCCGTCGTAACGGAGCTGTTCGAGTGATTTGTAGCGCAGAGCCTCGTCACAAGCAACGACAAGGCTAAAATAAGGGCGTAATTTGCGTTATCTAGCAGAAAAGCAACGAATTGTTGCTTTTTTGGTTTGGTGGCGCTATTCTTTGCGCCCCTTGTATTAGGTGAAGAGTTTAGAAAGCTTCCAATGGAGTAAGATGAATGGCCCGTATAGCAGGCGTCAACATACCGGATAATAAACATGCGGTAATATCATTAACCTACATTTTCGGTGTAGGTTCCACTACGGCAAAGAGCATTTGTTCTGCTGTAGGTATAGAGCCATCTGTGAAGATCAGAGAGTTGACCGAAGAGCAGCTAGATAAGATCCGAGCAGAAGTATCAAAATATAACGTAGAAGGTGACTTACGTCGAGAAGTGTCCATGAACATCAAGCGTCTCATGGATCTACGATGCTACAGAGGCACAAGACATCGACGTGGTTTGCCTATGCGTGGGCAGCGTACCAAAACTAATGCCCGTACCCGTAAAGGGCCGCGCAAACCAATCCGTAAATAAGCTTAGAGATCAGGAAGAATAAGATGGCTAAAGCTAAAGCAGCAGCGCGGACCCGTAAAAAGGTCAAAAAGACAGTAGTTGACGGTGTAGCTCATATACACGCATCGTTCAACAACACAATTATCACGCTTTCAGATCGTCAGGGTAATGCTCTAAGCTGGGCAACCGCTGGTGGATGTGGATTCCGTGGGTCACGAAAGAGTACTCCATTTGCCGCTCAGGTAGCAGCAGAGAAAGCCGGCTTAGCCGCGCAAGAGTACGGACTTAAAAACCTAGATGTGATGGTTAAGGGGCCTGGACCAGGTCGAGAATCGGCGGTTCGAGCATTGAACTCTTGTGGTTACAAAATTAATAGCATCACGGATGTAACCCCTATCCCACATAACGGTTGTCGCCCACCCAAGAAGCGTCGAGTGTAACGGAGTCTGAAATGGCAAGATATTTAGGTCCCAAGTGTAAACTTTCACGACGTGAAGGTACCGACTTAGGTTTAAAAAGCGGCGTAAAAGCCCACGAAAGTAAATGTAAATCTGAAAAAACCCCGGGCGCCCAAAGCGACCGACGCGGACGTTTGTCCGATTACGGGTTACAGCTACGTGAGAAGCAAAAAGTACGTCGTACCTACGGTGTATTGGAGCGTCAGTTCAGAAATTACTACAAAGAAGCTGCTCGTAGAACAGGTGCGACTGGCGAAAACTTGCTTCAGCTACTAGAGTGTCGCCTAGATAACGTAGTTTATCGAATGGGTTTTGGCTCTACACGTGCAGAATCAAGACAGTTAGTAAGTCACAAATCGATCCAGGTTAACGGTCAAACCGTGAACATTCCTTCTTATCAGGTTCAACCTGGTGACGAAGTTTCTGTTCGAGAGAAGGCGACTAAGCAGCTACGTATCACGTCTGCGATGGAGCTTGCTGAGCAGCGCGGTTTTGTTGCTTGGATTGATGTTGATTCGAAAAAGAAAGCCGGAGTTTTCAGAGCGATCCCAGAGCGTGCAGAACTGCCGTCGGATCTTAATGAGAATCTTATTGTAGAGCTTTATTCTAAGTAAGCTAGCTTGAGGTAGTGCCTATATGCAGCGCTCAGTGAATGAGTTTTTAACACCTAAAACAATTGGTGTACAACAAATCAACGAAACCCAAGCAAAGGTGACATTGGAACCTTTGGAAAGGGGCTTTGGACATACCCTTGGTAATGCACTGAGACGCATTTTGCTCTCAAGCATGCCGGGAGCTGCAGTAGTCGAAGCTGAGATTGACGGTGTTTTACACGAGTACAGCACGATCGACGGTGTTCAAGAGGATGTGATTAACATTCTGCTAAATCTTAAGGGCGTCGCTATTTTGATGCACGAAAGAGATGAAGCAGTGTTGAGTTTGTCTAAGCAGGGCGCAGGCCCTGTAACGGCGGGCGATATTCAGCTTGACCACGATGTAGAAGTTATTAATAAGGATCATGTTATTGCCCATCTTAGTGATGGAGCGAGCATAAACATGAAACTTAAGATCGCGAAAGGTCGGGGCTATGAATCTTCAGCCAATCGCGTCGATGACGAAGAAACTAAGGCCATTGGCCGTCTGCAACTAGACGCGACCTATAGCCCAGTTCATCGTGTTGCTTATACAGTTGAAAGTGCACGTGTTGAACAGCGTACAAATCTGGATAAATTGGTTATCGATTTGGAGACGAACGGTACTATCGATCCAGAAGAAGCAATACGTCGAGCAGCGACGATTCTTCAACAGCAACTTGCAGTGTTTGTTGATCTTGAGAAAGACAATGAGCCAGAGCCAGAAGAGCAGCGGGAAGAAATTGATCCCATCTTGTTGCGACCTGTTGATGATTTAGAGCTGACTGTTCGCTCAGCGAACTGCCTTAAAGCAGAAAACGTTTATTATATTGGTGACTTGGTACAACGTACTGAAGTTGAGCTTCTAAAAACACCTAATTTAGGTAAGAAGTCTCTCACTGAGATAAAGGACGTACTCGCGTCGAAAGGGCTTTCACTTGGAATGCGTCTAGAGAACTGGCCACCAGGAAGCCTCAAAGACGATGATCGAGTGCTTAGAAAGCGTTAATTAAACCCCAATAGGCTGGTAGCTAAGAACTTGCCAGTCTATCGAAGTTGGAAGGAAGAGAGTGATGCGTCACCGTAAAAGTGGTCGTAAATTCAACCGAAATAGTAGCCATCGACAAGCCATGTTCCGTAATATGGCCGTGTCGTTATTCGAGCATGAGTTAATCAAGACTACTTTGCCTAAGGCGAAGGAGTTGCGTGGTATAGCAGAGCCTTTAATCACTCTTGCTAAAACTGACTCAGTAGCAAACCGTCGTCTAGCGTTTTCTCGTACTCGCAGCAAAGCCGCGGTAGGTAAGCTCTTTACTGACCTTGGTCCACGTTATCAGGAGCGCCCAGGAGGATACATACGTATTCTTAAGTGCGGTCTTCGTGCCGGAGATCAGGCGCCAATGGCGTATGTAGAACTTGTTGATCGTCCTTTGCCAGTAGCAGAAGATGAAAGCGAAGATTAAGCACGCTTCGCAGCAAGAATAATGACAATGCCGGGATTTCCCGGCATTGTCATTTCTGGGTGTTGAGTAATATCAAATTTTGGAAATAATTGTCATGTCATATACCTCGTTTAATCCGGTCCCTAGAACGCTAATGGGCCCCGGGCCTTCTGATATATCACCGCGTGTTCTTGCCGCGTTGTCCCGTCCTACCATTGGCCATTTGGATCCGCAATTCATTACGATGATGGACGAGGTTAAATCCTTGCTCCAGTACGCTTTTCAAACCAAAAATGAGCTTACCATACCTGTATCTGCACCTGGTTCTGCTGGTATGGAAACATGTTTTGCTAATCTAGTTGAGCCCGGCGATACCGTTATCGTTTGTCAGAATGGGGTTTTTGGTTCTCGCATGGCCGAAAATGTTACGCGTTGTGGCGGTAAGCTTGTTTTGGTTGAGGACGAGTGGGGTGAGGCGGTTGACGCTGAAAAGTTAAGGGAGGTGTTGGCCTCGAATCCAGAAGCTAGCATCGTGGCCTTTGTACACGCAGAAACGTCAACAGGCGTAGAATCTGACGTTAAGGCTCTCTGCTCTATTGCGGATGAGTTCGGGTGTCTAACAATTGTTGACGCTGTAACCTCATTGGGGGGCATTGAGTTGCGTGTTGATGATTGGGGTATTGATGCTATTTATTCAGGCACTCAAAAGTGCCTATCTGCACCTCCAGGGATATCCCCGGTGAGCTTCAATGAAAAAGCGATCAAAAAGATCACTTCTCGAAAGGTCCCTGTGCAAAGTTGGTTTCTCGATCTAAACCTCGTAATGGGATATTGGGGCGGCGGGGCGAAGAGGGCATATCATCACACTGCGCCGATCAATGCTCTGTATGCTCTTCATGAATCCTTGGTGCTACTGCAGGACGAAGGGCTAGAAAGTGCTTGGGCTCGGCATGCTAAACACCACAACGCTTTGCGTGTTGGTTTAGAAGCGTTGGGGTTGCAATTTGTCGTTGAAGAATCGCTCCGTTTACCCCAGCTAAATGCAGTTGCTTTGCCTGATGGTGTTGACGAAGCGGCTGTGCGAGGTGCTTTGTTAAACAAATATAACTTGGAAATAGGGGCTGGGCTTGGCAAGTTTGCAGGCAACCTTTGGCGAATTGGCTTGATGGGGTATGCTGCAAATGAAGCTAATGTAAGGTTATGTGTTTCTGCATTGGATGCTGAGATTGGTGGGAAAGGCTTAGGTACGGTGGCCGTTAATAATTATTACCAAGGCTGATCGATATAGACGCGGCCGTTCCCAGCGGTCGCTTTCTCTAAACTGTGCTCTAGCCCATAGAAATCCGTTGCTTATGGATTAAGATGTAGGTAAGTGTGGGCGAATCTGTTCTGTTTTGATGGTCTATACTAAAGACATGTTTTTACTACCAAATGGTTTCGGGGTGGGATTGTGATAAGAAATAGGTGTTCTGCATTAGGCCTGGTGGCCGTTCTAGGGATGGTTTTTAGCGCCAATGTTTTTTCTACAATAGTTGGCAATGCCGTGTTTGATGATGTCGTGTACTTCGCTGAAGATGGAACTGATTCTGATTTGTTGCTTCGGTACGATATAGCGACAGGGTCGACGTTAAGCAGTTTTACCCTTTCTGAAGCGCCAACCGCGATAGCGGCTGACGATTTGGGCGTGTATCTTGCTATAGGAAAGAGTCTCTATCGCTATACTTTCTCTGGGAACACTGCAACAGCGACTTTGCTGCGTAATTTTGCGAAGGAAATCAAGCAGATCCACCCTGTGTCAAATTACCTGTTAGTGGTTGCAGGAAACCCAAATCAAACAGTTGCTGTGCTTGAGCGAGCTGATGGGGTGTTTGTCGAGGAGACAGAGTTCCTGGAAGATGAATTCGGTATCATTGGTGGAATTCATTACAGCCCTGGAAGTGGGAACCTCATAGTTAACTTTGCTGAAGCCGTTGATGGAACGGTTTTTCTCACAATGTCTTTCGATACCTCGTCTGGAGACCTGGGTGCGTATACTGATTCGCTTGTCGCTGCTTTTTCTTCACCCTTTTATTCTGAAGGAGCAAATTTAATTGTTGGTGAAAATGGTGAAGTTGTCGAATTTAATACCACCAACGTGGTGGATGTTAGCCCGGTTGCTGACTCTGATAGCCCGCTGAAAGCCTTGCTATCCCATGAATTTTTTTATTCTGATGGGGTTATAAAATTCGCTTTCGATGATACAGATTCAATGTTGGTAGGTTCGACTATCGATAACTCGTGCCATGGATACGATGGTGGCACTACTATCAGGCGTTTGGCTTCAGGTGCGTCTGGGGGGGTAGGTTTTACAGCCACAGATATCTACGATGTAAATGCTAATATTCACACACTAGTCGCTGATGGGGCTGACTATTTAATGTTTTCAGGAGAGTCATCTGCGCTTACGATGCAGCGGTTAGATGATCTAGATGACCCAGAATTCTTTGGGTCTGGCGACTTTACTCCACTGACCGTCAATTTTACACCAGATCAACATTTAAGTGCGGTGAGTCGCGATGGTGATGTGCTAATGATGCATATAGAGGCGACATGTGATCGCCATATTGTTCGTTGGGATATGGCAAATCAAATGTATCTTTCATCAGTAAATATGCAACTAAATAAACCGGTCGATGTTTCTTATGGTGCAGAGGAGAATCAGTTTTACTCACTTAGTAATGTATCCGAAGCGCTATACCTTCGATATGTTGATTTTGATGTCACTCCGCCTGTTCAGAGTGTAATGTCGGGCTTTTCCCCACATGCAGGGGTGGGGAACCAGGTGGTAGCTACCGATGATCATGTGGTGCTGAGTTATAATGATGAGGGGGAGATGTTAGTAGTATTCAATACGGATGGTACTCAAGCTCAAGCACCTTTTGCGAATACCGGAGCGGCATGGGATGTGGCGGTTTGGGATTCGAACAACGACCGGGTGTTTTACCTTTCTGATAGCTCATTGTTTTCTGTCGTTATTGCAGCTGATGGAAGTTTTGGTGTTGAAGTTAAGTCTTTAGATTATGGTGTTACCCAGGAAGCGTCGACGGATAGTGAAATCGTACTAAACGGTGACGGCACTTTGTTGATGGTGGGTGGTGTTCTATACAATGCAGCTACTCTAGCTAAAGTGGATGCAATCCAAACTGATGCTAATTTAGCGACGTGGCTTAGTACAACCGTATTTGCTCTAAATGAAGGGGATGAGTCAGACCTTGAAAAGTCAGAAAGGAATATAGGTACTGACCCACATTTTGGTTTGCCTACGAGTACTGAGCTAGATGGTACAAATGTTTTACTGTTTACAATGGTCCAGGATGGGGTCTCTGTGCCGTTTACGCTGAATGTTGATAGTTCTACAAATGCGCTAATTTATAGAACCCATGGTACAACATCGACGACTGCGACTAGTGTGACGCTAGGTGGTAATGGGAGTTCAGGGGATGGTGCTGATTCAACAGACACTACAACTACTGAAACTACAGCAGAGCCAATCGGGGGAACTGGAGGTGGTGGCATTGGGTTGTTTACCCTTCTGCTGCTTGCTACTGGTGTGAGTGCGCGGCGCAAATACTGCTAGGCAGAGATATTAAAAAAGGCGCGTTTATCGCGCCTTTTTTAATAGTGGCCTTAGGAATTGGCCAGTATAGGATGCTTTTTCTAGCGCGATGTCTTCTGGAGTACCAGTTGCAATTATCTGACCGCCACCACTGCCACCTTCTGGTCCAAGATCGACGACCCAATCTGCGGTTTTCACTACATCGAGGTTATGTTCGATGATGACTACAGTATTCCCCTTGTCCCGAAGGCGATGCAAAACAATGAGGAGCTGCTGTATATCATGAAAATGCAAACCAGTGGTGGGTTCATCTAGGATATAAAGCGTGTGACCGGTATCCCGTTTTGATAGCTCTTTGGCGAGTTTTACACGCTGCGCTTCGCCACCGGATAATGTAGTCGCTGCTTGCCCGAGACAAATATAAGATAATCCTACGTCAACCAACGTTTGGAGTTTCCGCGCTATGGCTGGAATATTATCAAAAAACTCCCTCGCATCTTCCACCGTCATTGAGAGTGTTTCGTGAATGCTTAGCCCTTTATATTTGATTTCCAGGGTTTCTCGATTGTAACGTTTACCCTTGCAAACGTCACAAGGTACGTATATATCGGGTAGAAAGTGCATTTCTACTTTAATAACCCCGTCACCCTGGCACGCTTCACAGCGACCGCCTTTGACGTTAAAGCTAAAGCGACCTGGTTTATAGCCTCGACTCCTTGCTTCTGGTGTACCAGAAAATAGCTCCCTGATCGGTGTGAAGATACCTGTGTACGTGGCGGGATTAGAGCGGGGGGTTCTGCCGATTGGGCTTTGGTCTATATCGACTACTTTGTCGAGGAGGTCCAGCCCTTCCACCGATTCATATGCTTCTGGTTTCAGTGTGGTTGCACCATTTAGGGCTGTCGCGCTTAGGGGGTAGAGTGTGCTGTTGATAAGGGTGGATTTTCCTGAGCCAGAGACTCCGGTGACACATGTCATAAGGCCTAAAGGAATATTAAGTTCTACATTCTGTAAGTTGTTTCCATTGGCTCCAGTAATTGTGAGCTGTTGGTTCAAGTCTTGCTCTACCCGTTGTTTGGGGACCTCAATAGATTTTGTGCCTTTTAGGTATTTACCGGTAAGTGATTTTCGGCATTTCATTATGTCCTCCACGCTGCCAGCGCGAATGATTTCTCCTCCGTGAACACCCGCACCTGGGCCTATGTCAATGACATAGTCAGCTGCTCGAATTGCATCTTCATCATGCTCTACTACGATGACTGTATTGCCCATATCGCGTAATCTGGTTAGCGTAGTGAGCAGCCGTTCGTTGTCGCGTTGATGGAGGCCTATGGAGGGTTCATCAAGAATATACATTACGCCCACAAGCCCTGCACCTATCTGACTGGCTAGGCGTATGCGTTGTGCTTCGCCGCCGGACAGCGTCTCAGCTTTGCGGTTCAAAGTGAGGTATTCGAGCCCAACGTTAGTTAAAAAGAGCAGCCGTTCTCGGATTTCTTTAAGTATCTTTTCTGCTATTTCACCCCTTTTTCCCGCAAGATGTAAATCGGAAAAGTACTGTAGGGCGTCACCAACAGGTAACTGTACGACATCGGGTAGATTGTGGTCGTCGATAAATACGTGGCGGGCGGGTTTGTTCAGCCTAGACCCACCACACTCTTCACAGGACGCAGTAATTAGATATTTGGATAGCTCTTCTCGAACAGCGCTCGATTCAGTGTCTCGATAACGCCTTTTCATATTGGGGATGATGCCCTCGAAAGGGTGGTTGCGAGTAGTCACATCACCTCGGTCATTCAAATAATAGAATGCAATAGATTCATTTTCACTGCCGTGCAAAATGGCTTTTTTGACTTTTTTTGTGAGTTTTTTGAACGGTTTGTCGATCTCGAAACTGTAGTGCTCGGCGAGTGATGTGAGCATCTGGAAGTAATAAATGTTGCGTTTATCCCAGCCTCGAATTGCACCTTCAGAGAGGCTTAAGTTAGGGGAAACAACAATACTCTCTTCGTTAAAGAACTGAGTTGCTCCTAACCCGTCGCAAGATCCGCATGCGCCGGCAGGGTTGTTAAAGGAGAATATGCGAGGCTCTAATTCACTTAAACTGTAATTGCATATAGGGCAGGCAAACTTAGATGAAAAAAGCTGACTATCGGATTCATCATCCATGTTGCTGATAAGAACTGTACCGTCCGCCAAGATGAGCGCAGATTCAATGGACTCAGCTAGCCGTATCTCTATCCCTTCTTTGAGCTTTATTCTATCGACAACAACTTCTATGGTGTGTTTTTTGTTTTTCTCCAGAGCGGGGGCTTGGTCTAGCTCAACAGTAATTCCGTTAATTCTTGCCCGAATAAAGCCGTCGCTTTTTAACTCTTCAATTAAGTGTAGGTGCTCCCCTTTCTTATCCTTAATAACAGGAGCAAGGATCATTATTTTTTCACCTTGTGAGCGTTCGAGGACAGCATCAACCATTTGGCTGACTGTTTGCGCCTCTAAGGGTTCGTGATGATCCGGGCACGTTGGTGTGCCTACTCGAGCAAAAAGAAGTCGAAGGTAATCATAAATTTCAGTGATGGTGCCAACGGTTGATCTAGGATTATGCGAGGTGCTTTTTTGTTCGATGGATATGGCAGGAGAGAGCCCTTCAATATGGTCAATATCGGGCTTTTCCATCAGCGATAGAAACTGTCGAGCGTAGGTTGATAGCGATTCTACGTAACGACGCTGGCCTTCTGCGTAGAGGGTGTCAAATGCAAGCGAGGATTTTCCAGAACCGGAGAGTCCGGTAATGACAATAAATTTGTCTCTAGGAATGTCTATGTTGATATTTTTTAGATTGTGGGTGCGGGCACCGCGAACAACAATTTTATCCATGATTTGACGCCGAAATTCAAAAAAGAAAATAGTATATATTTATACAGGGGTTATAGGCTACCGTTAGTTTTGCATGAAAACTGACGGGTCCTATTATCCTGGTATCGAATGTGTTTTGTCATGGGGCATTTGGTGCTAAAATCGTCGCATTTCTCTCACTACACCTAAGGTTGCTCTATATGAGCCCAATCGAAATACGTGCAACGCTGTCTCTGGCGGGGTTGTTTTCGCTTAGAATGCTCGGTTTGTTTATGATTTTACCGGTTTTTGCTATCTATGGTGCGGAGTATGATGGCGCGACAGCCCTATTGGTGGGCATTGCAATTGGAGCGTACGGTCTTACCCAGGCGGTGTTACAGATTCCGTTTGGTTTGCTATCGGATAGGGTCGGAAGAAAGCCGATTATTGTTTTTGGGCTGATCTTGTTTTGTGCGGGTAGTATTCTGGCAGCAACAGCTGAGTCTATATATGGCGTTATAGCGGGGCGGGCTTTGCAGGGGGCAGGGGCGATCGCAAGTACCGTAATGGCCTTGTTAACTGACCTGACAAGCGATGAGAATAGAACGAAAGCGATGGCGAGTGTGGGGGCAAGCATTGGAGTTTCGTTTTCTATCGCTCTGGTGCTCGGGCCGGTTCTGGCGTCGTTAATGGGGATTGCTGGTATCTTTTGGCTGACAGCGGTATTGGCAGTGGTTGGGATATTGGTCGCATTGTTTGTTGTACCTGCGCCAAAGACAAACCAAACCCATCGCGATAGTCGCCCGGTGATCGGGCAGTTTTGGGAAGTGGCAAGAAGTAAGGAGCTATTTCGCCTCAACATAGGGGTGTTTATGCTCCACCTATTTATGACGGCATGTTTTGTTGTGCTGCCGTTGCTTTTGCTTAATGAAATAGAGTTGCCGCATGAGCAACACTGGATGGTGTACTTCCCAATATTGTTAGTTTCTTTTATCGCGATGGTGCCACTGATGATTATCGCAGAGAGTCGACGAAAAATACGACAAGTGTTTTTGCTTGCGATAGCGATGTTAGCCATATCTTTGGGGGCTTTATCACTTTGGCACTCAAGTCTTGTGAGTTTGTGTGCCGGACTATTTTTGTTTTTTTGGGCCTTTAACCTATTGGAGGCCATGTTGCCGTCAATGGTGAGTAAAATAGCGCCAGCGGGTAGCAAAGGCACATCGATGGGAGCTTATTCAAGTAGTCAATTTTTGGGTGCTTTTTTTGGTGGTTTGTGTGGCGGTTTTGTTTATGGCGAGATGGGGTTAAGTAGTGTTTTCTTGATATGCAGTATGTTAGCCTTGCTATGGTTTATTATCGCATTTGGTATGCAACAACCACGGTTTTTGCATAGTTATCGAGTGGTGCTTAATGGCGTTCAAGCCAGTGATTCCGACCTGATTCGGCGCTTTTTGGAAGTTGAGGGGGTTGAAGAGGCAATTATTGCTGCTGATGAAAATGCAGCATATTTAAAAGTGGATAAGAATTGTTTGGATGACGAGCATTTAGGCCTCATTTCGAATGCTGCTGCATGAAATGAAGCCGTAAGTTTGAAAATAGCGTAAAATATATTGTAAATACAGGCGACGATACCGTCCCGTAATAAAGAGGAATTTGAGCATGGCCAGAAGAGGCATCAATAAAGTTATCGTCCTTGGTAACTTAGGCAATGATCCAGAAACACGTTATATGCCCAATGGTAATGCGGTAACGAACATTAGTGTTGCTACCAGTGAGTCGTGGCAGGATAAGCAGTCTGGGCAAAATCAAGAGCGTACCGAGTGGCATAAAATTGTATTCTTTAATCGCTTAGCGGAAATTGCTGGAGAGTACCTAAGAAAGGGCTCGAAAGTATATGTTGAAGGTGCCTTGCGAACTCGAAAGTGGCAAGATCAAAGCGGTAACGATCGCTATAGTACTGAAATTGTCGCTAGCGAAATGCAAATGCTGGACTCTCGTGGAGAAGGGCAATCGGGTGGTAGCATGGGTGGTTACGATCAAATGTCAGAAAGTCGGCCGCCTCAATCAGCGCCTCAGCAGCAAATGGGTGGAGCTCCACAACAGCAGCAACAGTATTCTCAATCGGCACCTCAGCAAGCGCCGCCGCAGCAGTATTCCCAGGCGCCGCAACAGCAAGCGCCTCAGCAGCCTGCACCTAGCCCTGCGAGTTCAGAATTTGAAGATGATATTCCGTTCTAAGTGATCTGCGCTTTTAAAAGCTGTTGCGATGAACAATAAAAAAGGCCGTTTAAGGCACTGCTGT
>MABD01000024.1 GCA_002162955.1 Gammaproteobacteria bacterium 45_16_T64
AACGGTGATCATCATGGATCGGAATGACTGATCATCTTGAAACGGAATAGGTGATCATCATGCTCCGGAATATGCAAACACTAAGATTATCTACATAAGAGCGATAAATCCTACAAGAAACGGCTTGTTGATCTGCGTATAAAGAGAAAGTACGACCCATTATTCACAATGATGTGTGACGGTTTTGTGCTTATGAAACACGATGATAATAACCGATCAACCAGCCCCCCCAAATTGTACATCTGGAAAGATAGCCGTCTTTTTTTAGGCACAAAAAGTATTGTATTTAGAAACTATACATTAGCCTGGGATCAGTTGTTGGTGTGTATGCAGGGTGAGATGTTGATTAGGAAAAGCAACGATAAAAAGGTGACATCACGAACCTGCTTAATTCGAGCAGGAACAATCGTTGATAACCAAGACATTAATACAACCAATGCTATTGTGACGATTTACTATTTGAACCCTATTTCTCAGGATTATTGCGTGCTTGAAAATAGCATGAAAAAAGCAACAAAGAGTATCTGTTATTCCCACGTAAAACAGGATCAAATCATAACGCAAATGCATTATATTAGTGATTCAAATGCAACGCCAAAATTAGCCCATGCAATACTGATAGACACGTTAGAACTCTCGATACAGCCCAAAAATAAGAAAGAGTACGACCCAAGAATCGTCAAGTTAGTCAGGATGATTCGAGAGACCGTGGCGGATAACCTCTCGATACATGAATACGCCGAGTCGGTGCACTTATCTCCCTCTCGCTTAGCGAAACTATTCAAGCAACAAATGGGCATACCGATCACAAAATATAGACTACAAATTCGAGTGTCTTACGGTGTGATTCACCTAGCGGCGGGGCGGTCCTCTACAGAAGCGGCCTATTTGTCGGGTTTTTCAAGCTCGGGACATTTTTCAACGTGTTTTAGCGATATGATCGGAGTACAGCCTTCATCTACCTTTCTTACTCCGCCTTATGTGAAAGCGTTTATCGCTGAGGATGTGTTGGAAGCATTGCCGAACCTAGCGTAACAGGGAGCAGCGTGGTATAGATAGAATCAAGATTCCCCTATAGCGTTTCAAACCTATGGTCTTAATGGTGATCGAGTGGGTGTATTCGAATTGACAGGGTTTGGTTAAACGGTACTACATTAGGCGCTACATTAGGCACTATGAATATTAATGACAATTCGCCCCTGTCGTCCTTTTTCGCTCAGTCGTTGGAAGGCATTTTCATATTCTGAAAAATCGTAAACACTATCAACAAAAACGTTCAATTTTCCTTCTTCAACCCAATTGGCGATTCGAGTTAGCTTATCGTGGTCCCCTTTGAGGACAGTCAGTATTTTACTTTTCTTTGAAGAAAATACACTTCTCACAATACCCATCCAATCTTTGTCCGGTTCGGCAGGTATAAATATGCCTTTTTTCGAGAGAACATGTTGGATGTCCCTAAAGGTTTTTTTATTGGAAAGATCTAACAATACATCATAGGCATTTGATAAACCTTCAACGTTTTGTTCATCATAATTGATCACCTCATCTGCCCCCAGTGCTCTAAGAAACTCTTTCTGACCCGGACCGGCAACAGCGGTAACCGTGGCTCCAAGAATTTTACCTATCTGCACGGCGTATACACCCAGCCCACCTGAAGCTCCGTTGATAAGGAGGTTGGCGCCTTGCTTTACCTTTCCTAATTCTTGCAATGCAACAAGAGTCGTTAGCGCTCCAAGTGGAAGGGCAGCGGCTTGTTCAAAACTTAGATTATTGGGTATTCGGGCGATGTAGTCTTCAGGGATGCATAGGTATTCTTGATGAGTTTTCGCATCTTTAGTCAAATTGATATAACCGAAAACGTTGTCGTTTTTTTTGAATCGCTTGCCATCTTCTACAACCACACCGGAAAATTCTAATCCGGTCTTTACCGGGTGGCGATGTCTTAATAATGTTAGCCAGAAATCATATTTACCCTGAACAACTTCTACATCCGTTGGGTTGATAGAAGAACACATGACTTTGACGAGAGCCTCGTTGTTCTTAGGCGTCGGTTTACTGAGTTCGTCGCTGATGCCGATGCGCTTGTTGTTAACAACCAATCCTTTCATGTCTATCCCTGTTTAATGTTGATTTATATATTTACATTCTCATTTCGATAGTTGTCAAACTATATTGTTGGGGGTTGATAGTCAATACACGTCAGAGGTTACCGGGAGTATAGCGTCGGCTTAACCGATAGAAGTAGAGTGAACTGGTATGGCTTAGCTGGCTACTTGAGTATCTCCAAATTATGGATACAGGTAACCTGTGTCTATTGTCTAAATGCACGGTTTTTAATTTCACGATAATGAATGACCGACTTTGGGTGAATTGCCTCATTTGTCGATGTCGCTAACGTGTCTTTGTGTTGCTCAGTAATAAGCAGGTATTTGATCCTAAATTACGTAATGTAGCTTTGCAGCTTGCAAACCTATTGGGGATGACTTTACGTCCTGGTCTACAGCTAGCCATAGGTAATGAAGCTTACCGTTTATCTTGATAAAGACTACTCGTCACCAAGGGCTCCTTACTTCTTTTTCAATGATCTGGCGAATATAGGGGTGAGTTTAAGGCACTATTGTCTGATAGATTCGTAGGATACTACAATACCTCTACATGCTCGAATTTCTTCATTATCTCGGAAGTTCAGTGTGAATCGGTGATATAGCCAGATAGCGTGGCTGATGATTTGACGTGGGTAACGACGTTTGTATGTATTCATGGGGCGCAGAGTATATAGTAAAAAATTAAGTTGACAGTGCTCGCTAAGCTCTTCTGCCAACTTTAAAGCCTCGATGGGTAGCTGAAGGAGAGTTCTTTTGTGTGAAAACTTGACGAAAATATGGAGGGAGATAATGCTATTTGTTTTTAGTGGTGGTTAAAGGTCGTTATTGTTCGTTGCTATCATAATATCGATTTGAATCAAGAATATTGTTATCCTGTGCGAGCTGGCCAAATGTCGAGGCAAGCTATTCAAAACCTAAGGATACGTAGTATGAGAATTACAACATTTTTTAAAGCGGTATTGCCACTAACTTTGGTTGGTTGTGCGATGACTCATGGAACAAATTTTACTCCTAAAGAACTGGATCAGGTGGTGCTTTGTAAAACCACTAAGAGTGAGCTGATATCGATCATGGGTAAACCGACTTCGGTTGTTGCTAGTGGGGCTCGTGGTGATGAGTTGATTTGGAGCTATATGAGTGTTGGTCATTTTTCAGAAAATATTAATAGATCTTTTACTGCGACTATTGCTTCTGATTTGGTTACAGATTATGGGTTTGTGGGTACTCCTCTAGATATTAGAATAAGAAACGAATGCAAGAAATAGCTAGTAAATAGTTCAAGAGCGAGGTATTTGGACGGCTGCCTATTGCTGGCTTAGTGCAGATTAATCGTGTCTTAGTTGGTAGTCAGAAAGCCTTGGTAGGTAAAGCTGAGGCTTTCTATTTTGGGAGCGATGGAATAGTTGACTCTAAATAATGGATGTTAGTGATGAGCATTGAAGTATATAAGGCTCCACAGTCTCCACTCGATTCGGTCAGTGATACTGATGACCAAACGAAAGCTCTTCGACTATTTTTTTCGGTAGTTCTGTTGTTTGTTGCCTCCATGATTGTGACGATGTTAGCTCTGTATCTCAAGGGGAATGGTTACAGGGGGGAATTCAGCTATCAAGTACTAATGTGCATATGTTCAGGCGTACTTTTGTCCTACAGTGCTACTGCCGGTTTTTTTGCGCAAAAAGTTGGTCGACGTGGTGTTTTGTGGGCAGTATTGATTTTGTTTTTTATGCCAATAAGCTTGTTTGTAAGCTTTATTTTGATTGTTTGTATAGGTCGTAGTAGGCAATGGTTTAGTGATGATAAAGCTTGATATGCATTTAGAAAGAGTAAGTGAAAATAAATCAGAAGAAAAATCAACGTTTAGCCTATGCTAGGCAGAACATAGAATTACCGATATGACTGAAGCAGGCCCAATGTTTTGCAAGTGGCGGAGTTGTTCTGGGTGGATGCAGAGGTTGGGAGTGATGAACTATGGACTGCAAAGCAGCAGAAATGGTGGTATGAGATAGTAAAGGGAGACATCAACTCTGTCGCTATTAGATGTCGTGGTTGTAGAAAGGAAGAGAAACTAAGAAAGTCGGAAGCGAGGAATGTACATTTTGAAGGGCTTGCCAAGAAAGGCAAGAAACCATAAGTCTTATGTTTAAAATAGAATTCGATGAACCAACCAATGGATGGCTACCGGTAACAATACGATATCAGGATTGTGAGGAAGTACTCTTTGCGTCAGATATACCGTTTGATCCTATGTCTCAATTAGAAGATGTATTGGATTCCGCGCTAACAGGTGTTGGTGGTGAAGTTTGGTGGCACTTGGAACCGGGTGGGTATTACTTAAGTATCAAACCTGAGAAAGAGTGCTTTCACGTCCGGCTTGATTTCTCAGCGGACTCAAAAGCTACGACAAGAGAAGAGGTTTTTGATTTCGTAGGTACATTCGATGATGTTGTTGTACCTCTCTGGAGGAGTTTACGAAAGTATCAGTCTTATGGGTATGAAAGGTTTCTGCTTTCTGACAAAGTAATGAAGTCCATAACAGCTCATGTTAAGGCTAATCGCAGTAAGTAACCGCTAAATAATATAGAACCACCATTATGAACCTTTTTGAGTTTAGATTACGTCCCCTAACGGAAGTTGAACCTTGGGGTGAAGAGCCAGACTTAAGTTTGCATTGGTATGGCCTTACTGACGGTTTCTATCACATGAACGTCGGTGAGGAGCAGTTATACAGGTATTCAGATGAGCTAATGGATATTTGGTCAAAAGAACATTCCTACTCAAAGCCATTCTTTGATTATCAAGTGACGCGCCTGCATGAGGATGTGCTTTGTATGTTGTCAGATGTGTTGCAGCCTATTCCTGTAAGGATGCATGAGTATATATCGACTGTAGAGAAGCAGCGCGTGTGGGAAGATACCCTTGCTGGGGTATACGATGAGACTGAATACGAAGAAGTTGAAGAAACCTATGAAATGGCCAGTGAATGGTTATTTCACAGAAGGCTCCAAGGTATGGGTGGAGGGCCAAATGTTATTATCTGGAGAGTAGGGGATACAATTCATATCCGTTGGAATAGCGAATCAATACTGCTGGAAGGTGTTCAGGCATGGTCTACTGCTCGTGGCGAATATCAGCTTACTGTAGAAGCGTATGTGGCGGAGGTTGAGTCATTTCATCACAGGTTGATGAATGACATGAGGGAACGTATACGGTTAATTACAACAAACAATCCAATGCCTCATGTAAATATTGATATTCCTGCCCTCATTAGTGTGCAGGAAGAGAAAGACAGGTTTCTTAGCGAGTCACTCAATAGAAAGCCAAATGTGGATGATTGGGGTGACGTTCTATCGGCTAACATTGCATTGCTTAATCCAAAGCGTTAACTTTGATGTTATTGTTTTAGACCAATATGAGTCGCTACAAATATGCGAAGAATGAGTGTAAATAGACCTAAGGAAAAGGTCAGGGGCGTTGAACGTAGATTGCGTGTGCTTGATAGATGGGCTGATTCATTTAAGGGGTGCTTTCCAATTGAACATTCAAATCAACAATACTGGAACTGGAAGCTACCCGTATTAGATAGGCTTGTTGGCCCACCTACAACGAATGATGATATTCAATCTCATTGTACAAAAGCATTGTTAAGAGCAGCAGCATATCTATCAGAGGCTAAGCCAAAAGAATGTGAGGGTGCTGTAATCGCTGTGTTGATAACTTACCCACAAATGTTTGCTAGTGAAATTTGCGTATTCTTCGATAGGGAGTACTTTGAGTCATTCTTTAAAAGAGATGGGGAGTGGCAATCGGTAACACCGGTAGACAAGTTGCCTTTATCAAATACGCTAAACTTCAATATTCCTAGTTCATTCAGCGAGACAGGTTACATTCATAAGACTAAAGATGAATGGGAAGGTGAGGTAACGCTGTTTGAGGAAGAGTGGTGGTCTTATTATGAAAAAATTGAAGATGTACAATAGAGAGGTAGAAGAATTATGAGTCGTGCTTGTCCAGGTTTAAACGTTTCCGATATGAATACAACTTTGCAATGGTACAAAGATTTCCTTGGCTTTGAATGTACGTTCAAAGTCCCTAATGAATCAGTTCCACCTTATGCAATCGTATCGAAGGGTGATGTTAGTATTCATCTATCGTTGGATAAGTCTGGTTCTTTAGCTGGTACAGGCTTCTGTTATATCGAAACTGATGATATTGATACAGTGTTTCAAGAGCTTGATGATGCAGGGGTGATATTCACCAGAGGTTTAGAAGACAGCTCATATGGAATGAGAGACTTTGTATTTAAAGACTACGAAGGCAATTCAATTAGCTTCGGTCAAGTCAACGAGTAGCAATGTGTATTCGTTATAAGGAAGGGGTGTTAGGCCAGCAGAGACTTGATGTGCAGATTTATACCAAGGTTGCTATTGGTAAGGTTAGGGAGGTGCATCGGGAAACTCTCTCTTCTGGGTTGGATTCTTAGTTGCATCCTGTGTATCTGTGGATTGTTTTTCTGGAATCCTTTTTATTGTTGAGTGGCCAACTTGAGGAAAATAGAATATCTCTTTAGTGTCTGGTTTTAAACCTGCACAGTTCCTAGATCCACAATATAGATACGCGTACGTCTCTGGGGAGTCTTTAGGTTTTACGGTTGTGTAATTATCAGCATTGATATGCGCTAGTACCTTGTCGGCAGAAGCTCTTCCTTGTTTCTCAAACTCCCTTAAGCAGAGCAAAAAGATAAATAAGACAAAAACAACAAGAAAGTGATGGCGAATTCTACGCCAATGAACTTTTTCAACAGGACTGTTTTTCTTCGTAGGCGACCTGATTTTCTTTTTTAGATTGACTACTTTTCTACCATAGGCGAATCCCTTACCTAAGTAACTACTTAAGGTCATTACGTATAAGGAATGTACATAGATAACTCCAGCCCATGCTAGTGGGATGGAGATGATTAGTTTTAGGCTTAGTATCATCCCATGGTAGATTGATTGATGAAAATTCCTATCTAAAACATCTGAGTCTAAAGTGAAGGCTCCTATGTAGCCGTGATTATAGGCTGTGCTTGCACAATAAAGAGATGCAGTTATGCCTGCCAAGATAAGTGCGCTGTCAGTTAATTTCATGTGCCTACCTCTGACCTAATCGAGGGTTACCATACCTGTGTATGTACAGTTGTAAAGGTACTCAATAGATATAGTTAAGCTTTTATAAAATGTGGTTTGCTAATTGATCAATTAGATTGTTTGATGTTCATTTTGCTGCGTGATTGTTATCCAATATCTATACCTGTGTTTGAAAGGATTAACACCAAAACCGCACCAGGAATTTTTTAGGCTTCCCTACATCCGCTTCTAAGCAACGATCTTTAACAACATGAAAGCTCTAGGTTCTAGCCGTTTTAACGTCTATGACGCATCAGGAGGATCAGTCTAAACAGATTGATCAGAACGGTCGTAGTACCCGTTACGGATACGATGACCTTGGTCGTTTAGAAACCGTTACACCTGAAGTAACCATTAGTGGAGAGCCTGTTCCTGACACCTCATACACCTATGACGAAGTCGGAAACAAGCTGACCCAAACGGATGCCGAAGGTCGTACAACCCATTGGACCTATGACTATTACGGTCGCGTACTCACCCGTAAACTCCCAGAAGGCATGACAGAAACCTTCGTTTACGATGATGCTGCACGCACGGTGGCTGATACCGACTTCAACGGTGACACCAATACCACTTATATGGATAACCAAGGCCGTGTAGATCGTATTGAATATCACGATGGCAGACTTGAAGAATTCACCTACTGGGCGAACGGACAAGTCCACACTGTCACCGTCAACAGCACCGACGTGACCACCACCGTATTCGATGACAGAGACCGTCTAGATCACGAGATCAAACCCGACGGTACACGACTGGATTATCAATACGATGATGTCGGAAACCGAACGCAGGTTAAGGTCACCCGTGGCACCAATATCACGGTAACGGATTACACCTATGATGACCGCAACCGTCTAGAGACCGTCATAGACAACACGGGGGCTGAGACAGGTACCACACGTTACACCTATGATGCGGTAGGTAGCCTCGATACGGTTACTACACCCAATGGCGTCGTGGCAGATTATGACTATAACAGCGTCAATCAGTTGGAAGTGTTAACCACCAAGAATGCCGCTGGTGATGTCCTATCCAGCTATAACTATGGTCTAGATAGCACCGGTAGACGAGAAGATATAACCGAAGCAAACGGTCGATTCACGGATTACATCTACGATGATCTTTATCGATTAACGGATGAAATCATTTATGTCACAGAAGGTGGCCTAGAGACCTATCGGGCTAACTATATCTATGACTGGGTAGGGAACCGGAAGTATGAAACGATTACTGATGGCTCCTCTGTACAGACGGAATATCAGTATGACTTTAACGATCGCTTAACCTCCCAAGGTGGTACCACGTACACCCATGATGACAATGGCAACACCAAGACGGAAACCCTCGATGGTGTCATCACCACCTACTTCTACGATGCCAAGAACAAGCTGACATCTGTCGATAAGGCTGGCGTGGTCTCAAGCTACACCTATGACCCCAATGGTATCCGAGCGTCTAAGACCGAGTCAGGTGTAACTACACGCTTTGTGGTTGATTTGAATCGAGACTACGCACAGGTGCTAGAAGAGGTCGTGAATGACGTTGCGACGGTGAGTTATACGTATGGTCACGATTTGCTCTCTCAGGAGAGAGGAGGGGACTTTAGGTTCTACTCCTATGATGGGTTGGGTAGTACTAGGGCGTTGACTGATGGTTCGGGTGTGGTTACTGATACGTATCAGTATGAGGCGAATAGTACTGGGAGTACCGAGAATGACTACTTATTCGCCGGTGAACAACTAGATAGTGAAACTGATAACTACTATTTGAGAGCTAGATATATGGACCTGTCTATTGGCAGGTTCAATACCATGGATTCGTTTAATGGCCTTAATTCTGCTCCTGCTACACTCAACAAATATTTATACGCAAATTCAGATGCTGTCAATTTCATCGATCCTTCAGGGTATTTAAGTTTAGGAGAAGTGTTGTCAGCGATAAATGTACAAAGTAGATTAACTACAATTGCTGGTAACGCAGGAGGAAGTGCTGCTGGTCGAAAATTACTCTGGAAAGGTGGCTGCTTTGTCGTAGAAGAATTAGCCCAAGCTGCTTTAGAGAATGCTATCAGTTTGTATGTTTTTGATGATATAAATATCGGTAAGCCCTATGTGGGCCAGTCGAAGGTGAGCGTTGAAAGTCGAATTAAAAAGCACTTTAAAGTGGTTAGAACATCAGTTGAGAATATTACCGCTGTTTTATCCGTTTCAGTGGCTGAAGGTGTCTCAGATAAGCTTGAAGACGTGCTTGATGCCCTAGAACAATCATTCATTGACGATCACGATGGCCCTGGCGGTAAAGAAGGGCAGTCTGGTGGATCTGCGAATAAGAGAAATCAAATTGATCTAACTAAAGACAAGCGAAAGTACCTAGGAAAACTAATGGATAAATTCAAAATCTGTGATGATTAAGGGTGTGGTAATGTCATCAACAATTAGATATTCAAAAAGTCCTGTTGATAATTCAATGAGATTGCAAATAAAAAATGGGATTGATGGAGTTGCGTTAGCTGAAATCTTGAAAAGTGAGTATGACCTATTATGGTTGTACTCTGGGAATTTTGAGATTATGGCGTCTACAGGCCTAAGCAACCTCAAAGTAGACAAAATACGCCTTCAGTCTACAGAATCTCAAGATGTATCTTGGATTAGTGGACTTAATGAGCTTGAGTCAATCGCTATTAACGGAAAGATTAAGGGTAAGATTGATTTTTCTAGACTGAAAAGGTTGAAATCTTGTGAGTTGGATTGGTGCGCTGCTACAAAGAGTATCATTACATCTGAGCTGCCGTTGCAAAGGCTAAGCCTCTCAAAATTCTCCGGCTCTTTGTATGACTTCTGTGATAAAACTTTGGCTAGCGTTGCTACACTAGGGCTTACTGGCGGTATTGAAACGTTAGATAGTATTAGTAGGTTCAAAAATCTGAATTCTCTGAGCTTATGGAATATGAAGAAGTTGAGAGATATCTCAGGGCTTACTACCTGTAACCAGCTGAAAACTTTGCAGATTGAGTCTTGTAACCTTCTTGAGTATGAAAAGGTTCTTCAAAGAATTGATACGTTAGAGAAATTATATTTTGAGAATAAGGTGCTGTCGTCACTAAATGTATTTCCTACCAAAAACCTGGAGTATATTCGATTGGGAGCTGGAACGTTTATTGAGGATGGCGATGTTGAAGTTGCGTTGAACTTTCCAAAGTTGGAATCTATGAGTTTTCCAAAGAGAAAAGGATACAAATACTCTGCTGAACAATTGAATAAGTTACTTGCCGACAGGTAAGTGCTGCCAACTTAATGTTCTTCTGCTCACCTAATGTTACCGGTTAAAACCTAAAGCCTCGGTGGGTAACGCCGAGGCTTTTTTGTTATCATCATTTAGTATAAGAACCCCGATGGTAAACCTGAGGTACTCAAGGTGCGGAAATTAGTAGTAGACCTGAACAATAAGCCCTGTGACCGCTGGGTTGTGGATGGTGATTTCAAGCAGGCCATAGAAGAGCTGCTGGAATACTATCTGAAAGACCTAGGTTTCGATGATGACTATCTAGGGGGTATGGGAGACTTGTTGACTGTGGGTATTCCAGAAGAATACCTTGGTGAGCTTAAAGGTATCTCAGATAAAACCCAAATCCACCTCAATCGAGTGGTAGCCGGCAATCTATATTATGACTTTATGAAAATGGTCATTGGATGTACTGCCTTCTCTGCGCCCACAGGTGAAGGCCCATTACACGCGAGAAACCTTGATTGGTTATCGACAGGCAGTACGTTGTCTCGTCTAACCCTGATTACTGAATATATCAATGGTCCTCAAGGTACATTCAGCACTATAGGCTGGTCAGGTATCGTTGGTGCTTTATCGGGTGTTGCGGATAACCGCTTTTCAATTACACTCAATGCGGCGTTGAGCAACGATAAGAATGAGAGTGGTATACCCGTAGCTTTTCTGATTCGGGATGTGCTCCAGAATGTCTCTACTTTCGTTGAGGCAGTGGGTATTCTGAGTACGACAACTATTCCTTGTGATTGCCTATTGCTTGTTACAGGGCTAACAAACGACGAATGTGTTGTTATTGAAAGAACACCGAGTCGTTTCGCGCAACGATGGGCTAAAGATGGAGTAGTAACTGTGACAAATGACTTCATAAATTTGAAGGTGTCAGCAGACAAGCATATTCCTGATAATGAGTTGGTGGCCTCGTCCTGCGGTCGTTTTAATCGAATCTGTGAGTTACTGCAAGATAAGCCTAAAGATGCCGATGAATGCATGGCATACCTGAGTGACAGTAAAGTGCAAATGGATATCACAGAGCAGCAAATGGTGTTTCATGCGAGAAGTGGAGCGGTTCTGTTTCAGGGAAAGGGTTATTAAGAGGGAGCAAGCGTTATCGATATGATTAAAGAGCCCCCATTAAAGTTATTTGGCCTAAATGACGCTTGGATTGATTTGGGTGTTGTCACCGCAGCGCGCCTTGATGAGCTTGCCGAAGAATACTATAAAGAGCGATACCCTCATAATTTGGAACACCATGCGCTATTCGTTTCCTATGAATATATAAACAACGCTGGATCATTTGATAATGACAAAGTCCTACAGGTTGCTGAGCTGCTGATTTCAGAGCTTGATGGTGGTGATGTTTGGCAAGTGATACGTACTTTGTTGTCGAGTGATAAGCTCACTGATGATCAGTTTACATTGATAGCCTCCTTGGAATCGTTAAAGGTATTTGAGTTAGCAAAATACATTGAGCAAGTAAGGTTGCTGAGATGCTTAAGGCATTCCGTGCTAACCGATGACGTTATTAAAGAGTGCATTGATTCCGGTAATCCAAATGTTCAGCGGCAACTAGTTGAACGTGCTGATATAGAAGATGGCTACCTAACTTATCTTAAAGATCGTGGCGTGAACAAGAAGATTCGAAATATTGCAGGCCATAGGTTACGAACGAGGTAGGGACTAAGAGTAACCAAGCCTCACCTCAAGCCCCGTCCATCGCCTCACCCTTGACGTCTTAAGCGCTAATTAACACCCGTCATGCGCCACTCCAAGCCCTCTGCCAGCTGCACGCATTCCAAGCGCCACCCTTCATATTTTGAATGAATTATACGAGAGTGGCTATAGGGAAGCTCAAGGAGGTGTATAGGACGACGCATCCGAGTGGGGTGGGGTAGTATATTAGTTATCGTACGCATCTCGTTGGAGTGTTAATCTGGATATATGGATATCTAAATAGATAGTATGTTTGTTTGACATGCCTGCGCTGAAAAGGGAAGTGTGCCGAGTTTATCGGGCTGTGGGATAGTTTTGGGTTCTTGGCATCATAGCTGCAGTATGAAAAATAACTTATTAGTTAGAATTGATACTTAGGAGCCTTAAATGCTAGTCAACGAAGAGAAGGAAATACTCGAATTGTTGGAGCAATATACAGACGGCGAGCTATCTCGAAATACTTTCACAGAGAAGTATGGTGAGGTGTTTGCAAAGTTGAAAGAGAAGCTTGGTGATGTTGTGTGTTACCCGTTGAATATTATTATCCCATCTAGCGAGAACAGTGAGCAAGCATGGCAACAAAACATGCGGGAGATGTATCTGAGAGAGATAGAGAGTTTGGATAGTATGCTTGAGGAAGATGAGCCTTCTTACACTGAAACGCTATCCGAGAAGGAACAAAAAGAGCTCTGTTCGGAAGCAATGCGAGATATCCCAAAGACCGCTTTGGATAGAGATGCTAAGCAGTGGATAGAAGATAGTCTCGTTGAAGATGGGGAATTCATATTTTTTGATGAGGCAGAGGTTTCCAAGTTTGGTGCAAGCAGGACCTTATATCAAGCGAACCTCGTTCACGAATCGATATTGATGTCTGCTTTGAGTGGAGATTTTGGTCGATTGGACTTTGAATATGCTGCACTTGTGCGCTTGTTGAAGGATAGCAATAAAGATGTAAAGACAGTCTGGGTGCGTTGCTCTGACGTAGATGGGTTTAGCTCCATTGAGAATACTTGTTGGTATACAGATGAAAATCAAGAAGTTGAAAATCTAAATTGGATAGAGCACACCTCGCCTGAAGAAACTCAATGGGGAGCCTGTTATTTGGTTTTACTCCCAGCCAACAAAGAGTGGATGCTGGTCCATTCAAATGATTATGAGAGCTTTAAAATTCAATTACACGGAAGTGATTCATTCATTAACGGTATCACTGAGCGCCTGAAAAACTGATAGGCGTTTGGTTGTTATAACTGGGTGACGGAATGAAAAGCGGTAAGCAAAGACGACTTGAAATAAAACAAAAGAGACTTGATAGGACGAAGAAAACGTCTCAACAGGCGTGTTCAAGTAAAGCCAGTCGCCCTTTGAACTCTGTTGACGCAAATCACGGCGAATTGGAACATAACAATACGTATGGGCCGGTACCACTGTTTTACGTGGATATACCTTTTGAATGTAGAGATTGCGGTAGTGATGAATTATGGACGGCTAAACAACAGAAGTGGTGGTATGAAGTGGTAAAGGGAGATATCAACTCAGTCGCTATTAGGTGTAAAAAATGCAGGAAATTGGAGCAGCAGCGAAAAGTAGAAGCTCGTAAGGTACATTTAGATGGTCTTACAAAAAAGCATGGAGAACAGGTAGGGCTATGATAAAAATTACGTTTGATGAACCTACAAATGGATGGCTTCCTGTCACTATTCGATATCAGGATTGTGAGGAAGTCTTCTTTGCGTCAGATATTCCTGTTGATCCAGTTATGCGATTGGAGGAAGTATTGGACTCGGCAATCACTGGTTTTGGTGGTGAGGTCTGGTGGCACTTGGAGCCTTCTGGTTACTATCTAAGTGTGATCGCCGATAAAACACAGTGTCATGTCAGGCTTGACTACTCAATAGACTCTAAGGCAACAACTAGAGAAATTGTCTTCGACTTTTACGGAAGCTTCGATGAGGTTATTATTCCTATTTGGCGGGCATTGAGAAAGCTACAATCACAAGGTTATGACCAATTTATGCCATCCAAGAAGGGAATGGATTCTATCACTAGGCAAATTAAAGAGAAAAGAAAGCACACTTAATATTGGGGCTTTTTCATAGCGAGAGTAGCTATCTTTGGATGTGAAAATATGAAATTAAAAACAGACTTGCCACTTTTGTTCGATAATCTAATGAACCCAGAGAGGCCATATGTTCCTAAGGGCGGTGAAACTGTTAAGCCCACTGATGCCAGCATAGGTCATATTCAAAGGCATTTTGGGGTTAAGTTGCCTGAATCGCTGATCGAATTTGCTCTACAAAGTGACCATTATGACTGCTGGTTTGCTGGGTTGGGTGATGATTATTCCTCTTCAAACCATATTGTCAGGATAAATAGCCACTATAAGAAGATTAGACGACGGAAAGGAGGCGCTTGGGCTTATACGAAACCGAAGGACTTTATTCTGGTTCACGCAGATTTTGACGGTAGGTGTCTTTGTTTGAATGCGGGCAAGCCTAGTGCAATGCTGGGTGAGTATGAATTACAGTATTGGTTTTCAGGTTATGAAAAGGAATTTGGCGACAAATATAGTAGCTTCGAGTGCTACATTGAATTACTGATTGCTTACCTGGAAGAAAAGGCTAGGTAGAAAGCTCTCGGAGTCTAAAATCAGAGAGCCTTCCCTGACGATGCTTTTTTGTGATATAGATGAAACAACCTGGATCCAGAGTCTCAAAGGTTTTACCCCAAACCTGCATCTAGAGAAATTTAGACCTAACTCAGCGCCACTCCAAGTTCATCACCTGTAACCTCTCTTCATGCCTAGCTCCCAGCCGCTCCCATCTTCGAGATGCCTACAGGGATACTATAACCTATAGAGATTGAGCGAATTGGTATGGTTTTGCAGGTTACTTGATCACCTCCAAATAATGCTTTCTAATGTCACGATAATGACTGGCTTTGAGTAAATGGTGTTGTTGGCGGAAGGGCCTGGTAAGTATTTATGGGGTGTAGAGCATACAGTAATACATTAACTTGACAGTGCTCAGTCAATTGTGTGAGCCAATTGTTGTGTGGCCTTTTTTGTTTCCGGTCGCTAAGCTACTCCTAGATAAATGGTTACAGGATCATCCACCATGAAAATTAACGATCTTCAGGCACTTATAACTGATACAAATAGCATCTCCCTGTCCAATAGCATAGAACTCTATAGAAGCGCTAAACCAGGGTTGCCTCTATTGGTGATAGATTCCCCTCTATGTAATGCTGTTTTATCCCCCTATGGTGCTCAGTTGTTAGAATTTAAAAGTAAAGGCAAAGCGCCATTGCTTTGGCTTAGCCCTAAAGCTGTCTTTGAACAAGGCGTTCCCATTAGAGGCGGTATCCCTATTTGTGCTCCATGGTTTGGACCTCACCCTACGGACAGTCATAAGCCTAATCATGGTTTTTTACGTAATAATCATTGGGCTGTAGAAAGCGTCGAAGAATTTTCAAACGGTGAGGTGAAATTGGATTTTTTATTCGATACCCAAAATACTGAAACGAAAACCTATGATTATTACTTTCAGATAAAGCTTTCTATGACGCTAGGGGAGTCAGTCAAGCTAGCCTTAACCGTAGTAAATGTTGGTGATGCTGAAATGCCTTTTAGTTGGGCTTTCCACACTTACTTCGCCATCAATAATCTAGATGCTACCCGTGTGACGGGATTAACAGGGGAGGAGTATCTAGACCAAACAAAAGCACTGTCTACCTGCTCTCAGGTCGATGACATTACTTTCACAAATGAAGTTGATAGAGTCTATCAAGAAGTCGGTGAGGAGCAGTCCATTCGATGCGATCGAGAAGGGACTGTAATCGCCAACATTAAGGGACATAGCTGTCCATCTGCTATTGTTTGGAATCCTCAAACGGAACTTGCAGCAAAGATGAAAGATATAGGTCCTAATGGTCATCTGCAATTTGTTTGTGTTGAACGCGGTGCTGTTTTTAACGATATCTGGCGCATTAAACCGATGAGTTCGATGACTGCAGGACTGATACTTCAATGATGACTTTACACTAAGAAAAATTAGATTGGAGACCACCTGGTTCGTAGCCAGGTACTCTGATGTGGAAGGGCAGGGGTTAGAACCCTGTATTAGCAATATGGTGTCGCGAGACGGAGATTGGTTCAATTGGTTTGAGCTTTCCTGTTCGTGATGCCATTCATCTCCCCCCTATTCATATCTAGAAGAAGTGGAACCGTAGGATGTCAGCAGAAGAGAAATTTCACGTCTATATTACTGGTGAGGCCATAGATGGCCACGAGCTTTCGGCTGCTCAGGAATTATTTGCTGAAAAGTTTAAGCTGACTACCGAGAAGGTAGATAGCGTATTCGATTCTTCAATGCCATTACGTGTTAAGAGAGGTGTTGATTTTAAGATTGCCACTGCCTATAGAAAGGCTATTCTTGCAATGGGATTAGATAGTCATATAGAGCCTGTCGTAGCTTTAAAGGCTAATTCATTGGTATCGACTCCTCAGATAACGACCGAATCACAGTCTTACGCTACTATTGTCAATCCGAAAGAGACTTCAGGTACCGCTACAGAAATCCTATATGACGCACCTAATACGGTATTGTCGCAGGAGAGCGGTGGCGTAAGTATGGGCGGATGGCTTAAGTGTTTTCAAGTGATTAATGTGCTATCTCTAGTATTAACAACATTACTATTTTTTGCTGGTCTATTTCTGACGGTGATGGAAGGCCTTGATCAGGAGGGTGCGGAAGCTATATTGGTTGACTTCGTTGGCTCACTTCCTGTTGTTGTTTTTTGCGTGTTAATTCTTAGGATATTAAGTAACAGAAGTGAGGAGGTTCCTCGCAGAGTATCGAGATATCTAAATTTCAAGTTTCTGACAACAATCGGCGTATTTTGGTTGCTATCAGTATTCTATTACTCAGACATTGAGCAGCCAATGGAGGTTGTTTTGGGTAGGAGTATTGGGTTGCTGTTGACCATGGTGTATTGTTGGATATGGATGTTCTACTTTAAACGATCTAAACGAGTCAAAGAATATTATAGTGTTGATGGTCGTTATCATGAGAATGCAGGTGCTGAATGTGCTAGTGGAAATGATGTAGGTGTCTATAGCCAACCGTCAAATGAGTTGTCGTCTACCGGAAAAGAAAGAGAATTTAGGATTCCTATTGTTGCATTTATATCCCCTGTAATAATGGTATTGATTTATGCTGGGTATGTGGTTGCCTCATCTACAGGGAATGACGGAATTTTCGATAGCCTTAAGCCGGTATCGTTTAATGTGTTTCTTTTTTGTGAGTTGGCTTTGCTGGCCATTATTGTTTATAGCAAGAAGCAGTTAGACGATTTTTTGAAGTTGTATCCTGTTATAAATGATCGAGAATCATTGGTGGTGTTAAGAGCGGTTTTAAAGAACAATAGCTTTTCTGCAGTGCTTTTGATGTTCTTCTTGGGGCTTGGGGCGCTCACGTCAATTGTTACAATCGCTAATGCTACAGATTCTGAAGGAATCATTGTTTCGGGATTATGCCTTTTGGCAATGGGGTTTATGGCATGGTATACCCCTTATGAGCAGAAAGTGAAGCAACTAAAATGTACTAATGAGTCACTAGAGAAAGAGCTGGTTGTTATATTGGGTAAATGGGGCAACAAAGTAATTGCTAAGCGTTAGTTTGCATGCTGATGTATTCAGCATCATTATGGAATGCCTCTTAGGGCAAAAGATAAGGAGAATCACGATGTTTATGGTTCGTTTGGTAATAGCTCTAGTATTGTTCTTTGTATTGAGTTCCTACATCTTTACGCCTGTAGCGATAGGCCTGTGTATGGCAATCTTTATTTATATGAATCACGAGCAGATACCGTGAGGGTGAGATTTGTTATTTTGATTAGTAAAACATGGAGAGGTTAAGCGTGACGCTATCTCCTAGCCAATAGGCGTAATCAGTATGGTCTTTTAGGTCGTTGTCTGTAAGTGCGTGTACGAGCACTGTAAGGCCGTTTCGTTTTTTGTCAATCCATGGAATGAATTCGTCGAAGTGTTTGCTGGCGAAGGTTATTTGGCAGCTCCATTCAGGGTGAGGCCCAACAGGCTTTTGATGGACTCTCCCTATCTTTAGCCCAAAGAGGCTGCCTGCTTCTTCACATAAATTTGAGGCAAACTCCAATGTGTCTCTGTCGAAATACACATGAGCGTGATAGCCCTTGTGTATGTTTATTGGGCGTTTGGTTTCAGTCATCTATACAGTGCTCTCATCTAGGGTTTTACGTTGTTTCATCGGAATGCGCTCTGACTTTGCCAGAGAATAAGGGCAGGTTCCAGCCGTAGAATCGATATTTTTTCTTCATATCATCATTCCAATACCGCTAACTTAACTGTGATGATTCTCAAATAGCAGCTAGGTTGTTGTTGGCCTTTAGATATCAGGCTAGCGTTGAGTATGTGACAATATTAAATATGGATCCGTCTGGATCAATTGAGCCCTTGACCTATACTCCAATTTCCAACTCTCGCGATGTGCGTGCGCGGTTTCTACTAAGGATTAAAAATGAAAACACATAAATTATTACGTTATATTATTGCGTTGGTACTTGGAGCCGCGTTTATTCAGGGCTGTAGCCGGTATGACCCTGTACCAGTAAGTGACTGTAGTAAGGTGGTGCGTCATGCGCAGAAAGTGCTTGGCGACCTAGCCCCGAGTCATAAGGAGATGATGACAGATTGTAAAGCGGCATCGGATAATGATCGCGGGTGTATCATGGCGTCCAGTAAAAAGGGTGAAGTTGCCCAGTGTTTCTGACGGTGTATTGAACAAAATATCAGCAGCAAGGTGGTAGGGTTTAAGTTTTTGGATCAGCGCTGTGAACTTGAAACCTGCCAAACTTTGCTCGGGTTGTTGTTGGCTGAATGGTGATAGTAAGTGATAATATGTGGACCTTAAAACAGCGGATGTTAGTAATGAGTAATGACGTATATAAGGCCCCACAGTCCCTACTGGATGATGTTAGCGATACTACGGATCAAACCACAGAGATTCGATCTTTTATTACCGTGATTCTATTGTTTATCGTTAACATAATGATGGCGATAAGTGCATGGTATTTGGGGAAGAGCGGATACACAGAAGAAGTCTACTATCAGGTAGGGGGAGGATTTTGGCTCGCGATGCTTTTGTTGTACGCTATTGTAGCGGGCATCTTTGCAAAAAACGTGGGTAAGCGTGGTATGTTATGGGGGGCGATGATTCTATTATTTCAACCAGTAAGCCTGTTTGTCAGTTTTATTCTGATTATTGGTATAGGTCGTAATCGAAAATGGTTCAGGGCTGGTATCGATAAGGGGATAGATTGAAAGCTAATACTACTGAAACCTTCCTGGTGTTTTCCCAGTCCATTGTTTAAATGCTCGGGAAAAGGCACTCTGTTCGGAGTACCCAAGTAGGAAGCTTATTTCAATAATAGATAATTGCTTTTCACGTAGATATTGGATCGCTAGTTCCTGACGTGTTCTTTGTAATAATTCACCAAAATTAAAACCCCGATCTTTCAAACGTCGATGTAGTGTTCTACTCGATATATTCAGCGTATCGGATATTGTGTCTAACGATGGCGTGCCATTGTGTAGGCATTTAATTATCGTTTTTCTCAGTGCAATATCAAATTCGCTTTTATTAGGAAGTGCTCTTAGCAGCGCTTCGGCTTGTTGATCTAATAGAGTCACAAGCGTTGGGTTACGATCGCTGATGGTATTAGTCAACAAATCGACAGTAAGCTCCACAAAAACCTGAGGCTGATCATAGTCAATATTGCTCCCTAACGATGGTTCGTACATGGGAGCATAGGCAGGGGCAGAGTGCATGAAGCCAACGTTGAAAGGCGTTAGGTGCTCTTTTCCGGATAGGTGTTTAGAGAGTCTGAGTAGGCCTACAAGAAGAATCTCATCGGATTTCTGTGTATCAAAGACTTCTTCGTGTTCTCTACTCCAGCAGAAGCGATATTTATCACCGACAATTGAAATTTCACCTGCGCCCTCATACAGTAATTGCTGATATCGAGCGAAACGGGCAAAGGCTTCTGCAAGGGTCCCACAGCTCAGTGCTAGGTGCCCTAATACCCCGCAGAAAGCGGGTTCCATCAGCTCTCCAATATCGATTCCAATACAGGGATTGTTTGTCATTTCACCGAGCTGACTGATGTAGCCGCACCACCGTTCATAGCCTAATCGAGTGTTAGGGTTCTTTTGACATCGAGTGAGCTCTCGTTGAATCTCGGGGGCGTTAATCGAGTGATGTTCGATGTACTTTAATAAAAGACCGGATAGGTCATTGGCGATAGTAGGGATTGTGGACATTTTCGTATTATTGCGAAGGTGGCGAGATATGTCAAAACAGGTTGTGTTCATGTCCGTATATTACTGCTGAGGTGATCGGTGCTTTGCTAGTGCCAGCGTGTACACAACAGGTGGGTAAGATGAATACTTTGCTTCGAGGTCAAATTTTTCTTTTTGTGGTGCTTTCTTTCGTTGGTGGCGGGAACGCAGCGTATGCGTCTATCGGAAAATGGTTATATGAATCCAATCATAGCATTGAAGTGTTTGTCGCCGGGCTTGATGAGAACACCGCTACCGTCGATGGGGAAGGCTGGCTCTATTATGTTAAAAATGACGCCAAGAAAGGGGCTAAACATAAAAGTTGTACGGTACTAATTCACGGCTTTGCTGCTGAAGCATCACATTGGCTACGATTTGTGAGCAAGCTAAAGCATGATCAATGTGTGATTGTGCCGGATCTGCCGGGTTTTGGTCGTAGCTCGTTCGTTGCGGCAGGAAAATATTCGATTGTTGAACAAGTAAAACGTTTGCAGCGGTTTTTAACACAGTTGCAATTAGCGAGTACCTATCATTTTGTGGGCTCCTCTATGGGGGGGCAAATTGCCGGTATGTATGCTGTAAAATTTCCTGAAGATGTGGCCTCGTTAGTGCTAATTAATGCCGGTGGAGTACTTTCTCCAGCAAAGAGCGATATGGACCTGCAATTGGAAAAAACCGGGAAATCGATATTTGACGTAGAAAGCACTGACGAATATCGAGCGATGTTCAATATGACGATGAGTGATCCGCCTTGGATGCCCGATGTTGTGATGGAACATTTGAGCAAGAGCGCAATTGAAAGAAACAAAAGGAATCGTGCTATTTTTCAACAAGTGTACCAGCAAGATTTACTTGATGATCACTTGAATAAAATCGTTACGCCCACGTTGATTTTGTGGGGGGCTGAAGATCGGTTGTTGCACTCGAGTATGGCTAACGTTTTTCACAAAGGTATTGTTGGTTCTACCCTCATTGTGATACCCGACCTTGGGCATTTGCCTTTCCTGGAGCAACCTGGTGATACTGCACAGTTATTTGACCGTTTTATCGCTGATTTACTTAAGTAGGTATTCGCTAGGCACCTCAAACCCCCGTCAATGATGAGTGAATGAAGATTATGATTAAACACAATAGCTGGTTGCATAGGGTTTTTGACGCGGAGATCCCTGATGTTCCGGATAGATTTGGCAAGTTAGAACGACTCTTTCTTGTCAGTTTTATCGTTGTGTTTACGCTATCGTTCATTAGAACGTATCCGACAATATTTCTCGGTTTTGGATTAGGTGACGAATACGATTGGTCATTGATATTATCGTTCTTTGAGTCGTTGGAATCACGCTCTCCGATTTTATTCTATGCAGGGTTAGCCATGCTTGTGGCGAATATTCTATTTCGTCTGCAGCTTTTTATTCGGGGGCAGTTCGCTTATCGAAGTAACGATCCGGATTTACCAATGAAAACCATCGTGTTGTTTATGGTGGCGAATGCACTCAATATCGTTTTTGTCTTTATCGCAGGAGTGCTTCTAGGTCTGCTGTGTGTTGGGCTGGGGTTGGATTTTATGGCAGGGTTTAATGCGGTTGATAATCTATTCAGATTAGCGATTACCTATGCTGAAAATATACCTACGTTGGTGAAACTACCCCTTTTAGTCGCTTTTTTTGTTACGTATCTTATCCAGGGTTTTTTCCATTATTGGATTCACCGGCTGTGCCATATCAACCGTTTTCTTTGGCTCACGCTTCATCGATTTCATCATATGCCCCCAATATTGACGCCTGCAACGACCAATGTTGTTATTGTCTCGATTCCATTTTTTATCGGTATTGTATTTGTCAAAACACTTATATTCTCAGCGATATCGAAATTATTTTACGAGCAGAACCTTTTTATGGAAATGTTTTTCTTTCATCTGATTGTTACCTTTGCCGACCCCTATGGGCACCAGACCGCACTGTTTAGAGAAGGTGTCAAATCGAAATGGATATCCGCTCTTAGTTTCTTTTGTGGCAATGGGGTTTATCACTATCTCCATCATTCTCGTGATGCGGAAATTGTGGCATCAAATAAAACCAATCAGGTCAATATAGGTGGCGGTGTTGCCTATTTTTGGGATCACGTTTTTGGAACCTTTAAAGGCTTGCCGTCACCGTCTACCTCAGCACCGAATGTGGGTCTGTGGGGTAATCCTGAGCTAACCCATAACCCGGTTCGCTTGCTGCTGTCGGGCTTAATGCAGATAGTTTATGAGGTTGTTTCTAATAAAGGGCTAACTACAAAAATCATGTGCGTTGTTGGGTCAGTGAATTATGCCCCCCCGATTACACGTAACTTTCATATAAAGGATCTTTCGCGACCTGGTGCAGATGTACAGAAACAGACAATATCCCTTGAGGGAAATAAGGGGGTAGATGTTAGTACTTGATTGGTACAAGTAGGCCCCTGATAGATTTCGTTCTCAAAAAGGAATGTTCGTGAGAATAAATGCCTTTTTGATCGGGGACAAAGAAACAAACTGGATCTATGGTGCCATGTCTTTATCCCATATGCCTATCCAATACACTTATCGATAGCTCAGTCTATACTCACCGGAAGGCTTAAAAATCCAAGGTGCTATGGAGCATTTACGTAGTTGCTGCGTAAATATTACGATAAGGGTAAGTGCAATGAGTATTCGTTCAGTGATGGGTGATATTTCAATTCGCAATAAAATACTACTTTTTAATTCCTTTGCGTTAATTACTACGTTTCTGGTGTTGATGGTGTTTTCTGTGGGTGCCATCAACAGCAGCAAAGAGATCTCCACGCAGCAGCAGGCTTTGGTAAAACAAAATCTCGTTAGGCAGATAAATTACCGTTTTGGTGAGGTGCGGTATTGGGTCTTGGATCTTGCGGTAAGCTGGCTAAATGAATCAGAAGATAAACTTGAAGAGCATGCAGAAGCGTTACGCACCTTACTGGTAGATCTTGCGGTTGATGAACCTGCGTTGGCCGACGAGTTACAGCACTCGTTGGAGGAATACATTGAGATTAACTTGGAAGCGGTTGATTCCTATGTCGATGGGAACCGGGTGCAAGGGAACTCACTGGTGAGCCGGGGAAGAGCGCTTGCGAGTTCTAAGAATGATGAGATTCAAATTTTACTCAAAGATCTGGATAACAAGGTAAATCTGTCAGGTGAGAAGATCGTTAATGCGAATGAGGTCCTCATTAATATTGTCATAGGTGCAGCCATTATGGTGTTATTAATTGGTGTTGCGTCTGCGTTTGGCCTAGCTCATCTTATCACCACACCGCTAACTTATGCAGTAGCGATTGCTGAACGTATTGCGACAGGGGACTTGAGTGAAGAAGTTACTGTTACCAGTAATGATGAGACCGGTAAACTATTGTCGGCGTTGGGTATTATGCAAACTGATTTACGGAACAGGATTGACGCAGAAAGGGAGACTGGGAAGTTAAATGCACTCGTGCGTCAAGCGCTTGATGATGTCAGCAGTGGTGTGATGGTGACTGACGAAAACATGAATATTATTTATCTCAATGAGGCCAATAAACAGCTTTTCGTCGAAGGTAAAGATGAGATAAAGAAAGCACTAACAACATTTGATCCGGAGGCGTTACTGGGGCAGCCAGTGTACCTGCTAGATGTTGAGCCTGTAGGCCAGAAACTTATACTCGAGTCGATAGATCATATGGATGAGACCTATGTATCGGAAGTTGAGTGGGGGGAGCTGACTCTTAGGCGAAAAATGAAAGCAGTAATAGACGAAGAAGGTAGAAATTGTGGGTTGGTTGTTGAGTGGATTAATCGTAGTGATGAAGTAAAAAGAGAAAAAGATCGCCGTGAGCGAGAAGAGAAAGAACGGGAAATGAAGGAGAGAGCGGCCACGGAAACAAGTGCTAGAGTACGTGAGGCATTGGATAATGTATCTACGAGTTCGCTCATTGTGGACGAAAATTATAATGTTATTTATGCCAACAAGGCATCGAAGGAGATGCTTAAAAACCTGGGAGATTCAACATCTGGTGTAGGCAATAGGCTTCGTCTTGAACTCCTGCTTGGGCGCCCACTAGACATTATTAAGCCTGGCTTGACTGATGCGATTAAAACCAACGCCGATGGCGAACATTGCATAAATAAGCAAACATTTCGAATAATCGTTAATCCCGTCGAGGTTAACGGTCGGTCGCTTGGTTTTGTGCTTGAGTGGGTGGATCGTACGGCACAGTTATCCATCGAAAAGGAAGTAGATCAATTGGTGGTTGCTGCCTCCCAAGGTGATTTTAGCCATACTATTAACGAGATTGGAAAAACGGGGTTCTATTTGACGTTGGGCCGAGGGCTAAATCGGTTGCTGAGCATAACTGATGCTGGGGTTAACGATGTATTGCGAGTACTATCCGCAATATCTAAAGGCGATTTAACGCAAACGATTGATGATGACTACCAAGGAACTTTCTTACAGTTAAAGGAGCATTCTAATCATACCGTGAGCCAACTCACCGAGGTGATGAACGATATAGGTGAAATGATTGATGCAGCGAATGCGGGTAATTTCTCCGGACACATTGATGTTACCGATAAACAAGGATTTTTTAAGTCCCTTAGTCATAGCCTAAACGTGCTAATGCAAACGACTGATGCCGGTGTAGGAGATGTGTTACGGGTGCTATCCGCCATCGCTGAGGGGGACTTAACCCAAACGATTGATGACGATTATCAAGGCACTTTTTTGCAACTGAAAGATTACTCTAATCATACCGTGAGACAACTTACCGAGGTAATGAACGATATTGGCGAGATGATTAGCGCAGCCAATGCAGGTAATTTCACAGGACAAATAGATGTTGTTGATAAACAAGGCTTCTTTAGGTCCCTCAGTGATAATCTGAATGTGTTGATGCGTACGACCGACGCAGGCGTCGGTGATGTCTTGCGTGTGTTATCCGCCATTGCAGAAGGGGACTTAACTCAAACGATTGATGCTCACTATGAAGGAACATTTTTGCAATTAAAGGAGTATTCTAATCACACAGTGAGACAACTTACCGAAGTGATGAATGAAATTGGTGAGGTGATTGATAAGGCCAATTCCGGTGATTTTACGGGGAACATTGATGTTGTCGATAAGCAGGGTTTTTTTAAATCACTCAGTGAGAACTTGAATGTATTGATGCGCACCACTGATGCTGGTGTGGGCGATGTACTGCGGGTATTGTCTGCTATTGCCGAGGGTGACTTAACCCAGACGATTGATGCTCATTATCAAGGGACTTTCTTACAATTGAAAGAATATTCAAATCATACAGTGGGGCAGCTTAAAGAGGTGATGAACGATATTGGCGCGGTGATTAATGCGGCCAATGCGGGTAATTTTACGGGAAAAATTGATGTTGTCGATAAGCAGGGGTTCTTTAAATCACTCAGTGAGAACCTGAATGTATTGATGCGCACTACTGATGCCGGTGTAGGTGATGTATTGCGGGTGCTATCTGCCATTGCAGAAGGGGACTTAACCCAAACGATTGATGATGATTATCAGGGGACTTTTTTACAACTGAAAGAATACTCAAACAATACCGTAAGGCAACTCACTGAGGTGATGCATGATATTGATGAAATGATTAACGCAGCCAATGCCGGAAATTTCGCGGGCCAGGTTGACGTTACCGATAGAGAAGGGTTCTTTAGATCGCTTGGTGATAATTTGAATGCATTGATGCGAACCACTGAAGGTGGTCTCACCGACATATTAAGGGTATTGAGTGGCATTACCCGAGGTGACTTAAAACAGAATATCACCCAGGATTATGAGGGTTTGTTTGGCCAACTCAAGCGAGATGCAAACAATACGGTAAGCAAGCTGACAGAGGTCATTGGGTCAATACTTGAAGGTTCTGTCGAAATATCGAAAGGTACCGATAGAATATCCGTGAATAGCAAAGAACTTATCCATGGCATAGAAACGCAAACGTCATCACTTAATAACACGTCAGAGAATATGGAAGCAATGACGTCAATCAATGATCAAAGTATTGTTACTGCTGAAGAGGCAAGTTTGATGACCAAAAATGCTCAACATTGCGCTCGTGATGGTGGTGAAGTGCTGGGGCGAGCGATCGGGGCGATTGATAAAGTTAAGTTATCGAGCCGTAAAATATCTGACATTATTGGTGTTATTGATGAAATTGCTTTTCAGACGAACCTGTTAGCGCTTAACGCCGCTGTTGAGGCTGCTAGAGCAGGTGAGCATGGTAGAGGTTTTGCGGTTGTTGCAGCGGAGGTGAGGACTTTATCGCAGCGGAGTTCACTGGCGGCTAAAGATATTAACGATCTCATTAGTACCTCTCTTGATGAGGTAGAAGATAGCGTTTTACTGGTGAATCAATCGGGTGAGTCTCTTGATGAAATCGTCAAGTCAGTAACAAAGGCATCGGAGTTAATGGATGATATTAACCAAATGACAAAAAATCAAAATACCCAAGTCATTGCGGTTAACTCCGCTATTTCGGATATGGAATGTCTTATGAAAAAGAATGTGAACTTAGTTGATGAGGCTTCCTCTGCTAGCGTAGATATGAAGAATGAAACCCAAAAGATGATCGGTCAGGTGAGGATTTTTAATTGCTGAGAGCGTTCTTCGTTACACTAGTAGAATGTTCAATCTGATGGGGGGAATATTAGGGCTCTGTTATTGAGAGCCCTAATATAGGTACAGATTAGAAGCTTAATTTGGCGCCAACACTGTATACGTATATGTCGGTTTCGATATCAAAACCGATGTCGAAACCGACAGGTTGAGCAGTATCAGTTGCGGAAATCTTGTGGACTTCATACTGTGCCACAAGTGAAAGCTGTTTATTCAACATGAGCTCTGCTCCTATGCCGTTACCAGTCTTCTTGATCGTCGCTTTGTCCTAGTGGGAATTGCACGGAGAAATTGATTCCCCCAACGGAGTAATCTCCCGTATTCACCAATTGAATGTACTCGAGATTAAATTCAACATCGTCAGCATTTACGTATCCAATGCCGGCGCCATAGGAAAAGCTACTGTCTTCCAGCTTCACGTCAATGTCTGTCCCGTTAGATGTGGATTCTCCACTCAGGGTTGCCTTTGATAGTCCGGCGAGACCATAGAGCGTTACAAGGTTCACGTCGATCTGTGGACGTATATAGGCTGAAACGTAATGATCTAATGTAACGTCAATATCGTACACTACGTCATTGAGAGTGTATTCGGTTTCATATGACCCAAGACCCAGGCCTATACGGGATTCGACTGCCACATTGTCGAAAATGCGATAACCAAAGAGGACTCCTGCAGCGTTGACTTCGGTATCAAAAGACTCGTCCGACTCTAATTGATATGCACCCCATTGTGCGCCGAGATAAAAATCAGAACTGGCTTGAAGTGAAAATGCTTGGAGCATGAAGATAATGGCTACTACGATCCGTGTCATACTGCTGTCCTACCTATTTAGAATACTTTTTCGGGCGATTATCAGTCGAGGGGGAAAATAAAGCAATAGAGGAGCGAAAAGCCTAGGCTTAACCGTGCTGTCAATCATGGTATCTATGGAAAGCTGCTTGATTATGTTGGGGCGCCAATACAGAGTTACTACCTAATGGGTAATTTTTGCCCTTTGTCTTGGTACTAATTAACATTGATGGTGGATCTTATCGATTACAGTAGGCGTATTCACACACCTGCATCTAATGTAGTTCGGATGCTTTGAAGTTCTAGGATTTATTATGCCAGATAATTTTTTTCATGTGCCTTTTCGTGATGAGCGTTGCGATGATCTCGCCCTTATGGATGCGAGTGCGGTCTCATCGTACAAGTATATCCCTCGCGCTCGATGTGGTTTGGGTGTGCACGCATCTAATCAAAGTGCTTTTGACAATGCAACAAAGGGTACCTTCTCGGATATAAGTAACGGAGATACTTTATGGATTGCAGGGCATGGTGCGAAATACAGTAATGACAAAATTATTTGGTTGTCTGCTCAAGATAATCGAGTTGAGTTGAGCTCGGACGAGTTAGCAAAGTGGATTAAGGTGGAGCTAGCAGCGGCTAACGTGACAAATGTTAATTTCATTTTACTGATGTGCTTTAGCGCAAACAATTGGTTTGGTGGGGCATTTGGTGGGAAGTTTGCGTCGGCCCTTAAAAAACAAGGAATCACCGGTACGGTAAAGGGCTTTAAAGGCGTGGTGGACGACGCTGATTCTTTTCGGCTTGCCAGTGTTGGAGGAGCAAAATCAAAAGGATCTAGTCGAATCAGTTACGGATCGCATGTAGTGCTGAATGGCTTGATTCAGACCGTTACCTTTGGTCAAGCTGCTTATCACGAGGCGGCTTCGGGCTCTAACAATAACAGCGTGGTATATCCAATACCGAACTAGTCGTAATTTTGATGAGAGCCTTGGTAAGTCCTCAATGGTTATTCAATAGAATAAGGTGCCGTACGATCGGTTAATCGACGATTTGTATCACTGGCTTGAAGTTGGCGTAGATAGGATATTTGTTGGTTAATGGCGGCGGCGACTAGTTCTCGCAACTGCCATTGAGCTTCCTTATATGGAATCTTGTTTTCAGGGTTAACCCTATATTGCACTGTTTGGATGGGGTCGCCGATCTGATAATAAAATCGTTCAGATTTCGGATAGGGTGTGCCGAACAAGCCACTAACCAGGGGAGGGATAACGTCACCATGGCGTAGGAAGCGTTCATTAATGCCTGTTTTATCCAACAATGTACCTGCCCAAGTTGCCATCACATCGTCTGCATCAATATGAATATCGTAACAGTCATCTCCTCCGACAGACGCTACGGGTAGTATTGGGTATCCATGTTCAATAGCGAGGCGAGCAAAACCGGTCCGCTGTTTCCAGGTTAACTGATACTTCTCGTGTTTACGTTTAAAAACTTCACGGCCACCGCCGGGAAATACCAAGATCCATTCGCCGTTTTCCATAAGTTTAGCGCAGTTCTCTTTCGTTCCTTCAACACAGCCATAGTCAAAAAAGCGCTTCCCCCAAGGCATTGTAAAGTGAAAACTGTCGGCTAATATTCTTAGGTGCTTGTTCGTTTTTAGATAGAATTCTTCCACGAGCAATGGAACGTCAATCACGCCATACAAGGAATGGTTGGCGACCAGTAGCCCGGGGGAGTCAGGGTCTATCTGCTCGAATCCAAAAAAACGTGGGCTGTGCCAAAAGCGTTGTATTGACGTTGCCACGCGTGAGCGGCTTTTGGGTTTGAAATCTAATACATCAGGTATTGTAAATAGGGCCACTTCACGCAATTCCATTATCCAGTTTCTTTGTGTACATGCTACCTAGCAAATGGGCAGGGGTGGGAGCGATGATTGGGCACGTGAGTTGTTCCGCGTGTGAACAACTTCGAAGATCAGTAGTGTTGCGAGCCTGGCAGATATTGGCCTTTGTATCAGCAACTCAACCCTTTTTGATCTACGCTCTTGTTAGTAGGTCTTTTTATTGAAAGTCCCCATGTGAGTTTTATGAGCGGTGTCAATTGATGATTGATGATGAGTTAGAACAACTAGAGCAGGTCTACCAGTTAGTGGTCAACTATCTCGTGGAATACAGCTTTCAGGTGGTTGGTGCGTTCATTATTCTGGGTATAGGCCTTCTTGCGGCTAAGCTACTTTCAAGTGCTGTTGTCAGGTTGCTGCAACGCAGGCATGTTGATGTTACGTTGACAGGCTTTATGGGAAGCGTAACAAAGATACTGGTCCTTACGTGCTTCGTTATTATTAGCTTAGGCAAATTTGGCATTACGGTTGCGCCCTTTGTCGCAGCATTAGGCGCTGCTACCTTTGGTGCTGGGCTTGCGTTACAAGGCCCGGTCTCAAATTACGGCGCAGGGTTGGCTATTATTCTTTCGCGAACGTTCACGATTGGCGATACGGTGACTGTTAACGGATGCTCGGGTATTGTTAAAGATATTCGGTTGGCACACACGTTGTTAGAAACTGAAGATGCTGAAATTATTACGATTCCCAATAAGCAAATTATCGGGGAAGTCATTCATAATTCTTTTTCCAGTAAAGTCGTGGAGTCAACCATTGGAATTGATTATGCGGCGTCACCTGAATTGGCGATTCAAACTATAAAAAACGTGTTGGAAGAAAACGCCAGTGTAAGTAAAGAGCCTAGTTTTCAAGTGGGCATTGATAGTTTTGGTGATTTCTCAATTGCGATAGGATTACGTTATTGGGTACCAATGGGAGCGTATTTTGAAAGTAAGTATCAGGTAAATTTGGCGGTGTTTGATGCGCTAAAGAGTAAAGGTATTAAGATACCCTTTCCGCGCCAGGATATTTATCTACATCAAAAAGAAAATGGGTGAGTGCACGGAATAGTGCACTCTAGTAATACATACGATTGTTATTCGAGTTCTACCGAGACGATATTTGTGACACCTTTTTGAAGGACTATTTCCCCAGTTGCGTGAAACTCACCTTGCTTAGCTTGCACTTTTAAGTAGTAAACGCCGCTGTTGACTACAAAAGCGTTGGGAGAGAAACTGCTAACAGCATCCTTATTTAGCCAGCCACTGTTATCCACTTTGTAAAAGTACTGTGTGCTCGCCATGTCCGCGCCACTGTCTCGGTGATAACCTAAAACGCGCACCATCGTCATGCCTTTGGGGTTTTTTTCTGTCTGAAGGGGGCGTATGAGACCAACCTCGTTGTTCATGCGTGTGGCTTCAGTGATTCGAAACCGTTCGGAGCTTTTGGAGTATTGTTGCTTTTTATGCTGGTAACCTGAACCGGCCGGCTCAGACGATTTGTTTTGTGAGTAAGAACCTAGATTGGACGGAAAGCTTCCGCCAGCGATATCTGATACCGAGTCCGCAATTTGTTTTATTTCCATATTGGTGCAACCGACAGTTGCTACTAACATTGTACTTAAAATAAGAGTTCTCATTAGTCTATTCCTTAGATACGTTCAATTTGCGTCATTATAGAAGTAGGTTACTACCTTTGATTCCTGCCTCTGATCCTTACCGACACACGACCCAAAATCGCGTGTCGATTAGGGGTGCAAGCTACCAGGGCGGCAATGTTAAATCAATGAAGTGGGTCACGGTCCTGCTACGTACGGACTAGGGTTGGATGAAAAACAACCGTTATCAAGTGCTGGGTGAGCTCGAAAAGGGTGGGGTTGCTCTTCAAAGCGCCGTGTCACAGGGCTTAGGGGAGAGATGGGACAGGGGTTCGCATACTTGAGGTTTGTTGGCTATTGTTTAAGTAATGTAACAAACGGGTAGCAAGAATATGAACATCGATTTCATCAATCCCTTCCTCCAGTCCATGTCAAACGTGATTGCCACTATGGCGAGCATAGAGTCGGTGCAGGGTGAAGTATCGCTTAAATTAGATGATGTTGCCCATGGTGATGTTACAGGTCTCATTGGAATGGTTGGTGAAAAAACCAAGGGCTCACTCGCAATTTCCTTTAAAAAGGAAGTTATCTTAGACATTACTTCTAGAATGCTCGGTGAGACGATCACTGAAATTAACGATGATGTTCTCGATTGCGTTGGTGAGATTACTAATATGGTCACGGGAGGTGCCAAAAACCTCTTGGCTGAAAAGGGGTTTGATTTTGATTTGGCCACGCCAGTGGTCATTAATGGAGAAAGTCATGATGTGGTCCACAAGTTTAAGGGGAATAAGATAACGATTCCTTTTAGCACAGAATATGGTGATTTTTTTGTAGAGATCTGTTTTGAGGATATTAAGTAATTCGTAAACTTACGATAGCCCTCGAAAGGAGCTCCCTAACACGTTATGGACCAAAACAGGCTACACTTATTCCTATAAATTGAGGGATCATCACATGCGTTGTTAATATGTGGGTTTCTATGGTGGATAAGGCAAACATTGCGTTGTTAACGTATGGTCTGACCATACTGTTGTTGTGTGTCTGTGCCGTCTTTGTATTGCATTTCACCTTGGGAAAGGTGGTGCGTGAAAAAACACATATTTACTATTTCATGCTAGTTTTTGTCGCATTGAGCTTGGGCTTTGTTGGTTATATCTCTCGAGCATTTATACCGATGTGGATATCGATTTCTATTGGTAATTTTATGACGTTGCTAACGGCCTATGCTTTTAGAAGTGCTCTGCTGTGGCGTCGAGGCTGTCGGATTCATATTTATAGAGACCCCATCGCACTTTCAAATTTGATCCTATTAACGGTGATAAATACGGTTGTTTTCTATTGGCTACTGGATGCATTTCATTATCGTATTACCATTATTCTCACTAACGTATGTATTGTACTCTTTGGAGCTCGAAAATACGTAGTGATTAATCCACAGCATATCACGCAAGGGGAAAAGCAAACACGGGCGGGTTTGTTGTTGGCTGGGATTATCGTGTTATTTGTATTGATTGCCGCACCCTTTTTTCAAGACCCCTGGTATTACTCGACGTATCTTTTTACATTGTGCTCGTCATTTACGATGTTATTGTTGGGTGTGGCTTTGAACCTTGTATTGTCCGATATTATTGAGACACATTATCAAAACTCCATTACGGATACGCTGACAGGACTTTATAATCGACGGTATTTTATGACGCAATTCCTCATTGCAATGAATCAGTCGCGGCGTTATCACAATCCTATTTCTGTACTTATGTGTGATATTGATCATTTTAAGAATATTAATGATCAATATGGACATGATAATGGTGATCTAGCGTTGCAATCATTTTCTGAAATGTTGAAAACATCTGTCCGTGATGTGGATGTTGTGGCGAGGTATGGTGGTGAAGAGTTTATTGTTCTTATGCCTCGAACACCAATGGAGGATGCCCAGCAGATAGCTGAGCGGTTGCGAGTGAATACAGAGAGGTTGCTCATAGCTTCAAAAAAGAAAGTATTTGGTTTTACTATCAGTATTGGATTGAGTTCAGGGGAGGGTGATTCAGATATTAAGGATTACATTTCGTTAGCGGATGACGCGTTATATCGCGCTAAAAATAATGGTCGAAATAGAGTTTTTTCTGTGGATGTAGAAAGTATCTTAAGTGAGAAGTCACAAGCGGCCCATCTGTAAGTCTACGTCGTTCTTGTCGCTGATAGCTCTATCTATCGTGTCGTTGTACTGCGGTATGAGTGATCTAGCAATAGGGTGGTAGAGCTGCGATAGTAACATTTTGACAATCTTTAAGTCTCAGATGTTAGGGTAAATATTTGGCGATTTATGATAGATTGGAGAAGCCTGTGGGCGAGGTCATGAGCGTAATAATATAACAATAAGAGAGGATGGGATGACAGAGGAACTTCAGTGGGAAATAGAGGCGTTGTTGGCAAAGCAGGCCATTACAGAGGTGATTCATGGTTACTGTAATGCTGCCGACAGGCGTGATTATGAAAAAATGCGTAGTTACTATCATGAGGATGCCATCGATGATCATGGTGGATTTTTTAAGGGCTTAGCAATGGACTTTATTGACAAATTGCCTGAGATACAGGAGCCCATGGAGATCTTGCATCACAATGTGACGACGGTAAATATTAAGCTCGATCACAATGATGGAACCAAAGCTGAAGGTGAGGTGTATGTGCTGGCTTTTCATAAAATGAAAAACCCTGATGGCCCGATGGACTTGCTGATTGGCGGACGTTATTTCGATAAATATGAAAAGCGTGAAGGTCTTTGGAAATTTTCTCATCGAGCGGTGGTAGCGGATTGGGTGAACGTACATAACCCGTCACAAGTTGACCTGCAGCATCCAGTGATTGATGGCTCACTAATCGGAGTTCCAGGGAAGGGTGATCCATCCTATGCATTCTTTTCCTTGTTCAAACGGGGAGAACGTTAATGGAGAAGGGGAAATTAGCAAACAAAGTGGCGCTCGTGACGGGGGCTGGCCAAGGTGTTGGGCAAGGTATTGCGTTGGCATTAGCCAAAGAGGGAGCGCGCGTTGCGGTGACAGGGAGAACAATAGAAAAATTAGAGGCGACATGTACAGCAATTATCGATAGAGGAGGCGAGGCGTTCCCTGTCGTGTGTGATGTTAAGAATAAACAGGCCTTAATTTCTCTTGTTGATCAAGTGATCGCACAGCTTGGTGGGTTACAAATATTGGTTAATAACGCTCAAGAAGTACCGTTAGGGAATTTGTTATCCGTGACTGACGACGCTTTCGAAGCCGGTTGGCAATCAGGCCCACAAGCGACGTTGCGCTTGATGCAGTTATGTCACCCGTATTTAAAAGGTGATGGCTGTATCATCAATTTAGCATCGTCAGCTGCTAAGCGTTGGGATATGAGTAATTATGGTGCTTATGCTGCGGTTAAAGAGGCGATTCGCTCGTTGTCTCGCGCTGCTGCAGCGGAATGGGGGCCTGATAATATTCGGACCAATGTGATTTTGCCTCATGCACTATCACCCGGTATGGAGGGCTGGATGGAGCAGAATCCAGCAGAGGCCGCAGCTTTTGTGGCAACGATACCTCAGCGTAGAGTCGGTGACTGTGAGAAAGATATTGGTCGTTTTGTGGCGTCTCTATGTAGCGATGAATCTTCTTACGTGAATGGTCAGAGCATTGCTTTGGATGGTGGCCAGGCGTTGATAGCCTAGCCTGATTACCCAACAGGTTAGAATTCAGATTGATAGCTCATTTCTACAATGGTAAATTCTATGACTGAAGTAACGTCTAGGCCCGCTGATGGGTTATAGACAAAATTATCTGGGTTGTAGTTGTTACCGTTAGTACTAGAGCCTGCGGGAATATATTGTTCGCTTCGGCCATAGGCAAGAGCGAATTCTACAATTGCACCGTCAACCAGTGTGTGACTAAACCCAATGCCGTAAAGGTCGAAGTCTCCCATCGGTATGAGGAAGTCGAGCTTGTCATCAGGGATGCCGGAGTCTCTTGGTTCATATCCGAATCGCAATGCAGTGCTGTCTGAGTATTGATATTCAATACCAAAGGCCCAATTGGTTGCGTCTTCATATCCTCGCGGTATGACAATTGCGTCCGGTTCGACACCTTCGATAGATTGTAAAAGTTCGAGTACGGGTAGTTTTTCATCGGTCTTAAAATTGAATTCTTGCCAGACACTGGTTTCTGTCCATTTGTAATCAATATTTATTTTTATGGATGGCGTAAGTTGAAGGCTTACGCCAGCAGCGATATGTTGTGGCAGTATTATATTGATGCTGCCAGTCGACTCTAATCGCCCGCCATTCTTGGTCACTCCTAGGTAATCAATAAGCCCAGCGGCTAATACATTTGAATCAGCAAGGCCTTGAAATAGATTAACCAGCTGGTCATCGAAGATAACATTGATGTCGCCTTCTAGAGTGTCATTAGCTTCGCTTTGATAGACCAGCCCGAATGAAAACCACTCGGTAGGTTCCCACAGTAAGCCAAAATTGAACGTAGTAGAAATTGTTTTTTCTAGCTCTACTTCTAAGGTAAATACTCTTTCAAAGGGACTGACTGACCCACCACACAAGTCTAGAGGCACTCCCTCGAAGACAAATCCATTATCCGCGCCTAAACAAATATCATCGGTAGCGCCTTTTAGTGCGCCTACAAACGCATTCGGTGCTCGATAGTCTAAGCTGAGGCCAACGCCAAAATAGGAAAAGCCAATACCTGCGCCAAGGGATAATGCATCGGTTACCTTCCAGCCGATAGTCGGAGAAAGAAAGGTGATGCGTGATAGGCCCATACTGGCGCCATAGAAACGCCCAATGTCATCGTCTTCTCGTGTATAACCCAGCATTAGTGGAGCGTAGGCGGCTGTGGCAAAGGTGATATTGCTATCCGCCGGAGAAAAAGAGGCGCCACCCAAGGGCGCTGCAACAACAGGTACTTCAGTGACGCCTAAACCGGGAAGGTACAATGCGAAGTTTTTCACCTCACTGGATGAATTAGCCATTGGGTCTTCGAGATTATATTGCGCAAGCAGTGCGTCATATTCAGGGTTGGAATCAAACTGCGCTTCCACCACAATATCACCAACAATGAATTTTAATTGTCGCTGGCGCCCCTTTAGTTTGGTCAAACCTGCTGGGTTGAAATGTATGGAGTCGATGCCGGGCGGGTCAGCAGTCACGGCATTGCCAAGGGAAATTGCCTTGGCGCTGCCTATCAGCAAGTTTTGCCCCAGTTGTGCTTTTGCGTCGATGGAAAATAGGAAAATGCTACAAAAGAATGAGATCACAGATAGGGTGATAGGTGTCTGTTGCATTGTCAGCCTCTAGGCGTTTATTTTTGTTTTTATTGGCCTGATCTCACCTATATGCTGATAGGTGATTCATCTATCATGTGATAGGTGAATTTTGTTGTCAACAATTTGATTGATTGATTTATAATTTGCTGCTTGATAGTCAGGAATCGCTTTATGTCTTCAATAGAACCGGCTGAAAAGCTAAGTCGTAAAGATAAGAAGGGGCAGACTCGTGAGCGCCTGATAGATGCAGCATTGAGTGTTGTCATCGAAGGTGGGTATAAAAACCTCACTATGCGCAAAGTCACTAAATGTGCAGGTATCGCTCAGCCTAGCTTTTACTCGCATTTTGATAGTATGGATGACTTGTTATCGGCGGCATTCGAACGGTTAAGGAATCACTATATCTATCCGATGCAGGATATGATGCTGAAGATGATTAAAGAAGGTACGGAAGAGACTCTACCTCTCGTCATTTCGCGCATGTATTCGATGTTGTTTGATTATTACCTATCGCACCCTGAGTTGTTTTGTCTCACGACAATTGATAGTAAATCAGGGGGGGCTGTTGGTCAGCGTTATCGGGAGGAATATAACGGTTTACGCGAGGTGTGGAGCGATTTCTTTTGCAGGAACGCGGGTGTAATTGGAGCAGAGGTAGAAAAGCAACACGCCGATATGGTGGTTGATGGTGTGTTTGCGATGATCGATGCGTTGTTGCTTGGTTATATTGAAAGTCGATATACGGATAAGGCCGCAATGGTGGAACTCTGCTCTTCTTTTACGCTTCAGCAGCTCTCACTGGCAACCGACAAACAACACGTAAATGATTCACTGAAATAGCTAAGCGAGTTATCAATAAAGAGCAGGGATCTTTTGGCCAGATTAGGGGTATACTCGATGTAAACGTATATTTCCACATAATAGAATACGCAAACTATGATGCATGTTATTTCTGGTTATCAGATAAATGAGCTGCTCTATCAAAGTGAGCGCACTATTGTATATCGTGCGATACAAGACGATACCGCTCAGCCGGTCGTCATTAAATTGCTCAATGCTATTAATCTAGGTGTTGAGGACTTGCTTCGTTTCAAACGAGAATTCTCATTAGCCCGCAAATTCACATCAACAAGTATTATCAAGGTTTTTGCGTTAGAGACCTATAAAGATGGTGTCTATATTGTCATGGAGGATGTGGGTGGCGTATCGCTCTTACAGTTACTCAGTTATGGTCCGTTAGGTGTTGATCAATTCTTGTCGGTCGCCCAATCGATTACTGACGCTGTTGTCGCAATACACCAACAAAAACTCATACACAAGGATATTTGCCCAGAAAATATCATCATTGATCCAGAGACTAATTTAATAAAAATCATCGATTTTGGGATTGCCTCAGAATTGTTTTTGGAAAACCAAGAAGCGATTAACCCTGACTGTCTGGAGGGTACCTTAGATTATTTATCGCCGGAACAGACTGGGCGAATGAACCGGTTTGTTGACTATCGAACGGATCTTTATGCATTGGGCATCACTTTCTATCATATGCTGACGGGAGCACCTCCTTTTGCCATGCGCGATGCTATGGGGATGGTGCATGCTCATATCGCCAAAATACCGGAACCCGTCAATCAAAAACAAGAATCTGTACCAGAGGTGGTCGCTGATATTGTTGCCAAATTGATGTCCAAGACAGCGGAGGAACGGTATCAGAGTGCAGTAGGACTCAAATATGATCTTGTACAATGCTCTTCTCAATGGAAGGCATGCGGAAAGATAACGCCTTTTGAACTTGCACAAAAGGATGCGTCAGGTGTCTTCAGTATTCCGCAGAAACTCTATGGCCGTGGGAGTGAAGTTGACTTGCTTATGTCGGCTTTTGATCGAGTAGCAAAAGGGGCTACGGAGATGCTGTTGGTTGCAGGGTATTCTGGGGTGGGGAAGTCAGCACTAATACAGGAGGTGCATAAACCGATTGTTGCCAAACGAGGTTACTTTATCGCAGGTAAGTTTGACCAGATTCTACGGAACATCCCTTATTCGGCGTTAACCCAGGCATTTAGAGATTTGATGAAGCAGCTGTTATCGGAAAGTGATGCATCACTCTGTCAGTGGAAAAGTCTGTTGTTAGTTGCCCTTGGTAAAGAAGGACAGGTGATTATTGATCTTATTCCTGAGTTGGAGTTGGTGGTGGGGAAGCAACCCAATGTTCCGCTGTTAGGTCCTCAAGAAGCGCAAAACAGGTTCAATTTTACGTTTCAATCATTGGTGAGCGTCTTTGCGAAAGCAGGGCATCCGTTAGTAATTTTCTTAGATGATTTGCAGTGGGCCGATTCCGCAACATTACATTTATTAATTCAAATGCTACCAAATTCGGATCGCCGCTCGTTGCTCTTTATTGGTGCCTATAGAAACAATGAAGTTGATGAGTACCATGCATTTTCTCGGGCATGTAGAGAGATACTTGGTCAGGGGACTACCGTACAAACATTGGAATTGGCCCCTCTGGATAGCGTAGCGCTTAGCGAAATGATATCGGACGTTGTTGGCTGCTCGGTGGATCAAGTGAGTCAACTGAGTCACTTGACGATGGATAAGACTCAGGGCAATCCTTTTTTTGTGAATCAATTCTTGAAGCGACTTTTTCAAGATCATCTCATTATTTTCAATAGCAGAATCGGACGATGGTTGTGGGATATTGGTGAGATCGAGAAAAGGGATATTACCAGTAATGTAGTTGAGTTGATGATTGAAAAAATAAGACAGCTGCCCGCAGGTACGCAAAAGGCAATTAACTTGGGCGCGTGTATCGGTAATACATTTGAATTGATGACATTAGCCCTCGCATGCCAGGAGCCTCTGTATCGTTTGGTTCGTTTGCTATGGCCTGCGCTCGAGCTGGGTTTGTTAGTGGCTTCCGGTGATAATCATAAATTACTAAAGATAATGGAAGAAGGTGATGATGCGAGCTGGATTAATCAGCGTTTGCATTTTCATCATGACAGAATACAGCAAGCTGCTTATGAAATAGTTGATCAACAGGGTCGAGAGCTAAATCATTCTACTATTGGACAGTTGTTGCTGGCGAGCTTGTCTGAGCAGGCTTTAGAAGATAAGTTGTTTTCTGTTGTTGGCCAATTGAATGATGGCGCTAGACTCATTGTTACGGAAGAGCAGCGTGTGGAACTGGCGCGTTTAAATGTTCGTGCCGGGAAGAAGGCAAGGTCGGCGACAGCTTATGGGCCGGCTTTGACATATTTTTGTTCGGCACGAGAGCTGCTACCAGAGTTGATGTGGGGTGATTGTTATGAACTGACATTTGATCTATATATCGCGATGGCGGAATGTAAATACCTTGAGGGGGATCTGCAGGGTGCTGAGATAGATTTTGATGAAGCATTGAAAAATGCTAAGTCTAAATATGATGAATGTGATGTTTACGTCCAAAAACTGGTGTTGTTCTTCACTCAAAACAAGTATGTAGAGTCTATTGAGATGGGGTTGGAGGCGCTACGATTATTTGAATTGGATCTTTCGGTTGAACCGCAGGATTCTGATATAGCAGAGGCAGTTGTCGCCGTAAAAAAAGCACAGGGCACGCGGAGTTTTTCTGAAGTTCTTAGTTTCCCTAAAAGCTCGAACCATGATGGCGCTGTGATCATGCGGATTCTAATTGAACTTGGCCCTTCTGCGTACATGGCAAAACCCAAATTGCTTTTGGTTATGGTTTCTAAAATGGTTGAGATGACGTTTCAACAGGGCTTGTATGAGGAGTCCTCTTTTGGGTTTGGTGGTTATAGCTTGGTACTTTCTGGTGTGCTAAGTGATTTGGAGGCGGCTTATCAGACAGGTGAGGTATCTCTTGAGCTGATTCAGTATTACGGGGGGACTCGCCTGGAAGGCAGAGTGCAGATGCTTTTTACGGCTTTTACGAGTCATTGGAAGGAGCCGATCCGTTCTGTTTTTCCGTTATTAAAACGAGGTTATGATAATTGTTTGGCGCTGGGGGAGTTACGCTTTGCCTGCTACATACATTTGTTTTCGTTTTGGCAACGGCTAGAGGCATTGGATGACTTGGCTCAGCTTAAGGATGAGTATGTCGCCGCACTGCACTTTATTGAAAACGTCAAAGATGATGATGCGATAGGGCAAGCTAAAATCATACTGGCCAGTATCAATAGCCTGGCCTGTGAGGGCGGTGGTCCATTGTTGGTATATGAAGATTTCGTTGAACATGATTATTCATCGATGTTGGAGAAAAAACAGTATATCTACGGTCTGTGTAGTTTTCATATTACGAAATTAGTGATGTGTTTTACCTATGGTGATTTTCAACAGGCGTGGTTTCATGCGCAGTGTGCCGAGGATACGTTAGAGTGCTGTCTTGGATTGTATAGCCTAGCCGAGCATAGTCACTATACGTATTTGACGTTAGCCCAGCTTATTTTGGATGCCGAAGGGGAAGAGAAACTGGTTATGCAAGAGATCATGTCGGCCAAGCTAGCGGTCATGCGTTTTTGGTCTGATCATGCACCAGAGAATTATTTACATAAACTGAATATGATGGAAGCAGAAGAGGCTCGTCTTAAAGGTGATGTGTTGGGGTGTTTGTCTTTTTATGAAAAAGCTGCCCACAATGCTGAGGTGAGTGGTTATACAAAGGACCGTGCTTTGAATGAAGAGTTGTGCGCAGGATTTTGGTTGCAACAAGGCAAACCAGGTTACGCTGAGGTACATTATAGAGAAGCGAGAAATCTGTATAACTACTGGGGGGCTGTAGGGAAGGTGAAGTCCATGGACGTGATGCTGCCAAACCTGGCTGATTCTTCGACCTATTCAAATGGACAGTCAGAGACAGTGAGTTTTGATCAAAACCAGACCTCATCGACAGTATTGGATATTATGGCGGTAATGAAGGCTGCCCAATCAATTTCTGGGAATATTGTATACGATGAACTTGCGAGTAATTTGGTTGATGTGGTGATCGAAAGTGCGGGCGCGCAAAAAGGGGTGTTGGTGCTTAAACGGATCGATGATCTTGTGATAGAAGCGGTGTCTTGTGTTGATGATTTTCGTGTGGATATGAACTCGATGTCTCTAGATAGTAAAGCGGCGAATCAGCTATTACCGGTTGAAGTCATACTGTATGTCGCTCGAACCGGTGAAGATGTAGCATTTGATAATGCTGAAGAGTGTGTTCAGTTTTCGGGGTCAGAGTATTTAACACGAGTTAAACCGAAGTCCTTGTTGTGTATACCTATCTCATTTCGGGATGGCGTGAGCGGTGTTATATATTTGGAAAATCGGATTGCGGAAGGGGTTTTTTCAAAAGAGCGGCGCCTTGTTTTAGAGGCACTTGCATCGCAGGCGGCGATCTCGTTGGAGAATGCGAGACTGTACCGTGAATTATTTGATTCGAATAACCTGTTAGAGCAGCGAGTTGAGGAACGTACAGCTCAGCTTGAGGATCTTAATGAAGAGTTATCTGCCTTTAGCCATACGGTCTCTCATGATTTGCGAGCGCCACTGCGGGGAATGCAGGGTTTGAGTTCAATATTGCTGGAGGATTATTCAGACAAGCTAGATGCCGAAGGTCAACACTTGTTGCACGAAATTACTAGAGCCTCTCAGCGGATGACGAGCTTAATTAATGGGCTGTTGGCGTTGTCGAAACTTCAACACCAACAGTTAGAGGTAGAGGGTGTTTCATTAAGTACGTTAGCGATGGAAATTGATAGTAGCCTTCGGCTTCAGTTTCCTGATCAGCAAGTGCAGTTTTCATATTCTGACAATGTGATGGTGAGAGGCGATGAAAGAATGCTGTTTAGCTTATTGGAGAACTTGCTCAGTAATGCTTGGAAATATTCTCGAAATAGGGACGTTGCAGAGGTGGAGTTTGGCCGGCAGCAGATAGACGATCGAGCCGTCTATTTTCTAAAGGATAATGGTGCTGGTTTTAATATGGATTATGCCGATAAGCTGTTTGTTGCTTTTCAGCGCTTACACATAGAATCTGATTTTCCTGGACTGGGTATTGGACTTGCCACGGTTAAGCGTATCGTTGAGAGGCATAAGGGAAAGGTATGGGCTGATGGCGTGGTTGGCGTAGGTGCAACAATCTATTTTACCTTGGGGGACGATGTTTAAGTCATCCCTCCGAACAATGCCGTGTAATTTAGGTGACATATATCGTTATTGGCTTTTGCCTCTCTGTTGGTAGAGATGCTCTATGAGCGCGACGGCTTTTGGGTAGGTTTGTATCCAGCGTTCGATATCATTGAGCATTGCCGGTGGAAGTACTGCATGTTTGAGTTCAACCCCATCGGCTTTTCCTCCGCCATAACCTTCTGGAAGAAGCCATAGCCCTGATATCGCAGCAAAGGATATATCGGTGTAATTGTAGGAGGTGCTCTCCACGTTATTGCCAAGAATAGAGAGTTGATCGTTTTCAAGATTTTGTTCTACGTCCAACAAGAAAGCTTCTATTTTCTCCGTTGCACGGGCAAAGCTTCTGGTGCTAATCCTAAATGCTTTGCGAATAAGAAATCGCAGGATTGGGAATAGAGTGAGCACTGCATAACGTTGCCATGCGGGCAATTGCGGGCAATTTCTACCCCACAAATGCAGCGAGAGGGCCTTGTTTTCTAGCAGATGATAGTAGCCCCATACTTGCAAATTAACGCCGTAGCGATCAATTTTGGCCTCTAGCGCCAGACGCTCAGGTGTAGGGGTGAGGAATTGGGTCTTTTCGGGCGAAATCGCGCTATATCGCCCCCAAAGATAGCGAAGAATGTCGGGAGAATTCCCAATGCTGGATCGGGTTGCACCAGTATGAATACGTAATTGTGGCACGGTGCGACCAGTGAAAAATATACCTAATGTACCACCTGCCGCTCGCTCGGTGTATTCGATGTCCATAATATCCATGCACCAACGAACCTTTTCGACGAAGTGGCTGGCGGATATGGTATCTAATTGCAGCTCCGGAACGGGAACCGGTTTTAGCAAAGCGCTAAGGGATATTCCCCAGCGCCAAAGGAGGGTGAGTGCAATGATGAATAACGTACAGCCAACGGTGATATCCCACCATGCGACAAGCAAGGGCAGGGTTAGGAGAAAAAGTACATAGAACAGTAGTCGATTACCAGTCATCGGTGAGCCTAAGGAATGATAGTGGGCGGTGTTGCGATGTTAGCTTTCTTTCAAGCATAAAAAAACCGCCTAGTTGGCGGTTTTTTTATGCTTGCGACAAGGTTCGTAGGAACCTGTTAGCATTTTATGGCAAGTAGCTGTTACCCATGAGGTAGGTGTCTACTTCACGTGCAGCGCGACGACCTTCGTCGATACCCCATACGATCAAGCTTTGGCCACGACGACCATCACCTGCGGCAAAAATGCCAGGCTTGCTGGTGGCGAACTTGTCATAATCCGCTTTGATATTGGAGCGAGGATCTTTTTCCAAACCGAATTGATCTACCAGGCCGCCTTCAGGACCCATAAAGCCCATTGCCAATAACACAATGTCTGCTGGGTGTGCTTTTTCGCTACCAGGAATTTCTTTAGGAACCATTTGTCCCTCTGGTGTGCGCTGCCATTCGATTTCAACAGTATGAACGGCTTTAACATTGCCATTACCATCGCTTTCGATCTTCTTGGTCATAACCAGGTATTTACGAGGATCATCACCTTGAATGGCAATGGATTCTTCTTGGCCATAATCAACTAACAAGCGCTTAGGCCATTGAGGCCAAGGGTTGTTGTCAGCACGCTCTTCAGGAGGGCGCGGCATAATCTCAAGCTGGATAACGCTTTCGCATTTATGACGCAGAGATGTGCCCACACAGTCGGTTCCGGTATCACCACCGCCGATGACAACAACATTCTTGCCTTCAGCGTTAATAAAGTTACCGTCTTCATGATTGCTATCAAGCAGGCTCTTGGTGTTCGCCTTCAAGAAGTTCATTGCGAAGTGAATACCGTTAAGGTCACGACCTTCTGTTGGCAGGTCGCGAGGTACAGTGGCGCCTACACATAGGACAACAGCATCAAATTCACTTTCAATTTTTTCCGCAGAGATATCTTTACCGATCTCGGTATTGGTGACAAAGTTAATGCCTTCTTCAGCCAAGATATCAACACGACGCTGCACGATTTCTTTTTGCAGCTTCATGTTTGGAATACCGTACATGAGAAGTCCACCGATACGATCGGCGCGCTCATAAACGGTGACCAAGTGACCTGCTTTATTCAATTGAGCCGCGGCAGCGAGGCCTGAAGGGCCGGAGCCTACAACTGCGACAGTTTTACCGGTACGCTTTTCTGGAGGTGTAGGAACAACCCAACCTTCTTTAAATGCACGGTCAATAATGGCAACTTCATGATGTTTAATAGTAACGGGGTCAGCATTAATACCTAATACACATGCCCCTTCACAAGGAGCAGGGCATACGCGCCCAGTGAATTCAGGGAAGTTATTTGTTTTGTGAAGCAATTGAATTGCTTCTTTCCAGCGCCCTTTGTAAACAAGGTCATTCCAATCTGGGATGAGGTTGTTTACGGGGCAACCTGCGACAGCTGGCGCATACTGAGAGACTGCTGATTGGCAAAATGGTACGCCGCAATCCATGCATCGAGATGCTTGTTCTTGGATGTCGGAAGGTTCCATGTGCTCATGTACTTCTTGCCAATCGATCAAGCGCTTAGATGGATTGCGGTCTTCTGGCAAGGCTCTTTCTACGTGTAAAAATCCAGTGGGATTTCCCATTATAATTTCTCCTATTCAGCTTACGCTTTTTTTGCAGCCAGATTGTTAAGGTGCATATCGAAAGCTTCGACCGCTATGTCGTACTCAGACTCGAATTTGCCAGTGTTACGGGCTTGTGTCATATAGCTCTGCATTTGCTTGAAATCGACAGGCATGACCTTAACGAATCGCTTGATAGCGCCGTCCCAATCAGCCAGAAGTTCTTCAGCAACATCAGAATCTGTGTTGTCTTTATGTTCAGTGATCAGAACCTTCAGTGCTGCAATTTCGTCAGCATCTTCGAGGGTCTCTAACTCAACCATTTCCATGTTGCACTTGCTGGCAAAGTCTTTCTTATCATCCAGTACGTAAGCAATACCACCAGACATACCGGCAGCGAAGTTACGGCCTGTCTCACCAAGAACGATAGCCATTCCGCCGGTCATATATTCACAACCGTGATCGCCAACACCTTCAACAATGGCGGTAGCTCCTGAGTTACGTACACAGAAGCGTTCACCTGCAATACCGCGAATGTAAGCTTTACCGCCAGTGGCGCCAAAGAATGCTACGTTACCAATCAGGATGTTCTCTCTAGGAGCGAATGGGGCATTCTTAGCGGGGTAAACCACTAAATTGGCTCCAGATAAACCCTTACCAAAGTAATCGTTCGCATCGCCTTCTAATTCGAAGCGAAGTCCTTTAGCAGAGAAGCAACCAAAGCTCTGTCCGGCTGAACCATTAAACTTAACGTTAATCGTGCCATCGGGTAGGCCATCAGCTTCGTATTTCTTGGAGACTTCATTAGAAAGCATGGCGCCGATAGTACGGTCAGTATTCACGACATCGTACTCAAGATTCACTGGCGTTTTGTTTTCTATGGCGTCTTTAGCGTCTTTCATCATCTTACGATCCACGATTTCGTGGATAAGATGCTTTTGTTCAGTGGAGCAGTAAAGCGTTTCATTTGGCGCGCACTTCTCTTTGTAGAGCAGTGGGGCAAGATCAACACCTTTGTACTTCCAGTGGTCAACGTCTTGGCGAGGTTTCAAGCATTGCGTCTGACCGACCATCTCTTCGATAGAGCGGAAGCCTAGTTCTGCCATGATCTCACGTAACCCTTCAGCCATCATGGTGAAGAAGTTAACCACGATGTCTGCGCGGCCATTAAATCGGCTACGTAGCTCTTTATCTTGTGTTGCGATACCCACGGGGCAAGTGTTGAGATGACACTTACGCATCATGATACAGCCTTCAACAACCAATGCAGTGGTCGCCATTCCCCACTCTTCAGCACCCAGTAAGGTTGCAATTGCAAGGTCACGTGGGGTTTTTAGCTGTCCATCGGTTTGTACCGTGATACGGCTACGGAGTTTGTTACGTACCAATGTTTGGTGAGTTTCCGCTAGACCGAGCTCCCAAGGAAGACCAGCATGTTTGATGGAACTGAGTGGCGATGCACCGGTACCACCATCGTGTCCAGCAATAAGGACAACGTCAGCGTAACCTTTACATACACCTGAAGCGATGGTTCCTACACCGGCTTCTGATACCAATTTAACGTTAACGCGTGCTTCACGGTTAGCGTTCTTCAAGTCGTAGATTAGCTGAGACAAATCTTCGATTGAGTAGATATCGTGATGTGGAGGAGGGGATATCAATCCAACACCTGGGGTCGAGCCACGAGTCTTGCCGATCCATGCGTCAACTTTGTGCCCTGGAAGTTGGCCACCTTCTCCAGGCTTCGCGCCCTGAGCCATCTTGATTTGTAACTCGTCAGCATTCGCAAGGTAATGGCTGGTCACACCGAAGCGACCAGAAGCAACCTGTTTAATACGTGACTTCATCGAGTCACCATTTTCCATGGGCTTAAAGCGGATTGGATCTTCACCACCTTCACCGCTGTTGCTCTTGCCGCCGATGCGGTTCATCGCAATGGCTAGCGTGGTATGCGCTTCCCATGAAATCGAACCGAAGGACATTGCACCTGATGCAAAACGCTTGAAAATATTCTCGATTGGTTCCACTTCATCGATAGAAATGGATTTTTGATCGGAATTAAATTCCAATAGGCCGCGTAGGGTGTAAGCGTCTTTGGCTTGGTCGTCTACAACCTTGGCATATTCTTTAAACTGCTTGGTGTCATTACTCGCAGTTGAATGTTGTAACAAACGTACAACGGTAGGGCTGAATAGGTGCTTCTCGCCATCATGTCTCCAGGCGTAATCACCACCAGATTTCAATAGATTGTCTACAGCAATTCTGTTCTCTGGAACAAAGCCATCGCGGTGACGCAATAATGCTTCTTGAGCAATTTGATCCAAGCTGACGCCCTGGATTCGGCTTACTGTGCCGGTAAAGTAGGCATCCACTACGTCACTGTTGACACCGAGAGCTTCAAAAATCTGAGCGCCCTGGTATGACTGTAACGTTGATATACCCATCTTAGAGAAGATTTTCAATAGACCGCTACTGACAGCCTTAACGTATTTATCAACAACCTGTTCGTTGGTTAAGTCACTCTTGATAACGCTCTCATCACGAAGCGCGTACATGGTTTCGAGTGCAAGATACGGGTTAACTGCTGCTGCACCGTAGCCCAGAACTGTTGCAAAGTGGTGAGTCTCACGAATATCGGCGGACTCAACGATGATATCAACTTTCGCTCGTAAGCCTTCACGAATTAAAAAGTGATGTACAGCTGCAGTTGCAAGCAGTGAAGGGATCGCTGCGTGATCGGTATCTACTGCACGGTCGCTTAACACCAATAATGCGTAGCCATTGCTAACGGCATCTCTTGCATACTGACAGATTTGATCAATTGCTGCTTTAAGCTCACCGGCATTGCCTGTGGCTTTAAAGATGATATCAATCGTTGTTGATTGAAGGTGGTCATGATCAATATGTTGAAGCTTTCTTAGTTCTTCGTTGGTCAATACTGGCTGTGCAATCTCAACTTTGTGACAATGCTTAGGCGTTTCTTCTAATAAGTTGTGTGACGCCCCCACGTATCCGCGTAAAGACATAACAAGTTCTTCACGAATAGGGTCGATCGGTGGGTTAGTTACTTGTGCAAACAACTGCTTAAAGTAGTGCGAAAGCTGCTGCGGACGATCAGATAATACGGCTAGCGGAGTATCGGTACCCATCGCACCAAGAGGCTCTTTACCAGTACCAACCATTTCAGCCAAGATCAGCTTAAGGTCCTCATTGCTGTAACCAAACGCTTTTTGCATTTTGGTTAGGTCGGACAATGGAGGTTGAGCAATTGAAGTCGTCGGAACGGGAAGTTCGCTAAGGACGATTTTATGTTCTGCAATCCACTCACCGTATGGTTGAGAAGAGCAGACTTCTGATTTAACTTCGTCATCACTGATGATGCGACCTTTTTCAAGATCGGCAACAAAAATCTTACCGGGTTGTAAGCGACCTTTCTTAACAACGGTTGATTGGTCAACACATAGTGCGCCGGTTTCGGAGCCCATGATCAGAGTGCCGTCGTCAGTTAAGAGGTAACGAGAAGGGCGTAGACCGTTTCTGTCTAAAGTCGCCCCAATCATTTTACCGTCAGTGAACGATATCGACGCTGGGCCATCCCACGGTTCCATAATACATGCATAGTACTCATAGAATGCACGTTTAACTGGGTCCATATCTTCTTGGCTTTGCCACGCTTCTGGCACCATCATCATCATAACTTGTGCGAGTGGTCGACCGCTTAGCACAAGTAATTCGATGGCCATGTCCAAGTTTGCAGAATCAGAGTTGCTGCGATTACAAATCGGCATCAGCATTTCTAGTTCGGCATCGCTGAAATTAACGGATTTGTACATCGCTTCACGCGCGTTCATCCAGTTAATGTTGCCTTGTACCGTATTAATTTCACCATTGTGTGAAAGGTAACGGAATGGCTGCGCACGATGCCATGCAGGAAAGGTGTTGGTTGAGAAGCGAGAATGGAACATTGCCATTGTGGTGGTAACGTCTTCATTCTGAAGATCTAAATAGTACTTTCTCACCTGGGCTGTGGTGAATTGTCCTTTGTACACGATGGTACGAGAGGACATGGAAGCAATATAGAATTCATTTTGTTGTTTAGCGATGCTGCCGTTAATAGAGTGCGCAGTATATTTACGCAATACAAACAGCTTTCGCTCAAATTCCTGTTGTGGAAGATCTGCTGGCCTCTGAATAAATACCTGTTCGATCTGTGGCTCAGTCTCTACTGAGGCCGCACCAAGCATAGAATTGTCACCAGGGACTGCTCGATAACCTAATAAGGATAAGCCGAGCTTTTCAATGTTGGTGTTGAGAATCTTACGACAAGCTTCGGCTTGTTCTGGCTCTGATGGGAAAAAAGTCATCCCAACGCCATATTCGCCAAATGCAGGAAGCGCAAAACCTAGTTTGGTTGCTTCCGTTACAAAAAAGTCATGAGGAATCTGAAATAGAATACCTGCACCGTCACCGCTTTTTACATCAAAGCCGGTTCCACCACGGTGTTCCATGCATGTGAGCATGGTAAGTGCATTCTCAATAATATCATGGGACTGTTTGCCCTTCAGGTTGGCGACAAAGCCGATACCACAGCTGTCATGCTCGAATTCTGAGCGATACAAGCCACAAGACTTATTGCTAATGTTGGTCATTTAGAACTTCCTATATTGTGTAGCCATAACCTCTCGGTTGGGCTTACCCTCAAAAAATAGCCCTATCTTTTGTGGGGCTTAACTTGGCTTAGACTTCCACGTTGAGTCTAACGAATTGCATCCGTTTTGAAGCTCGCGCCTTATAAGTAGGGGGCTACAGACTAGAATGCAGTGTTTAAAATGCGAAAAAAGTGCCAACTAATTTGAACTTTTTATGAAGGCGTTCATCGCGTCCCCTTTGGGGGCGGGGGAGTATCTCATAAATCGGACCGATTCGACAAATTTCTTATGTTAGTTTATCGCGGAGGAGGGGGACGGTATATATTTTTAGGTTAAATAGTGTTCGAATTAGGTTGCGGGGTGTGTGGGTGCACCTTATTTGTGCGTCGAGGCACAGGCCTAGGGAAGTGTTGATATATTTGGTTAGCCAAATATAATGCCGCCCATGAATATCATGGAACATGTGTCCTTATACAAGGCATTGTTATCATACCGTCATTTGTAGCCTTTATAGTTAATGGTCGGTGTATTGAGTATAGAGGGTTAGGGCATGGCGATTCGAGTAGGTATTAATGGTTTTGGTCGTATGGGGCGATTGGCGTTACGTGCAGCGTGGGATTGGCCCGACTTTGAAATCGTACATGTTAACGAAATCGCTGGGGACTGTGAGGCAGCGGCACATTTACTCAATTTTGATTCGGTGCATGGAACCTGGGAACGGGAAGTGTCTACATCAACGGGTAGTTTAGTGATCGATGGACGGATGATAGGGTATTCCAGTGTCTCGTCAATAGAGGAGACACCTTGGAAGAAGGCTAACGTTGATATTATTATTGAATGCACCGGTAAGTTCAAATCTCAAGAGCAGTTGCAACCTTTCTTTGGTGAAGGTGTGAGTAAGGTCGTCGTGTCTGCACCAGTAAAAGATGGCACACTCAATATTGTGATGGGGGTAAATGAGCACCTATACCAGCACGACGTTCACGATATTGTGACTGCTGCGTCCTGCACTACCAATTGCATTGCGCCGGTGGTGGATGTTATTCAACAGTGTTTTGGTATTCGCCATGGGTCTATGACGACAATCCATGATATTACCAATACCCAAAGCATATTGGATGAATACCATAAAGACCTGAGGCGGGCGAGGGCGAGTGGCATGTCCTTAATTCCTACGAGTACCGGGTCTGCAACGGCAATTACGGAAATTTTTCCGGAATTAAAAGGCAAGCTTAACGGGATTGCGGTTCGAGTGCCTTTAGCCAATGCATCGATTGTGGATTGCGTGTTTGAAGTCGATACAGAGGTAACCCGTGAACAGGTAAATGAAGCGTTAAGAGACGCCGCTGAGAATCGTCTGGCGGGTATTCTTGGTTTTGAGACTCGCCCACTGGTGTCAGTTGACTACACCAACGATTCTCGCTCTGGAATTGTTGATGCGCTTTCTACCATGGTGATTAACAAGACGCAGGTTAAATTGTTAGTTTGGTACGATAATGAAATGGGGTATGTGCACCGGATGATGGAGCTAGCAAAAAAAGTCGCGGTTTCTATTACATAACGGTTTATATGCCTATCAAAAGAAGAGCTTTTCCAACATGACGCACCAACTTAGACAATACGCAATTGTGACAGGCTGCTATTGGGCCTTTACGATGACGGATGGGGCGTTGAGAATGTTGGTGGTGTTGTTTTTCCACAATTTGGGTTATAGCCCAATAGAAGTGGCGTCACTATTTTTGCTGTATGAATTCTTCGGTGTTGTGACAAACCTTGTGGGTGGATGGCTAGCAGCACGTGTAGGGCTTAATGTGACAATGCAGATAGGCTTGCTGCTGCAAATAGTCTCTCTCTCAATGCTGTTGATTGATCCGTCATTGTTAACGGTAGCCTATGTAATGTTGGCCCAAGCATTATCGGGTATAGCGAAAGATCTCAATAAAATGAGCGCAAAGAGCAGTATCAAACTGCTGGTGCCTGAAGAGGCCGAAGGAATGCTGTACCGGTGGGTGTCAGTATTGACGGGTTCAAAAAATACGCTTAAAGGTGTTGGTTTTTTTCTGGGGGCGATGCTGTTATCGGTCATCGGTTTCCAGTGGACGGTAGGGGCAATGGCCCTGCTGCTGACATTGGTGCTACTCATCAGTTTGGGCTTGTTGGATAAGAGCATGGGGACAACCAATTTCAAACCAAAGTTTACCGATGTGTTTTCTAAGAGTACGGCTATCAATCGACTGTCTGCGGCTCGGTTGTTTTTGTTCGGTTCCAGAGATGTGTGGTTTGTTGTTGCGTTGCCAGTGTATTTGCAAACGCAACTGCAGTGGACTCACATGCAAGTTGGAATGCTATTGGCATTGTGGATCATGGGGTATGGGTTGGTCCAAACATTGGCCCCTGGTATTACTGGCATTAATAATAACCGTGTGCCAGATGGTCGTACTGCCTTTCAATGGGCCGTTGTTTTGTGGGTGTTGCCAGTGTTGATTGCGATTGCGGTATGGGGAGGCAGGTCTGTCGAGGTCATGCTTGTGGTGGGACTACTGGCTTTCGGAGCGGTGTTTGCGGTGAACTCGTCTATTCACTCCTTTCTTATTGTGTCTTATGCGAAATCGGATGGGGTGTCCTTGGATGTAGGGTTTTATTATATGGCAAACGCAGCAGGTCGTCTGTTTGGTACATTGTTGTCTGGCGTGGTTTTTCAGCAGTTTGGATTGGCAGCTTGCTTACTGGTGTCTGCATCGTTTGTTATTGCCGCGAGCGTAGTTTCTCTCTCTCTACCTAAGCGGTCGTTGGAAAAATGCCAAGGCTCACTGTAGTATTTTGAAACTATCTTTGCTGCATTGAATAACGCATTTTTTCCTATCGTCTAAATTATCATAAACGCCTTTGAAATGCCGAAATTCAACGTTGGCAAATAGGGTTCGTTGTGCGGTAATAAGCATTAATCTATCTTCTTCGCTGAGCTTGTTTGACAGTGCCTCTATCCGTGCGGCAAGGGTCTTCATTGCATGGACATTCTGTTCTTTGAATAACATCGTCTTCCGTCGAAGTCGCATGAGCTCAGGGGTTGGCTTAGTCGTCTTAATCCATTCCAGTGTTTGGTCTTGGCCCTCATTCAAGAGTTCCTTATCTTCTTGCTGTTGGTTAAGGATCACTAATAATTCGCGTAAGGATGCATCGATAGATGCACTGTCTATAATGGTTTTTACACCAGCAGAAGCGCCAATTTCACTGGCTATAATGGCGTTCCCTGCGGTGCAGATCCCTCCGACGAGACGCCCTTGTGGGTTGCCGTGACCTACAGTTACCGTGTCGTCGGCAGAGGTATTGCAGTGTAGTAGGTGGTTCGTCGTGAGGATGCTTCCGTGGGAATGGAGTTTTGCGTACTGAGCATAGCCCACATCGATAGACTCCCCGGCGGTTAATTCTGTCGTTAGGTTGTCATATATGTTGTCTTCACTGTCTGGGGCAACACCGAGTACGCCTTGTGAAATCGTTATGCTTTTTCCCGCAGTTAATGTGCAATTCTCAGCGCATCCGCCGATAACGATATCTTTTGTCGCGGAGACGCTGAGACCAGGGCTGACGTTTCCCCTTACCATTACGGTACCCTCAAAGTTGATGCTGCCACTAGCAAGGTCTATTTGGTCGAACACCAGGGCTTCGCTCACTCGCATGCCGTGAGGTGTTCGTACTGGTACTCCTGTTCCTGTGGCTACTAAGAGGTTCTCATTGGTGGGGCTGACATCGGCACCTTCTCCAATATCGAACGGGATGTCTTCATGGGGTGTTGCAAAGATCGCGTTGCCGTAGATGTCGAAGCCCGACTCACCAGTTGTTGCGGGGACTCTTAGCATAAGCTCTTCGCCTGGGGATACTATTTCAATTGCCCCCAGTGCGTACATATCAACCGAGCCATCTTCATTTTGTGTCGGGCATAGTTTTCGGTCCTGGATTGCTGTTGCCAACGGTTTGAATTCCGTTGGGTGGGCCTTTCCTGGTTTCTTCCCTTTAGCTATCTTTGATGTAACGGATTTACCGCGTTGAATACGGCTACATTGATCTACTATCTTCGGAATGAGGTCACGGTGAATACCTTCAGTAATCTTGTGTTTTCGAAGGAATAGAAGAATCGTTTCTTCAGTGGCTTGCCTTCCTCCTTCCGGTGGGGCAATGGCTATGGATGCCTGCATATTATCAATATCGATATCGAGAGTAATTGCTGCGTCTTTCTTGAGACCGAGGGGGATCGGGGGCAGCTTGCTGCCGTCGAGTTTCAAGTTGGTGAGGATTTTTTGAGCGCTGGCGAGAAACTCTTCTTCTATATGGCAGTCGTTAAATTCCGATTGATTAAAGGCAGCGAGCACTGCATCGGACGTGACCGGTGTGTTTTTTTTAGTGGTTATGTGCGCCTCTATGGTGAGTTTGTCAGAGGCGAGGGCAAACACAATCTCTGTCATTGTCTGTTGAAAAAGTTGCTTACGTATTCTTATAGTATAGACGTGCAACGAAAACTTGCTAATCCCGAGGGTTAGAAAATATTCCCTCGGCCGAGAAGATTTAAGGGGTCTAAGGCAGATTTAATGGTTTTCATGAGCGTAACTGCGTCGCCGTGCTCGGCTTTTAGCCAATGTTTTTTTCCCTTTCCAATGCCGTGTTCGCCAGTGCTAGTCCCGCCGTAATCAAGTGCTCGCTGCACTAGTCGTTCATTGAGGTGGTACGCTTTTTCCTGAATTTTTGGATCATCTTTGGGTAAGACCATCAGGAGATGGAAGTTACCGTCACCAACATGGCCCACGATAGGGGATAATAGTTTGGTGTCCTGTAAGTCTTTGTGTGTGTCTAGAATACAAGCCGCTAAGCTTGCAATGGGCACGCAAACATCTGTGGTCCAGACTACGCTGTTGGGAATGAGAGCCTTTGCAGCGTAGAGTACGTTATGTCTTGCTTGCCAGAGGCGGTTCTTATCTTCTTGGTGTGTTGCCCATTCGAATTGCGTGCCCCCCAGGTCATTGGCGGCAGATTCAACTATCTGAGTTTGCTCCATTATTGCATTGTCAGTGCCGTGAAATTCTAGGAACAGCGTATGTTTTTCTGGGACTTGTAGTCGAGAATATTGATTTACCGCTCGTATACCTTGCTCGTCTAATAGTTCGATTCGCGCGATGGGAACTCCCATTTGCAGAGTGGATATGACCAGTTGTATTAGCGGTTCCAGTGCATCAAATTGCACAAACGCTACAGCGGTATTTTCTGGCAGTCCTTGTAGCTTGAGAGTGACCTCTGTAATGATGGCTAGGGTGCCCTCTGACCCAATTAAGAGCGAGGTAAGATCATAACCAGCAGCGCTTTTGCGTGCCCGGCCACCGGTATGAATAATGCTCCCTGCTGCGGTTACGGCGGTGAGGCCAAGTACGTTATGTTTCATGGTGCCATATTTGACTGCGTTAGTGCCCGAGGCGCGCGTCGCACACATGCCTCCGATGCTAGCGTTGGCCCCAGGGTCGACCGGAAAAAATAGCCCGTGCTTTGCTAATTGGTTATTTAATTCCAATCGAGTGAGACCAGCCTGTACTTGGCAATCTTGGTCGTCTGCGTGTACGGCGATAATGTTATTCATGTGGGATACATCGATGCAGAGCGAACCCTTTGCCGGAATGGATTGTCCTTCGACGCTGGTGCCTGCGCCAAAGACAGACATCGGTATTTTATGATGATGGCAGTACGTTGCTATTTGGCTGACGTCTTGTGTTGAGGATGCGTAAAACACGGCAAGGGGTGTTTGCGGGAGGTGAGCTGATTCATCCTTGCTATGCTGCTCAAGTGCGTAGCATTGGGTGTCTATTTTGTCTGGGAATGTTTCTAGCAGCAGGTCAAGTATGTTGTTTTGAATCATAAGGTTACCGCCACTTCGTTGGCCGAATAATGAAATTAATCTATTTAATCATATTATTAGGCGTATTACAGCGAGAACCTAGGTGGGAGGGAGCTTTGACATGGGCGCTGACTCTTCTAGTCTTTAATGACTGATGTATGATTGGGATTATATGAAATGAAGAGTCGATTTGCGGTACTGTGTGTGCTGTATTTATCTCTAGTGGGGTGCATGGATAAGCCCAATCTAGAAATTAAGATAGGGATTAACCCTTGGCCAGGTTACGAGTTCTTATATCTTGCTGAAAAGAAGGGCTTTTTTAAGAAAGTTGGATTGAATATCAAACTATTGCAACTCGTATCCCTTGCCGATTCACAGCGGGCTTATGTGAATGGCAAAACGGACGGTTTGGCGTCAACAATTATTGAAGCTGTTCAAGCAGAGGCTCTGGGAGGCAAGCCTTTACAGGTGGTGATGGTACCTGATTATTCAAATGGTGGTGATGTTATTTTAACGTCAAGATCTAACATGGCCATGGCAGATTTAAAGGGCAAGGTTATTGGAGCGGAAGTGTCCTCCTTGGGTATTTTTGTGCTGGAGCGTGCGTTACGTAAGGCTGGTTTGTCATTAGCCCATGTCACTTTGGTGAACGTAGAGCAGGCGCAAGGCGAGGCAGCATTGCTGGATGGGAGAATTGATGCTTTCGTGACATACCCACCAGTGTCAATTAGCGTGCTTAAACATGAGAAGTTCCATAAAGTGTTTGGCAGTGATGAGATACCAAAGGAAATAGTCGATACTGTCTCGTTGTCTAAAGAGGTTATAGCGGCTAACCCCGGCATTGTTAAAAAATTGCGTAAAGCATGGCAGTTAGCGCTTGATTATGTTGAGGCGCATCCCGATGAGGCGTATCAACTTATGGCTACGCGTGAGGGTATTACTGCAGAAGAGTTTAAAAATGTATTAACCGACCTTGTTATATTGAATGCAAAAGAGCAGGAGGCGTTATTCTCGGATGGAACGTCCTTGGCAAAGTCAGCTGTTAGTGTATGTCAAACACTGGTCCACGTGAAGGCGATCAATGTGGATTGCTCTGGGTATGCAAAGCTTATTTATCGTGATGAGAACTAGGGTTTTATAGTTGAATATGGACGGGCTAAGTCGATATAAAAACGCAATCACCATTAAACTCAATGTGCCGATTGTTGTGTTTAGCTTGCTGGTGTTGTTATTGGTGAGCTTGGTTGTGAGGTATGATGCTCGCCAGGAAATGGATCGTCATGCTTTGCGATATATCGACGATTTATCTGACGCTGTTGTTATTGCTGTTGAGTATGATTCGACACTGTCCAATCTAACCCGAGTGTTAAGCCTACAATCTGCTTCCGATGAGGTGGAGCATCTTAGTCTTATCCATATGGAAACCAACCGAATAGTCGCTGATAACTTTCATGAGCTGATAGGGGGGAGTCCTACGGATTTTGAAAATGCTGCGGAGCGTAAAGTGCTTAGCTATTATTCTGAAACTAAAATACTGGGTAAGAAAAAGTCGATCTTCATTGATGGTATTATCTATCAAACGAACGTTGTTAGTTTGATAGATCCCTCTGTGAATCGGCTTCGCCCTTATATATTTTTAGTCAGCTATAACCAGACCAGAGCCATCGCTCTTGCCGACAGGCAGTTAATACGCATGATAGCGGTGTACTTTTTGGGGTTGTTGGCGATGCTTGTGTTGTCCTTTCTCGTTCAGCGGAGAGAGTTGATTGGACCTATCGACAAGATTATTGCGGAAATGAGCGAGCACCAGGTTTCTGGTGAATACCTTGATATTTCAATACCGGAACAGAATGAGCTAGCTGCATTAGTTGAGCGTTACAATCAAGTTAATCAAGATAAAATGCGCTCTGATCAAGAGTTAAGGGATACCCGAAAATATATTGATGGTATTACAGAAGCTGTGCCCGTGTTGTTGGCCTATGTGGATAAACATAAACGTTATCGTTTTGTGAATAGCAATTATGTGGAATGGTTCGGTAAGGACAAAAGCTATTTTCTCGATAGTGATGTAGCTGTTGTTTTAGAGAGCCAAAATCAAGAGCATTTAATGACTGATGTTGAGCGTGCCTTAAATGGTTTTTCAGTGTCCTTTGATACCAACATACCCATGCCGGATGGTCGCGTGAGGTTTATACATGGCACGTATACTCCTGATGTAAGCGATGAGGGCTATGTGGAAGGTTTTTTTGTCTGCGGCGAGGATATGACAGATCAAAAAAGTAGTGAGGAAAAATTAGCCAAGTATGCCCAGGATATGGAATTTCAGGCTTGGGCCCTTGAGGAGCAAAAAGAAAAGGCTGAAGAATCAACCCAGGCCAAATCGGAATTTTTGGCGAGCATGAGCCATGAAATTCGTACTCCCATGAACGGTGTTCTTGGTATGTTAGGCCTGTTGATGCGTGACCAGCTTTCGAGCCAACAATATCATTACGCGATGTTGGCTAGATCCAGCGCAGAAGCATTGTTGACGTTGATTAATGACATTCTCGACTTTTCCAAAATAGAAGCTGGAAAATTAGAATTAGAAATGCTCGATTTTGATTTGCGAAATCAGTTATCTGAATTTTCCGAAGCCATTGCTTATCGAGCGCAAGAGAAAGGTTTAGAGCTTATCTTGGATGTTACCGGTATTACTGAACCTTTTGTGAAAGGAGATCCGGGGCGAATACGTCAGGTAGCGACTAACCTTGTTGGAAATGCGATCAAGTTTACTGAAATAGGGGAGATAATTATACGGGCGAACACCCTGCGTGTAGGTGAAATGGGGGTCATGTTATATGGATCTATTTCCGATAGTGGCATAGGTATACCGGAAGAAAAAGTCGTCACATTGTTTGATTCATTTTCCCAAGTTGATGCCTCGACGACACGGCAGTATGGTGGGACTGGATTAGGTTTGGCGATTGTAAAACAATTATGCGAATTGATGGGAGGCGGGGTAACTGTCAGTAGTGTCCAGGGAAAAGGCAGTCAGTTTGATTTTTCAATGCTATTTGAAGAAAGCTCGTTGCATGATGAATCGGCTGAAACTCCTGACCTCTCTGGGGAGTCGATACTCGTTGTTGATGATAACGCAGCGTGTTTGGATGTGATCATGCGACAGCTAGATATGTGGGGCGCTGATGTTGTTGGTACTTGCGATTCGCAACAGGTTGTTGAAATGATGGAGGTGCAGTATGAAAATCCTTTTTCTATTGTACTTGTGGATATGGCGATGCCAGAGCTCGATGGGTTTCAGTTGGCAGAGTTACTAAGAACAAAAGAGTTGCTGGGGGCTTCTCGATTAATACTGATGACATCTGTCGCGAATGATGTCGACCCTGCTTATATGCAGTCTTGTGGTTTTCTAGCCTGTATTCGAAAGCCGGTGATTCCCGTTGAGATGTATACGAATATCTCGTTGGTTCTACAGGGTGTAAGCCCCGTCGAGCAGCTGTCGTCAACGGTTGATGGCGACAGAAACGGACGTAAACGAATCGATACTGCGGCAAATAAGAATATTCGTATTTTGTTGGTAGAAGATAACCCTATTAACCAGGAAGTCGCACTTGGGATGTTATCAGATTTAGGCGTGGAGGCTCAGGCCGTGGGTAATGGGCTAGAGGCAATTAGTGCTCTAGGAGATGCACCTTATCGAGCTCCCTACACTATTGTATTGATGGATTGCCAGATGCCAGAGATGGACGGGTATGAAGCAACAATTAAAATTAGGAATGATGCGAGTGGTCGGCATAATGCCAATATCCCTATCATTGCAATGACCGCAAATGCAATGAAGGGCGACAGAGAGCGATGCCTTGAAGCGGGCATGAGCGACTATTTAAGCAAGCCTGTCGACCCTGATGAACTTGAGAAAAAATTACTGGAATGGTTGCCGGATATTGTGCTTTCTTCGCATGAGGATGAGCGACCAGGTGGCGATTATGAGGTAGAAATTGCTTCCAAGGATGAAGCAGTAGTGCCAATTTGGGATCAAGCTGCTGTATTGAAGCGATTACGAGGAAAGGTACATCGATTACAGTACTTGGTTGATAGTTTTGTTTCTACAATGCCCGCCAAGGTGGATGAGCTTCGTGAGTGTATTGCGCAAGGTCAATGTGACGAGGCCGGTAAAGCGGCGCACTTTATCAAGGGGTCAGTTGCGAATCTGAGTGGTCTCAGATTGCAAGATGTTACTCAAGCAATTGAGCTTGCCGGTTCTGAAAACAACGCTAAAGAGCTGGAGAAATTATTCCCGTGTTTTATTGAACAGTTTACATTGTTTGTTGACGAATTGAGTGAATTTGCGGAGCCTGGCTAAACGTGGAGGCTACACTTGTACTGCTTGTGCCCTAGTCTACTATGGGTGGTTCCTGTATGGTGTGAAAGATGGTTTTTGATAGGAGAAGCATAATGGATAAACCGTTTTCATCTGTGGCACAGGGGTTTCGTAAGAGAACGTTAGTTACCGCTAAGTTATCCGCTAAAATGGGTGTGGGTGTTGCGAAAAGTGTGATTAAACAGAAGGCTCAAGGGGTCTTTGGTGGAACGGTCGGAGACACAGGCGGTGACGATTCGGCAATTGATTCTGAAAAGAAAGACAAAATCACCAAAGATGCGATAGCTGTCGCATTGGCTCTGTACCAGGATATGGATCAACTCAAAGGGTTGGTCATGAAATTTGGACAGATGGCTAGCTATATGAGCACTCAATTCCCTCCTGAGGCTCAAAAAATAATTGCGAAACTTCAATCAGACGCCAGTGCATTACCTTTTTATGAAATTAAGACGTTGTTGACGAAGGCTCTAGGGAAACCCGTTGAGCAGGTGTTTGATACGTTTGAGGCCGAGGCGATTGCCGCAGCGTCTATTGGTCAGGTACACAAGGCTAGCTATCAAGGGCAAGCAGTCGCGGTAAAAATACAATACCCAGGTGTTCGTGATGGGATTGCCAGCGACCTATCATTGATCAGTAAAGCGTTACCTATGTCTACGATGGCGTCTTCTTTACTGGGTGTTGCGATGGATAGCAAGAGCCTGTATCAGGAATTGCACGATCGCATATTGGAAGAATGTGACTACTCTCGTGAGGCAAAGAACCAGCAGTTTGCCAAGACCTGCTGGCCAAATGATTCTTCTATCGTGATTCCTGGTATTGTTGAGGATGTCAGCTCTGTCAATGTTCTTGTGTCAGAGTTTATGGAAGGGCAGGATTTCTATACGTTTCGGGATAATGCATCGCAAGATGAGAAGAATAAGGCAGCAGAAACGCTGTATCGTATGAGCTTTGAGTCGATCTTTAAATACGCGTTTTTTAACGGAGATCCGCATCCAGGCAATTACCTTTTTAGATCGGCAGGAGAGGTGGTCTTTCTCGACTTTGGTTGCGTACGTTATTTTGAACCTGAATTGGTACAATCATGGAGGGGGTTGGTAAGATCTGTACGGGATCAGGACCGGGATCAATTTAAGCGCTTTACTCGGGAAATGGGTTTTGTGGGTAACGAGAAGAAATTTAACTGGGATTCTCACTGGGCGCTATATAATTTCATTCTTGAGCCTGTACTAGAGAATAAACCGTTTACCTTTAGTAAGGAATACAAAGAGAAAGGCAATCAATTATTTCTCTATGAGAACAAGAATCAATTTTCGATTAATCTGCCACCTCCGTTATTATTGGTGAACCGGCTACAGTGGGGCCTAAAAACAATATTGGTTGACCTACAGGCCACCGGAGATTTTCATCGGGTATTTTGGGAAGTAATTGACGGGTAGTGGATATCAGTGTTAGCAGCGCTAGTAACGTACAGAGAACTCTTGCTCTGTCCCGTTGAGAGGTTGCGTGCTGACGATGACTTCGGTGACCTTTGCGAGGGCTGGGCCTTCATGTGCCCAGTCTATCAGCTGGTCGACAATATCTGTATTACCTTCGGCTTCAAATTCGACATTGCCATTGGGTAGGTTTTGCACCCACCCAGATAAACCTAATCTCTTGGCTTGTTTCTGGGTAGATGCACGATAATACACGCCTTGAACGCGGCCGCTAACAATGGCATGTATTCTCTTTTTCATCGTTTATTTTACTCGCATACCAGGGACAGCACCTGAATCTGGAGATAGAACATACAGATCGTCCCCTCCTGGGCCAGCGGCAAGTACCATACCTTCAGACATACCAAACTTCATTTTTCGTGGTGCTAAGTTGGCGACCATTACGGTGAGCTTGCCTTCTAGGTCTTCAGGCTTATAAGCGGATTTGATTCCCGCGAAGACGTTGCGTTCTTCGCCTCCAAGGTCCAGGGTCAGCTGCAATAACTTATTTGCCCCTTTGACGTGCTCAGCTTTGATGATCTTAACGATTCGAAGGTCTATCTTTACGAAATCGTCAAAACTGATTTCATCTGCAATCGGCTCTTGTGCTAGCGGGCTATTGGGATCGAGAACAGGTTTGGCTGCAGCAGCGGCTTCGGCTTTGGATTCTTCAACCATTGCATTAACTTTATCCATTTCAACACGCTGCATTAACGGTTTAAATTTATTCACGGTATGGTCAAGAAGTGGCTGGTCTTTGTCGTCCCACGTGAGAGGTGAGATATTAAGAAAGGCTTCTGCGTCCGATGCCATGATGGGTAGGATCGGTTTCATATAGATCATGAGGATTCTGAATAGGTTGATACCCATCGAACAAGTATCTTTGACCTGTTCTTGCTTCTCTTGATCCTTGATATATACCCAGGGCTTTTCTTCATCAATATATTGATTGGCTTTGTCTGCTAGCGACATAATTAGACGCAGTGCTTGGCCGAATTCTCTATTCTCATAAAAGCTTGCAATATCGTCCCCCGCGTCTTGGAATTCTTTGAGTAAGTCTGGGGCGCTAACCGTGCTGGATAGAGTATTGTCGAACTTTTTCTTAATAAAACCAGCACAGCGGCTTGCGATATTAACGAGCTTGTTAACAAGGTCCGAATTAACCCGCTGGGCGAAATCTTCAAGATTAAGGTCGATATCGTCGATTCGATTGCCCAGCTTTACGCCATAGTAATAACGTAAGTACTCAGGGTTTAAGTGGCGTAGGTACGTTTCTGCCTTAATAAACGTGCCCCTGGACTTAGACATCTTTTGCCCGTTAACGGTGACAAAGCCGTGTGCGTATATTCCTGTTGGCGTACGGAAGTCTGCACCCGTGAGCATTGCCGGCCAAAATAGCCCGTGGAAATTGATGATGTCCTTGCCGATAAAGTGGTAGAGCTCGGTACTAGAATCTTTTTTCCAATAGTGATCAAAGTCAAGGTCTTCGCGGCGATCGCAGAGATTCTTAAAGCTCGCCATATAGCCAATAGGGGCGTCTAGCCAAACATAGAAATATTTGCCCGGGAAATCCGGGATTTCGAAACCAAAATAAGGAGCTTCGCGGGAAATATCCCATTGCTGTAAACCGGCTTCCAGCCACTCGCTGAGCTTATTTGCGATACCTTCTTGCAATGTCCCTGAGCGGGTCCACTCCTCAAGCATTGATTGAAACTGCGGTAAGTCGAAGAATAGTTGAGTTGTTGGCTTTTCTATTGGTGTTGCACCTGACACGGTTGAGTGTGGATTCTTCAGTTCGGTTGCAGCATATGTTGCACTGCACACTTCACAGTTGTCCCCATACTGGTCTTCTGCGTCACATTTTGGGCATGTACCTTTTACGAAGCGATCGGCCAAGAACATTTCTTTTTCTGGGTCGAATAGCTGGGTGATTTCTCGATTAACCACGTAGCCTTTGTCTCTGTTGCGCTCGTAAATAAGCGTAGAAAGGTCGCGGTTTTCATCCGAATGTGTTGAGTGGAAGTTATCGAACTCAACATGAAAGCCAGCAAAGTCGCGTTCATGCTCTTTTTGAACGTTTGCAATCTGTTGCTCGGGTGTGAGCCCCATTTGTTCCGCTTTTAACATGATGGCTGCGCCGTGGGCGTCATCAGCGCACACGTAGGTGCAATTTTCGCCCCTCACCTTTTGGTATCTGACCCAAATGTCAGTTTGGATGTACTCAAGCATGTGGCCTAGATGGATGGGGCCGTTTGCATAGGGGAGGGCGCTGGTAACCAAAATATCGCGGGTTGTCCGGGACATAATAAAACTCGTTCTCTAATGGGATATTAATAGTGAAGGATATACACTTTCAGGGCGCTAACTATAACGGCACAGCCGGTATCATGCACGGAATTTTCGTGTTTGCACTGTTGTCGTGTCAATGTTAGCGTATCGTTCAAATAGGGACACTTTCCTAACAGGCTTTCTACAGGGTATAAATATGACTACTGAGACAACTTCGTCTTTAAAAGATACGTTACGAGCAACGTTGTTGGGGGCGATTGATCCCTTTTCTCAGCGAAGTCTTGGTGATGTGGCGGATATTCTGAAGTTGGACGTTGATGGTGGCATTGCGTCCCTTAAGTTGGCGTTTAGATACCCGGTTGAGTCAATAAAAGGAGCGCTTGCTAATGTAATTTCTCAAGCGATTGTTGCTGAACCTGGAATAAGCTCTGCGGATGTTGAGATTGTTTGGCGGGTGAGTCGTGCGAATAGTTTGAGTGATGGATCACCGTTATCCACGGTAAAGAATATTATCGCAGTGGCCTCAGGAAAAGGTGGTGTAGGTAAGTCAACCACTGCCGTCAATTTGGCATTGGCGCTGGCTGCAGAAGGGGCGGTTGTGGGGCTGCTAGATGCGGATATCTACGGCCCGAGTGTCCCACTGTTGTTAGGCGTGAAAGATGGTACTCGACCAGAAGTGGAAGCGGATAAGTTTTTTCGACCAGTGCCTGCGTTAGGCGTGCAATCCATGTCGATGGGATATTTAGTGAATGAAAAGACGCCGATGGTATGGCGCGGCCCTATGGCAGGTGGTGCCTTGCAGCAATTGATTACACAGACTTTATGGCAGGATGTAGATTATTTGATCGTTGATATGCCACCGGGTACAGGTGATATCCAGTTGACTCTTTCTCAGAAGGTCTCTGTGTCTGGTGCTGTTATTGTTACGACACCCCAAGACATTGCCTTATTGGATGCTAAGAAGGGTGTAGAGATGTTTCGTAAGGTATCGGTGGAAGTACTGGGTATGGTTGAGAATATGGCTGTTCATACTTGCTCCAGTTGCGGTCATCAAGAGCATGTGTTTGGTTCCGGCGGAGGTCAGCGTATGGCGGATCTTTATGAGGTGCCTTTATTAGGAAGCTTACCCTTGGATATCAGTATTCGTGAGCTTGCAGATAGTGGAACTCCGTCAGTGAATGCAGCCCCTGACAGCGATATTAGCCTTCAGTATCGTGCAATAGCACAGCGAATGGCCGGGGCTTTAGCGACTCAGGCAGAGCAAAAAGTTGCCGGAATACCGACCATTAGCGTGGATGACGATTAGTCGCTGAAAATTGATTAGCCGGAGAGGCGCTGCACCTTCGTTGGCTTGCCTTCAGTAATGATCCGTGTATGATTGCGAGCTTTCTGGTTTTTCGTTTGAGTATATATTATGAGCATTAAGTCTGATCGTTGGATTCGCCAAATGTCCGAAGAGCATGGGATGATCGAACCCTACGAGCCTGGTCAAGTCCGTCGAGACGCTGAGGACAATCGCCTAATCTCTTACGGCACATCAAGTTATGGTTATGATGTTCGATGCTCGCGCGAGTTTAAGGTATTTACCAATATTAATTCAGCTACAGTGGACCCTAAGAACTTTGACGAGGGTAGCTTTGTTGATATTGAAGCGGATGTTTGCGTTATTCCTCCTAATTCGTTCGCATTAGCTCGAACCGTTGAGTATTTCCGTATTCCGCGCAATGTACTAACGGTATGTTTGGGTAAATCAACCTACGCACGCTGCGGTATTATTGTTAACGTTACCCCGCTTGAGCCTGAGTGGGAAGGGCATGTGACCTTAGAGTTTTCAAATACAACAACGCTTCCTGCTAAGATCTATGCCAATGAGGGTGTAGCACAGATGTTGTTCTTTGAATCTGACGAAGCTTGTGAAACATCTTATAGGGATAGAGGTGGGAAATACCAGGGCCAAAAAGGTGTTACTTTACCTAAGGCGTAAGTGTCTTTGGCGCGCTGGCGGAGCTTCTGTCACGCGCCTGTATGGGTACGAAGCGATCTATTTTGGGACCATTGTAGTCTGTTAAATTGAGTTCATACACGTCACCACCTTTACTCTCGTGACGCACTCTTACTGCAAGATAGTTATAATCCACAGCGAGCCAAATAGTTGCTGATTCTTTGTCATGCAGCGTCGCCTTGATAGTTTCTATTTGTCCAATTGGGGTGTTGAGCATTTCGGTGCCGTCTACCGTGTAGTGGCGATCGTCAATGTCGTTGTCTTCCGTTTCTTTGATCACCATGTCGGTGATTCCTTGTTGTATCTTGGTAGAAATAATGAACATGGTGGAGAGCGGGTCTACCGCTTCTGGCTCGAGATCGAATGTGCCTTCCTTGTCTTTGTAATAAAAACGCCCAATATTTTTCGCCCAATCAAAGGTGAGGTCTTTGTGAGAGGAGCCGAATAAATGCGACCTTTCTGAGCGGTAGTAAATAGGTGTTAGCGTGTTGTTAAGCCATTGAAATTTGGAGGTTTCCTTGATTTTGAACAGGAAATGTTTAGCTTTGTAGGTAAGTGTGAACTCATTATCGCCAGTCTTTACTAAGCTTCTTGAGCCTTCTAATTGGTTACTTCCATTGAGCGATACGTCATATTTGGCGTCAAAGGGAATGGGGGTGAGCGGTGGATTAGGTGACGTAGCGAGTGTCGAGGTGCTAAAAAAACAGAGGCACAGAGAAATAAGTAAACAAATCCGTCGTACTGATTGATTAGGCTTTACATTGTTGTTGTTCAATCTAGAGATCATCCATATCAGTTAGATCTAGCCCTCCCTCAGTAATGGGTGTTCCATCAAGGCAGGGGCCGGTGTCTGTTAGTGATAGCCTTCCTTCCACAAACAATCGAGTACATAGTGGATAAAGGAAATGCTCCTCTTTTTGTACTTTACTTGCAAGGCTATCTTCAGTCTCATGCTCAGAAATGGTGACTTTTCGTTGCCCAATGATAGGCCCCCCATCGAGTTCAGGGGTGACGAAATGAACGCTGCAGCCATGTTCCGCTTCGTTTGCCTCAATAGCCCGCTGATGGGTATGAAGGCCTTTAAACTTGGGCAACAAAGATGGGTGAATGTTCAACATCTTTCCAGCGTAGTGCTCTACAAAGGAACTGGTGAGAATACGCATGAATCCCGCGAGAATGACAAGGTCTGGGCTATATTCGTCAATCAATGCTTGTAACGCTAGGTCGTAATGCTCTCTGTCAGTGTGTTGTGTGTGGTCGAGAACATGGGAGGGAATGCCGTGTGCGGTGGCGCGCGCGAGCCCTTTTACATTGGATTTGTTGCTGATTACTGCGGAAATAGTCGCGGGAATAGCGTTGGCTTCTATGCCATCGATTATGGCTTGAAGGTTGGAGCCACTTCCTGAGATGAGGACAACAATGGACGGAGAGCGTGAGTGGTCAGAAGGCATGTGTTTAGTTCGCGTAGCAGGGCTGTCAGGTAGTGTAATTAGGCATGCTCATTGTGGGCATGCCTAATTACCGAGTCAACGATCGTATAGTGGATAAGGTTAAGACAATACGACTTTGGCTTCTTCGTTTGAGCTAGGTTCTATGGAGCCAATGATCCAAGCCTTCTCGCCTGCGCTATTAAGGATCTGTAGCGTTTTTTCTGCATTATCAGCAGAAATGCAGAGAACCATTCCTACGCCACAGTTAAATGTGCGGTACATTTCTTCCGTCTCTACGTTTCCATTTTCTTGTAGCCAGGAGAATACTGCGGGCCATTGCCAGCTATTGGTGTCAATAACGGCTTGAGTATGTGGTGGAAGTACGCGGGGCAAATTTTCTAATAGTCCACCACCGGTAATATGAGCCAGTGCTTTTACCGGAAGCTGCTTGAATAGGTTAAGCAGAGGCTTTACGTAGATTCTGGTGGGTTCAAGTAACGCATCGCCAAGTGAGCGGCCATCGAGGTCCATACCTAGGTCTGCACCACTAACGTCGATTATCTTGCGGATAAGTGAATAACCGTTGGAGTGGGGGCCTGATGACGCGATACCAATCAACACATTGCCTGCGGTGACATCTTTGCCAGTGATAATGTTGTCTTTTTCGACGACACCAACACAGAATCCGGCAAGGTCGTAATCTTCACCTTCGTACATTCCTGGCATTTCAGCAGTCTCACCACCTACCAATGAGCAGCCAGAAAGTTCACATCCGGTGCCGATACCATCAACGACACTGGCCGCGACGTCAATGTTGAGGTGACCTGTTGCGTAATAATCGAGGAAGAACAGGGGTTCTGCGCCAGTGACAATGAGATCGTTGGTGCACATAGCAACGAGATCTACGCCAATGGTTCCATGTTTGTTCAAATCCATTGCGAGACGTAATTTTGTCCCTACACCGTCCGTGCCGGATACCAACACCGGCTTTGTGTAGCCTTCGGGGATCTCGCACAGAGCACCAAAGCCTCCCAAACCAGCCATGACTTCTGGCCGACGGGTTCTTTTTGCAACGCCTTTGATGCGATCAACGAGTTCGTTTCCTGCATTAATGTCAACACCAGCGTCTTTGTAGCTGAGAGAGGTTGTTTGCGTAGAATCTTGCTTGTCTGCCATAGTGATAGGGTCTTGAATATAGTAGTGGTTGATAGAGCCAGTGAGTGCTGGCCTTGATAAGGGGCGTAATTCTACCAGGAGTACGAGTTGTACCCAATATATAACGCCTTATTTTCCTATTTTAACGTGGATATGGACTTTTCTTATTAGGCTGTCGCTTAAACAGTACCTACTAGGTTTAATGTGTAATCGTGAGGGTGTAAACTTGGGGGCTTCGTCATGTGTTGAATTTGACCTCGGTTACCTCTCTAAGGTGTTGTTAATGAGAAGAAATAATCTAAATGCCCAAGTCATTAGCCTGTGTTGTCTGCTTATGCTGACCTGCGGTGTGCAAGCGGTGGAGATTTCTGGTCTGTATGATGCTCAGGTTGCGGTAGTTGATAGGGAGGCACAAACTTTTAGAGGTGCGACCCAGGATGCGCTGGCGGAGGTCATTGTGAGAGTCAGTGGAGACTCTAGGGCCATTGAGTCGGTAGACGTAATCGCAGCCCTGAGTAAGCCAGACCGCTATTTACTTCAATTTGATTATCAAAAATTAGCCACCAAGATCGTGGCACACAATGCTCTGGTTGCTGATATCGTGCAACCTACCATGGAGCCTGATCCCACATTACTGCTCAATTTGCAGTTTGACAACAAAGCAATCAACCAATTGCTGCGACGTGCGGGTTTGCCGATATGGGCGAGCAATCGACCAGAAGTCCTATTGTGGTTAGGGGCGGAGCTGAGTGGGCAGCGGCAATTAGTGAGCCCATCTTCTGCAGAGGTATTGAATCGCGTATTGGAGAAAGAAAGCGCACGACGCGGCTTACCATTGAGCATGCCCCTGTATGATCTTGAAGATCAAGCGATAGTATCTATTGGGGATATCTGGGGGTTATTCACAGATCGCCTTATATCTGCATCTACGCGGTATCCTGCGGCGGGAATTCTTATGGCAAAAATCTATCAGAATAACGATGGCCAATGGGTTGGGAGCTGGGTATTAAGTGTTGATGAAAAAAGTCAGTGGTTTGATATTCAGGGAGCAAACCCAGATGAGGTTATTGCGCAAGCTGTTGATTGGGCAGCAGACAATTTGGCCGCGCAATTTGCAGTGCTGGCATCGGCAGACGATGCTGATGCGGTGACTTTGCGTATATCAGGTATTCATCAGTTGGGCGCATATGCGAGAGTTGCGGAGTATTTGGAGAGTGTTGTGGCAATCCGGCAGGTCCAAATACAAGAGATACAAGGGGATAAACTTACCTTTCAGGTGTATTTGGAAAGTGATAAAGAGCAGTTGCAGCAAGCGTTAAAATTGGACGGGCACCTCCAGTTCTTGGAAAATAATGATATCTTTGTTGATCCCGTATTTGTGGCGCAGCCAACCCCATCGCGTACTATTAATTCAGAGGAGCTCTTACCTGTACCAGTCGTAGCAAACGGAGAGGTATCCAAAACGATGCCTGTGTTATTTTATCGCTGGAAAGGGTAATAAGGGCTAACGAGTGTTGAAGCACCTTCCGAACGTTCTGACCGTAATCCGTATGATCCTCATCGTTCCATTCATCATTGTTTTGTACAATGGTCAATACTTATGGGCGCTGATATTGCTGTTTATTGCCGGTGTCACCGATGGTTTGGATGGATTTCTAGCTCGTCAATACGGTTGGTATAGTTGGTTTGGATCTGTGGCTGATCCGGTTGCGGATAAGTTGTTGTTAATAGCCTCATATGTGGTATTAGGCTTGCTGGATCATATACCGATAGCGTTGACTTATTTAGTGGTTGGGCGTGATGCAATGATCTTTCTTGGTGCGACATTCTATTGGTTGGTGGTAGGTCAGTTTGAGGGGCGGCCGACTCTACTTGGAAAAACCTGTACGTTTATTATGATAATGCAAGGGTTGCTTGTATTGATGAGTTTAGCCTTGTTTCCGTTGCCAGAACTATTGTTGCAGGCGGGAAATGTATTGGTCGCTATCTTGTGTGTTGTTAGTGGTGGGCAGTATATCTATATGGGTGTTACTGAATTGAAGTCTGTTAAAACAGAGCGGCGTTAATCTAGGGTTACTCAGATAGCATGGCGAAGAAACATCTCACACCTAAAGGTCAGCAATTGACATTAAGTCTTGGGCGTAAACCTAGAAGAGACTTTGATGGTTTTGTGGTGGGGGGAAATGCACAGCTGGTGGCTGGATTAAAAGCGCTGCCAGGCACGAATGATAGAGGGTTTTATTTTGTTTGGGGTGAACAGGGATGTGGGAAAAGTCACTTGCTTCAGGCCCAATGCCAATTAACCACCCTGTATAAAAAGCGATGTATATACCTAGAAGCTGAACAGTTGATGGAATTTGGTCCAGAAGTCTTAGATGGAATGGAGCATTTTGATTTGGTATGTGTTGATGACATGGATGAATTGATAAAGCAGCCTGGGTGGGAAGTAGGGATGTTCCATTTTTATAACAAACTATTCGATACCAATAGTTCATTGTTAGTGAGCGCTAAGGTTGCCCCACGGATGCTAGACATAACCCTCGCTGATCTTAAGTCTAGGCTGTGTTCAGGGGAAACCTATCAAATTACACGGCTAACAGATGAGGCCAAAGTAGAGCTAATGGTTAGCAGCGCTTATAAGCGGGGTTTTCAGCTTACTCCTGATGTTGCCGAGTATATTATTCAGCGCTCGACACGCGATGTTTCATCATTGGAAGCTATTCTTGATCAGTTGGATGCACTTTCTTTGAGTGAACAAAGGTTGATCACTGTTCCATTTGTTAAGAAAGCCTTAGGCTGGTAACAGTACCTTCTCCGTAATCCTAATCTATACTGAACGTGGCGCCTATTGATATGCAATAGCGCTTGTGAGGTGTTGATGGGGTTTGTTTCGTAAACAATGAAAGTAGCTAAATTACTCGTTTGTATCGTGGGGGGACTCACTATGTCATTGTTACCTATGTCCCCGTTATTGGGTGAAGCCGGGTATGACGGTGCCGTATCGTTGGTGCTTATCGCTAATGATGACGTGAGTATTAAGCGGTTGAGCTATGAGGATCTGAGGGCGATTTATAGCTTGCGTCGAGTTCGCTGGCCGAATGGCGTTGCTATTCATCCGCTTGTGTTGGATGTTGACGGTGACCTACACCGTCGATTCTGTAGGGAGTTTCTGAATGTATACCCTCATCAGCTTAAAAAAGGTTGGGATCGAATGGAGTACACTGGAAGGGCAACTGCGCCTGATCAAGCGCTAAATGAGGATGCGTTGGTGAGAATGATTCGGCGCACCTCCGGTGCCATTGGGTACGTGTCGCGTGACACGGTTGGTGAAAGCGCTCACATAATTTCTATAAGTGAGTGATTGAGTAATGGCATTTTATTTCTATGGTTGATTCTATTATTCGGCCAAATCGTTTTCTTAGCATTAAGTGGAAAGCCTTCTTATTCACTAGCGCCTTGTTGTCAGTTATATTTACGGTGTTTGTGGTCAGTTCCAATTTTTTCTTAGAGAAGTTGTTTTTTGACCAACGAATTGATGCGAATCATCGCTATGTCGAGCAGATCGATGCGATAGTGGAGAAAACAGCAAGTGATTTAGAGCTAATGAGCAGCGTGTTTCCTTATATTGAGGGCATGGGGAAAGCGTTAAGAACGAATGATTCCGCCGCGGTTAATGAGGCCTTTCGTCTGTATCGATTTCAAATGGAATTGGACTTGGGGCTAAATTCAGCTGCAGTGCTAACAGCGACGGATGAGCCGCTGTTATGGCAGGGAAAACTAAAAATACCGCCAAACTTTATACAAGAATTTCGAGAAAAGTGGAAACCGAGTTGGACGGTTACGTGCTTTGAAATTTGTAATTTGTACTTGGCGGCGCCTTTAGCGATGGGGGACGGATTGAACGATGGCACCCTTATTCTTGGCGTCTCATTAAGTGACGTTTTGGCGCGTTTTGAAAAAATTAGTCGTGCTAATGTGGCAGTTGCGGTTCGCCGGGAGGATCAGTTTAATATTGACGACAACTATCTTTCTCAGTGGGGTAGTCAGTTGGTCGCCGTGACCCACTCAAATAAATACGCGCCCTTGGTCAAGGAAGCAGCAACTTTATTGCCGAGGAGCAGGCTTATTCATGGAACCATTTTTGCGTATCAAGGTAGAACTTATCACTTGTTGCTCAAGCCTCTTAAAGGGGCTGTTTTTCCTAGGCAAGGTGAATTGGTCATTGTTGAAGATGTAGATGCACAACAAATGACTTTGTCCTCTATTCGGAAGAATGGTGTTTTATTCTTAAGTTTAGGCCTTGTGTTTTCTGAGTTCATATTGTTGGCAACGTTATGGGGACCGCTTCATCGGCTGCGTCAAATCACATCGACCCTGCCTTATTTAGCGACAGGAGACTTTGCTATTGCGCGGAAAGAAATGGCGGGGCTTACAAGGCAAGCTGGGTTGCGAGATGAGAGTGATGTACTCAACCAAAGCACTATCCGGCTATCGCATCAATTGGAGACAATGCAGAATGAGCTACAGGAACGGGCAGAACAGCTTGAGCTGAAATCGACTGACTTAGAGGAAGAAAAACAGTTTGTGGATGGAATCCTGGATACTGCCCAAGCGATGATTGTTACTCAAAATGACAAGTCGATTGTCACGATGGTTAATGAGTACGGACTGTGGCTTTCTGGTTTTTCGAGTGCTCAGCTGGTAGGGCGGTCTTTCTTTCAGTTACTGCCGAAAAGTGAGCAGCTACCAGATTTACAGTATCAATTGAACGAATTGCTTAACCATCGTCGCTCTCAAATACATCATGAATCTGTCATGTTGAAGAGAGATGGAACAACGCTTTATATGTCTTGGCATCATACGCTGCTACCGAATACGCGAGATGGATTGCTTATTCTTTCGATAGCGATTGATATAAGTGAGCGCCGTGAAGCAGAAAAGCGACTAGGTTGGTTAGCCTCTCATGACACGTTAACGGGGTTGTATAATCGCCGCCGGTTTTCGGAGGAGCTTGATAAATGTATCGCGCAGTCAAAGCGCTATGGGAATGCAGGAGCGGTTTTGTTTTTTGACCTTGATCAGTTTAAGGACGTTAATGATACAAGCGGCCATCAGACGGGTGACAATATGCTGACCCATGTAGCGGATTTGTTACGCCGGGAAGCGCGGGAAACTGATTTGATATTTCGGCTAGGTGGTGACGAATTTTCTATGATATTGAGAGAAGTCGATAGTGGGACAGCAGGGCACGTCGCTGAACGAATGTGTCGGGCGTTAACGGGGATCGAAGTGCAGGGCAGGGGGAGAGTCCATCGTGTTTCGTCTAGCATCGGTATTGCATTATTTCCTGAGCATGGGGAGTTTGTTGATGAATTATTGGCGAATGCAGATATAGCGATGTATCAAGCGAAGGATGCGGGACGAAACGGTTGGCATATATTTACGACCGGTGAGCAAGACAAAGCAAGGATTCACGAAAGGGTATATTGGAACGAGAAAATCAAGGAAGCGCTTAAAGACGATTTGTTACAGGTAGTCTTTCAACCGATTCAGAACGTGACGTTGGGAAGTATCTCGCACTACGAAGTTTTACTTAGAGTATATGATGAGAATGGTGATCTATTACCGACGTATAAATTTGTATTATTCGCGGAAAAAAGCGGATTGATCCAAGAAGTGGATTTAAAAATAGTGGAGAAGGCGTTGGCCTACAAGAAACAACTGGAAGATAAGGGTGAGAATGCGACGTTAGCAATAAATTTATCAGGTGTCTCATTTCGAAAAGTGTCTCTTATCGAATCGATTTTTCATTTTTTGGAAAGGTATGGCGTGAACCCTCAAGAGATTATTTTCGAAATCACAGAGACCGCTGCAGTGGAGGACGTTGCCGACACGGCGGCAAAAATGGGAGAGCTCAAGAAGAAAGGGTTCAAGTTTGCGTTGGACGATTTTGGCGTGGGATTTTCTTCTTTATACCATTTGAAACAGTTACCGTTAGATTATGTCAAAATTGATGGGTCGTTCATCAAGCACCTACCGGAGGAACCTGAAGATCAGGCTTTGGTTAGGGCTGTGGTCGAGGTGTCGAAAGTGTTTGGGTTGCGAACGGTGGCTGAGTTTGTAGAGAATAAAGAGACCTTAGCATTGCTAGGTACATTAGGAGTCGACTATGCACAGGGTTACTTTATTGACAAACCGAAGCCGTGGGATGCTTTGTGGGGAAGTGAAGATTCACACCGTTAATAGTGGGGTGGTGGTTCGTGCTCATCTTGGATTTTTGTAGAATCCTTTAATTGAATCAACTGCTTATGGCTATGTCGCAATTGTTTCTTAAGTTCTTCAATTTGAAGCTGTTGATAAGTAACGGTTTGGTTTAGAGAGTTTACGGCATCATCTAAAAAGGAGACTTTCATCTCAAGGTCTTGAAAACGTTCTTCACTCATACTATTTCGCTTTAATTATACGGTTGGCAGGCTATCACTGGGTCGCATATTCTACCGACTATATTGGTGTACGCCTAGAGAAACCGATATACTCACCCCGTCTAGGCCAGGGAGGCGTATTGATACCTAGCTCCCAATGGGCACTGAATGTGTCTTGATTGCTTATAGGTTTGTATGTGTATAATAAAAACTCTAATCAAATGACTAATTGTTACGTTTGGCTTATATGCTTGATGTTGAGCTGTGTTGGCATCAGCTCGTGGGCTGCCGATAGTCAGATTCCGTTTGTGTGGTCCGGTAGCACGGAGCAAGGGGATCTTGCGCCATATCTGCAGGTCTGGCACGACGTTACGAGCAAGGCGAGCTATATTGACGCTCAAAAGGCATATTCTAGTGCAAAATTCAAAGGAATAGGGCGCAGAGGGGCTGGTTTCGGCTACAGGAAAAGTGCCTTGTGGTTTAGGGTATCGATAGTTAACCCGATGAGTAGCTCTAGAGATGTGATAGTAAGCGCGCCCTCTCCTACGTTGGACGAACTTGATGTCTATTGCCAAATTGGTCAAGGGAGAACCCACTTTTATCCACTCGGGGAGCAGACTGATTTTTCTCGACGTAGACTAAAAGTACGACACTATGCGGTGCCTATGTCATTGCCTTCACAGAGTGAGAGCACATGTTATTTTCGTGTTAAGACGTCCAATCACTTAAGCATGAAGTTGACCATATCTGACCCCTATCAATTTCTGGAGAGGGAAAGTCGTGAACAAATTCAGCTCGGGGTATTCTACGGTGTAGGTTTATGTTTGTTGTTGGCGATTATTGTGTTGTATCTATCGATGAAGGATTCCCTTTATCTTTTCTATGCATTGCATATTGTAGGTGGATTAGGGTATAGCTCTATTGTAGATGGAGCGACAACTGCTACCTGGGCATATCTAGGGATTGTGAACTTTACACTGGTGCTATTTATCGCATGCTGGATAATTGGGGCGCTGTTATTTGCCATTGAGTTCTTTTCAATTCAACGACGCCATCCGGTATTGCACAAAGGTTTACTGACTTCGGTAGTCTCAATTCTTCTTATACTGTTTCTCTACCCATGGGTTTCTGAGCTGCAAGCATTCAAAACTATGGTTCAGGCCGCGACTGCCAATAGTGTGCTGTTGCTTGGTGTCGGAGTATATTGTGCATTTCGAGGTCAACAGCGAGCCTATTTCTTTATAGCGGGCTGGGGCGCAGTGTCTGTGTCTGTGTGTTTGGCTCAGCTGGCGATGGCAGGTGTCTTACCGGATGATGGTTTGACGACCGTAGGTCTGAAAATAAGCTGGATAATCGAAGTGATGATACTAAGCATTGTGCAAGTACTAGGATTAGTGCTGATGAAGCGGCGTGAGAGCGATTATCAAAAAGGGATGGTGACTGCAAAGGGTGAAACCAGTGAAAAATCACAATTCCTGGCAAAGATGAGCCATGAAATACGCACTCCGATGACCGGTGTGTTAGGGGTGGCTGAACTGTTGGAGGCAACACCGCTGAGTGAAACCCAGAGACGTTATCTAAGAGCGATTCAGCGTTCGAGTCAAGGTATGATGGATGTTGTTAATGGAGTACTTGATGTCTCTAAAATTGAGGCAGGTAAAGTTGAATTAAAACACACCCCCATTGATATTAAGGGGTTGATTCTGGATTGTCTGACAGTGTTTGAGATGACCGCCAGGAAAAAGCACATTCCACTGAGTTCTACGATTGAGGCTGGTACGCCCTTAACGGTGATGGGGGATCCAGACAGAATTCGTCAAGTGATTATTAACTTGCTCTCCAACGCCTTGAAGTTTACGTCAAATGGGCGGGTAGTGATTTATGTGTCGATGACGGATCAAATCTTGGACGAGCACCTCATGCTTAAAGTCGAAGTCCGGGATACGGGTATTGGTATCGGCAATGAAGATAGAGCGCGGTTATTTTTGCCATTTAGTCAAATTGAAAATGGGCAATCAATGAACTCGGACGGCACGGGATTGGGTTTGATGATTTGCCGCCAAATCGTAGGTCTAATGTCTGGTGATATCGGCGTAGATAGCGTTCTGGGCCGAGGGAGTGTTTTTTGGTTTACAGTACCATTCATGGTGCTTGATGATTGTGAACTTACGGATCAAAACGAAACGGTTGAATTGTTGGAAAACCAAAACGCTATCAGCGCGATGTTACATGATGTTGCACCAGGAGAGGAACTTCATGAGTCGAAGTTTGATAATGAGAGTGAACCTGATAAGACTGGGTTCACTCTCATTGATACCGTGAATAAACCTTCTATATTGGTAGCTGAAGACAATGAAATTAATCAAAAAGTGATTCTTGGATATCTTGAAAGAATGGGCTTGGTTCCTGATATTGTAAGTAACGGCAGAGAAGCAGTGAGTAATATTGTTAATGCTGAGAAGAGTTATGACCTCGTGTTAATGGATTGCGAAATGCCAATATTGGATGGTTTTTCAGCGACAGAAGAAATTTTTAAGTGGCAGGATTCTGCTGGCTTGATACGGACTCCTATTATAGCGCTTAGCGCACATGCTACGGATGGCTATATTCAAAGAAGTAAAGAGGTGGGTATGTTGATGCATGTTGCTAAACCTTTGTCTTTTAAATGTTTTTCTGAAGCGATAAACCTTTCTCTAAATTCGCGAATTCTGTAAATATTCAATCTGATACCTTTATGGGCTTGCTTGCATATTGCAACTGATCCTGATAATTATGTGAGGGAGTTAGTTTATTTACTGCAGGGGGTATACATTTCAGATGAGCCTGTCCAAAGATCAGCAATTGGTTCCCGCAACCTTGATTCCGAGTTTGCTGGATCTAGCGATTAAGAGACAAATTAATGTAAAGCGGATTTTTAAACAAGCCGATATTGACCCTTCAATTATTGGGCAAACCGGGGTGTACCTTTCTTTGCAGCAAACGTTAAACCTGTTTAATGCTGCATATGAAATAACCGATGATCCAGCCTTTGGTATATATCTGGGCGAATCGATTCAATATCATAGTTTGGACCTGGTTGGTCAATTGATAGCCACTAGTAAAGACCTGCAAGAAGCGCTGGATGAACTTGTAAAATTTAAAGACTTAATTGCGCCTTATACCCAGTTCGCCTTGGAAGTTCATGGAGAGCATGCAGTGGTCGCGTATACCATTGATGACGTTGCCGTGCTTAGGAATCGTGTTGCCCAACAGGATTTTGTTGCAGCAGCAATGTTTACGTTGGCTAACGCATTAACCGGTGGCAAATTGTATGTCGAGAGCGTACGTTTTTGTCACGCTAAAACGGAATATTCTGATGAATATGAAAGGGCATTTCAACTCCAAGTGGAGTTTGACCATCATCGCAATGAGCTGCAGTTCGCTAGTTCATTGTTGACAGAGCCTTTACTGACATCTTTTCCAGAATATCATGTACAGGTGCAAGCCTTGGCTAAGGAAAGATTGCGGAGCTTGATTGGCGAGCAATCATTGGGGTCTAAGGTGGTCGACTATATCGACAAAGCACTTGGTGTAGCCCCCGCACAATTAGAGGATGTTGCCGAGCATTTTAATATGACGCCTCGAACATTACAGCGTAAGCTAAAGCAAGAGCAGTTTTCCTTTGCCGGGTTACGGGATCATTGTCGTCATGAGCGGGCGTTGAGAGAACTGGCTAATTCAAGTATTGATATCGACAAAATCGCAGAACATTTGGGCTTTTCCGATACATCAAATTTCTACCACGCGTTTAAGCGCTGGGAAGGTGTATCTCCAGGAGCTTACAGAAAGCAGGTAACGGGCAAATGAGAGATCAGCGAAGGTTTCAACGCACACGCTTGATGTGCCGTGTAAAGGTAACGCATAAGGACCTAGGAGAAATCGAAGTCGATAGCCGTGATATATCGGATGGAGGGATTTTCCTAATAACAAATGACATGGAAATGCCACCTTTAGGAACTATAGTGGAGGGGCAAGTTCAGGGCTTAATGGAAGCGGCTCCTTTGGTGGAGATGGAAATTGTTCGAGTAGAAACCGCTGGAGTGGGGTTAAGATTTGTCGTCGATGGTAAGTAATACTGAGGTTGATACAGAAAGTACATTACAGCTAGTTCGCCAGCGTAAAAAACAACTAGAACGATTGAGCGTTTTGCTAGATGAAGCGTTTGAAGTGCCTCTTATTCGAGTGCGTGTTGGTTGGGACGCAATCATTGGGTTGGTACCGGTGTTTGGTGATGCCGTTGGTGCGATAATATCCAGTTTTTTTGTTGTGCAGGCCGTTCGGTTTAAGCTTCCAGCAACAACCATATTTCGTATGATCGTTAATATTTTGATCGAGCTTGTCATTGGTCTTGTGCCAGTTTTTGGCGATATGTTTGATGTTATGTGGAAGGCTAATCGGCGTAACTATTTTCTTATCGAAAGTCACCTCTTTCAGTTGGAAGCTGACTTGCTTCAGGCGAATAAGCCTGAGGCGGTAGATAGGAGTGGCCGGCCAGCGTTAGAGGCTCCGGGTCAAAGTACCTATCTTGTTAGTAGGTTCTTATGGTTAGTACTGTTAAGTGTTCTTGTGGGGGTGGGCGCTGCAGTGTATTTAGGTTATACCGGTCCGACAAAATTCTCTGGGTAGCGGCACCTAAATGTGAGTATAGAACTATACTTAATCATTACTTAGTCACACTTAGGTGCCTATAAGAGGCAAAGCAAAGGCGGTTGACATTATGGCTTATGACTTTGTTTGTATCGGAAGCGCGTCAATTGACCACTTTGCCGAGACAGACTCTGAACTGATTAAGATTCAGACTCGAACAACGACCGAAGAGCTGATTGCTTACCCCCTAGGCAGTAAATTATTGATAAATAAACTCAACATCACTACCGGAGGCGGAGGTACTAACAGTGCGGTAGCGCTATCTCGATTAGGCCTCAATACTGCGTTCTTGGGTAAAGTTGGAGAAGATAGCAACGGCGATGTGATTATTCAGTCGCTTGAAGCTGAAGGTGTTGATTTCATTGGTGGGCGGGAAGGGCAAACGGGAATATCCATTATTCTCGACAGCATTTCAGAGGATAGGAGTATTCTTGCGTTTAAAGGCGCTAATAACTTTCTAAAACTTAGCGATGTTATTCCTTTTGAGTCCAAGTGGGTGTACCTAGCGAGTATGCTAGGTGAAAGCTTAGGTACTGTGCTTGATGTTGTGAAAGCCCGAGATTGTAAGTTGGCTTTTAATCCCAGTAATTATCAGGTTGAACTTGGTGATGGTCAGTTGCTGGAACTTATTAGTTACGTCGACTTGCTAATCATGAATCGAGAAGAAGCATGTAAGTTGTTAGGGGTTTCGTGTGAAGAAAATCATGATCCACAAGAGCTAATGAAGAGCTTGGAAAAGTTCAAGCCAGATATGTTTGTCATAACGGATGGCTCTAGGGGGGTCTACGTTTCCGATCGGCGGAACTTTTATCATGGGGTTCCGCTCGAAGGTATAACAGTGGTTGAAACCACGGGTGCCGGGGATGCATTGGCCGCAACATTTGTTGCGGCATTATCTATGGGGGAAACCTATGAATACGCCATCGATATGGCAATGACAAATGCTGAATCTGTTATTCAGCGCAAAGGCTCCAAAGAGAATTTGTTGTACTGTAAAGATATCAAAAAGAAAATAGAACAACAGCAACGACATATTGCAAAGGCAGTGTTGGCTTAGGTTGAAAATCAGGAGAATGTGAATGGCGAAATCACAAACAATAACATTAAATATAGGTAATGCTATTCCTAACGCAGGGGATAATGAGTCAAATTGGATTATTAGTGCGTGGGAGGGTGCAGATAAGTATATCAAAGGGATAGAGTTTAATGTTGAGGACCCTTATCAAGCGACATTGGTGAATCACCAGCTGTCGCTTGATGCCTCTGATCTTATTCAGACCTTGAGGAATGCACAAAAACTATCCGGGGGATTTGCGAGTTATTTGCAGTCCTGTAAGAATGAAGAGGGTGCGACTCAAGGAAAAATTGTTGTTACGTTGGTATCAGAACAAGATGATATTGAACCGTACAGCCAATATCATAGCATCTCAGTTTTTGTTCAGCAGTTAGTGTTGGCAATGAACATTGCATTGCCAGGTTCTTGTCAAATTCTTAATGGCGTTTATGAAGGTGAGGGTGCAGGGTTATTTGAGCCGCCACAGATTGATTCTACCATTTTTACTAATGGCTGGCTTAGTGCTTTTGATGCCGAGTGGCCAATTCTGAAACCGATAAAATTTGAACACGTTTGGCATTGGTTGGATCAACGCAAAACAAGTGAGACAGATACAGCATTGTCGACAGTAAACAAGGTGATGTTTTGTTTGCTTGATTTAGCACATCAAAGCCCCGTGTATTCGGCAGGAAACGTACTGCTAGTGAGTCACATGCTGGAGTTGTTTGGGCAGATGGAGGATGATGTAAATCATAACCTATTGAGGGAAAGGATCAGTATTATACTCGGTCATCCCAGCGACAAGGCTGATTCGTTCAATGAGTTGTATCGGATGAAGCATTCACTTATTCGAAGTGAGCAGCCGATCAAACGACCAGCGGTAATATACCATGATTCAGATGATGAAATTATTCAGCAGTTAGAGATGCACAATTCACCCGTTGAGCAAGCACTGGCCATCGTGTTGGCTCTAATTCAGGATTTGGTGATTCATAATAGTAGTTCTTATCACTTTAGTGAGCGGGTAGTTCGCAACTAGTTCTAAGCGAATATTCGCTAATTGTATGGAACACCCTCTCTGTTTGTGTGACAGAGAGGGTGAGTGATTAGTGATTATCGTCCATGAATTGATGTTCTCCTTTGATTATCTCAGGGTGACCACAGATTGCACGGGAAGTCGTGAGACCTGCTTGTACTGCGCCCTCAACACACCCTGCGTTCATTCCATTCTTGATCCAATCACCTGTTACATAGAGATTACTAAATCCGGTCTCATCTGTTTTGGGGCGATATTTACTGCTATTCACTACTGATTGAACGTAGCGTTCGGAGGGGTCGACATTTGCACGCCAATATTGGGCATCAAATCGTGCAACACCCTGTTCAGAATCCGGTGCAATAAGCCCCTCCCACTTGAAACCCTCACCTCTGGCTTGGGTATTTGGCCATAAATTATGGATGTGTTTATCCAATAGCGTAATCGCATTTTCCTTAACTTCGTCAGCTTGTACCTTTGGGAAGTTGTGATCGCTAAACGGTGGGTAATCGGGGACCGGGAGAGCCCCACAAAAATAGCTGCAATTTTTAGGTTTTATTTCAGTATCCGGCCAAACTTCACGACAAATCAATTGATCCATGGAAGCCCATGTGTCCAACGGTTCTGTGAAGCTAGTAAGGACGGGTTCCTCTCCCGAATCAGGGATTGGTTTCCAGCCTAATTCTTCCAAGGATGGTTTTTGCCAAACTTGGAATGCCTGGGTAGCGACAACTTTAACATTGTCTACACATGCTTGAAGGGTCGGACTTAGCGGCAATAATTTTGGGCAGACAATGGGGACTGAGCCCAATGACAATCCAAAAATAATCTTATCGAAATCTTCCCCTGCCTTTAACGATATTTGCGGGAGAGGTTTTCCATACGCATTTTCGTAGATTTCTGGCCAGTTACTCCAGCTTGATTCTAAATTAATATTGTGCGCTTGAAGCAAGCCGGCTTGTTTTTCTACAATTTGGTCGTTAAGGGGCTCGCTGGGCCAACAAGCGAGTCCCTTAACATTGACAAGTGGATGGTAGTGTTCTGGGCCGCTATTGAGTTGTACTTGCTGGGTGATTTTGATTTCACCAATCTGTGTCGGATTGTCGGGGTCTGGGACCAGTTCTTCGACCTTGTTGAAGTAATTGAATTTCACCCCACGATTCTTGAGTACTTGGTAGAGTGGCGTGAAAACTACATCGCCCATACCAGCTTGCATTTTCCACATGATGCCGCCTTCATAGCAGAATACCATGCGTAAAGACCCTCGAAGGCAGGTGCCGGCTTCGAAGTTGGCTTTGTTTATGTCTCCATCGACATAAGCAAATACTAAGTCGTATACCGCACGAACAGGGGCTGAGTTTACGGTGAATTCTTCATTGGCTCCGTGCTTTCGTAGCCAGTCACGAAAATCCATATCGTTGATTGAGTCAAATCCTCGTTCAAAAATCTTGTCATCATGCATACCGGTTAGAGCGGCAAGCGCAAGGTCGATCAGTATGTACAAATGACGAATTTCTGCATTGTCCTCTAGAATGTCTTCAATTAAGTCATCAATCCAGTCTTTAAGATGCTTTAGAGAGTCGTGGAATAAAATTTGCTCTGCTTCGTCAAAGATCCTCTCGGGTATTTCTGCCCATTTTGACAGTGCGAATATCAGTTGAAGCCCTTCGTTCATCAGGTCTTCCAAAGGATTGTCGAACTTATCCAAAAAGCGCTGAAGAAACATGCCAAATCCAGAGCGGCGAGGTTTGGGGTCGTTGTTAATGTCAAGCCCTGTGACTTGTTCGATCAAGTCTTCAATCGCTTTTCGCAGCCATGCGTACATGGTTTGTACTATCTGCCCGATACTTAACATTTCTCGGCCATCACCGGGATACCCGTCCTTAACGGGAAAATCAAACGCCCAGGTGTGCCAGTTTTCTTTTATGTATTCTTCGACGACAACAAAGCTATGGGGTTTGAATGCCTCTAGCCAGGTCGCTAAAGGGGCGTCCTTAGGGCGGTCTAGTTCACCATAGGCGTCACGCATAACCTTAAAAGCATTCTCATAGAAGCCAAACCAGATGTGTAAACCATGTTCTTCAATGCGTTCATGATCCTTTGCATTTCTACCGCTTGCCCCTTTGCCTCCAAGGCGCCACCCCAGTTGATAGACAGAAAGGTCGTATCGGCTCTGCCAGTCAGGCTGTGAGGTGATAGCAAAGGCGGCTGTCATTGCGCTTACGCCGCCGCCCAATACCGCAATCTTTTGTTTTTTAGCGACTGAATTATTGACCAGCTCTTCTGGGGGCTCGATGGAAAAGTCGAAATTGATCCAAAAAGCCAGGGGAGCAGATTGTGTGCCTATCTCTAGCCCTAGGTCTTCAGCAATGGGTTCACTTGCGTATTCTTGCAAGGTTAATTGGTAATCCCCAGGTAGAATCCCCGCACCATGGAAACCGTTGATGATCGCTGGGGACGTGGTGAGGGCTTGGTATACCGCATCGTTACCCGAGCCATCTGGAAACTGCTTAAGAAATAATTGAGGGAGGCGGGGAGATAACAGCCCCCCCAATAGTTGTTCTATTAGATCCGAGTCAGGATGAATAACATCGTCTAACTCTCGTAATCCGCGGAAAATACCTTTGGCGAAATCGATGGCATCGGTGAAGTCATCGCTGATTTCATCCAGTAGGCTCTCGTTACACGGTTCTCGTTGAACATCGAATAAGCGATGGAATCCAGCCTCTTCTTCCCTAGAGTATGTCTGGAATGCATTGACATCTACCGAGAAAAAATCGGCTTTCCTGGGAGTTTTTGGCATTTGAAATTTTGCCATATATTTAGGGTAGCCAAAGATTTCCCTACCATTAAGTACTGTCATGGGTTGGTCGACCCATATGTACGGTGTGATCCAGTGGATCCGATCTAGTACTTCTTCTCCATCTTTCTCGATATATTGGCCTACGGGAACCCATATCGAGGTGTCTATTTCTGCCCCCCAACCTTTGTCAATATCTTCGGGGGCGGTAGAAAAATCTTTCCCAATATGGGTAAAGGTGACCATGACATAATTCGTTAGCGGCTTAAATCGATACTTCCCTCGCGCGACCGCATTGAGCTGTTGGTCACACATGGCTTGAAGCTTGTGGATATCTCCTTTGACAAAAAAGCCAAACATTTGAGAGTCTTGTTGCTGGAAGGGAGGGTGCATCATCATGCCCCCTCCACGGTAGATATATGGGGGGCGAGTTGTTTCTGTCATAGGTGTTCGATCCTGGAACATAGGTCAATAAGTAATAGAAATACTTACTATAGCTGTATTTCTAAAATAACTAGCAATATTAGGAGTGAATGATACCAAAAGGGTAATCCTGTTCTAATATTAAATTACGACTAAATGACTAGTATATGCACAGAAGGGCACGTAGCGTTGTTGTGGAGTAAGCAGTGATGGGTAGGAGTAGACACTCTCGTATCAGCGTCTCTTGTTACCTGTACCATATAAAGAACTCTCTCGGTTTATTCATTGCCATGGGTATACTGTGTGTGTCTCCTGCGTACGCGTTGTTGGGAGGGCTGTTGAATGCCAATGTGTTGGAGTCGGCTGAGCTATATCAAGATACCTATTTTAGGTCTGGAGATACCACTCAATATGATAGCGCTTCACTTAAGGCGTTGGAAAAGCGACTGACCCCCGTTGACCATATAGCGATGACTGGAGGTTCGTACTGGCTTAAGGTGCCTCTCAAAAGTGATCTTGGCGATAGTCAGTGGATTGTTTACGTTTACGGGTCATATATAGAGAATATTCAAGCCCATCTTTTTACGCAGGGAAGAGCCTCCACAAATAGTCAACAGCATGCACGCAGTGGCCATCACTACTCAGATGAATATCCTTTGCATTATGGAATGACATTCGATATTGCTGAGCGGCAGGGGTATGTTTTGTGGGTCAATCTACAAAGTCGGTATTTTTCTGGTGTACCACGGGTAGAGATCAAGACAGAAAAAGAGTTTGGTAAGATTGCGTTTGTAGATAGCCTGCTAATCATTGGCTGTTTGGGCGCAATGATTGTGCTGGCCTCCTATAATTTCATGGTGTTTGTATGGTCTAGTGCTCGAGAGTATTTGTATTATTCTTTCTATCTCATTGCTACATTTTCTGGTTGGGCGGCGGTTTTTGCAATCTATGCACGCCTGTGGGATAACGTTGATGTATTTTGGCTCATGCTGCCATTTCAAATGAACGTTATTACGAGTACGTTTTTCTATCAAAAATTCTTAGATTTGCAAGAGCATAACCCCCGACTGTCAAAGTGTGGCTATGCAATCGCAGCGGCTTCATTTGTGTTGTTGGTGTTATACTTTTTCGTTCCTTACTGGGTGAGTTATTTGTTTGTGGCGGTGAGTAACTCTTTCTGGCTGAGTATTGGTTTTTACGCGGGGATTGTGCGTTGGCGAGCGGGTTACAAACCGGCTAAATTTTTCGTGTTGGGTTTTGCCGTAGTGTTGTTCTGCGGGGCATTGATAATCCTGCCGTATTTTGGGTTGCCACGTATTGTGTATAACGAATACTTGGTGACCCTTATTGCGCAAACATTGGATGTTGTATTCTTAGCATGGGCTTTGGTCAATCGCATTAATCAGCTGCGTAAAGAGAAAACTGATGCACTAAAAGCCGCGAGAGATAGTGAGCAATATGCAAATGAAATCCTTAACCAAGCCAATGAAACATTACTGGATTCGTTGCGCCAGGCAGAAGAGAACAAAGAACGTAAAGACGAATTTATCATGGCAGTTAGTCATGAATTGAGAACACCGCTAAATGCGATTAGCGGTTCGTTGGAACAAATGAAGTATACAGAGGATTCCGCGACGGTCACCGAGTTAATGAAATACATACAGTTTGGATCCGATCGACTGCAGACTCAAGTTGAGAACATCGTAACGATGGCAGAAACCGATCATTATGATGTGGAGCCCTATAACAAAGACGTTCGCTTGAAGACGCTGATAGAGCAAATGCAGCAGGAGAGTTCTAGCTACCTGTTTCAAAAAACAGTGGAGTTCGAAGTCCGTTTGTCCGATCTTTTGGGCGATTACTATAGTTTTGATTCGCACTTGGTACGGCGGGTGCTAGCACCGATAGTGGATAATGCCTGTAAGTATACGGAAGAGGGAAAAGTTTTAGTTGAAGCGGAACCTTATGAGCAGGGGGTTAAGTTTACTATTAGTGATACGGGGCCTGGTGTTAGTGAGGACGTTCAGAAGACGATATTTGAGAGTTTTGTTCAAGCGAGCAAAGGATACCAGAGGACACATGAAGGCCTGGGGTTGGGGTTGTCAATTAGTCAGCGCTTAATTCATCTTTTGGATGGAAAAATTGAAATTTTGAACTTACCAACGGGTGGGGCGTGTTTTGTGGTGGAGATACCAATGAAACTCTCCGATATTACCTACAAGGAAGTATCAGAAAAGGAGATCAAGGGGCATGCGTTAATCGTTGAAGATAATCAAGTAAATGCCAAAGTGCTAACTGCCGTAATCAAACGCTTAGGGTTATCCTCTGATTTGGCTGAAAATGGAGAGGTTGCCGTTCAGGCAGTTAAAGACGGCATTTATGATGTGATCTTTATGGATTTACAAATGCCAGTGATGGACGGTTTTCTCGCGACTGAAAAAATACGTAAAAATGGCAATCGATGCCCAATAATTGCCGTTACAGCGAACTCTGATTATCAAGCGAGAATAAAATGCTGGGATGTTGGGATGAATGATTTTGTCGCCAAACCGGTGAAGAAAGATGTCATTCTTGATGCCGTCAATAAGTGGGTATGTGTTTAGCGGATTGTTGCGAAGGGGCTCTGGGTTAGAGCCTGCCTTCTCGTTTGATTTCCATATATCGGTTAACCAGTGTTGTGGGCAGCATACTAGGTAAACTATTGACAGTAATGACCCCGCGTTGCGTTAAGGAGCGCTCTACTACTTTACGCTGATCCAGATATTCTACTGTTCCAGCGTAAGTAAGCGCCTTATCAAACGTATCGACGGGGGAGTGAAGAACCTCCTGAAGTATGGGCTCTTCCAAGTTAGCAACCATTACCAGGTGTTTTTTCTGTAATATCCTGATAGCGGGTTCCAGATCATCGGTATTCTCATCTCTGATGTTGGATACTAGAATAATCAAAGATCGCTTGTTGTGACGTGCAAGTAAGTCTTTCGCCACCCCAGAGTAGTCACTGGCAGAGGGGGTTGCGTGTAAGTCGTACACATGATTTAGCAGTTTTGGCATGTTCGCGACACCCTTGACGGGTTTCAGCCAACGGGTTTGCCCTGCAAAGCTCATTAATCCAACGGAGTCACCCTGTTTAAGTGCGACATAGGCCATTAATAGTATTGCATTAAGCGCATGATCAAAATGGCTTAATTCGCCATCTTGGTTTCGCATTTTTCGTCCACAATCAAGAAGAAAAATAATCTGTTGATCCTTTTCTTCTTGATATTCTTTTGAAATGATTTTGCGTTTTCTTGCGCTAGCATTCCAGTCAATTTGCCGCAGGCTATCGCCTTGCCGAAATTCCCTTAGCTGGTGGAATTCCATGCCCTCTCCACGGCGTTGCTGCTGCCGTATTCCGATTTGTGCGGTCTGTTGTTCGGTATTTAGTAACGCGAAGTGGGAGACAGCGGAAAAATTAGGAAAAACCTTAATGTCAGAGTTTTTTGCATGCCAATAGCGCAATTGCCATAGGCCAAGGGTCGATGGTGCAAGTACTTCAATTTGCCCAAAAGAGAGATCACCACGTTTCATCGGTTTGATCTTATATTGGAGCTTGAGTGCGCTACCTGGAATTAGTGTGACCTGTTGATTAGGGAAGTCAGCATCTGCGTCAGCAGGATGATGGTCAAATATATCGATGAGGGTCGGGCGGGTATATCCGTGCTGTATGGTGATAGTGACGTTGGTCCATACACCTACCGCAACTGTATCGCCTAACTCCCGTTGAATATCTATAGGTGCTGTTTTGAGTTGACCAAGGCTATCGAGTATCACCGTTAGTAGTAGCGCAACACCTGTAACTTGCCAAAAATCGGTAAAGAGTGGCGCTAGGTCAGGGTTGGTTATGCTATTCGGTAGCCAATAGTTTAACGCAGAGAGCAATCCTGTTGCTCCCCACAGTACAACGCATAATAACAATCGATTTGATGGTTTCATTCTATTTCTAACGTTACCAGTGAAATGGTTTACAGTCTTGGAGCTTCAACTTCAGCGAGTAGTTGAAATAATGCTTGGTCTATTTGCATACCTTCAATTTCCATTTCTGCGGTCAACGATACTCTGTGGCGCAGCACGGGAATAGCCATCTCTTTAACATCGTCAGGGGTGACAAAATGATTGCCCATAAGAAGCGCTTGGGCTCGCGCTGCGCGAATTAACGCTATGCTTGCTCTAGGGCCCGCGCCATGGGCGAAAGTGCGCCACTCCCGGGTAGCTCGTGCAATATTAACGGCGTATTCAAATACGCGGTCGTCGACTTCAAGTGATGCCGTTAGGGCTTGCAATTCTATAACTTGATTTGCTTTAACAACAGGGTCAATGGCATCAACATTGAGGTTGTCCTGCACCTGCCCTGTGGTGACCTGTTTCACGAGTAGGACTTCTTCATCTACCTGAGGGTAATCGATCAATACTTTGACCATGAAACGATCCAGTTCTGCTTCAGGTAGAGGGTAGGTTCCCTCTTGTTCAATGGGGTTTTGCGTGGCCAGAACCATGAAAGGAGAGTGTGCATCAAATGGCTTACCTTCTATGGTAATTTGCTTTTCTTGCATGACTTCCAATAGCGCGGCTTGGGTTTTGGCTGGAGCTCGGTTAATCTCATCGGCAAGCAGAATATTGGTAAATGCTGGGCCCTTTCTTATTTTAAACTGCTCTGTCTTCATGTCATACATCGCATGCCCGGTAACGTCACTTGGCATTAAATCTGGGGTAAACTGAATACGAGAGAATTCTCCTGAAAAGCATTTGGCTAACGCTTTGACTAACAGTGTTTTCCCTAGTCCCGGTACGCCTTCAATCAATACGTGCCCAGATGCCAAGAGTGCGACCAGTACTTGGTCGATAATCTTTGTTTGTCCCACGAGAACTTGATTTATTTGTTCTCTGATTGTGGAAACTAACATGTTAGCTTTATCGAACTGATCTTCGGAGATTTGAGTGGCATCAGTTGAGGGTTCGTAAGTGCTCATAATCGGTTCCTAATTTGTTGCAGCAATGCGATGCGTTGTATCATCGTATGTTCTTTGTATTCAATCGTTGGTGTAAATGCAGATTGAACATCTGTGACTTTTAATTCGGTTATAAGGGAAATTTTTTCAATTAAATCGGCGTTACTGTGTACATCCACTAGATCTATGATGATTATATTGTGACTGAGTTGGAGTTGTTGGCGAATGTCATGCAGGAGCGTTGTTAGGTTGCCTTCAAAGTGCTTTTGTTTCCAGGCAAAGCGGGTGCTGGCGTGAATGTGCTCGATCAATTGTCTGCGGTCCATTGAGCGGTCTGGTTGTATTGGCCCAAAGCGGCGACCTTGTTGCCAAAGATAGAGAAAGAGGCAAGTAAATAGACATATGATCAAGTATTTCGCAGAATCCCAGAGCAAAGATAGCAGTGTCGGTGAGTCAGTATCGTGGATAAACCATGTGGTATGACTATCGCCTGCCAGCATCCATAATAAATAACTATGATCGTACCAGCTAATTTGTCGGTTTTTCCAAAAGCGCATGTCAGATAGGACTGTTAGCATTCCTTCGCCAGTAGGGTACTGTAATATATGATTGGCGCTATCCTGGTCGGTCAGAGCTTCTGCATGAAGAGCATTGCCAGAAACATCCTCTAAGTGAAATCGGCTGCGAAAATTAACGCTAATTACGTGTCCATCACTGTCATAGGTAATATAGGAGGGGGCGTCGCTATCATAGGGTGTGCAGGCTAAGGTTTCCTCTTTTTCCTCGTCCTCGTCGTCACTGTCTGGGGCTGTGCCTTCCTCCGAATACTCAGTGACCAACTCGTCAGAGTAGTTCTCGATAAGATCGGTCACTTCAGCGGTGACTTCTTCTTCCCAGTACTCGTTTTCAGCAAACCATTCATGCAGGCGGATCCCAAAGCTATCAAGAAATTCGTCGTCGCTGGATTCTGTTTCTGTATCCCAGACTGACGATGGAGACATGATAAGGTGGCCGCCATTTGATATCCATTCAAAAATCTTCTCCGCTTGAATAGGGTGAAATTGACGATTATTAAGCAAGATGATGGTGTCGTCATTTGAAACAGTATTGAGAATAACTTCAATGTCTACCGCGACATCCGTTCGCAGTCCTGTGTTGTTTAGAATGGTTTGGGCAGCTAAGTATGGATTTAGTAGGGCTTCTTTTTTGTATCCTAAGTTATCCACAGAGTGAACTAGGGTCATTTGCGACTTAAGCCAAAAATAACATCCGACGGATAATAGGAGTATTAGGGTCAGTACGCCAAAATGGGTGAATTGCTGTCGAGACAAATTCGCGAAATACTGAGACATTGAGGGTAGTCGTTTCATCCCTTTTTTGCACCTATGTCAGGAGTATTGGTGGGGAAAAATTGTATCCACTCAACGCAAAGTGCTTCGAATTGTTTATGACTAACTCGCTGGTGGCCATAAGCGAGCATTACCCATTGATCCGTCAGTACTTGGAAGAATTGACTCTTGCTATTGTGTTGACTCAGTTGTTTAAATAAGCGTACACATTCCCCTTCGGTGTGACTACCTTGTAGCGCGAGTGATTCAGCATGTACCAAGTCCGATAGCGCTGCTCTATACAATAAGCTATAAGCTTGCCTTGGGCTTTTTCGCCACCACTTTCTTGCGGTGCCGATAATGTCATCAGGAAGTGAATCTTGACTGAGTTCCAGTCCAAATAGAGAGGATGGAGGAGGGGCAGTAGCGTATTTTTTGGCCTCCAAAAATGGTACTTCTATTCCACGTAACCGAAGGGCGATAAATATTACGCAGATGATCACAACCCCCCATAAAAGTACTTCAACTCCTTGGGCTAGAAAGTTAATGAGCTCTGCGAGCCATTCCGGCATTTCGGATTCTTCATCCTCGTCTTCATCCTTTTCGCTATCCTGGTCGATGAACTTCCAATTTTCGGTGACTCTAATATCGTTAAATACGTCAGATTCCATGATGAATATCATTCGTTTTTGCGCGGCTTCCGGTGTTAGATCTGGAACTAGCTCCCCTAAGTTTTCATCGTTGGATGATGTGTATTCTGTCGCGTTGGCATAGAGGTTTGTTGGTAAAGTTGAAGCAAATGCGAGTAGAGCGATGGTAAAAAATATGACGGGAGATAGATTAAGCCGCACATGATGCTGCTCTTTTTTCGCTCTTGAAACCATATCCTTAAAAGACAGCTCAATATCCCAACCTTCTAGAATTGTTCTCCTATTAATATAGAGCGAAAACCCTGAGGCAAGATAAAATGGAGCAACCAACGCCATTGCGAGGTACCAACACCAAGATAGAATTTGATGCACTTTGGCATTGGTTATGAGATCCCAAAAATCAATATAGATATCTAATTGAGGAGGGATAAGCATCCATGCAAGACTGCAAAAAGCAACAATGAGTATTTGTTCTATTGTGATGCCAACGATCGTTAACCATATCGCTGCGGAGCTAGCTGAGCGTTGGAGGACATTGAGTCGTTTATTCCGCTGGACTCCTTTGAGATTTTCTAACTCCCCGACAGAAAGATCGAAAGAGCGGCTTAAACTCGGTCGACGAATAGTTAATTTTATTAACATGTCTCGCCAGAGGCGTTTAGGGGCCTGGAGAAGTATATTCTTAAAGGTTACATTAGTTGCAAATAGCTTTTCTGATGCATAGTGAAGTTGTAACGATTCGAATATCGGTTTTAGCCACCAAATGACCAGCGCTGATATGTAGGGGGATTCTGGAAATAATAGTTGTAATAGGAGAAAGATTGGCAGTGAAGCACAAACCCATAAGCCGCAAAGCGCCACTAACCAATGGCGTGCCATGACTGTGCCTAGGTCAATCGCTTCGTAGTGATTTCTAGGGCGTATTTTTGCGCTGACTTGAGTGATATCCATTTATTGCAGCTCCTCTTGTGAAGGCTTCGAACTGCGCCCACACCAATAGAAATAGCTGAATACGCCAACCCACATGATGCTACCCACCGAGAATTTGACGGTGGGGGTCAGAATGCTGCTAGAAGACCAAAAGGCTTCAATGAATGCCGCAATAAGTAGGAAGAACATTACGCCATACACTAATTGAATGCTCTCTCTTCCTGCAATAATTAACGCCTGTTTTCTTGACAGTAACCCCGGGTTAAGAAGGGAGAATCCCAATTTTATTCCAGCAGCACCTGCGATAGTGATAGCCGTTAATTCAAATGCACCATGGGTGATAACAAAAGAATAGAATGGGATGTCGTAGTCCAAAGAGCTTAGGAAACCTGAGGCAGCACCCAACGCTAATCCATTGAAGATAAGAAAAAACATGCTGCCGAGCCCAAACAGTATGCCGCTAGCAAAGGTTTGAAACCCGATGCCAATATTATTTCGAATATAGAAGCCGAACATGACGAGATCTTCTTCAGAATCGCGTGATTGCGCTGCTTCTGCATTGTTTTCGGGGTTATACATGGAGACAAGGTCGGCGACTTGGTCTGGCGATTGGAAGCTAAACATTAGTGATGGACTAAAATAGACCAGTAAGCCAAAAATAATGGCGGGACCATAGAATAAAGCAGAGGCAAGCCCGATTAACTTGGCATGCTTTCTAACGTGCTGAGGAAATCCAGATACGATAAATGCTATTATATTGTAGATAATATTTGATTTGTGTTGATAGAGTTGTTGATGCCCTCTGAGTGCAATGCCATTGAGCTTGTCAATTAGGTGGGGGCTATACCGCCGTTCCTGTGCCAGTGCTAAGTAATAGCAAATTTTTCTGTAATGTGATGCAAAGTTTGACAGGTTGGTGTCAGTCGAGTTCGCTGACTCGAGCCTCTCGAGCTGCTCTTCAAATAACTGCCACTCATCCCTATATTTTGCTTCAAACTGTTGCTGTTTCATTTGCTCCCCCGAAGCCAGTTGGCAATACGGACGATCCAGATAATATTATCCCTATCTTTTGCCTGAGTGATAAAAGATAGGTGATTTGCTAATTCTTGTTGGCGTTCTGGTGACAGGTCGTGAATTCGTTCGGCGTAGCCTAATATTGCTCTTTGGTCGTTTGAGGTAAGTGCGATGGGTGGTGGCATTGGGGTGTCTTCAGGGATAGGAGCGATCGCCTGTTTGGGAGCGGTATAGACCACCAAAGTGCCCGCAGTAAAGTCTCCGAGGCGTTTGAAGTGGTCATTGCTACACATCGCAATCAGGCCAAAAATATATCCAAAGGGTAGGAAGTCTACAAAGCGAAGTAAATTTCGAATAATTGAGCTCGACCAACCGATGGGAGTGCCATCATCATGAATAACGGTGAGGCCCATCGATTTTTTACCTGGTGTACTCCCTTGGTAGAATACTTCAAAAAGCACAGGGTAAAACCACTCAATTGTGAATGCGAAAATTAGCATGATCGCCGTGCCAACTTGCCCGAAAATAGAGAGCACCATTGCGACCAGAATTTGAATGCCTGCTCGAATGCCAACATCAATGCCAAATGCAAGCATCCTTACAACCGGGCCGGCTAAGTGTAGTTCGAGATCTATGCTCTCGGGAGTTTCTAAAGTTTGGTAGGTATCTAACATGGGCGCAGTATTCGATCCTTCTGTATGTAGTACGTGTCCCTACGTCGTCAGTGGTAAATAACGCTACTCTTGCGAATCGTCGCTATTCTTTTTCTTACGATTAGAAATGCCGTTGTTCGCGATTAACCCGAACCATTTTGCCGCATACATGGCAGTAATAAAGAGTAGGCAAATGGTAATTGATTGCGCAATACCAAGGTAACCCAGTGGGTGGGGAACTGCAAACGATGAAATAACACTGCCGCAGAAATAGATCATTAGAATAAAACAAAACCATGCATAGGTGCGTGCTTTACCTGAGTATATACCTGGTACAAAAAGTAATAACGGTACAATGTATATTGCCAGCATGATCCATTGGGGATTATTATTCGTTGCGTGAGCCTCGGGTGCAGCCCAGAGAAATTGTAGAGCGTATACCGCCAATAGAATAGCAACGTTAATGAGGGTGAGTTGCTTGCATCGAGAAGCTTTCGAGCGAAGAGTATCCATTGGGTAATTCATAGTTTTGATGCCAGTTGTGCAACTCGATGTCCGAGTGCTTTGCAGAGTATTGTTTCGTTGGTACAAATGTCTCTTTGGTTGCCAGTGCCTGCCCAGTGGCTCGCGCCATAAGGGGTGCCGCCGCCACTAGTTTCCATTAGGGCTTTGTTATTATAGGGTAAACCTACCCATAACATGCCATGGTGTAACAACGGTAACATAGAGGAAAGTATTGTCGATTCTTGACCGCCGTGTAAGCTACCCGTTGAGGTAAAAGCAGCGGCCGGTTTGTCGATGAGAGCTCCCTCCATCCATATTCCACTTGTCTGATCAATAAAATATTTTAATGGTGAGGCCATGTTACCAAAGCGCGTTGGTGTACCAAGTATTAGCCCATCACATTGTCGTAGGTCATCCAGCGTTACATAGGGTGAACCAATTGAAGGGTTGGCGGGTTCAGTTTGCTCTGTCGTCGGGGATACCTCTGGTACGGTACGCACCTTGGCCTCCATTCCCTCTACTTCTTCAACACCTCGGGCTACCAAATTGGCCATCTCGGCGGTTTTACCGTGGCGACTGTAGTAAAGTATGACGATATTGGACATAGTGATGGGTTAACCTATATGACCTAAAGAATTGAGAGTACGTTTTCTGGGGGTCTACCTATTGCGGCTTTTTTGCCGTTAACAACGATAGGGCGCTCTATTAGTTTGGGCGTTTTGACCATGGCATCTAAAAGGTCATTGTCGGATAAGCTCTCATTACCCAACTGTTGCTCTTTATATTCAGCTTCTTTGGTTCTCATCATGTCGCGAGCATCGACCCCTAGGCTTTTTTGGATCGCGGTAAGGGTACTTTTGTCTGGCGTGTCTTCAAGATAAAGCACGACGTTTGGCGTCACACCATTTTCCTCAAGCAGCTGTAAAGTTTGACGAGATTTAGAGCAGCGAGGGTTGTGATAAATCGTGACCATTGTTGACTCACAGGGGAAGTTGTTGAAGTTGGACGGTATTTTATAGTGAAATGCGCCTCTACACGAGAGCTAACAAGGCTTTATCAGGTAAATTAGCGTATGCTTTAAGTCCCTTGATGCTGTTAACTGTTACGTTTGACACCTAGAGACCCGCCCATGTTTGAAAATAACACCTCTTATTATAAGAAGAAGGTCGTGTATTTTATAAAATTCCTGCTGTACTTAGTGCGCAGCTATGTTCAACATGATGGCCCAAAAACCGCAGCATATTTGACGTTTACTGCGTTATTTGCAGTTGTACCAGTGATGACCGTAACGTTTTCTATTTTGGCACTAATACCTGATCTTAAAGGTGCGGATGGGCAGTTAGAAAGCTACCTGTTTGAACATTTCATGCCGGCGACAGGGGAGCACCTGCAAAGTTACTTGATTGATTTTTCTAAACAGGCTGCAAACTTAACCAGTATCGGTGTTGTGATGTTGTTTGTCACTTCGATCACAATGTTACGTAAGATAGAAGGGTCTTTTAACGAAATTTGGCATGTTAAAGAGTCTCGTAAAGGTGTCAGTGGTTTTCTGTTGTACTGGGCGTTATTGAGTCTTGGACCATTGTTGATGGGGGCTACTATTGCAATTTCCTCCTATTTGTCTTCGTTGCGGATATTGGAACAGTATGAGACGGTACAAGCGACTCAACAGGTATTATTTAGTTTCTTACCGATAATGCTCAGTACCTTGGCGTTTTCTTTGGCTTATGTTGCTATTCCAAATACTCGAGTGCCCCTTAAACATGCCATTACAGGCGGGTTGGTGGCGGCACTGTTGTTTGATCTGGCGAGACGTTTGATGACGTTGCTGGTTACCTTCTTTCCTACCTATCAGCTGGTGTATGGTGCATTTGCTGCAGTGCCTATTTTTTTGATCTGGATATTTGTTTCGTGGTCTATTTTATTGATCGGAGCCGAGTTCGTACAAGCGTTGACGAGTTATAAGGTGTCCATGCACAAGACGGCTTCTTCACTTGGGGATATTCTTCAGATTTTGAAGCTATTATATGAGAACCAGCAAATGGGAAATAGTATGTCGGAGGAAGCACTGATCAATCAGATGCCGTGGCTGACCCCATTAGAATGGGAGTATCACTACAAGTCATTGCAGGAGGCAAAGCTGGTGACGTTGCAAAGTGAAGGCGATGTACTTTTATCGCGAGATTTACATTGCTATACGTTTGCCCAACTTTATCGTTCGTGTTTTCCAGGCGCATTATCATTGAACCTAAAAGGGGAAGATTATTGGAAAGAAAACCTAAATGACAAGTTCAATGACGGTGTTGATCAATTGCTTGAAGCCTGGCAAGTCCCACTTTCTGAGGTGTTTGAGTCTCAACCGGGAGAGTCGAAAGGCGATGCTTTAAGCGAATTAACCAATATTACACAGCATCCTGCAATTCAAAAAGGTCAATGCAATCCGTCTGATTGACGGCGGCAATTGATTTGGTTGCTTGCCATTTTTTTGTGGCGGTTAGGTTAACTAAGATAGGTTTTCCTGTGCTAAGTAAACCAGTGTGGGTTAGTAGCAGTGTATTTTGTTCTCCAAACTCACCGCGATATCTAAAGATCAATGCAGGTTGAGTAGCATCTTTTGTTTCCTCATCTGCAACCATCGCAGGTTGGGCCGTGGAACGTAATTTTCTGACACCACAGGTCATTTGTTGAGGACCTTTTTTTGCACACCATTGCACGATGCCAAGTTCTAGGTGTTTCTTGTTGTTTATTTTACGTATCATGCCTACGACTTGACCGTTGGTTGGTGCCTCTTTAACGGGGGTTTTAAGTAGTATGCAAATCCCGTCATTACTCTCATTTTGTGATAGTCCCATAGAGCGATGCTCGACTTCGATAGGCCGTTGCTCCATTGTTGCTTTTTGCCGCAACTCTGGACTTAGAATGGTGTGAATGTCATTTACGCCCCATATAAAACCAACAGATTCTTTTGTTGTGGTACGTGACGTATTTCGTAGTGGCTTTTCGGCCCATTGATGGTATAGCAATTCAAGAAGGTGTTTTTGTTCCGTCTTATTTAGAGTCGTTAGTGATTGTGAGACTTTTTGTTGCTGTCCAGACTGAAGCAAATAAAGCTGATTGGTAATGACTGTAGTGGCGCCTTGGGGTAACAATATTCTGAGTTCAGAATGTATTTCTGTCGGAAGTCGCTTCACTGCAATGGGGGGTTTGCTGCTATCTAAGCGAATGGCAAAACCGTATTGAAAAGCAGGTAGAACATCGGCAGATTGAATTTCAGCGTGATGGGCAATGCGGCCAGAGAAATCAAAGATGGTCCAGTGCCAACCCTGTTTTTGTTGATAGGGGTCTGCCAGAGCGGTAAGCAACAGTTGTTTGTATAACGAATCTATACTGCTAGGGCGTGGAGAGGGTGCATCACTAGGGATGTCTTGGCCGAGAAACCCGTTTTCTTCTGCAGAGCGATACAGAAAATGAAGCTCTTGCCATAAGCGAGGGTTCTGCCATTGGTTTTGTTCGTATGACTGCAACATGGTTTGGCCTATATAGAACATGGCGTCATACAAACTACAAGCCAAGTCTTTGTTGACTTTGCCAGTCTCAAGATAACCAAGGAATATATGCTTATAACTGTAAGCGAGTTCCTGAGTGAATTGCGACATTTCTTGGATGTCTGTGCTGGTCGGCGGTCGGCTGTATCTCGACTGGGTGTAAAACGAACGAAAATGATCGATGAACTTTTGAAATGCGTAATGAAAAGGTGCTGTAGTAGCGCTTCGCTTACTGGTGGGGAGAGAGAAGCGGTTCAATAACTTTAGCTTGTTTTTGGCCAGTGTTAGCGCACAGTTGATATCAGCATAGGGCAGATCTAACAGCTCTCGCTGGATATTCTTCGGGGAGGTGTCAAAGAGAATGTGCTGCGTATTTTCGACGCGAGGCACGGAGAGTGGCTGCTTGCTTTGTATCGAGCTAATATTTCTTTTCATTAATCTCACGCGACCTTCTTCCAATCCGGTTTCATAGCAATAGGTTGTTTATAGACCTAACAAATTTGCCAACTGAGTGAATTATAGACAAAGCTGGGCGTCGTGTCTTCTATAAAGAGCGATCTTTTGTGATCTCATATGACCCCTAACAATATTTGTTATTCCATTGATGCTTAAGTTATGCCACATTTACTAGCTAAAGGCTGGAAAATTCATAGACGAAAGAAGGTTGTCGACCTTGAAGGATACGTATGCATTCATCAACTTATGAGCAGATGGGGGGGGAGTTACTGGTGCGAAAGGTGGCCATCGGGTCTTTTTCTGCTTACCGGTTTCGTATGTCGGGCGTTGGTAAGCAGTCTGATCATGGTTTTAATGGTGATACCGTCATCTGCTTACACGGCTTTCCCGATACGATTCATTCTTTTAGGCACCAAGTGCCGGCACTAACGAAAGCAGGTTATCAGGTTATTGTCCCCGTCATGAGAGGGTACGAACCAAGTAGTGTCCAGCCTGATAAACAATATTTTTTGAATCAGTTGGCCCAAGACATTGTGGATTGGATGGATTGGCTGGAGCTACCGAAAGCACACATTGTTGGTCATGATTGGGGGGCCGCGACGGCCTGGATTATGACTGCGTTAGCGCCGGATAGAGTAAAATCGTTGACCAGCATAGCGATACCGCCAATTGCGCGATTGCAGCAGGCAGTTCCTGCAGTGCCGTCGCAGTTGGCGTATTCATGGTACATGGGGTTCTTTCAGCTGACCGGCTTTTCAGACTGGATGGTAGAGGCCCAAGATTGGCAATTTATTCGATATCTTTGGAACAAATGGTCTCCTGATTTTGAAAATAATGACGCCTATGTCGCAGAGGTTATCGAGGCACTGTCTGCTCCTGGTGTTAAGAGGGCGGCTCTTCGGTATTATCGCTGCTTAGCGTTGGTTAGAAACCCCCACTGGAAAGAAAGTCAACGGTTATTAAAGGCGTTGGTCAGTGGAGATAAGATTACCGTGCCAGTGCAGATTATATATGGCATTAATGATGGCTGTATGAGTGAGGAGATTTTTAATGTTGCTATCAAGCCCGGTGATTACAAAGCTGGAATCGTGGTTCACCCAGTAGAAGGAGCGGGGCACTTTGTTCAGTTAGAAAAACCGGTGGTTGTCAGTCGATTGTTGACAGAGTTTTTGAGCGGTTAGGGGACAAAGCTAGAACAGCTGCGCCCCCTTTGTATGATTGAAACTACCAGCAACCATCTGTAGTGGGTAGGCGGGTTCCATCGCTACCATAGGTTAAGGTTCCGCAATCATCATTTGCCTGTCTATTCTTCGGTTGCGCTTGGATCGTAAAAGCGGTGCTAGAGGCTGCAGTAATTACTAGGTCGTAGTGTTTGTCTCCACTGCCATCGATTGGTACCTCAGTTGAGAAAATGGACGGCTCACCCGTATCGGCACCACCATCTGCAGCCCCTTCGTATGACATGGGCGACTGAATGGAATAATATCTTTCCATTGCATTTGCAAATTGGAGGAGGGCTTGTTTTCCATCTTCTCTTGATGCCCGTTCTACTTTGTCGATATATGAGGGGTAAGTAATAGTCGCCAATAAACCAATGACGGCGATGACTATCATTAGTTCTATAAGCGTAAAGCCATGGGGTTTTCTAATTAACATGTGTTAACTCTCCTAACTAAGTGGCACAGCTTTTGGCGGTAATTCCCATATTTCTGTAATAAGCTCATTGCCGTTTTGTACGCGCATCGTGTACCCGACTGGGGTGCCTGGTTTTAGGTTTTGTAAAATCGCGTTATAGAGGTCTAATAAGTGAACTGGACTATTTAGGTCGAGCTTGATAGGAGCCCCATCGATAACTAGGGTTCGTTGGTTCAAGTCAATACCTTGTAATATTCCTTTTTGATGAAAATTACTTGGGTAGTTGCTTGGTAGTGAGTATCCTTTGGAATACGCTGGCTCTTCTGCCATCAAGGAAGAGGAGGAAATAAGTAAGAGTGTTATTAAGCATAGTTTTAACATGTGAGTTCTCCCAATTTAGAGTTCGTCAAAAATTTCGCGCCATGATATACGACCAATGTTTTGTCCAGAAGATACATCGTCGGTGATGATTTGTGTGTCAGCTGTTTGTGTAAATGAAGTGCCGCCACTAACTGATGTTAACCCTGGAGCTTCGTCGAATTTTTTACCAGATACTATTGAAGTACTAACTACTCCGTCAACTTCAGTTACGATGTTGTCGCTATCGTCAAATTCATCATCACTGTCTAAGTCAAGTACGGTGGAATCTGGTCCAGCACCGGTTTGAGGGTTGAAAAATAGTAACCATCCGCCCTCTGCACCTTTGCAATTAGTTGGGTCTTTGGGGAGCACGGTGTTGATAAAGGCAAGATCGGCAAATCTCTTGACCTGTGTTGCTCGCTCCCCCGGTGATTCAATGCCGCCACTTTCGGCGAGCACATCAAAATCAATGTACCAGCCCTTAACTTTAGAGCCCGATGTGTTACTCCATACAACGTCGTTCGAGGAAAGGGTTCGGGTGGTAACTGTAGGGCTGATATCAGTTTTAGTTACGTTGGTAAATACCTGCTCCGTAAGTTCTGATCGTGCTACCAACGGGCTGGAACTCTTGTCATCCCAGATACCATATAGAGATTGAATGTCTTCACTGATAGCGTCATCGGTAGTGATCCAGCTTCCTGATGGAGTTATTACTACAAAACCTGCTTCAGTGGGGTGAGCGACTACGAGGGGTTGTATCGTTATTGGTTGAGCGTCACCGCTACTGTCTTCTGCCTGAAACAGTAGTTTATGGTTGCTGGATGATGACCAATTTGTAGAGCTTGTGCTTGAGATATCAAACCGGAATAGATTGCCTTGCAAATCACCTGCGTAGATATAGTCTGAGGTTCCATTGCCATCAGTATCGATCACACGTGGTGACCCCATACCGTTAGGTGTTGTGCCATCGCTGCTTTCTGCTTTGCCATAACCAGTGGTGATTTTGATAAAGTCGCTGGCAGACCAGGAACCATCAATACCGCCATCAATAAATACAATATATATGGCTGAATCTCCGTCGCTACTGGTACTGTTGTAGCCATTCCCAAATATAGCCGCCCAACGTTGTTCCCCGGAAATGCTTGCATTGGTCATCACGATGGATGGCTTGCTGTAGCTGTAGCCTAGGTCGCTGTTGCCAGCGCTGCCATCATCTTCTTCGGTAAATTCCCACATGACTTTTGATTTGCCTGTTGTGGTGCTCGAAAAAGCACTGGGGTCTGTTACATCCAGTGCAAAATACCCTTTGCCGCCTCCACGATACCCTCCTAGCAAAATCGTGTGCCATGCACTGGTATAATATACATCGTTCACCACAGGTGATAGGTCGACATAAAACTGATGATTATAGGAAGGCGATGTTTTATCGCCAAGAATTTTATACATTTCACCGGGGACATAAGCAAAGGTTTCATTTCCGTTAGTGGCGTCAAATGCGTGTAGCATTCCATCATTAGCGCCAACATATATATGATCTGTTCTGCTACTTTGCGCTGATACATAGGACGAATAGGTGTTGGATGTGGGGTAGGGGCTTTTGTCTCTATTTGAATAGGGCGGGGTTCCTACAAATATTGGGGTGGAATGTACTATGTCCCCTAACATTGTGTTTGTTTCGTCTCGATCAAAAAAATCGCCCGAATCAAATATATCCCCCTCGTTGGTTGAGTCCCCGCGGATATAATCGACTCTTTCATCGCCAACTGCCGTATTCGTACTTGAACCATAGCAGCCTCCACTGGCTGTACAGCTGGGTGCTGGGCTGTTTAGTAGTGTTTGTTGATCTGTAGATAAACTGGACCATTCAAAGGCAATCCCGCCAACGCTACTACCATCACGCTGATAGCTGATGATGCTTCGACCAGCAGGAGTTGTACTTCCGTATTGGTCACTTGCTTGCCATGCGGGGTTATCGATATCAGTTTGTAATATGGATCCATCACTCTGAATCTCAATGGCCTGTAATTCACCGCTGTGAGTCTTGGTATTGTAGAAAGCTCGATACAAATAGGCTCCGGTATCAAGATTTTGTGTATTAAATGCTACGGCGCTAGCTGCACCTATGCCGCTCTGGATTTCTTCGAATATATTACTTAGCGCATCGGCAAGTTCTGTGGGGTTTTGGGCATTAAGGTAGTTGCCTCGCCCGTTATAGGCTGCATGGCGAAGATCATCGACCTTAGCACTGTTTTTTTCTGATGTAGTTCCAGAAAAGGGGTCTGGCCAGGCAAATGCATCGTCAATGTTTGGGGGAATAGATGTAATGGTTCCATCTACACCAAAGCCAACCGTAAATGTCGACATACGTTGATGCATTTCATCTGCATCAGCGAGTACGCTGGCACCTGCGGTATCACGAGAGGTGGTAGGGACGTGATCTGACGCGGTGGTTTGGTCGTCCTCATAATAACGCATGGCGACATCAGCCAATGTGTTGCTCACTGAGTCAGCGTAAGCTCCGCCATCAAAATCGGTATCCTCATTGCCATCTTCATTGCCAACACTGCTGGAAAGGCTTCCGTTATAAAAACCGTCGGTCATTAGAATTGCATAGTTTTGTTGGCAAGTGCCGGCTGGACTTGCCAACATCGGGCATGCAGCACTGCTTCCAAAAATGTTGTCTGATGGAGGGCTATTGCCGTAAGTGCAATCGTAGTACTGACCTGTTTTATACAAAGCGTTTCTTAAGGGTGTTCCATTATCGGGTGCTAGCCCGTAGATGGCGTCGAATAAATCTCGTTTTTCCCCTGATGTAGGTGATGGGTTGAGAGATTCGATTTCAAGTTCGGTTGCGTTGTGGTTGATGGTGGCAAAGCCGACTCGTAAATTCGTAACGTCTTTTAAAGATTCGGTGATTGCGCCTTTCGTCACATAATCACGAGATCGATAATAAGAGAACCAGTTGGCAAAATTTTGCTGTACCGTTGCTGATTGATCTTTGATGAAATATTCGGTTTCTTCACCATTATCATATAGGTCATCACCGTCAGCATCTTTCCAAACGTAATACCTAAAGCCGTCGTTAACTCCATCATTATTACGATCGCTTGAGACTCGATTTGTACCTTGCCAGTCTGAATTGTTATTGGTGAGATCTACTGTCTCGCTAGGATCGTATGGATTGTCAGGCGCACTCGTGATATCGATATCGCCATATTCATTGCCATTCTTGTCAACGCCAGCCCAAGGTGTGTACGTTTTATCGGGATCAAAATACATAGGGTTAAAGCTTGCATTTCTAAAACGCCAAGCTTCATCGTCGGCTGTGTTACAGTCATTGCCGTTGTCTGTATAATTGTTAGTTCCAAATTCAACGCCATAAATATACCCGCCAAAAGTTGGTGAGCCAAAGTTGCAGTTTGCTGTGCCGCTGTCGTCCGCATCTCTATGGGTAACATCTCCAGTTCCGGAGTTAGATCCATCTCTTTGTTTGGCGGTGAATATCATGTTGTTGCTAAAGTCTCGGGTAACCACTTCCCAATCCATGCTGCCGGAATCATCAATAATAATAACGACGTTGGGTTCTGACGAGGTGCGGAGCTCTAAAGCTTCTGTAGATAGGTTGAGATCACCACCATGCACAGTAGACATTGTGATGAAGGCTGTCGTGATTGAATAGCTTATCGCTTTAAAATAGCCAATCTTATTAGAATTCATAGTATCCTCCAAGCAGCGGTTAATTAAAACTTATTGGGTTCTATACCGTAAGTGGTTTGTAAAAACACCGATGAGTTTTCCGATGCTCCAATGCCTCGTGTAGTAATACGTATAATGTGCGCGCCACGGGTGTCTGGTGAGCCGTAGAGATCATTGTTATTAATATTATCCTCATAAACTATTTGAGGCCTACGTTCCAAAATATAGGATGCGCTTGATGCGACTCCTGCGATTGTTGTATCTACCGACTTGGTTGTGCCAGACCCATCCCAGTCGATCGAGGTCCAAATAGTTGAGCCGACTGCCAAATCTTCGTAGGAGTAAAGCCCGTCCTGAGATGAACTAAAATCAGTTGCTTTTAGCGTGCCCGCAGTGTATTCCTCAGCATCCTGCATTGCGGCTTCTGATGCTTGGAACGCAGCATTCAAGTCTCTAGAATTACTTGCCATGCGACCTTCCAATATTGAACCTTCCATTGACGTGGTGCCAATAAGCGTCATAACGAGAAGTATTAGCAGGCCCATGACCAATGCAGCACCTTGAGTATTTTTTGGAGTTTTAGGTTGATCAATGCGCGACGTTGGTTTCATGAGTTACCTCCTTCATTTCGAACCTTAAATGTTTGGGTGAACTCTCGGGTGATGGGGTCTTCGCCATCCAGGTCTTCTATGGAATTAACAGTGAGTTTAATGCGGACGGAGACAATATCTTCTGCAGTTTCTCTTGACCCGTCGTAATTTTCAGTAACAGTCAGGTCAATGTTGTCTGCTGTGCTGTATCTGTTAGGTGTGCCGTCTTTATTACTGTCGACACCGTATAGAATTTCGACGGTTTCAATGCCAGGGATCAATTCTTGAGGGTCATCGTCGCCATCACTTCGCCACAAGGACAGCACGTCGCTGCATCCGTCGCTCGGGGCAACGAAATAAACCACGCTGCTGCCACTTAATTTGTACAGCGCAGCATCGGTGTCGAACCCCCTTAGTCCCTGCCATTTACCCTCACTAGGGAATAGTGAGGATGTTTCATTTCCTGTACTGCCCGATCCCGCGGCATGTTTTACTGTAACGGACTCTGCTGTATCGCTTGGTACGGTAATGCCGGTAACCTGAAAGATACTCCCTTTATCACAGTCGCCAATATAGACTGTGGTGTCGGCTTCCGGGTATTCAAAGTCACTTAGGTTAACCAGTTTTATATCTTCTGTTGGTTGAGTCATACCTTCGGATACATTGACGCCTTGGCTGGATGTGCGTCGCAATGTGATGATATCCGAATACGTTTGATCACTAGAAAACCCTGTCACCATACTCCTTACATTGGTAGGTAAGTCGGCCCAGTCAATCCCGGTCGGAGCTGTGTAGGTTCCGCCCCCTGAAGTTTCGTATCCTACAATCGGCACGGTGAGGTTTCCCATATACACTGGAGTTACAAGATTGTTTGCTATTTTTACCTCGCGGGAACAACCTGAATAACCCGCCATCCTCAGGTCTTTTGATAATATATCTAGTGTGAAACGAGCATTTTCTTGGATGTTTACCAACCCTTGCTGCAGCAAAAATGTTTGTTTGCTTCCATTGAAAATTTGAATCATGCCGCTGATTAGAAAGGCTGACAGGGCGAGGGCTATCATTAACTCAACAAGAGTAATACCCTTCTGATAGATCTTTTTTGTTTTCATAAATTATGCCTTAACCTAAATTTTGGTCGTCATTGAGACACTAGCAATCTGTTCTCCGTCAGCATCGACGTAATCAACCCATTCTATCGTGACTGTGTAGATGGTGCTGGAAGTGACGGTAATAGTCCCGGTGCCTTTCGGCAGCGCGCCTTTAATGCTGAGAGCCTCACACGATGCTGAGTCGTCGTAACTACCAATAGCGCACTTCCAAAGAGATAGGTCGTAGAGTGCAAGCTCTGCAGAGCTGCAGTTTCCGTTACTATCTTCACAGGCAAGACTCGAGCTAGGGGGGGAGGTCCCTTTTGCAATATCGTATGAACCGTTGGGGTTGATTCTTATCCTGTCAGTGATATCTGCAATGAGAATGTTTGCTTGGGTTCTTTTTAGGGCATCTGTATTACTCTTGATGCTGGCAGCTTGTAGGCCTGCTAACCCTATAAGGCCAATTGCGGATACCGTCATTGATACCATCAGTTCTAGTAGGGTAAACCCTTTAGCGCGTGTATTGATTGTGTCCATCAAAAACCTCATAGGCAGTAGCTATCATCAAGTCGTGTGTTGCCAGTGGTGAAAATGCTGATAGCTTTGCAGCCATCGCCGTCTTGGTCGCACAATGACAAACTGTCTGAGCTGCTAAGAAAACCTCGACTATTGAAAGAAAGTGTAGATATGTTGCCCGTGCTGTTGAGAGTAGAACCGCTTAATGCGGCAAAGGTGCGTATGGTTGTACCCCCGGCGCTAACAGACCAACCATCACCCCATTCGTCATCTGTGGTGCTATTAGAGGCTGCCATGGTAACCGTATCATTTCGCTTGATAGCTTCACTGCGGGCAAAGCTGATTGCTCCGACAAAGGAGTTTACGCTTGCTGCAACCCTGTTTCTATTCATGGTATCTATAAGCGAAGGGTAACTAGCAGAAGTCAGCACAGCGATGATCGATATAGCAACCAAGAGCTCAAGTAATGTGTAACCTTTATACATTTCAGGCAGCCTAATTATTGGACATGGTTTGACTATAGACTGGATCTTAGGGGGCAATAACCTGATCTGGATAAACGGCTTAAATTGTTGATGCATGGTTACTTAGTGTGCAGATTGGTTATATCAGTAGCTCGATTATTGTCATTGTGAATATATCTAACTTATTGAAATATAAGACTTTGTTATCCTGTGTTAGTGCGCGTTAATAATTGTAAGGATTTCCGTGGTTTAGTGGACGAATTGAGAAAATGATCTATAAGCGTCAAGAATCAGACATGCATAGGTAGGGATGACACAGGTAAATAGTGGCGTAGAATACGAGAGAGTGCGTTGCGCTATTTAGACGTGCGGCGTGGCTACTTTCTTGCGGTGCGCCCCTGGTGTACAATTGCGCGCAAATTAGGAGCTCGACTTCAGTTGCCGCTGGGGTGATTTGAGGGGCGAGACTTGTATCAAGAGAGAGGGTTCCATGGCTGTTATCCGCGAAGATGACTTTATTCAGAGTGTTGCAGATGGTTTGCAATATATTTCTTATTATCATCCAAAAGACTTTATAGAAGCGATTACTGCGGCTTATGAGAAAGAAGAATCTCAAGCAGCCAAGGATGCAATGGCTCAAATATTGATCAACTCTCGTATGTGCGCGGAAGGGAAGCGTCCTTTATGCCAGGATACGGGAATTGTTACTGTTTTCCTGAAGATTGGGATGAATGTTCAGTGGGATACAGACAAGAGTGTTGCAGACTTGGTAAATGAAGGGGTCCGACGTGCATATTTGAACCCTGATAATGTGCTGCGTGCTTCCATATTAGAAGATCCAGCAGGAGCTCGAAAAAATACCAAGGACAATACTCCCGCGACAATCCACTTTGAAGTGGTGCCTGGCGACAAAGTTGAAGTGACGCTAGCGGCAAAAGGCGGCGGTTCTGAGAATAAGAGTAAATTGGCGATGCTTAACCCTAGTGACAGCATTGTTGACTGGGTGCTTAAGACCGTACCTACAATGGGTGCTGGATGGTGTCCACCAGGCATGCTTGGAATAGGCATTGGTGGTACTGCAGAAAAGGCAATGTTACTGGCTAAAGAATCCTTGATGGATCCCGTTAATATTCAAGAGCTGATCGAGCGTGGCCCTTCGAATCGTGTTGAGGAGTTACGTCTAGAATTGTATGAAAAAGTTAATGGGCTTGGCATTGGTGCTCAGGGGCTTGGTGGACTAACGACGGTACTGGATATCAAAATCAAGGATTATCCAACCCATGCGGCTTCATTGCCTGTGGCGATGATACCTAACTGTGCAGCTACTCGGCATGTACATTTTACACTGGATGGAAATGGACCAGCTGAGCTGGAAGTGCCGAAGCTCGAAGATTGGCCAGAGATTTCTCTTGAAGGTGGGGCGACCTCGCGTCGTGTTAATTTGGATACCCTCACACCAGAAGACGTTCAAGAGTGGCTGCCAGGTGAAACGTTATTGCTTTCTGGTAAGATGTTAACAGGGCGTGATGCAGCTCATAAGCGTATGGTTGATATGTTTGCGAAAGGTGAGCCACTTCCTGAGGCGGTCGATTTCACTAATAAGTTCATCTATTACGTAGGCCCTGTAGATGCAGTGCGAGATGAAGCTGTTGGGCCTGCTGGCCCTACCACGGCAACTCGAATGGATAAATTTACCGATGATATGCTAGAAAATACGGGTCTTATAGGAATGATCGGTAAGGCGGAGCGAGGACCCACAGCGCTGGCGGCGATCAAAAAGCATAAGTCGGTTTATTTGATGGCTGTTGGTGGTGCTGCATATTTAGTATCGAAAGCTATAAAGAAAGCGCGTGTTGTCGCTTTTGAAGATATGGGGATGGAAGCTATCCACGAATTCGATGTTGAGGATATGCCAGTGACGGTCGCTGTTGATGTGAATGGTGAGTCTGTACACAATACAGCGCCAATAATCTGGAAGAAGAAAATAGGATTGTTACCTGTCGAAGACTGAGTTTTTACAGGTAAGCCCTAACGAAAAAGCCCGAGCTTAATGCTCGGGCTTTTTTTTGCCGTTAGCCAAATTATGGGATCATTTCTTTTCGCTGGTTAACAAAGTTGAAAAACTGAACTACGCTCAAATTAACAGCATTAGGAGATTTCTAGGTAAAAAGGTAGGGCAATTAGATAGTGGAGAAAATTGGTTTCAACAACCCGATTCTACTGTCTTACAGCAAAAAAAATGCCCTGTTTAATCTTGAGATCGGTCTATACTAAAAATATAAGCGCTTCATAAGCGTTTAGTTAATGCGTCCAATAGCAGAAGAGAAGGAAAGTTATGTCCATTCCATTGCTTATATGCGATGACTCAGCAATGGCCCGGAAGCAAGTGAAACGGGCGATACCCGAAGGATGGGATGTCGATATCACCATGGCGACAAACGGTGTAGAAGGTATTGATGCCATACGGTCTGGAAAGGGTGAAATGGTATTCTTGGATCTAACAATGCCTGAACTTGATGGGTATGGTGTGCTTGAAAAAGTAAAAACCGAAGGCCACAAGTCTATCATCATTGTTATCTCCGCAGACATACAACCTGAAGCACGAGAACGTGTTATGGGGTTAGGTGCCTTGGATTTTGTTAAGAAGCCAATAGACGGTAAAAAATTAACAGAAGTATTAACGAAGTACGGTCTGCTATGAGTGAGCAATTAGCGTTAACAGAAGATCAACGAGACTGCTTGCAAGAAGTAGTCAATGTGGCGATGGGGCAGGCGGGGGATTCGCTTGCTCGCTTTCTAGAAGTATTCATTCATTTGTCCGTGCCTCGAATACGATTAGTTGCAAAGGAGGATCTTGGCCAGGAACTGGAGAGTCTAATTGGTGGCCATGGCACAAAGGTGTCAGGCGTCAGTCAGGGTTTTTTTCATGTCGAAGATGGTAAAGGTATTCGTGGTGAGGCTATCGTTGTGTTTAATGATAGTTCATTTAAGGAACTTGCGGATCTACTCGCTTACGATGAAGAGCTCACTGATGCCGCCGAAAAAGAACTTTTGATGGATGTAACGAATGTGCTTAATGGCGCTTGTCTTAATGGCATCGGTGAGCAGATTGAAACTGAATTAGCGTATTCACCTCCTAGTATTTTGGGGCAGCACGTGCCTATTTCAGACCTGCTAGAGCACGAGAAGCTGAGCTGGGGCCATGCTTTGTTGGTTGAGATATCTTATACCCTTGAGGATCGGTGTTTCAACTGTACTATGTTCTTGTTAATGCCTGGCGAATCTATCGTTGTGATGAAAGAAGAGTTGGACAAACTGCTGGAAGACTTATAAGTGACAGATTTTGCTCCTTCTAAAGAGCTGTTAGAGTTCATCGTCGATCGTGTGAATGTTGGCGTTTTCATCGTTAATGAAGCGCAAGAAATTCAACTCTGGAATAATTTTATGTCCACAAATAGTGGGCTCAACCCGGAGGATGTGATCGGCAAAAACCTATTTGATTGTTTCCCTGATTTACCAAAACGCTGGTTCGCAAAGAAGCTGAGTAGTGTCTTCATGTTGAAGAATTTTGCGTTTACTTCCTGGGAACAGCGCCCCCATCTATTTGGTTTTAGTCACAATCGCCCCGTCACCTCTGGTTTGGAATATATGTGTCAAGACTTGACGCTTATGCCTGTGAAAGATGAAGACGGAGAGGTGAACTCGGTATGCGTGGTAGTGTTTGACGTGACTGACACTGCTATATATCAAACAATGCATAAAGCTGCGATGACTAAGTTAGAGATGGTCAGTCGAGTGGATGGTTTGACGCAGCTATATAATCGGAGTCATTGGCAGTCGCGATTAAATGAAGAATTTAGCCGTGCGGCAAGGTATGGATCACCGCTAACGCTGATCATGTTTGATTTGGATCATTTCAAACTGACTAACGATACCCACGGTCATCTTGGGGGGGATGCGGTGTTGGTTCAGGTTGCTCGTATCATACGAGAATCGCTACGAGAAAATGATATAGCTGGGCGTTATGGCGGTGAGGAATTTGGTGTTGTACTGGTGAATACCGATGAAGAGGGGGCAATGGTCGTTGCCGAGCGAATCAGGGCTACAATTGCATCGACTCCTGTACCGTTTTCAGATGGCGAGATTTCTACCTCAGCCAGTTTAGGGGTGGCGCAGTTTGAGCCAAAATTTAGCGATGTTGAAGCAATGATCGCAGCGGCTGATGACTGTTTGTACCATGCAAAAGAACGTGGACGGAATCAAGTTGTTCCCTATTCGAGCGTAGATGACGCTGAGTGAGGTGCTCGCGGAAAAATAGTATCGCTTTTAACTTTGAACAAACCAGTATTTCTTCCATGCATTAAATACTCTTTCTGGATACCAGTTTTTCCCAACGCTTCCGTTATAGCGAGCGAGCGCCTTTCTTTCGTTTCCTCGTTCTCTTTTTAGATACGCTTTTAAGATCGTACAGCCGTAGCGAATGTTAGTGCTGATATCCATTAAATTGTCATTTGGAGTGCCGATTTCTTTTTTCCAGAAGGGCATTACTTGCATTATGCCTTGAGCGCCGGCACTTGATAGTGCGAACTGGTCGAATAGACTTTCCACGTGCATGACTGAGAGTACAAGCTCAGGCCGCAAGTTTACACGGCGTGCTTCTTTATGGGCAATACGCAGGATTTTCATTCTTTCTTCTGGATCTTTGATATAACGTGACATACGCGTAGACATGTCTAGCAGCCAGACTTCCGCATCGAAGCGGTCTTCAAAACTCTTGGCGTTGTTAATCGTATCCAGAAGTATGAGGCGCATCTCCTCATCAGGCTGAGTGGATGATGCTGCACTAGTTGGGGGGGAGAGTATGCTGATAACGGCAAAAAGAAACGGCAGCCAAAAGGCAGCCTTTTTCACGGAGATCATGAAAACCGGTGAAAGGCTGACTCTTGGCGAAAGTATTTTCATACTTCGGTACCTTGCCATTTACTGGCCAATGCGTTCCTGAAGGAAGGTAATAATGTTGTCGGCAGGTACGTCGACTTTCTCATTGGTGCGGCGATGTTTATATTCCAGTGTATTTGCGTCTAGGGTTTTCTCACTGATGACAATCCGATGTGGGATGCCGATCAGTTCGGCGTCTGAAAACTTTACGCCAGGCCGCTCTTTTCTATCGTCAAATAGAACATCATAACCTAGGGTTGTAAGGTCTTGGTACAGCTTCTCACTAGCTTCCTGTACACGAATGGATTTGTGCATATTCATCGGAACAAGTGATATTTGAAAAGGAGCAAGTGCCTCAGGCCAAATAATGCCGTAATCGTCGTAATTTTGCTCTATAGCTGAGGCTACAACACGTGACACGCCGATACCATAACAACCCATTGTTAGGGTCTTGTTTTTGCCAGACTCGTCACAAACTGAGGCCTTTAATGCTGCACTGTACTTGGTCCCCAATTGGAAAATGTGACCTACTTCAATACCTCGCTTGATTTCTAACTGACCGCTACCACAGGGACTTGGGTCGCCCTCCACGACGTCGCGAAGGTCGAACTGTTCGGTAAACTCGCAATCTCTTTGCCAATTGACGCCAGTTAGGTGTACACCATCTTTGTTGGCTCCACACACAAAGTCGGACATATATATGGTACTAAGATCTGCTAGGGTGGGTATCGTCAGCCCTACTGGGCCCAAGGAGCCTGGTTTGCATCCTAGCACATGTTGGATTTCTTCATCACTTGCCATTGTAAGTGGTTCTGCGACAAGTGGGTGCTTCTCAGCTTTGATTTCATTGAGATCCTTATCGCCTCTCAAAATAAGAGCCACTAGACTTGGAGTGTCGCTATCGCCTTGCATACCATGAACAATCAGCGTCTTGAGTATCTTTTCAGGGGAAACTGATAAAAAATTGCTGACTTCGTCAATGCTGTGTTGATCTGGGGTATTTACCTCTGACATTTCTGCTACTGGGGCAGGTAGGCTGTCACCAATGATCGATGCTTCTGCCATTTCAACATTTGCAGCGTAGTCACTGTCATTACTAAACGCTATGCCATCTTCGCCCGAGTCGGCTAGTACATGGAATTCATGGGAGGCATTGCCACCAATGCTACCCGTGTCTGCCAATACAGCCCTGAAATTCAGCCCCAAACGGTTAAATATGTTGCTATAGGTCTCATGCATGACAGTATAGGTGCCTTTGAGGCAGTCTTCTGTCAAGTGGAATGAGTAAGCATCTTTCATGGTAAATTCACGCGCTCGCATTGCGCCGAAGCGAGGGCGAACTTCATCGCGGAATTTCGTTTGAATTTGATAAAAATTGCATGGTAACTGTTTGTAGCTCTGGATGTTGTTTCGGACCATGTCAGTGATGACTTCTTCGTGAGTTGGCCCTAATACGAATCCTCTACCGTGGCGGTCATTAATACGTAGTAACTCTGCGCCATATTGTTGAAGCCTTTCTGATTCTTCCCACAGCTCAGCAGGCTGAACGACGGGCATGAGCATCTCGAGCGCACCTGACTTGTCCATTTCTTCCCGAACAACACGTTCGACATTTCTGAGCACTCTCAATCCGGTTGGTAGCCAAGAATAAAGTCCAGAGGCGAGCTTTCTGATCATTCCAGCTCTAAGCATTAATTGATGACTAATGACTTCTGCGTCAGAAGGGACTTCACGTTGTGTGGCTAATAGGTAACGAGTGGCACGCATAAAAGATGAATCCTGTGAAAACGGTTGGATATATCACGGGATTGTAAAAGGAAGCCGCATGCAAGGCTAGCGTTGATTTACCTAGGAGGTGTAAATACCCATAAAAAAAGGAGCCGAAGCTCCTTTTTTTATGGGTTAACAAGAGCGATTAGTCTCTTATTCAGCCATATCTTTCAGCTTCTTAAGTGGTCGAACTTTCACAACGTTACGAGCAGGTTTTGCTGCAACATCCATAAGTTCACCTGGCTTAAATGGGTTTGGCACATTTTTCTTGGCTTTGGTTGCTGGCTTGCGAACAACTTGAACCTTCATAAGACCTGGAACAGTAAAGTGTCCGATCGCACGTTTCTTAACGTGACGTTCCATAAGGTTACCCAGTTCATCAAGAACGCTTTGACATTCCTTCTTAGATAGCCCCGTGCTATCTGCAAGTTCATTCATGATTTGGGTCTTAGTCATCGCCTCTTTAACAGCGGTGAGCTTCTTCACTGGAGCTGCTGCAGGTGCTTTTTTTGCAGGTGCTTTTTTCGCAGGAGCCTTTTTAGCGGCGACTTTTTTCTTGGCTGGCATAATCATGTCCTATGGTTTTTATGATTCCTGCCCAGTGATAGCGTAAAGGCGCTGTAGCTGGGTAGGGCAATTGAGCGAAGTGATCGCCGATAATTATTAATCTAATTTTCCACACTCGCAAGTAAATAACCGAACAAAACCCTATTTTTATAGGGTTTTTTCACATTTTAATGAAAAAAGGCGCTGTTAGGCGCCTTTTTAAGGGGGAATAGCACGAAACGCTACCAGGAAGTGTTATTGGACTCTCTGGTGATTTCGTTAAAAACGTCTACCCAGCTAGCGTCAAATTGAGAACCTTTGCAGTTATTCACTTCGATAACTGCGCGGATAAATGGACGCTTTAATCGGGTGTTGTATGCTCGTTCATGAGATCTCGCATCGAAGGTATCAACAATGCTGAGTATTTTTGCGCCATCGCAGATATCAACGCCAGTTAGTCTCTTGGGGTAGCCCGATCCATCCACTTTTTCGTGGTGTTGTTGTACGATTGTTGCCGCTTGTTCCCATTTGCGAGACTGACTTAGCAGCTGATATGCAGACTCAGTGTGTCGGAAAAGTGCATTTCGTTCTTCCTCGTTAAAGGCCCCGGCTTTGTGCAGCAACGATAGTGGTAGGAACGCCATGCCAATATCGTGGAGTAGAATGGCTGCTGTTAACTGTGTTGACTCTACGGGTTCGCCAGCCCTTTGATTCATTGCCAAAGCCAGTGTGAGTAATCTGCAAGTTCGTCCTTTCCAGTAAAGTGATCTATTTTCCATGGGGGCGCTAAGACTGGCAAAAAAATTGATATCTTCATCAGTTTCTATTTGATATCGCTCAAGGATTTCTGCGATGGAGTGCTGTTTATGTTCGGTGATAGCGCTCCCTTGTTGAATAGATGCCACTGGCGGGGCGCTGTCGAATAGATGCGTGCTAGGGTCCATTGAGGTGATGGCTTGTCTTATATAGTTAGTGCGTGTATCCCCACTTACTTCTGCAATGCTGCTGACGTTTTGGCAGAGCTTGATCAGGTCGTCCTCAGAAATAGGAGCATCTTCCTTGGCTAGGCGGGCTTGCACCATTTGTTTTGTCTTATCCATCGCTAATAAGATAACGTCACTGAGTAGGCTGTCATACTTGATCTGTTCCGAGCGTATAGCATCAAGTAAGTCTTCCATACTTTGAATTAGGGGCGTTAGGTCTCGAAAGCCGACATAGACGAGGTTGCCTTTTATAGTGTGGATAGAGCGAAACAATCCATTGAGTAGTTCTTTGTTGCTTGGGTCGTGCTCCAGGTTGATAAGTATTGATTCGCAACTTTGATGGGCTTCCCTAAAATCGTAAAAAAAATCATCCATTAGCTCAGTTTCGACAAATTCACTTTCGTTTTCTGGGTGGTTTATGTGTGTGTTTGCCATTTGTGTCACCGTTAGATCATGTAAATTCCAGGTTACCTTGTTTTAAGTATAGGTTGTGGGCTGCTTTCGGCGTGTGAAATCGCTATAATGTGGCCCCTTTTTCTGTATTGATTGGCTAAGTAGCTTTGTCATAAAGAAAAAAACGCATTAAATCAATAAGTTGTGAAAGAAATTGAGTGTGATGTATGCCTATTTATGAGTACAAGTGTAATGACTGCGGCCATCAAATGGATAAGTTGCAGAAGATAAGTGATGAACCGTTGGTAACTTGTCCTGCGTGTGACGAGGATACGTTGCAGAAAATGATATCTGCAGCGGGGTTCCGGTTAAAGGGTTCGGGTTGGTACGAAACCGATTTTAAGACAGGAAAGAAGAAACAGTTGGCGGAGAGTGATTCTACGAAACCCTCCAGTACACCGGCCAAGTCAGCAGATTAACGAGAAGTTTCTTTAATAGAGGCTGATCGATAACGCAAAAGCTAGATAGAAACATCAAGGTAAATTGTTCGCGGACAAAATTGTCAGCGGATTGTAGATATTAATCATCAGGTAAACAGGATAATCGATATGCGTAGCCATTATTGTGGCCATCTAAACGAGTCACTCATTGACGACGAAGTAACACTTTGCGGATGGGTTCATAATCGCCGGGATCACGGTGGCGTTATTTTTCTTGATCTACGAGACCGAGAAGGTGTGGCGCAAATTGTAATAGATCCCGATACCGAAGAAGCGTTTGCGCTTGCTGAGCGTGTGCGCGGTGAATTTGTATTGCAAATTAAAGGTCGTGTGCGCTACCGACCTGAAGGTACCTTTAATGAGGATATGCCAACAGGTAAGGTTGAGGTGCTAGGCAAGGAAGTTGTTATCCTGAATGCATCTGAAACACCACCATTTCAGATGGATGACTTCCAGACGGTAGGGGAAGAAACTCGTCTCAAGTATCGCTTTCTCGATATTCGCCGCCCAGAGATGCTCAACAAGTTGGTCTTTCGTTCGAAGGTAACCTCTGCTATTCGTAATTTTTTGGATAGTGATGGCTTCTTAGATGTTGAAACGCCGATATTGACCCGGGCTACACCAGAGGGCGCTCGCGATTACATCGTGCCTAGTCGAACGCATCAAGGCAGCTTCTTTGCTTTGCCACAATCACCTCAATTGTTTAAGCAATTGTTGATGGTGTCTGGTGTTGATAAATATTACCAAATTGCTAAGTGCTTTCGTGATGAAGATCTGCGCGCTGATCGACAGCCAGAATTTACTCAGATTGATATTGAAACCTCTTTTATGAGTGAAGAGCAGATCATGGCAGTTGCCGAACGAATGATTCGCAACTTGTTTAAGGATCTGTTGGATGTCGAGCTTCCCGAGTTTCCGCGGATGCCTTATTCCGAGGCAATGGCTCGATTCGGTAGTGATAAGCCTGATTTGCGTATTGCCTTAGAACTGCAAGACGTCGACGACTTGATGAAAGATGTTGATTCTAAAATATTCTCTGGTCCTGCTAATGATCCTAAGGGTCGGGTAGCGGCGCTAAAATTACCTCAAGGAACGAAGCTGAGTCGTAGAGAAATTGACAATTATACTAAGTTTGTTGGTATCTACGGTGCGAAAGGGCTGGCTTATATCAAGGTAAACGATAGGTCCACAGGCAGAGAAGGCCTACAGTCACCTATCGTAAAGCTACTGTCAGATGAAGTACTTGAAGCTATCATGAGTCGAGTTGAAGCTGAAACCGGAGATTTGGTATTCTTTGGCGCAGACAAAGCGAACGTCGTGAGTGAATCATTGGGCGCATTACGTGTTAAGTTGGGAGAAGATCTCGACCTAATTAAGGGCGCATGGGCACCTTTGTGGGTTGTTGACTTCCCCATGTTTGAAGAGACCGATCATGGTTGGACGTCCATTCATCACCCCTTTACATTGCCATCATGCAGTGCTGAAGAGTTGAAAAGTAATCCCGGTGGCGCTTTGTCTCGTGCCTATGATATGGTGCTAAACGGTACTGAATTAGGTGGCGGCTCACTGCGTATTTATCAATCTGAATTACAAGAAGCGGTATTTAAAGCGTTGAATATCGGTGATGAAGAAGCCCAAGAAAAGTTCGGCTTCTTGTTAGATGCACTTAAGTTTGGTTGCCCGCCTCATGGTGGCCTAGCGTTTGGTTTGGATCGTATCGTTATGCTAATGACTGAATCGAAGTCGATTAGAGACGTAATAGCGTTTCCTAAAACACAAACAGCTGCTTGTGTGATGACAGCGGCACCTTCTGAAGTAGAGCCCAAACAACTTCGAGAAGTGGGTATTCGAGTGCGCACGCCAGAAGAAAATAAATAACCATGGTAGCTCAACTACAGTTGATATGACGGTAGAGCTCGTGGGTAAAGTATTGGGGCTTGTGGATCAAATTGAAGATCTTGATGATGTGAAAAACGTCTATTCTAATGCAGAATTCGCGGCGGAAATCATGGAGCATCTAGAGTAGCAATTATTGCTCTAGAGTCGGCTTCCCAAGCAATAAAAACCCCAAGAGTTTTCTCTTGGGGTTTTTTTGTGCATAAAAAATAAAGATAAATTGTTATCTGGGGCAAGGGTTTGACTGTCTAAATACACAGTATTATTATGCATCATCTGCTAGAATAACGAGAATAATCACGACAGGCGTTCCTATGACAGTAGTGTTAGGTATTGACCCAGGCTCTAGGATTACCGGGTATGGTGTCATTGAGGTGAATGGAAGTAAGAGCACCTATATTGATAGCGGGTGTATTCGTACCGATACAAATGCGGAATTACCTGAGCGATTAGGGCAAATCTTTTCGGGTATCGATGAGATCGTTCGGCTTTTTCTGCCTCAAGAAGTGGGCATCGAACAGGTGTTTATGGCAAAAAATGCAGACTCCGCGTTAAAACTTGGGCAGGCTCGAGGGGCTGCGATCGTCGCATGTACGACTCATCGAATTCCAGTTTCGGAATATTCTGCGCGACAAATAAAGCAGGCGGTTGTAGGTACTGGGGCAGCGCAAAAAGAACAGGTGCAATTAATGGTGTGTCATTTGTTAAAGCTGGATAAGACACCCCAGGCTGATGCTGCGGATGCGCTAGGAGTGGCGTTGTGCCATACCCATATGCAGCAGAGTTTGATTCGTATGGCGGGTGCACAAAAGGTGCGCCGCCGTCGATTACGATAATAAGGAGAGGCTGAGATGATTGGGCGAATTGCAGGTATTCTGGTTGAAAAGCAACCGCCAGAGATGCTGGTTGATGTAAATGGTGTGGGTTATGAAATTTTGGCACCAATGACGACATTCTACAAAATGCCTTTGCTAAACGAGAAAGTTGGGCTATTTACGCATATGGTTGTTCGAGAGGATGCTCAATTGTTGTATGGCTTTCACGATAAACAGGAGCGAACCTTGTTCCGTACCCTGATTAAAGTGAATGGTGTTGGGCCCAAGATGGCGTTGGCCATTTTGTCGGGAATTGAAACCGATGAATTTGTACGTTGCGTTGAGAGTAATGATACTGCGTCACTGGTAAGGATACCGGGAGTGGGCAAAAAGACTGCGGAACGGCTCGTGATTGAAATGCGGGACAAACTGAAGAGCATAGATATCGCTATTACGAAACAAGGAGGGGGCGATCAAAAGCTCACCGCTAGTGGTCAGCATAGTGTTACTTCAGATGCTGAGAGTGCCTTAATTGCTCTTGGTTACAAACCAGCGGAGGCGAGTAAAGCTATACAGCGGTTGGATGTGGGCGGATTGAGTAGTGAGGAGGTTATTCGCATGGCGCTGAAAGGGATGGTGAAGTCTAAGTGAATGCAGTAAGCTGCTCCCCATTCATTCCCTACAACCTACCTGTATTACTTTCTTGAGATGATAGAATCAGATCGGATTATTAGCGCATCTAGCCCCAGCCGACCGCAAGATGACCAATTTGACCGCGCCATACGACCCACAACATTGGCAGAATATACGGGGCAATCTGTGGTGCGTGAACAGATGGATATTTTTATATCCGCTGCTCGCGGTCGAAACGAAGCCCTTGATCATACGCTAATTTTTGGGCCTCCTGGATTAGGTAAGACGACATTGGCAAATATCATTGCCAATGAAATGGGAGCGGATCTTAAATCTACCTCTGGGCCCGTGTTGGAAAAAGCTGGTGACTTAGCCGCGTTACTGACTAATTTGGAAGAAGGTGATGTGTTGTTTGTCGATGAGATTCATCGCCTGAGCCCCATAGTTGAAGAGATCTTGTATCCGGCAATGGAAGATTATCAGCTGGATATTATGATTGGCGAAGGGCCTGCGGCTCGCTCCATTAAAATAGATTTACCGCCATTTACATTGGTGGGCGCTACTACTCGTGCAGGGCTGCTTACCTCTCCTTTGCGAGATCGATTCGGCATTGTTCAGCGGTTAGAGTTCTATTCTGTTGATGAACTAACTAAGATTGTGCTGCGTTCAGCCAAGATCATGACGGTTCCTACGGATATTAAGGGAGCCTTAGAGATCGCAAAACGTTCTCGCGGGACCCCTCGTATTGCTAATCGCCTGTTGCGTCGTGTTAGAGATTTTGCAGAAGTTAAAGGGGACGGCTCTATCACCCAAGAGATTGCTGAAAAAGCGCTAGACATGTTAAACGTTGATGCTCAAGGGTTTGATTCAATGGATCGACGAATGATGTTGGCAATGCTCGAAAAGTTTGATGGTGGGCCTGTGGGTATCGAAAGTCTTGCCGCAGCTATTAGTGAAGAATCGGGCACCTTAGAAGATGTTATTGAACCTTATCTTATCCAGCAAGGTTTTGTGATGCGAACACCAAGGGGTAGGGTTGCTACTCGCTTAGCCTATTTGCACTTTGGTATTAATTTACCTAAGGACGCTCGGTTTTTGAACTCAAATGGAGATACAGGTGACCTATTTGAGGGTGGCTCAGAACCCTGATGGAATTTTCTTTAGAGACGCGAGTCTATCTTGAGGATAGTGACGCACAGGGTATTGTCTATTACGTCAACTACCTTAAGTTCATGGAGCGTGCTCGTACCGAGTTTTTGAGGGTGTTGGGGTTTGATTTTCAACAACTTAAGCAGGAGCAGGGCCATTTCGTTGTCCATAGTTTAGATGTCAGGTATCTTAAGCCCGCCAAGGTAGATGATTGTGTGAAGGTAACAGCGAATATTATTAAGTCTGCCCGTACTTATGTGGTGTTTGATCAAGAAGTAAGGTTGGTCTCACCTAAAGGTGGGACCGCTGATGAAGTATTGTGCAAAGGCCAAGTGAAAGTCGCGTGTGTCAGTAGTAATTCTGGTAAGCCGGTGGCAATACCAAGCGAGATCGCCAATGCATTTAGTCAACAATGCAATAATTAACCCATTATTTGTATCCAGCCGTTAGTAAAGGTGTGGAGCAATTAAGATGAGGAGAAATATTACGTGTCAGAGTCCATGTCTATTTGGAGCTTAATTATCGATGCATCCCTTGTGGTGCAATTGGTGATGTTGATCTTGGTGGGGTTATCGTTCACCTCGTGGTATATCATTTGGCGTCGGAAAACGATCTTAGGCGCCGCTAAGCGTTCAATTGTTGAGTTTGAAGATCGATTTTGGTCTGGAATTGACTTGAGCCGCCTGTACGTACAAATTAATTCTTCTGCGAACCAGAATAGCGGCCAAGAGAACATATTTAGGGCTGGGTTTAAAGAGTTTGCACGATTAAGGAAAAATCAGCAGGCAGAAGCGGAAGTAGTAATGGAAGGGGCTGAGAGGGCTATGCGGGTTGCGCTACTACGTGAACAAGAAAAGCTGGATGAAAATCTGTCCTTTCTTGCCACTGTCGGTTCAACCAGCCCATATATCGGGTTGTTTGGTACTGTGTGGGGGATCATGAATTCTTTCTTGGGGCTTGCGAATGAAAAGCAGGCTTCGTTGGCGATTGTGGCGCCCGGCATTGCTGAGGCATTGATTGCCACTGCAATGGGGTTGGTTGCGGCGATCCCGGCCGTTATTGCATACAATCGTTTTTCCTCTACTGTCGATTCTGTACTGCATCGGTATGAGACCTTTTCAGATGAATTTTCCGGTATTTTACATCGAAAAGCGCATGCGCCAGAAGCGTCAGATGTTGCAACGAAATAGAGGCTAACCTGTTGAGATTGCGATCATGAGTACACCGAAGACCACCTCTAAGATTACTGTTAGGCGTAAGCCTGTGTCGGAGATAAATGTTGTCCCCTATTTGGATGTTATGCTGGTATTGCTTGTCGTTTTTATGATTACTGCACCGATGCTTGTTCAAGGAGTAAAGGTGGAGTTACCGGATGCGGATGCGAAGCCGATTGTCTTGCCGAAAGACCAAGAAATGATAATTGTCTCTATTGATGAGAAAGGAACCTTCTATCTTAATGTCGGCGGGGACCCTAAAAAGCCGAAGAGTAAGATTCAAATTGCCGATATTGTCTCGAAAATAGTGAAAGCCAAACCGAATACGATGGTGCTTGTCGAAGGTGATGAAAGGGTGCCTTATGGTGTTGTTGTTGCAATGATGGCTGAGTTGCAAGGGGCTGGGGTGCCAAACGTTGGCTTGATCACTGAAAACTCACCTGCGAGGCGATAGCGTGGTTTTTTTGCGTCGTTTGGATAAGCCTGCGTTTCTTAAGGCTTTACTGATACATATACTGCTTGTGCTTGCGGTAGGTATCAGTTTTTACACTTCCGATAGCATTGAAAAGCCGAAACTGGTCCCTCAGCACATATCTGCTGTTGTGGTTGATAAGCGCACGCTAAAACCGACAGCAAAAAAAACCAAAAGAATCATCAAAAAGAAGCCTAAGCCAAAAGCGAAGCCGAAGCCAAAGCCAAAGAAGAAAGCCAAGGTCAAGCCAAAGCCAAAGAAGAAGCCAAAAGCTAAGCCCAAGCCCAAAGTTAAACCGAAAGTCAAACCTAAGACCAAGCCAAAGATGAAGCCCAAAGTTGATGAACCTAGCTTTGAGGACCTGTTAGCACAGGAAGCTGAGAAATTGGAAAAAGCGCCCCCTCGTCCTGAAAAACCAAAAGTGGATCTGGATGTGGAAAAAAAGGCGAAAGAAAGGGCAAAGTTTGTTGCCTCAGAAGTGGATACGTATACGTCGATAATGCGGCAAACCGTTGCGCGCTATTGGAATCGACCACCAAGCGCAAGAACCGGTATGCAGGTGATATTAAAGATTCGGCTGCTTCCTGGTGGCGAACTCAATAGCGTCACCATTAGTCAAAGCAGTGGCAATGCAGCATTTGACCATTCTGCGGTAAAGGCAGTTGAACGAGCGGGGCGGTTTACGGTACCCTCCGATTCAGAAATATTCGATAAACACTTTCGAGCGTTTTCCATATTATTTAATCCAGAGGATTTGAAGTACTAATGGATAGGCTGATAAATCAAATAGTAAAAAGAACGTTGTGGTTCATGGCGTTTGGTATCGTGGTCATTAGTTCGGCTGTGAGAGCGGAGCTTGTTGTTGAGGTCACCAAAGGGAGTGATGAGGCTCAATCTATAGCTGTTGTCCCATTTTCATGGTCAGGTCCGGGCAGGTTGTCGACGGATATTGCTCGTGTGGTAAGTGCGGATTTGCACCGGAGTGGGCAGTTTAAGCCGATAGCGCGAGATAAAATGCTCAGTCGTCCATCGACACAGGATCAAGTTTTTTTCCGCGATTGGCGAGTGCTTGGTACTGAGTTTGTTGTCATAGGCAGAGTGGAGAAAAGTGCGAAAGGCGTGTACCAAGTGGAGTTTGAATTGCTAGATGTACTCCAGGGGAAGGTTGTTAAGCGAGGTAGCGCAGCCGGTAAGAAATTGCGTGCAATGAGCCATTATATCAGTGACGTTGTATACGAATATCTAACGGGGATAAAGGGGGCTTTCTCTACCCACTTGGTTTACGTGACGATGGAATGGCAAAAAGATAATAAGCAGCTATTTAAATTACATCATACAGATGCCGATGGCTTTAATGATGTAGTTATTTTTACTGATGCTGAGCCAATCCTATCGCCTAGCTGGGCACCCAACGGAAGAGATATCACGTACGTTTCATTTGAAGGTACCCGTCCGGGAATATATATTCAGAATACGTTGACCGGGAAGAGGCAAAAAATCACCGGTTTCCCGGGGTTAAATAGTGCACCATCCTTTTCGCCTGATAGTCGAAAGTTGGCGATGGTGTTGTCCAAAGATGGTAACCCAGAAATCTACACAATGGACTTGTCTAGTGGCAGGCTGACGCGATTGACGCGATATTACGGTATTGATACCGAGCCGAGTTGGTCGCCTGACGGGCAGAGTATTATTTTCACCTCCAATCGAGGTGGTAGTCCGCAAATTTACCGAGTTCAACTTGCGTCCCTCAAGGTGGAGCGATTAACATTCGAGGGCAACTATAACGCTCGACCGTCAATAACACCTGATGGTCGTTTTTTGGTCATGGTTCATCGTAGAGATGGCGTATTTAATATCGCGGTTCAAGATCTTGTGAGAGGAAGTTTTGATGTGCTCACAGAAACTACTTTAGATGAATCACCAAGTGTCGCCCCTAACGGAGTGATGGTAATATATGCAACTCAGCGCCAAGGGAAAGGGGTGTTAGAGGCAGTTTCGATGGATAAACGAGTGAAAGTAAGGCTGCCATCAAGTAAAGGACACGTAAGAGAGCCAGCATGGTCGCCGTTTCTTTACTAAAATTGTTTAAACTTAGGAAGTTACACTATAAACTTCGCTAGAATCTAAAAATAGGAGCAAAAAATGGCTATCTTTAATCGAAATCACTTGTTAGCACTGATCGCAGCTGCGGCAATCTCTGGGTGTACTACTGTTCCTGATAACACAGGCAATGAGCAGCCCGCTGACAATACCGTTAGTGAATCAACAGGTGCTTCTAGCGGCGTGGCTTCTGGAATTGATGATGATTCAATGACGGTCTCCTCCGAAACTGTTGGGAATGGATCGTCAGTGGGTGTTGATGTCGCACTCTCAATCACCACTGTTTATTTTGATTTCGATAAAGCCAATATCCGCCCAGATGCTTATGCAGCCTTAAAAGCACATGCTGCATATTTGTCTACAAATGCGGGTGCGAAACTACGTTTGGACGGACATGCTGATGAGCGTGGAACTCGCGAATATAACTTAGCGCTAGGAGAGCGTCGTGCAAAAGCCGCAGCCAGCTATTTGGCAGCGAATGGAGCGACTCGATCTCAATTAGAAGTGGTGAGTTATGGTGAAGAGCGTCCGGCAGCAATGGGTGCAAGCGAAAACTCTTGGGCAGCAAATCGACGTGTTGAATTGAAATATACCGCGGTTGCCCCCTAGTATTTATGCTGAGATTAGTGGTAATGAAAGTAGCAAGTGTTAGGTTTCCGAAGAAAGGCATAGCGCCTCTCAATGCAGTTTGCTTTGTGAGTGCATTATTACTTGCTACAACTAGCAGTGCAGCCTCTCGGTATGACCCTTTGCCTGTCGAGCAAAGAGAGGCTGTGGATACTCATTACCCCTCAGCAGTTGAATACAACACGACGACTCCGGATTCGCCTAGTTTATCTCGAGATCGTCAAGTTGCTCCCGTTGTTCAAGTTAATCAGCCGGTCATACCCAGCAATGAACAGTGGGAGCTATATAATCAGATTCAGCAGATGCAAGAAGAGCTGCAGGTGTTACGAGGGTTGCTGGAGCAGCAAACCCATCAGCTTGAGCAAATGAAGCGTCAGCAACGAGATCGCTATCTGGACCTTGATCATCGACTTGGCCAGCTGAAAAAGCCGGTCGCTGTTGAAGCATCGGCGTTACCAGGAGCCGTGGTTTCAACAATAGCTCCTCACCCACTTGATGTTGAGGCGCAGTCAGAAAGGGACACTCAGCAGTACGACGCGGCATACCAGTTACTTAAAGAGCGAAAATTCCCCGAAGCAGTAAGCGCCTTTCATGCGCTATTGGCTGTATCCCCAGGAGGTAAGAAAGCTCCCTATTGTGAATATTGGCTGGGTGAATTGTATTTGGCCAGTGACCCGGCGGAATTGGATAAGGCAAAAACACACTTTGTCACTTTGCTCACCCAGTATCCTAGTCACGGAAAGGTGCCTGACGGCATGTATAAACTAGGTACAGTGTTTAATCGTGCGGGAGATAAGGCTAAGGCGAGAGTTACTTTGAAGCGTGTGATCAAAGATTATCGCGGTTCCCAGGCAGCTAAATTGGCTGAGGCCTATTTGAACGATTTGTAGCGAAAGCTCATAATCAACCCTTCAATTTGTTATCTAATGGCATAAATTGCCGTGTTCCTGTACTATCCACGCCCTAATTGTATGCGCTTAATAGGTAGCGCAGAGCTTTATTTGATTGGGCCTATTTTGGAACAGCTACGAATTTCAGAAATATTTTATTCACTTCAAGGTGAGGCGCGGACCGTTGGTTGCCCTACGGTGTTTGTACGCTTGACCGGTTGCCCGTTGCGTTGTGGGTATTGCGATACAGCATATGCGTTCAGCGGCGGGGAGATGGTGTCTTGTGAGGCTATTCTTGATGAGGTTGCCAGCCATGGCGCGCATTACGTGACGGTGACTGGTGGTGAACCCCTAGCGCAGCCTGGCGTGCATGGTTTGCTTAGGGCGTTATGCGATGCAGGCTACGAGGTGTCTCTGGAGACTAGTGGGGCACTGGATGTCTCAGAGGTAGACGCTCGCGTGGTCAAGGTAATGGATTTGAAGACCCCGGGGTCTAAAGAGCTAGATAAGAATCTGTATAAAAATATAGATTATCTAACGCCAAATGATCAGGTGAAATTTGTTATTTGTGATCGAGCCGATTACGAGTGGTCCAAATTACAGCTAGAGACTTTCGATTTATCCAATAAAGTCAGCGACGTTTTGTTTTCTCCTAGTTTTGGTCAGCTCGAATCGCGTGTCCTGGCAGAGTGGGTGCTGCAGGATAAATTGGCTGTGCGTTTTCAATTGCAGCAACACAAAATTCTATGGGCTGATGCGCCGGGGCGCTGATTAGTATGGTCAAAAAAAGGGCGGTTATCTTGTTGTCCGGTGGTTTGGATTCGACTACCTGTCTTGCTGTGGCGAAGAGCGAGGGGTATGAATGTTATGCCATGAGTTTTAACTACGGTCAGCGACATAAGGCGGAATTGCTAGCTGCCGAGCGTATTGCCAGCTCTTTTGGGGTCAAGGAATTTAAGGTGATTGGCATCGACATGGACGGTATTGGTGGCTCTGCTTTGACCGATGAGAGCATTGCTGTTCCTGAAGAAGGTGTGGAGGAGGGTATACCGGTCACCTATGTGCCTGCTCGCAATACTGTTTTTTTGTCCTTGGCTTTGGGATGGGCTGAAGTGGTCGATGCTGATGACATTTTTATTGGTGTGAATGCGGTTGATTATTCCGGCTACCCAGACTGCCGACCTGAATTTGTGAAAGCTTTTGAGGTGCTAGCTAATATCGCCACGAAGAAGGGGGTGGAAACTGGCTCCTTGTGCATTAAGACACCGCTAATTGACTTAAGTAAGGCTGACATCATACGGGCGGGTGTGGCGTTGGGGGTTGATTATGCAGAAACGGTTTCTTGTTATCAGGCAAGCGACGAGGGCGAGGCTTGTGGTAAGTGTGATAGTTGTCGTTTGAGAAAAGAGGGGTTTGAGGCAGCGGGCCAAGCTGACCCCACGCGATACTGCGTATAAGGTCGTTAATCTGTTAAGTTAGTGGGGTTGTTTAAAATCTTTTTTAAATCAATCAAATAAACCAAAATAATGCTTGCGTGAAGTCAGAATATCCGTATTATACGCGTCCATCGGGTCGTTAGCTCAGTTGGTAGAGCAGTTGGCTTTTAACCAATTGGTCGTGCGTTCGAGTCGCACACGACCCACCATTTTTACAAAAAAGGCCTCCATTATTGGAGGCCTTTTTGTTTCTGGCTTATTCGCCGTTTGTGTTAGTATGTGGGCCAGAAACCCTCGATGTGGATGATATTTGTTCATTTTTTTTTGGGCGTTATTATTAAGTGAGACCGTCTTGTTATGACTACCACCGCCACTGAAATTGTAAAAAAGCACCTACAAAATGAACATCTAGCGAAGCCTGTATCAGCTGAAAAGCAGCAGGAGTATATTGATGTCATAAAGGCTCAGCTAAAAGAGCATAATGCAGTGCTGGTTGCTCATTACTATACCGAGCCTGAAGTGCAGGCTTTGGCTGAGGCAACGGGTGGCTGTGTGTCTGATTCCTTGGAGATGGCGAGGTTTGGGCGTGATCATGATGCGGATACGCTGATTGTTGCTGGCGTGAAATTCATGGGCGAGACTGCAAAAATCCTGAGCCCTGAAAAGCGCGTACTCATGCCTGAATTGGAAGCCACGTGTTCCTTGGATATAGGTTGCCCCGCAGATGAGTTCTCCGCCTTTTGTGACGCGCACCCTGATCATGAGGTGGTTGTTTATGCGAACACTTCAGCAGCAGTGAAGGCGCGTGCCGACTGGGTGGTGACTTCTAGCATTGCTCTGGAAGTTGTTGATCATTTGGCGTCTGAAGGCAAAAAAGTTATCTGGGCGCCGGATAAGCATTTGGGCAGCTATGTGCAAAGAGAGACCGGTGTGGAAATGTTGATGTGGGATGGCGCTTGCATTGTACATGAAGAGTTTAAGGCGAAGGGTATTCTTGACCTGAAAGCGCTCCATCCTGGGGCCGCTGTACTGGTTCACCCTGAGTCACCAGCTTCGGTTGTAGATGTTGCGGATGCAGTGGGTTCTACTACTCAGCTGATAAATGCGGCGGTCAATATGAGTAATTCGACATTTATTGTTGCTACGGATCGAGGGATTTTTTATAAATTACAACAGCTTGCACCAGGAAAGACGTTCTTAGAGGCCCCTACGGCCGGTAGTGGTGCTGCGTGCCGTTCTTGCGCACACTGCCCTTGGATGGCTATGAATGAGCTTGAAGGTATTGCTAGCGTGTTTGGCAGGGCTGACGCCGAGATCATTGTTGACCCAGAAGTTCGTGAGCGGGCAATGAAGCCACTGACGCGGATGCTAGATTTTGCACAAGAGCTTAAAATGTCCGTCAAGGGTAATGCTTGAGTCGATAAAAATTACAAGTTTAGGTCCTTGCGTGAATCTTTGATTTCCTGCATTCGTTTTTTAAGCTTGCTTTGTTGTACGAAATTCTCTTTTGATGCTGCGATCGCGTAGCGGATTTGCTCTAGTGCTTTGCTGGTTCGTCCTGCCTGGAAGAGGTACTCCGCGCGACTTTCATGGACGCCCGCTATGTCACCAATTTTCCCATAAGCCTCGGATAGCTTGTACCACAGGTAGGGGGTGTCAGGTTTGTTAGTGATTTGGCGCTTTAAAATAATGGCAGCTTTTTGTGGTTGTTTATTTCTGACTAGGGCTTCAGCGTATGCAAGGCTGAGAGGGAAGTTATCTGGCGTTATTTTTAGGGCCAGCTCCGTTAGCTGTTGGGTTTCAGTATACCGTCCTGCGTCGTTAAGGATTTCGGCCTTGGTTGTTAAGTAAATTAAATTTTCAGGCCTTTTCTTCAGCAGCATGTCTATATTGGTTAGAGCGTCGTCGAAACGGTTGGTTTCCTGTAATGCATTGGCTAGAGCGTAGCGAGTTACCTCTGTGTTGCTGGTGCTGTTTCGTGCAAGGTTGTCTGTTAATTCCTTGATAAGTGAGACCTTGTCTCTGGCGTATTCCACATTGGTTCGCATTTTCATAAGAAAGAAATCGAGATTTTGGCTGTGCGGTTTGCTCGGAAGGTGTTGTACTCGGTTTCTAGCGTCAGAGATGCGTTCTTGTGTTACTGGGTGCGTAAGTAAAAAGCCAGGAGGGTGGTCTCCAGAGTAGCGCGTGGATTTCAGTAGTTGCTCAAAAAAATTCGGCATGGCGTGTGGTGATAGTCCTGAGCGGGACAGTGTCTGCACGCCAATCCTGTCGGCCTCACGTTCATTGTGACGACTGAATTTTAGTTGCTGGTCGATTGCTGCTGCTTGTGTGGTGGCGAGTGCTGCGATACCCGCTTCACCTCCGGCGGTTGCCATGATAGCGACACTCGCAAGCAGGGCTGCTAGATTAGTCCAACTAGACCTTTGGCTGAAATCGAGGCCTCTAGCAAAATGGCGTTGGCTTAAGTGCGCTAATTCGTGGGCAATTACTGCTGCTAGTTCATCTTCGGAGCGCGCATATAGGAGCAGTCCGGCGTTAAGGCCAATGATCCCACCAGGTACAGCGAATGCGTTGATCTGTGAGCTGTTGAGGATGACTAGTTCGATTTTCGGTTCGGTAAGTTCACTATTGGATGCCAGTAAATAGACGAGATGTTCCATGTAGCTGGTAAGTAAGGGGTCTGCGATGGTCGGGGCTTGAGCCCTAAGTTGACGCAGCCAGGCCTTCCCTAAGGAGCGTTCTTTTTCTGGGCTTATAATGGCTGATGTGGCGTCTCCAAGCTGAGGGAGGCCTGATGAGCTACCGATAGCATTTGTTGATACCAATGCAAAAAACAGCAGGTAGGATAGTATAGTTAGATGACGGGTGTTTGTTTTGTTCATTTTAAATGCAACTAAAAGGGCGTATATCCAAGACGGCAAAAAAGCCTAAAAGTTCCGAATGTTCTGGGTGGATAGTTATTGGATCCAGTGTTAATTCAGTATGATACCTAACTTATTGAATGAACAGAGCTAAATTCATTGTTCAATGAGTGAGGTGTAGAAATAGCTTCGCTTTATTTGAGAATGTATTTGGAGCAAATTAGGAATAGCGTTATTCTGCGTTGATAAGCAGGAGGAGGGTATTTTGACGGTTGAATTTTCAGTAGATGTGGAGCTCGACGCAACGAGGTTGCGATGCCCTATGCCATTGCTAAAGCTAAAGCAGCAATTGAATCGAATGTCTGTGGGGCAGTGCATCAGGGTGAGGGCAACGGATAAAGGGTCGGTAAGGGATTTTGCGGCATTTCTGGGTCAGGTAGGGCATCGAATGCTGGAACAAGCTGAAATATCAGATGAATTCGTCTTCATCATACAAAAAGAATCATAATTAGGTTGAATGCACTTAAGGTAGTTTGATGTTCAAATTGGCTCAGCAGTGGTACACGAGATATTTTTCTAATCAAGAAGCAATAATATTGCTCCTCTCCTTGGTGATTGGCTTTACGGTTGTTTTGACGATGGGCGTTCCTTTAGCTCCCGTATTAACCGCAATCGTCTTAGCGTACCTGCTTCAGGGGTTGGTTAACCTTTTGATGGGAAAAGGTGTACCCCGAATGCCGGCAATAATCACCTCATACACATTCTTTTTGGGGATGTTGTCAGCCTTTCTCTTTGTTCTTGTACCTTTGACGTGGGGGCAGCTTATTCGTCTGATAAAAGAACAAATACCCGAAATGATCAACCAGGCCAATCAATTATTGATAAAGCTGCCTGAACAATACCCAGGATTTGTTTCCAAGGAGTGGGTAGATGAAATCACAGCCCTAACGACCTCTGCAGTTACGAGTATGGTAGAGACTATTTTGACTTTCTCCTTCGCTAATATTCCAAATCTGATGGCGATCCTTATTTTCCTTGTTCTGGTTCCTTTGTTGGTGTTTTTCTTCTTGAAAGACAAGGATGTGATGATTGGCTGGTTAACGGGCTTTTTGCCTGAGGAGAGGCCGTTCATTGCACGAGTGACAGAGGAAATGGATGAGCAAATATCTAACTATGTGCGGGGTAAGGCAATTGAAATTATTGTTGTTGGGATAGCGACGTATATTGGGCTGGTGGTTTTTGGCGTGAAATACTCTGCATTGTTAGGTTTGTTGGTTGGGCTGTCTGTTGTGATTCCCTATATTGGAGCGGCCGTTGTGACGGTGCCCGTAGCGATGGTAGCGTACTTTCAGTTTGGTTGGGGAGGGGATTTTCTTTGGGTGATGGTTGTGTATAGCATCATCCAGGGTCTAGATGGCAACCTGTTGGTCCCTCTTTTGTTTTCCGAGGCTGTTAATTTACACCCTGTTGCGATCATAACCGCAGTATTATTATTTGGTGGGTTGTGGGGTGTGTGGGGGGTGTTTTTCGCAATACCACTAGCGACTCTAGTAAAGGCCGTAATTAGTGCGTGGCCTCGGCTCGACCCCCCCGCCGATGGTGCTGGTACGGACTGGTTGGAGGAGGGGTAGAGGCTATTGTTTGGCGGCTTCTAGTACTTCCTCAACATGACCGTTCACGCGTACCTTTCTCCATTCCTTGATAAGGACGCCGTTTTCATCAATTAGAAAGGTGCTGCGCTCCATGCTGGTTACTTGGTGTCCGTGCATAGAATGGGCACGAATAACATCAAATAATTTGCATAGTTTACCGTCGGTATCAGAAATAAGTTCAAACGGTAGTTGCTGGCCTTCTTTGAAGCTTTCGTGGGATTTGAGAAGGTCCTTGGATACCCCGAAGACGCAAGTTTTTGACGCTTTGAAATCCTTATAGGCGTCCCTGAAGTCTTGTGCTTCTATTGTGCACCCTGGCGTATTATCTTTTGGGTAGAAATAGAATACAGCCTTCCAACCCTTGAGTGCGGTTAATAATATGTCTTTCTGACTGGTAGCTTGTGCTACAAAATTAGGAACAGGTTGGTTAAGTTCGACTGTCTCCATTGACTCCTCCTAAGCCTTAAGTGCTATGGGTTGTGTTGTTGTTGGTGTTGTTATTTGCAAGGCTCAATTGATGCGTCAAGATTAAGCTCGTCGCAAAATGTTGCAAATTCTTCTTTTAGGTTGCTGATGTTTAGGCCCCCAGGGATTTTTATCTCGACAGACAGGGAGAACATTCTTGTTCCTGTATGGGGGGCAGCGTATGTCTCGGTGTGCATTTCTTCAATATTGATGAGCTTATCACTAAAGAAGCCTGTGATGTCGTGAACGATACCCAGGTTATCGATAGCAATGATTAACGCTTGATAGGGGAGTGCGGGCTCTTGATGAGGCTTTGATTGAGCGTTTTGGAAGGTGACCGTTAGTTCAAGAGAAGTAGCAGCATGCGATAAATTTTGTCTTAATGTACTTAGAGCTTCTCCGGGCCCAGAGACCATCATCAGCAGTGCAAAAGCATCCCCCAGTACCGTCATGCGAGTGTCTAGAATGTTGCATTCTTGGTCCAGAGTAAGTCTCGACAGTTCATTGATGATACCGGGCTTATCCGCACCAAGGGCCGAAATTACTAGATGTTCATCCATTTCTGCTGCCCACTATAGCGTTAATGTTAAACAGTGTAGCACCGGTATCACGTAACAACTAGCTGAAAATGTTAATGTTATTGACTGTAATTAAATTAATTAGGCCGTTCTTATGCGAAATTATGAGTTGATTGCATCAAAAGCAAGTGATTTCATTTAAATATACCCCTTGAAAGCGTTTGTACCTTGTTAAATCTGTTGCTTGAAATTATCATACGCGTTTGCATTTTAGGCTGGAGAAAGCACCCAAATGATAACCGGAAGCATTGTTGCGTTAGTTACCCCAATGTTGAGCGATGGCGCCATTGATTGGGATCGTTTAGCAAATCTATTAGAAATGCACGTGGAGCAGGGGACTGATGCTATTGTGTCCGTTGGCACAACGGGTGAGTCGGCGACGCTGGATGTTAGTGAGCACTGTGATGTTATTAAGTTCACAGTAGAACAAATAAAGGGGCGAGTCCCTGTTATCGCTGGTACTGGGGCTAATTGTACTCGTGAGGCTACAGAATTAACGCAACGTGCGAAATCGGTGGGTGTAGATGCCTGTTTATTGGTTGCGCCTTACTACAATAAGCCAACCCAGGAAGGGCTGTATCTGCATCACAAGACAATAGCGGATGCGGTGGCAATTCCACAAATGCTATATAATGTACCGGGCCGGACTATTGTAGATTTGTTACCAGAAACAGTTGCACGTTTGTCTGGGCATCCCAATATTGTTGCGATTAAAGAGGCTACCGGTGATATAGCGCGAGGAAAGAAAATACTTGAATTGTGTGGCGATAATATAGCGCTCTTTTCCGGCGATGACGCCACTTGCACTGAATTGATGTTAAATGGTGCCAAGGGAAATATTTCGGTCACAGCGAACGTTGCGCCTAAAATAATGTCTGAAATGTGCGCGGCAGCGATTGCCGGTGATCGCCAGAAGGCGGAAGCATTGAACGCCAAGGTGGTTGATCTGCATGATAATCTGTTTTGTGAGGCGAATCCTATTCCAGTGAAATGGGCGCTTCAGGAAATGGGCCTAATCGAAGGCGGAATTAGACTTCCGTTAACTCCTTATAGCGAGAAATTTCACGCGTCGTTGCGGGCTGCGCTTAAGCGTGCTGAAATAATTTCATAGAGCCGATAAATGAATAATAAAAAGATTAGTGTGCAATGTGCGGTAATTACGTGCGTGATTGTGTTTTTATCTGGGTGTTCCTGGTTGTTTGGTGATCAAGGTTCTTTCAGAGAAAGAACAATGGATTATAAAAAAGCGCAGGAGGCAAACCCTTTACGCTTCCCTCAGGGGGTTCGCCCTGACGGAGTGTCTGAGTTATACCCTATCCCTCGAGTGACCAAGAAAGGGGTGTTTGTACCTGAAACAGCAGAAGATATCCCTCGGCCTCAGTCTATCCTGTCAGTAGATGAAGACCTGGGGATAGAGTTTCGAACTGATGGTGAAATTACGTGGTTGGTTGTTGATCAAACGAAAGAAAAATTATGGGAGACGCTTAGGGACTTTTTGATTGCTTCAGGCATGAATATTGAAAGTGAAGATCAAAATATAGGCCTTATGGAGACGGCTTGGCTTAAACCCAGAGCTGTGGAAGAAGAAGGGTTGTGGTCGAGCTTTATTGATCTATTTACGGGAGATGACAAGGAAAACACCCGAGAGAAATTCCTTCTTACAGTTGAGCAGGTAGGGGCTTTGGATCGATATCAGATACACATCGGTCATGTTACGCGTATTCGCACAGACAAGGGGTTGCCCTCAGTAAATGCCGAAGAGTGGCGTGAAGAGTCAGAGAATCCAGAGTTGTTAGAAGTGCTTTATGCGGAAGTTGGTGATTATGTTGCAGATGAAAAAAGCCGTCGTGGTCATGCCTCCATTATGTCCCAAAACCTGACGGCAATGCCGAGCTACTTAATGACCCGTGATGGTAATGATTTCCCTGTGCTGATGATGCAGATGGATATCAATCGTGCCTGGATTGAGGTTGGAATAGCGATAAAGAAGGCTAAGCTTGATCAGCAAGATCTAAATTTGAGCCTAGGTATTTATTATATTTCACTGGGGGTTGATGAAGATGAGAATCCAGTCGTATACGAAGTGAAGTTGATCAGTGCGGAGAACGGTGTTCAGGTAGCTGTGCAGATTGATGATGACACCGTAGCGCCAGTGGAGGTGAGTGATACGCTGCTGATCGCGATCAGTGAGAAGCTAGGGTAGTGAGATTTGCCTCAATTGGCAGTGGTAGCGAAGGCAATGGCACGTTAATTTGCCATAAAGATACCGTAATATTGTTGGATTGTGGGTTTAGCGCTAAGGAGACTGTGCGCCGATTGAGATGTAAAGGTATTGAGCCTGAGCAATTATCGGCTATCCTTGTGACCCACGAACATGGTGACCATATAAAAGGGGTGTCGGTTTTATCTTCACAATACGATATACCGGTATACCTTACATGGGGAACATTTTGCTGCAAACCGCTGCAAAAACGTCCGCTTGATGAACGCTTGGTAAATATTATTACGCCTCATCAGTCGTTTGCGGTGGGAAGTATTCAGGTGCAGCCGGTACCAGTTCCTCATGATGCGCGAGAGCCAGCTCAGTTTGTATTTTCAAATGAGCGCTGGCGACTAGGGGTGTTAACGGACGTAGGGAGTATTACCCCCCACATCATCAGTGTTTATGAGGATTGTGATGCTTTGTTGCTGGAGTGCAATCATGATTTGTCGTTGCTTGCCAATGGCTCGTACCCCCCGGCGTTAAAGCGGAGGGTTGCTGGCGATTATGGGCATCTGAATAATCAGCAGGCAGCTTCATTGTTACAATCGGTTTATAGTGAGCGAATGCAGCATTTGGTTGTGACTCATATAAGTCAGAAGAATAACGAACTTGAAAAGGTTACGGATTCGCTAGTGGCGGCAATACACTGTTGTCCTGACTGGATTCGGATGGCTGATCAAGATAATGGTTTTGAATGGATGACGCTGACAGAGAAGGTTGCTGTGAGTGAGGTGTAAGTGGATATCTGCGGATTTCACTTAGAAGAACTAAAGTATATTTAATGTTAATAAATCGATAGGTTTGGAGATCGAGACGGAAAAGCTTATTTTGTTGTATCGCAATGATACTTCTGCCCTTGATGGTAAAAAATTGAGCAATTAGACCGCAAAGGTATGGTGAACAATAAGTTCAACGCCTTTATTATGCATCAAAGGTATCGTCAAAAAGTGTCAGTGACTCGATAGAAATTTGGCGTGGGTTTGTAGGTCAATAACTCAGAAAGGTCTGGGTGACTCTTGGCTTTCTGAGCGAATGCCTTGAAGTCGGCGGCACTTTCCCAGTGGGCGTAATTAACGATCGTAAGTCCGTCTAAGGCTTCGTGTAATGTTGCAGATATAAAGCCGGGTTGTTGGCTAAGAAACTCTTTGATGTACCGACGTATCGATATTAATGCTTGTTTTTGGGTTTGTGGAGTGGTCGTGAAATTGACAAGAACGACAAAAGGGCTGGCGAGATTGTTAAGCGGCATTTTGGCGATATCTCCTAGTAAATGGCATCAATAATAGAAGGGCTTCTATGGCCCAGCATTATTGATGCCATTTTTAACGGTGCATCACAACTATTAATACCAATTACTAGAAGTGGAATGTTGCTGCGGCATATACGCCAGAGAACGCCAAGTCTGCCTCAAGGTCGTCTTCGTCAACTTGAATGACGATATTGCGATAACCGGCCTCAACTCCCAGCCCAATGGTTGATTCGTAACCTATTTTTGCGATGGAGTCTAAGAATGCGTTACCGCCAGATCCAATCCAGTTGCCTGCGGCGGCGACGTATAGGCCGGTCAGTGGCAGGTCAATTTGCGCTTTTCCGTACAGCAGAGGCGCAACGAAATCGAGGTCTTCCTGAGCGCTATCCGTAGCACTTTGTAGGCTGATTTCTCCATCAAACTGACGTACTGTTATGCCTAAATCTAAATTGACCCAGTTATCCAATAATTCATAATACAGGGTGGCGTCTATATGGGAAATGTCGATAGTGGAGTCCACTGCTTGACCTGCGGTAAAGCTTCCGCCTTCAAATTCAATGTCACGGGTTATTATGCTCGATGCGTCTTGATCAGCTTGTGTGGAAGCCAGCATTACATTTGGTAGAAAAGGAACCGGGTGCTCAATGGCAATATAAATATATTGACCTGACTCATCGTCAAGGCCTAAGTCATCCTCGAGATCAATTGACCCAACGTCGCTAGAAAGGTCACTATCCTCAAAGTCTCCGGTGAACTCAAACTTTTGTGAACCTCCACCAACATAAACACCAAACACAGTATCAGCATGGGCGGCGTAGGGAAGTGCGAGTCCTAAAAGGACGGGGATGAGGGTTTTTTTCATTATTAATCTCCTATCTGGTTTCGCTAAGTATTACAGCATGTTGTGGAAAGTCAAAGAACCAGTCTTGGATTGGTATTAATACCGTGAGGCTAACTTATCCAGCGCAGAGGAAATTGATTTCTCCAATCCTAATTTTATGATGGACCCTAAAAATGGAATCGGTAACTTGGGCTCCAGTTGGATAGTGTAATGAAGCTTTGTCTTACCGTCGTTGTCGGTGAAAGTCATACGGCCCATATGATTTTTGATTGGGCTACCTTTACTGATGGTATATTCCATCAGTTTGTTTTTTTCGTACGAGACAACTGTTTCTTCAAATAGCGGCGCTAGCGGAAGCTTTATTGATCGAATACTGCCTACGCCGTTAACGCTATCACTTTCACTGTCGACAATTCGAGTGATAGGGGTCGACATTAGTTCACCGAAAGTCGCGTGATCAGTGAGGGCTTCGAAAACGGTATCTATCGGGGCGTTAAATTCTTTGATAAGAGTGATGTTTTGCACAGACATGGTGAGTCTCCTTTGGTCAATAGTTAGGAATGATCAATCATTACGACGTGATTTGAAATTTAATGCCAGCATTTTCAAGTCTGCCAATGAGGGGCTCCCCCATAGCAACTGCCGGAGTAATGACGCCATAAGTTTTGGGCGATAGCTCCTGATCAAATGCTAGGCACAAAGCAGACTCCGCGAGCATTTTGGCTGTTTCGCCATAACCAGGATCACCGCCTGATATTTCGGTCCAAACCATTAGGTCACGGGCCTTGCCTAGCATCTTCACGGAAAACCAGCCCTTTTCGCGCTCAGCGTCTGTAGGTCCGTCACCTGGCGCTTTTATTTTGAGTAGAAGGTTTCTTGTTAAACTTACCTGCGATAGCGCCACCAGACTGCTAATTCCTGCAAGTCCTGCTAAAACAGTGGGAAGCTCTTTGACAAGTGCAAAGTGTCCATATTTGAAATTGGGGCCGTAGTTGGATCTAGCGCGGGCACTGCGTCTGACTACTTGGGGGTCTATTGTCGGTAAAGGGCAGGCCCAGCGGCCGAACTCCTTTTTGTACTGAATACGCATTGGTGTCGTACCAACACGGCGCTGTGGCGTTGATTGACTGCGTTTTTTAGCTTGGTCCCAGTGCTTTTTCTTTTCATAGAAACTGCGTATTCGAGAAAATTGAGTGATGGCTGAATGCCACGTACCCCCTGAAAATGTTCCGCCAGCCCTCACAAAACCTTCGATACTTATACTTTCCTTCTCGGCATGGTCTTTTCCAATTAGCTGATTTATAGCATTAACAGTAAAGAGTGCTCCAAGGTCGTGAGGAATGCTGTCGAAGCCGCAGCTGTTAACAATTTTTATTCGTTTTTTTTCAGCGACTTCATCGTAATAGTGCGCTATTGCATCGACGAATTCGGGTTCGCCCGTCAAATCCACATAGTGTGTTTCGGCTTCGATACATGCTTTTACCAGTGTTTCACCGTAGTGAAGGTAAGGCCCTACCGTTGTAATAATTACGTGACATTGCTCTGCCATACTTCTCAGGCTTTTTGCATCATTGATATCCGCGTTAATTATACCGATATTGTTTGTGCCTACTCCTGGGTTAGCTTCTGTGAGTTTGCGTTTGGCTTCTTCTAACTTGCTGGGGCTTCTGCCAGCGAGAGCCCAGGATAACTTTTTGCGCTCGTTGCATTGAGATAGATATTTTGCTGTCAAGAACCCGGTGTATCCGGTGGCGCCAAAGATTACGATGTCATAGGGGCGTTTTGAAAGAGGTGTAGACATAACAGATGGGGGCCTTGATTGTGTCGAGTATTTACAGGTATACGTCATGTTTTGTTTTAAGTAAACGTTAACTGCGTTTAGCGGCCTCATCAACCCATTTGTGTTCAAAAAGCAGGCTGTTTAAGACTGAATTACCAAAGAGATCGTGAAAAGGTAGACAGCGAATAAAATTCTATATATTAGTGGAAGTTAACGTTACGGTAACAGTAAGTGACATTGAGTAACAATAGGTAATCCTAAATAATTGAGTGGGTGCTGTAATGGATAATATCCGTTTGGTTCGCGACTATATGCGAAAGAAAGATTTGAGTTTTGATGTGCGAGATGACGTGGCGGATATCGCGGCAACATTAGTTGAGCATGAATTAACGGGCGCCCCTGTAATCGGTGCTGATGGGGTGGTTTTAGGGTTTGTCTCGGAACAGGATTGCATTAAAGAAATGCTTAATACTGCATTTCACTGTGAGTTGACGGCGACCGCGGCCGATATCATGAGGTCTGATGTGTTAACGGTGGATGGTGGGATGGAAATCTCCGTATTGGCGGAACAGATGTGCGGTAATAAACCCAAAATGTACCCAGTGACTGAGAATGGGACGTGTGTAGGGTTAATTACACGCCCAGATGTATTGAGAGCGTTGGTTGATAGTACGGCTGAGTGTCATCAACCGAGTCGTTAATGTCGGTCTTGTGGTGTTTCGAGCGTGCTTTGGCACTTAATGCAGTATTTCGCCTCTGGTTTTATTTCTAATCTGGCAAAGTAAATAAGGTCATCGCAGCGCTCACAATAGCCGTAATCGTTTGTCTCTAGTCGATGTAGGGCTTGCAGGGTCAGTTTGAGTGATGCTTCCTGTGCGGATTGGTTGGCTGAGGCCATTTTTTGTTGTTGGATGGCGTCAATCCGAGTGACTCTCCCTTGTGCTTGCTGATCAAGGGGGACTGGCTTGCATGAATCTGCTAATCGATGGAGGGAGTATGTTAAGTGTTTTTTTTGCTGGTTCAGTTTTTGCTGGAGCGTACTGAGCTGTTCTGTTGATAGTTTTTCCATCGATCTCACCATTTATTTTACGCACTGCGTTTAGCACTTGTTATTGATCTGGTATATGAGACATTACGCTCATAACACATGAATTGAGAGCTATTTATGTCTGATTTTGATGCTCAACTTTTTTCGGATAAGCAGGGGGTGTTGTCGAACACTCGCGTTGAACCACGTTTGCTACCCCAGGTCCCTCAGATAACTTTATGGTTGTTGGGGGATGATTTTCCGAGGAGTTCTGTTAGCGAAGAAGAGTATCTTCAGGCTATGGCCTCTCCGCCATATTGGGCGTTTTGTTGGGGGGGAGGGCAGGCGCTCGCCAAGTATCTATATGAACACCCAGATTTAGTTGAGAATAAGCGTGTCGTTGATTTTGGTGCTGGTTCGGGGGTGGTATCTATCGCTGCGATGCTTCAAGGGGGAAGTGCCGCATTGGCTGTGGATTGTGATCCTAAAGCGCTTGTTGCGGTTGAAAATAATGCAAAGCTAAATAATGTACGTGTTGCGACTACTGGTGAGATGCCATCTTTGGATAAGCTGTCAGCAGGGTGGGATATGATTTTTGCTGCAGATATTTGCTACGAGGAATTGGGGTTGGATTGGTTGGAGTCATATGTGAACGATTCTGTCGTGTTAGGAGGCCCCGAGTTAGTATTGGCAGATTCACGGTATTCTGACTTGCAGGAAACAATGCCGGGGTTAAAAAAGGTGGCTCGATATAGAGTAAGGACGTTCCCTGACTTGGATGAGGCGGAGCAATTTGATTGGGTGACAATCTATCGCACCGTCAAGTGAACCGCTAAGTTTAGTTGATGATGATCCACTAGGCCTTGATGTATGCTCAATCATTTGTGAGTTAAATCACACTCTGAGTATCTTTGTGAAGCGCAAAACCCTTACTATTTCTGAAGGTTACAATCAACAACATTTATTCACATAATCACGTTAAGACATCAACTTAGTATCCTGGTGTTGCCTGCTATAGTCATGCCTCAATATCGAGATTTTTGCGAGAATCTCATCTTTATTTCCAGTAGATCGAACTGTTTTTGGCCGGGGCAATTGCCCCCCCCCCCCAGAGTTCTGCTGCCGGCCCAATTATACATAAGCGATCAGGAATCACTTTACTTGCGATGGATGGATTAGGCTATACACGTGAAGATATCGAAGAGGGGTTTGGGAGTGTTCTAGGTCCCAAGGCGTCTTCGGCATTAGTGCAATCTCGTTTTTGGCTTTTGTCTCTCGTGATTGGCGCGGTACCTCTGGTCGCGCTAATTTTGTTGGGAGCATTTGTGTTTTGGTTAATCCAGGTTAACCGTTATGCCATAGTCCACATAGGTCATGGCGGTGTTTCTTGGGAAGTTGGTTTGTATTTACTGTGTTCATTGCTGAGCGTTGGCCTTTGTTCGGCGCTTATTCAGCGAGTGCTTGTTTCATTAAGAGCCGATAGGCGTCATGTCACTTTACAGCGAGATCAACAGCCTGAGCTGTATGCTTTTGTGGAAAAAATTTCTCTTCTTGTTGGGGTGCCTGCTCCGGCGGTTATTAAGCTCGATGCTCAAGTTGGCTTGCTATTAAAGTCCAAAGAGTTGGCTTTTTTTCAGAAGAAAGCAGGCAGAACGGAGCTCATAATTGGTTTGCCCTTGCTCTACAGTCTCAGTGTTAGGCAATTAGCCGGAGTAATCACTCACGCCTTTAGCGGATATGATGCTAAAGCTTGCCTCAATGGGTACCCATTTATCGCAGGGGTTAATAGTTGGCTATATCGGATCTCAAGCTGCTCACCTAGTAATACTGTCGTTAGCCCCCGTGCTAGTGGGTTTCTTCGGGTTGCAAGGGGGATTCAATGGCCGTTTGAACAGGCGGCTCAGCAATTATTCTTGTTGTTATATCGCCTTTCCAGTGCCATTAGTTTTGACGTAAGCAGGAAAATGGATATGGCGGCTGATCTTAACAGTGCTCAAATTACGGGGTCTACTGAGTTTAGAACAACTCAGTTCAAGTTGAGGGCTTTGTTCTACGGTCAGAAAGCGGCGATTAAGGAGTTGGTTGATGGGTATGGAGAAAGTGGTTTATCTGGTAATTATGCTGAGCGAATCGTTAAATTAGCGGACTCTCTAAAGCTAGAGTTACGCCCGACGTTAATTCGCGAAATGGAAGAGTTAGTGACACCGATGTCTCGAAGTCGAGTGGTCGATCTCGGCCGTATCGTTAATGTGGAAAGACAACAGTATGATGCAAGTTGTTTTCTTCTTGGCAATGCGACGCGGTTACTCAATGATCTGGAAGAGGTAAGCCGTGAGGTCACGATTAAGCATTATTCTTGGATAGGTATTAATGAGCCATTAGCATCCTTACGCCAGGTAAGCGTCAAAGAAGAAAGGCAGCAGAATGCGGCTAAAAGTATGTCGCAAACGTTTTGTGGCTGGGAGTCGAGCGGCCGGTATATTCGAATCGAAGGCTTTGATGCGTACTGTGAATTTAGCACGGAATCTAGGGTGCAAGATTTGCAGGACCTAATTGTTAAGATCTCCAGAGTCCAGGATCAAATTGGATTACTCTCGTTGCGAAACATGAGGTTGAGCAACAAGATAGAGCAGCTCCATGTTGATAAAACGTTGACTGCAGTGAGATTGCACTTGAATGAAGATGGTGAAAGAGCCAATTTGTCCCGACTAAAAGAGCAAGAACTGTCATGGCTTCGATCTTTGAATGAGGAAGGTGCCCTGGTGGGGGACTTATCCTATTACGAGGCCTTACTTTCGCAGCGGCTATCTATTGCATTATCTCTTGCAACTGAGAGTGAGGTATTTGCAAAGTCTATCGGTATTTCCGATATATTTGCTCATGCGGAAAGTTTGACCGATGTTTTTGCCTTCACTCACAGAGTGCAAGAGTCAGTTAAGCGCTTGAGCGCTTATGCCCAGATACTGGGGAAGTTGCTGGAATGGCAGTGTCGGGTTGGGGAGCCGTTGGACCTGTATATTGAACGCTATAAGCGATATAGCATAGTTGAGCTTGATCTGATTTCCGAGACGCTTGGGGCAGTAAGTTATCCATTTGCGGGGCATTCAGGGCAGGTTCAAAAAAACAGCGTTGGTGAGATACCTTCCATTACGGACATTATGGCTGAACAGATTGTGGGATTTGAGCACTACCGGGCCTCAGATAGCGTCTCTCAATTGTTCAGAGTTGCACATTCTAGCCTCGCTTTTATCGAGAATTTACACTTTCAGCTATTAGCTGAGGTGACGAAAGTTGCATTGGACGTTGAATCTGAGTTCAATATTCACGGTTCCCGGTAGGTGGGATTAGGACAAATAGTTGGTAGCAACCTCTTCTAGAGCTTCTTTATGTTCGTCCTGAAGGTAGGGAGCAATCAGGGTCATGACCTGATATACGCCTCGCCCCAAATCCTCTCCAGGGAGCTCCTTGCCTATATGTCGAAGTTGTAGGTAATTTAGCCAGTAAGAGCATGAAATCACCATATTTGTTGCAATAGAGTCAATATCATGAGGGCGCAATGTCAGAATGTCTGATTCGTTCATGCTGGTTAGGATGTTTTTACATGCTTGGGATTTCTTATCAATTATCCTGTTAAAACGTTTTTGAAGTTTCTCGTTTCTTTCTAATATGCTGACCAAATCCCTGTAAAAAAAACGGTATTCCCATATTTTTTCGAAGATGATATGGATGTACATCCAGTAATCCAACATATCGAGGTCGATGGTTTGCTGCGTATCCAGGACGTCGGAGATGCTTGCTTCAAACAACAGAAAAAGTTCAAATATGATCTCGTCCTTGTTCCTGAAATGGTAGTACAGGTTACCTGGGCTAATATCCATTTCATTGGCAATGTCAATGGTAGTGACATTGGGCTCACCACAGAGATTGAAGAGCTCTAGCGTAGTAAATAAGATGCGATCGCGTGTTTTCATGTTCTTTGTTTGGTTAGCAACTAACGTTATTGAGCTTGAATTGGACTATTGTTCCGTCGGCGTGCTCGGTAAGGATACGTGAGCCAAATATTAAAGTCATTAGACAAAAAACGCCCATATTCTCTATCTTACTGAAAATATTGAGTATTCCACCAGTAAGAGTAGACGTGAAATAGTATCAGCATATAGATATTTGTGGGATGTGAGTGTGAAAAATCACTAAAAGCAGAACAATTTGCACTATTATTTGATCTCTTTGCTGTAACTGAAGATAATAACGCCGCAAGAGGTAGGGGGCTCAATGCGTTTTCGCATGGGCATAGGCAAGTTATTTTATATAGGTAATTTCTGGTGTCTGATAAACAGAAAGAACATTTACAAACATGGGCGAATCACGAAGCAATAGCGGAAGCGATGATCCCTCTAGTTGGTGGTTTATACAGAGATAACGAAGTCGTTACATCTGTATATGGGCGTGCCGTGATCAATCGTTCCGTTATTGATATTCTTAAGGCGCATCGCTTTGGGCGTCAGTTAGGCGGAGAGCAGCTTTCTGTTGAAAGGACATATCCTATTATTGAAGCTATTTCAAAAATGGATATACAACCTGCAGGCATTGATATCGGTAAGATGGCAGATAAGTACCAGCAAGAGGGCGAAGGCCGGGATCTTGAAGGTTTCTTGAGAAGTGAATTGGCCGAAGTGCTAGACCCTTCCAATGCCACTAAAGACAAGCCTCAGGATATTGTTCTGTATGGATTTGGTCGTATTGGGCGTTTATTGGCTCGAATCCTTATCGAAAAAATAGGCGGTGGGAATCACCTTCGACTGCGAGCAATCGTGGTGCGTAAAGGTGGGGCGAGCAATGATTTAGAGAAGCGTGCTAGTTTATTGCGCCGTGATTCTGTGCATGGGCCTTTTGATGGCACGATTGTCGTGGATGAAGAGAATTGCGCCTTGATCGCAAATGGCACGTTCATTAACGTTATCTACTCTAACTCGCCAGATAGTATTGATTACACTGAATATGGTATCAATGACGCAATTATCGTTGATAACACAGGTATTTGGCGTGATGAAGATGGCTTGGGTCAGCATTTGAAATGCCCTGGTGCATCTCGAGTATTGCTAACCGCTCCGGGTAAGGGTGACATTAAGAACGTAGTGCATGGTGTTAATGACGCATTGATCAGCGATGATGATTTAATTCTGTCGGCTGCCAGCTGTACAACAAATGCTATTGTGCCTGCGCTGAAAGCAGTCAATGATGAATTTGGTGTTCTGAATGGTCACGTCGAAACTGTGCATTCTTACACTAACGATCAAAATTTGATCGATAATTACCATAAAGGAAGTCGTCGTGGGCGAAGTGCGGCGCTGAATATGGTACTAACCGAAACCGGTGCAGCGAAAGCAGTGGGTAAAGCTCTACCAGAGCTTGACGGAAAATTGACCGGCAATGCGATTCGTGTTCCTACACCTAACGTGTCCATGGCAATCCTTAATCTAAATCTAGGTCGTGAAACTACCGTAGACGAGTTGAATGAGTTCTTACGTGAGACCTCTTTGAATTCCCCGTTGCGTAAGCAAATTGATTACGTGATGTCACCTGAGGTGGTTTCTACGGATTTTGTTGGTTCTCGTTATGCCGGTGTTGTTGATGGTCTGGCGACTATTGCAGAAGGTAGTCGTTGTGTACTTTATGTTTGGTACGATAATGAATACGGCTATAGCTGTCAGGTTATTCGTATGTTGCAAAAGTTAGGTGGCGTATATCGACCTGGTTTTCCGAAGTAGAGAGTAACTTGTCACCTTGCTTTAGTAATTTTGTGAGGTTAGAGCAGGTTAGAAGCTGCTCTCAAAAAAAAGGAGGGCCCTAGGGCCCTCCTTTTTTCGTAAAGAGCGAAAATCTTATGATTCTGTCGCGAATTAAGTTGGTTCGTTACTGGCCAAATTGTGTAAACCGCATTATAATCCAGCCCAAAATTAGGGGTTGAGGATTGGGTGTTTAAAAGGCCCAGTTGTTCGTAAATTCACCTGCTGCCTTAGAGAGAGGTTGTCTATTCCGTTGTTGTAAATCTGTTGATCCGAATAAACTGAAGGTGTGGGAAGAGGATTCTCTGTGCGCTTTTTGTCGTTTTGATGTATGCAGTTTGTGATTTCTGATAGGACAGTCACATCTATCCGTACACCTTTGATTTTTCCGTCTAGACTGTGAATGGATCATTCCGTTTTGATGATTCATTTGGGCATCCACCCAGCCTCAGCTAATTGGTAGGGAAAATGATAAAGATCAAAAAAGGTCTTAATCTCCCCATTACAGGTACTCCAAATCAGACCATAGAAAAAGGTTCTGATGTTAGGCAAGTAGCGGTATTGGGTCGAGATTATGTGGGCATGAAACCCACAATGAAAGTTCAAGTTGGTGACCGCGTTAAACTTGGACAAATACTGTTTTCAGATAAGAGAAATGAAGGGGTGAACTTTACTTCCCCTGCTTCAGGCACCGTTTTCGCTATTAATCGTGGCCAGAAACGTGTTCTTCAGTCAGTCGTCATTGATATTGAGGGTGATGAAGAGGAAGCTTTCTCCGCATATGCTCCTACTGATCTAAGCAATTTGGGCTCTGAAAAGGTCCAAGAAAATTTGCTTAATTCTGGTCTGTGGACTGCATTCAAGACTCGCCCTTTTGGTAAGGTGCCTGCTCCAGGTAGTGAGCCTAGAGCGATCTTTGTTAATGCGATGGATACCAACCCATTGGCGGCTAACCCCGAAGTGATCATCGCTGATGAAGCTGAAGCTTTTCAGCAAGGGCTGGATGTCCTAGGGAACTTGACCCCTGGCGCTGTTTATCTTTGCAAGGCTGTCGGGGCCAGCATTGGTGGGAATGGTACAGCCAAAATTGAGGAGTTTTCTGGTCCACATCCAGCAGGTTTGGCGGGAACTCATATCCACTTCCTTGACCCTGTTAGTGCGACAAAGACAGTCTGGTCTATTAATTATCAAGATGTGATTGCCGTAGGTAAGTTGTTTACTACTGGGAAACTGTCGATGGACAGAGTGATTTCCTTGGGTGGTCCGCAAGTTGAAAGCCCTCGCCTAATCAAAACCAGAGTCGGTGCTTCCATCGTTGAGTTGACCAGTGGCCAGCTTAGAGAAGGTGAGAATCGAATAATTTCTGGATCTGTACTGTCCGGTGACGTTGCAGATGGACCTCTGGCTTTTCTAGGGAGATACCATTTGCAAGTGAGCGTTATTTCCGAAGGTCGGGAGCGGAAGATTCTAGAATACTTGGTTCCTGGAACCAACAAGCATTCAGTAATGAATATCTTCTTATCAAAGTTAAATCCCAGCAAATTGTTTTCATTTACTTCGACAACCAATGGTAGTGAGAGAGCCATGGTTCCGGTAGGAGCATATGAAGAGGTCGTACCGCTGGACGTGTTGCCAACACACCTTCTTAGATCTTTAATTGTAGGAGATACGGTTGGTGCACAAGAGCTTGGCTGTTTAGAGTTGGATGAAGAAGATGTTGCTCTGTGTAGTTATGTTTGCCCTGGCAAATATGAATACGGTCCAATTCTTCGTGATAACTTGATGCGAATCGAGAGAGAGGGTTAAAGAATGGGATTGCGAGCATTCTTAGATAAAATCGAACCGAATTTTGAAAAGGGCGGTAAATATGAAAAGTGGTATGCGCTGTTTGAAGCCGTAGATACTTTCATTTATAGCCCTAGTTCGGTGACTCATGCCGGGTCACATGTTCGTGACGGCATTGATTTGAAGCGAATTATGATTTTGGTGTGGATGTGTACATTCCCTGCCATGTTTTTCGGTATGTACAATGTTGGTCATCAGGCGCTAATCCATCTTGGGTCTCTTGGTGAGTCGGCTACCGCTGAATTATTGAGTGCTGATTGGCACTACCTATTTATTAGCGTGTTGACGAGCTATAGTGCTGACAGTCTTTGGGATTGTTTTGTCTATGGTGCCGTGTACTTTGTCCCAATCTATTTAGTCACTTTTGTGGTTGGTGGGTTTTGGGAAGTGCTATTTGCGATGAAGCGAGGCCATGAGGTGAATGAAGGCTTCTTTGTGACTTCCGTGCTGTTTGCCCTTATCTGCCCTCCGACAATTCCTTTGTGGCAGGTTGCTATCGGTATTTCTTTTGGTGTTGTTATCGGGAAAGAAGTGTTTGGTGGAACTGGAAAGAACTTCTTGAACCCTGCACTTGCAGGCCGAGCGTTCTTATTCTTTGCATATCCAGCGCAGATGTCAGGTGATACGGTTTGGACCGCAGTTGATGGCTTTAGTGGTGCAACAGCACTGAGTGTTGCCGCGTCTGATGGGCTGGCTGGTTTAGCAACTTTACCTACAGCGTCTGGAGCAGCGTTTACTTGGTTTGATGCGTTTTTAGGTAACATGCAGGGGTCCATAGGTGAGGTGTCAACGCTGGCAATTCTGATCGGTGGTGGTTTCTTGATGTTTACGAAGATTGCTTCCTGGCGAATTATCGCAGGCGTGACCATTGGAACCGCTCTTGTTGGGATATTGTTTAATAGTATAGAAAGTACCAATCCCATGTTTGCAGTTCCATTTTACTGGCACTATGTGCTCGGTGGTTGGGCCTTCGGTGCATTCTTTATGGCTACGGATCCTGTGTCGGCTTCAATGACAAATGCTGGGAAATGGGTCTTTGGAATGTTGATTGGTGGAATGGTAATGATGATTCGACTTGTGAATCCTGCTTTCCCAGAAGGTATGATGTTGGCGATCTTATTCGGCAACCTCTTTGCGCCGTTAATCGATCATTTTGTTATTCAAGCCAACATCAAGCGAAGGAGTGCACGTAATGTCTAATGATAGCACTGGGAAAACGCTAACGGTTGCGTTCGTACTTTGTATAATTTGTTCTATTGTGGTTTCTACTGCAGCGGTTGTACTTAAACCTCTTCAGCTAGAAAACAAACTATTGGATAAGAAACAAAACATACTCGCAGCCGCAGGTTTGTTGAAGGTTGGGGAGTCTGTTGATGAGTCGTTTAAGAACATAGACGTGAAAATTGTCGAGCGTTCTTCTGGCAATTACCTAGCTTCTACTCCTGCCCTTGAGGGTTGGGAAAAAGCTATTCTTGCGAACCCTGAAGCTTATGATCAGCGTAAAGCTGCCAAAACTATAGGTCAGTTCGCACCGGTAGGCGCTGGCAAGGATATTGCCAGTATCCGAAAGCAGGCGAAATATGCCACAGTTTATCATGCTCGTAATGACGCCGGAGAAGTGGAAGCTATCATCTTGCCTGTTCATGGTTACGGTCTTTGGTCGACTCTATACGGCTTCATTGCTTTAGAGACCGATTTAAGCACTGTGGTTGGGATGGGCTTTTATGAGCACGCCGAAACTCCGGGGTTAGGTGGGGAAGTTGATAACCCTAAGTGGAAGGGCCTATGGCCAAGTAAGCAAGTTTTTGATGCTGATGGTGTGTTGAAAATAGAAGTGATCAAAGGTTCAGTTACCTCTGCTACTCCTGATTCGCAACACAAAATTGATGGTTTGGCAGGTGCAACTCTGACCAGTCGAGGCGTAAGTAATCTTGTGAACTTTTGGTTAGGTAAAGATGGTTTCGGCCCTTATCTAGCAAAATTAAAAGCAGAAGGGGTGTAGTATGTCGGAAACTAAGAAAGTTCTATTTGGACCCGTCGTAGATACCAATCCGATTGCATTACAAATACTTGGTATTTGTTCAGCGCTTGCTGTGACGAGCAATCTCAATACAACACTTACTATGTGTATTGCGTTGACCCTTGTAACGGCATTTTCCAGCTTTTTCATTAGTGTTATCCGTAATCAGATACCCAGCAGTATTCGTATCATTGTGCAAATGGCGATTATTGCTTCTTTGGTTATTGTGGTTGATCAGTTTCTTAAAGCTTACGCCTACTCAGTGAGTAAGAGCTTGTCAGTGTTTGTTGGCTTGATCATTACCAATTGTATTGTTATGGGGCGTGCCGAAGCATACGCAATGAAAAACCCACCGATCCCAAGTTTTATGGATGGTATTGGGAATGGTTTGGGTTATAGCGCAATACTGATTATTCTCGGAGTGATTCGTGAGTTGTTGGGTTCAGGCAAGTTATTTGGCATGGAGGTGCTACCTGTTGTTAACGATGGCGGTTGGTATATTCCCAACGGCATGCTGTTGTTGCCGCCAAGTGCCTTCTTCTTGATTGGTTTAATCATTTGGGCGCTGCGTTCTTGGAAACCTGAACAGGTTGAAGCTGCGGAGTTCAAGATCTCACCAAACACCCAAGTGTCTAGTCACTAAGCGAGGAGAAAAATCTAATGGAACATTATATAAGTCTCTTTGTGAAAGCTGTGTTTGTTGAAAACATGGCGTTGGCATTTTTTCTTGGGATGTGTACTTTTATCGCAGTTTCCAAAAAAATCCAAACAGCTATTGGTTTGGGGATCGCGGTAATTGTTGTTCAGTTATTAACGGTACCGATTAATAACCTGATCTTTCAATATTTATTGAAAGATGGAGCCTTGGCTTGGGCTGGTTTGCCGGATGTCGATTTATCCTTCCTCGGCCTGCTTTGCTATATCGGTGTAATTGCCGCTGTGGTTCAGGTACTTGAAATGACCTTGGATAAATACATGCCTGCGCTGTATAACGCGCTTGGAGTGTTCTTGCCTTTGATTACCGTAAACTGTGCAATTATGGGTGCTTCCTTGTTCATGGTTGAACGTGACTATGACTTTGGTGAAAGTGTCGTATACGGAGTGGGTGCTGGGTTAGGGTGGGCGCTTGCAATTGCCGTATTGGCTGGGATTCGAGAAAAAATGAAATACAGCGATGTGCCAGACGGATTGAAGGGGCTAGGTATTACCTTTATTACGGTTGGACTAATGTCTTTGGGCTTTATGTCATTTTCTGGCGTACAACTTTAAATAGGCGGAGGAGTTAGCGTAATGGATCAAACAATTCTGCTTGGCGTTGGAATGTTTACAGCGGTGGTGCTTACACTGGTTGTATTAATTCTGATTGCCCGCTCAAAATTGGTGAGTACAGGTGCTGTCCATATTGATATAAACAACGACCCGGAAAAGGGCGTTGATGTATCTGCTGGCGGCAAATTGTTGAACACACTTGCGGATCAGAAGATATTTGTATCCTCCGCTTGTGGTGGTGGCGGTACTTGTGCGCAATGTAAAGTTATTGTGACGGATGGGGGTGGGGATATTTTGCCTACCGAAGAGTCACACTTTACCCCGAGAGAAGTTAAAGAAGGTTGGCGTTTGTCGTGCCAGGTCAATGTTAAGCAAGATATGAAAATCGAGCTTGATGAGGCGTTCTTTGGGGTTAAAAAGTGGGAGTGTACGGTGAAGCACAACCCTAACGTGGCGACCTTTATTAAGGAGCTATGCTTAGAGTTGCCAGAAGGCGAAGTCGTGAACTTCCGCGCTGGTGGTTATGTGCAATTAGAGCGCCCTGCGTCAAATGTTCAGTATAAAGATTTCGATATTGAAAGTGAGTATCGCGAAGATTGGGAAAAGTTTGGATTCTTTAATTATGAATCTATCACTGACGAGCCGATCATTCGGGCATACTCAATGGCAAACTACCCTGATGAAAGAGGGATTCTTAAGTTCAATATTCGGGTTGCTACACCGCCTCCAGGCTCACAAGGGATTCCTCCTGGCTTGATGTCTTCTTGGGTGTTTAACTTGAAGCCGGGCGATAAAGTAACTGTGTATGGGCCATTCGGTGAGTTCTTTGCTTCAGAAAATAACTCTGAAATGATTTTTGTTGGCGGTGGTGCAGGTATGGCACCCATGCGCTCTCATATTTTTGACCAATTGAAGCGGTTGAAGTCAAATCGTAAGATGAGTTACTGGTATGGAGCCCGAAGCTTGCGGGAGCTGTTTTATCAGGAAGAGTACGATCAATTATCTGATGAGAATGATAACTTTGATTGGCATATCGCATTGTCTGACCCCCAGTCAGAAGATAATTGGGAAGGGTTGACGGGGTTTATTCATAATGTCTTATATGATGAGTATCTGAAGGATCACTCTGCTCCAGAGGATTGTGAGTATTATATGTGTGGACCTCCAATGATGACATCCGCAGTTATCAAGATGCTTGAAGATCTTGGTGTCGAGCGTGACAATATCTTCCTTGATGATTTCGGCGGTTAGTCAAAAAATCAATGGCGGATAGATACTTGCAGCCTGTGATGTTGGCACTAATGTTTGTGCTTAATCTCGCAGGCTGCGATGTTTCTGAGCAAGAAAATCAGGCCGTAAGACAGCCTGTCCATATATCGGGACCCACCATGGGGACTTGGTATAGCGTCACAGTTATTCCCCCTGATGCCAACCTAGATACGACTGTTCTGTCTTCTGAATTATCTTCTGATATTAATCAATTGCTAGCGAGCTTGAATAAGCTCATGTCAACTTATGACCCTGCGTCTGAATTGTCTCGCTTTAACCAATCAGCTGCTGGCACAGAGTTCACTTTTTCAAAGGATACTGCTGCGGTATTGCGAATGGCGCTTGAGCTGAGTGTTCGTAGTGATGGTGCGTTTGATGTTACGGTTGGGCCGGTGGTTAACCTATGGGGTTTTGGACCAAATGGCAGATTTAAGAAGAAACCAGACAGCGAGACATTGGCATTAGCGCTTAAAAGGGTTGGTTATCAATATTTGCAGTGGACAGGCGAGAATACGATCGTCAAGCGAGGGCCTGTTTATGTGGACTTGTCTGCAATTGCTAAAGGGTATGCTGTTGATAAGGTGGCAGAGTTATTGGTAGAGAAAGGATATCACCGTTACCTTGTTGATATTGGCGGGGAGCTAAAGGCTGGCGCTCCAAAGGCAGAACATATCAATTGGAATGTCGCTGTAGAGCAACCCGTTGCAGGGGAGAGGGCTGTTCAAAAAGTGCTTTCACTTCGCCAGATGGGTATTGCGACGTCCGGAGATTATCGAAATTTTTATGAAATTGAAGGAAAGCGGTATTCTCATACAATTGACCCGAGGGGCGGTATGCCTGTAGAGCATTCGTTAGCTTCGGTGTCGGTATTGCATGAGAGTGTGGCGTATGCTGATGCGTTGGCTACTACACTAATGGTGTTGGGGGCTAAAGATGGTGAGGCGTTTGCGGAAAAGTTAGGTGTGGCGGCCTACTTTATCGAAAAGCATAGTTCTGGGTTTACGGTGACGTCTACTACGGGCTTTTTGAACTATATTAATCGTTAGAAACTCTGATAAAATAGAGCTTACTGGATTGGGAATTGAGGGTTTGTCATGGCAACATTTATATTGGCTGCAGTAGTTTTTGGCTTGGTAATGGCGGGTATGGCTGTTGGAGTGATCTTTCAAGACAAGCCAATTAAAGGGTCGTGCGGTGGGTTAAATAATGTCGGCCTTGGCGGTTCTTGTGATATATGTGGTGGCGATACCACTAAGTGCGAAGAAGAGAATGCGGAGTCTTCGGCTGATGCTGAGCCTAGTGCGGCTGTTAATCTTGCATATGATGCGACAAAAAAGTAGCTCTACGTTTCTTACTGACCCCATCTGAGGTGTTTTTCTAGAGACCCTATCTGCTCCCGATGGGGTTTTTCATCTGTGCTATCATCAAATAATACGCTAACTACCGATATGCTACCGACGCTTTTTGAGATGACTTGCGTACAGAGCGCTATAGCTTTAGGTAAAACGGGACGTGTTATCTCATGCCTACACATTTTGATGTTGTCGTTATTGGTTCTGGACCCTCTGGAGAGGGAGCGGCAATGCGAGCTAGTAAGAGTGGGAAAAGCGTTGCAGTAGTGGAAGAGAAGCTTGCTGTCGGGGGTAATTGCGCCCACCTGGGAACAATTCCGTCAAAAGCGCTGAGACATGCCGTTAAACAGATCATTCACTTCAATACAGATGCAATGTTTCGTGATATTGGCGAGCCACGGTCTTTTTCTTTTCCAAAAGTGCTTAAGCGAGCAGAGAGAATAATAGGTAAGCAGGTCGCCTTGAGAACCACTTTTTATGGTCGGAACCATGTTAAATTGTACTTTGGTATGGCTCGGTTTACGGATGCTCACACGCTAGAAGTGGTTAATTCCGATGGCTCAATTGAAACGCTGATTGCAGAGATGGTTGTTGTGGCGACGGGTTCTAGGCCTTACCGGCCTGCCGATGTCGATTTTGAGTCCCCCCGTATTTTTGATAGCGATACTATTTTAAAAATGGTGGATACGCCCAGAAAGATTGTTATCTATGGTGCAGGAGTCATTGGGTGTGAGTATGCATCTATATTTTGTGGTCTGGGTGTGCGGGTAGAGCTTATTAATACCAGGGAAAAGATGTTGGATTTTCTCGATGCGGAAATTTCCGATGCCCTGAGTTATCATTTGCGTGATATCGGTGTGCTGATTAGAAATAATGAAGAGTATGAGAAAATCGAATGCCGTGATAGCGATGTGCTTGTGCATTTGCAATCGGGGAAGTTGGTGAGGGGCGATGCTTTCTTGTGGTGTAACGGTAGGTCAGGCAACACTGAAGAGCTAAACTTACCGGCGACGGGTTTGGAGGCGAATTTCAGAGGGTTGCTGGAGGTTAATGATTCCTATCAAACCGCGCTTTCTCATGTGTATGCTGCTGGTGATGTAATTGGTTGGCCTAGCCTTGCCAGTGCGGCTTATGATCAAGGAAGATCTATTGGTGGCGCAGTGTCTGAAAAAGAAGATCTATATGTTGTTAAGGAAGTTCCAACGGGAATATACACCATTCCAGAGATCAGCTCTTTGGGCAAAACTGAGCAGCAGCTTACTGAAGAGAAGGTCCCGTATGATGTAGGCCAAGCATTTTTTAAGACTATAGCAAGAGCACAAATTTCAGGTGAAACCGTAGGGATGCTAAAAATACTTTTCCATAGGGAGTCATTAGAAATCTTGGGTATTCACTGTTTTGGTGATCAGGCAGCTGAAATAGTCCATATAGGTCAGGCTATAATGAACCAACCGGGAAAGGAAAATACACTGGAGTATTTTGTTAATACGACGTTTAATTATCCTACAATGGCAGAGGCATATCGGGTAGCGGCAATGAATGGATTGTACAGAGTGGATAGTTTATAGGAAATGATATCTTTAACATTTAGAACATACTCCGGTGTGTTTGGCGTGGCGCTTCTTGCGAGTATTTTAGTCATTAGTATATTGGCGTTTGGCCCACCTCCGGTCGCAGTTTCTGCATCGGTGAGCGACAAGGTGTTGCATGCGGGTGCTTTTTTTGTGCTGAGTTTTTTGCTTGAGGGCGCGCTTTCTACTACTTCTTTTTGGCGCGTGAAAGTGCCGATGTTGTTAAGCTATGGGTTGTTCATCGAGTTGATACAATGGCAGCTCCCCAATAGGGATTTTTCACTGTTGGATTTTCTTGCGGATGGTGCTGGGGTCGTGTTGTATTGGGTGTGTCACAAGCCCCTGTGGCTAATGAGTGATTTAATCATTACTTATAGAAGTGAAGCGCAGGATTAGGGGAGGTATTCCAGCGTATTTTTAAAATGTTCAATGGCTTCTTCTGGGGAAACCAGCTCCCCTGAGCTTGTAGAATGCTGAACCAGGTCGATGAGTGCGGGTTGTGCTTCGAACTCAGCTTGAGGCAAATTGAATGTGATAGAGAAATGGGGGCTGAGGGTTGCTATGGTTGAGCGAGTGCTATTTGAGATAGAAATACCGTTCTCTGGGTATCCGTCGGCATCAAAAGTTTGAAGAAACCGAAGTACGTTAACCGTTCTATCTGTATGGTTGTGACTGTAGTCAATGCCGTCTTCAGTGAGCGTGCCAAGCTCAAGAGGCGTGACCGTTATATCTGCAACTGCGGCGCCTAGCACTATGTGCTCAATTGAAAACTCTATGATTTCACCCGGCAAATAGTTGAAATCGCCGTTATCATTTGTGGTGCCAGTATATGTTGCAGTTCGATAGTGAATGCCACTGACTGCGCTATCAACGAAGCTACCCGTTTTGGTGCTGCTTTCTTCTGCTGGGTTCTCCAGGCCTCCAAGCGTGCTTGCCTGCTCTTCTGTTATGCCTGTGGTGCCTGAACTGCTACCACTCCCGCATCCGAATATTGAAAGTGCGGCGATAACAATGACAAACCCCTTTATTAGTATGGGGTGTGTAGAAGCCTTGGGTGTTTTTGTCATTGAAATCTCTTATTCGTTCGATTTTGGGTTAGGGGCCAAAAAACATACAAACGATTATATGGAGCGTAAGCTAAAGGTCAATGACAGTGTATCGAAGATTTGCTATTCACTGTTGCTTCTATGTAAGAAGTGTAATTCGACGTAATAGAATGTAATCCTAAAATGATTCAAATAATACGGGTAAATCTACGGATGGGCGACATGGAGGGGTGGTTGCTCCAAGGACTTTGCTTTCAGCAGCGCTGCAATCCCGAGCTACAGCGCCCATATACGGTGTGTCATTGGCGTCAAATAAGGCCTTGACGAGAGGCACTGGGCTGGTTTTTTGAACCTGCGTAACGATGGCGGTCTCTCCAGTGGCCAGTTTAACCCAGGTGCCAGGAGGGTATACTCCGATCGCTTTTGCGAAGTTTAACATCAGTTTTTTGATTCTGGGGTCATCTTCTTTGAAGAGGTGGGAGAGGGCTTCTTTGGGATGAATAGATTTTCGATAAGCGCGATTATCAATCCTTGCCGTGTAGGTTTCACAGATTCCGATGATCAATGCCGGGGTTGATATGTCATCCCCTTTTAGGTGGTTGGGATAGCCGCTACCATCGGGGCGTTCGTGATGTTGGCGCATTGCTTTGGTCATCACTGGGTTCATGAAGCCAGCAGCCTCTACTAATTGTGCACCTTTGAGCGCATGTTTTTGCATCTTGGTTCGCTGATCATCAGTGAGCTTGCCTTCTATCGTATTTAACAGCACCTGTAATTCGTAGAACGTAATGTTACAGGTGAGAATGGCATGCAGGAGAGATTCTTGAATGTCTTGTTTGATTTCATGCTGTTTCCCAATCATGTGGGCTAAGGCAGCACAATATATTGGTTGTTTTAGTGGGGATGCTTGGTGGCTCAAGTGTATTGCCGCTAGGGTTGCGTCAGGTCTTGCATTCGCAATCAAAATAACGCGATCTAAGATCAGCTGCATAATAGAGCGTGACTTATCGCTTTTTTGTTTGATGGCTGCGAACAGGTCAGATACCAGTGGAATTAGGTTGTCCAACTGAGTAAATGGGTCTGTTTTTGTGCTGTCAGAAACCATGTGAAATCGTATCCAGGGCTTAAAATTCAATCGTTTAGCTGAAAGTATAGACGAAGATTCTAGATGTGGGTTTAGGACTTGTGAGTAACCAATTGCTGAATTTTATGATGACGAGATTTTTTGTCTAGTGCGGCTAACTGTTTACAGGCTTCGTAAAATGAAGGGAGATCGTGTTGGTGATTGGCTAATAGGACCTGTAAGCCATCAACTAAAGAGTGATAGGTGGCAACAGTGCTGAGTTGTGCGTTATTGAGGGGGCCGTCGAACCACGCATCGTATCCTGCGTATCCACCCCAGGAGTCCTTTAGTTGAATATAGTCATTCTGCAGGGATACGATTAGCTTGGACTTCTCTTCCCGCATTTTTGCCTGTTCTATTTTGCTCTTATACAGGTTTATTCGTAGCTTGCGGTGCTCTAGAACGAGCGATACAAACTCCTTTCTACGTGTCTTCTTGTCGATATGTTTTTGCAGTAGGTCACCCTTAGGTTGGGTCTTTAGCCAGCGTGCTAAGCCCTCTAATTCGATTGTGGTGGCAAAGCTCTCATTGAAAGCGGAATCGCCTTTCACATATAGTACGTTGTGGCTTATTTCATGAAAGAGGAGGGCAGCTAAGCTAGCGTCACCACGGTATAAAAATGTGTTTAATACGGGGTCTTCAAACCATCCCAGTGTGCTATAGGCTGATGCTCCTCCTATGTAGGTGTCATAGTTTTCTTTTTGTAATTCGAGTGCATATTGTTGTGCGGTCTCTTGAGCAAAATATCCTCGGTAACTGACGCACCCGGCTATGGGGAAGCACCATTTGTGCGGGGACATCGAAAATTCTGGTGCAGCGATAACGTTCCATACTACATGAGATCTGTGGAGATCAACGTATTCGCTGTATAGGTTTTCTACGGGTAGTTGAAGCTCTTTATCTGCGAATTCTCGAAGTTCTAATACGCGTCTAAGCTGCTTACGTTCTTTTTCGGGGCGAGTTTTGTCTTTAACGAGCATTGAGATGGACTCTCTTGCTGACATTATCTTTAGGTGTCCCTCGGCGACCTGGTAGTAATAGCGGGCACTATCGCAGCCTGTGAGGAAAGGTATAAAAATGAGGCATAGCCACAGTTTACTGAGCATTAGGTTATCCTGTGAATAGGGGCGCGATGATGGACGGAGCATCAGTGATGATACTGTCAACTCCGTTTTGAGCAACCTTTCTCGCGGTCCGGGGGGTGTTGACAGTCCAAACAGAAACATGAAGCTTAAGTGCGTGAGCTGAATTCACTAGCTCTCTATTGCAGCGCCCTTTGTGAAGTATGAGGTAACTGCATTGCAGGCGACGGCATATGTCGACTGGGTTTCGTGTAAACCTCTCGGCCACAAAGCCACGCTTTATCGTTGGGTGTTGTTGTTGCAGGTAGCGGAGAAAATTGATGTCGCTAGATGTGACAGTGGCTCGAGTTTGGAGATTGTAGTGCGCAATTATGCTGGCGAGCTCTCTTGCGAGAATATGTAATTGTTCTCGCGCAACGGGTTTTACTTCAAGTTGAATACTTTGTAAGTTCGGCCACTCTGAAAGTACGTCGTCGAGGGAAGGAATGTTGGAGGCTATATTTCTGTTGCGGTAATTAGTTGCCGCGTTCATTTTATGGAGCTGCCCAGCAGTAAATTCGTTGACTTTGCCCTTGTGGGTGGTCGTACGGTCGACGAAAGCATCATGGATGACGACGAGCTTGTTATCTTTTGACAGATGAAGGTCGAGCTCTACGTGATGTATGTCTAGGCTCCGAAGGAGCCTGAATCCGATCAAGGTATTTTCGGGTGCCTCCAAGCGAGCACCTCGATGACCAATAATTATCATGAATTTACTGAGACTTTATTGATCGTTGGGATAGTGCGGAATATGCATCGATTCTTCTGTCTCTAAAATAAGGCCATATCTGTCTGAGTTGTTCGGTTCTTGAAAGGTCCAGTGTTGCGCTGAGTATTTGTGTTTCTGTATTACTGCCTTCTGCAAGGATCTCCCCTTGAGGGCCGGATATAAAGCTATTTCCCCAGAATGTGATCCCTTGGGTATTTGAGGAAGGGTCAGGCTCATGACCTACGCGATTAGCGACAAGTGTAGGGAGGTGATTGGCAACAGAATGGGAGCGCTGAATTAATGTCCAAGCATCGAGTTGTCGCTGCTGCTCTTCCTTTGTGTCTTCTGCATCCCACCCGATGGCTGTTGGGTAAAGCAGGATTTCCGCGCCCGCTAAGGCCATTAATCTAGCCGCTTCTGGGTACCATTGATCCCAACACACCAATACACCGAGCTTTCCTATGCTGGTGTTGATTGGCGTAAAACCTATTTGTTGGATTTGATCATGCTCACCTGGCGAAAAATAGAATTTTTCGTTAAACCCTGGGTCGTCAGGAATGTGCATTTTTCGATAAATGCCGGCAAGCGAACCATCTGTGTCCAGTACGATAGCGGTGTTGTGGTAAACACCTGCCATTCGCTTTTCAAATATAGATCCAACAATTACGCACTCTAGTTCTTTGGCTAATGCGCTCAGCCTAGTTTTGGTTGGACCTTCAAGGGCTTCAGCTAGGGCGAAATTGTCATAAGTTTGAGTCTGGCAAAAGTATAATGAAGCGTGTAGCTCTTGAAGTAGGATGAGTTTGCTGCCGCCACTTGCTGCCTGGCGAATCAATGTTTCAGTTTGATTAAGGCTGCTTGCCTGGTCCGGCAACCCCTTATGCTGAATGACTGCTGCTTGAATATTGTTCGGTGTCGGGCTCATTGCGGGTCTCTGTAATAACTTTGGGTGGCATGCTAAATCAACGTTTGTTGGATATTGTGTTTTCCGCTAGCTGCATACTGGCGCAGTGCGGCCCACCAAATTGTTTAATGAAGTGATTGCCAATAATCGGTACGATATCTCTATCTGGAAACAAGTTGGTAAATATTTCCAGGGCAGATTCGTCTTGTGGTGTATCAAAGCACGGAATAATGACGGCGCCATTGACCATAACAAAATTGATATAGCTCGCAGGTAGCCTGGCCCCTGTTGCAGTATCGAATTGTGCTTCTGGGATGGCTATTGGTATAAGTGTCAGGCCTAAATTGTGGCGCTGATTGAGCGCTTGTAATTCTTGTTCCATTGCCGCTAGAGGGTGGTGGTTTGCATCTTTTGTGTTGGGTGTTGCCGCGTAGACAACAGTATCAGGCGAGGTGAATCGGGCTAAATTGTCGATGTGGCAATCTGTATCGTCACCGACGAGGGATCCGTGATCTAGCCAGAGCAGTCTCTTAAAGTGTAAATATTCAGAGAGTGTAGATTCAATTAGCGCTTTGTCGGCTGCGTTGTTTCTAGTTCCTGATAATAAGCACGCACTAGTGGTGAGAAGCAATCCTGCGCCATTGCTATCGATGCTGCCGCCTTCTAAGTGAAAATCTATAGTGGATAGCTGGTGAGAAAAATGGCTAGCGTAATCTAGTCGACGACAGAGTAAATTGTCATCAGTGGCGTCATATTTATCGCCCCAGCCATTGAATGCGAAATCCAGCAATTCCACTGCGCCCTCCCTGTAAACCGATAGGGGGCCGTAATCCCTGCACCATGTGTCATTGTACGCTAGGTGAATATATTGGATAGAGAACGAATTTGAGGTGTTAGCGAGTTGCGCTTGGATGTGTGATTCATGTTCGGGGGTCTTACATATTATGACTAATTTTTGGTAGTGAGTAATGATATCCGCAAATTGTACATAGGTATTAGTAATGTCATCTATCCAGGGCGCCCAATCGGTAGTGATGTGCGGCCATACAATCATTGTTGCCTGCTGAGGGCCCCATTCAGGGATCAGCCCGTTGCTGTTGTGAATGCTCATTTAAGGTCTTGTTTTATATAGTGAAGTTTGCGTGAGACAGAGGTTAGAGACTAACAGAAAGGGGAAGGGAGTTGTATAGAGCGCAATGGGGAAGTTAGCGCTCATATCGCTGTCAGCGTGAGGTGTACTTATGGGTGTAAGACACTGTGTATGACGTAATCATCTTCAAAGTAAACAGTGAACTTATTATAAACCCAGCGGGATATGGCTGGCTGGCCTATTGCCGCGAATTGCTGAGATGGGTCTCCAAAGCGATTGGATACCTGGCTCTTTGTGCTGCCTCTAGTTGGACGCTCAATATTTTGACTGGCTGCACCCTGCTGGCCAACGGGTACGGCCACTGATTGGGCAAGAACCGTATTTGAGAGGCTTAGCAGGAGCGCTATCGTTAAACCTAAGAACTTTTTCATTATTGTGATTCCCAAATAGGTGATTGACGAATGTCGCACAAATAGTTGTCATTGTTCCGTTAGTTATAGCAGAAAATCCACAGAATTTACTATCTCTTTTCATCGCTTTTAGGGGTGTGATCACGTATTGCCATTGATTGTTTACGCCGAATGTGACGAGACAGCTGTTTCCTGTCCTGCTCGAGTAAAGTCGTGAATTCCAATCCGATACGATAGATGGAAGGTTGCTCTTCATCTAATAAGGTGCTGTCCTTGACCTGGCCAATGGCTGATAGGGCGCCATGGCTCGGGAACAGAATCATTGTTAGGTGCATGAAGCTGCTTGGTTCTATGTGATTATAATTAAGAAATGAGATGCCGCCTTCACTGAGTGATACATTTTCTTTTTGCAGAATGTCTCCACCCTTGCCGTCAGCAATGAGGTACTGAGTGATAAAGTCGATTTTCTGATCGAGAGCTTTTAGATAGTTCGCAATCGGGATATTTGAATCTTTTATGAGAGGCAGTAAATTTTGTGTGTCCGATTCAATGCTTCGCAATTGGCTGAACAACAATGCTTCTTTTGGGATTCCAAAGCTGCTGTGATAGGGGTCCTCGTGGATTAGATGCTTTTCAATAGGCCGCTTGATCAGATGAACTCTGTCTTCTAATCGGAAAAAATCTCGCCTATTTATGTCGTCATGTAGCATGTATCGCCTCACCCCTAAAGTGTCAGACATCGCGGGTAATGTTTTTGTTCCCCTTTATTTCACTTTAGTTGGAGTTGGTAATTAATGACAGAATCAATGCTGAATTTAAGCCACTTATGGTCACCAAGTTGTTGATTATGGAGTGCATTTGAATGGCCTGTATGGTTTAATGCGAGCCATGTTTAAACCAGTATCTTTATATGTGGGGCTACGCTATACCAAGGCGAAGCGGAGAAACCACTTCATCTCTTTTATCTCATTAACGTCCATCTTGGGTCTTACTCTGGGTGTGGCAGTCCTTATTGTTGTGTTGTCGGTAATGAATGGGTTCGATCGAGAGTTGCAGCAACGCATACTCGGTATGGTTCCTCAGGCAAGTATTGTCGGTTATCAGCCTTTTGCAGAGTGGGAGGAGGTTGTTTCCACTGCTGAAAAGCATGATGACGTTGTTGCCGGAGCACCATTTATTCAGCTGCAAGGCATGCTGACCCATCACGGAACCGTCAGTGGTGTGTTCTTGACCGGTGTAGAGCCTTCCTTCGAGAAAAAAGTGTCCATAATTGCTTCCCATATGGAAGCTGGAAGTGTGGATGATCTTACGCCGGGCTCCTTTAATATGGTTCTTGGGGCCGCGCTGGCAAGCTCGTTAGGACTTGCGGTAGGTGATAAAGTTACGCTCGTTTTGCCTGAGGCTTCTGTTACTCCTGCAGGTGTATTGCCTAGATTCAAGCGTTTTACGGTGAGTGGTGTGTTTAAGGTTGGAGCGGAGCTTGATGGCTTGATGGCTTATATTAACATCGAGGATGCTGCTAAATTAGGGAAGATCAAAGGAAGAGTGCACGGTGTTAGGTTGAGCTTGGATGATCTGTTTAAAGCAGGCAGGGTGTCGTGGGATATTGTATCAAGCCTTCCTGGGCAATATTATGCGCGTGATTGGACCAGTACTCATGGTAACTTGTTCCAAGCGATCAAGCTCGAAAAAACGATGATGGCGCTTTTGTTATTGCTTATTGTCGCAGTGGCGGCTTTTAACATTGTCTCTAGCTTAGTAATGGTTGTAACTGACAAAACATCGGATATTGCAATATTGAGAACACTGGGAGCTAGCCCCAAGACAATTATGAGCATTTTTATGGTTCAGGGAACGTTTATTGGATTAATGGGAACATTTATAGGTACATCTTTGGGGGTGTTTCTTGCATTGAACATTAGTGACTTTGCAGGTTGGCTAGAGAGAGTATTGGACACCCCATTATTTGCACAATATTTTGTTAATTATTTGCCGTCAGAGTTGCGTGTAGATAATGTTATTTTCGTGAGTGCATCGGCCTTTATGATGAGTTTTCTGGCCACTATTTACCCTGCAATGCGCGCGTCAAAGGTTCAGCCTGCGGAGGCGCTACGATATGACTGATATGAGTAACCCGATTGCCCTGGAATGTACTGATCTTAAGAAATCGTATACTGAGGGTCCAAGTAAAGTTGATGTACTGAAAGGTGTTAGCTTTCAACTGCTTAAGGGGGAGCTTGTTGCTATTATCGGTAACTCCGGATCCGGAAAAACAACGTTACTGCACATGATTGGTGGGTTGGATATACCCACTTCTGGGCATGTGAAGGTGAACTCGCAAGATTTTAGCAAGCTGACAGATACTCAGCGCGGTGACGTGCGTAATGAGCATATTGGCATTGTGTACCAATTCCATCACTTGCTTGCTGAATTTTCGGCGCTTGAAAACGTAGCAATGCCACTCATGTTAAGAAAAAATGAGTCAGTTAAATCAGCAAGAAAAAGAGCGCAAGACCTACTTATTCGGGTTGGATTGTCTCATCGATTGGATCATAAACCATCTGAATTGTCGGGCGGGGAGCGCCAGAGAGTTGCGATTGCTAGGGCGTTGGTCACTGAACCTACAGTGGTGCTGGCTGATGAGCCAACAGGTAATCTTGACATCCATACCGCAAAAGAAATTCAGGGGTTGATAGCAGAACTTAATCGGGATTTAGGAATTTCATTCTTGATTGTTACCCATGACCTTGGTTTAGCCGGGCAGGTCGGTCGAGTACTTAAGATGGAAGATGGTTTATTGACTGATAATGTTGAAGCCTAACCTATAGAGTTTCTTGGTTGGTTTATCAATCTCTTTTGTGACGGTTAATTCGTCTAGTCTGCCAATTTTTAATAATATGTAAGCGCCATAGATAGCGCACTGCAATATAGCTTGCAAGACCAAGGATGGTTCCGACAATGACACAGCCTAAAAGTAATGGCTTCCCAGCCGTTAGAATATTTTCGAGAATCGTAGAAAGCTCAAAAACCATCGGTGCACCGTTTGGATCGAGAGGTTCTCCTAAGAAAAAAGTCCCTACCAGGTAGCAGAAATAATAGAGTGGAAAATAAGTGAACGGGTTGCTTATCCAGGTGGATGCGGCAGCAACCGCGATATTCCCTCTAGCAATTAGGGAAAGGCCGATTGCCACGAACATTTGAATCGGTAAAGGGATAAATGCTGCAAACACCCCAGCAAACATACCAGCCGACACGGAGCGTCGATTGAAGTGCAGTAAATTTGGGTTATCAACCAAAGGCCTCAAAATATTCAGCCATTTATTCTGCATGACTGTGTGTGGGTCCGGCATATGCTTTTTGAAGAATTTTTTCAACGGGGTATCTAACTGCTTCTTTTATTATGATGGAAGTATCGAAGCGGTATTATGCATAAAACGTACGACTAAGACTAGGTACATCCTTTGTTAGTTAAGTCTGCAATAGCTTTTAACACGGGACTTTTGGTTTTTTTGTGCACAAAGGCCTTGTATTTCAGCTCCTGGACGGAGGCGTTTGCTCGTGTAGAGGGAGGGCTAGCTACGCTGGTGTTGTTTGTGTCTATTCTTGTGTTCTCACTCCTCCTGTATTCCAGAGGCTGTCGACGAACGTTATTCTTGAGGGGTACAAAGCTGTCGATTTTGTTTCTTTTGTGTGGGGTAGGCTTCGGTTGGGCTGGGTTAGCTGAAAAAAATAGGTCGAGTTCAGTTGTGCTCAAGCAAACTAATGTTGTTTGGGTAGGAGTAGTTGAGGGGATGCCGCTAGAATTTGATGATGTAGTGGTATTCAGCTTCAGAGTGTTGGCCGATGATTCAAGGTTCTCGGTGGGAGCCCGAGCCCTGAAAGTGAGATGGGGTGCACCACCTGTTGCTGTCTTGCCGGGCCAGAAATGGGTGCTGCCATTGCATGTTGTGCCAAACCGTAGTATCGAGCATTCGGGAGCTGGTTTTGTCCGCTCAGGCGTACTAGATCCTGTTCTGGTGTCGCAAGATTGGAGTTACCATTCGTTCCGAATGGAACTTCGAGAACGAATTTTGCAGTCAGTGGGTGGGAATCTCGGTAAAGATCAAGGGCGGGCCGTACCTGTGTTGCTAGCCCTAGTGTTGGGTGATAGGAGCCTGTTAACGGACAAGCATTGGCAGCTGTTTAGTGATACAGGTACGTCCCATTTAATCGCTATTTCTGGATTACATATCGGGCTGATTTTTGGTTTGGTATATTTTGCAGTCTTATATGGGCTGATTTTTTGTCAGTTGCAAATTCCAACCGTCCAAAATCAAGTGACTGCATCTATTTGTGCGGTATTGGTGGCGTGGCTATACGGTGCATTGGCAGGGTACTCCATACCGACTCAACGAGCCTGCGTGATGGTAAGTGCCGTTGTGTTATTGAGATATATGTATCCGACAACCAAGAAATGGGCTGCGCTTTTTATTAGCGCTACATTTGTTCTGTTGTTTGAGCCTTTTGCGATATTGCGTGCAAGCTTTTGGCTTTCATTTTTCGCTGTTATTCTAATTTTATTGGTATTAGATGGGCGTGTGTTCCCCTTTGGGAAGCTCCTTTCCTGGGGGCGCGTTCAGGCTGGGTTGTTTATTGGTCTATTGCCGCTTTCTGCTCACTATTTTGGCAAGGTAGTGCTTATTGGTGTATTGGCTAATGTTGTTGCAATCCCGTTGGTCGGTTGGGTGGTCGTGCCTCTGTCTTTGCTGTACAGCTTGCTGGTTTTATGTGGGGAGCTTACGGGAGGTGTTACGCTTCTTTTGTATGCTGCGCTAGAAGGTGTTATGTATGTCTTTTTTGCCCTATTAACTGAATTGCAGTCATGGGGTGGGGCGTTATTTTTCGCAAGCCCTTCAATTAAGTATACGTTTGCTGCGTTGGTGGGGGCTGTAATCTTATGTTTGCCTAGCGCATTCCCTGGACGCTGGCTCGGGGTGTTGTTGATTCTGCCGCTATTGCTAGATGAGCCTCACAAGAGTGAAAGTAGTACGATCGATATTGTGGGTTTGGATCAGCGTATTGTTATTGTTGAACTTGAATCGGATCTGCTACTCATCGTCCCAGCTGATCGTTCGAGCGGCCGAGTTAACTACTTAGTGAGGCAGTACTTTAGAGATCAAGGAATCAGTAATCGTCTTAAGGAGCCAATATTCGGTGTGTATCGGCAATGGATATCAGATGATTATGCCGTGATGAGAGTTAAGATACGCAATAATGGCTGGCGGCGTAGGGAGGCTGTAAGCATCGAAGGTATTGCGGCTTGCTCAATGCTGGAATATAGCATCGAGGACGTGGTGATTTCCCCTGGAACGCAGGCGGGAGGGCGATGTTATTTAACACTGAGAGGTGGGTGGGGAAGGGCATTGCTGTTGGCGCCTGGGGATATAGATGAGCAATTGGCGTTTATTGCGTCATATGAGGTGCTGCCTGAGATAGGGTATCTGGACACGTTGTTTATAGAGGGTAGGCAACGATTGTCTGGGGCTTTGCTCAATCACGTTTCTCCGCACTCAATTGAATTCTTAATTGAAAATAACGGATCGGAAAGTCTTTTACACAGTTTGGAGAGCGTGAAGGTAAGAAATATTGTCCTAAATTGAGAAATGCCTAGTTAATGTTACTAAGTGAGTGTGGTAAATTGGGCTGCATTCAGTATAACGGAGAGCACAAATAAAGTGAGTGAATTTAGAGTGATTGAGTTTGTCGAAGCGGGTGGCCTTGTTATGTTCCCGATTATTCTCTGTTCCGTGTTGGCGATTGCAATTATTGCAGAGCGTTTATGGAGTCTGAGGGCTTCTCGTATTACCCCGTCTAATCTATTGACGAAAGTCTGGGGTTGGATGAAGAGCAATCAGTTGGATGGCACTCGTGTTAAGGAGCTTAGGAATTCATCGCCACTAGGAAAAATATTGGCTACCGGCTTGCTCAACTCTAATCATGGGCGGGATATCATGAAGGAGTCAATCGTCGATACTGCGACTCATGAGATTCATGAAATGGGGCGTTTTCTAAACTTGCTAGGTTCCATTGCCGCGATTACACCGTTGTTAGGCTTGTTGGGCACGGTGATTGGGATGATTAAAGTTTTTAACGCCATTGTCATGCAGGGTGCAGGTAATGCTGCTGTCCTAGCGGGGGGTATTTCAGAGGCTTTGTATACTACAGCCGCAGGCTTGAGTGTTGCTATACCAGCATTGTTCTTTCATCGATTCTTTACGCGACGTATTGACGAAATTTCAGTAATGATGGAGCAGGAGGCGATTAAGCTTGTCGATATTCTGCATGGTGATCGTGAGAGGGATGCTCAGGATGGTGATAGCAAGTGAAATTTATTCGGCAACCTGTTGAAGAAGCCACAGTAAACTTGACGCCGCTGATTGATGTGGTGTTCTTGTTATTGATTTTCTTTATGGTTTCGACAACCTTCACCAAAGAACGCCAACTTGTCATAAATTTGCCGGAAGCTGTTGGGGAGGCGCCAACGGAAGATCCTTTGCAGATAGAAATCGTGATTAGTGCTGATGGAGAGTATGCCGTTAATGGTAAGCGATTGGTGAATCGTGAGTTGGCGACACTGAGAAAGGCGATTATTGAGGTGTCTGAGGGCAATATGGATTTGCCGTTAACAATAAGTGCAGATAAAGATACGGCTTATCAATCGGTAATTTCAGCCATGGATGTCGCAGGCCGATTAGGGTTTACTCAACAAAGCCTACCGATAAGCTCTTTGAGCAAGTAGTAATGTGATGGCTTGGTTGGAGAGTTATTTTCAAACGGTATGGTACGGAGGGCGAAGGCCCTTTGTTTTGTTGCGGCCATTGGAAGCTCTCTATCGGCGGGTGGTTAGTAAAAAACGTCAAACATTTTTGTCCAACCAAAGTAGTATTTATAAACCCCGTGCACCAGTGCTTGTTGTGGGTAATATTACGGTTGGGGGTACCGGTAAAACCCCGCTGACCATCCATCTAATTGAGGCTTTGTTAGAGCGAGGGCTGCGGGTCGGTGTTATTTCTCGAGGTTACGGCGGTAAAGCCAGTAAATATCCTGTACTAATTGATGAGAGGTCGGCAGCGTCAGAAGTTGGGGATGAGCCGTTAATGATTTCTCAACGCACAGGGGTGCCCGTCGTTGTTGATCCAGATCGGGTTTCGGCGGCAAAGTTTTTGGAGTCTGCGAATGATCTCGACATTATCATTAGTGACGATGGTTTGCAGCACTATAAATTGTGGCGATCTTTAGAGATCGTAGTAATGGATGTTACGCGAGGAATAGGTAACGGTCGTTGTTTGCCGTGTGGCCCGCTAAGAGAGCCGCTTTGCCGTCTGGAGTCTGTGGATTTTTTGGTAATCAATGGGGCAAATACCTCTACTTTACCGAGTAACATTGAATCTCAATTTCGGGTGCACGGTGCACCTCTAGAACTTCCCACTTTGTATCCAATGAATATTAGGGCGGATGATGTGGTAGCGCTATCTGGCAGGGAGCAAGAGGTCTTAGAGTGCCAGGAGGTATATGGGGTTGCTGGAATTGGCAATCCGAGCCGTTTTTATACTACGCTCAGTGAGGTGGGTTACCAGGTGATCGAACGCCCTTTTCCCGATCATCACCATTTTCAGCAGTCAGACTTCTCATTGATGCAAGATAAGCCGGTGGTCATGACAGAAAAGGATGCGGTTAAGGTTGTGTCGCTGGGATTGGTAAATGGCTGGTACCTTAGGGTATCAGCACAGCTCGAATCTACATTGATTGATGATATAATCTCCAAAATATCTCTTTGAAGCCGATTCACTAGAAGGGGGCTCTTTTAAGCTTTAGTGCTCCTCTTTCTGCTGTTACTTAGGAATGTCATGAAACCGTTTACCGTCATAATTCCCGCACGTTATAACTCAACTCGATTACCAGGCAAGCCATTGCTTGATCTTGCAGGTAAGCCCATGATTCAGCGTGTCTATGAGCAGGCTTGTCAAAGTGATGCTTGTCAAGTTGTGGTGGCGACGGATGATGAGCGGATTGAACGTTGCGTGAAAGAATTTGGGGGGAGAGTATGCATGACGTCTGTCGGGCATGAATCGGGCACAGATAGGCTGGAAGAAGTGGTTAACCTATTGGGTCTTGGTGAAGATGAATGTGTCGTAAACGTGCAAGGGGATGAGCCACTGATTCCTCCAGTAGTGATAAACCAAGTCGCTCGAAATTTGCAGGCTTCAGGCGCGGCAATGTCTACGTTGAGTGAAGAAATAAAAGAGGAAGGTGTGGTATTTGATGCGAACGCAGTGAAAGTCGTGAGTGATATTAACGGAATTGCATTGTATTTTAGTCGAGCCCCAATCCCTTGGAATCGGAGTACATTCTCAAGTGATGGTGGCGCACTGCCAAGTCAACCGCAAATGCAGCGCCATATAGGGATTTATGGTTATAGGGTAGGTTTGCTACATCAATTCGTTCAATGGGGGCCTTGCGTGCTAGAGCAGGCTGAATCATTAGAGCAGCTCAGAGCAATGTGGCATGGAGTGAAAATTCATGTTGAACAAGCGGTAGAGTCGCCCCCACCGGGTATTGATACTGAAGCTGATTTGTTAGCCGTGAGGCAGTTGTTGGAAAAGTAAAATTTTCTAGAGGATTGGGTATGAAGGTGCTATTTGTGTGTTTGGGGAATATCTGCAGATCACCTACGGCCGAAGCTGTTTTTCGTTCGGTGGTGGAAGAGGCTGGGTTGACAAGTGTTATTGAAATTGACTCCTGCGGTACCGCCGGGTATCACGTGGGCGAGGCGCCTGATTCGCGTTCGATGGCCGCAGCAGCTAGCCGGGGTTACGACATGGCGAGGCTGAGGGGGCGGCAATTGAGTGTGAATGACTACTTAGCTTTTGACTATATTTTGGCGATGGATGAGGCAAATATGACTGAAGTGACTCAGGGCGATCCCGGTGAAAGTGGTGCTGTATTTAATTTGTTTTTGTCTTATTCCAATCAAAAGCAATATATTGGAGTTCCAGACCCGTATTACGGTGGTAAGGATGGGTTCGGGTTGGTATTGGATCTAGTTGAAGATGCGGCCATCGGCTTGCTCGGTGAAATTAAGAAACGCCTATGAAGTTTACGCAGGGAGTTAGCTTAAAGGGAAATAATACTCTGGCCAGCGATGTTAAGGCGGCCTATTTTGTTTCTATCAGTCGTGAGGTGGATCTTCTGCGTGCGTTAAAGGAGAGACCGTTAGCGCTGCCGTGCCTTGTTATGGGTGGCGGTAGTAATATTGTGTTGACGTCGGATTTTGACGGGGTCGTTTTGCATAATGCGATACAGGGTATTGAATTAATTAGGGAAGATGAGCGCTATGTTTGGGTCAGATCGGCAGGAGGGGTGGAGTGGCACGCATTGGTTCAGTGGGCGATTCGACGTGGCTTCTCCGGCGTGGAGAATTTGTCACTCATTCCCGGTACTGTAGGTGCTGCCCCTATCCAAAATATTGGGGCCTACGGTGTGGAATTGTGTGACGTTTTTGTTTCACTGGAAGCGATAGAAATAGCAACAGGAAGGCGCATATCCAGAGATGTAGATATGTGCGAATTTGCGTATCGACATAGTGTATTTAAAACGGAAGAATATGCTGGGAAGTGGATTATTGTGTCGGTGACGCTCAAGCTGCAAAAAACGCCACGTTATGTTACTGGCTACGGAGAGATTGAAGCTGAGCTTGCTGCGCGAAAAGAGGAGCTGACTCCCCAGCTTATGAGTGATGTTATCGTGTCGATTCGACAACGTAAGCTCCCTGATCCTAGCGTGCTACCTAATTGTGGGAGCTTCTTTAAGAACCCAATTGTAGATAAATTTGAATTGGCTAAGATTAAAGGCACGCTTCCAGGGGTAATTAACTATCCGTTAGATGATGGTAGATATAAGCTTGCAGCAGGTTGGATTATTGATCAATTAGGTTGGAAAGGAAGGGAGTTCGAAGGTGCTAAGGTTCATGATAAGCAAGCGTTAGTGTTAATCAATCAGGGGGGCGGTGGCAAAGCAGTGGTGAATCTGTCTCGTAAAATCAATGAGGATGTTTTTGCGATGCTTGGAATATACCTAGAGCCAGAACCTCAGTTTGTTGGTCGAAAAACAACCGTTCTGCTGTAGCCCCCATGCAGTATGCTTGGATGACATTGTTACAGCAAAATGCACAGAGTTATCCACAGATATTGTGAGCAACTTAATAAGACGGCGCTTCTTTAGAATTAAAACACATACTAGCTAAACGCTAGGCAATAAAAAAGGCTCCTGAATAGGAGCCTTTTTTATTGCCTAGCGTTTAGCTAGTGTACTGCGCGTTAAGGCCGGCGCCTACCTATTCCCCCGTTTTATTGCCGCTGTTTTGAGGGGCTTCCACGCGAGCAGGTGGTTCTGCTGGTTGCTTTTTCGATTGCTGGTCAGCGAGTTTTTTCTCTAACTCACGGGCTTTTGCTTCAGCTTGCTGGCGCTTCTTAACTTCCCTAGGGTCATTTGAGGCTCTTTGTGGGCGTTTAGCCTTTGTTTCCTGCTTAGCTTCTTTTTCTTTCGGTGCCGCTGCAGCTTTTGTTGCAGTTTTAGGCGCAGCCTTTGGAGGGCTAGCCGGTGACGGCTTGGTGTCAGGCTTAGGAGCTTCTTTGGCTTGTGTACTTGCCTTTGGGGTGCTCGCCTTGGCCTCGCTTGAGGGTGGTTGTTCGGCGCGTTGCTGAGGTTTAGTGTTTTCAGCGCTGCTTTTGACCGCAGGATTTTGTCCTTTGCTGCCTTCTTGTTGCGACTGTTTAGGTCGCTCTTTGTTGTCTTGTGCAGGTTTGGAAGGCGCAGCTCCTTTTTCTGCAGAAGAATTGCTCGTGCTTGGATTTTGTTGAGAGCTAGGCTGGCTTTGCTTTTCTCTTCTAGGCTTTTGCTCGCGTGGTGCCGGGCTGTCTTTTTTCGCTGCTACAGGTGTGTCGTTTGCAGTTTGTTTTTCAGCGCTGGCGGTTTGCTCAGGAGTGTTTCTTGGGTTTGAGTTTTCCTGGCGACGGCGACGGCTGTCGTTGGGGTTGCGGCGCTTACCTCTGCGTGACCCTTCCTGCTGCTCGTCTCTTTTTTCGCCACTTTGCTGTGGGTCGCGTTTGGGCTCTTGGTTTTTGTTTCTGTCCTTGCGAGCATTGCCTCTGTTGCGATCATTTTTTTCGATATTGTCGTTACGCTCATTTTGTTCGTTGCGGTTTCGACCTCGATTCTGATTGCGGTTTTGGTTTCGATCCTTTTCTTGATTGCCGCTTTTTTCGTCGTCCTTTTTGTCTCTGTTTTGGTTCTGGTTGCGGTTGGCCTGCGAATCTTTATTGCGTTGATTTCGTTGGCCCTGGTTGCGACCGCCGCGTTGGTTGCGGTTTCTTTGGTTGCCTCTGTCGTTTCGCTTGTTACTTTCACGAGTACTTGTAGGCTTTTCTTCTTCAGCCGGGCTTCCCGTGAACATTTGTACAAACCAGGACAGAAGTCGGGCGAAAAAGCCGGGTTCAGCGGTTTCTACTGGTACAGGTGCCGGTGTTGAAGGCTGAATCATTTTGACGGCAGCTTCTTGGGGCTTAACAACGGAGCTTTCCGCGTTAGCAACGTGAGCTCGGCTAACGGGTTCTGCTTTCTGCACCATCTCATAGCTAGAGGATTGGTCGGTCTCAATCTGGTCTTTGCGTAGTCGAGTAACTTCGTAATGGGGGGTTTCTAGATTGGGATTGGGGATTACGAGGACGCGGACATTATTTCGGGTTTCAACCGCAACTACATTGTCTCGTTTCTCATTGAGTAAATAAGTTGCGACTGATACCGGTACTTGAGCGTGAATCTCAGCGGTATTTTCCTTCATCGCTTCTTCTTCGATAAGGCGCATGATGGAAAGGGTAAGGGAGTGAAGGTCACGAATGTACCCCGTACCATTACAGCGAGGGCAGATGTGTCCACTGGTTTCGCCTAAAGAAGGGCGCAACCGTTGACGTGACAGCTCAAGTAGACCGAAGCGGGAGATGCGTCCGACTTGAATGCGAGCTCGGTCAATTTCGAGGGCATCGCGCATGCGGTTTTCAACTTCTCGCTGATTTTTGTTGGCAGACATGTCGATGTAATCGATAACTACCAAACCACCCATATCGCGCAAGCGTAATTGTCGAGCGATTTCGTCTGCTGCTTCCAAATTGGTATTAAGGGCGGTCTCTTCAATGTCGGAACCCTTTGTCGCCCGGGCCGAGTTGATATCTATAGATACCAATGCCTCAGTTGGGTCTATGACTATTGAGCCGCCAGAGGGTAGTTTAACTTCCCGTTCGAATGCAGTTTCAATTTGACTTTCGATTTGATATCGAGTGAATAGAGGGACCGGGTCGTTATAGTGTTTGATCTTTTGTTCGTACTGAGGCATGACTTGGCGAACAAAGTTAAGGGCCTCTTCATACACCTCTTTGCTGTCGATACATACTTCACCAATATCTTGGCGTAAGTAGTCTCTTATTGTACGAATAATAACATTACTTTCTTGGTATATTAGTAATGGAGCAGCATTGTTATTACCGGCATTAGAGATGGAATTCCATAGGTCTAATAGGTAGTTGAGGTCCCACTGGAGTTCTTCAAGTTTACGGCCTATGCCAGCGGTTCTGATGATAACGCCCATGTTTTTGGGAGTTTCAAGTTGAGCCATAATGTCTCGAAGCTCAGATCGTTCATCACCTTCAATTCTTCGTGAAATTCCGCCCGCGCGAGGGTTGTTGGGCATAAGCACGAGGTAGCGTCCTGCGAGGCTTATAAAAGAAGACAATGCAGCGCCTTTGTTGCCACGCTCTTCTTTTTCGACCTGAACGACGATTTCTTGCCCTTCTTTGATGACGTCCTTGATGTTAAAACGACCCTGGACATCTTTAGGGTTCTTGTAGAAATAGTCGCGAGAGATTTCTTTAAGCGGAAGAAAGCCGTGGCGCTCGGCACCAAAGTCAACAAATGCAGCCTCAAGGCTTGGCTCTACGCGGGTGATTTTACCTTTGTAGATGTTTGCCTTCTTTTGAACTCGGGTGCGGTGCTCAATATCTAAGTCATAAAGTCTTTGCCCGTCAACAAGGGCTACGCGCAACTCTTCTTCGTGAGTGGCGTTGATTAACATTCTTTTCATTAAAATTTCCAATGGTCAATGTACAAAGCAAAACCACGGATACAGAAGGCTAACAGAAAAGCACTGGGGAAGGTGCATCACTTTGGATGCAAGCGTGTTATGTCCAATATGCGGCGCGTCTATGGCCAAAATCAGCATCCAATTGATGGAATATGCCGAGCCTCAGCTGCCACATCTAAAACGGCTATTTGTACCTTACCGAAGTGAGTGCTACTTCCGCCACTCAGTTAATCGAATAGCGGTGAATCTCATGCTTTTTGGGCTTCTTTTTAAGTTAATTCAATTGCAAGACGTGTATTTTGATCTTTACTGTCTTGGAAAACCTAGTAAAAGAAACCTAACCTTGCTACGTCAAGTTTTTGGTATGGGCGAGGGCTTTGTCCGTTTTTGTTGGTACAAAGCGAGCTTTCACGCTCACTTTAGCTCTCAGCTAATACAAAGACGTTAGCAGCGGTTGTTGTCAATCTGTATGGCGTTGCTATGTGCTGTTTACGTATTTATTAACAGGCCGATTGTGGCTGCTAACACTGTGTTGATTGTGTGGCATATGTACTAGAGGTATGTTTGTTGTGAACCGCTCAGTTATTATGCTTTTGTCTAATTGCCTGTTAATCGCCGATAGGCATACTTGCTTTGTGCGCTATCCAATCAGGGCAGTACCATATCTATATGGTCAAGGCAAAAGAAATATAGCAGGAAAATATAGGTACATCAAATAGATAGAACGAGTTATTATCCAATAATGAGCGAACAAGTATCAACTACAGTCCAGTTTGTCACGATAACTGACGACCAAGACGGTCAACGTCTTGATAATTTCTTAAAGTCACGCCTGAAAGGTGTGCCTAAATCTATGCTTTATAGGATTATACGCAAGGGTGAAGTGCGTATAAACAAGAAGCGAGCAAAGCCTGATAGCCGAGTGCAAGTTGATGATGTTATTAGAATTCCTCCGGTTAGGATGGCGGAAAAAGAAGAGCTTCCCTTAGTTGGCGATAGAATTTTGTCACTTATCAATGAAAGAATCTTATATGAAGATGACGGGTTAATTGTCCTTAATAAGCCTAGTGGTATTGCTGTGCATGGTGGTAGCGGGTTGAGTTTTGGTGTGATTGAAGCGTTACGTCAAATGCGTCCAGAATCGTCTTTCTTAGAGCTAGTTCACCGGCTTGATAGAGATACGTCAGGCTGCCTGATGATTGCCAAGAAGCGCTCCGTCCTAAAGCGCTTGCATGCATACTTACGTGATGGCGGGTTAGACAAAACCTATTGTGCTTTGGTTGTTGGGCGTTGGAAGGGGCGCAAGCATCGTGTTGATTCGCCATTGCAAAAATTTCATTTGGCTTCAGGTGAACGTGTTGTGAAGGTTTCGCGGGATGGTAAGCAGTCGCTGACAGATTTTCGTTTGCTTGAGCATTTGCAAGGGGCAACTCTTGTGGAAGCAAAGCCTATAACTGGGAGGACTCATCAAATACGTGTGCATACCCAGTTTTCCGGTCACCCCATTGCAGGAGATGATAAATACACCTCGCGAGCACAGAATGAACCTTTTAAAGCACTGGGGTTGAAACGGTTGTTTTTGCATGCAATGAAGATTCAAATTCCTGGTGCAGAGGGTGTTGCTAAATTAGTGGTGGAGGCTCCTCTCGATGAGGATCTTCAGGCGTTGTTAACCCGTTTACGCTAAATGTCGGGAAAGGTAAGTTGATGATGGCAGTAAAAGAATATGAGTTGGTGATTTTTGATTGGGATGGAACCCTGATGGATTCCCTGGCTAAAATTGTTAATTGTATGCAGTTGGCCGCAAAAGATGCCAAGTTGAATATATTGGAACCGGTTGCGATTCACGAAATAATCGGGTTGGAATTGGGGATTGCAATAGAGCAGCTATATCCTGGCGTTACCGCCGAACAAGTAGCGTATGTGAGGCAGCGATATTCTCATCATTATGTGGAGTCTGAGCAGCAACCTTGTTTGTTTTACCCTGGAGTTGAGGTAATGTTGCAGCAGTTGGCGGATAAAGGTAAAACTCTGAGCATTGCCACTGGAAAAAGTAGGAAAGGACTGGATCGCGTGCTGGGGGCTGTCAATTTACAGCCCATGTTTAATGGTACGAGATGTGCGGATGAGACAGAATCAAAGCCGTCACCGGCAATGATCTATGAATTGTTGGAGTTGCATGGCGTTAAGCCAGAGAAAGCAGTGATGATTGGTGATACTGAATTCGACATGGAAATGGCGCAAAACGCCGGGGTGGATAGGCTGGCTGTCTCTTGGGGGGCGCATGATGTGGAACGTTTGCATGTGTATAGCCCGGTTGCTAGTGTTGATTCTGCAGCCGAACTGGCTAGTTTTCTATTGAGATAGTGTTGGTTTGTGTTAATCGCACCTGTGATATGTGATCTTAAAAATAAAAAGGGTTTGTATGGAAGATAATTCAAGTAATGATTCTCAATCGGAATCACAGAGCGCACCTCGTCAGGGTGGCAATACTGGTCGAGATGGCCGAGGAAGAGATAATCGTCGAGGTGGGAATCGTGGGAATCACAGGCGCTCGGGTCCAAGCAAAGAGTGGAAGTTAGTTGAGCAATTGGCGCTCCAATCACTGGAAGAGCAAAAAAAAGCGCGCCGTTGGGGAGTGTTTTTTAAGTTGGCAATGTTGGCGTATGTCATCGTTATATTTGCAGCATTTCAGCCGTCAGTTGGCGGTAAAGACAGGGTTCTATCCACTGACTCACATACTGCGATGGTTGATGTGCAAGGTATTATCATGGCAGGGAAGGAGGCGTCTGCGGATTCTATTGTCATGGGCTTAAGGGATGCGTTTGAGGCTGAAAAATCTGTTGCCGTATTGCTAAGAATAAATAGCCCAGGTGGGAGCCCAGTGCAGTCAAATATGGTGTATAACGAGATCATGCGCCTGAAAAAAGAATACCCAGAGAAAAAAGTGTATGCCGCGATAACTGATGTGGGGGCGTCTGGGGCATATTTTATTGCAGCAGCAGCAGATGAAATATATGCGGATCCGGCCAGTATAGTGGGTTCTATTGGTGTGATCAGTGATGGCTTTGGGTTCACGGAAGTAATGGAGAAAATCGGGGTTGAGAGAAGGGTATATACCTCCGGCGCAAATAAGGCGATGTTAGATCCTTTTTCTCCGTTGGATGATAGTCAGAAAGCCCATTTCGGAACGTTGCTTGGGAATGTCCATGAGCAATTTATTGGTGCTGTAAAGAAGGGTCGAGGTGATAGGATTAAGGAAACCGATACTATCTTTAGCGGATTGATGTGGTCGGGCGAGCAAGCCTTACCGCTGGGTCTTATTGATGGATTGGGCAGTCCAGGTTATGTGGCTAGGGAAGTTGTTGGTAATGAAGAGATTGTAGATTATACGAAGCGCCCGAATGCACTCCAGTCATTGGTTGATCGTATTGGTGTGAAAATTGGGTCGTCAATAGCAGAAAGCTTTGGGGCGAACCTTGCGCTGAAGTAGTTGTTAATCGACACCCAATAAAAAAGGCTGTGAATTCACAGCCTTTTTTATTGGGTGTCGATTAATCGAGCAGCCGATCCAGCAAGTCGTTTAGCCGTGTCTTGCTGCTTTCCAGGTCAATGATTTTTACGTTTTCTTCGTTCGGCGGTTGGGTGTCTGTCCAGCTGAGCTCGGTCAAAAGCATCCCATGAACCATGACGACAAAATCCTCCCCAGTTAATTGTTTGCGTGGGGAGTCTGTGTTGGTTCTCGAGAGCAATTGATCGGTTCTTCGGTTTAGGTCCTTTAACTCCTGTGATATAGAGTGGCTATTGTTAGGGCTAAAACGCCGATTTTGAGGATCGTATCCTATAGGTACCGAAAGGTCTCTAAGGATTAAACGGAAATAAGCTGGCTTGCCTCCGAGAATGTCGAGCAGGTCTTGAGCTCCTCGGCGCAGAGTGTCTTTGGCTGTTTCCCCGGATCTTCCGTGATACAGTTGGCTGTATGTACGGTTTATCCTAGCTGCCATTGCCGTGAGGATATCTTCTCTGCCGCTGAAATGAGCGTATACAGAAGGCAGTTTTATCCCTATGCGATCGGCAACATCCTGCAATTTAAGGTGTTCAATCCCATGTATTGCAGCGAGCTTTTCTGCTTCGTCAATAATACGCTCTTTGGTATTTCTTCGCTTAGGTTGTGGTATCGCGAGTTCGTCAGACATAAATGCTGCCCCGAAAACAAATTGTAAGTGATGTTTGGCAATTAGGATTTTGGAATAAATGCCAAACCTAACAAACTAAGTGTAGACGGGGTGGGCGATTTAGTGAGCTGTCTGTTAGTTTTTTACGGTATATCTATGTTCTTTTTATTCAACATTTCCACTAACCGGATTAAAGGCAGTCCAATCAATGTGTTGGGGTCATCGCCCTGTAGGCGATTAAATAAAGATATCCCGAGGCCTTCAGATTTGAAGCTGCCCGCACAATTTAAGGGGGATTCTGCGTCTATATAGTTTTCAATAGCTTGAAGGGACAATTTGCGAAAGTGCACAAGGTAAGGCTCTACAACAAGCTGATAATTGTTTTCTAGCGCGTCATATAAACACAGGCTTGTGTAAAAGCTTACAGTGTTATTGCTACTCTCACTTAATTGTGCGATTGCCCTTTCTCGTGTGCCGGGTTTACCGTTGATATTGCCATTTAGCACAGAAACTTGATCGCTGCTTATGATTAACGACGTTGGATGTGACTTTGCTACAGCTTCGGCTTTTCGTAAGGCTAGGCGTTTGACTAGCTCTTGGGGTGTTTCGTTGGGCAGAGGCGATTCGTCAATATCAGGGGAGTGTGTGTCAAAAGCTATATTGAGCTTTTTTAGGATTGCGCTTCTAAAGGGGGAGCTGGACCCTAAAACAACGTGGCGCATAGTTAATCTCCTTGGTGTAAGGTGTGTGCTGGGGGCTAAACATGTGTCATGTATGAGGCTAGAGAAGTGCGAATTTTACCCAACACTGAATTGGGCAGTCAATTGTATGGGGTATTTACTTAGATAAATGTCCCTATTGACCATTTTTGCTGTCGAAGTTGGCGTAAATCTAACGAATGTTCGGGTTTAAAAACAGATACTTAAATATCTGTTAAAAAATTTTGACAGATGCCTCGTATCTCCCTATTATTGCGCGCTTATGCTGACTAGCACTCTACCAGAACTTATAAAGCCGATAAAGCTCGCCAGACAGGGGCTGATATTGAAAGGTGTATTCCCTTTGTCGGGAATGAAGCGCCTGACGGCTGACGCCTTCTCTAAAGAAGGTAGCGTCGAGGTAGATATTGTGTTTACAAAGGATGGCGAAGGTTATCCTTTAATGCAGGGTACGGTCACGACCTGTGTTCAGCTTCAATGTCAGCGATGCCTTGAAGGGGTCGGTGTTGACTTGGAATTGACACTATCATTGGCTTTTGTTCAAAAAGAGTCTCGGGTAGAACAGGTTCCTAGCATATACGAAGCTGTGCTGTTAGACAGCGAAGAAATCTCATTAATTGAGTTGCTTGAGGATGAGTTGATTCTCGCGCTTCCAATCATGGCCTATCATAGTGATTGTGAAGCCTATCGATATCGTACTGATAAAGAGTTGGAAAGTGAGAAAATGGCGGAACAAAAGCCGGAAAATCCTTTCGATGTACTTAAGCAGCTTAAAGGCAAAATAAAGTAAGCCTTCAGATTGATTTTAATTGGAGTAACTAGCAATGGCAGTTCAAAAAAGTAAAAAGACTCGATCTCGTCGTGGTATGCGTCGATCTCATGATGCACTTGGTGCAGCGACGCTTTCTGAAGATTCTACAACCGGTGAAATTCATCGTCGTCACCATGTGACTGCCGATGGTTTTTATCGTGGTCGTCAAGTAATTGTGACCAGTCAGGAAGACTAAAACGTCTTGAATGACAGTGTAACCATTGCAGTAGATGCAATGGGAGGAGACCTTGGTCTCCTCACGACAGTACCCGCAGTGGTGACTTTGTTAAACAAGTTACCTTCGCTGCGGGTTTTTCTCGTGGGCGAAGAAAATAAAATAGAACAGCAGCTTGCTCAATATCCAGCGCTTTCGAAAGATGCGCTTGAGCGTCTTCAGGTTCGCCATGCCAGCGAAGTGGTGGGTATGGATGAATCACCATCAATTGCGTTGCGTACCAAGAAAGACTCCTCCCTTCGGGTTGCATTGCAACTCGTTAAAGATAAGCGTGCAGATGCATGCGTGAGCGCAGGGAATACAGGCGCTCTCATGGCGGTCTCTCGTTATATCTTAAAAACATGTGAGACTATAGATCGCCCGGCAATTGTTTCAGCTTTGCCCACAGCGCAGGGGCAATCATATATGCTCGATTTGGGGGCGAATGTTGATTGTGACTCTGAACAGTTGTATCAGTTTGCACTCATGGGGGATGTACTTGTGAGAGAGCTGAGAGGCGTTGATCGGCCAAAGATTGCTTTACTGAATGTTGGCGAGGAGGAAATCAAGGGTAATGATCAAGTTAAGCAGGCAAATGAATTGTTGCAGTCGGATTCCTCACTTAATTATCAGGGTTATATTGAGGGCTCGGATATCCTAAGTGGAAAAGCTGATGTCATTGTTTGTGATGGATTTGTAGGTAATGTTGCGCTTAAATCTATCGAAGGTTCAGCAAAGTTAATTGCAAGTACTCTGGCGGCTGTATTCCAGCGCAATTGGTACACTAGAGCCATTGGGGTCATAGTGTCACCATTGCTTAGCAGGCTAATGTCGCATTTGGACCCTTCTGTCCATAATGGTGCAAGCTTAATTGGCTTGCGCGGGGTGGTTATTAAAAGTCATGGCAATGCTAATGCTCACGAGTTTGGAAACGCAATCGAGTTGGCTATATCTGAAGCCCAAAAGAACATTCCTTCTTTGATCGAAAAAAACCTGTAAATTCAAGTGCCTTTGTCTCGAATTCCTGGGTGCGTAGATGTACTCCTGCCCGATCGTTATTTAGGGTATATAAATTGTTACTTTTGTGAAATAGACACCCTTGGATAGCAGGGTATGATCCTTCTTCGTCCAAGACCAATACTATTCCTGAGCAAATAGGTAAATAAATGAAAGAAAATCTGGCTTTTGTGTTTCCGGGACAAGGTTCCCAGTCTGTAGGAATGCTCGGGGAGCTGGCGCAGAAATACTCGGTAGTGAAAGATACCTTTGATGAGGCATCGGATGTTTTTGGGCGAGATATGTGGCGCTTGGCGTGTGAAGGGCCAGAAGTCGATTTGAGTAAAACAGAGATTACACAGCCTATTATGCTGATAGCTGGTGTTGCTGCTTGGAGAGCTTGGTGTGAGGTATCAGACCTTCGCCCGTCCGTCATGGCAGGACATAGCCTGGGAGAATATACAGCGTATGTTTGCTCTGGAGCGATTAGTCTCGCATCTGGCGTGTCTCTTGTTAAGGCTCGTGGTGAATTGATGAGGGATGCCTGCCCAGGTGGGGCAGGCAAGATGGCTGCAATAATTGGGTTGGACGACGAGGCGACTATCGCTGTCTGCCGGCAGGCGGAACAAGGGGACGTTGTGCAGGCTGTTAACTTCAATGCTCCAGGGCAGGTTGTGATTGCAGGGCTATCAGAAGCTGTTGATAGAGCTATAGAGTTGGCTAAAGGGGCCGGGGCTAAGAAGGCTATGCCATTGGCTGTGAGCGTACCTTGTCACAGCGCCCTGATGAAGCCTGCTAGCGAGTCTCTTGCTGAAGCATTAAGGAATGCAGAGTTTCATGTGCCGAATGTGCCAGTCGTTAATAATGTTGATGCGAAAATTGAAATGAATCCAGATGAGATTCGAGAAAAGCTGATATCCCAGTTGTATAGCCCTGTGTTATGGGTTGATAGCGTAAATGCTATGATGCAGCGTGGCGTCAGTCTTATGGTTGAGTGTGGCCCTGGTAAGGTTTTATCGGGTATGAATAAGCGAATTCATCGCAAAATGGGTGTGGTGAGTTTGCAGGATCCGACGTTGTTCGAGAAGGCTCTGTTACTAACAAACGAATTGTAATAAAAACTAATTAGGAGTGGGTCAATGTCTTTGGAAGGTAAGGTTGCTCTGGTTACGGGAGCCAGTAGAGGAATTGGTAAAGCCATCGCACTGAAGTTAGCGGCTAGCGGTGCTGTTGTGCTAGGAACGGCAACTACCGAAATTGGTGCTGAGGCTATTAGTGCTTATTTAAAAGAAGCGGGTGCGGAAGGGAAGGGTTTTGCCTTGAATGTGTGTGAATCTGACGCTGTTGTTGATGTCGTCAAGAAGATCACTGCTGAATTTGGGGCTCCACTTATATTGGTGAATAATGCGGGGATTACTCGTGATAACTTGATGCTCAGGATGAAAGAAAATGAGTGGGACAGTGTTATCGATACGAACTTAACCTCTATTTACCGTACGACTAAGGCCTGTGTTCGAGGAATGACTAAGGCTCGATGGGGTAGAATTATTAATGTTGGCTCAGTCGTTGGTGCGATGGGGAATATGGGGCAAGCCAATTATTGTGCCGCAAAGGCAGGAATGGAAGGTTTCGGCCGTTCTTTGGCCAAAGAATTTGGCTCGCGCAACATTACTGTGAATACGATTGCACCTGGGTTCATTGATACAGATATGACAAAGGAATTGCCGGAGGAGCAAAAAGAGGCTATGTTGGGCCAAATTCCGCTAGGGCGGTTAGGTCAGCCGGATGAAATAGCGTCCGTTGTTGGATTTTTGTCCAGTGATAGTGCGGCTTACGTGACTGGGGCAACAATCCCAGTGAACGGCGGAATGTATATGTGATATGCTTCGGCCACAATAATTTGACATGTTTGTGTTGGTAGATCTATAAGGTGTGTTGTAAGTCTGAATGTGGTGTTGAAAACCTTGGTTTTTGCGCTGTTCGAAAAAGTTACTTACAGTTCTTCTTATAGATGTCTTGAAACGAATATGTTGCTTTAGATAAACTACGGGCATCGCTAGAGGTTAAGAATTCCTCATATTGCAATTTGGATATGAGGGAAGGCAATTTTTAGAGTTCCCTATAAGCCCTCAACAAAGAGGGTGACTTAAACAGGAGATAAGGGTCGTATGAGTAACGTACAAGAGCGCGTTCAAAAGATTGTTGCAGAGCAGCTAGGTGTAAAGCTAGAAGAAATCACAAACGATTCTTCATTCGTAGAAGATTTAGGTGCGGATTCATTGGATACCGTTGAGCTTGTAATGGCTCTAGAAGAGGAATTCGAGACTGAAATTCCTGATGAAGATGCGGAAAAAATTACTAAGGTACAAGAAGCAATCGATTACGTTGTTTCTCACCAGTAAACACTAGCTATTTTAGTGTTACAAAACAAAAAGGCCGTATGCGTTTTCGCTGCGGCCTTTTTGTTTTGTAACAACTTTGGCTCAAATTAGAGAATAAATAGCAGTACAATATTAAATTCAGATATAGCCGTGCCTTTATGCAGGGTTAGTCTTAATACCTATGTCGAAAGCTAGGAGAAAATACGTGTCAAAAAGACGAGTGGTCGTAACAGGTATGGGGATGGTGACTCCCCTTGGAAATACGCTGGAAACAACGTGGGAAGGTTTGGTTGCAGGACGCAGTGGTATCGGCCTGATCGAACATTATGACGTATCTTCTTACAGCACAAAATTTGCTGGCCTTATTAAAGGTTTGGATCTGGAACCCTATATTAATAAAAAAACTGCACGCAAGATGGATGCTTTCATACAATATGGGATTGTTGCTGGTTTGCAGGCAATAGAAAACGCAGGGTTAGAGGCGAATGAGTCTAACGCCCACCGAATTGGCGTTGCTATGGGCGCTGGAATGGGAGGTATTCAAACGATTGAAGCTAACCATGGTGTGTTAGAAGCCTCAGGACCACGTAAAGTGAGCCCTTTTTTGATACCGGGCTCCATTATAAATATGATATCTGGCCATCTTTCGTTAATGAAAGGGTTTCGTGGACCTAACTTCTCAATCGCGACTGCCTGTACGAGTGCGACCCATTCAATAGGGTATTCTGCGCGCACGATTGCCTATGGTGATGCGGATGTCATGGTCACGGGTGGAGGGGAAAGTGGCTCCTCACCGCTTGGGATGGCCGGGTTTTGCGCGGCAAGGGCACTTTCAAAGCGCAATGACTCACCGGAAGAAGCAAGTCGCCCTTGGGATCGTGACCGTGATGGCTTTGTGTTGTCTGACGGAGCAGGTTCTTTGGTGTTGGAGGAATATGAGCATGCCAAAGCCCGGGGGGCAACAATTTATGGCGAGCTTGTGGGGTTTGGAACCAGTAGTGATGCCCATCATATTACGTCACCTCCTGCGGATGGAGCGGGCGCTGCTCTGTCAATGAAAAACGCACTCAATGACGCGAAGATTGCCCCGTCTGATGTCGACTATGTTAATGCACACGGTACATCCACTCCGGCAGGAGATATAGCGGAAACAGCTGCGATAAAGACTATATTTGGATCTACTGCGAGTGACTTGATGGTCAGCTCTACGAAATCGATGACCGGCCATTTGTTGGGCGCGGCAGGTGCAATTGAGTCGATTATTAGTTTGTTGGCAATTAACAATAATATTGCTCCGCCTACGATTAATCTAGAGAATCCAGATGATGGCTGCGATCTGGATTATGTGGCTGGGGTGGCGAGAGAGCGTACAATTAACGTAGCAGTCTCGAACTCATTTGGATTTGGCGGGACGAACGGAACTTTAGTCTTTAAGCAGTTCTCTGGCTAATAAGGGTTCTTCAATGCGACTCAAATAGGGTATCCTGGAGGCAGGGGCTGCGAAGCCAAATCTAGGATTCAGAGTGTTTGTAGAGTTATATTGAAAACTGTAAGTGATGTTCCTCAAGGTATTATCGAAAGTAACACCGGTCCTACGGCAAGCTGGGTGAATGGACAGCCTGCGGATCGTATTTCTATTTTTGATCGTGGTTTGACCTATGGGGACGGAGTCTTCGAGACAATCCGTGTAAACACTGCTCCAGTGTTATTGTCTTTGCATCTCGCGCGATTGGCGCGAGGTACAAAGGTGCTTTCTATACCAGTCGACTTTCAGTTTTTGAAGCAAGAAATCAATCGCTTTTTAGCAGGGCGAAGTCAGGGTATATTAAAAATCGTAATTACTCGAGGAGAAGGCGGGAGGGGGTATGCCCCACCGCAAGAGCCTTCTTCAAGCCGAATCTTAAGTTGGCATTCCCTGACGACTTATCCTGAGTCGCATAGCCTGCTGGGTGTTAACTTATTTGATTGTGAAACGACGCTGGCGCAAGGAGGGCGGTTAGCAGGGATCAAGCACTTAAATCGATTGGAGCAGGTCCTTGCGAGAAGCGAATGGGGGCTGAAAAATTTTCAAGAGGGCTTGGTGTGTGATGATGAAGAGCGCATCGTAGAGGCAGTGTTTAGCAATATATTGATGGTTAAAAATGGTGAGTTGCATACCCCTGGATTAGCGAAAGCGGGTGTTTCTGGAGTCATGCGGGAGTGGTTGTTAAATCGGCTGTCGGGTGAGGGAGTTACAGTGATGGAGCGGGAGATACCCAAAAAAGAAATATACACAATGGATGAGGTTTTTCTTTCTAATAGCGTTTTTGGGGTTTGGCCTGTGAGATCTTTTGGCTCGATAACGTGGGCTCCTGGTCCTGTGACAAAGTTGAGCCAACGCCTAATCTCTAATGAGTTAATGAATGATGCGTAACAAAATACCAAAGATGAGAGGCGCAATTAGAACCCGCATGCTGTTGTTGCTGTGTTTGCTTGCAGGTATAGCCGTTTGGTTGGGTAATGCGCACATTCAATCATTACTTAACCGACCGATCATGTTTGAAGGGGAGGGTTATTCGTTCGAAATTGCTCCTGGATCAGGCTTTAGTAAATTATGTTATCAATTTGAACGCGATGGTGTTTTCCCATACCCAAGACTACTATCGCTATACGGTCGTTTTAGTGGTGATGCAAAGCGCGTCAAGGCTGGCGAGTACAGGATAGATAATGGGCTATCATTATACGACGTCCTTGATATAGTTAAGTCTGGCAAAGTCGTTTATCGAGAAGTCATATTACTGGAAGGTCAGACTTTTACCGCGTTGCGAAAGCAGCTGCTGGATGTTCCTTACCTAATACATCAAACGTCCGAACTTACGAATGTAGAGATTATGGCGCTAGTTGGCGATTCTCAGCTCCATCCGGAAGGTCAGTTTTACCCTGATACCTACTTTTTTCAGAAAAATGATACTGACTTGGATATCTTGCGTAGGGCACATAATAAATTAGTGAAGGTACTGGAGGATGAGTGGGGAAAACGTAACCCCAACCTCCCCTATAAAACGGCTTATGAGGCGTTGATTATGGCCTCGATTATTGAAAAAGAGACTGGGCAACCTCGCGAGAGGCCCGACATTGCGGCGGTGTTTGTTCAGCGATTAAACAAGAAAATGCGCCTTCAGACGGATCCTACGGTAATATATGGCTTGGGAGATCGTTATCAAGGTAACATCACCCGTAAGCACTTGCGGGAAAAGACGCCTTACAACACTTATCGTATCAATGGGCTTCCTCCTACCCCTATTGCAAGCGCGGGGCATGCGGCTATTCATGCTGCGCTGAATCCATCCAAATCAGAGGCGCTGTATTTTGTCGCTAAAGGGGATGGTAGTCATCAGTTTTCAAAGAGCCTGAGTGAGCATCAAGCCGCGGTTCGCCGCTTCCAATGGAAGCGGAAATCGAACTATAGATCAGCCCCTCAATGATAGTTGGTGCAACTTCTTTTACTCTTATTTTTAATTAGACTGTAGCTCATGACAAAAAATACGAACCCCTCCGCACATGTTGGTCGTTTTCTCACGGTAGAAGGCGTCGAAGGTGTAGGCAAAACCACAAACATAGATTTTATCAGTGGCTGGCTTGAGGGCCAGGGCATACCTTATATTCATACGCGAGAGCCTGGTGGTACTCCTTTGGCTGAGGAGATCCGAGAGTTACTTCTTGCGCCAAGGAAAGAGCAGGTGGCCCCTACGGCTGAATTGCTCATGATGTTTGCCGCGCGAGCTCAACACGTAGAGCAAGTCATAAAGCCTGCGCTGGCTGACGGTAAGTGGGTATTGTGTGACAGGTTTACAGATGCCACATACGCTTACCAAGGTGGTGGGCGTAAAATGGACTTTAATAAGATTGCTCAATTGGAGAGCATGGTGCAAGGTGAGTTTCGCCCTGATGCGGTTATATTGCTTGATCTTCCGGTTGCTGTTGGTTTGGCGCGAGCGGCAAAGAGGGGGGCTCTCGATCGCTTTGAACAGGAGGCTGAGAGTTTTTTTCAGGGTGTTAGGGATACTTATTTGGCACGAGCGAAAGAATCTCCTTCTCGGTATTGGTTGGTTGATGCAGAAAAGTCGCTGGATAATGTGCAAGATCAGATTGCTCATATACTGAACAAAATTGTCAGCGGGCAGGTGGGCTAGGATATGTTGGCTGAGATATTACAAATAGTTGTCCCTTTGCCTTGGCAGGCTGAGCATTGGGGGCAGCTGCATGAGAGACGTGAACAAAAGGCATTACCTCATGCCTTGTTACTTAGGGGAGTGGGAGGCACAGGAAAAGGTCAGTTCGCATTAGCGTTTAGCCAATATTTACTGTGTCAAAGCCCTGTGGGGCGTGTTGCGTGTGGGAAGTGCAAGAGTTGTCTGCTGATGAAGGCGGGTAGCCACCCTGACTTGAAAATAGTTGAACCAGAGGAGAAAGGGAAAGCGATAAAAATTGATCAAATACGGGAAGTCGTAGAGTTAAGTGGAAAGAGTGCGCAGTTTGGAGGGTATCGAGTGATTGTTATCGCCCCCACGGAGAGCATGAATGTGAATGCCTCTAATGCTCTGCTCAAATGCCTAGAAGAGCCCGGTGAGAATACGGTAATGTTACTGATTACCCATCAGGTGTCAGGTGTCATGGCAACGATTCGCAGCCGATGTCAGTCGTTGGACTTCCCGCTACCCAAAACAGATCACGCTATTCATTGGCTAAGTTCGGTAATATCAGATCCAGAGCGGGCTAACCTTCTGATTAGTGTCGCTGGTGGCGCGCCGTTGCGCGCACTGGAGCTGGAGCAACGGGAGTGGTTGAAAGATAGGCAAGATATACTTCGTGCTTGGATAGGGGTGCTTAAGGGGCAAGTTGACCCTATAGTGGTGGCTGAGCAATGGGCGAAATACCCGTTGTCGGACTTGTTTACTTGGCTGCAGGCCTGGCAAATTGATTTGGGTAAAGTTGTCGCGGGAGGCGATTCTGCAGTCCTGAATCAGGATCTGTTACCTCACTTCAAAGAAATGTCTAGAATCTGTTCACCAAATAAGGTGTTTGATTTCTATAATTACCTGTTGGAACTTGGGAGGATGGCTGCGAGTTCGTCTAATCCTAACCCTCAATTGCTACTAGAGCAGTTGCTAATTCGTTGGTCAGAGACAGGGTAGTTAACTGTGCAGCGTTTTCCGGGTTAGGTGTTTGCTGGACACGCTGCTAGACTCAGGTAATAGAATGAAAGCGTGGAATTATTAGCATTATTATAGAGTTGAAGAGTAGAGTTTATGGCTATAGGTGGTTCTCGGTCAGGGATATTGTCCTTAACAATTAAAGATAAAGCTGTTTTATACGCTGCGTATATGCCTTTCGTCAAAAATGGTGGTTTGTTTATCCCTACCAACAAGCAGTATAAATTGGGCGAGGAGGTGTTTCTTCTGCTCAATCTAATGGAGGAAACTGAGAAAATCCCTGTTGCGGGTAAGATTGTATGGGTGACTCCGCGCGGAGCTCAAGGGAATAGGGCTGCTGGGATTGGCGTTCAATTTAATGATCAGGATGATAGTGCACGCAACAAGATTGAAACGTATTTGGCGGGAGCTCTTCAGTCGGATAGGCCTACGCATACTATGTAGCTTTTCTTTTTATTATTTTTCTTCAGCATCTTCCCGGTAATCTCTACGCTATTTGCAGAAAAACCCCGAGTAGCGTGGGTGTCCTTGTTTTTTTTACGTGTTTTTAAATATTCGTAAGTGATTAACGTAGAGCGATTTTTGCATGTTTGTAGACTCCCATTGCCATCTAGATAAGTTAGATTTAGATAAATTAGATCTTGATAATTCCGAGTCCAGGAGTACTGGTCTAGCTGCAGTCTTCGAGAGGGCTGCTGAGCGAGATATATCTCATATGCTATGCATTGGGATTGATATGGGAAATATTCAGGCGGTTCTTGAGCTGGCCGAAGCTCAGAGCAATGTTTTTGCTACCGTTGGTGTGCATCCCTTGTATCAGGAAAATCGAACTCCATCTGTTGATGAACTCGTGCATTTATCAAAGCACCCAAAAGTAGTAGGGATAGGTGAAACAGGCTTAGATTATTTTTATTGTAAAGGGGACTTGTCGTGGCAGCGAGAGCGCTTTATTACTCATATTCAAGCTGCAGTTAAATGTGATATGCCACTTATTGTACATACGAGGGGTGCCAAAGAAGATACACTCGATTTGATGCGACAGTATGGTGGTGGCGAGTTAAAGGGTGTGTTGCATTGTTTTACCGAGGACTTAGACATGGCCCTACAAGCGGTTGATATGGGCTTCTATATTTCTATATCGGGTATTGTCACCTTCAATAATGCATCTGAGCTTAGGGAGGTGGTCAGTAATTTACCGTTAGATAAATTACTGATTGAAACGGATTCACCCTGGCTTACGCCGGCGCCACACCGGGGGAGCCCTAATGAGCCAAAGCATGTTCTAGAAGTGGCAAAAAAAATTGCAGAAATCAAACAAATTCCGGTGGAAACAGTGGGTGAGGTCACTACAGCGAATTTCTTTTCCTTGTTTTCAAAAGCAGAATAAGAGGGCTGAAGATGGATGATATATCGATAGGTTTACTGTATGTGTTCGGTGCACTAATGGGTGCCATTGTAAGCGCCTTACTGGGTGTTACTCTGGGTAAATATCGATATCAAGCCAGATTGCAAGTTACGGAAGAGAAGCTGTTTAGCAAGAGTCAACTGTTAGCGACATGCCAAGAGAGATTACAAGAGTCTCATGAAAAGATTGATCAGCTTCAAGATGACACAAGAGATAAGGATATTCTCATCGCTGAGCTCAATGTGAAAGTGAGAATGTTGCATTCTACCCATGAAGAGCAGCTTGCATTTTCACTTGGTGCGAAAGAACAGCTGACAGCTGAGTTTCAGACCGTGGCCCGGAAACTATTTGAAGAAAAGAACGAAAAGTTTACCCAGAACAATCGGACGACACTAACAGGTGTGCTTTCGCCATTGAGAGAGCAGTTGATGGTATTTAGCAAACAGGTTTCTGATGTTTACGACAAAGATCTACGTGATCGTATTTCATTGCAGAAAGAAATTTCTGAACTCAAAATTGCTAACGTAAAAATTAGCGATGAAGCCTTGAATCTTACGAGAGCGTTAAAGGGAGATAATAAGGTTCAGGGTGATTGGGGGGAAATGATTCTGGAGAGAGTGCTAGAAATGTCGGGCTTGCAGAAAGGTAGGGAGTACTCCCTCCAGCCGAGTTATAAAAGTCAATGCGGGGGGGCGATATTAAGGCCTGACGCAGTTATTAATCTTCCGTCGCAAAAGTCGGTAATTGTTGACAGTAAGGTATCGTTGAAGCACTGGGAGTTGGCGGTTGCTGCCGAAGATAGTGAATCGGAAAACGAGGCGCTTAAAAAACATGTCGAGTCGTTAAGAGGGCATATAAAAAATTTATCGGGTAAGCAATACGAAGAGATCGGAGCGCTGATGTCGTTAGACTTCGTGTTAATGTTTGTACCCATAGAGGCCGCGTTTTTGAAAGCACTTCAAGAAGATGTTGAGTTGTATGGTTATGCCAGTGAGAGGAATGTTTTATTGGTTAGTCCTTCTACATTGCTAGTGACGCTGAAGTCTATTCGATACGGTTGGCAGAATGAAAGGCAAAGTAAAAATGCCAAGATAATTGCCCAGCGCGCAGGGGCTTTACATGATCAGTTTGTTCTTTTTGTCGATGCCTTAGAGGATGTGGGTGATAAGATTTCAAAGGCAGGACTGGCTTACGAAACTGCACATAAGCGGCTATCAAGCGGAAAAGGGAATATTGTGGGTAGGGTGTTGCAGCTTGAAGAGTTGGGGGCTAAGACGAAAAGAGACCTCTTGCTGAAGGAAAGTGAAAGTATGGATGAGGATCAGTGACGCTTGTTTATGGGGATCAGGTGAAATGCGATTAATCCTAGCAACGTCCATTTTATCGTCGAAATGCTGTGCAGAATCTGGAAGCTTTCGTCGGTGGTAAGTTGGTTGGATACTAAGCATAGATGGAGAGTGTTTTCGACAATATCCAGTGTGCCTGCAACAACCGGAAGATAAAATACCCAGGGTTTCCAAGCGTAGGTGTGCGCAATCTGAGTTCTTACTAGAGCTATGGTGAGGACAAGAATATATGTTGTCGCTAATAAATAGTCGGCAAAAAGCCATTTTACATAAAAAAGTAACCCCATATCCCCCCAGCTATTTATGATTAATTTTGCTTCCTGTAGGTTGGATGCGAACTGTAACTGAAAAACGCTAAGCCCCGTTTGAGAATCTACCGAGGGATTGATATAAAACAGTTCGATGAAAATCAGCAGAAGCAGAACCGGTAGACAAACCTTTAAGGCGAGGGGGTGATTAAGAAGACGTGCTAGAAGCGAATTTGGACTCCAACTATAGTGATTGTATAGGTTGGCATTTTCTCTGGAATTAGTCTGTAGGTTATGGTGAGTCATCGTTAAGTCATTTGTTGGTTGAGAGTGACGACGTAATTCTTGGAAGATAATAATCAATTAGAGTAGGTAGGGATACACAGTATTTTTGGTAATATTCACAAAAAAAAACCCGAGAGCCTTGGGGGAGGCTTCGGGTTAAGACCAATAGGAGTTAAATTTATGGTACACGATCCTCGAGCACCTGGATTACTTTCATAACCCAACCGATGCCATATCTCACGTTTTGGGGGGAAGTGAGCAACACCAGTAAGATTAATTATTAACAAGATCTGAAAAACATCCAGTATATTTACAATATTTGTTAAATGCATTGGTGCTTAAAAGGGTGGCGATATGCCGAGAATGGGTATATAAACCAAGCGGGTATGTATAAGCCTAGATAAATCAACAGTTTATAAATGTTGGCTATTTATCGAACTGACTGATTGTTTGTGGGGTGGGGATGGTCGATAAGCTCGCCATTCTGTTTTCAGCGCTGTGATCTGAAAGTTGCTCCGCTTTCTCTCCAGAAACGACACCATTGCCTTTCCAAGGGAGTAAATCGGAACCTGTGTGGCTAGCGAAATCGATGAATGGATACTTTACGATTTCGAAATAGGGAGATCTATCAAAGTCTGCGGGAAAACATAACTTGGGGCGTCTACGGAATAATTGGACGCCATTGTTTCCGGCTTTTTTGACAAGCGGGAGGATAGGGAATTGGATGAAATCGAAGCACTCAGCGATCAACGCGGCACTTGCGCTTTTTGTGTGTTTACCTGCGGTATATCTAAATAGAGGTCGCCTCCAATTACGGGGGGTGAGGGACCAGAGCATGAAGAAGCGAAATAGGTCGAATAACTGAAGTACGTTAGCGTAACTCCCTAGTCGACTGATAGCGAATCTGACGACTTGTTGTGCATCTTTTTCGGCTAGCCCTTTAGGTCTGCATATGCGTAAATGCTCGCGCTCTAGGCTATTTAGAGGGCTTACAATCGAACCCTGGCCCATTCTAGTTTCAATCACGAGAGGCATGTCGGGTTCGAAATCAAAATGGTTGGTTATTCTTGTTCTAAGATCTTTATCTTCCAGATCAATTAATCGGCCAATATAGAGTGCGGAGTGGGACCATTCACTTTCGGTGATCGTTTTAAGCGTATTATCGGCTTTGCTCCTACCTTCCACCAAAATTACATCACACGGCATTAACTCCGCTCTTACTCGATCAAAATCACAGAGTAGTGCGTCCTTAGGCTCGGTTGATTTTGACAACCAATCGATGAGTAAATGGATTAACTTATGTAATACCGCCATGTGAACAACTCCCTAACGAGAAAACTATGGTATCAGGTTCACAGCGTTAACCAAAACTTCTTCTGGTGTATAGAAGTGAGGTGAGAATCTTACGCCTCCGCCTCGGTACGCACAAATGACGTTTTTCTTCATTAGTTGTTTGTGCAATGTTGCCGAGTCAATGTTGTCCGAAACGAAGGTCACAATACCGGCTCTTAAGTGGGCTGCGGTTGGCGATAAGATACGAATACCCGGTTTGGCGCTAAGGAGTGTTATTAATTGCTCGACTTTTTCATTTAGCATTTTTTCCACTTCTGGAATACCGATTTCTAATAGCAGCGTAAGGCTTGCTGAGAACCCATGAATGCCTAACATGTTTGGGCTGCCACATTCAAAGCGGCGTGCGGATTTGGCGATATCCCATGAAAGAGTGTCATAATCGCCCTGTTTTTCAATCATGTGCCACCCGTATTGATGTAGTGACAGTGAGTCAAGTGTCTGCTTTTTTACATACAGCAGTGCTATTCCTTCAGGCCCGAGCATCCATTTGTGTGCATCTGCCACTACAAAATCACAATTGATTTCTTGTACGTCAATGGCGTGAGCGCCTAAGCTTTGGATTGCATCAACACAGAACAGGATACTTCTTTCCTGACAAAATGCCCCTAACCTCTTGAGGTCGATTTTTAGCCCCGTGCCATATTGTACCGAGCTAATGGAAATGAGTTTTGTTGAGTCTGTGCACGCATCGATAATGCAGGTGACGGGGTCTACTGCATCTAATTGCGCGGTATTAACACTAACACCTTTAGAAGCCAATGATTCCCATACTATTCTATTGCTGGGAAATTCCTGGTCGGATATGACAACGTTATCCCCCGCCTGCCAATGTATTCCATAGGCTATCGCGGAAAGCCCTTCGGACGTGTTTTTCTGGAGGGCTATCTCATCTGTTGAGGTGGCGTTAATCAATGTGCGTAGTTGACCCCTAAGTGTTTTTTCTACCTCAAGCCATTTTGGATAATGCGTGGCGCCAAGATGGGTGTTCTCTTCTGCAAAAAGAGTAATAGCGCGTTTAGTTCGAAGTGGCCAAGGGGCAACAGCGGCGTGATTAAGGTACATGAGTCCAGTTTCTAGGGGGAATTCCGTTCGAAAACTATCCATTGCTATCTTCTCTGATGATGTTTTGTTGTGACCGTTCGGTCGGTTTATGCTGTAGGTGTCGTGTTTGTCGTTAAAAATCAACTACAATACACTAAAGGTTTAGTTTTATTGGGCTCTATATCAAAACAAATGACTTAACAGACGATATTACATGAATTAGGCGTAGGAAAGTGTAACAAAATTAAGCATAATGTCGGCCAAAAAGGGTTTTGGAATGATTTTGTTGGAGTATTGTGATGAGTGACCTGCAGAAGGCGAGTCAAAAAGCTCAAGAGTTTCGTCGGCGTGAAGAGGATATCCTTCTCCGAGCACAGGAACTTTTTATTGCCCAGGGCGAGGAAAAAGTGACTGTCGAAATGATTGCCGATGCGGTTGGAATCGGTAAGGGAACCATATATAAGCATTTTGAAACCAAAGATGAAATATATCTTCGGCTAATGATTCGTTATGAAGAAGAATTGGCACAAGTATTTAAGAAATTAGATGGTGGCGATACGGAAGATAGGGAAGATCGAGCCCGTCTTGCGAAAGAGTATTTTAGTTTCCGGATGAATGATCCTGAAAGGTATGCGCTTTTTGATCGTTTGGAACACAAGTTGACTAGTACAACATCGTGCCCGGAACTTGTAGAAAAATTGCATGAGATTCGTGCGACTAACATGGAAAAGTTGACGACTATTGTTAAGTCTCGGATCGAAGAAGGCAAACTTCAAGATGTCCCTCCCTACTTTCATGTGTTCGCAGCATGGGCGTTGGCACACGGTGCAGTAGCGTTGTACCATTCGAAATTCTATCAAGAATTCATTGATGACAAAGACGGTTTTTTTGATTTCTTGGCGGAAATTGGTATCAGAATGGGTAATAAGCGAAAGATTGATTGATAGATTGAAATAAGCGGGTACGTAAGAACGTTAACCAAAAAGCCTTGCTATAAATGCAGGGCTTTTTCTATGTATGGTTGAAATGTCAATGTCGTAGCTTCCTGCTGGCAGACTACATTCTATTTCTAGTGACGCGTCTGGTTCGTTTTCATTGTGGGTATGTAGATTCACGACTACTTGTTTGGTCGGTAGCTTCTTCTCATCTAAAACAATGATAATTTCCGGTTCAAGTCTCTTGTTCTTTTGATTGCTTGTGACAACCCCGATGGACTGGTTGTTGAGTTTCACGATTGTGCCTGGTGGGAACAAACCAAGCGCTTGAATAAAAGCTTCAATGAGACCCGCCTGAAACAAACCGTCCCTTTCATGAAACATAGCGCCAAGTGCGTCAGCAGGAGTTAATGGCTCGGCATTCAGTGGGGCGCTAATCAGAGATTCGTAATAATCAACTAATCCCGCTATTTGACCTGGTAATGGAATTTCTTGGCCTGCAAGTTGTTGAGGGAAGCCTGAGCCATTAAAGCGCTCTTCGTGGGTCGCGACGACACCAATAATTTCTTTCGATAGTGACTTGGACTGACTCAGTAGTTTTAGTGCTAGCGTTACGTGTTTAACATAGAGTGGGTTAGCCTTTATGTCTGCAAGATCCGCCTGCTGACTGTGATCATTTGGCAACATAAATAAGCCGACTTTGCACAGTACAACCCCTGCTGCGAGTGATTCTAGCTTGGGTTTGCTCAATCCGATTTCTCTACCCAAAATTGCCGCCCATATTGCGCAGTTGATAGCGTGTTGATAAAGAGGAGGGCTGCTGTGTTTCATTTTTGTTACCCAAATCATGGCGTCTGGGTTCCTAACGACACTGCTCACTATATTCTTGGTGCTATCGATCGCAGAGGCAATATCTACTTCGGTACGGTTTTGTAGCTGTCGCGCCATGTTGGCGACACTTTTATCAAGGTCGCGATATATCGATTGAGCTTTCTTCAGCTCCTTCTTAAAGGGAGTTGATACCTTGTATTTTGTTGGTCGTCTGACGAGCGGTCGAGAGGCCTTGTTTTGCGTGTTCGACGAGGTAGCTTTAGTTGCCGATGCGCTTTTTTTGGATGCAGCTTGTTGGCTTTTTTCGGCTTTTGCAGCTCGGGTTCGAAGGGAGTCAATGAACACAAACTTGCAGTAGCCGGCAAGGCTGGCGACTTCTTGTTCGGAGTCGACATAAAAGCCTTGGATTGGGAATGGCGTCATATGCCAGGGGCAGTCGAGTTTCGACACATACATGCCTAAGACAAGATCACCTACTGCAATTTTTCTCTGGATAGTCGCCATGGTTAATTGAGTCTATACCTATGATAAATGAATTACGGTTTACTATATTGCTAGCATTAGCCGTGCCGGTAGAGTATTTTTCGTGAATAGCTTACTTTAACCCATATTCGACGGGGCTATTTAAACTGTGTCACACATCTAATAGATCATTTGCTTAGCACTTAACCAAGGTTAAGTGCTTTTTGTTATTATGTTTCAAATCAAGTGTGGTCTTATTTTGTACATTTTGACTTAAATGGTCACGTCATCAGCACAGCAATGCTCGTCGAATTACTCCAGCAAACACAATAGATATGCAATTACTCGAGATTAAGAAAACTAGGTTAGGTATTGTGCTTTCGGGCGATAAGTCATGGGTGAGGGAGCAGATGCGGAAGGTCTTTAATATTTTGAGCCCGCGCACTGCTTTTTGGTTGGCTAAAGAGCTACCCGATTATGCCCAGGTGAGCGGTCAACTCATTAAGCGGGGAGCGGCCTATCATTTTCTTGGCTATGAGGCCGAACTACTTGTTGTTGATGGTTTTGATGGCCTCAATCCAGATGCGGTCGCGGGTCTTGCTGGGACGGTTAAGCAACAAGGTGCGGTATGTTTCTTGGTTCCACCTTTAGCGCAATGGTCTGGTTATGAGGATCCTGAATATAAACATATTACGGTAGAGCCTTATTCGACAGGTGATATTCCTGGTCTATTTTTGCAGCACTTAGCGAGATTACTGACGTCATACTGCGAGGACGGTCGTTTTACTTATGTTTCGCAGGAGGACGCTATTAATTTTGATCAAGCTTTTCGCGGCGTTAACTGTTGGCAGGAAGATAGGCAACAAAACATCATACCAACAGCTGACCAATTGACTGTGATGGGTGCTGTGGAGCGGGTCTGTACAGGGCACCGTAATCGACCATTGGTGTTGACGGCTGACCGGGGGCGAGGAAAATCGGCCGCTATCGGTATGTCATTAGCGCGATTGATGGCTGGCGGGAATTATTCCTTTGTGGCCACTGCCTCCAGTAACCTTTCGGTAGAGCGGTTGTTTTTCCACTGCGCTAAGGCTCTGGGTATTGAGCGAAGCGAAAACCAATCGTTGCATAGCGATAACTCTAGGCTTAGGTATTGTCCCCCTGATCAGGTCGCCAGTGTCGCGGGTGATGCACACATGCTTATTGTGGACGAGGCGGCAGCCATTGGTACGCCTTTGTTGTCTCAATGGTTAGGTGCTTTCTCCAGAATAGTGTTTGTTACCACTGTTCATGGGTATGAGGGCTCTGGTCAAGGGTTCGAGATTCGATTCAAGGAGCAATTAAAAAAGAGAGTGCCTCGATATAAAGAGATCAAACTTATAACGCCTATTCGATGGGGTGAAGGCGATGTAGTAGAGACTTTTATCAATGACGCTTTTTTGTTGAAAGGTACGAGGGATAGCTCAGGTTTTTGTCCTCCTGCGCCTGGTAAGGGTAGCTTGCAAGTAGAGCGCTTAAGTCGGCAGGCGTTGATGTCTGAAGAGGGTGCGTTGAACTGTTTGTTCAGTTTGCTGGTGAGTGCCCATTACAAGACGACCCCTGGCGATCTACGAAATATGTTGGATGGTCCGAATTTGGAGATATTTGTTGCTAGGGATGCGGGTGAAATAATTGGAGCCTTACTTTTAGCAAAAGAGGGAGAGTTCGTAGAAAGTCTCGCTCAAGACATTTGGCAGGGGCGCAGGAGGCCGAGAGGACACGTCATGCCTCAAACGTTAGCGGTTCAATGCGGTTACTCTCCCGGTCTAACACAAAAAAACGCGCGGGTTATTCGTGTCGCTGTGCAAAATTTTGCGCGAAAAAGGGGCGTCGGAAGAGCGTTAGTGGATGAAGCGAGATCGTTTGCAGTAGCGCGAGATTTTGATTGGTTTGGATCAAGCTTTGGCGCAACAGAAGAGTTGATGGTGTTTTGGCGGAATGTGGGGTTGCTGCCTGTCCGTGTGGGGATAACATTGGATGTTGCAAGTAGTAGTTACTCTACCTTGGTTTTGTGCCCATTAGTACGCTCTGTGGAAGGTGACTTTGATGATTTACGCAGGCGATATTTGACGTCCTTTTTGTTCTCCATTCGCCAGTATTATGCGGGACTGTCTGCAGAGTTGGTCGCGGATTTATTGCACGGTGTTTCTGATGGTATTGATGATACTTTTTATGAGCAGGATTTTATCGGTTTTATTCAATACCACTGGCCATATGATGTTGTATTTGCATCGTTGTGCGAGTGGTTTGTTGATAATTTACGAATGGTTGAGCAATATTTTATACAAAATGTTGTGGGTGGCGACGGCGTGACCTTCTCCCTTCTGATTGATATATTTATTCGCCAGGAGGGTTTCTTAGTTGTTGTAAATAAATGGGGGAAAGGAGGGGAAAAAGCATTGGTGAAAGCGTTGAGAAACATCTTGTTTAAATTAAATGACAATATTTCTCATTTACATAAAGACTCATAACCTTTAGGGTGGCCCCTTAAATTTTTTTCATTTTGGGGAATGTTATGAAGTTGTTATTTAAGAAACGTATCTTATCAGCTGCTGTTGCAGCAGCAACAATGGTTGCCGGCAATTCCGTATTTGCTGATGCTAACGCAGAGATTGCGGACCTTAAAAAGCGTATAGCACAGATCGAGCAATCCGTGAGCAAGTCTTCGCCAATGGCTGTGGTACTGAGCGGTGCGGTTGAAGTTGAAGCTGGTTATGCTCGAGCCTATGATGATAGTAAGAGTAGCGATATTGTTCTGGCGACTGCGGAATTGGCCGTAGATGCAGATATTGCTGAAGGTGTTAGTGCCCATGTTGGCTTATTGTATGAAGAAGATGACACAGACTTGGAGCTTGATGAAGGTTACATTTCTTTAGAAAAGGGTATTTTCTTTGTTAACGCTGGTCAAATGTACGTGCCATTTGGCAGTTACTCATCAAACCTCGTATCTGATCCACTAACCTTGGAATTTGGTGAAACGAGAGAGTCAACTGTTGAAGTTGGTTTGAGCGCTGGTCCGTTCGCTGCATCAGTTTATGTTTTTAAAGGTGACATCGGTAATGATAACGAAGAGCAATCCAAAGTAGAAAATTTTGGTGTGTCTTTGGTTCTTGCTGATGGTAGTGAGTCGTTTTCTTACGAGTTTGGCGTAGATTATATTAGCTCATTTGCAGACACTGATGGTTTAACAGGTGCTCTTGATGATGTTGCTGATGAAGCTGCTGGACCAACTGTTGATGCCGAGGCCTCGCTAGAAGATTATGTGGCTGGCCTTTCTGTTGACGGAAGCGTTTCTTTTGGTCCAATCAATTTGATTGCCGAATATACCACTGCGTTAGATGAGTTCAACTCAACTGAGCTAGCTTTTGATGGCGAAGGCGCTAAACCTTCTGCATTCAATCTTGAAGTGGGTTACTTGCTCGATCTTGGGTGTGAAACTCAATTTGCACTAGCTTTTCAGGGCACTAAAGAAGCGCAGGCGCTAGGTCAGCCTGAACGTCGTATCGCAATTGCTGCATCTTCCGCGATTGCTGAGAACACAAGCTTGAGTCTTGAGTTTGCTCGCGATACTGATTATGACGAAGACGATAGCGATGACAACGATAATGATGGTGATGGCGATACTGCTGATACTATCACTCTACAGTTGGCTGTGGCGTTCTAGGATTATTGCCTAAAAACAACACCAGAAACAATAAAGGGGTGCATTTTCGCCCCTTTATTGTTTCTGGTGTTGTTTTAGGTTTTGTTGGCGTCAGGAATAAATTGGTAAGGAAGAAAGTCCCTTTCGTCTTCGTTGATACGTATCGCTTTACCGATGGGTGGAAAAGCTCTTTGTGGGCAATTGGTTCTTTCGCATACACGACAGCTAACCCCAATGGGTACGGATGCGTGTTTGTCCTCTAAGTTATAGCCAACGGAATATATTAGATTGGGCGCATGGGTTATTTCACAACCTAATCCGACGGCAAACGTTTTTTGTGGCATTAGGTAGCCACCTTCTGTTCTTGTGACTGTTCGAGCTAAACAAAAGTAGCGTTTACCGTCTGGCATTTCGGCAACTTGGCGAAGGATTTTCCCGGGTGTCGCGAATGCCTCGTGAACATTCCACAAAGGACAGGCGCCGCCGACCTGTGCGAAGTGGAAGCCGGATGCACTTTGGCGTTTTGAAATGTTCCCTGCCATGTCCACTCTAACAAAATAGAATGGTATGCCTTTGTGATTGTCTCTTTGTAGGGTGCTTAGGCGGTGGCAAGCTTGCTCAAAGCTAACATTAAAGTGAATTTGCAGTCGTTCGATATCGTATTTTTCTGCTTGGGCTCGCTCTAAGAATAAACCGTAAGGCATTAGTAATGCGCCGGCAAAGTAGTTAGCAAGCCCGACTCGGCAAACTGCAGCTGACTGTGGGTTGCTCATGTTTCCATTGGATATTATTTGATCCAGGAGGTCGCCCTGTTCGAGTAAACAAATCTGATGGGCTAGCTGAAACACTCGCTGCTTATGAGAAAGTAATTTGGAGAGTGTGAGCGTATCCCTTGTGGAGTCAAAGGAACGTAAACCTTCATTTTCCCCTATTAGATCGACCTTGATGTTATGGCTACGCTCTAAATAATGTACGAGCTGGGCTTCTCCTTCCCCGAGTGATAATCCTTCATTATTAAATAGGTTTTCGGCCGCCTTATCTAGATCGTCAAAGTAGTTGTTATGGTAGTAGAAAAAGTCGCGTACCTCCTCGTAGGGAAATTGCGGACCTTCAACGGCTCTAACGGCTTCATCTCCGGCTATTTCTTGGGCGAGGTCAGCATAGTTATGCTTGGTTTGAGAGTAGGCTCTATACAAGGTTAGGAAATGTTTGGCGAATGTTGGTGATGACGATACCGATTCTCTTAAGTCCCTAATGTCAACGGGCTCACCTTGGAATAGGGGGTCGTCAAGACTGTTGAGTATTTCCGATGCCAGCCGGTCGTCCGCACTCTCAGAAAATGTGTGAAGGTCGATGTTGTATGTCGTGCTGAGTTTTAGCAGTACTTGAACCGTTAGTGGTCGCTGGTTGTTCTCTATTTGATTTAGGTAGCTTGGGGATATATCTAAGCTAGCCGCCATGGCCGCTTGAGTGAGCGATAGCCCCTCCCGATATCGACGTAACTTGCCGCCTAAGAAGGTTTTTCTGCTGCGCGAGGTACTGCCCATCTGATAGCTCGTTTGTTTTTAGGTGTTTGTGGATTTTCTAATGTTGTGATATTAACAAATATTGCAACTTTGCAAAAGATATTGCAAATATGTTTACACGCCAGCACGTAACTTATAAGGGAATGTTGATGTCTTGCTAAAAATGCAAATAATGGTGCGCAACTTGAAGCTACGTTCGACAGTGGTTTTCATACATCATGAATGTGTATAGGTAGATAACATGGCAGATTTTCAAGCACCACTTCGTAATATTCGATTCACCCTATTTGATGTGTTCGGAGCAGATCAACAATGGGCGAACACACCAGCATTGGCTGGTGTAGTGGACAGGGAAACTGCTGAAGCTATGCTGGAAGGCGCAGCAAAAATCACTGAGCAAGAAATAGCGCCGATAAATCGATCAGGGGATGAAGAGGGTGCAACCTGGGATAATGGTAAAGTCACCACGCCAGCAGGGTTCAAAGAAGCTTACGATGCATATTGTGAGGGCGGATGGCCAGGCATTACGGGTAATGCTGATTTTGGCGGATTTGGTATGCCTAAGGCATTAGGAGCCCAGGTTGATGAAATGCTCTATGCATCAAATAGTTCTTTTGCGCTTTACCCAAATCTAAGTGCCGGTGCTAGCTTAGCGATCGAGGCCCATGCAAGTGAGGCTCTTAAAGCGCTCTATTTGCCTCGCATGTATGCGGGAGAGTGGGCTGGCAGCATGTGTTTGACGGAATCTCACGCAGGAAGTGACTTGGGTATTATCAGAACCAAGGCAGAGCCCTCGACTGACGGTACTCACAAAATCTCAGGTACTAAGATATTTATCACTGGAGGGGATCAGGATCTCACGGCCAATATTGTACATTTGGTGCTTGCCAGGTTGCCAGGCGCACCAAAGGGACCCAAAGGCATATCGTTATTTATCGTACCTAAAATTAACGTCGATAGCGCCGGTGAGCTACTGGAAGCGAATAGGGTTAGTTGTGGATCTATCGAGCATAAGATGGGAATCAAAGGGTCTGCGACTTGTGTGATCAATTTTGATGATGCTACAGGCTATCTTGTTGGTGAGCCTAATAGGGGGCTTTCCTACATGTTCACGATGATGAACTACGAACGTTTGTCTATTGGTGTGCAGGGCCTAGGTTGTGGCGATCGCTCAATGCAGAGCGCAATAGCGTATGCCAAGGATAGAAGGCAGGGTAGAGCGGCAACGGGTGCAGTTGAACCTGAAGCGTTCGCTGATACGTTACTTGTACATGCTGATGTGCGACGTATGTTATTAACGATGAAGTCGTTGACGGAAGCTGGGCGTGCGCTATCTACTTACGTGGCAATGGAATTAGATAAGGCGAAGTATGCTGAGAGCACGGCAGATAAAGTGAATGCTTCAGCGATGGTTGCGTTATTGACTCCAATCGCTAAAGCTTTTTTGACCGACATGGGGCTTGATGTCACTGTAATGGGGCAGCAAGTTTTTGGTGGTCATGGATACATTCGCGAATGGGGCCAGGAGCAGCTAGTGCGAGATGTGCGTATTGCGCAAATTTATGAAGGTACTAATGGTATTCAGGCTCATGACCTACTGGGAAGAAAGGTGGTCTTTGATAGGGGCGAAGCTTTTGGCTTACTTAAGACAGAAATAGACGAATTTATAAGCCAAGCGTCTAGCGACTTGCTTGCACCATACTGTGAACAGCTTTCAGCGGCACTTATGGAGCTCTCAAATTTAACGGATGAGTTAATACAAAAGGTTGATACCAACCCCCATGAAATGGGTGCCGCAGCAGTGGAGTATTTGCATATATTTGGTTATGTGTTGTACGGCTATATGTGGCTAAGAATGGCGTCGGTTGCAGAAGAGAAATTAGCAGGTGATGATGGTTTTTATCAATCCAAATTGGATACAATGACGTTCTTTTTTGCGCGCGTGTTACCCCGAGTGAGTAGCCTGATAATATCGGCTAAATCTGGTTGTGAAAATACTGAAATCAATAGCGATTGGTTATAATAATCCACTTATAAGCTACAAAATCGCTATGAGCAAGAGATGAACAACTAATCTCTAATGGTAACGTTTTTCGTAACTTATGTAGGTTTTTGTAAAGAAGCGGTTGCTGGGAATGTTGAAATTGATACTATTCCAGTGACGCTAATGCAGGGATTGTATTGGCGCACGAGGGGCTTGTAATAACGCAGCTCCTTCTATGCATACAAAAAAAAAGGTAATTACTATGACATATCTTAAGATGGCTGCAGTTGCGGCATTGGTTGTTGGTTTAACTGGCTGCGGTATCGATTTAGGACCAGGGTGCACCTTACTTTGTTTCTCTAGCTAAACCTTCCGGTTGTGCTAGATAAAACGCCCTCGTAATGAATAATTGCGAGGGCGTTTTTTTTTGTTAGATTATTTTTGTATTAGTCATTTCTTTCTTCTATCTAAAGCTTAATTTTTCTCAGCCGATAAGAACCTAGTGTAAGACAGCGCAATAGAGCGATATTGTTGTGTGTTTTGAATAGAGTTTCTAATAATAAGGCCGGGTTATGTCTGTAGATTTTTCAATTATTGTCGCTGCTTTCGATGTAGACGATTCGCGTTTAGATCGAGTAAAGGCGTTGGAAAACGCATCTGTTGAACTGTTGATTTGTACCAATGAATCAGGAGGTTTTGATAGTGGATTACTGAACTCTGCAATATCTCAATGCACAGGGAAATTTGTCAGCATTATTAGTAACGTTGATTTAATAATCACCGAAAATTGGTTGCGACAACTAGCCGCTATGGTTTCTGAAAATCAGTTGATTGGAGGAATGGGATACTCCATTGTTCGCCAACATAACGTTGAACTAGCCGCAGCGACAAGCATGTTAGAGTGGAAAGCCGTTGCGCTTGGAGTTCGCTCTGAAGTCGTGAGTAAGGGCACTAGCAACCCTATTGCCTTGGGGGAAGACTTTCTATTTGCCAGCATCGAGCTTTTTCACTCCTACCCTTTTGAGGCTATCGATGTGTTAGGGGGGCAAATGATTGGCCGCTATTCGATGCGGACTCGTTTAATGGGGAATGTTCAGCTGGTCTCTACGGAGGATCCGGCAGAGTCTACGATTGTAGAAGAATCAATATTGCAGAACTTTTCGATGGGGTATGAGAGTTTATTTCCTATCAGCGATCAGGGAGTTCGTTGCTGGAAACGAAATGCCGAAGCATTGCAAAATTACGATGCTGGTATTGCCATGTCAATTGTAGACGGGTTATTTGTTGGTCCTGAACTTCAATTCTTACAGAAACAAAAGGGAAAGATCGTCGTAAGTGGAAAAGACAACGATGTGATTATTTCAGATACCACCGTGTGTTTGGATGCATTGCCTAATCATGAAACGATCATACTTTTTGGTATCGGAGCAGGGGAGCTTGTAAATACGTTGTTACTGGAAACAGATTGCGAGGTGTTGATAGTAGAGCCGGAGGCCAGGCTAATTAATTACTTGTGGATGCGCTATGATTGGTCGAGTCATGTTCAGGCTGGTCGGTTGCGTTACGTGCCCATCTGTAATGAGCATCCGGTCCTGCATTCCATTTCACTGATGCAAACCGGCCGTTTTCTACAAACGGTACTGGATAGGAATGTCATACCTACACAGGTTATCCGTTCAGGTTCTTATCATCTGTATAATACTTTTTATAAGACCCTGGAGATTTCACTGAATCATTTTCTAAAAATGGACAAAATCTCTAAGACGTGGATCGGTAAAGAAAAAATGGTGTATGACGTCACCATCGTCAGTCCACGCTGTGCGATTTTTGTTGATTTGGCTGAATGCCTACATCAATTGGGCGTACGCACCCGAATTCTCAATGTCCCTGATAGAGCGAATCAATTAACAGAAGATAATATGATTCAATTGCTCGCGAGTTTGAACGTAGATGCGAGTAAGCTAATTATTTATCGGAATCGTAGTTTTATCGAGTCTGAAGATATTACATTGGCAGCAGGTTTGGAGGACAGGATTCCAGGTGCTCAATTAAGCTGGTGGTGGGATATACCCAATGTGGCTAGCTTTATTGATATGCAATTAGCGGGTTTTACTCGTCCAGCAATGGCGTTTGCAAATGACATTTTGCCTCTATTGCCAGAAGGGTCTGCGTGGCTACCGCCAGCGGCTCAAAATCGGTTTTGTACAGATGATATTTATACTGGAGATATTGTGCCAGGCGTGAGTTTTGTTGGTCAGAGCCGTATCAGTCACTTGAGGACTCAATTAAGTGTGATTTCTGACGTTATGTCTAAGATTGGCGGGCAAGAGTTTAGCCATTTGTCGGAAATATTTGAAAAATATGAGAGCTTTCAACAGTTATATCAACGTATTCTTGAAGAAAAAGATGCCATACATGAAGTATTAAATTTATTAACGATTAAGATGCCAGCTCAAGTGTATTATTTGCGTTATATCTTACAAATGGCAGAAACAGCGGCATTTCGTATCGCAGCAATAGAGTCTCTTTGTCGAAACAATATTGCGATGAGAGTGTTTGGGGATAATGAATGGGTCGATAGTGGTGTTGTGCCATCAGACTGTTTTGAAGGGGTGATTGAACGCAATGAACTTAGAGAAGTGTATGAACGCTCGGAATTGAATCTCAATTTAAATTTTATGCAGGTTTCATCGACAGTAAATCCTAAAGTACTGGATATTGCGGCGTGCGGAGGGCGGGTTTTAACTGATATGAGGCCCGAGTTGGATGTGTTGTATCCTGACAAGGACATTCGCCCATTAGCCTTTGATGGTGTAGAGGGTTTACCTGAGTTAGTCTCGGAGATTCTCAATGCCACGCCAGAAAAGGATAAATTAGTTGAGATCGCTCAACGGACTCGATCTCATCATTCGATGCTAAACCGTGCGCGCTGGGTGATAGATCGTTTTTCACTGTAGATACAACGGATTAGGATTTTTGAGTGCAACCCCGAAATTGTTATTATAGTGATACACGCTGTGTACTCTCGTGCCGGTTTTTTTGACGACAAATCCGTCAAAAAACTCTCTCAATTTGCCAAATTGGTCTAGAATTAGGAAAAAGTCTTTGTATATAAGACACCTACAGGCAGGTTGATAACTAATGAATGGTTTTTTTTCGAGAATGCTACAGCGTTTTTCTCTAATTTCTGCACTGGTTGTGTTGGTAATGGGGTCAAATAATATACGTGCTGATTCGTTTGACGATGCGGTAAATCATTATTTGAAAGGCTTTGATGCGTGCCAGGAGGCGAACGGATTATTGAGGGCTAATCGGATCTCCGCAGCCAAACAAAAATTAAATGTATACCATAAAATCTTGGGCGAAGCGCAAAGAATGGACCCGAGCATTGTTAAAACGAATAAGCGGGATATGGAGGGTAATATTAAATTTTGTCGACGTGTTGCGACAAATATTGAAGTAGAGCAAGCCACGCCTTTTATTGATAAGGCTATTGCCCAATGTGATCTTGCGCAAAAAGCGCTGAAAGGAAAGAAACCTGAAGCGGCGATGGAACATTTGATGGCATTCAAAGCCCACAAAGAAGAGGCGTGGAACATCACCGATAAGTTGTCCGATATTTTCTCAATACGTAATCAAGTAAAGCGTTGTCAACGCTTAGAGAAAAAAATCATGTCAGCGGGCAAAAAACAAGAAGCAATTAACTTGTCTGTAGAAACGGTTAAAGAGGAGAGCTCATCTTATGCTGAGACCTGTAGTCAGGCGCTAAAATCCTTGAATGCTTCCTCTATTGACGAGGTGTCGCTGAAGAATGCTACTAAGTCGATCGTGTTAGCAAAGTCCCATAAAAAAAATGTTAAAGATGAAAGCGTTGCTTTTGATACGTTTGCGGCAAACCCTAAACACGAAGCCAAGGCTCTGGTTGCCTCGAACCTCAAGAAAGGCGATAAATGCTTAGCGTCCGCTGAAAAATTAGTGGTCAAAAAACGAAAGGAGCTAAAAAAAGCGACGGCCACGTTAGATTCGTATATTGGTTCACTTAAAAGTGCCGCTAAGCTTTGCGAGGCCGCAAGATCTGTTACCAAGACCAAAGCGAGTGATAGCGTGTATGCAAAAGCAAAAGCGGCATACCAAAAAGCACAGTCCTCTGAAAGCAGTCTTCGGAAAAAATTACGCAAAGATAAGTACTACCTTGCCTATCCGAATTCGCCAAAAGTGAAGGTAATCAATAAGACATTATCAAAGACATCATCTTGCTTGGCTGACACCAACAAGCGGATGACAAAAATGTTCTCATCGATAAAGGCTGAAAAGAAAGCTTTTGCAGCGCGAAAAGCCAAAGAAGAAGCCGCACGTTTAGCGAAAGCGAGCGCCGCCGAGAAAGCCAAAATAAAAGCGGAAATCGCAAAGAAGAAAAAACTAGAGGCCGCCAAAGCGGCGAAGTTGGCGAAGGTCGCTGCTGATGCTAGAGCGACAGAAATTGCTGCCGCTAAAGCTGCAGCCAAGCAGGCCGCAGAGGCAGCGGTTAAATTAGCGGCTGAAGCTGCCGCAAGTGTGGCTTCTGCTGTCACATCAACAGCAAAGACTGAAACACAGCCGGAAACTACAGGTTCATCTGCCGTGTTGGCGGTGAGTGGGGTAATTACTTTTAGCCAAATATCGGAGTCATTAGCCGTCATCTATGCCAATGGCAGTCAGCCTGAAGCTAAGACGATTAGTGCTGAACTGAGTCGGAATGGATTTGATCAGGACGTGTATGTGGTATCACCTGATAGTAAGATTAATCTAAAAAACAAGGATAATACTCTACATAGAATCAAGGCTACGGACGATTACAATGATATATCCGTGAAATTGGCAAAATTGCAGCCCCGTCAAAAGCGCCCAGTGAAAGTCAGTTGGAGAGATAACACAATCGTACAGATACGTAGTGATAAAGGGGCATTAGCCGCGAGTTATGTCGCGAATATCCCTAGCGCTGCCTACCAAGTTGTGGAATTTAAGGTTGGCAAGTCATCTCATGGATTTAGCTTTGTGACGATCCCCCCCGGTGCAGACAAGGTCACGATATTGATCCCAAATCATGATCCTGTGGTAGTGAGTTTTGCTTCAGGCGGTAGTCAACTGATACCTCTCGTCAAAAAAGGTGAAGAGGTAGGAGAAGTGGTCATTGAGCTGAACTAGCGCTCACCCGATAACGAATAAAAGCGGCAATTGCCGCTTTTATTCGTTATCGGGTGATGGTTTGTTGGGTCAAAAGTCAGTATGATGCGGCGCATTCACCAATAGGAGGGGGTTCAATTGTTAAGCTATCGACACGGGTTTCATGCTGGAAATTATGCTGATGTACTCAAACACTCGGCTTTGAGCTTAGTACTTGAGCATATGTGCAAAAAAGACAAGCCGTTTGCCTATATTGATACCCATGCTGGTGCGGGAGGTTATTCGCTGAAAGGAGAGATGGCGAATAAGACAGGAGAGTTTACTGAGGGTGCGTTAAAACTATGGGCCGCAAGACCTCGGGAAAGTGAGCTAGCGCCGTACATTCACGCGTTAAAACAAAACAACCCTAACGGTTCATTGAACTATTATCCAGGATCACCTCTGGTTGCATTGGCATTTTTACGCTCTCATGACGCGATGAGTCTATTCGAGCTGCATCCAAAAGATGTAGAGAGCTTACGTAAGAATGTCCCATCAAAGCGTCGTTTCAAAATTGAACAAAAGGACGGATACGAGGGGTTAAAGTCAGCATTACCTCCTGTGAGCCGAAGAGGGGTTGTATTGATAGACCCTTCCTATGAGATTAAGCACGATTACAAAGCTTCCGTTCGAGCAATCGACGCAGCGCAAAAGCGGTTTGCCACGGGTGTTTATATGCTCTGGTATCCGGTTGTTGACCGAAAAATGGTTCAAAGCATGGAAAAGCAGTGGACTAAATTAGGAGTAAGTAACGTGTTACAAATCGAATATTGTCGGGAAGAGGATTCGCCTGAGTACGGAATGACAGGTACTGGGTTGTTTATTGTAAACCCCCCCTGGAAGTTGGCGGAACAAATGAAAACAGTGATGGATACGATGAACCGTCACCTTGATGCAGGCAAGGCAACGGTTAGCATCAACCAGCTGACCGCAGAGTAGGCAAACCTATTCTGTTTCAGGCTCTGCAATAATAGTGGCTTGGGCCTTATCTATTGAAATGTAGAAACAGTTCTTGCGATTGGTATGGCACGCGGGGCCTTGTTGATCGACCAGCAAGAGCAATGTGTCGCCATCGCAATCTGCTCGCATCTCTCTTAATAATTGCACATGGCCAGAGCTCTCACCCTTACGCCAATAGGATTGGCGTGATCGTGACCAATAGCAGACTTGCCCCGTGCGTAATGTTTCCTCGATGGATAGCTTGTTCATCCAAGCCATCATGAGCACTTCTCCTGTATCGTGCTGTTGTGCAATGGCGGGAATTAACCCTACGTCATTGAAGGTAAGGTTGGCGATAGCGTCGTTGGTATCGAATACAGAGCCTTTGTCTTGCTTTTCTAAGTCTTTATAGTTCATAGCGAATCAATGTCTACTTGGTTAAGATGGACGGATTTTATAGATTATGGGCGTGTCTCGCCATTGGATATTTGTGAATGAAAGGGTTCGTTAGCATCTTATTTTTGGTTCTCATTGGGGTTGCTGAGCAGAGTATTGCCCATGATATGGGAGATGGGGCTCATGTGGAGGTTGTGGTTACCGACTCTCTCGAGTTTCAGTTGGATATTACTTATCAAGAATTTCTGGTTATTCCAGGGGTGGATAAGGATGATGATGGTCGTGTATCGGCTACAGAACAAGAATCAATAGATCTTAAAACGCTGGATGACTATATTCTGCAGAACCTTGAAATACGTATGGACGATGAGTTTTGTGTTATTGACATTGTTGGGCACGAGCGAATTCAGCATCCCGCAGGGGATTACCTACGGTTTAGACTCGCCCATCAATGTAAAGGCGTAGGCAGTAGCCTTGAGGTTGAGTACCGGCTATTTTTTCAACAGAACCCTTATCACCAGGGCACGTTAACCCTCAGTCAGGGTGGTAGAGCGTCTTTGTATTACTTTTGGCAGGATCAGCAGGTGAATCGTGTATCGCTTGAGGGTGATACTCTTACCTCAGTATTATTGTCGGGTATGCGATGGGGTATCCACCATATTGTTGTTGGTTATGACCACCTACTGTTTCTGCTGTGTTTGTTGTTGCCTTCGGTTTTAGTTAGGCACGGCAAGGGGGAGCTGGGGCGGATACCTCAGCCAGCACCGTCAATACGTCCTGTCATATTGACAGTTGTTCAGATCGTGACTGCTTTTACTGTGGCTCATTCCTTGACGTTAGGTCTCGTTATTATGGGTTGGGTGGGGAGCCCTTCGCCACGATTTGTAGAGGCGGGTATTGCAGTGACCATAATGTTGGTGGCCGTCAATAATATAATACCCATACCTTCTCGGCTGAAAACCTCAGCAGGAGGAGTGTTGGTTGTAATGGCGCTGGGTTTGCTACATGGATTCGGTTTTGCCGCTGGGCTTAATGTTAAAGCGATACCCAGTGATGACCTTGTGTGGACATTGTTGGCTGTTAACGTCGGTATTGAGTTGGGGCAGCTGGTGTTTGTATTGTGTGTTGTGCCTATGCTGTTTGGGGTCAGGAAGTGGTCTTGGTACCAACAGGGGGTTCTTCGTGGAGGCTCCGTAGTTGCTTTTTTTGTGGCATTTTGGTGGTTAGTTGATCGCTTGGGCTAAGTGTATTAGCTTGTTATCCCTGGATAATCCCATTATATTCCGCCATGGTTTTTGTAGACCAATGATTACGTTGGGTCTTCAATTAGATATTAGCTGGATTGAGTTTGGGTAGTGAGAATGAATATAACCGTAGAGCAGTTCGAGACCATCTCGTTGTATGTATGTGTCGGAGGGCTAATCCTCTATATGTTCTATATCATGTACCGTTTAGCCAAAGACTCCAAAGCTGGGAAAATGGGAACAATCGCTATTTTCGGAACGCTAGGCTTTGGAGTGATCGGCTTTGTGGTCAAGGAGATACTCACCGTCGTGTTGGATATTTAGTTAATCCAAACTTCGATGTGACCACCATAGAATAAAGAGTAGAAAGTGAGTGCTTCCTATGGCAATGAGAAGCCCTATTATCCCTAATACGGACATCCCTAGGAATTGAGGTCCTGTTTCGACGGTGGTCAGAATGGCCGATGCGATAAGAAACCCTACTGTCACCATGAGTTGTGTATGACGAAATTGCGCGCGTTCGTGTCGCATCGCCAATCGTTCAATAAACTGTTTATCGATATTGCTTGTGCTGGTTGTATTGGCTGGCACAGGAGCGTGAGGCTTGGGCTCTTCATATATTTTGTCGACGATACTTAGCGCACGCATACTGAGTTTTTTTGCTAACGATGTGGGGCTATATCGGTTTTTCCCCCATTCGCGTATTAAGGGCTCTGCTTCCGTCATCAGGTCAAAATCAGGATTAAGTAAGCGCCCAAAGCCCTCAAGAGTAATACATGCTTTAGAAAATAACGCGATGTCCGGTGGCAGTGCAATGTCAAAGGTTCTCAGCATATCAGTCACTTGTACAATTAACTGGGGTATATTTACCTCGCTAAGTGACAACCCGTAGAATTGTTGTATCAGGTCTTCACCTTCACCAACCAGTGCATCAAAATCGACGTTGCCATCTGTCCATTCCAATAATACCGCTGCCGCACCTGGGCCATCTTGTAAAACTATGCTGCGAGTTAGCTTCATCAATTGTTCACGGCGATTGTGGCTTAGCTTACCCACCATGCCAAAATCGAGAATGGCGATTTTATTTTTGGGTAGAATAAGGAAATTACCCGGGTGGGGGTCGGCATGAAAGAAGCCGTCAATCAGCATGGATTTCCACACGATTTTACCACCACGGTGTGCGATTAGTTTTCGGTCAAGGCCAGCAGCATCGATTCGATTAACGTTCTTTGCGGGAATTCCGTCGATAAATTCCTGTACGTTTAGATCTTCACAGGTCCATTCCCAATAAATTTTAGGAACCTTTGCATATTTGATGTTCTTTAGGTTTTCCGCGATTCGTTCAGCATTTTTGGCTTCTATGCTGAAATCCAGCTCGCGCAACAAGGAGCGTTCAAATTCTTTGACGATGGCGACGGGGCGATAGCGGCGTAATTCTACCGACTGGCTTTGTGCTACACGGGCAAGGTGCTTGATTAATCGGATGTCGGATTCTATTTTATGTCGAATGTCGGGTTTGCGTATTTTGAGTGCGACGGCTTGGTTCTTGTGGGTAATAGCTTTGTGAACTTGAGCCATCGATGCGGTGCCCAAGGGCTTCTCATCCACATAACGAAAAGCTTGCTCGATTGGCATACCGAGTGATTGTTCTAATTGATCGCGCAGTGAATCCAGCGGAACGGATTGTGTTTCGTCTTGAAGTTTCTCAAACTCTTGAATCCAGTCTTGGGTAAATAGGTCCACTCGGGTCGCCATTATCTGCCCAAGTTTAATAAAGGTAGGCCCCATTTCTTCCATAGCGGCACGCGCCCTCTCGGGCGGTTTAGAGGACAAAAAATCGTCAGGTACGGAATATCGAATGAGTTTTCCCGCTTTCTCTAAGCTTTCTGCGAGCCCGATACGGCGTATCACATCACCAAACCCAAATTTGATCAAAATATTAACAATTTCATTGAGTCTGCGAAGATCTTTGCCGGTTTTTAATATATCCATTCAGTCGTGCCTTGCGGTCAATTAGTGTAGAACTCGTGGGTTTTATTGCCATGATATGGGAGAAAAACCTATATGTCGACATTAGCAGCTATATCCGTTCAATCAAGCCGGAGAAAAATCAAAGAGTTGCTATGCTTAGATGAAGATATGTTAATTGTGGAGTTACCACCTGTTGTCTCGATTGTTCCTAGGTAAAAAGAGCCCTATACCTCTGTTTTGGCAACTAACGGTAACGATACTGGTTTGTTCACTGTTTGCTCAATCCGCTTTGGCCAATCCAATGTTTATTTCTCCTGGGACTGAAAGTGCGAGCCTAGGGCCTCACGTATATTACTTGGAAGATGCCACGCAAAAATTAAGCGTGCGGGATCTAATCTATGGAGAACATGACTGGAAAAAGAATAAAAAGCCGACGGTGAATTTGGGGTTTACACGCTCCGCCTATTGGTTTCGTGTATCGATCCAGAATATGAATATTGGTGATGGACTGTGGGTGTTGGAGCAATCCTATGGTCTTATCGACAGAATTCAACTTTACGTGGTACGTGGTGGCGAAACGGTGGATTATCGAGAAACTGGCGATACATTTCCGGTAAAAAATCGCCCCATTCATCATTCAAAGTTTCTATTTCCCATAGAATTGCCCCCCAACAGCATTAGCGATGTGTACATTCGTGTAGAAAATACGGAGGCCATGGAAATAACATTAAAACTGTGGAAACAGGAGACATTTCAAATCAATGACCGCAAGGCATTTATGGTTGATGGATTTTTCTACGGTTTGTTTGCGGTAATGGCGCTATATAATTTGGTTATTTTCTTCTCAGTTAAAGAGAAGGCCTATATTTTTTACGTGTTCTACGTTGTGTGCAGTATGTTTTTTGTGGGAACACAGAAGGGGCATTTCTTTCTTTGGTTTTATCCAGATTCACCCGTGTTTCATCATTATTCGATACCCATTGTGATTGTGATGCTGATGGGCTCAATACTGTTGTTCTTTGAGCATTTCCTGGATGTGAGAAAAGCATCCCCGCGCGTATTCTTCCTATTGAACGGTCTAATGTTGGTCATGATTGCGTCAACATTAGGATTGCCGTATCTCCATTACAGCATAATAATTTCTTTCATCATGGTTATGCTTGTCATTCTTGCGTCTCTATCGTTTTTGGTGGTGGGCAGTCAGGCACTAAAAGGTCGAAGAACTGCCCAGGTTTTTCTTGCTGGTTGGATCACGCTGGTGGTTTGCGGTCTATTTTTAACCTTTGCAAAACTAGGGCTGGTAAGAAACGAATTTATTGCCAACTACGGACTGCAGGCGGCTTTTTCGTTTGAGATTATTTTGTTTTCGTTGGCACTTTCTTTGCGTATCAATGAAGCAAAAGAAGCCAAGCTAGTGGCGGAAGCACGCATGGAAGAAGAGCGTGAAGAGCGAATTAAAGCAGAGGGTGCGACCCTGCAGAAAGAAAGAGAGCTACGACGAGCACGTGAAGATGCGCTGGAACAGCAGCGTAAACTCAATGAAAATCTTGAGAATACCGTGAAGGAAAGAACCATCGAGCTTGAAAAAACCATGGAGCATTTAAATAAAGTAAATGCTGAATTGGAAGAACTCTCTGTCAAGGATGGCCTCACAGGCGTCTACAATCGTCGGTTCTTTGATCGTAAAGCAGAGGAGGAATGGGATCGAGCGATGCGCAGCCCTTCGATGCTTACACTTATGTTGTTGGATCTTGATCATTTTAAAGCAGTGAATGATAATCGAGGCCACCAGTGTGGTGACAAGGTGTTACAGCTAACCGCGCAGGCGATTTCGGATATCGCGTGTCGCCCGGCTGACATAGTTGCGCGATATGGCGGTGAGGAGTTTGTTGTCTTGCTGCCAAGTACGACCCGGGAAGGGGCTGAGCATGTTGCGGGTTTGTTAGTGAAGCATGTGGCCGACCAGCAAATTTTCTATGACGGTGAATTGGTGCCAGTGACCATTAGTATTGGTTTGGCTTCTTTAATGCCTACGATTTCTGAGAAGCTTGAGGACATGATTAACAGCGCCGATGAAGCTCTCTATCAATCGAAAGAAAATGGACGAAATCGCTATACTGTTGCTAAAAATATTTAACTTTTCGTCATTCCTCTAAAAGAACAATAAAGGTAATAATCATGCGTTATTTCTCCAATAAGGTCGCCGTGGTGACGGGGGGCGCGTCTGGGATCGGCGAAGCCCTTGTGAGAGAGTTAGTTCATCAAGGTGCTATCGTCATTATCGCCGACATCAATATAAATGCCGCGACGGCATTGGTCAAAGAGCTCAATGTACCCGAAGTGAGTGCAGCGCCACTGGATGTGACGAATCAAGAGCAGGTCACCAGCCTATTGTCTACGGTCGTTGAAACCCATGGACAGTTAGATATCATGGTTAATAATGCCGGTATTGTGGTGATCTCTGAGATGGAAGATACCCTGGAAGAGGATTGGGACAAACTTATTGATGTTAACCTTAAGGGTGTGATATTTGGGCTGCAGGCGGCCTATAAGATCATGAAGCAGCAAGGCCATGGGCAAATCCTTAACACGGCGTCCTCTTCGGGTTTGAGCCCAACGCCACTCTTTACTGCCTACAGCGCGGTAAAGCACGCAGTTGTGGGGTTGTCGACGGCAACTCGGGTAGAAGCATCAGCCTATAATATTAAGGTCAATGCGTTGTGCCCTGGTGTTGTTAATACACCGGTGGCCACGGGGAGAAATACCAGTCGCGGGATGAATCTTGACGTGTTGGCGGGAGGTTTGCCGATGATGTTATCACCTCAGAGGGTGGCAACAGCCGCACTTAAGGGAATGAGGAAGAATAAGGCAATAATCCCGGTTGGAATGGACAGCTATCTACCGTATCTTGCTAATCGCTATGCACCGGGAATTTACGATATGATACTGTCCCGCGGGGTTCCTCTCATGCGCAGCTATATGAAGCGATAGTTACTTAACCCTTGACCCTGGACTAAACTCCAGGGGTAGCATAGACGTTACTTACAGTCAGTCAGGGCAGGGTTAAGTTATGCAAATCGGCGAGTTAGCAACATTATGTGGCGTACGTATAGACACGGTACGTTATTACGAAAAGCAACAATTATTAGTACCGACGGGCCGTACTGACAGTGGCTATCGTATCTATTCTGATGTCGCATTACGCGAGTTGAAATTTATTCTACGGGCAAAATCATTGGGTTTTACCCTTAGGGAAATAAGAGAACTACTCACCCTTAAAGTGGATAGGGATAATCAGCCCTGCTCGTCGGTAAAAGATTTGGCTGAAGCTAAACTGGAAGACATCGAAGAGAAGCTCAGCGAGCTAACGCGTATGCACCGTGCCTTAACAAAAATAACCGGTGCTTGCTGCGGTGGCGATGAGCCGGCAACAGCATGTTCTATCTTAGATGCGTTGGATCACGAGGAGAATGGGCATGGAGCTAATTAGTAATTTTATTGAGTTGAGTCTAGAATCAGCGCCGTTTTTGGTATTGGGGTTGGTTATTGCAGGTTTGATCAAAGCATGGGTGCCGACAGAGAGTGTCGCTAAGCATCTCGGTGGCAAGGGCTTATGGCCGATCACCAAGGCCGCGCTAATTGGTGCGCCTTTACCGCTTTGCTCATGCAGCGTCATCCCGGTAACACTCGGTGTTCATCGCAGTGGAGCATCGAGAGGGTCTACCGTGTCTTTTTTGGTATCTACACCGGAAACGGGGGCTGATTCAATTGCTATTTCCTATGCATTGCTGGGACCTTTTATGGCGATTGTCCGCCCTATTAGTGCCATTTCCAGTGCAATATTTTCCGGTTTATTGGTGAGTTTGACCAAGGAGCCGGAAATAGAGAAAGTCGAGGAAGAGGTGCATCATTGCTGTTCTAGCAAAAAGGATACTGATGAGGCTTCGGCCGATGAGAGCAGTGAAATCAACACGCAAAAAGTAAGCCCGGTATCTAAAACGGTCGACGGTTTGCGGTATGCGTTTACCGATATCTTTAACAATATGGTGTTTTGGTTGGCGATTGGATTAGGTTTTGCCGCGCTTGTTGATACATTTATACCCACTAGCTTCTTACAGCAATGGGGTAGCGGTTTGTTAGCAATGGTGGTTATGGTCTTGATTGGGATACCGATGTACATCTGTGCGACGGCGTCGACACCGATGGCAGCGGGGTTCTTATTAGCCGGTTTGTCACCGGGAACTGTGCTGGTATTTTTGTTAGCGGGACCGGCGACCAATATGGCGACGCTGGCAATTGTGAAAAAGGAGCTGGGTAGTGGTGCTCTTGCGGCTTACTTGATCGGTATTGTTGTCGCGGCAATTGGGTTTGGGTTGTTGTTGGATCAAATCGTGATGTTGTGGGATATTAATATACTGGCTCAAGTAGATGGCACTCATGAAATGGTTAATCCCTGGCTACAATGGCTAACCGGTGGTTTGTTGGCATTACTGACAGTGAAATACTCTGTATCAGTGATGGCAAAGTGGACAACTGTGCGAACATAAGATTGATGATACAATCGCTGCGATACTAGTAATGTACGTCAACAATAAATAACATATTAGGGAGTATGGGGTGAGTTACGATAACGAAAATATATTCGCAAAAATTATCCGTGGAGAGTTTGGTTGTATCAAAGTTTATGAAGATGATCATGTGATCGCATTCATGGATATCATGCCGCAGGCCGATGGGCATACGTTGATCGTGCCAAAAGAAGCTGCGGAAACGTTGTCTGATTTGTCCGATGATGGCGCTGCTGCCGCGATAAAAGTCGTTAAAAAAATCGTTGGTGCGGTGAAGGTTGCGATGGATGTTCCTGCCGCTACAGTGATGCAGCTAAATGGTTCCGAAGCGGGGCAAACGGTGCCGCATATCCATTTTCATGTGATTCCTGGTTCTATTTTGGGTGGAAAGCCACATGCCAGAGAGATGGCGGATCAAGAGCTGCTTAAAGGATTTGCAGATAAAATAATCGCAGCGTTAGGTTAATTATTTTTGTCCAATCATTTGCGACAATTACTGGCTCAATGGTACCCCAAACGGAATGATACGCAATGGGTGCTTGGGACTGTATTTAAGACAGAAGGCCCCTGCTATCGAAAAGCAGGGGCGATGATGTTGTTTGATGGTGTGGGGTCGCAGTTAGGCTTGTTGAGTGGAGGTTGTTTAGAATCTGATATTCAACGCCACGCCCGAAAAGTCATGCAAACAGGGCATTCCCTGACACTGTGTTATGACGGCAGTGACGAGGATGATATCTCGTTTCAATTGGGTATAGGCTGTGGTGGTACCGTGCATATCGTATTGGCATTGGTGGATCAATCCAACCAATATTTGTGTTTAGATCATCTGTACGCATCATTAAACCAACGAGTTGGCGGTCGGTATATCCAAGGGATTCCGGGTGGTGATAGCCATCATTCTGCTACGATTGTTCCTCCCTTGTTTGAGGCTGCTAACCAAGACAACACCGCCGTTCAACCTTTGAAGAGTGGGCTGTTCTCCACTGAGCAGGGGTTACAATTTATCACGGAGATTGTGCCAGAGCCTAGCTTGCTAATCGTGGGTGGGGGAATTGATGCATTGCCGGTCGTTGGCATTGCGCAGCAATTGGGTTGGCAGGTGTCCTTATGTGACCCAAGACCGGCTAATGGGCGCAGGGATCGATTTGGTGATGAGCTCTGTTTGCTCGATACGCTGGATGAGTCCTTGGTGGATCATGCTGAGTCACTTAACGTCGGTGGGATTATTATTATGACCCATAATGTAGAAATGGATGCACGAGCACTTCAATTGCTGAGTAATGTATCCAGCACCAAATATCTGGCGTTATTGGGGCCAGTTGCTAGAAAAGAACAGGTGTTAAATAAAGCGGGCTTGCTAGAGAGTGAATTTTCTATAACGTTGTCGTCTCCAGCCGGTTTCGATATTGGCGGTGAATTACCGGAGAGTATTGCGTTGTCGATATTGTCTGAATGCCATCATGCACTCTATAAAAAACAGTCCCACCGATATTCCCATCAGCTGTAAGCTCTAGATCAAAATATATTTCGAAACATATTTGCCGCTTGATTATGCTTCTTTAATACGCGAGTTGCTAGGTTCTGCGTTGCTGAAGGGGGCATATTCTAATAGTCTACGGCAGTAACTATATTTTCGATGTTAATCCAGGGGAAACAAATGACAACATACCAATCAGAATATCAACGCTCCGTATCCGATGTGGAAGGTTTTTGGCAAGAAAAGGCGCTGGATTTAGATTGGTATAAAGAACCCAAAAGCATCCTTAGTACTGACGAAAACGGCATGCAGAGATGGTTCGCCGATGGAGAATTAAATACCTGTTATTTGGCACTGGATTATCATGTGGAAAATGGCAGGGCAGAGCAAGACGCGTTGATCTATGACTCTCCTGTGACCGGAAATAAAAAAACCTATCGTTATCGAGAGCTGCGTGATGCGGTTGCACTGGTAGCGGGTGGGCTCAAAGCGCTGGGTGTGGGGAAAGGCGATACTGTTATTATCTACATGCCGATGATTCCTGAAGCGGTGTTCGCCATGTTAGCGTGCGCACGTTTGGGCGCGATTCATTCCGTTGTATTTGGTGGCTTTGCTGCCAATGAATTAGCTGTTCGAATCGACGATGCAAAACCCGTAGCGATTCTTAGCGCCTCTTGCGGAGTTGAACCGAGTAAGACTATCGCCTACAAACCATTGCTTGATGATGCGATTGGGATGGCGCAGCACAAACCTGCGCACTCTATTGTATTTCAGCGTCCAGAATCGTTGGCAGTGTTAAATCAAGCGCGGGATATTGATTGGAGTGAGATGGTTTCGTCTGCGGCCCCGGCAGAATGCGAGCCAGTGGCAGCGACCGATCCTTTATATATTCTTTATACATCCGGCACCACAGGTACACCAAAAGGTATTTTACGGGACAATGGTGGACATGCCGCGGCGATGAAATACAGCATGAACGCCATTTATGATATACAGCCCGGCGAAGTATTTTGGGCAGCCTCGGATGTGGGTTGGGTAGTTGGTCATTCCTATATTGTTTACGCCCCGTTAATACATGGTTGCACAACCGTATTGTATGAAGGTAAACCGATTGGCACACCGGATGCGGGTGCATTTTGGCGTGTTGTTTCTGAATATAACGTTAAGGCTCTATTTGCTGCGCCTACTGCATTTCGTGCCATCAAGAAACAGGATGCAGATGCGGCGTTAGCAAAAGATTACGACCTGTCATGCCTTGAGACTATTTTTGTCGCGGGTGAACGTTTAGATCCACCAACTTATCATTGGTTGAATGATAAATTTCAAAGGCCAATTATTGATCATTGGTGGCAAACCGAAACGGGTTGGGCTATTGCCGCCAACATGGTAGGTATTGAACGGTTACCGACTAAGCCGGGGTCGTCGTGTGTGCCAACACCGGGATTTAATGTGGAAATCATCGATGATGAAGGTAACGCATTACCGGTCGGTGAACAGGGGAACATAGCGGTGAAGCTACCGTTACCGCCTTCTTGCTTGCCGGGTATTTGGAATGATTTCCCTCGGTTCAAGCAATACTATCTAGATCCGTTACCGGGATACTATTTGTCCGGTGATGGTGGTTACCTGGATGAAGAAGGCTATTTGTTTATCATGGGTAGAATCGACGATGTTATTAATATTGCAGGCCACCGATTGTCGACTGGTAGAATGGAGGAGGTCGTTGCTTCCCACAATGCAGTAGCAGAATGTGCGGTAGTGGGGGTGAATGACGAGCTAAAGGGGCAGCTGCCGATTGGATTTGTGATACTCAAAGATGGCGTTGATATAGAGGCATCGGTGCTAGAAAAAGAGCTAGTTGCGTTAGTTCGACAGGAGATTGGGGCTATTGCCTGTTTCAGTCGAGCTTTTGTAGTGACAAGGCTGCCTAAGACTCGATCCGGTAAAATACTGCGAAAAGTGATTCGTCATATCGCCCATGGCGAGGCCTATATTGTACCGTCGACCATTGATGATGCGTCCAGTTTGGACGAATTTAAGGATATCTTTAGCGAAGAGTCTTGTTAAAAAATAGTGTCTAAAGAGTGACTTAGGTATGCTTAGGTATTAATCATACCGTTTGGACGGTATCTAGTTGCTGATTACTGTGTTAAAAAGCGCCTTTCTACTATTAAAAAGGTTTTGGTATGGCGCTAGGTAATCAGCCGCTCCTGACGGGGTTTCGTTTAATCAGTGTGCTGGAAGGGTTGTCTTTCCTAATTCTATTGGGCGCGGCTTACGTGTTCAATTACCGTGAGTATATGTTCTATATCGGTATGACTCATGGCCTATTGTTCTTAGCTTACTTTTTTGTCTCCCTTAGTGTTAGCCATAAGCAAGGCTGGTCGGTATTTTATTGGTTGTTTGTCTCAGCCTGTTCGGTCATACCTTTTGCGTTTATTCCGTTAGAATTTAAGCTGAAACAGCGGGCTATTTAGGATAGCCCGTAATTTTCTGAATCGCTTTGTAGAGTGGGCTGAGGTTATCGTACATCTGTAAGTACACCTCTTTATACAGTTTGTCGTAGATCTTCACGTTTTCACGGATCGGAAAAAATACGTCGCCTTTGTGGGTCATGTTTGCAATAGCGGCGCGGTGATTTTTGTAGAGCCCCACCCCAACGGCGACGTTGATTGCAGCACCTAAACCCGAGGTTTCAAAGGTATGTGGGCGCTCAGCGGGCAAGTTAAAAATGTCCGCTGTAATTTGCATAGCTTGATCACTTTGTGAGCCTCCACCAGAAACACGCAGTGTCTTGATCTTAACGCCATTTTTGCGTTCGACACGTTCTTTACCTTCGCGTAGTGCGTAGGCCAGCCCTTCAATAATAGCGCGATAGATATGGGCGCGGGTATGCACATCACCAAATCCAATCATCGCCCCTTTTGCTTCAGGACCTGGTATTTTTACTCCAGGAGACCAAAAGGGTTGCAGGGTTAATCCCATTGAACCGGCGGGTACTTGTTGCAGCAGTTCTTCAAATAACACCTCTGGCACCACCCCTTGTTCGGCTGCCAGCTTATTTTCCCGGTGCCCAAATTCTCGCTTAAACCAGTTCACCATCCAGTATCCGCGACGGATGATGATTTCGTTGTTGTAGGTGTTTGGAATCGCTGCAGGGTAGGGGGGAATGTTCTTGATGACTTCAACGTATTTGCTGTTGGTATTGTTATAGGTCGCGGTGGTACCAAAGCTTAAACAGCCAATCTCTGGGGTGAGTGCGCCAGAACCGATGACCTCACAGGCTTTATCTGCCCCTGAAGAAATGATGGGTAAACCTTCAGGTAATCCCGTTTCTTTTGCGGCGTGCGTCGTGACGTGACCCATTATGCCGCCAGGTTGCACGATACGAGGTAACATGGATCGCTTAACGGGAATAGCATCCCATTTCCAATCGTTATTCTTACACCAATCGAAGCGTTTGAAATCGAATGGGATAAAGCCTACTTGGGCAGCGGCCGCATCAACATAATCGCCAGACAAACGATAATTGTGGTAGCCCGATAGCAAGAGAAACTTGTGGGTGTCCTTCCATACTGTAGGCTCGTTCTGTGCGATCCAATTACATTCCGCTTCTTTTCTAAAGTAATCGAGAGAAGGCTTTTCACCAATGGCTCTAAAAATAATCGGCCATGGGCCTTTCATGGGCGTAAGTTCTGCTTGGCGCTGGTCGAGCCATAACATCGCAGGTCGAGCGGGTTTGCCATTCTTGTCTAGATTCACAACGGTGGCGCGTTGAGTTGTTACTGATACTCCTTTGATCCATTCTTTTGGAAAATCGATTTCCTGCCATAACTGGTGACAGGCTTTGCAGAGGTTCTTCCAGATATACTCCAGATCTTGCTCTGCCCAACCGGGTTGCGTTGAGTAGTAGGGCTCTATTTCTACTTTGGACTTAGCGACAAGGTTGCCTTCGAGATCAAACACAAGAGCGCGAACACTTTGCGTACCATTATCAATTGCGAGTAAATAGGATTTTTCTTGAGTGTGCATGAATTAGGGTATCTCACAATTGTGTAGTCGAATGGTGATAAATAATGAGCGAATGGTAAATTAAGCGGTCGGCAATGAATAGCACGATTTCCAGATGGCAAGGTAACGTTCCTTTTCTGCCTGCCAGGTTTTGTCGTCCCAATTAAGTTCTTGTTTGCAAATAGGCTCAAGCCGAGGCATCAAGTTTTCACCACCGTTGGGTAATAAAGAGCCCAGTCGGGACCGGCGTAATAATAAGTCATCTAAATGGATAACTGACTCATGGCGGGCTGCCCAGCGAAGCTCCGCTAAACAGAAAAGTGTGTTATCGATTTTGCCTTTTTCTTCATCCTCAACGTCATTAAACATTGCCTTAGCGTTATCGCCATAGCGACCAATGAGTCTGGTGGACCAAGGTAAGTCGGTAGGTGCAACATCGTTTGTGTTGATGGTGGTTGGGCGAATAACATGGTTGGACGTTGGCGTGGTATCTTTGATTCCCAAACTGATCTTGGCGGCTTTAATCACGTCCAAGGCGATGAGTCGAAATGTTGTGAGCTTTCCACCACTTACACTGATCAAGCCTTTATCAGACCATACGGCGTGTTCACGCTTTTCTTTTGACGGGTCTTTTGACGAGCCGCTACTGATAACGGGGCGGACACCCGCATAGGTAGAAATAATGTCGGCGTCAGCAATGTTGGCTTCGGGAAATTCAAATTGCGTAATTTCTAACAAATAATTCAGTTCTTCTTGAGATATAGACGGCTCTTTCATTAAATCGTCTTTATGATCCAGGTCGGTAGTGCCAATGACAGTGGCACCTTCCCATGGAAAAACAAACACCGGGCGCTTGTCTTTTGGGTGAAAGAGGGTAAGCGAATCAGTGACGGGCGCTTTGCTATGGGGAAGAATAATATGACTTCCCCGCAGCGGACGAATCTTGTGCTCATTAATGACTTGGGAACGCAATTTATCCACCCAAGCACCGGTGGCGTTAATCACGACGTTCGCATTGACGTCGGTGGTTTCACCGGACTCCATATCTTTGATGGTGATACCCGTGACCTTGCCTTGTGCATCTTTGAGTAACGTCTCACCTTGCAAGTAGTTGCCAGAGCGGCCTCCAGCTTCAATGGCTTCTTGCAGCACTCGTAGAGTGAGCCGGGCATCATCGGTGGCGGCATCCGTGTAATAGCTTGCGCCTTTTAAACCCTTTTCATTGAGACCAGGTATTTTTTTCAGTAATGCCTTTTTGTCGAAATAATCTTGAGTTTTAGTGCCTGCGAGACCATCGTAGACCTTGAGTAAGGTGTTAAAAGCGATTTTACCGGGGAACTGCCCTTTACGAATGGTAAATAGATAGCCTAAGCGGTCCACTAGGCCTGGCGCTTCACGTATGAGGCGCTCACGTTCCTCAACGGAATGCTTGGTCAGTTTGATGTCACCTTGGGCGATGTATCTGAGTCCACCGTGAACCATCTTCGACGAGCGGCTCGAGGTCCCCCAAGCATAATCTTTTTGTTCTATCAGGAGAGCTTTTAACCCTATTCGAGCAGCCTCTCTCAGTATGCCTGCGCCAGTGATACCTCCGCCTACGATAATCATGTCCCATTGGGTCTGGGTGCCGCTGAGTTCTTTCCAGAGAGCGTGTCTATTCGTAATACCAACCATGCGCTTTGTCCATTTCTATCTATATTGAGCGGCTCGCGAATTGCTTCACGGTAGCTTTTGGGGGAGAATGTTGCGGTTCTCCCATCAAGCCGAATTGTGGTTCCTGTGCTTATGGGTATATATACTAGACGTGATAGCCTGTATTTCACTGTCGAAAATGGACAGGGGATGCACGAATTGGGACATAACGACAAAAATACCGCATGAGAGATTCTGGATACGCTTCTGTACCCGCTGTTTTACAATATTTGAAAATGGCTGAAACCTTAGGGATCGAATGCAGCAGTCTGCTGTTAAAATCCGGCATTGACCCTGAGCTATTAAAACAGCCGAATAAGCGTGTGCCCGGCTATCAGTTAGAGGCATTGCTGGCCGAAATTATTCCGCAGAGCGGTGATCGTTGTTTTGGTATCCATACCTCCCAGTTTGTACAGCCATCGTCCTACAGTGTCCTTGGCTATATTGCGATGAATTGCAGTACCGTTGGGGAGGCGCTTGCGATGGTGCCAGTCTATGAGAAAATTGTGGGTGATATGGGGGTGACTACCGTGTGTGTAGTCGATGGATTAACCCATATCCGTTGGCATTGTAATTTTGATAATGCGCTAGTGCGTCGTCATGTGATTGATAACGTGCTGGCTTCATGGACCCGATACACTCGCTGGATTTCAGGTGAGAACAGTAGCCCTATCGGTGTCAGCTTTGAGCATGCCGAGCCTGCGAATATGGAATCAATCACCGAATATGATTCTGTATTTGGTGCGCCGCTTAAATTCAATCAACCCTATAGTGCCATCATTGCTGATGAAGAGATGTTATCGCACCCGATAGTGCAAGCCGACCCCCAGCTGTTAATGACATTAAGAGATCACGCAACGTTAATTTTGCAAGAAATTGATAAGGACCAGGCATTGTCTTATCAAGTCAAAAATTTACTGCGACTTATGATGCGACAGGAATTGCCGCGCAAAGAAGTGATTGCTGAACAACTGGGTCTTACCAGCAGAACCCTACAGCGAAAACTTAACGAGGAAGGCAAGGGGTATCAAGAAATTCTTAATGAATTACGTTTGGAGATGGCGATACATTATTTAGAAAATACGCAATTGAGCATTGATGATATTGGTGCTCGTATCGGATTTGCAGAATCTCGGTCTTTTCATCGCAGTTTCAAGCAATGGACAGGTAAGACTCCAGGTAGCTATCGCGACAAAAAGGGCGAAAGCTAGGGTTAAAATAGCTCTATATCACTTTCGTGATCCACTTCATCGAGAAGATGTTCCGAGAGTAAGGATTCGTATTCGTTACACTGGTTGCGGCCATTCTTTTTAGAATAGTAAAGTGCTTGGTCGGTGCGGCCTAATAGTTGAGTGTGTGGAAGTGATAGATCTAACTGAGTAAAACCAATACTAACGGTAACCCGCTGTAATTGAGGAAAGGGGAACTGTTCAATATTTTTTCTAAATCGATCCAATGAATGCGCAGCGGTTTGCAGGTCTACATCATGAAGAATAATAATAAACTCTTCTCCGCCAAATCGAATCAACCAATCATCCACTCGAAAACTCTTTTCCATTAGACGCGAAATCAATACCAGGATTTCATCGCCAAAAAGGTGACCGTACTGGTCATTAATGGATTTAAAATTATCAATGTCGACCATCGCCATGACGCGCCTAATATCACTGGCTCGCTGACTCAGCCCGCTAGATCGGAAAAGGTGGTCGATTTTTTCTGAGTAGGCTTGTCGATTGAGCAGGTTGGTGAGTTTGTCCTGGGTGCTTCGGGTCAGGTGGAATTCTTGGTTTTGGTATATCCGAAGAAGTTGTTGGATCGCCTGCGAACTGGGGGTTGATTGTTCTCCAATAACGCATATATCGATGTGATCAACATCATCAGCGGCACTGATACTTCCTTTTCCTGAATGCTCTAGGTCGGTATATTCTCTGATATCGCCATCAAATCCGATGTGGTATTTTTTACTGATGACATCCAAGGTACACGAAGTGCCAGTGGGGTGCCCATCGATAGACGTTTCGATTGCGTCAAATAAAAGTGTAAGAGATTGGCACAGTGCAGCGTCTAAATCATCAAGACTGGTTTGTTCAGTTAATAGAATCAATAGATTTGAAGGGCAGCATAAGGTGGCTGCAACAACGGGAGGAGATAACACGGTGTTGTCCATTTTCCCTGATTTCCTTTTGGCCATTGTGTAACTGTACGTAGAGTATAATATAAACAAAGGAAAGGCCATTTACTATTGTCAATAAAGTTATAAGGTGAAGCGTGTGTGGTTAACTGGCGGGAACAAAGACGTAATGATTGAGAAAGAAAAAGCACTAAAGGGAAGAGACGCGCCAATTGCAACGGCGGAAAGTCATTTTGTATTCGGTGGTGCGTTGCAACACGAGATTGGCCCCGATGAAAAGCAATTGATCGTTGGATTGGGATGCTTTTGGGGGGCGGAAAAGCGCTTCTGGCAGCAAGACGGTGTTATTTCCACAGCGGTGGGCTATGCGGCGGGGTTTACTCTACATCCGACTTATGAAGAAGTGTGTAGCGGTAGCACGGGTCACAATGAAGTTGTGCGTGTTGTTTACGATCCGGCTCGGATAACGCTGGAGCAATTGTTGACAGTATTTTGGGAGGCTCATAACCCGACTCAAGGCATGAGGCAAGGCAATGACAAGGGCACACAGTATCGGTCCGGTATTTACCTCGATAGTGTAGAAGCGCTCGAGGTGGCGAGAACAAGCCAGCAGCAATACCAGCAAGCGCTGACAGCGGCGGGGTTCCCGAATATTACGACAGAGGTCCTAATGGCGGGACCGTTCTATTATGCGGAAGGTTATCATCAGCAATATTTGGCCAAAAACCCTAATGGATACTGCGGCTTAGGGGGGACAGGAGTAGGTTGTAGCGGATAGTACCTGATAGGGTCGCCGGAGGATTAGCCTTTAGTTTTTGCAATTCCTCCGGTACAGTGGTCGCTAGAGGGATTTTCAGAAACCATAAGAATAAGCGCAGTAACGTATGTTCCCAGTAGGAAAATTTAGGGCAGATCGCCATATATCGAGCTATCTACGGCTGGACGCTGTCGCGCCACTGTATCGCCAATTGCCGCACTTTCTTATTATCAGTGCTCCGGCAGGCTATGGTAAATCATCGCTGGCACAAGACCTGTTACGGCATCATGATAGCGAGTCCAAATCGAGTATCTGGCTTTCCCTGGATGATCGGGATGCGGAAGTTGGACGGTTTCTATCATTATTGGCCGTTGGATTGGCGAAATTACTCAATGTAGATGAAGAGACGTCAGCATCGACGGAACCCTACTACAAGTCAGATGCTGGATTGCTCACGGATACCTGTGTGAGGCGTCTTAATCTAATTGAATCAGAAAAATCCCCCTTTGTACTTGTGCTAGATGACTACCATGAAGTGCAAAGTGACATCCTTAACAAAGCATTTAATAGTTTGCTCGCGTATTGGCCTGCTAATCTGACGTTGGTGGTAACCTGCCGTACCAATTGCACGTTGAAGTTGGCAAAATACGCGTTATCAGGCGGCTGTGAGCGTGTTGATTTAGATAAATTAAAATTCTCCAAAGCCCATATTTGTGACTTGGCGGCTGAGCAACAGCAACCTCAAGTGTCTGAGGAATGGCTGGCGCAGGTAATGGACATAACAGAAGGCTGGCCTGTGGCTGTGCAGCTGGCGTGTTATCAATTGCGACACGGTGCGCAAATTGCTCTGGATGATGTTAAATACCACAGCGATATCGCGGAATTTTTTTGGGAGCAGATATTTGATGAGCTGCCCGAAGTTCAGAAAAGCCTATTAATTGCCTGCTCTATTGTCGAGCGTTTTGATGCATCGTTACTTGTTCATATTACTGAAGATGCCGATACACCGGTGCTACTAAACCAGTTGTTAAGTAGCAACTTATTCTTACAGAAAGCCAAAGATCAATCCCATTGGTACCGGGTGCACTCAACCTTGCGGACATTGCTGCAAGGGCAGTTTGTGTTATGGAACCACAAGAAACAACAAGCCTATGTGCTCAGGGCTATTCACTGGTGTTCAGAGCAAGGCTATATGGATGAAGCACTATACCTTTGTCAGCGCCATGGGCTGTGGAACATGGTCGCCGGTATACTGCGGGATAAAGGCGAGGAATATGTCAGTGTTGGGAGTTTTGAATTCCTGCACTATTGGTTTGAGAAGCTTGCTGATGACCTGATTGCTTCAGACCCGGTATTGATTCTCTATCATGTATGGTCGATGCCGGAATATCGCCAAATTCATACAGGCAATTTATGGTTGGATCGGGCAGAAGAAATTATTGAGCCGGTGCTCGCGCTAAAAGAAGAAAACCAAGCTGTTATCGATAGTCAGCGAGTGCTGTCGCAGGTATTAGCGCTACGCGGATATGTGGCTCGGATTAGTGGCTGTTATGATGATGCGGTGACCTACTCGGAGGCCGCGGTGGAGCTTTCTGCTAAGGTTCATCCCGCGATGCTAAGCCGGTTGTATATGACGCTGGGGCAGGATTATTATTTGCGAGGTGATTTGTTAGCCAGCGAAGTTGCCATCCAAAAATCTATTCAATTGGGCAAGCAATACAGTCAATCCCACAACGTGTTAATTGCGTTAGGTTACTTGATCGCGACACTGGCGTTGAGTGGACGGTTTAGGGATGCGCTAGCGCAATATGAGCAATGTAAAGAATGGTTTTGCAAAACGGGGTTTACTGATTTACCACAAGCCGGCTTATTAAGTGATCTTGCCAACGATCTTTATCGAGAGATGGGTGATTTCGAACTTGCGAAGCAAGGTGTGGACGATACTCAGAAGTTTTGCAAAGTGGCGCCAGTCGGATTGCCTCACTTAGTGTCAAATATTCGTAGCTTCAGATTGGCAGTGGCACTAAATGATCAAAATTTAGCGAATAATGCATTGATGGAGGCTGAGTTATTTAAGCGTTTGTTGGGAGTGTCATGGTCATTTGGTTGGGCGCCAGTGGAAGCGATGCGTGCGCAATACGAAATTCGTTGGGGCAAGCTAGTAGATGCTGATGAATGGTTCTTGCCGCGTGCGGAGCTACTATTTGAAACCGATGAATTTGCCCATGAATGCGAGCAATTCATCTACGTTGAATGGCTAATTGCCAAGAAGAGTGCGGATCAGGCTAAGCGTTTGTTGGATAGAATGGCGTGTCATGCGATTGCCAATAAGCGAGTATTGCACTTAATGAAAGTCAAAATAGCACAGGCTTTGCTATTGGAAAGTGCAGACCCGGTGCAGAGTGAACTTCTACTGATGGAGTCATTAAAATGTGCAGGTGACGAAGTGATACTCGGGCCTTTTTTGGAGGCGGGGCAGGGTATTGTCCCTATTCTCGCAAGAGTGAAGGTGCGTATGTATCAAGATTTTGATGCATTAAAATTATTGGAAAGACTCAACACTGCTGCGCTAACGCTATGGCCTACTAGCGATGTGGCATTGGATTCGAGTCGATTGAAAACCCTATCAAAACGCCAGATGACGATTTTGGGCTTGTTGGTAGAGGGCGCGCAGGACAAAGCGATTGCAAGAGCATTGGATATATCACCGGGGACTGTAAAAACGCATCTGCGAGCGATTTATCGAAAGCTAGAATGTAACAACCGTTCTTTGGCGGTTTCCATTGCTTTGGAAGAAGGGATTCAGTTTTTAGCGAGTAAAGAGCAGCAGGCGTCTTAGCCTGCTGAACTAGGCAATAAGCAAATTAACCTTCAGTGCCAAGCATCTCTAGCTTAAGGCTTTTCTGTGCAGGGTTTTCGCTTAACCAGATGCCAAATAGTGCTTTCTTAAAGTCTACACCTTCGATTGTTTTTGCGAGGGCTGTATTCTTAAAAACCTTGATACCTTCTTGTGGTACGTAAACCATTTCAAAAACGTCGCCTTCTTTGATCTCATCTTTAAAGGTCGCCAACAGTGTATCGATCTTAGCTTGCATGGCGGGGTCTTTCTTGCCGCCAAGCGCATTGTCAAACCCTTCTTTAGTGGCTTCGGTCATCTTCTCACTGGTGATCAAACCAGAGACGATATGGAGGCGAAGGGCCATAGGCTCATCAGCATTAATGATCTTTTTTGCATCTTGATCTTTGTTTTGCAGGTAAAGCCCGCCAACATAAAGATCCATAAAGAATTTCTCACGAACACCAGCACCATTAAGGTTTAATGATGAACCGCTGGTAGTTAGCGTATCAGGCATATCGATGCCACCAATTTCGGTCGCTGCTACCTGAGTGCTAAATAATGCCGCAATAATAAGTGATGCAAATTTCTTCATTGAGTGAAGCCTCCTAATGATACGTAAATTGACAATCTGTCATATTGTTGTTGATATGTCGTGCCGAGATACCCTGTATTTTTAGCGAAAACTAATCCCTTTGTGACTGGTTAGTTTCGTTTGTTTTCGAAAGCATTCACTCTCGACGCTTATTTTTATCGGGTTCGTTCCAACTGTTATCCCTGCAGCCTATGTACTATAAGCATTCCGAAGTAAAATAGGTCAACCAAGGAAACAGTTCTGAAACGAATGTTTATAATAACTTATTGAGATATTAGTGCATCAATTAAATTCATAAAATTGACGGATTTCGCAGATTTTACAGAAAAATAGCGACACGATTTAGCTTAGGGATATATGGAATACTTTTTGTTAGGGCTGCATTCCTTTGTTGCAGCGACGTTAATACCGATCGGTTCAGAGGCCACACTTCTCTTATTGTTGGAGTCAGGGGGGCTACCCTGGCTACTGTTGGCCGTAGCAACGTTGGGTAATACAGTGGGTGCGATAGTGAACTGGGGCATCGGAAGGTATTTACTGCGGTTTCAGGATCGTGGTTGGTTTCCCATAAGCTCTGAAGCGCTAGAGAAGGCACAACAAGAATTTAGACGAAAAGGGGTCTGGGTACTACTATTAGCCTGGCTTCCGATTGTGGGAGACCCATTAACGTTTGTGGCAGGTGCGCTTCGGGTCAACTTTGCACTGTTTGTGTTTCTGGTAGGGTTCGGTAAGTGTATGAGGTATATGGTATTTGTCTTACCGTACTGGGCATTGTAATACAAGAGGTGAAAACTGACGTTAGCGCCGCAATGGAGCGTCTTTTTTAGCTATTGACCTTGCTGACATAACACGGCAAGATAGCCACCGTTCAAAAAAGGGAGCTTTGTTCTCCATTTGTACGTGAAAGTTTGAAGGGTGCAGGGTAATTTCGCAGCTTTATATGACTATATTATGTCGCTGCTCCGTGCACTAAAATTTACCTTACAAGTAAGCCGAGGATTTTATGAAGGTTCTTGTTGCTATCAAACGAGTTGTTGATGCTAACGTAAAAGTACGTGTTGCAGCAGATAACAGCGGCGTTGATCTAAACAATGTAAAGATGGCTATGAACCCTTTCTGCGAGATTGGTGTTGAAGAAGCCGTTCGCTTAAAAGAGAAAGGTGTTGCTACTGAGATCGTTGCTGTAGCTATCGGTCCTAAAACTGCCCAAGAGCAACTACGTACCGCTTTAGCACTCGGTGCTGATCGTGCGATTTTGGTTGAATCTGAGGAAGAAGTTCAACCTCTAGCGGTTGCTAAAATCCTTAAAGCTATCGTAGATGAAGAGCAGCCTGGTCTTGTACTTCTTGGTAAGCAATCAATCGATGCTGATAACAACCAAACTGGTCAGATGCTTGCAGCATTGGCTGGCATGGGTCAGGGTACTTTTGCTTCTGAAGTAAATGTAGAAGACGGCAAAGTGAAAGTGACTCGTGAAATCGACGGCGGTTTGCAAACTGTTGAGCTTACTCTTCCTGCAGTGGTTACCACTGACCTTCGTTTGAATGAGCCTCGTTATGCGTCTCTTCCAAACATCATGAAGGCGAAGAAGAAGCCTCTAGCGGCTAAAGCACCTGCTGATTACGGTGTTGACGTTGCTCCTCGTGTTAAGACTCTTAAAGTAAGCCCTCCAGCAGAGCGTTCTGCAGGTATCAAGGTTGAGAGTGTAGCGGAGCTTGTAGATAAACTGAAAAACGAAGCGAAGGTACTATAAATGAGCGTTTTAGTTTATGCAGAACACGACAATGCAAGCCTTAAAGCAGCAACGTTAAACGTTGTTACTGCAGCACAGGCTATCGGTGGTGATATCACAGTACTTGTTGCTGGTTCTAACTGTAGCGCTGCTGCAGAAGAAGCTGCAAAAGTTGCTGGTGTTGCTAAAGTTATCGTTGCAGACAACGCAGCGTACGCAAACCAGTTAGCAGAAAATATTGCTGAGTTAGTAGCAGAGCTTGGAAAAGACTACGGTTATATCCTTGCACCTTCTACTACTACTGGTAAGAACTTCCTACCTCGCGTAGCGGCACTGCTTGATGTTCAGATGATTTCTGATATCTCTGGTGTTGAAAGTGCAGATACTTTCTTGCGTCCTATCTATGCAGGTAACGCAATTGCAACTGTACAAAGTTCAGATGCAATCAAAGTGCTAACCGTTCGTGGTACTGCGTTCGACGCAGCAGCTACTGAAGGTGGTTCTGCGACTGTTGAAGCGACTGACATTGCTAAAGACGCTGGTGTATCTAGCTTCGTTGGCGAAGAAATCGCTAAGTCAGATCGTCCTGAGCTTACTGCTGCTAGCATCATCATCTCTGGTGGTCGTGGTATGCAGAATGGCGAAAACTTCAAGCTACTTGAAGCGGTTGCTGACAAGCTAGGCGCTGGTGTTGGTGCATCACGTGCCGCAGTAGATGCTGGATTTGTTCCTAACGATATGCAGGTTGGTCAAACAGGTAAAATTGTTGCTCCTGACCTATATATCGCTGTTGGTATCTCCGGTGCTATCCAGCACTTGGCAGGTATGAAAGACAGTAAAGTGATTGTTGCTATCAACAAAGACGAAGAAGCGCCTATTTTCCAGGTTGCTGATTACGGACTTGTTGCTGATCTATTTGAAGCCGTTCCTGAATTGGAAAAAGCGCTTTAAATATCGGATTAACAATCCCTTAAAAAAACCCGGCTTTTGCCGGGTTTTTTTATGCCTGTATAAAAGTGAATGCGCCAGCGAGCCCAGAGTGCGACAAGAAGAATAATGGGTGCGACAATTTGTCACATCCGCTAAGTGGTTGATCTTGATATGATCGTTCAAAATTTGAAGATCAAAAATTAGGACTTAACTGGGGTTGTTTATGAAGTACTGGGGAATGTCTCTTATTGCATTATCAGTTGCAAGCACGCTGTCGACACATGCACACGCCAATTCATTACCTGTCATTATCGTAGAAGGTGAGAAAACATCCTTTTCGACGACGCTGGAAAATCAAAATACTGTAAATCCAGATTCAACCGCTTTGCTCAAGGGTATTGCAGGCGCCGCAGTGGTTAAAAACGGCCCACTAACAGGCTTTGCGCAATACCGCGGCATGTATGGTCAGCGAATCAACACTATCGTTGACGGCGTAACTTACACCGCCGGTGGTCCTAATTGGATGGATGCCCCATTGCACTATGCGCCCTCATCGCAGGTGCAGAGTATTCGTATCTATCGTGGCATAGCCCCCGTTAGCAGCGGCCAGGAAACTATTGGTGGTAGTGTGATTGTAGACACTAAGCGTGGTGATTTTTCTGACTCTGCAGAACTGGGTATATCTGGAGAGCTTGGGGTGGGTGCTGAAAGTAATGGCGGTACCTTTGCCACCAACGCATTCCTATTGCTAAATAACAACAGCCATTGGTTAAGTGCTAAGGCCCTTACCGAAAACGGCGGTGATTACGAGTTTGGTGAAAAAGATGGTGAAGTCACACCATCAGAATACGAGCGTGAACGGTATGACGTAGACTACGGTTTTCGAAACGGTGCTAACGATTTTTCTATCGGCGGTGGACGAAACGAAACAGGTGATGCAGGTACCCCTTCATTGCCGATGGATCTTCGCTATGTCGATACCGACGTGTATCGAGCGGCTTACACCTTTACAGGGCTGTCTGGAATCTTTAGCGCCAAAATCTACGGTAATGATGTAGAGCATGAAATGACAAACCATCACTTGCGTGAAGTACCCGCAATGGCGATGAATTATCGGACAGCACTAGCGACCAGTGAATCCCTTGGGGGGAAGATCACCTATCAAGGTACTGGAAGCTGGGGTTATATTGTCGGTGTAGATGCTAATACCGCGACACATGATACCGATGTAACGAATCCCAATAATGCAACATTCTTAGTAAAGAACTTTAATAACGTGACGCGAGATGTTTACGGCATTTTCGCTGAAATGGAATTTGGTCTAACGGATTCGTTAAGCTTAGATACCGGGTTGCGCGTAAACCAAGTCAATATGGATGCAGATGAGGTCGAGTTTGCTGGGGTAATGGGGGATATGGCAACGATGTTATCGATGCTTAGTTCCGCATTTAATACCGCCGATAGAAGTCAGCAAGATACTTTAGTGGATTGGGTCGCCACATTAACCCATGAAGCATCAAGCGACACTTCTGTTTATGTTGGCCTCGCGCGTAAAAGCCGTGCGCCAAGTTATCAAGAGCGTTATTTGTGGGCACCATTGGAATCCACTGGTGGGTTAGCGGATGGTAATACCTATGCGGGTGACATTGAGCTAAGCCCTGAGGTGTCCCATGAGATTAATCTCGGTTCAGATATGACAATCGGTGAGCTAACACTAAGCCCAAGAATTTTCTATCGCCATGTTGATGATTATATCCAAGGTGTGGCTATTGCTGGTGTTCCCGCAGACCTACAGTTTGCCAACGTAGATGCGAGATTTTACGGAGCAGATATGAATTGGTCTTACGCCATGAATGACGCTTGGACATTTCGCGGCGTCGTGAATTATGTGCGAGGGGAGCGTAAAGATGTTAGCGATGATATTTATCGTGTAGCACCCACCAACGGATTGTACGCGCTAGATTATGATGCTGAGCGCTGGGGGATGAGTATAGAAAATCACTTATTCGATAAGCAGACCCGTGTTGCGGAAACCAATGGTGAAGAAGAGACTGAAGGTTATGGGTTAGTTAATGCTTCTGCCTACTGGTTGATTGATGAAGCGATTACCGTGACTGCGGGAATAGAGAACCTTCTTGACAAACCTTACGCCAGTCACCTTGCTGGTTATAACCGCGCAGAGAATGATGACTTGGAAGTCGGCGAGCGTGTGCTGGGTAAGGGAAGGAATTATTATTTGCAGGGGCGGTGGGCGTTTTAGATAAGTTTTTACTTTGGCCGGTCGATAGATTGAGTGAAACTGAGTAAGGTGAGATTCTGAAACTGGCCTTACTCAGTTTGTATGTATTTAGTAAATTGTCCTCTTTGGCTATAGATCTCGCTGATTAATTTTTGTTAATATTCACGCCGAAATTTGGAACAGTTTTGTTTCGTTGTTGTCGTGCATGAAGTTATTACTCACAGGGATCGGTGGGCCGTCTAAAACCCCCTTTATTTGTCAGTGACCATTACTTTGGTTTAGTGGTGAGGCGTCGCGCGCGTGAATTAATTAGGGGAATAGTTTGATGAGTACCGCTCGCTCAATATCGAATAAACTCACGGCAGTGTTAATTGCATTTTTGGCGCTATTAACGGTGAGCACATTGGCTACCGCTCGTGCCATTGATGAAGAAAGTTATTACGTGTTTCAAGCCAACGCTGATGACGGTGGCTATCTTTATCTCCAGGCGCGTGATGAATTTATCTTAATTGCTAATGACATTGTTATTCCCATAGCGCTAGGTAGTGATACCCCTAGTTATCAAACTGCTCTAGGTGTTGTGTCTGCGTTAGAAGGTCAGCAACTCGAGCCAAGAACAACGCTCCCAATTTTTAGTGATCTTGTCCAAACGAAATATTTGGTCGGGGATGTGACGGGCGATGGTGTTTCTGAAATATTCATTCCAGCATTAGGCGTATTTATTACGGGCCTAGAAGGAGAGCATGGCGGAAACCCTTACATTCTTGCGCAGTATTCTGAAATTGATGGCATAGTCGTTAACTATTATGACGCGTTGACCAATACCCTAATCGTTAAACCAGGCTTGTCCTTTGATTTAAAAGATCTTAACGGCGACGGACGATTTGATCTTGTTATAAAGCAGCCTGGTAGTGCGGATCAGGTTGTGAGTGCGGATGTAGATGGCAAGTTCTCTACTGGCAGCAATGGAGACGTAGCTGAGCCGGGTACAACAAACAGTAGCGCGAACCTTGAAGGAGCTACTATCGTGGCCGGAGCAGTAGCAGGGAGCTTTTCTGTTGAATCCGGTGCGGCCAATTATTCTATTAGTTTAAGTGCGCCAACTGGTACTGCCGGCGTGACTCCAAAATTTTCGTTATCTTATAACAGCAATGTTGGGAATGGCACGGTTGGATTGGGTTGGAGCTTGAATGGCCTAACAATGATTACTCGTTGTGCCAAGAACTATCTTCATGATGGTAAGCGATCTATAGAGTGGTATGGGACTTGGTGGGATGAGGATCCTAATGGGGCGCCATTCGATTTTGATGCTGAGCAAAACCTATGTTTGGATGGTCAAAAACTAGTGTTAGTGAGTGGAGAATACTGGAAGGATGGTGCTGAATATCGCACGGAGCAGGAATCTTTTGTACAAATTAAACAGCATAGTGACTCTAGTAGTGCTTGGTTTGAAGTTAAGCATAAGTCTGGTGATGTATTCCAATACGGAAACACCAGTACGTCAAAGGCAGTACTAGGGAACAGAACAACAACCTGGTCTGTCAACAGAATTGAAGATGCGGCCGGTAATTATATGTCGTATGAATATGATGCAAGTTATGCTCAGCAGGGCACTACATTAATTCAACGAATTGACTATACCGGTAATGACGCGGCAAATTTGGCACCCTATAACGCTGTAGTATTTGACTATGAAATACGCCCGTCGGATGACTATATCCTCACGAATGATCCGAATAGCGGTCAAAAGTACTTTTTGAAAGAAAGACTAAGTAAAGTCACAAGCTTGGTTGAAGGTGAGGTATACAGAAGGTATGTTTTGGGCTACAGGACGGATGTTGACGACGCGTCGATGCTTAAAGAAATCTACGAGTGTAATGGTAGTGGCGAATGTTCTAATCCGACTGTTGTTGATTGGACACCAGATAATTCGACCTATGAAATTACCGATGCGAACCAGCTAGTAGGCCACTTTGGTGACTCTGAAATTGACAATGACTTTGATTATGAGGTCATTCAATACCCCGATGTAAATGGTGACGGTTATCGAGATTTGTGTGGCCGCACTAAGGACGGTGTAAAGTGTGTGCTCGGAACACCCTCTGGGTTTGATGGTGAGGTTTGGGTAACTGCTATATGTAAGGACGGCTCCCCTGTGATGGGGTTCGGTGTGCAATGTGATAGCAAGGATAATTACAAGACGATCGCTTTTCTTGATGTAAATGGCGATGGTTTCGATGATTTGGTTTGGCGCGGTGATAATGGAGTTGGTGTTTCTTATGCCAGTCCATCGGAAGGGAAGTTTGGTTTAACACAGCAGGGCTTCTTAGGGCCGGAAAGTACAGATTTGCAAACGAATATTGCGGCGAATCGAGATGTTTTGGCCAGTGATACCAACGAAGATGACAATAAGTACAGTGTTAGGTTTCCAGATATTAATGGGGATGCTCTGCCTGACCTATGTTATAGGAACGACACAAATGGCGTCGTGTGTTATTTGAATAATTCCGATGTGGGGGATTCGTTCTCAGGTTGGGATATGGTTAATCCTATCATTACAGGCATATGTAAGGATGGCGACTCAAGTGCTCTAAAATGTAATAGTACGGATAACCACAAGACTATCAATTATGTCGATCTTAATGGCGATGGTATGGATGACTTGTTTTTTAGGTCAGATACTTATGGATTGACCTATTTGATATCCAAAGGGAATAGCTTTTCCGATAGTAAATTCTGGTTCACCTATTGTAACAATGGAAACAGCACCTTTGAGTGTGAAGGGGAGGATGATTATAACTTCCAGTTTATGGATGTGAATGCAGATGGCCTAAAAGACGTTTGTTGGACTACTCGTTATGGAAAAGTACATTGCGTATCAAATCCTGGAATGTATTTTTCCAATGGAAGAGTAATGACCCTAGAGAACCCTTTTAATTCTGCTTTGGCCAGCAGTAATGGTGATGGTGCTCCTGTTACTCAATTTAATGATTTTAACGCTGACGGGAAGCCAGATGCGTTCGTCTTGACTCAGAATCATCAGGGTAGCATCATCTATCTTGCTAAAGCTTCGGATTCTGGAATCAGTATTGAAATGGGTATTGCCAGTACGGGGACTTTCTGTCTAACCGAATGCAGCAAGAGGGATGTGTACAATACCATTCGTTTCGTTGATACAAACGGAGACGGTGTTACCGAAGTTGTTCATAGAACCAGCAATGGCATTAAGATATACAATGTGGATGTTTCACCTAGGGCGGGGTATTTAGCGAAAATCACCAACGGTTTTGGATTGGAAACTTCTGTTGAATACTCGGATCTTAATGATGCTGAAGTCTACGATAAAGGTAGTTCACTTTTAGACGTGACTTACCCACGAAGAAGGTCGGTAGGAAACGATACACTTGTAAAATCGGTGTCAAGTTCTGATGGCACAATGGCAGGGACTAAAGTGACGTCTAGTTACTTTTATACCGGCCGGATTTCACATCTTGCAGGCGGTGGGTCACTGGGTTTCGAATCGGTTAAAATATCCAAAGAGTTAGATTCGGGCATTTTTGAAGAAAATATTACTGAATATTCTACGGACTATCGGTATCACACGGCGGGTATGCCTTCAAAAACCGTCAGTAAGATTGGCGGTGTAACCGTTTCGGAAAGCATGAATTACTACGACGTGCTTTTTTACGATACGAATGACGCGGTTGTAGACAATGTACCCTCAATTTTTAATGGTGAAAAATATGGAGCTGTAGAAGGTCTACGTTATTTGTCTTTTACCAAGACGAATATATCCAAGCAGTACGACCCTGTAACGGGAGTTCTCTTAACGTCAACATCTAAAGAAATAACCATGGGGTCTTATGGCGACGTATTGTCATCAAGAGATATTGTATCAAATGGTATCCTCTCGGGCTCTGCAACTCAGCCAGTGTCGATCTCTAGCATAGTTCTTGTTGATGGCGTATACGTTCAGAGCTCATACCTTGTTACAGAGGCGATTAATGAATATGTGTACAATGATGCCTCTCGATGGTTTCTGGGTAAGTTAAGTGAAACTACGGTAACAAAATCGGGTATTACCTTTATCGATGATATTAATGGTGCCGGCGAATACACCAATACTATGGAGCCCATCACTCGAAAGTCGCGTTGGACCTACTTTTCTGATACTGGGGCCGTTAAGACGGAATCTATCGTCCTTGTGGATGATGCTGGTGTGGAAACCATAGACACCATAAAAGAGTATGAATTTGCCAGCGACAATGACGGAAGGAGCTACCCTAATTTTGGAGTACCAAACAGGGTAACTGACTATGAGTTTGTTGGTGGCGTAAAAGCGAACCCAAGGAGTACCGCTACATTCTCCGACCCAAAGGGGCGCTTTTCAGTTGCCGACGTTGATACGCTAGGAAATACCACTTATACCACCTTCCACCCAGTCTTGGGTTCCAAGCAAACGGTTACCGGGCCGAATGGGCTTACAGTTGTTTGGGAATATGATGGATGGGGGCGTGAGGTATTACGGACTAATCCTGATGGAACATGGGCCAAGACGGACGTGATTGGTTGTGGTGAAGGAGGTGTCTCATGTCCAGTGGCTGCGGCTTCTTATGAAAGAGCAATCTACTACATACGCTCTGAGAGCAGTGGCAAAGCTCCAGTCTATGCTTTTATGGATAGGTATGGGCGTACTGTGCAAACTCGAAGTGTTGGTTTGGGTGGACAAACGATCTACCAGGATCGCTATTTTAATAAGTACGGGCAAGAATATAGAGTAGATTTGCCTTCTTTTACACAGTTAGGAACGCTGTCAGAAGTTTCTGAATTTGATAGTAGTGGTCGACTTGTTAAAACTATCAAGCCAGGTGGAACAGCTTCAATTGGTGGTGTTGAACAAGAAGTATTATACGATGGATTAAACCAGACGTTATTGAATCGCTATCAAAAAGCTGATGGCACTGGTAGTACAACACAAATGAAAAAGTTGTATTACGATCCCTTTGGTCGAGTGATTCAAACCCAAGACTATTTGAACAATGTCGTGCGCTCGATATATGACGCCTACGGTAATGAAGTCGAAACACGGGTTCATTACTCTGATTTAGACAGCGAAGATTATGTCATTGCCATGAGCTATGATGAGATGGGGCGTAAAGTGTCAATGGATGACCCTTCCAAGGGACATTGGCGCTATATTTACAGCAAGCGCGGTGAATTGGTTCTTCAGGAGGATGGCAATGGCGTAAAGATTTGTCATCAATACGACAGTGTGGGCCGACTCATTCGCCGCTATGACAACTACGCAGGCACGGATGAAAACGCGGTAGCCAACTGTGTGAATGGAATATCCGCCTCGGCTGAGTGGGTCTATGATACGGCACCAAAAATTGGTGGTGGAGTATGGACAGGTAAACTTTATCAAGTTAAAGGCGAAAACGGATATCAAGAGACTTATAGCTACGATGATATGGGGCGGGTAACTAACGCACTAGTAACCATTGATGGCAGCACCTTTATTACAACCAGTGTGTTTGATGAGTTAGGCCGAGTAAAAGAAACGTTTTACCCCAGTGCAGATAATGACAATCGCTTGCAAGTGATTAACCAATATAACGAGAATGGTTATCTAACTGCAATTGAAGACGGTGAAGGAGTTCATTATTGGAAGGCGTTAACAGCAGATTCCTTTGGACGGATTACAGAAGAAAGTTTGGGTGCAGGAGTTATCTCCACCAATAAGTCTTATAACGCCTATAACGGTACCGTAACGAATATTCGTTCAACCCATTTTATGGGGAGCATTGGTGGTCTCCAAGATGACGAATTCCTATTTGATGGGGTTGGTAATTTAGCTCATCGAAAGATTAGAGCAGAAGGGATCGACCTTACGGAAAACTATACATTTGATATTGCCAATAGGCTTACCAATGTCGAATTTATTGATGCCAATAATTCGGCAATGAATAACACTACCGATATGAGCTATATGGGTAATGGCAATATTAAGAAAAAGCATGATATTGGCGATTATCTCTATGGTCAAAGTTGCTCGGTGAATGGTGTGGATTACCAACCGAGCTCTCACGCATTGACATCGGTCATTGGCGCAAAAGCATCTGCCTATTGTTATGACGTTGTGGGGAATTTATTGAGTGGAGGCGGTAGGTCCGTTGAGTGGAGTGCCTTTAATAAACCCACGCGCATTGAAAAAGGCGATAACAATGTGCAGCTGGTCTATGGTCCAGATCGAAAGCGTATTCAACGTATCGATGTTGCTAACGGTAAGACCACACGGACAACCTATCTAGGTAAAGCCTACGAGAAGATCGAAAAGCACGACGGTAGTCTAGAAGAGAAGCACTATATTGCTGGCATTGCCGTGGTGTCGATCAAGGATCGTCAAGTTGCGGATGCAAAGACCAATTTCTTGCTGAAAGATCACTTAGGTTCAACGACTGCGACGGTAGCGCAAGAACTAGATAATGGTGGCATAGATGTGCAACGCTTGGCCTATGATCCATGGGGTAAGCGCCGGAATGCAATTAATTGGCAAGCTATCGATGACAATATAATTGTTGGTTTAACTGACCAGCTTATTACGAACCGGGGTTTTACTGGTCACGAGATGCTTGATTCCGTCGGGTTAATTCACATGAATGGACGTGTGTACGACCCAGAATTAGGCCGTTTTTTAAGTGCAGATCCGATTGTACAAGCACCAACAAATTCACAAAGCTATAACCGCTATAGCTACGTGGCAAATAACCCGGTAAGTTATACTGACCCCAGTGGATTTAGTTGGTTTAAGAAGATCAAAAAATCTATTGGTAAGGCATTTAAGAGGATAGCGAAAGCCTATTATCGTTATAGCGGCCTTGAGGCCCAAGTGCGCTTTTCTCAAAGAATGACAGTGGCAACGGCTAAGTTGTTAGCGAAGAATCCAGCGTTAGCGACGGTTGTTCAGATTGTGGGTTGTGTGATTACTGTCGCAGTTGGTTGTGCCTTAATAGTGGGAGCTGTTACTGCCCTGCAGACCTACGGTGTAACGGGGGACTGGCAAATGGCTTTCCGGGCCGGGGTGATAGCAGGGGCGACGGCGTTTATTAGTGCTCAGGTCAATGGTTATATTGGAGATACTTTTAAGAATGGGATTGCCAATGTTGCTGCTCATGCGGCTTTTAGTGGTGCAATGTCGGCGGCTCAAGGTGGAAGCTTTTGGTCTGGAGCTGCGGCTGGTGCAGTATCGAGTACCATTGATGTGAACGGCTGGACTCACGGATTAGATCCAGTCTCTAGCACTGTTGTTGCTGGATTTGTTGGCGGGACAGTATCTAGAATAACCGGTGGGAAGTTTGCAAATGGTGCCCGCACCGCTGCAATGGCTCATATTTTTAATGACTTGGCTCATAGGGTGAAAGACGCATTGCAAGACTTTCGTTGGGCTAGGAAGATATCTGCTATAAAGTCTAAAAATGGGGCAGATGCAGTTAAGAGTAAGAGAAAAGCTAGATTAATGGTCGATAAGGCGGCTAACGAGAAAAAGGCCATGGAATTAAGGTATGATGCTGAAGGTTGGAAGCAAAACACAGCTAAAGCGAATATAGTTGTTGAAGCCATTGGCACAGCATCTACATATCTTAGCGGGTTGCGAGGGTTGCCGGGAGAAGTTTTCAATGCGCTGTCCTGGTATTGTGCTGGAGTGATCAACTATACCACAGGGGATAAATTTGGTTTACAAGCTAACTTGGTTGGAGAGATTGCTGGTAGGGTGACTACACCTGTAATTGGCGCTGCTGTTTCAAGCACAATATCGTCGACCAGGGATGCGGAGTGAGAAGTATCAAAATAATAGCTTATTCTTCGGTTCTGATTGCCCTTGTAGCCTTGGAATATTTGTTTTGGACTTTTGGAATGCTGACATCCAACCCTGTGTTTATTGTCCCGTTTTTGTACACTTGGGATACGGTGTCTAGAATGGTGGTGTTAGTATGTGGCGGTAAGTCTACGTTTGGAATGGGAGCAAAAGAACTTCAGTTGATCAAAGGTGATAGGATGAGTTATGTAGCTGTTGGGGTTGGGGTTTTTACGCATATTCCAATCAGTATTTTTACTTTCTACTTAACTCTTGATTTAAATTAGGTATAAGTCAGAAGGCTATTACTTTACCAAATGAGGCGCTCACTCTCTATTGGCCTGTTTGGACTGATAAATAGTAAGCCTTGAAAAATGGTTATGCCCACCTCCTTCTTCATTGTTGAAGAGGGAGGTGGGCATAATCGCACAATGTGAGTATCTGACCTGAAAGAGCGAATATATCAACAGATAGCTTCCCTGATGAGGAACTGACCACTTACGTTAGCTAAACTTTAGTAAATTAATTTTTAGTAATACAAAAAATATTACTAATTCAATTGGAGAATATATGAAAATTAAAAACCTTATTCTTGCAGCTATGCTCCTTATACCTTTCCCATCCTATGCGGTGGGTACGTACATCGGTAAGCTTCAACCGTACTTCTATACTGACGCCCTATACTTAATCCCAGTGGAATCACAAATTTCCAATAAGCCAGATTGTGTAAAAAGAAACTATCTTCGGTTGCCCAACACACCAGATAGCCCATTCTTTGATGCAAAGTTTTCGATCTTGTTATCTGCTTGGGTCGCTAAACAAGAACTACTTGTAACCGGTACGGGTGAGTGTACTGGCGAGGGTGATGAAATCATCAGGTCGATTAAACCACTATAAATAACTAAGAATGTTGGATTTGAATAATCTCTATGCCGGGTTGTTTCAGTTTTTCAACTCCACGTTAATACATAATCCACTTTAGATAATTACTATTCGAGGAACGGCTCGTATCTAGCCGTATATTCATCAAGGAAATAAAATGAAATTCGTAAAAATGGCTTTATTAATAAGTGTACTTCTTGCTTCTACCTCTGCTTCAGCAGGGGCGTATTTTGTTAGTGGGAAAATAACATCTCTTTTAGCATCAGCAACCGACCCTGCTATAAGAATAACAGGGGATGTGTCTCCTGATGATTGTAATGGTGGAAATTACGGTTGGTTGTATTTCCAGGGTACTGCAGAAGAGCAGCAAAGGGTGTATGCCACTGCCCTGGCTTTGTCTCTTTCGGGTCATACCGCTACTGTATATACGAATAATGATGGCGAAAGCTGTCGTATTACTAGTATACAAGTTACCAGTGGGCTTAATTAGTCAGTTCTAGCTGTGTTAAGATGGCGGCGTTCAAAAAGATAATCGCTTTTAAAGAGTGGCTAGCATCTAGTTAGCCATGACCCAACGATCAATACATGTGGATTACCTCCTAAGGATAGATGGATATGTTAATTGTGCGAAACCTAGTTGTTTCTATTGTTTTTTTTCTAATGACCGGGAGTTTCGCGAATGCGACTACGGATTGGCAATCTCAAATTACGGTAGAAAAGGTCCAAGGGCTAGCGGACGGTGGTTTTATCATATATGCGCCCACGGGTACTGACTCTAATTGCCCTGATAACGGTCGCTTATTTTATTTGCGAAATGGACAGAACGGACAAACCTCTGATGGCATCAAAACGGCATTGTCAATAGTATTGCTGGCTTTTACCACGTCAAAAACGATTACGTTTTCATATAATGGCGCTAGTACAAGTTGTTATGTTAGTAGTGTTGTGATCAACCCATAAATAGAAGGCAGTAGTTTAAATGAATAAATCAAAATTCATAGCGATGGTTATATCCCTGTTTTTCTCTGTCGCCGCGAATGTGTCCCAAGCGACGGATGGTATTATTTGTTCCGGAACAATCTCAATTTTGGGCCTGCATACGACGGACAAGGTAATGCTTAAGTTGTCCGGCATGAACACAGTCGTTCAAATTTGTGACCTAAATAAAACACTGGGGAGCAGTAATCCTGTATCTGCAGAGCAATGTAAAGCCGCTTACAGTACATTGTTAACCGCGTATTCATTGAACAAGTCACTGAGTATTTATTTTGATAATGTAGGAACTGGCACTTCATGCTCTACTTTCGCGGGTTGGGAGGTGGCAACTGCACGTTGGATTCCGCTAACGAGCGATTAACATTTCATATATAGGGGGGGCTTGTCTAATGCGAGGTCCCCTTGATGTATATCCCTCAAAGCTCAAGACAACCAAGTGTTAATGCAGTCAATTCTTCGATTAGCGACTCCCTATTTATCACCTCACGATCATCCCCTATAGACCGCTGCACAATACTATCGATAGCGTTAACAACAATAAATGCTTTGCGCGTTGCTTTATCTAAACCCCACGTACCGTTCTTAATCACTACCATCATATTAGCTAAAAGTACTTCTAAGGTTTGTGTGGCGTCTCGTAGGCATTGTCGACTTTCTGCATAGGTCACTTGCTCATGCAATAATCGGGTGTACTGAAGATCCCTTAGGTGGATGTCGATAAACTGACTGATAACACTTTCTATTAGCTCTGGGGTTAATAGAAAGTTGTGCTGTTCGATAACCGCCCCCAATTCTGTTAGTTCTTCTTCAACGTGTAATTCAATGAGCGCAGCTATAAGACTTCCCTTGTTTGGAAAGTATTGGTACAGCGAGCCTATGCTGACACCCGCGATGGCAGCGACCTTATTAGTATTAAGCCCCTCGATACCTTCGTTTCGTAAAATGTGAGCAGCCGCTTCAAGGATGGCGTCTACGGTGACGATCGAACGTGCTTGTTTTGGCTTTTTTCGCTTGTTATTAGGCAATTGCAGCGTCCTTTTGATGGTGCGGGAGTGTTGTGGGGGTAATGCGAGTAGGAAAGACTCCGCCATTCAGTATACTAATAATGTGAGTATTACTCATATATTTAATAGTAAGCGCTGGAGTGAAAAATGGAAATAGAAGAATTGCTGATTGATGTAAAAGAGCAACAACTAGCGGTGGTGGCGGTGAATACACACGTAAACAATATGCCACTGATTTTCATTCATGGAGTATTGGCATCGGTGAATTTTTGGAAGAGTGTGATTCCAAACGAAATACTTGATAGCCACCCCTGGTACTCGGTTAGTTTGCCAGGCCATTATCCATCGACGCTACCCCAAGGCTTTTCACCGACGGATATAGATGAAGATTGGATGGCGGATGTGTATGAGGCCGCTATAGAAAAACTTATCGGGGATAAAGATTATATTCTCGTTGGTCATTCTACGGGTGGCTTTGCGGCGTTGAATCTTGGTGCTAGGCAGCCAGAAAAACTTAAAGGCATTGTTAGCATTGCGGGTTTTTACAATGGGGACTGGGGTGGTATAGAGGGTATGCTAGTAAAAATTGCAAGCTGGGGAAGGTGGGCGAAGCCGTTATTTGTCGCCAACCTTGCGTTGGGTAGAAGCTTGCGTGGTTTACAAGAAACGCTTTCAAGTCTTCTTGCCCATGATCGTGTGGCGTATAAGAACTCCCCACGTACTCAAAAGATGTTGAGTGATATACAAGAAAATATTCAAGCGCAGACATTAAGCCATCTGTTTCCATTGTTTAATCGTATTTCAACTTTTGATATTCGACACAAATTATCCAATATCCAATTGCCTGTATGGTTGTTTGTGGGGACCCATGACCCAGTGATTCATGCTCAACAGTCATTGGTGTTGGCTGATGCTATTCCTAATGCCGAGACAATCATCTTTGAAGATACGGGTCATATGCCATTCATGGAAAAGGCAGCGGAATTTAATAGTCAGTTTTTGTTGGCTATATCACACATTAATCAAGATCCGACCGAGCCAAGTGAGGTGTTACATGCAGTATGATCAATTTCAACAGGACTTAGAGCGTATTTATCAATCTGAAGTGTATGGTATTGCACTGTTTGCCATGGCAAAGAGGGTAGCAAAAAATAGTGAAAGAAAAGCGAAGTGGGATCGATTGCTGCGTCTAGAAGAGGTGACGCTCGCGTGTTTTGAGCAATATGCTGAACAGCACGGTGTACATTTTCGATACCCCTTGTTGTGGCAGTTAAAAGGTAGAGCTGAGGGTGCTGCGTTAGGGCTCTTGCCCTGGCGATTGGCTATGAAGCTTTTAAAAGACGGCACGCGAGACTTTCAAGTAAAGTTTAAGCGGCTTAAGGATAATGCGGACCCTAGTACGCAGAGCTTCTTCAACTATGTTTATGCCCATGAAAAGTCCATTGAGGCGTTTGCGATGGCGGAGTTGGCCAATAAGCAGGATACGTTAACAGGGGTGGAGGGAGTTATTGTGAAAGGGTGTGAATTAAATGGATGATAGCCTTGGATGAACAGTTCTTTATTTCCGTTTCAAAAAGTGATATCTACTAAACATCACATTTGTCGCAATAGTAGAGCTTATGAAAATAGAAGAATATTTACGTCACGATGCCCTGGGTTTAGCAGAGTTGGTAAAAACCAAGCAGGTGACCCCCTCTGAGTTGTTGGAAACAGCAATTCAGCGGGCGCAGCAAGTTAACCCTAAAGTGAATGCGATTATTAGCCCTCTCCACCAGCTTGGCCAGGAGATGGCAAAGCAAAGCGAATCCTGTGCTGAAGGTCGCTTTCAAGGGGTACCTTTTTTGCTCAAAGACCTTGGGGTCCCCCTAGCGTCCTACCCTTGCAGTGAGGGCTCTAAGTTACTTCAGGATAATGTGCCTGAAGAAGACGGTTATCTTGTTACCCGCTACAAGAAAGCGGGCGTTGTGATCTTCGGCAAAACTAATACCCCAGAATTTGGGCTTATGGGCACGACAGAGCCAAAACAGTTTGGCCCTAGCCGTAACCCTTGGAATACTAATCACAGCACTGGTGGAAGCAGTGGCGGCTCAGCAGCGGCAATTGCAGCAGGCATTGCACCGATTGCCTCAGCGGGGGATGGTGGCGGATCTATTCGTATCCCAGCGGCATGTTGTGGTCTTTTTGGGCTAAAACCCAGTCGAGGCCGGGTGTCACTTGGGCCTGATCGAGCCGATGGTTGGGACGGTGCTGTTGCAGAGCATATATTATCGCGCTCAGTCAGAGATAGTGCGGTCATGTTGGACGTTTCCTGCGGACCTGAGCCAGGAGACCCGTATTTTTTACCCAACCCTGATATCTCCTTTGAAGAGAGTAGTAATCAGGATCCCAAACCCCTAAGAATTGCCTTTTGTAAAGAATCGCCGCTGGGTAATACGGTTGATGCAGAGTGTGCATCTGCTGTTGAAAATCTTGCTAGACGGTTGCAGGCCATGGGGCATCATGTAGAAGAGCGAAAGCCAGATATTCACGGTCCCGATATCGCCAAGGCATACCTGACCACGTATTTTGGCCATGTTGGGGCGCAGATCAAAGCGCTTAAGAAACGTTATGGCGCCCGTGAAATACGTGATGGGTTGGAAGAAGCGACCCGCATGTTTGGTATGTTAGGCAGCGCTGTGTCTGCGACTGACTTTGTGGAGCAGAAAAATCAGTGGAATCGTTTTGGTCGAACGATGGGATTGTTCCATCAACAATTTGATCTATATCTCACGCCGATGCTTGCGGAACCGCCTTCTGTCATTGGTAGCTTAATGCCTTCTAGTATAGAAGAGCTAGGGTTGCGTTTGGCTGAAAAGTTACACGCGGGGTCCTTGTTACACAAGACTGGAGTGATCGAGAAAATTGCTATCCAGTCGTTAGAAAAGACGCCGTTTACGCAACTGGCTAATCTCACAGGTCAACCTGCTATGTCGTTACCGGTTGCGAGTTCCAGCAAGGGCCTGCCAATAGGTGTGCAAGTGATGGCAGCGATCGGTCGTGAAGACTTGCTGTTTGGGATAGCAGGGCAGTTGGAACGCGATGACCCATGGAGTCATAAAATTGCTCAGCTGTAAATTGTTGAGATCTAAAAAATTGTTGAGATCTGAAAAGTGTAAGGAATGCACATGAATCAACTGGTCATTGGAAACAAAAACTATTCATCCTGGTCGCTTAGACCTTGGTTGTTGTTGCGTGAGAAAGGTATTGCCTTTACTGAAACAATCATCCCGTTGTATATGGATAACAGTAAGGAAGCATTGTTGCAGTATTCACCGGCGGGTATGGTGCCGGTTTTACTGCAAGGTGACATCACGATTTGGGATTCTATGGCAATTTGTGAGCATATTGCAGAGTCCTATCCTGAAAAAGGGTGTTGGCCTAAAGATCCTACTGCGCGAGCCTTCGCTCGCTCGATCAGCTACGAAATGCATTCTGGCTTTTTTTCGATACGAAATACGCTGCCGATGAATTGTCGACAGAAAATGGTGTTTGATAATATCTCGCCAGAGTTGGCCTCGGATATTGCTAGAATATGTGAGATTTGGCGTACTTGCAGGGAGCAATCAGGGGCTACAGGCGATTATCTGTTTGGTGCGTTTTCTATCGCAGACGCGATGTTTGCACCGATAGTATTGCGGTTTAATAGCTACGGTATCAAGGTGGGAGAGCTCGAGCAGCAGTACATGGATTCCATGCTCGCCAATGGTTCAGTGAGAGAATGGGTTGAAGCGGGTATCCTAGAGAAAGAGATCATTGAAATATGTGAAATGTAGAGACTCCATAGCGCTGCCCCCTAACCAAATTACTCTTTGGTTTGTGCGGGGTTAGTGCCTTGTATATTCCACAGAAATGGCCATAATAATCGGCTGATTGTAAAGCATCTGACAGGCTTTAGATCGGCTGCTCAGTCCTCTGTATTCCAGTGGTAGCGCTAACTCTAGGTGATTTGGCGTTTGGGTTAATAGGCCGTCCTTACTTAATTCATTAAGTGGCGACAGGGATTACGTGGCACTTAATGGCTCAAATTTCATGACACAATCTCCACCGCAGATCGCGTTTAAGGGTACCAGGCTTGTACGCCTATTATCCGATATGGCTGTGTCCGACGTTGAGGTCTCACACAAGCAATTTACCGAACGTTTAGGGCGATTAATTGATCTGTCAGAGTCAATAGCGCTGTCAGAAGCCCATTGGAAAGCCTCAAAAATCAAATATGAACCCACGGGCACGTCAAGTGAGAAGGTCAAAGACGAGTTCTTACGGGTGCGCGGGGCGATGGTTCAGTCTGTGATCAAGACATTTGTACCCAGTGCTGGCCCCACATTGATCAAATTACCCAAAGTAAAACCGGAAGGTTTTGCCGATAAATCGACAGCCTATGAGTCCTACAAGCGTTTTTATGTGGCTCATCAACGCGAGATCGACTTTAAGATACAAAACCTCCAATCCTATGTCAGAGATGCAGTGTCTGGGTATTCAACCCCGTTGGCAAAATTAGCAGCGTTAGATGTGGCGCTAAATGCGGCAATTGAAGGCCACACACGAAAATTCTTGTTAGTCATACCGCGTCTTTTAGGGAAACGGTTTGATTATTTGTATAACGAACACTTACAGCAATCTAAGCAAGCAGACCCTGAGTCATGGATGCTTGCTGGAGCATGGTTAGACAAATTCTGTCGAGAAATGCAGGGTGTACTCCTTGCCGAAATCGATATTCGATTACAGCCCGTATTGGGGTTGGTCGAAGCACTTAACAAAGAGGTAGATAAAGACCAATGACTAGATTACTTATCGCAATAGCGTTCCTACTTGGGGCTTCAGCGATTATTTGGATGGGAATGGGGTTTGTTGGTTCCGGTATCGTTGAATCAGATATTGTCGCGTTGAGTGTAACGTTGGTGATAGGCCTTGTGTATAGCATTGGTTTTATTGAGCTGATTCAATTTCAGCGGGCGACGGCAACCCTGTCCGCAGCGTTATCTGGTCTGCCTGAAAAAGTCGAAAGCTTATCGCAATGGCTAGTAAAACTGCATCCGTCTTTGCAAAATGCAGCAAGATTACGTATTGAAGGTGAGCGAGTCGGATTGCCTGCGCCGGTATTGACGCCTTATTTAGTTGGCCTGTTAGTGATGCTAGGGTTATTGGGAACCTTTGCTGGAATGGTCGATACGCTTAAGGGTGCGGTGGTTGCGCTGGAAGGTAGCACTGAGCTCGAAGCGATCCGTGAAGGGTTAGCGGCACCGATTCAAGGGTTGGGTATTGCCTTTGGTACATCTGTCGCCGGTGTTGCTGCGTCGGCAATGTTAGGCTTAATGTCGACGCTAAGCCGACGGGAAAGAATGCTGGCGACGCGCCAGTTGGATTCTCACATAGGTAAAGAATTTCGTGAGTTTTCTTTGCTGCATAATCGTCAAGAAACCTTCAAGGCAATGCAGGTGCAAGCTCATGCATTGCCGGAGGTTGCCGAAAAACTCAATCTGATGACAGATCAGCTTCAGCGAATGAGCGAAAACCTTGGCGAAACGCTCATTGCCAATCAAGCTACATTCCATGATGAAGTGAAAGGGGTTTATTCGGACCTAGCCACCTCAGTGGGTCACTCGTTAAAAGAAAGCCTTGCTGAAAGTGGACGCCTTGCCGGTGATAGCATCAAACCCATTGTTAAAGATGCAATGGCAGAGATTAGCGAAGAAATACGCAGTGGTGCTAAACAAACACACCAACAATTAACGTCAACCGTTCAAGGTCAGCTTGAGGCGATATCGGCGCGTTTTTCTCTATCAACCGACGAAGTGACTCAAGCTTGGAAAGAGGGTCTAGATGCTCATAATCAGGCAAACGATTCTTTACTGGGTGGTATGACAAACTCGTTAGAATCTATGAGCACACGATTAGAGCAATCGGCGACATCAATATTGGCTTCGTTTGAGACAAGTGTGAGTGAGTCTATAGAGGTTCAAGCGCTGGGTGATAAGGATCGTTTAACCCGTTGGGCAGATGTAATTGAACAATCACAACAGCATACTGCAGCAGAGTTGCAACAGGTATCGGATCGACAGGTTGCGTCACTAAAGACCGCGACAGATAATTTTGAGTCGATGTCTGTGTCATTAAATTCAGATTGGCGCAGTGCGGGGGAGCATACGCTGACGCAACAGCAAAAAATTACCGATGTGTTAGTGACGACGGCGAATGATATTGTCGGCAATGCACAATCTAACTCAAGTGAATTATTAACTGAGATGACACGGTTGTTGGCAGCGTCAGAAACGCTAGTCCAGGCGCGTATGGATTCAGAGCAGTCATGGTTGGATAACCATGGCGAAAGAATGGATAGTCTCACGACGACATTAAAAGCAGAACTGACTAGCTTACGAGAGGACGAAGCGCAGCGTAGTGAGAGCGCTGTGCAACGGCTCAGCGGGTTGGAAATGGCGATTACGCAAAGTTGGAAAGAGGGACTGAAAGCCCATGAGAATGCCAATAGCACGTTAATTGGCGGTATGGACACGTCGTTGAATGCGATGAGTGAGCGGTTGGAGGAATCGGCGAGTTCAATCCTAGCGTCACTGGATAACACTGTGTCAGATAATATTCAGCAGCAGACCTTGAGTGATGAAGCGCGATTGGATCGTTGGTCAGGTGTGATGGAAAGTTCGCATCAGAAAAACTCTGATCGCTTAAGTGAAATTACCCGGACTTATACTGGTGAACTAAAAGGTGTGACAGAGGTTCAGCAGGCATCGTTTGGAACGGCGACGGAAAAATTGGTGTCCATGTCTGAGGCGATGGGTGCGGATTGGCGTGACGCGGGCGAGAAAACCATCGCGCAGCAACAGAAAATAACCGATACCTTAACGGCAACGGCGGGTGGTATCGTCGGTAATGCAGAGTCTAATGCGACGCAGTTATTGACGGAGATGACGCGATTATTAACGTCCTCTGAAAACTTGGTGAATGCGAGAATAGAGACCGAGCAATCCTGGCTAGAAAAACACGGCGATAAAATGGATAACTTAACCGCAACGCTAAGGGCTGAGTTAAGTAGCTTACGCGATGAAGAAGAACGACGCGGCAATAATGCCGTCGATAGGCTTTCGGAATTAGAAACCACCGTCACCACTCATCTGTCTACATTAGGTCAGGCACTCGAAGCGCCAATGACTAGTTTGATTCAAACCGCATCGGAAACACCTAAAGCGGCGGCAGAAGTGATTGATCATTTGCGTCGAGAAATATCGAATAACATTGAACGTGACAATGGTTTGTTGGAAGAGCGCAGCCGTATCATGGGAGAGCTGGATAACCTGTCGCAATCCTTAGAGAAGGCGTCTTCTGGGCAACGAGAGGCGGTGGAGCGGTTGATTCAGTCATCGGCGTCGGTATTAAATGATGTCGGTGCACAATTTACCGATCACATTGGCAATGAGACGACTAAGTTAACGGAAATTGCCGATCACTTTGCGGGAAGTGCAACGGAGATGTCCAGCCTTGGAGAGGCTTTCGGTTTTGCAGTGAATCTATTTAGTGAATCCAACAATGCACTCATCGAGAATTTAACGCGTATCGAAGAGTCTCTCGATAAATCAAGCTCTCGCAGTGATGAGCAGTTGGCCTACTATGTGGCGCAGGCGCGAGAAATTATCGACCACAATGTGATGTCGCAGAAAGATATTTTTGAAGAGCTACGTCAATTGGGACAGACCGCAGAGCCTGCTACTGAAGAGGTTAGCTAATGGAAGAGTTGGATGAGGGTGTATCCCATGAGCCACCTATTTGGGCGATATTTGGCGATCTTATGTCTGGCCTGGTGGGTGTGTTTGTACTCATATTGGTGTGGACGTTAGGTTTTCAACTAGAGCTTGCACAGTCCCTTAAAGAAGAAGTGGCAAAGCGAGAAGCAGAAGAGCAACGCCGCATGGCTCTGGAGGCTGCGTTGGCAGACCCGCTGTCGACAGGAAGGGTGACATTAAATAACGGCCGTATCGGTATCAGTGGTAGCGTCTTATTTGCAGTGAACTCTGATGAGTTACAGCCTGAGGGAAGTGAACTGCTGCGAACGCTGGTTGGGCCTCTTCAAGTCTTTTTGGGGGAGCGTAAAGAGTTGTTAATGGTCAGTGGTTTTACCGATGATCTTCCCATTCAAAAAGGTAATAACCGCTTTAACGATAACTGGGAACTATCTGCCGAGCGGGCGTTAACAGTCACTCGTACATTGATTGAATATGGCATGCCTTCGTCGATGGTGTTTGCTGCTGCATTTGGTGCAGAGCAGCCGGTAGTATCGAATGCGACGGCTGATGGGCGCTCCCAAAATCGTCGAGTCGAAATGGCACCTGTGCCACGTAGAGAGACCCGGTGATCAGCCTATGAATGACGTGGATGAGGAGCAACTGGGTAGCGTAGAGGTTAAATCTGAAATGGTATCCGAAGCGCTGTTAGTAGACGCGCAATCCGCTAGTGCATGCTTGTCCCCGATAGAACAACAGATTGCTGAGTTGATAGAGCAAAAGGCTGATAAGTTTGACCCTGTGCGTTTTCGTTTTATTGAGGTGATGGCTCGCCGTGCAAAAGAACAACGAGAGACGGTAACTTCTTTACTCGAAGAAAAGGCGTTAAAAGCACTTGTTACCTATCAAGCTGATTTCAACGAAAGAAAAGACATTGCGCAAGCAATCGTGAATCGTGTGGCAACGCAATTTCCAGAATCCCAGGGTGCGGTGCAGCAATTATTTGAAATAGGTGATTTTTCCGGTGTTACTCGCATGGAGCGCGTATTGTTACGCTCGCAGCCTCGTAAGGATAGAGTGAGCCATTTAGCGGCGCTAACGCAATACGTTAACGGGGGGGAAGACCTTGATGAGGGTGTTGTGACAGATAGCCCCGATTCATTTGAAGACCTTGTAAAACAACAAGAAAGAAATGTGACTCAGTCGGTTCTTGAGGCGGGTAATGTTTCTGGGATGGAAGCTATTGCAGAAAACAATGAGGGTGCCATCCCTGAGTTAAAATCCGTTAAAGCCTACAGGGATACTTGGGCGAAACGCAGTAATCAACGCTTGATCAATAGCGCAATACAAGATGAGCCTGAAGATGCAGGCCCGTTGAATCCACAAATGTTGGTGGCCCGGTCGTTATCGGAGATGCGGGACGTTTCACCGGAATACGTGAATCGCTATATTTCTTACCTAGAAACGTTGCTATGGCTTGAGGACGCGGGGCAGAGTGCCGCCGTTAGCACCACTTCAAAAGCAGTGAAAGCCAAGCCAAAAAAGGTTGGGAGAAAGAAGTCGGGGTAAATTCTACCTGCCATTGCATGCTTCTCTAGTCTTTTATGTACGCTCACTTTTAGAATTGAAATATGGAGTGAGTAAAGGCAAAATATTAGGTAGTGATTTAAAAGGGGAGAGGATAGCCCCGATGAACTATAAGGAATTAATATGAATTTATACTGGGTAGAATCTTTCGATCATAGTGAAGACTGGTTTGTTGCGGCTAGCAGTGGTGCTGAAGCAAGGCAGTTTTTTTCCGATGATATGGGGTATGAACTCCTCGAAGATGAAATTACGTCTCTCGAAGTTTGCCGTGTTCCTGATTCAATAGATACCGTCGATGGCGTTCAATTTGCAGACGAAGAGATGATAACGGCTTGTGGTGGCGAAACGAAAGCGTTCGATGATAATGATCTAAAAGCACTTTTGGATGATCAGCTGCTTCAGGCGGTGGGGCCTGAGACCCGTGTAGTATTGATTCGAAATTGTATTTATGTCGAAGGCAATGTGATGCGGGCCGTCCTCAATGGTATGTCGGATCGCGAAGGGTAAGTTTCTTGGGCAAGCCAGCTTGCTACCCATCACTAGGCTTTTTACAAAAGATGTTATGATACGCAAGAACGTAATCTAGGTAATAGGGCGGGGGCGAGTGATGTGTTTGATACTATTTGCATGGAATCCTAGTGCCGCCAATAGGTTAGTGGTTGCAGCGAATCGTGATGAATTTTTTCAACGGCCGACGAAGCCTGCACACTTCTGGGATGGTGATGACGTATTGGCAGGTAAGGATCTTGAGCAGCAGGGTACATGGCTAGGTGTTACACGCACAGGGCGATTTGCGGCGGTGACTAATTATCGGGAGCTTGATGGAAATCAATACCCCTGTTCCAGAGGAAAGCTAACCACCGACTTTTTACAAGCAAGTGATACGCCGGAAGATTACTTACAACAACTTCAAGAGGTTAAGGATCAATATGCGGGGTTTAACGTATTGGTGGGTGATACAACATCGTTATACTATTTTTCTAATCGTAGCGGTAGGTCTCCTGAGCTGCTTGAACCCGGTGTATATGGGTTAAGTAATCATTTGCTCAATACAGAGTGGCCAAAAGTAAATGTCGGTGTTGCAGGGTTAAGGGGGGCTATCGAACAGGCTACCAATAATAAGCCGTTGGAGTGGGATGGCATAGGAGGCATTGAACAGGTATTACTAGAGCTTCTTCAGAATGATACTCAAGCTAACGATGGGATTCTACCGGATACTGGAGTAGGAATTGCGGTCGAAAGAATGCTCTCTCCTTTGTTTATCAAGAGCCCTGGTTATGGTACCCGGGCTAGTACGTTGCTGCGAGTCACTGGGGAGGGCGATGTCATGTTTTTGGAGCAAAATTATGATGTTAGCGGTGAACATACTGATAGGGTACGTTATAGCTGGCAGCTGGAGTTTTAACCCAAATTTTAACAAGGCCCCCCATTGCTGGGATTGATTGTTCCAGTCTGCTTGATTGACTGAATTGGCACTCCTGAATATGATTCGAACGTCGTTCAATTCATATTCAGGAGTGCGCTAATGTCTCCCGCCCCTACATGTAGTCATCAGGAACAGGAAGATCGTATCCTGGATGCTGCGGCAACCTGCATTGAAAACAGCTCGTTGCTGGACTTTACCATGTCCGCGATTTCGAAGGAGTCGGGTTTCTCGATGGGCTCTATCTATAAGCATATCCAAACCAAGGAGGATGTGTTGGTGGCCCTGGCGTATCGGGTGTATTGCAATCTTTTTGATGTTTTTTCTGCGATTGACTCTCTACCACTGACGACACCGCAGCGCTTGGTCGCAGCAAAGTTATTCTGCAAAGAAAAAGTCTGTCTTTATGAGTTTGACGGTCATTTAGAGAACTTGGTGAATAGTAAGGCTGTGTTACAACGCGCTTCTGCCCATTGGCTTGAAAAAATGATTCGTATGGATAAATCCATTGAAGATCTTTTTGCGACGATAATTCGTAACGGTTGTAACAGTGGTGAACTAATAGTTGAGCTGGAGTGTCAAGAGTCCTTGGTGGAAGAGATCAATGTGGGCCTTTGGTCTTTGTGTGTTGGTTTCAATCAAGTGGTTGTTCAGTTAGATGCGAGAAATGCGATTGGTGAAGGTACTGATTTGTCGTTAATGGTTGGGCCGGGCAGCCCAATCATTAAGAATGTGCAACGGTTAGTGAATAGTTACCCCTGGAAGGAGCCTGTCACGGATTTTGATATTCAGATGATATGTGACGTGCTTGAAGCACGGGGCTTGCGTTAGATAGAACTGCGTTTGTGTGAGTTAATCAAATTTACGGTTATTACCGATTTTATTAAGGAGATAGTTAAGATGAAATTTCGCCGTTGGAGTATTGCGATATTTGCTTGTGTATTAACATTTGGTGGTTTAGCTGCATTCAAAGTGTTGGAAATAAAACAGGCCATCGCGTTTGGTGAATCGTTTCCAGAGCATTCAGAGACAGTGGAGACTGCGCAAGTGAGTACCGTCCTTTATCAGAAAAAGATCGATGTGATGGGGACTGTACTAGCACCCAAACAGCTATTAATAACCAACGAATTAGCAGGCCAAATTGTGACTGTTGGTTTTCGTTCTGGCGATATCGTGGAAGAGAATCAAGTGCTATTGGCGTTGGATGTTGCCACGGAAAAAGCGAATCTTGCGGCAGCAAAAGCAAGGGCTGAATTAGCACAATCAGTATATCGACGTACTCGAAATCTACAAAAATCTAGCGCTGTGAGTCAGGAAGAATTGGATCGCGCTAAGGCAGATTTGACATCGACGTTGGCTGAGATAGAAGTGCTCAATTCAACAATCAGTAAGAAAACGATCAAAGCGCCTTTCAAAGGGCGAGTCGGCATTCATCGCTTTGAGGTAGGGCAATACTTGCAGAGCAATAGCGAAATCACTCAGTTGCTCGGTGAAAGTAATGTGTTATGGGTGGATTTTCACGTACCGCAATTTTATCCAGGACTTGCCGTTGGCGCTCAGGTTGGTGTTCATAGCATTAATGCACAGCGTGCAAAATCATCATCGGAACAAGCCTTGGTAGCCAGTATTTTGGCATCCGATACGGTACTGAATGATATGCATCGCAGTCGCTTGTATCGGGCGTCGATTGATCTGAGTGTAGAAGTAAACCAAGTGCCGTTATCTCATAACGCATCAGTAGAGGTCATTGTACCTGTATCGGAACCAATATCGTATTTCACCGTGTCGACCTCTGCTATCCAGCAAGATAATTTAGGCGAGTATGTCTATGTATTGTCTCCTGACGATAAAGGGCAGGGTTATCGGGCTCATCGCCAGCAGGTGAACGTGTCAGAAACCGTTGATGGTATGGTATTGATTGCCACGAACTTGGTTGAAGGTGACACCATTGCAACTGCTGGTGCGTTTAAACTTGCCGAAGGCATGCTGACTTATACCCGTGAAAGGCCGTCACTGGCGAATAATACTGGAGTAAATGACACTGCAGTAAATAATACAATCGCGAGTAATACTGGCGTAGAGGAGGCTCACTAATGGAGCTTTTTGTTAAACGCCCAGTGATCGCGATTGTGGTTTCATTGATACTTTTGCTCTCCGGTGCTTTTGCGGTATCTAAGTTAGCGGTCTTACAATTTCCAAAATTAGAGAGTTCTTCGCTGGTTATTACGACGGCTTATCCGGGCTCGTCGTCTGAGGTTGTTCAGGGGTTTATTACGGAACCCATCGAGCGCGCTGCAATGACGATTCCGGGAGTAGATTACGTTGATGCACGTACTACTGCCGGTTTTAGTACCGTGACGGCTTGGTTGGAGCTGAACGAAAATAGCACCGCTGCGTTAGCTGAGTTAAGCGCGAGGTTGGCACAGATCCGTTATGAATTACCTGTAGGTGCAGAAGATCCGGCAATCGAAGTACAGCGCGCGGATAGGCCCGCTGCATTATTTTATCTCGATGTTCATGGTGATGCCTGGACTCGAGCAGAGCTTACCAATTACATGGAGCGGCAGGTAAACCCACAACTTGCAGCCATAAAAGGCGTGCAGCGGGTAGGGTTAGAAGGTGGCAGAGACCCTGCCATGCGTATTTGGATCGACAACCGTAAACTAAGCGCACTGGGATTAGGGGCGAACGATGTGTTAAGTGCCCTACGTGCCAATAATGTAATCGCTGCCATAGGAAAAACTGAAAACCAATCGCAGAAAGTTAATTTGCTAACCAATGGTACGCTGACGTCGGCTGATGATTTCAGGTTGTTGGTTGTATCCAATATCGATGGGGTCGTTATCCGCCTGCAAGATATCGCAAGAGTTGAGATGGGCGAAGACAGAGGCACGATTACGGCGCGCTTTGATCAAGAAACAACAATTTATATTTCAATTTGGCCGTTACCTGGGGCTAATGAGATCGCAATCGGTGATGAATTGTATAAGCGTTTGGCGTCTATTAACGGAGCATTACCGAAAGGCTTATCCATTGAGGTTGGGTTCGACGGCACGATCTATATGCGTGATGCTTTAATGGAAATATTCATCACTCTGCTTGAGACAGTAGCGTTGGTAGGGCTTGTGGTTTTGGTGTTGATGGGCTCTGTTAGAACGGCTCTAGTGCCGTTGATTACTATTCCTATCTCTATATTAGGTAGCGTTGCAGCAATGCTGTTAATGGGTTTTTCACTGAATCTATTAACGATTCTTGCGGTGGTACTATCTGTCGGCTTGGTGGTGGATGATGCCATCGTGGTGGTTGAGAATGTCGCGCGACATTTAAGAGAAGGTAAATCGAGAATTGATGCAGCGCTAATAAGTTCGAAAGAGCTATTGTCGCCTATTATTGCAATGACTATTACGTTGGCGGCAGTCTACACACCCATAGGTTTTGTATCGGGTTTAACCGGGGCGTTATTTCAGGAATTTGCATTTACGTTGTCTGTCGCAGTGGTCATTTCTGGCGTTGTTGCAATCACCTTGTCACCTATTATGTCTGCGTATGTCTGTGCAGATAACGGCAAAGAAACCAGGGTCACTCTGCGTCTTAATGCGGGATTTGATCGTCTACAAAAACGTTATGGTCGCTTGTTGATAGGTAGCTTTCAGTGGCAAAGCCAAATTATATTTGTCGCGACCTTTCTCTCATTGCTGGTAGTACCATTTTATCTTTTTTCCAGTAAGGAATTGGCCCCGATTGAAGATCAAGGCAGTATTAATATCATTGTTGAATCGCCGCCAAGCGCATCTCTTGCGTATACCGAAGATTATATGCATGACGTTATAAAAGAGATTGAGGATAATACGCCGGGTCTGGATATGGTGTGGCAAATAATTTCGTCCAATGGAGGGTTCGGCGGAATAGAGTTTGTGGACTATGATGAGCGTGATTTCAAGGTGCAGGATATGTTGTCACCGCTATATCAGCGCTTGTCCTCGTTAACCGGATTGAAAGTGTTTCCGGTTATCTTTCCAAGCCTGCCAACGGCTGGCCAGTTTGATGTTGAGATAGTGGTACAGTCCCCCGACGATTATACAACCATGGAGGGTTACGCTAAGAAGTTGATACAAGCAGGTTACCAAAGCGGCCAATTTATGTTTGTTGACACGGATCTTCAGGTGAATTTACCGCAAGTACGGCTTGAATTTATGCATGACCGTATTGCTGAGTTAGGATTGGATGTGCAGACAGTCAGTAATCAGCTTGCGTCATTATTAGCAGAGCTAGATGTGAATCGCTTTAACGCGAATGGTAAGGCTTATCGTGTTATTCCCTTAGTTGAGAATGTTTCCAGAGATAATCCAGAGTCTATTCTTGATCTTCAAATTAAGACACCTGCTGGTGAATTGGTCCCCCTTCGAATGATGGCAACGTTAGCAAAAGTGACGGGTCCTCGAGCAATGGGTAAGTTTAATCAACAGCGCTCTTTTAGAATCTTTGGTGGTGTGCTTCCAGGTACTACCAATGAACAAGCACTGTCGACCTTGGAAAGCGCGGCAAAGGAACTGTTGCCAGCAAACTACACAGTGGATTATGCGGGAGTATCCAGGCAACTTAGAAATGAAGGCAATAGTATGATGACCGTACTGCTGGTGTCTTTGGTTGTGGTCTACTTGGCTTTGGCTATCCAATTTAATAGTTTTCGTTTGCCTCTTGTTGTATTGCTTGGCTCGGTTCCGCTTGCGCTTTCTGGCGCTATGTTATTTAGCTTTTTGAGCTTTACGACGATTAATATTTATGCACAGATTGGTTTTGTGACGTTGGTAGGGCTTATCGCTAAGAACGGCATTCTTATTACCGAGTTTGCGCACGAGTTACAATTGAAGGGTGTAGATAAACTCACGGCAATTAAGCAATCTGCTGAACTACGATTACGACCTGTACTAATGACCACCGCAGCAACGGTATTGGGACATTTCCCTTTGGTGTTGGTGACTGGGGCGGGTGCGGAAGCAAGAAATAGTATTGGAATTATTCTTGTAGCAGGTATGGCGATTGGAACTCTATTTACCTTATTTATTTTACCTTCCGTGTATATGTTATTGGCAAAGGAAAGTGAAGATCCTTACAAGGAGATTGATGCTGTCGTAGCAACTTCATAAAGTACTCTACGTTTGCGTTCTATTGTTGTTACTCACTCGATGATAGCAATAGAGCGTTCCTGGCCAGGGGATAATTTACCCCTTTCGCGACGATATAATTCATTCGTCTAACGCGTTCTCTCGACAGAATTTCTTGGAATAATAAAAATGCCTCGTTACCTCAATCACTTATCGAATACTGTGAGTTGGGTAAAAAACACGCAAAAAGACTATAATTATCGGTAGGTGCGTTGGCTAGCGATAAGGAGAGAGGTTAGCAGACGAATCTACCTGATTAAGTATGGGCTTGGAGTACGCGAATCGGAGTGGGTTATGAGTGTTCATAATAGAGTGGTAGGCGTGGGTATTATTTTCTTGCTGTGTTTGTTTTTATTACTTCCTAATGCCGTATCCGCAGATGAAGAAGCATTCACCGACTTTGAGCGTTGCGTTGTCCAAGAATATGAAGAGCACGCAAGAACACCGGAAACTGCGTATCAGATTGGGGAGTGTTTTTACCAGATTGTACACCGGCGTTGCGATCACATGTCAGTGTCGATGAATACGGAAACTATGCAGGCGTTAAAGAGCAAGATTAGCGCGCACATTATTCTTCAATATGCTGACAGTTGGTTTGTGTTGGCAGCTAAGGATGGCCATCTCGGTGCGACGGAACAATTAGCGCAAACGAGACGGCGTTTGGCTGAGTTATAAGTCCAAATAGCACTATCAAGTAATGTGATTTCTTCTCTTTGAGTGGCCTATGTTCACATGCACGCTTAATCTTAGTGTGTACTTTTGTAAATAGAATGTGGTCTGATAAGTACAAAAAACTAATGGTTTCGGTTTACACATCAAAGGCTTAACGTTAGTGGTGTAGTAATTGGATATATTCTGATTTGTTACTAGCATCTTGCTCTTTAGCCTGTCTCGGTATAAATTTTACCCATAACGAATAAAAACGAACCTTAGAAAATCGTGGGGCTATTAATGAAAACAAGAATAATGCTATTAGCTGGGTTTTTATCCTTCCTATGTATCGAAAATGCAATGGCATGGAAACAGCCTACCCATAAACAAGAAGTCATTGATGCACTGGCCTATATGGGCTCTGATTACGCAAATGCTGATCAGCGTAGAGCCTATGACTTCTATGTGTCTTCTGCCAACGGCGATGCAAACTATGCCGCAGATGCGTTAGGGCAAGCTTGTTATGATGTTGATGATTTTAAAGATGTACGCCTTGGAAGCTGGTGGCGTGGATATTGGGCTGCACCTCTATTTGGATTAGCTCATAGCATTGTAGGGTATAACGCCTATCACCACTTTGTAACGATGAGTCGTGGAACGGATGCTCATGGTAATGAACATGGTGGATATAATTTTGCTCACCGAACGCCAAATGGTAGTTTGGGTAAAGGCGAATTTTTTGATATCGATCAGCTAGCAGCTTGGTACCTATGGAATACGCAGTTAAAAAAGGATGACTTTGATACCACCGAAGCTAATTATCGCCAGGGTTCATATTCTGATTACAAAGAACATTACGCGGATTTTCAAGAGATCCCATGGCAGCCTTCCACCAATGCAGCGAGCTATTGGTTTGGTGAATTTGTACAGCAGCCGACATTCCAAACCGTAGGGTACGCGTTACACTTCTTGACCGATGCTGGCCAAGTGCATCACACGATGTCCACTTCAGCAAACCATCACTCAAGCTGGGAAGCGTGGGTCGAGGACTATTATTTCATAGAGAATATGTCTGATATTGAAGCGATTAATGAGGCGGTAGGACATTTTAACCCTAACGATTCCGTGAATACGATTATTACTCAGTTAGCACAAGAGGCATATTCGCACCCTGAGCCATTATACGCGACAGATCATGAGACACGCTTGTCTGTGGCGAAGGTGATGATTCCAGAAACGATCGGTGCGTCAGTGGCTTTGTTGACTAAAGCGGTGAATTGCCTGAATGGAGAGTGCGGTCAGTAGATCTAACGAATCCTAAGAATTACCCCCCAGAAAAGCCTGGCACGAATACGTGTTAGGCTTTTTTTATGGATGGTTGATACCTCTTGCCACAGATGCTACTGAGGTTAATACTGTAGTTGTTTTGATAGCTAGGCGAACAGTAGAGTGAGTTTATGAGAATTTTGTGGGCCTTATTTTTTATCTGGTTGAGTGTGTCTTTTATTCCGAGTGGCAAGGCTGACGTTATCTTTTCCGATATGGATAAGTCCCTCGCATTTACAGTGGAAGGTCAGCCATTTACCTATGCCGGTTACCAACAGTTTGTGGCCGCAGTGGCTAAGCAAGCAAAGGGTAAGCAGGATGATGTGAGTATTTTACAAGGGGTGATCGAGAATCGTCTTTTATCACTTTCAATACTTGATGGGGATTCATCTGATGAAGATGCTCATCATGAAGAGCATCTTCATCACACACCACGCTACGTTGATGTGAAAAACGAATACCAGCAAATGTTAACTGCACTGGTTTCTCCACCGTCGGCGCAGGTGGTTCAAAAGAGCGGATTTGTATTGCAAGATGTGGGGGTTTTACAGGAGTCGTTATCTGTGTTTTTGAAAAGTATCGATGGCGGTAAAACGATGTCACATGAGGCTTTTGATTCTATTCAACAGCAAAAGGCAAAAGAAATTGAGGTCGGGTACTTTCAGATTGCGGGTGGAAAGAATCAGTCGATTTCTTATTGGGATGTCTATCAGATTCAGTCCATTCAGAATAAATCAAAGGTGCGTAGGGGGGATATATCCCAGATCGCAAGGGGGGTTCAGAAAGTTTTTACTCTTAAGCTTCATGAGCATAAGGTCAAGCAGAATATGGGATTACAAGATGTTGACCTCAGTACCATACGGCAAATCATTAGCGATAAACTTATCAAACAACAGTATTATCTTGATACCGGTATTGTGATGGATCTTCATCATGATCAATCGCGCCTATCCGTCTTTAAATCCTTGGTTACCGATAGGGAGATTGAGGGTTACTACAGTAAGAATCAATCTGATTTTGTTCAGGTCGGCTCCGTTACAGCCCGTCATATTACACTTAAAACCCAAGAAGATGCCGATCGAGTGCGCCAAAAGCTGGATGAGGGATTGAGCTTCGCTGAGGGCATTAAACGCTTTTCTATCAGTAAGGACGGTGGAGTACTTGGGTTTATCAACCGTAAAGACAAAATGTTAACATTCGTAAAAAAGTTAGCATTGATTCAAGCAGTGGGTAAGGTATCGACTCCCTATAGAATGCTAGATGGCAAAAGCTATGAGATTATTTTAGTAGATAAGAAGCAGCCTGAGTCTTTGCCCGCGACGGATAAAAGTGTACGAAATGAAATTGTGAATATCTTGGCGGTGGTAAAAGCAAAAAACGCCTTAGAGAAAGAATATACGCAATGGTACGCCCAGAGGGATATTGTGATTAACGCGAGATATTTTTCGGCAGCGACTGCTACCTTAGGGCGTCAATGAACGTTCGAGCCTTTACCGCGATGGGGGTGGTCCTGTTAACGGTTGCAGGCTTGTTTTATTGGAAGCAAAACGTGTTGGATGAGCCTATAGGCGCTAATCAAAATGGTGTGGTTGAACAGGTAAGCATTGCACAGTCAAAGAATAAGCCTGAAGGAAACGTGCTATCTAAACCTAAGAACGCGGCGTCTCTAGCTATGGAAGAAGCGCCTGAGAAAGTAGAGGTTGAGGAGGGTGAGTCGACTAGCTCTTATCAGGAAGCAATCGCAGCATCTACAATGCCAATGGAATCCGCGTTAACGAGCATGAGAGAAAGTTTGGAGCATGGCGATGAGAGGTCTCCCGAGTTGAGCGAGCCATCGGATATCTTGCAACCCACAAGAGAAGAGTTAGAGAATCCAGAGTTGTATCAGCAGTATGAATTACGTAACTCCCTGGCGACGGGTAGAGCTTATTACTCAGCAGCGCAAGAAATACCCGCGCTGAGGAGTATGATAGCTCAAGCTCGACGGGATGGCTCTCGCAGCACTGAAGAGATACAGCAAGCAGAAGAGGCGTTGTTGCAATTGGAAAAGTTGCAATTGGAATTGGAATTGACACTGCAAGAGGTAGAGGAGGAGGTCGCGCAACAGGTTGAGCAACAGAAGTAGAGTTTATAGGGGCTTTACCGTGATCTCAATTTATGATGTAGAATCAAAGCATCAGCCACTAAGAGAGCTCTCTGTACATGATCCAATACACCATTACCTCCCACGACGTATGCGCCCACCTATTTCATGTGACCTGTACGATTCCTACACCAAAGGCCTCGGGACAGCGGCTTACTATGCCTACTTGGATTCCTGGCAGTTACATGATTCGTGATTTTGCCAAGAATATCGTCGAAATTAGCGCCAAAGACCCAGCAAGCGGCCACGCTATCACGATTAACAAAGTAGATAAAACCACGTGGAGGTTGGGTGATTGCGCTGGGGCTGTGGTGGTCTCGTATGATGTGTATTCATGGGATATGTCCGTGCGTGCAGCTCATCTAGATCAAACCCACGGTTATTTTAATGGCACTAGTGTTTTTCTTGCGGTGGAGGGACAAGAGTCCCTTAAATGCGAGCTCGATATACAAAGGCCTAGCAGTGATCATGCGAATACTTGGCGTGTGGCTACGACGTTAAAAGAATCTACGGCTCAGCGTTATGGTTTTGGCAAATATATGGCTCAAGATTATGATGAATTAATCGATCATCCGGTCGAGATGGCTGATTATGGAATGGTGAGCTTCACTGCTTGCGGTGTGCCTCATGAAATTGTTTTTACGGGTAAGCATTATGCGGATATGGAACGCATTGCCGAAGATCTAAAGGTAATATGTGAATATCAGATTCGTTTTTTTGGTGAGCCGGCACCGATGGATCGCTACATTTTCTTTACCTGGGTGGTGGGTGATGGTTATGGCGGTTTGGAGCATCGCGCCTCTACGAGTTTAATTTGTAGTCGCGCGGATCTACCGAATAAAAACGACGTGGATGTGACTGACGGTTATCGAACATTTTTGGGGTTATGTAGTCACGAATACTTCCATACGTGGAATGTAAAACGTATTAAACCTGCCAAATTCCTGCCCTATGATTTGACTCAGGAAAGCCACACGGAATTACTGTGGGCATTTGAAGGCATCACGTCTTACTACGATGATCTTATCTTGGCAAGAACGGGCATTATTACCCAAGAGTCTTATTTGGAGCTGCTGGGGCAGGTCATGACTCGGGTTTATCGCGCCAGTGGTCGATTAAAGCAAACAGTGTCTGAATCGAGTTTTGACGCTTGGACAAAGTTCTATAAGCAAGACGAAAATGCGCCAAATGCGATTGTGAGTTATTACACCAAAGGCACGTTAGTGGTATTAGGGCTTGATCTTCTATTGCGAGAGCTCACCGCAGGCCAGGTGAGTATGGATCATGTGATGAAGATGCTATGGCATGAATTTGGTTTACAGCAAGTGGGGGTGCAGGAAAGAGAGCTCGAGCAACGAGTGATTAGTCTCGCAGAGCCTCATATAGATGCAAAGGGTAAGGAACAATTGCAATCTTATTTTGAGCAAGCGCTTCGTACCACTGAAGATACGCCGTTACCCGCGCTGTTGGAAACGCAGGGTGTAGCATTGCATCAGCGGCCTGCAGATTCAGTACTAGATAAAGGGGGGAAACCTTCTGCTAAGACAAGTGGTGCAGAGACGGCTGTGTCGTTAGGGGCGACCTTTGCAGAGGCGGCTGCGGGGGTGAAACTTGCCGTTGTGTTCCAGGATAGCCCAGCCCACCGAGCGGGTTTGTCTGCGGGAGACGTTATTATTGCCGTGGATCACTTACGGGTGAGTAAAGCGAATATTGAAAAGTCGCTGAGTGTATTTGCTCCAGGGGACTCTGTGGAGATACATGCCTTTCGAAGGGATGAACTCATGACATTTACGCTAGAATTGGCGTCCCCAGTAGAGAATACCGTATATCTAACGATCGAAGATTCTGAAAGAGCGACGAATTGGCTGATGGGGTAAACGGGCTATTCTCGGCGAATTGGCTACTGAATATAGCAGCCAATTCGACCATGCTATTTTTTCTCCATTGGAGGCACAACTAACGCAGGGTCCAATCGCACATGGAACCAATTAATACGCCAGTCAAGGTGGGGGCCAGTGGATCGCCCCTTTGAGCCGACTTTGGCGACGTTGTCCCCGCGTTTTATCTTGTCCCCTACGTTCACCAGAACCTCATCGAGATGAATAAAGGTCGAAGAAATACCATAACCATGATCCATGATTAAGGTGCCGCCGGAGTAATACATATTTTGATGAGCTAGGGTGACGGTCGCATCCGCAGGGGCTTTTACTAATGTGCCTACTGGTGCCGCGATGTCCAAACCAAAATGTGGCCGTTTAGGTGTGCCGTTATATACTCTTTGACTACCGTACACACCCGTGATTGGTCCCTTTAAGGGCCAAGAAAATGGTTCCAGAAAGCTTGTGGCATTGGATTGGGTTCTGCGTGCACTTTTTACCAAAGCGGTTTCTTTTTGAATGCGTTGTTGTGCTTTTTTAGGTGGTGTGACGGTTTTTTGTGGCACACCATTAACCTTTTGAAGCGCATATACGCGGGGGCTAACCTGGATAATTTTTTCAACGTTGCTACCACCGGGAGTTGTTACCGATAATGTATGCGTTGCTTCAGCATCTCTTCCGAAACCAAAGACAAAATGGCCCTTTGGTGTGGTGCGTAGTACTTCACCGTTGAAGGATATCGTGTTTAGAGGTGATGTGTACCCCGTGATCAAGCCTCCCTGGGTAAACGAACCTGTGAGAGATGTGTCATCGGTAATGATCAGTGTATCAGCGTATGATTGGCTGGAAATAAACCAAAGAGTGATGAGAAGCGTGCGCAAGGTGTTGACATATAACATGTTTTGACTCTGGCTAAAAAGGAAGATAGTGATCATCCTACGAATGAAGCGCCATGTCTGTCAATAAGTGCGAGGTGTTGGATAGGGCTAGCGAGGGGAATTAAGACCGGCTTCAACCCAAAAGGAATGAAGCCGGGCGCGGGGTGGAGCCAAAGGCTCCGAGTAGCAATGCTACAAAAAAACGGACGAAGACGCGCATACCATTTCTGGGGGCAGACGCTGGTATGCGCCCCTAAGTCACAAAGTTATAGTATGCTTCTTAAGCGTTTTGGTATATCCCCCAAATGGTAGATAGCGGGGTATATGCCTTGGTTATTATCACTACAGTTGCGTCAAAATGGTGCGTCCCTTGCGAAATATCGAATCCTAGCTATCTTATTGAAATAACGTAGAATAAAAATTCGTTTTTAGGCCAGTATGAGGTTTGAATTGATGAAAAAAATAGGGATAGGGTTGCTCACTGCGTCGGTGGTATTGGGCACCGTTGGTTGTGGTGGTTCTAGTGGCGGTGGGAATACCGTATCAGACGGGACGACTCGTTCCATTACGGGGACATGGACGGCGGAGACTTCGGATTCTGTAAGTTGTATCGAAACCTGGGTGTTTGGATCAAGCTACACTGTGAATTCCATGAATTATGATGCTGAGGGAACCTTCAGCTTTGCGACCTCAGAGAATACCGATGGGCGTCATGCATTGGCACTCACAGAGACGACGAATGACGGAGGACAAGAATGTACTGATTCCCCGTATGGTGACGACCTTCCGGGGGATGGGACATTCTATCTCGAATATAGTGGGGTTGATGCGTTTGACGTCTACACCAGCTCGAGTGGTGGCACCTCGGTGGGTGCATTCACTCGAACTTAGCGTTTTTTGTTGGTGTTTATGCTTCCCAGTTATCCAAGATTTCTTTCGCCGCGCGAAATGCTTCTTGGGCTGCGGGAGCACCACAATAGATAGCAGAGTGTAATAAGGTTTCTCTAATTTCTTCCGGGGTGCAGCCATTACGCAGCGCGCCACGTACGTGCCCTTTGAGCTCAGTGGGTGCTTTCAGGGCAGATAACATGGCAATAGTGATTAAGCTCCGTGTTTTTAGCGGTAACCCCTCTCGGTTCCATGTTGCTCCCCAGCAGTGATCGTTGATGTAATCTTGCAGCGGCTGAGTGAGTTCATCTGCATTGTTTAACGCTCGGTCGACAAACTCATCGCCCATAACCTGTCTACGTACTGCTTCGCCTTTAAGTACTGTCATTGTGTAACCTGGTTGTTGGTGGAATGTGGTCGCTATTGTAGTGATTTCCCAATTATTGGCAAAAAAGTCGTATCTTGCCTGGGTTTGACTGTTCCAACTCATTGGCTTTCAGGCTATGCTGATTTCCAAACCAAGCGCTTGCTTGGTTTGGAAATCAGCAAGTGATAATAATGAGAGATAGAAGAGGGGATTTTTATGTCAGAGATATCATCAGATAAAGTCGTGATTACCTGCGCACTCACCGGAGTGCTTACCAATCCACAACAACACCCTGTACCTGTGACCGTTGAACAGATGGCGGCATCCGCAAAGGAAGCCTACGATGCTGGCGCCAGTATTATGCATGTGCATTATCGCAATCAGGCTTCTGGTCTTGGTCATTTGCCAAGTTGGGATCCAGAGGTTGTTGCAGAGGTTGATAGTGCTATCCGTGAGGTTTGCCCTGGTGTAATCATTAATATGACAACCGGGACTGTTACTAAGGATCAGTCTGGCCCCATTGCATGCATACGGCGTTCTAAGCCGGAAATAGCGGCCTGCAATGCGGGAAGTTTGAATTATTTAAAAGCGACGAGTAAAGGCAGCTGGGCATGGCCACCGATGGTATTTGAGAACCCTGTTTCCAAGGTGGAAGAAATACTCGCGGTGATGAAAGAGACCAATACCCGGCCTGAATTTGAGTGCTTTGATGTCGGTATTGTTCAGTCGGTGGGAATGTATAAAGACGTGGGTATGTTTGATGGTGACCCTGAATATAACTTTGTTATGGGCGTAGCTTCTGGAATGCCGGCAGATCCAGAGTTGCTACCGCTGCTTGTTAAATATAAAAAGCCGGAATCCAACTGGCAGGTGACAGCTATTGGCCGTCAGGAAATTTGGGCGCTTCACCTGAGAGCGGCAGAATTGGGCGGTAATCTACGTACCGGCGTAGAGGATACGTTTTATCTTCCCGGTGGTGAAAAAACATCAGGTAACGGTCAATTGATCGACGCGATGGTTAGGATTGCTGAGCAGGCAGGAAGGCAGGTGGCATCTCCTGAAGAAGCGAGACAAATGGTCTTGTAAAAGCTTTAGTTTGTAATGCACTCCCGGTACATGGCAAAGCTGGTTAATAATTAGAGCTACACTACACTGGGTTAAGTAGTGGATTATTATTAGGCTTTATGGCCGGAGTGCATTATGAAACAGAGGCAATGTTGGTATTCTATCGTGTTGTTCTTCATTGTATTGTTGTTCGGCACGAATACCTACTCCGCATGTGAATTGATCATGGTGTACAAAGAGGGGGCAAAGGAACCTCTTATTGAGGCTAAACCGTCATACGCTGGCGTGTACTATGAGTTATTCGGTAGAGCGAGCCAACGGATCGGATGTACTCTTATTGTGGAGCGTTTACCTAAAAAGAGGCTACATCAAGAGTTAGAGTTAGGAAATCTTGATTTCTATCCGGGGGCGTCGTTTTCCAAAAAAAGAGCCAAATACCTCTATTATATTCCCAACGGATTGGAGACGGGTGAATATGGCTTAACGGGTAATGGGGTGCCGGAACTTACGTCTTATGAGGATCTAAAAAATCATAAAATAACCTGGCTTTTAGAAATTGGCAGTTCTAAATTGGAGCTTGCTGAAGAGCTAGGTATCCCAGTACTAGAAAGGCGTCATCAGGATGTAGATATTGTGGCTAAATTCATCAAACGCTCACCGAAAGTAGAATATTTTTATGTGGCCGATAGAGAGCTGATAGATTTTTTTCCTAGACGAACGGGTGTAGAGAGTATTGAATCGGTCGGGCTAAAGGTACACAAACAATGCTGTGGTGGGGATCAACCTATGCATATGGGATTTTCTCGATTTTCTAAACACTTCAGTGAAATTAGGAATCCTAGCTATGACGCCAGTAAAATAATCAGCCCAAAGAACTTTCCTGTTATTGTTGACCCTATGTCTGTTGCAGCGAAACTCGGCGGGGCATTGGCTGCGATGGATGCTGAAGGAATAACGAAAAAAATATATGCTCGATGGTTCTTCGAAGGAAAATAAACACTTGCTAGCTAAGAGTGGGCTACTTGTCTTGAGTTAGCATTACTTAGAATTATCTGCATGCATCTTCTGAATATATTCGTAGCTATTATCAATAAGCGCACCAAAATGTTGGATGGTGAAGTCAGTGAGAATATCAATAATCATCTCTTTATTTTGGTAGTTATTCCGCGTGAGTCCCATGACTAAGGTTTCTATCATCGAGAACAGACAATCGATCGCCATCGAGAATCTCTCTTTTTCTTCCGAAGATATCTCTTCAGTAAAATTTTGCGTCAAAAAAGATAACCACTCAGCTTTAAGGTCAGTATAAAAGGATTGTATATGTTGGCCGAAAATTGAATCAGTTTGATGACGCTCTACGGCCTGTTTCATTAAGAAACCGTTGCCGATAAACGCCTCGATCAACATCAAATACAATCTACGTAAGACAGTCGCGTTGTTTTCCCTGTCGGGCATGCTGAAAATGGCGATTAGGGCTTTTTGAATGGGGTATAGGAACTCAGCTTTAAGCCGTAGGGCCAACTCGTCAATTAGTTCGTCAAGGTTTGCAAAGTGAGTGTAGAAACTGGGTTGGGCTATACCTGCAAGTTTACTGACTCTATTCATGCTTAAGGCGGTGATGCCTTCTTCCATAATCAGGCGATACCCTGCATCGAGTAGCCGCTGTCGAGTAGCGGCTTTACTTTCTTCACGAGTCATTTTTTTCTTTTGGCCTGAACTGATTGTCACTTTTTCTCTGCCTACTGCTGATACCTAAGTCGCTGAATTGTAACCCCTTACCTACAAAACTTCGACCACTCAGGCCTTTAGATTGGGGGCGTGTAGCCTTTTGTGGTAAAAAAATGGCCTTTTTCAAAGATAAAATGTTGACTCATTGGTACGCCTATATGATTATAGCTCAAATGCCTATAGGGCTATAGCTGAAGCGAGAGGGGGTAGACCAATCATGATAAGTGGATATGTTCATCCGGATTTTTCAGAAGTTGCGACATTATTACAACGACAATTACCCAAAAAAGGAGCAGGGGGGGCTGCTATTTGTATATATCACAAGGGCAAGAAAGTCGTGGATATATGGGGCGGAACGAAAAATTGGAAAGGTGAGCAGTGGGAGGAGGACACCCTAGCGGTTTCTTTCTCGACGACGAAGGGAGTGACGTCGACGCTTATGCATATATTGGTTGATAAAGGGCTCGCGGATTATGATGATCCGATTGCAAAATACTGGCCTGAATTCGCGCAAAATGGTAAAGAGAATATTACGATCAGGTCGGCGATGTCCCATCAGGCTGGACTGTACGCCATTACAGAGCAGCTAACCACCTCATCGGATATGTTGGACTGGGAGCAAGCGAAGAAGGGTATAGAACAAGCCTCACCAGTCCACGAGCCGGATACTGCGCACGGTTACCATGGTTTTAATTACGGTAATCTTATTGGGGGGTTAATTGAGAAGGTGGCAGGAAAACCTTTTCAGCAGGTGCTGAAGGAAGAGCTTGTTGATCCTCTGGCGTTAGATGGCGCGTATATAGGGCTGCCAGAGAGTGAGTTTTCTCGACGAGCGAACCTGATTGGCCGACAGAAGCAATCAGATACTTTCTTTCTTGAGGGGCTGTTGAGATTGGTCGATAACCCTATTGTAAAAGTGCTCTTAAAAGCCCTGTCTTTGTTCACTCACAAAGCATACGAATTTAAACGAGTATTTATTTTCCCTTTTACGGATGATAAATTTTGTTGGAATAGTCGGGAGCTTATGAGTGCTATCCATCCTTCGGCAAACGGTCATTTTACGGCGAGATCATTGGCGAAAATGTATGCTGCGCTTTCATTGGATGGCTCCATTGAAGGGCGGAGATTATTGTCACCTGAAACGGTTAAGAAAGCGTCGCAAGTTCAAAACTGGAAAGGTGATAATGTATTGTTTTTACCTATGCACTGGCGGCTGGGATATCACAGAGTATTTACTGCTACTAAACCATTAAAGCACGGTTTTGGTCACTTCGGTTTTGGCGGTTCTGGTGCTTGGTGTGACCCTGAAAGAGAACTAAGTTGTGCCATGACGGTGAATACAGGAGTAGGCACTCCCATGGGGGATACGCGTATGCCCCTATTAGCCAGTGCTGTCGTGAAGTGTGTTAAACGAATTGAGAAGCATGAGGCGTTAGCTTCAGATAGTGCGCAACCAGCCTAATATGAATTGTCGTACCTTATTCAGAAGATTTGGCTTGCGGTTGGGTTGTTGCCAACTGCAGCCAATAGTTGACTTTGTCCAGCAGCAAGTCCTTTTTGAAAGGCTTCTTAATATAGTCGTTCATACCAGAGTCTAAACAGTTTCGTCGGTCACTAGACATCGCGTTAGCGGTAATAGCAACGATCGGAGTATATTTGTGCCTAGCATTGTGCTTTCGAATATTTCTGGTGGCTTCTAAACCGTCCATAAGGGGCATCTGGCAATCCATTAGAATGATATCGAAGAAATTTGAATCCAGTAGCGTTAGAGCTTCGACGCCGTTATTTGCAACCTGGGTACTGTGGCCGGCCTTTTTTAGTAGGGCAGAAATAACCAATTGATTAGTAATGTTGTCCTCAACAATGAGAATTGAGGCTTGTTTACTGTTTTCAAGCTTAGGAATGTGTGACGTTGTTTTTTCCGTGGATATTGACGCTGCTTCAGACTGGTATAGCGGTAATGTGCAAAAGAATTCACTTCCTTTGTCGAGCTCTGTCGTGAAACTGAGGTCCCCATCCATAAGGTCGACGTATTTTTTGCATAGTGCTAATCCTAAACCAAGTCCGCCGTGCAGTCGGTTGAACCCACCTTGTTCTTGGGTGAACATGCTGAATATGGAAGATTTTGCTTCATCGGAAATTCCTATTCCCGTATCCATTATGCTGATAAACAGTCGGTGAAGCGCTTCACCATGGTTTTGGTCTTTTGATAATAGTTCTTCACATTTTATTGTGATGATGATGCTGCCTCGATTGGTGAATTTAATGGCATTATCCACAAGGTTATCGAGTATGATCAGTATTTTATCGCTGTCACCATAGAAAAAAGGAGGCATTTCATTGATAAGATTCGGGCTGAAAACAATTTTTTTGTCTTCGCATCGGTGCCGTGACGCATCGAATAATGGTTGGATGATTTTATCCAGTGAAAAGTGTCTATTTTGTAATTCACATTTTCCTCCTTGAATTTCTGTGAAGTTGAGAAGGCGGTTAACGATTTCGATCATATCGTCGGAGGATTTCACTAACCCTCCATAGGCTTGGGTGGTATCGCCGGATTGCGGGCTACTTTCTAGGAGTTGAATGCAGCCTAATATACCGTGCATCGGCGTGCGTAATTCATGGCTTAATGTTGCAAGAAAGTCGTTTTTTAGTTCGTCGGCCAAATTGAGGTTTTTTAGCGCTTCTTCCCTTGCCGTGAGTAGCTGTTTTTGAGCAGAGAATACCTGTTCTTGTACTTGTTCTTTCAGTTTACGTTCAGTGATGTCTACCATAAAACCGTCTATTCTTTCTGGCTCATCATACTCATTCTTGATGAGTTTCATCGTGATAGAACACCACGTGGGTTTTTCAATACGGCTAGTTTCTAGCTGAAATTCATGATCAATAATACTGTCGCTTGAATGTAGATCATCTGATAGGTCGTTATATTTCGCTTTCCGTGATAGGTAATTCGCGTCACTGGAACGAACAAAGCTATCTACGTCTTCATAACCACATAGGCGCGCTAATGCTAGATTGCATTTGATACGATCAGTTTCAAAGGAATATTGAAATAATCCTTCCAGGGCATCTTCATAGAGTCGTTCATATTTTTTTAGATTTCTTGTGGAAGACCGCTGGGCCATATTTCGAGAGCGTATTTCTCCATTGATTCTATCTCCGAGTGCAATAGATAGTAGAATCATCTCCGCTGCTGAACCGATAGTAACGGCGTAATTGGTTAAAAGGGTTGAAGGCAAAAAACTTAGGGTTTTAAGTGCATAAAACATTGCGCCGACTAACATGATAGTCCATGCAGCAAGATAAATTCGCGCAGGTTGATAGCCTCGTATCCAACAGATAAGGCCAGACCAGATCACAACGAAAATTCCGATGGTGAAAACCGTGATCGTTGTTTTAATGAGCGTGAGGTACGGAATGAATGGGGTTGCTAGTATGCATGCGACAAAACACAGTATAAGCCCAAGCAGTAAACGATATGAATTTATGGAAAAGTGCTTTAAACGTAGGAACTCCATAGAAAAAAAAGCGCTAAAGGTGGCGAGTAAATTCAGTGAAATAACCAACGCTGCGTTGTTGATTTCAGTATGGTTGGGCCAGAGGTACTTTGAAGAAAAACCATTGACGGTGAGTTGAAAGAAGATGATTCCAGCGACGTAAAGGGAATAGTATCCATACACTTTTTCTCGAATGGTGAACCCTAGAAAAAAGTTATATAACATCATTACTGATAAGCAGCCGAAATAGAGCCCCCAGAATAACGTTTCGTTAATAAGGTTAGGAACAAAGCTCTCTTCGGTCCAAGCAATAATAGGTATTTGCATGGAGCTGAGAGATTGGATACGAAAATAGATAAGAGGGTCATTGTTTGACAAGGGGAGCTTAAATACAACTTTGTGGTAATTGAAATCGCGCCCGGCATAATTAACGCTGTCTCCGGCAGATCGGGTGGTATATGTGGCGCTTTCACTGTCTACGATGAATAGCTCTATCTTATCGAGCGGTGCATAAGCAAATTCTAATAACCAAGGTGGTGAGCGGGCTGGAGCATGTAGTTTTATCCTTCCCCAGTATGCGGAGTTGGTGTATCCAAAGCTGGGTATTTCTGATGTGGACTGAGTGAACGTATGGGTAGATTCAGGGTTCAGAAAGTCATCGATAGACAGAGTGTGATTTTTATCTTCTAAAAGTTCAATGTGTTCCCCTAGGGAAATAGGGCTGTCGACGCTAGAGAGCTGGTAAGATGCGATTGGGATGCCGTCGCGGGTGATTGGATAGGCTGGAATATTCGCAAAGCTATTGGTGTAAGGTGTAGTGGTGATAGGGTTGTTTGCAAGCACAACGTTCATATTCATGAGCGATATGAATATGAATAAAATCAGTAGCTTAATTCGACCCTGACCGCTTTCCATGGGTGCACTATCCTGCCAAAAACGATTGTTTTTAGATCAGTATAGTAGATGGGCGGTATTTGGTTAAAATACCGCCCATCTCAAAGTAAATATGACGCTGTACTGGTGTTAGAAGGTCATCTCTGGCACATGATCGGGTACTACGAGCTCTCCTTCGGTCTTAGCAATTATCTCTTCAACTGAAACCCCTGGAGCTCTTTCGACTAAGTGGAATTTCCCATCATGGATTTCCAAGTAAGCTAGGTCACTAACAACCTTCTTAATGCAGCCTGCGCCGGTGAGCGGTAAGGTGCATTCTTTTAATAGCTTGGATTCTCCTTTTTTGTTGGCATGTGTCATGGTGACAACAATATTTTGCGCGCTAGCGACTAGGTCCATTGCGCCGCCCATACCTTTTACTAGCTTACCGGGAATCATCCAGGAGGCTATATTACCGTTCTGATCGACTTCGAATGCACCCAGTACGGTTAAATCGACATGTCCACCACGAATCATTACAAAACTGTCTGCAGAGGAAAAGTACGATGCACCCGTGGCGGCGGTAACCGTCTGCTTGCCTGCGTTGATAAGGTCTGGATCAACGGTTTCTTCGGTTGGGAATTCTCCCATGCCAAGTAATCCGTTTTCGGACTGTAGCATTACGTCCATACCTTCTGGCACGTAGTTGGCAACCAGCGTTGGGATGCCGATGCCTAAATTGACGTAATAGCCGTCACGAAGCTCTTTTGCCACACGTTGAGCAAGTTGTTCTCGAGTTAATGCCATGTTGTAATTCCTCTGGTTCTATTCGGCGTGTCACACTTGATAGCAGTACTATTTAGTTAACGTAAGTTGCTCAATACGTTTCTCAAATGTGCCTTTAATAACTCGATTAACATAGATCCCAGGAGTATGGATATGGTTTGGATCGAGTTCGCCTGGTTCAACAATTTCTTCAACTTCGACAACGGTGATTTTTCCGGCTGTTGCCGCCATGGGATTAAAGTTCATTGCTGTTTTACGGAATATTAGGTTACCCATAGTGTCGGCTTTCCACGCTTTTACTAATGCAAAGTCCGCCGTGAGGGATTCTTCTAACACATACATTTTTCCGTTATATTCTCGTGTTTCTTTACCCTCGGCAATAGGGGTTCCATAGCCAGTTGGGGTAAAGAATGCTGGAATGCCAGCACCACCTGCGCGCATCTTCTCCGCGAGTGTCCCTTGTGGTGTGAGTTCAACCTCAAGCTCGCCAGAGAGTAATTGCTTCTCGAATAGGGCATTTTCACCGACATAGGATGCGATCATTTTTTTAATTTGCTTGTCTTCTAGAAGAAGACCCAAACCAAACCCGTCTACCCCAGCATTATTTGATATGCAGGTGAGACCATGAATGCCCATCGTTTTCATTTTCCCGATCAGGCCTTCCGGAATCCCACATAGACCAAAGCCACCGACCATTACCGTCATGTTATCGGTTAAGCCTTCCAGTGCTTCGTCATAATTTGATACAACTTTGTTAAAACCACCCATGATTTCTCTCCTCTAATTCAACATAGCAGCGTTTATTCTTCATCTTCTGCTTCAAAAGCGAGCAGTGGTGCACCATCATCAATAAGGTCGCCAGGCGAATAAAATACTTCGCTAATAATCCCCGCTGCTGGGGCTCGGATGGTATGTTCCATCTTCATCGCTTCTAATATGGCGAGAGGTTGATCAAGCTCTACTGACTCACCAGTCTTTACGAACACGTCGACAATACGCCCGTTCATAGGTGCGGTCAATTGCCCATTATTGTCATCGTCACCGGATGCGTACTCTGCTGAGTATGCGGTTACCTTATAGGCCTTACCTTGAATGAATAGGGTTATGAGTGATTCGACTTGATTGACATAGAGTTGTTGGGCCTGCTCTGTAATGACGGTGAGCTTGTCTCCATCGAGGTAGGCTTCGCAATTTATTGTTGTGTCATTGCAGCTAGCGGTGATTGTATTAGCGTTAAACGCGAGCGAAACATGGTTAATTTCATCTTCGAAGGTGAATCGAAAGCTGCGGTTTGCGGTGCTGTTCATCGTCCAGCCTTGCACGTTTGACCAGGGCGATTGTTGGTCTAGTGCGACATTACTGGCGTTGCTGAGACCCGATTGCAAATGCTGATACAGCGCAGCATAAATAAAGTGAATGTCATTTATCGGCTTATCAAGTGCGAGTAACGATTCGTTATGGTGCTCGATAAAATGGGTGCTTAGTTTACCGTTGATAAAATCCGCATTGCTATTGATGTTGCTTAAGAATTCGGTGTTGGTATTTACACCATCAACACAGTATTCCTGAAGTGCTTTATCCATCCGGTGAATTGCACCGCTGCGGGTTTTATCCCAGACAATAAGCTTGGCAATCATGGGGTCATAATAGACGCTGACTTCATCGCCTTGTACTACGCCGGAGTCTATACGAACGTGATCATTCTCTTCCGGGGTTCGCAGATATTGAATCTTACCCGTTGAGGGCAAAAATTCATTTTCAGGCGTTTCAGCGTAAATACGTACTTCAATGGCGTGGCCATTTCGGGTTAGCTCTGATTGTTCGCAGGGAAGAGGGTGGCCTTCTGCTGCGCGAATTTGCCATTCAACGAGGTCTTGTCCGGTGATTTTCTCAGTGACAGGGTGCTCTACTTGCAAGCGGGTATTCATCTCCATGAAATAGAAGCTACCGTCTGCATCCATTAGGAATTCGAACGTACCTGCACCAACGTAATTGATAGACTTAGCTGCGCGCACTGCAGTGTCGCCCATGGTTTTTCGTAGCTCTTCAGAGAGTCCTGGTGCAGGAGCTTCCTCGATGACTTTTTGATGGCGGCGCTGAATAGAACAATCTCGCTCGAATAGATATACGCCGTTACCTAGTTGGTCACAAAATACCTGGATTTCAACATGACGTGGTTCATTAATATATTTTTCGATCAGCATGAAGTCGTCGCCGAAAGACGCAATGGCTTCACGTTTACAAGAATCCAAGTTTTCCTGGAATTCTTCGGCGGATTCCACTAATCGCATGCCTTTACCGCCGCCACCAAGAGCGGCTTTGAGTAGTACGGGAAAGCCAATTTTTTTGGCTTCCTCTAGCAATCGGGCATCGCTTTGGTCTTCTTCGTGATATCCAGGAACCAGGGGTACTTCTGCTTTTTCCATGATATCTTTAGCGGCGGCTTTTGAACCCATCGCGTCGATAGCAGACGTTGGAGGTCCGATAAAGATGATACCGTTTTCATCACATGTACGTGCAAAGTTACTGTTCTCGGAAAGAAAACCATAGCCAGGGTGAATGGCGTTGGCACCAGTACGCTTGGCAGCAGCAATGATTTTGTCTGCACACAAGTAGCTTTCTGCAGCAGGCGATGGTCCGATATAGACGGCCTCGTCAGCAAGAGAAACGTGCTGAGAGGTTTTATCCGCGTCGGAATAGAGTGCAACGCTATCGATATCGAGTTTTTTCAGTGTACGAATAATTCGACAGGCGATTTCGCCACGGTTGGCGATCAATACTTTTTTAATTGGGGTAACGTTTACTTGTGTCATGACGATTAACTCTTGTTCCAATTAGCGGGGCGTTTTTCAAGAAAGGCACTAAGCCCTTCTTGGCCTTCGGCGGATACTCGGATTTTTGCGATCAGGTCAGTGGTGTAATTGATCGTGTCAGTGTTAATAGGGTGCTCTGATACATACTGCGCAAGCGTTTTGGCTTCGGCAACCGCCTGTGGACCGTTGGCAATAAGCGTGTTTGCGATGCTATCGACCGTTTCATCTAGAAGGTCGGCCGAAACCACCTCATGCAATAATCCCAATTGTAAGGCTTTATCGGCGGAAAACTGCTCAGCGGTAATGAAATAACGTTGTGCAGCTCTGGCTCCGATCGCTTTAGAGACATAAGGGCTAATGACGGCAGGCACCAATCCGATCTTAACTTCACTTAAGCAAAATCGTGCTTTATCGGTAGCGATTGCGATATCACAGCAGGCGATAAGGCCTAACGCACCACCAAAGGATGCGCCCTGTGTACGAGCAATAACCGGTTTTGGCGATAGATAGATTACGCTCATCAGGCGAGCGAGTTCAGCAGCATCTCGTTTGTTTTCCTCAAGATTGAGCTGAGCCATGCTCTTCATCCAATTGAGATCGGCTCCGGCTGAGAAATTCTTGCCTTCTGATTGCAGAATAATAACGCGAACGTCATCATTCTCATTAGCCGATTCAAATGCCGATATCAGTAACGCAATGACATGGTCATTAAAGGCGTTATGTAGGGCCGGACGATTAATACAGATTCTAAATACACCACTACTGTCTAGGTGGGTGACGAGTTCGTCTGTAGAGCTATTAATAAAGTCTTGTAGGGTTGAGTGAGTCATGTTGGCTCCCATTACATCCTAAACAAGCCGAAGCGTGTCTCTTCAATCGGTTGGTTTAGTGACGCTGAAATGGATAATCCCAATATATTACGTGTTTGTGCAGGATCAATAACACCATCATCCCAAAGTCGTGCGCTAGCGTAATAGGGGTGACCTTGTTTATCATAGGTGTCGATAATGGGCTGCTTAAACTCAGACTCTTCGGCATCGGTCCAGCTATCGCCAGTACGGGCCATATTGTCTTTCTTTATTTGTGATAAAACCCCAGCAGCTTGTTCACCACCCATGACGGATATACGTGCGTTTGGCCACATAAACATAAAGCGTGGATCGTAAGCACGTCCGCACATACCGTAGTTTCCTGCACCAAAGCTACCACCGATAATAACGGTGAATTTAGGTACTTTAGCAGTAGCAACAGCCGTTACCATTTTTGCACCATGTTTTGCGATACCGCCTGCTTCATATTTCTGGCCAACCATAAAGCCAGTAATGTTTTGCAAAAATACAAGCGGGATTTTTCGTTGTGCACATAGCTCAATGAAGTGAGCACCTTTTTGTGCAGATTCTGAGAATAGGATTCCGTTATTGGCAACGATGCCGACAGGATATCCATAGATACGGGCAAAACCACAAACTAAAGTCGTACCGTATAAGGCTTTAAATTCATCAAACTCAGAATTGTCGACGGTACGAGCAATGACTTCTCTAACGTCATAGGGCGTTTTTAGATCAGAGGGTACTACGCCATAAATTTCTTCGGTAGGGTAGTGGGGTTCTACGGGTTCGGTAACATCAAAATCTAAGTGTTTTTTGCGGTTAAGACGGCTGATGCAATTACGTGCAATTTGTAGTGCGTGTTCGTCATTCTCTGCATAGTAATCAGATACACCGGATGTCTTACAATGGACATCTGCGCCACCAAGATCTTCGGCCGAGACTTCTTCACCTGTTGCAGCTTTTACTAACGGTGGCCCGGCGAGGAAAATTGTACCTTGCTGTTTAACAATAATACTCTCATCGGCCATTGCGGGTACGTAAGCTCCGCCTGCGGTACATGAACCCATCACCACTGCAATTTGTGGGATATTTTTTGCGGACATATTAGCTTGATTAAAGAAGATTCGACCAAAGTGCTCTTTGTCGGGGAATACATCATCTTGGCGAGGAAGGTTTGCGCCGCCGGAGTCCACCAGGTACACGCAGGGCAAGTTATTTTCTTCCGCAATTGTTTGCGCCCGTAGATGTTTCTTAACACTTAAGGGATAGTAACTTCCACCTTTTACTGTCGCATCGTTGGCAACAATCATGCACTCTTGCCCAGATACTCGGCCAATACCACAGATTATGCCCGCCGCCGGTACGTTTTCTCCATACACATCGTGAGCCGCTAGCTGAGAGATTTCTAAAAATGGAGAGCCGGGATCTAGCAGATGTTTTACGCGGTCTCTTGGTAACAACTTACCACGTGCAAGGTGACGCTGTTGGGCTTTCTCGCCGCCGCCTTGAGTGATGGCTTGAACGGTCTCTTGCAGGTCAGATACAAGAGATTGCATGGCTTCCACATTACTATTAAATGCTTCGCTATTAGGGTTGGCTTTAGACTTGATTTGAGGCATTGATGATTTCCTTCGACGTAATTTGTTTGCTCGGGTGTTGGGCGTATCTCTTAGGTTTCGTTAAAGAGTTCACGACCGATGAGCATGCGGCGAATTTCTGAGGTGCCCGCGCCAATTTCATAAAGTTTGGCATCTCGTAATAGGCGTCCGGTAGGGTATTCATTGATATAGCCATTGCCGCCAAGGGTTTGAATCGCTTCAAGGGCGAGCTTAGTCGCATTTTCTGCGGTATAGAGGATAACTGCGGCAGCATCTTTGCGGGTGGTTTCTTGACGGTCACAGGCTTTGGCAACAGAATATAAGTAAGCTCGGCTGGCATTGGTGAGCGTGTACATGTCTGCGATCTTTCCTTGCATCAATTGGAATTCACCAATGGATTTACCAAACTGCTTACGGTCATGAATGTAGGGTACAACAATATCCATACAGGCAAGCATGATCCCAGTTGGGCCGCCAGACAGTACAACGCGTTCATAATCGAGCCCACTCATGAGGACTTTTACGCCTTCGTTTAGTTTCCCAAGAATGTTCTCTTCAGGAACTTCAACATCCTGAAATACTAACTCACAGGTGTTTGAACCACGCATCCCTAGTTTGTCGAGCTTTTGTGCTTGAGTGAAGCCAGCGAAAGAGCGTTCGACGATAAAAGCCGTCATTCCGTGCGCGCCTTTTTCGATATCGGTCTTCGCATAAATAACGTAAGTGTCAGCGTCAGGGCCGTTGGTGATCCACATCTTGTTACCGTTAAGAATGTAACGATCGCCTTTCTTGTCGGCGCGCAGCTTCATACTGACAACGTCAGAACCTGCATTGGGCTCGCTCATTGCTAAAGCCCCGACGTGCTCACCACTGACAAGCTTCGGTAGGTACTTTTCCTTTTGAGCCTGGGTTCCCTTGCGAGTAATCTGGTTAACACACAGATTGGAATGAGCGCCATAACTTAAACCGACGGATGCGGAGGCGCGGCTGATTTCTTCCATCGCGACTACATGCGCGAGATATCCTAGATCGGAACCACCAAATTCTTCTGGTACAGTGATGCCGAGTAACCCCATGTCACCGAACTTCTTCCATAAATCACTGGGAAATAGATTATCCTTATCAATATCTGAAGCTCGAGGCGCTATCTCTGCCTGGGCAAAACGGTTGACGCTATCGCGTAGGGCGTCATTGGTTTCGCCTAGGTCAAAATTGAGAGAAGAGTATAAAGTTGTCATATTGATAATCTCGAAGTGTGTATAGGGTTATTTCTTGAATGTACTAATGCTTAGACGGTATTTTCTTTGATGTTTCTGAGTGCGTTAAGGCAGCGATCGCGTGCTGCCTGTAGCTCGACTTCCATCTCTTCAATGTCCAGTTTTTGCTGTGAAAGCAGGGCATCCTTTTCGTCCAGTGTGGCTAGCATTGTATGTAGCTGGTCTTCATTGTTTTCGCCGGTTTGATACATATCAAAGAGTTTCTGGCTCTCGGACAGGGTAAATCCGATACGTTTGCCCCGTAGAGTCAATTTAAGAAGCACTCGATCTCTAGGGCTGTAGATTCGCTTTTGCCCTTCCCGGGTTGGGCTTAGGATGCCTTTGTCTTCGTAGAACCTGATTGCGCGGGTGGTGACATCAAACTCTTTTGCAAGCTCGCTAATCGTGAAGGTTTTAAGGTCAATGTTAGGCATTCGTGATTCCGGTGTGTATGTGCGGCTAAATGGCTTTGGCCGCGTATGAGCTGAATGTTCAGTCATACTACCCAAGGTTGACGTTAACGTAAAGGTAAGGTTGTGTGGGAGGGCTTGTTTTGTGAGGTAAACTGATTGTCTAACCTGTGAAACACTTTGTTTAATCAATGCTTGTGGAATTGCGCCATCCCTCTATTGATCTGTCGTACGCAGCTCTTTACAGTGGGGCACAGACGTTCCATATTGGATCGCTATATTTGGGGCGATTTTTGATAATAGTACTGAAATAGCTGCTTTGCAGGGTTTAAGCATAATTATTTCGGGTTATTTACAATAGGGATGGTGAAAAGTACAAAGGACGTGGCCATAACAGCAATCCTCCAATCGAGCGAGCGGGGATATTGCCAATAAAGACAGTGAATAATCAGTAAGTGTTGTAAGGAGAGTTTTTTGAGGGTTCTATGCTAAATAGATTCTACGATTGGGTTGTTGATAGGCCTTTTATAGCAGTACTGTTGTGCCTTGTCATTGCAGGTGCTGCAGCGTATGGCATTACCGGTTTTAAGATGGATAACAATTCCAGAGCCTTTTTCGGTGACGGAAACCCTGACCTTGAACGGCTGCTTGATATAGAAGCAAAGTATGGTGTTCGTGATACTGTACTTTTTATTGTGCATCCGAAAGATGACAATATTTTTACACCAGAAACGCTCTCATTGTTGGAAACGTTAACGGAACGTGCATGGCAAATGCCAAAGAGTGTACGAGTTAATTCACTCACCAACTTTCAGCATACGCAAGTTGATGGAGACGATCTATACACCGAATATTTGATTGAAAGTGCAATGACTTTATCCGGGCCGGACCTTGCTCGAATACGAAGTATTGCACTCGCGGAGCCATCGTTGGTTCATTCAGTGGTATCTGAAAAAGGTCATGTCGCGGTTGTTGTCGTGAATGTTGTTCAGGACGAGCAAAAGAAATCGGCCCCGATGATTGCGCAATGGTCTCGAGATCTGCGTGATGAACTTAGGGAAAAGCATCCTGAAATCGAATTTCGTTTGTCCGGGTCAGTGATTTTTAGTGACGCAATGGGGACGGCGACCGCAGAAGGTATAGAGACGTTCTTTCCGTTATCAATGGGGGCTGCGATCCTTTGTTTGATTTTACTATTACGCAGCTTTTTAGCCATGTTTTTCACCATGACCATCGTGATTTTGTCAGTCATGGCAGCGATGGGTTTGGCGACGACATTGGGTGTCGTGTTTTTGCCGATTACCAGTTATGCCCCGGCAATTATACTTACCATTGGTGTTGCTGATTGCGTTCATATACTGGTGAGCTTCCAACAACAGATGCGTAGCAATGGTGGCGATAAACGGCGTTCAATCCTTGAGAGCGTACGTATTAATTTCCAACCGATATTTCTTACTAGCATCACCACAGGAATTGGCTTTGTCTGTCTTAATGCGTCAGAGTCTCCACCTTTTAGAGATCTTGGAAATGTTGTCGTGATTGGCGTGGTGTTTGCGTGGTTCCTTTCAATTGTATTGTTACCGGCATTAATGATGATCTTTCCTGCGCCTAAACTGCCGTCAGGAGATGGTTGGTTGCAAAAACAGATGATGCGTTTCAGTGAATTTGTTATTCGGCGTAAGAAAGGCTTGTTTTGGGGTGTTGGATTTTTGGTGTTCGGTACTGCTGCTTTCTTACCACTGAACAAATTTAATGATGTGTGGGTTGAGTATTTCGATAAGAGTTACGATGTGCGTCGAGCGAGCGAGTTTCTTGCCGACGAAGTGACAGGCTTGCATCGGATTCAGTTCTCGCTGCCGGCAATAGATAAAGGTGGGGTGAGTGAGCCGGAGTATCTGGAAAAATTAAATGAGTTTAAAGAGTGGGCCGAGGCTCAGCCTGAAGTAGTGTACGCGTTAACGCTCAGTGATGTTGTTAAGCGACTTAACCGCAATATGAACGGTGGGGATGAAACGTTCTATAGGGTTCCGGATAGCCGTGCATTGGCATCACAGTATTTGCTTATGTATGAGATGTCGCTGCCTTTTGGTTTGGGACTAGATGATGTCATGACAATGGACAAGGATGAGTCGAGTTTTCATTTGATCTTGGATAGGACATCATCCGATGGTGTATTGCAATTCTCTAAGAAAGCGGGGCGTTGGATTGAGGAAAACATGCCCGAGTACATGCATGCCAAACCTACCGGTCTTGATGTGTTATTTAGTCAATTAACGCGTCGTAACGTAATGAGCATGCTGAGCGGCACGTTAGGGGCGTTCCTGCTGATTTCTGCGATGATTGTGGTATCACTCCGGTCAGTGAGGTATGGCCTTATGAGCTTGCTTCCGAATATGATGCCTGCCGCTGTAGCTTTTGGTCTGTGGGGACTGACGATGGGCAATGTGGGGGTGTCGGTATCGATTGTTGCCTGTCTCACCATTGGGATTGTTGTGGATGACACGGTACATTTCTTGAGCAAGTATGTGAGAGCAAAACGGGAGCAAAATTTGAGTACAGAAGATGCTGTTCGTTATGCTTTCAGTACGGTGGGTGTGGCATTGATAACTACATCCATTGTGTTAGTCGCTAATTTTTCAGTTATTGCGTTTTCTAGCTTCTACCCAAGCAGTAATATGGGGACACTAACATCGTTAACCATCGTATTGGCATTAATTGTTGACCTCTTATTCTTTGCGCCTTTCTTGCTCTTGCTAGATGGAAGCAAAAGCAGTAAAACAAATACCGACAACAATATTGAGGAGAAAGACGATAACCTATTGCCAGCGTAGGTAGGGTGATAGGGGGGGGAAGTGAGTTCTAACTAAATATAGCCAATAATGTTAGTATTTGAGGCTGTGCTTATTACATCATGGAATATGGAGTAAATATGTTGAATAAAATGAAATTGAGATCATTGTGCTCGTCGTTAGTTGCAGCTGCATTGATCACATTGCCTGTTATTGGGCAGGCTGAAACGCCAGAAGCAAAAGGATTGGCAGTATTTGAGGAAGCGGATCGCCGCGGTGACGGGTATGTGGACAGCAAGTCAGGCATGTTGATGATCCTCAAAGATAAGCGCGGAAACACGAGTAAGCGGGAAATGCGTGTTAAAGGTCTAGAAGGCGGCGACAAGGATGGTGATAAAACCTTGATGATCTTTGATACTCCTAAAGATCAAAAAGGCACTGCGTTGCTTACTTTTGCGCATACCAATAAAGATGATGATCAGTGGCTGTATTTGCCTGCACTGAAGCGTGTGAAGAAAATCGCATCTAAGAAAAAATCTGGCCCATTTATGGGTAGTGAGTTTTCTTTTGAAGATATCGGTGGAAGCGAAGTCGAAGAGTATGAGTACAAGTTCTTGCGAGATGAGACTGTCGATGGGAAGGACTTTTTTGTTGTAGAAAGCTATCCAAAAGATAAGTATTCTGGTTATACGCGTATAGTGTCGTGGATAGACAAGGAACATTATCGTACGTTTAAAGCTGAATTCTATGATCGTAAGAAGAGCCATCTAAAGACCTTGTCAGCAACGGGCTTTAAACTCTACAACGACAAATTCTGGCGTCCAGATATGTTAGAGATGATTAACCATCAAACAGGTAAGAGTACGGTACTCGAAAGTAAAGACACCGTATTTATGTCCGGTTTGAAGAGCTCAGACTTTAATAAAAACAGTCTAAAACGAGCACGCTAAACCAAAAAAGCCATACTATCCTGATAAAGGTAGTGTGGCTTTTTTGTGCCCTAAAGAAAAGATAGCGCGATACGAGGCCAATGAGTGTAACCGTATGAATATGAGAGTAGTTGCCGTTTTGATGATGACGGTCTTTAGTCAGCCTGCATTGGCCTTATTTGAACCCCTGTTTGATGACGGCACATGGAGTGCGGAGATGAACGGGGAGTGGCGTTATTTTAATGATCCTGGTGAATTTGGGCAGTCCCGCAGCGCGCTGTCTTTTAGCGCTCAGGCGGAGTATTACACTGATTGGAACGATGGGGTCGATAGTTTTACTTTTACGCCATTTATGCGAATTGATCAGATAGATGATGAACGGACTCACCTTGATCTAAGGGAGGCTTACTGGGGGCATGTGAGTGATAACTGGGAAACCAAAGTAGGGTTTACCCGGGTTTTTTGGGGCAGAACCGAGTTTCTTAACCTTGTGGACGTAGTGAATCAAAAGGATTTTGTAGAAGGGGATACGACAGAAAAGTTGGGGCAGCCGTTGATGCAGCTGTCGTTGGTTCATGAGGTAGTCATACTGGATTTTTACGTACTCACGGGCTTTCGTGAACGTACATTTCAAGGTGAAGATGGTCGCTTACGGGCTCCAATCGGAATCGATACTGATAACGCACGCTATGAAGGGGTTGACCAAAACAATATTGATTTTGCTGTCCGTTGGTCACAACCCTTAACAGATGATTTGGAAATGGCGTTTTCTATTTTTTCAGGCACAAATAGAGATCCTCGTTTCGATTTTAATTACGACTTATTCGATCCTAAGCTAATACCTGTATATACCCATATGGATCAGTTCGGCCTGGAGCTAGAGTATATCTACGAAGGCTGGGTGGCTAAGCTGGAAGCCGTTAGTGTCGAAACGCCTAAAGAGAGTTATACAGCTGCTGTGGGTGGGGTGGAATACACGTTTGATGGCGTGTTTGAATCGGACCTGGATGTGACGCTTATCGCTGAGTATTTATGGGATGAAAGAGGCAGTGCGTCTCCTGGCTTTTTTGAGCATGATCTAGGGTTTGGTACGCGGATTACCTTTAATGACGAGCAGTCCACGGAGATATTGGTCGGCGGGATTTTTGATTTTGATACCGACGAAGCGCTATATAGTCTTGAGGCGTCGCGCCGGATTGGTGAGAGTTGGAGGGTAGAGATTCTTGCGACTATTGTCGCAGAACGAGGCGAGCAGGAGCTGGGTCAGACGGTGTCCGAAATCGCTACTATTCTAGCAGATTCTGGTTTTGTCGCTGATGACTTGAGCGCACAGTTTGCTATCGATTTAATAACCGACATTATCGATGAGAAAGGCTTACTTTTCTTGTTTACAGAAGTAAATACCTATGATGACTTTGTTAATACTCTGCAACAAGTGCAGCGATTAGCGGATACTGATCGAAAGTTGAGCATTCTAGAGTCTGATGACTATGTTCAAGTCGAAGTTAAGTATTTTTACTAAGTCGTGATTTGGTCCACATTTGTAGCCTAACTTATTGATTTTGTTGGGTGTGCCGTATTGAATCTCTCATCTATACTTTACTGATAGCACGTAGCAAGTGACTAAAGTAAAGGTGTATGAGTGAAGCTTAAAAAAAATCTTAGTCAGGACAAAAAAATCCTGCGCACTATCGATCGAAACATTGCCCAGCACGGCCGGTATAAGTGGCTAGGTGTTGTCGGAATCTATGCATTAGTGGTTACGGCAGGTAACCTATACAGAGATTACTCTGTTATTGCTATCGGCTTCAGTGGTGTCCTAATGCTATTGGGGGCTGTAGAGTTTTTTCTAGTTATTCGGTTCGATAGTATCTACGCGTCAGGACCTGCTCGTTGGCGCCGCTGGTTTGTGATGAACCATTGGCTCAGCGGTGGTTTCTGGTCTGCATTCTCAGTGCTTGTAGTGTTGATGTACCCGTTAGGCACAAATACTTTTCTTGTGGTGGTACTGGCAGTGGGCATGTGCAGTCTCGCGAATGTCGAATGGTCACCTTACTATAAAGCTAATCTAGTCTTCCAAAGTGTGGTATTTCTACCGCTAATTTTCGCGGTCTTTTTGGCGAACAATATCAATGCGTATGCGATCGGCGGTATGTTGTTGGCGGTATATGCATTGATGTTACGTCAGGCCAACAGTTTAGGTGATCGACACTGGGAGTCTATTTATGATCGCCATAATCTTGAGATGAAAGCGCGAGATCTCAATCAGGCTGTACATGTCGCTACCGAAGCTAGCCAAGTAAAAGCTGAGTTTCTTACCAATATCACTCACGAAATTCGTACTCCGATGAACAATGTGTTGGGTATGTTGGCGTTACTTGATGATACTGAACTGAGCCCTCAGCAGCAGAAGCTTCAAGATGTTGCTGTTCAGTCTGGGGAAGCGCTACTGCGCTTATTGGAAGATGTGTTGGATTTTTCACGCATTGCATCGGGCTCGGTTGTGTTGAACCGATCCGTGTTTAATTTACGCCGTAGCATGGATCAGGTTCTTGAACTGTTAGGGCCTGTTGCGCATGGTAAGGGCATTGATTTAAGTGTTGTATACGAGCGAGATGTACCTTTACGGTTAAAAGGAGATAAAGAGCGTATCGCACAGATCGTGGTAAATTTGGTGAGCAAGGCGATTCGGTTGAGCCAAGGAAGTGAAATTGTCGTGCGTGTGGGTCTAGACAGAAATGAGTCAATGGGCGGAAGACTAGCGATTAGCATAGTTCTTGATGGAAATATATTGTCTGATGAGGTCGTGGATTCTGTGTTCGAGGCCTTTTGTCGAAGTGGTGGTGTGCAGGATGGTAATGAAGATACAGGCTTGGGTCTAGCCATTAGTAAAGGCTTAGTAGAATGTATGGGGGGGGACATTGGTTTTGAGAATAGCCAAGAAAAGGGAGCTTATTTTTGGTTTACTGCGGATGTTGATGTCTCAACCCAGCAGGCACAAAAAGATGACGGAGCGAAAATTCTTCGCGGTAAATTAGCGCTACTAGTCGGTTTTCCGCGGGGTGTTGAGGAATCACTAAGGGTTGAATTTGATAGCTGGGGGATTCAAAGTGTCGCAGTCGGTAGCGCTCGCTCATCTGAAAATATTATTGAGGTATTAAAGCGTGGAGAACTTGATGATCGTCAGTACGATATTGTGTGTATTAATTCGCCGCTACGTAAGAGCTATGATCTAGAAATATCGGAAGGCATTCTTGCGGGCGAGGGGGTGAAGATACCCAAGCAAATTATTATGACATCATTGGCTCAACGCGGAATGAGTATGAAGGGTCATACGCTTGATGTTCCAGAGGTTGAATGGCTCACAAAACCGGTGATTCGATCTGGCATTAATCATGTGTTATCAAAGTTGTTTTGTTTCGACATAAAGCTGAATGAAAAGACTTTACCTAAGGAAGGGGGGAGTTACGAAGAACAGGACAAACAGGTACTACTGGTTGAGGATAATAAAGTTAACCAGATGGTTGCAAGAGGAATGCTGACCAAATTGGGCTACCAAGTGACGACGGCAAACAACGGCAAAGAGGCATTGAGTATATTAGAGAGCAGGTCATTTGATGTGATTTTGATGGACTGCTTGATGCCTGAAATGGATGGTTATGAGGCGACAATTGCGCAGCGACAAAGAGAAGTTGATTTTGATCGTACGCCCATTATAGCGATGACTGCCAGTGTTGTTGAGGGTGAAGAGCGGCGTTGTTTGACTGCTGGTATGGATGATTATTTGGCAAAACCTGTGAATATTGATGAGTTAGGGAGTAAACTACGTCAATGGCTCGGGGGAGCCAAAGAAAATGAGGCAGATGAGGGTTTTGATGCGCACGATCTACCCAATTCTGGAACAAGGAAATCGGCTTAGTGCACACGTTGGTTAATGAGTTCTAATTTTTGAACAGCAATGTGACAGCCGATCCTAAATTGTCCACTACGTAGTTGTATGTCCTATGGATTCAAAAGTTCATTCGATCACTGAAAAACGTGATCAGTCAACCGGGATGAGTGTGTTGCTGTTGGGGGCAACCGGGCTTATCGGTAAATACTGTTTAGAGCATTTATTAGCGTCCTCTAGCGTTGAAAAAGTGATTGCTCCAACGCGGAGAACCATTAACAATCGCGATAAAAAACTGCGCAATGTGTTAATTGATTTTGATAACTTGGATGAATACGAAGAGTTATTTCAAGTGGATGCGATTATCTGTTGTTTAGGAACAACGATAAAACAGGCAGGATCTAAATCTGCATTTCGCAAGGTTGATTATCAATATGCTCTAGAGGCGGCTCAACTGGGTCGTGCTAAGAAAGCGAAAGCTTTTTATTTGGTGTCTGCTGTTGGTGCAGATGCAAAGTCTCCTTTTTTCTATAGTCGTGTAAAAGGCGAGCTTGAAAAGAAATTACGGCAGTTAGAATACGACGTACTTTCTGTATATCAACCGTCATTACTACTTGGAGAGCGTGAAAATCAGCGGTTTGCTGAGCATGCCTTTGCTAAAGTTGCGCGATATACCAACCCTTTATTGTCGGGACGTCTTACTAAATATTCAGCGGTAGGTGCAGAGCTGGTTGCTAAGGCGATGGTTAATGAAAGTTTATTTCACGGCAAAGCAGTACCTGCCGGTCCTAAAGTGAACGTGTATCGCTACGATAATATTGTTACACTCGCCCATAATCCTGAAAATATTTTAAAGAGGTAAGGCGTGTGTCTTTTGTAACCTGCGATTTGTGTGATGAAAACCCTGAGCTTGTGAGTATCGTTGAGCCTATCTTTACTAATTATGGCGGAAAGAAAGCCTTTGGTGGGGAAATTGTCACGGTAAAGTGTCACGAAGATAATTCCCGTGTTAAAGAGCATGTGTCAAACCCTGGTGAGGGGCGTGTCATGGTCGTCGATGGTGGAGGTTCTCTACGGTGTGCCCTATTAGGGGATATGTTGGCTGAAAAAGCGGCGCAAAGTGGTTGGGCAGGGTTAATCATTTACGGATGTATTCGTGATGTTGATGAAGTGGGTAACACTGACCTCGGTGTTCAGGCGTTACGTACGATTCCGATTAAGAGTAACCGCAAAGGATTGGGTGAGATGAATATCCCTGTGACCTTTGGTGGTGTTACCTTTACTCCTGGTGAATACGTTTATGCCGATAATAATGGCATTATCGTATCGCCCGAGCCTCTCAAACTGCCTGAGTAGTTAAACGGCACGTATAAAAAAACCGAGCCAATGGCTCGGTTTTTTTATACGTTACGATCTAGTGATCAAACGTATCTTATGGAAGAAGGTGGCTAACTGCGTCACGCTCTTCTTGTAGTTCTTTTTCAGTTTCGGTCATGCGATCACGGCTGAATTCGCTGATTTCAACGCCTTGAACGATTTCCCAGTCGCCATCTTTACATACAACAGGGAAAGAGTAGATAAGACCTTTGTCGATGCCGTAGCTTCCATCGCTGTAAACACCCATGCTAGTCCAATCGCCTTCAGGAGTTCCCAAAGCCCAATCACGCACGTGGAAGATAGCTGCATTAGCCGCAGATGCCGCACTAGATGCGCCACGTGCTTCGATGATAGCTGCACCACGCTTCTGTACAGTAGGGATGAACTCTTCTTTGTACCATGAATCTTCTACTAGTCCAGAAGCCGCTTCACCTTTAACAGAAGTGTTAGAGATGTCAGGGTACTGAGTTGAAGAGTGGTTACCCCAGATCAGCATTTTTTGGATATCAGTAACTGCAGAACCAGTTTTCTGAGCAAGCTGAGTCATCGCACGGTTGTGGTCAAGGCGAGTCATCGCAGTGAACTGACGTGGGTCGATGCTAGGTGCATTACGCTGAGCGATAAGAGAGTTAGTGTTAGCAGGGTTACCTACTACAAGAACCTTGATTGCTTTGTTAGCAACGGCATCAATTGCCTTGCCTTGAGCAGAGAAGATAGCAGCGTTAGCTTCTAGAAGATCTTTACGCTCCATACCTGGTCCACGAGGACGAGCACCTACTAGCAATGCGTAGTCAGTGTCTTTGAATGCAACCATTGGATCGTCAGTTAGAACCATTTCCTGTAGAAGAGGGAATGCACAATCATCTAGTTCCATTGCTACACCCTTAAGGGCGTTAAGCGCTGGAGTGATTTCTAGCAATTGAAGGATAACTGGCTGGTCTAAGCCCAACATTTCGCCAGCGGCGATGCGGAAAAGAAGAGAGTAGCTGATTTGGCCAGCTGCACCAGTAACGGTGACGCGTACAGGTTGTTTCATTGAAGTGCTCCTACAGAGGGATGATTTTTCTCGGGGGGATTTTATTCCTCAGCGCGGCTAAATTCCAATAAAAATGCGAAAGAAGTGCAAAATATAGTAGAAAGGTAGTGGAAGCCGCTGATTTGCCCCAGATTGAATCGCTCTTAGGGTTGTTTTGCACCAAAATAATTGAGCCAATTACACGACTTCGTCAATATACATGCCTTGTCTTGATGATGGCGTTGGTGTGGCTCCTCCCGAGTGTGAGAGGATTTCACGCATTTTTCGGGAATTACGTAGAAAGGCGCGACGACGATCTTCTCTGCGACGCTCAAATTCTACTGGCATATCCTGTTTTCGACGCTCTCTTTTAGATGCCCTGCGGTTGGGTAGTGTCCGGTTGACGTTTTCGTCTGCAGTATTACTGGATTTAGATTGGTGGACTTTTATAGATCGGTTGGATTTCAACCGATCTATTTGTCGTCTTTCTATCTTCGGAAACGGCAACATATCAATATTTACTTTTCAAACCTAATTAGGCTAGAAAATAGTCCTCTAGAGTAGTGTGAATGACGATATTTGGGCGTGATATTCTACGGCTTATTAACTGTATCGGCAAAAAACCGTAAGTCTTTAATTCCATTGTTATTTCGGGAAGTTAGGTATTGTATCTGGTGGCAGGTGAATAAAACTGGTGAACCGGATACACTAGTATTTGATCAAATTTCTTTCATTTTTTATGTATTAAGGAGTCCCATGGAAGTCCAATCTGCCATCGAGAACAAGTTACAATCTGCATTTGAGCTCAATCACCTTACCGTTGAGAACGAAAGCCACATGCATAATGTGCCTGCTAATTCAGAAACGCATTTCAAAGTGGTTGCGGTCTCAACGGCATTTGACGGCAAACGGGCGGTGGCCAGACATCAAATGATTTACAAGGTGCTAGCAGAAGAGGTTGAGGGGCCGGTTCATGCTTTGGCGATTCATACCTATACTCCAGAGGAGTGGCAAACGTCGGAAGCATCTGCGCCCGCATCTCCAACCTGTAAAGGTGGAACTCATCACGACCCACTGAACTAGTATTTTCCTTTTTTTCACCATGGTATGCACTTTATAGCGTTAGTGTGATTCATATGGGCTCGGTTACATTATTCACCTTACTTACATGTAGAAAGGTGGTGATTAATGAATATGATGCGATCAGTTGAGTTAGGTGCTCATTCCGAAGTGCCAACACTAAGCGTCGTTAGAAAGAAAATACCTGTCCCCACCAGAGGACAGGTATTGGTGAAAGTCGCGGTTTCACCATTAAATCCAGCCGATGTCATGTTTACCCAGGGGCGGTATATCCTCCAAAAGCCGTTGCCGGTGATCCCAGGTATGGTGGCAGCTGGCGATGTTGTTGAAAGTGGTGGTGGCCTTGCCGCCAATTACCTCAAGGGTAAAAGAGTGTGCTGCGCGAGCCTGGATGAGGGTGATGGCCCTTGGTCAGAGTATATTCTTACGGACGCATTACGCTGTTTTCCTTTATCTAGCTCAGTGAGTTTTGAATTAGGGTGCAACCTACTGGCCAATCCTACAACGGCATGGGCATTGATGGATATCGTTGCTCAAGGGGGACACGCTGCGTTGGTTCTAAACGCAGCTGCAGGCGAGCTAGGCTCTTTTGTTCGTAGAATTGCCGCGTTACGCGGGCTTCCAGTGATTAATATCGTGCGTACAGACGAGCAGAAACTCAGCTTATTAAGGGACGGTTGTAAATACGTTCTGGATAGTACCGGGCCGACATTTCCAGATCAACTAGTGCAGCACTGCAATGATTTGCAAGCAACTATCGCATTGGATGCCGTGGCGGGAGAGGAAGGGGTGCAGTTAATGCATTGTTTACCCAAGGGTAGTGAAATTGTGGTATATGGCCGCCTGTCAGGACAGCCTTTGTCCTTCGACGGGCTTGAGGTACTGGCAAGTAACGGGATTCGGATATCGGGATTCTCAGTTCTGGATTGGTTTGAGCGGCAATCGATTATCAAAAAGTATTTTGTATTGCGACAGGTGCAAACGTTAGTTGTTCGCAATAATAATAGATTAGCCCAGCGCCAAGTTGGATTGTCGGCATTGGTTGAAAATTTTGCGGAATATAGTGTTAACACCAGTCAGGGTAAAACCCTAATTTATCCCTGGCGCTCCTGAGAAAACTTTTCAGAATATATTAACCCCTTTTATGAAACGCTCCGTTTATATTATTTATAAGGCCTTTATATATCCCCTTAATAAATAGGTAATCGGAGAAAATTCATGAAACAGTTTACTGTTCAAGCACTGGTAATAGCGGTAAGTAGCGTAGTTTATCTGACGGCGTGTGGTGTTGGCCCTCAAGAATCTGTTGATAGCATCCCGTTAGCAGGGGGGAATGAAACAGAGGTGAACGAAAAGCCCATAAAATATGCAAAAAATACGCTGAAAGACCGTGATCGCAGAATCACTCACCCGCAGACAAAGGAGATGGAGGAAAGCGTGTTGGTAAGCGCGGAGCGTATTGATCAATTTTCTGATGATGCTACATCAGCGGCTGTTTTAGGACGTGGTGTTTTGCCTGCACCGGGGAAAATGGAGAAAAAGCTTGTTCGCGCAAAATCTAAGATAGCAGTGTCACAACTGAGCAGCGTGATGCCTTATCAATCGGTGATTATTGCGACGGAAGACGTTGATCGAGAAAATTATCAGTCGATTGCATCGAACCCTGTTCATTTGGTGGTAGAGAACCCCGTCTCAACGTTTAGTATTGATGTCGACACTGGAAGTTATAGCAATGTACGGCGATTTATTAACGGCGGGCGTTTGCCACAAAAGAATGCAGTTAGGGTTGAGGAATTGGTTAATTACTTTAATTACGATTATCCGCAACCGGATTCGAAAGAATCCCCTTTTCTTATTACCACTGAAGTTGCGCCGTCCCCTTGGAATAACACCTCTCAGTTATTACACATCGGAATCAAGGGGTATGATATTGATCGCACGGCGCTACCCAATGCCAATTTGGTTTTTCTAGTGGATGTATCAGGCTCCATGAACTCTCCGCAAAAATTGGGGTTGCTTAAGCAGTCACTCAAATTGATTACTCAGAAAATGCGCCCAGAAGATAGAATTTCTATTGTTGTTTATGCAGGAGCTTCTGGAGTGGTGTTGGAGGGGATGTCAGGATCAGACAAGGCTAAAATAAATCATGCAATTGATCAGTTTCAAGCCGGGGGTTCAACCAATGGGGGCGCAGGGATAAAGCTTGCCTATCAATTGGCAGAAAACTACTTTATTGACGGCGGTATTAACCGTGTCTTGTTAGCGACAGATGGTGATTTTAACGTGGGTGCTGTGAACTTCGAAGCGTTAATCGATATGGTCGAAAAACGACGAAAAACCGGTATTTCATTGACAACCCTAGGGTTTGGGCAGGGGAATTATAACGATCAGCTAATGGAACAGTTAGCTGATAAAGGCAACGGTAATTATGCCTATATCGACACATTACAAGAAGCGCGAAAAGTACTCGTAGAGCAGATGTCTTCAACTTTATTTACCATTGCAAAGGATGTGAAGATTCAAGTGGAATTTAATCCTACGGTTGTTCAAGAATATCGTTTGATTGGTTATGAAAATAGAGCCCTAAAACGAGAAGATTTTAATAACGACAAGATCGATGCAGGGGAAGTGGGTGCAGGACATTCCGTGACGGCGCTGTACGAAATCACCCTAAAGGGGCGAACAGGAAATTTGATTGATCCATTACGATATGCCGATAATAGAGGGCACGAAGTAAAGGGCACCTCGTTAGCAAATGAAGCAGAGCTAGCATTTGTTAAACTACGTTATAAGAAGCCAGGTCAACATACGAGTCAGCTGATGACGAAGCCGGTTGCAATGGCGGCAATGAATGAATCGTTTGATAACGCGAGTGATCGGTTTAAATTCTCTGCGGCTGTTGCGGGTTTTGGACAGATTCTTTCAGGTGGAAAGTACACTCAGTCGTTGACCTTGGAGGGTGTAGAAAAAATGGGTGTGGCGTCGAAGGGAATGGATAAGTGGGGGTATCGCAGTGAATTTGTCAATCTAGTGAGGTTGGCCAGTGCGTTAGACTCGAAGGGTTAAATAGCGCCAGGGGTTTGTGTCATAGCATGGGCTATGACACACTTGCCTCACAATTTACACAGACAAAATTATTGGTAAGGCTTTCAACTCATTGGACGCATAGTATATGGATGCACAACAACCAGATGAAGCACTGATGCTGCTTTATGGCGCGGGTGATACGGGGGCTTTTGAAATGCTGTATCACCGTCATAAGGGCGGTTTATATCGCTATATGCAACGAAATATAGGTTCGATATTGGATGCTGATGAGTTGTTTCAAGAAGTGTGGGCGAAAGTTATCAATGCGGCTTCCGGTTACCAGGTGTCGGCCAAATTTACCACTTGGCTTTATACTATCGCTCATAACTGCATTATCGATAGTATACGAAAGCATCAACATGCGCCGACAGCACTGACTGTGCATGCAGAGGGCGAAGAGTCTGAAATTAACGAACTCGCATCCGAGAGAAATACCGATAATCCACTCATAAATGCGAGTGTAGGGCAGCAGGTTGATAGAATGCTGCATTTCCTTAAGGCATTACCTATGGACCAACGAGAGGTATTTTTACTAAAACATGAAGCAGGTTTTAGTGTTGCTGAGATTGCCGGTATCATAGGGGTAGGGGAGGAGACCGCTAAAACGCGATTACGGTACGGGATGAAGAAGCTGCGTACTGCCATGGTTAACGACGAAAAGGGAGAGGCATAGTGAACAATGATGATCGTTCAAGCGATGATATGATCGCTGATCTATATCAGTCGTCAAAACGTGCCTCAGTGGCGGATAAATGTGAACCCTCCTCAGCAGTAGATAATGCGATCTTAGGGATGGCGAAGGAAGCATCGCTTACTCGAAACACAGGGGAAGAAACCGCTAATGTCGTGAATATAGAGAGTACTGTTAAGAGCGCTCTTAGCAGTACTAAAAGGAAGCCTAATTCTCGATGGGCTATACCCAACTCCTTCGTAGCATGTCTTATCATCAGTGTGACGGTGGGTCTAATATACCGTGAAAATGCGGATTACATAGGGCTTGGTGATTCTACTGTGAATGAATACGAAATACCTTATCCTACGACAATGACATCCTCTTTGAGCAATGCGGATAATAAGGATAGTGAAGATAAGCGGATGGAAGCAGACGCAGATGAAGCCTTGGGTGTCATGCAAGAAACCATCGTAAGTGAAGAAGTTGTTGCACCAATGATGTCCATACAGGCAGTACAGGCGAAGAAGAGCAAAGCGAAACCGATAGCCAAAGCCAAACTTATGGCAAGACCGATGCTTGCCCCGCGTGAACTAAAACGGGCCCGTAAACAAGAAGGGCGTGCTATCGGCAACGTCCAGTCTTATGATACTTTTGATGATGAGTCAGAGTTTGTAGAGTCCTTGGCGCCGAGTGTGAGTTCAGATCAGGTGCTTCATAAGGAAGTGAGCGATGAACAACAAGCAATTGCACAGATTCGATTCGATAGGATACGTCACTTGGTTAGCGGCGGGGATATCGAGGGCGCTCGGGCTGCTGTAAAAGCGCTTCTGATTGAGTATCCTGCGTTAACATTACCCAGTGACCTGGCGTTTCTGCGGTAAGTCGGAGCAGTAGTTTTTGGTCAAAAATGTAGAGAAAATCCAGCAGAGGTAGCGGTTGATTCCCACACTACCTCGTTGAGTTGGGTACCAGCCTTGGTGCCGTCGGAAAAATACACCACATCATCGCCCTTATTGGTCTTCCAATCTTCTATTCGATAGGTCACCCATAAAGAGAAGCGGGGGGATGCAAAATACTGATATTTGAATTCGAGATTGTTGCCGGTGCCTGTTGCCCAGTGAGCAAAACTCTTCGGGTGATCAAAGTCGCTACGTAAATTCCAGTTTGCTTCCGCGTAATAATCGGTAATTAAGAACTCCCAGAGCAGTCCTAAGTGATGATTTTCTCCTCGGTAAGTCGCGTCAAACGCGAAAATTGCGCTATTCCACACAGCTTCATATTTGCTGTTGAGTTCTGATGTAAAGGGACCAATGGGGAGAGAGGCGGCTCGCGTATCGATAATCTGAACTCCGTTCCTCATGCGTAAGTATTGTTGGCTGTAGTTGTATCCAACAAAAGGTGTGACAAAGAATCTTTCGTTCCATTGTAATGGATAGCCAATGACAATTTTTCCGTCTAGCGTGGTTGATCCATCTGGATTGGATTCACTCCGACTATATTCGTCGGTTCGATTGTTCCCGTTGTAATCAGAATCTATGACTAATCCATCCCTATTCTTACCGGATTTGATATCAATATTGATATCAAATTTCTTTAAAAACCCTTGATTAAAGTGTAAATGTACCGAGCCTTGGAGTTCAGTGATAGTTAAGTTTTCGTAGGTGAGTTCTGACAAAATATTGGGAGTATTTCTACCGGAGGAGTCACTTGCGATGCTCCAGCGTAATTCTGCTTCGCGTGTCCCCGTGCCTAATGATAAGGAGATATCGGCATAGCTCTCATCGTAATAGTAATCGTCAAACAATGCCTCAGATGCGAATGACTCAACGCAAAGGAGTATGCCAATCACAATAGATAATGGAATCGAGAGGTATACATGAGAGATTGGTTGGCTTACTTCCGCCATTGCTACTTAAACCCTAAGAAATGAAGAACTACGAAACGGTTATTTAAGTAATAGTTGGTAATTACAAATGAACTAAATATTTGTTTTTTATAGGTTTTCTGGTTGATATAAAATCATTGCAGGGAAAAACAGAAAACGGACTAATTTCATGCAGTTAGCGAATGATTCTGGTAGTCTTTTCTAAACCGTCAGTTATTTGTCGAGTCAAACAGTGTTAGGGGGAATTATGTACAGTTGTTCCACTTCTTATGGGATATTGGACATTTACCATTGAAATCAATTGAGTACTCTTTGGTGTTAAGTAAGCGAAAAACCATCGCAATTATTGTAAAGCCGGATCAATCTGTAGAAGTACGTGCCCCCAGGCGTGTGTCTAAGCGGGAGGTCGAATCCTTTCTTCAGCTAAAGCAGGCTTGGGTACTCTCTAAGTTGAACGAATTTTCCTTACGTCCTGCGCCTCATCAGCCCATATTTGAACTGGGTGCCAGTCACTATTTTCTGGGAGAACCTCATCGATTGGTTGACGCTACGAAGGCAATACAGGGGCAGCAAATGGGGCTTGCGCTCTCTTATGAAGACGATGTAATTCCTCTTAGATCCATTGATGGTGCAACATCAGCCCAGGTTGAGCGTAAGTTAGACCAGTGGTATCGGGTTGAGGCGTTAGCCTTGTTCCAAGAGCGTCATGATTATTGGCGCGAGCAGATGGAAGAATTTTTGTTGCCAGAGTCTGTTGTGACATTAAGGAAGATGAAACGTCGATGGGGCAGTTGTAGTATTCATGGGAAAATCACCTTTAGCACTGCTTTGGCAAAGTATCCCTTGCAATGTATTGATTCTGTGGTGGTTCATGAGTTATGCCATCTGCTGGAATTTTCACATAACCAACGTTTTTATGGCTTTATGGATCAGGTATATCCAGACTGGAAGCTAGGTGACAAGTTACTGCAGTCGCTAAGTTGGCAATATTAGTTATCTGTAGTTGGCTTAGCTATACTCCATAGATTGTTAGCAGAGGATACTGATAATCATGGATAACGCGGTACTGTGGGAGAGGATTAGAGCAGAAGTTGTGGAGGAAGCGGGCAAAGAACCGATTCTTGCGAGTTTCTTTCACTCCACCATATTAAATCACAGTAGTTTAGAGTGTTCGCTGAGTTTTCATTTGGCCAATAAACTGGACTCACTAACGTTACCCGCAATCGCGGTGCGAGAGATAATACTGCGGGCATTCTCAGAAGATCCGAGCATTGCAAATTTCGTTTGCCAAGATATAAGAGCCGTCGTAGATAGGGATCCAGTATGCTCCAATTATTCAGTCCCTTTTCTCTACTTTAAAGGTTTTCAGGCGCTTCAGGCATACCGGGTTTCTCATTGGTTATGGAATCAGGGGCGAGAATCGTTGGCACTGTTTTTTCAAAATCAGATATCGGTTGTATTCGGTGTTGATATTCACCCTGCTGCAAAAGTGGGTGGCGGTATATTGGTGGATCACGCGACGGGCATTGTTGTGGGGGAGACTGCAGTTATTGAAGATGATGTGTCCATTATGCAACAAGTCACCTTAGGCGGAACAGGTAAAGAAAGTGGTGATCGACATCCGAAAATTCGTCGTGGTGTATTGGTTGCGACAGGAGCCAAAGTGCTTGGTAACGTTGAGGTAGGAGAAGGGGCGAAGGTTGCGGCAGGCAGTGTCGTACTTGAGTCTGTTCCCCCGCACACTACGGTGGCAGGTGTTCCTGCGAAAGTGGTGGGGCGGCCTTGTTGTCAGTCACCATCGCTAAATATGGATCAGAACATAGAGGATAGTTAAGCATAGAAGAAAAAATGCGATCCAACGATGTGTTAGATCGCATGAGTATTTACGCAGCGCTTTCTGTTTCTATAGCGGGACAACCATAGTCGGATGGGCGTATTTTCTTAACCGTAATAGGAACTCCCAGTTGAGGCTCGGTCTGTCCGCCAATTAGTCTCGAACGTGGCAGGGTATTAGTCCCTTCAAACTCGGAGCCAAACTCTACACGTCGGGCAAATTCTGAGAAGATGACCCTGAGTTGTTGGCGAGCATGCCCCATGCCAACACAGGCCCTTCGACCGCCACCAAAAGGCATGAATTCACTGGGTTTAAAGGATCGATTACCGCCGTTTTTGTCCATCCAACGTTCAGGGTTGAATTTTAATGCATCATCGCCATAAATATCTGTTCTGCGGTGAGTTAAATAAATATTTGGTAATACCGCAGTACCTGCAGGGATCAGCCATTTTCCAATTTTGGTATCTTGCTTTAGCCATCGGATAAATCCAGGCGCAGAGGGCGTTATGCGTTGTGATTCGTTTAAGCACGCAGTCAAATAAGGCAATTGAGATGCTAGGAATGGGTCGTGTTTTCCCTCTTTTTGGATGAAACCTACAACTTCTTCTCTGATTTTTGTGTTTTCTTCAGGCTGTTGTTGGAGCCAAATCATTAGCCAGGCTGCGGTTGCTGCACTGGTTTCATGCCCTCCAATCATCAGCCCATACACTTCAGAAATAACCCGTTCTTCGGCGAGAAGGTTGCCGTCAGCATCGGTTGTTCTTGCAAGCGATGACAGCGTATGGGATTCCGTTTCGTCCATACGAGAACGAATATCTCGTATATCTTCTCGGAGTAGTGCACCCAGTTGAACTTTTAGATCCACACCTCGTTTCCAGGGTAATAGGCCTTTTTTAGCATTACCCATTTTTCCTGATTCAGAACGAGAAATATACTGTTTATTCAAGAACTGTCTAAATTTACGGGCACCAACGACAGAGGCCAATGTGAAATTGATATCGCTGTTTGCTTCCATGATCCAATTAAGCATTAGTTCTTTATAGCGATCTTTACGTTCACCTTCGCGTAAATTAAACAATGTCGCACAGGTAATATCCATGGTGATATCACCAATTAGACGGGGACCGTCGAATTGGTCAGACACATTCCAGGAATCAATGTGCTCGTTAACAATTTCATACATCATATTGGCGCGAATCTTCATTCGATCACCACTAAAATGAGGGATAATTAATTTTCGAGCTTCGTGGTGCGCCTCATCATTTGAAAAGACCAAATTACTTTCACCCAGATCAAAAGGTAGTTGCACTAAGCTACCATCTATTTGGTCCCGTTTGAGTCTAAGGATGTCCTTTATCATATCAGGATCTGACGTCCAAACCATAGGCCCTTGGCCTGGGAATGTAAGGGTAAAAGTATCTCCGAGTTCGGCCTGCTTTTCTTCGAAGTAGTCCCAAATACCAATGCCTAAAGCCAATGCTTGTTTAAATTTGTTTTCTTTGGGAATAGGGGGGAGTTGTGGTTGTTCGCTCATGTCTGCCTCCGGTAATAAAATCAACTTGGCATTGCGACTACTTTTCTGCAACGCAGTGTCTATAGATGGGTGCTCTTATCCATAGGACCATTGTTTGGCAGGTTTCATACCCTCTTTCCATTGTAAAAATTGTACGTCGATCCAAATGGGAAGCAGATACCGAAAGTAATAGAAGTGGGTCACGACAGGGCCCGCCTCGAAGTCGTCACCAACGTGCATTAATTCCACACGTGGATCTTTCTTTTGCCATTCCTTCACTTTTTCAAGCGTTTCATCGACCTCGTTCCAAGTGTCCACCAAGAAACCAATGTGGTCATAGCTTTGCAGCGTCAACGGTTTTGGGTCTTCTGCGAGGAAAAAGAATTGGCTGAATTCAGTGTCGGTGCTGATTAGAAATTTGTTGGGGACATCAAGATCCACCATCGGCACTTCGATACTAGTGCACCCAAAAATATCCCCATAGAAAGCAATAAGGTTTTCTTTTTCTTTATCGATCATGCCAATAGGAACAGTGAGCTCCATGTGATTAAAACGTAATGGCATAGTGAGTTCTCCTCAGTCATGTTTTATGTTGGAATATTGAGACTACTAATAAACTTTACATGCGTAAAGTAATATTAGTGGGTTATTTTTTAGATGCAAGATAACGAAAATAGATAAGGTGTTTTTATAACTATAAAGTTGCAATCGAATTTCAAATATAACTTTACGTTAGTAAAGATATATTGCTATGCTGTAAATCATTCACTCATTCGGTTTCATAGTAACCAAGTGTTGATAGTGGCAAGGTCGTTACAAGAAATAATGGGAGCTACCCGGTATTTTTGATAAACTCCTTTAAAATTATCGATTTGGCGATGTGTTACTAAGGTGAAATAAGCGCATATGAGCAAAGAAATCTGGTTGGATGAGTCACCTGCGACTTCTCGGCGGGAACGTAGAAAACAGGAATTTCGGGAAAAAATCATCGAGTCGGCGATCATGTTGTTCGAAAAGAACGGGTGTGATGCAACGACGTTGGAGGATATATGTGATATTGCAGAGATATCCAGGCCAACTTTCTACAGTTATTACGCATCGAAGCAGGAATTGATCGATGCATTGGGGCAAAAGTTGTGGCTTAACGTAATAAAGGAGCTGACTTCTGAGTCTCTGGCGAAGCATGAGTCGACTCAGCAGTATATACAGTCATTTCTCGAACTAACGCGGCGTGAAATTGTTAAATACAGCAGGCTTGAGAAAGAGCTAATTCGTCAAATTATGAGTAACGATCCGGGTGATAGCCGAACTGCCAATATTCTCAATGGTATGACCAGTATGTTGATGAGCATTTATTCCCAAGGAAAAAAGAAAGGGGATATTGGTAATCGCTATCCGGTGGATTTTCTTGCTGAGATGACAATGGGTAGCATTTCGTCAGTGATGATGAATTGGGCATTGGATCCTGATTTTCCCATAGAAAAGCGGCTTAAGCAGCTAGCAGATTACATACCTAGCATGTTGGAGCTTAATAAATAATGTAAATGTTGTAGGTATCTTAATGGCGACAATGGAGAGTATTTTCTTACCTTATTATAAGTCGGTTGTTGATCAGCCAGTCCGTTGGATTATGGCTTGGCTGATTATTATTGTTGTCATGATGAGTGCATTGGGGGTGAAAACCCAGGGTTTTACCCATATCCCCTTCAATGACGGTCCTTATATGTTTTTTTCTGATGATAACAAAGAGTTTCAAGACCTCAGAAGAATGGAGGGCACCTATCAATCAGATAAAACGTTAATATTCCTTTTTACGCCTTATGAAGGTGATGTATTTACCCATGATTCGTTATCTGCAATTGAGGAAATAACACAACTTGCATGGTCATTTCCGCATGTTGTCAGGGTTGATTCAATTGCTAATTTCCAACACACAGAAGTATCTGGTGATGACCTCGCTACCCGCTATCTATATGAAGATGCAAAGTCCCTCACTGCCGAAGAAATTGCTCATGTTAAGCAGGTAACACTGAACGAAAAAGCACTGCAACGACAAATGATCGCAGCATCTGGCGAGGCCACGATAATCACTGCATACGTTATTGTTGATGATGCGCTTTCAGAAACGCCAGATATTATGGCCTCAGCTAATAAAGCGGTAACAATATTTAGAGACAAATATCCATTTGCTGAAGTGCAGTTGCTTGGTGATATTCCATTTACCGAAGCGGCGAATATGGCGACGATGGAGAGTTTGGTAGTAACTACCCCGATTGGGATGACGTTGGTGTTAATTTGCTTGGTGATTTTGTTTCGTAGTGTTTGGAGCATTCTCGTTACCCAAATCATGATTGCACTATCAATTATGCTTGCTTATGTGATTTTCCTTCTTGCGGGTAATGAGATGTCTCCGCCTTCTGCGTTAGCGTCTCCTATGATTCTTACGTTAGCCGTGGCGGACTGCGTTCATCTGCTGGTGACCTACCACCAGCAATCTGCATTAGGTAAAGGCAAGCGTGATGCAATGCTAGAGAGTTTACGTATCAACTTTCAACCAGTTTGGCTCACTAGTATCACCACCGCCATTGGCTTCTTAATGATGAATTTTGCCGAAGCGCCTCCGTTTCAGGATATGGGGAATGCCGTGTTTTTCGGGGTCATCTTAGCTTTTTTACTGTCAGTGTCATTATTACCGGCGTTGATGATGCTATTCCCTCAGCCATCTTATCAATTTGGGCACAGTCAGCAGCGTTATATGCGGTCATTGGCGCAATTTACGATAGACCATCACCGTAAATTACTCATCAGTATGTCAATAGTCGTGGTTGTTCTGATTAGTTTTATTCCTCTCAATAGAGTAAACGACGTATTTAACGAGTATTTTGATGACTCCTACGCAGTGCGTCGATCGCTGGATATGTACATGTCTGAGATCGGAGGTCTACAGCGTCTCCAGTTTTCCATCCCATCGACAGGTCCTGGTGGAGTGATGGAGCCTGAGTATTTGAGGAATATTGATAAATTAGTGCAGTGGGCTGAAACCCAGCCTAATGTATCCAAAGTAAGAAGCTTTGCCGAAGTGGTTAAGCGATTGAATAAGAATATGCATGCAGATGACCCTAATTTCTATCGGATACCTGATGAGCGAGAGTTAATTTCACAATATGTCTTGTTGTACGAAATGGGTTTGCCGTTCGGACTAGGGTTAGATTCTCAAGTAGATATTAGTAAAACTGAAAGCAAAGTGGAGGTTGTATTTGATCGGATACAATCTGATGTTCTCGTTGACCTTAGAGGCGAGGTAAATGACTGGATCAAACAAAACTGGCCTGACTATATGCAGGCAAAGGCCACGGGTTTAGATTCACTGTTTGGCGATATTTCCTTTGATAACGTTAAGTCTATGTTTTCAGGGACAGTTATCGCTTTACTGCTGGTATCAGGACTGTTGGTTTTTACTCTGGGATCCCCGAGGTATGGATTGCTAAGCCTTTTGCCTAACCTATTACCCGCGGCAATGGCATTCGGAATTTGGGGGGTTATCAATGGTCAGGTCGGCATATTTGCATCGGTATTATGCTGTATGACATTAGGGGTTATCGTTGATGATACCGTTCATTTCCTAAGTAAATACGTTAGAGCTCGTAGAGAGAAAAATTATAGCGCGGAAGATGCAACGGTATTTGCGTTTCAAACGGTGGGTGTTTCACTTATCGCGACCACTATTATTCTAGTGGCAAATTTTGGTGTAATGGGTTTTAGCCACTACGCTCCAAATGTTGCCATGGGCGTGCTGACATCTATGATCATTTCAATCGCTTTAGTGTTGGATTTCTTTTTCTTTGTACCATTACTTGTTGTATTGGACAGAGATAAAAAAGGGGACGATCTGTTGGTTTCGGCCTGAAAATATATCCGCAAATAGCATCGCAATTTGCGGATAATTCCTTGAAAATGATCAAACTTATGGTTCTTTTGAGTTTATCTTGTCGTTATGTAACCTAATCTCTTTTTATTTTCTCTTAGTGTTTGCCTTTTAATCGTTGCTGGTTTATTACTTGTTTAACGCTTGTTTTGGGCACTGCTGTTGGAGTGCGTTATTTGGCATTCTATGGAGGCCGTTATGGTTTCAATTAGTACGCGAATTAAAGATGAATTGGTGACAAGGATTTCTGGGAAACTATACAATACGTTCCACTCTCAAAATGAACGATTAACCTCCACTCAAATCATGTCCGCAGTTGATGCCGCCGTAGAAAGCTCGTTCAAAACTCGATTTGTCGCAGAGAATAAGCAAGTGAATATTCTCCTGTCGGACCTAAGAGGATTCACTGCGATGTCGGAGGACTTTCCGGCTCAGAAGGTTATGAATATTCTTAATGGTTATTTCGAAATCATGTGTCCAATCATTATCAAATATGGAGGTACCATTGATAAGTTTATGGGAGACTCCATTATGGCAATTTTTGGTGTCCCAAGTTCACAATCAGATGACTTGGAGAGAACCATTGCCTGCGCGGTAGAAATGCAATTGGCGATGTCTGACCTGAATCAAAACAACCTGTTACAGGGCTTACCTTCACTTTATATGGGAATTGGTATTAATACGGGCATGGTCGTTGCGGGTGATATTGGATCCAACGAATATAGTGAATACACCGTCATAGGTGATGAAGTAAACCTTACCTCCCGAATAGAAGCCCAGTGTCTACGTGGCCAAATTCTTATTAGCGACAATACCTATAAACAAGCGAAGGAGTATATTGATGTCAGAAGTGCTGTTGAAGTGTATGTTAAAGGAAAACAAAAACCGGTCATTATGTATGAATTGGTCGGTACCTCAAAACCTACATCACTAATTTCACCGGTGCTTAACGCAAGAAAAGAACAGAGGGTACAGGTCAATATGCCCATTACGTTTCATTGTGTGTCGGGAAAAATTATCGATCCAGAAAGCAACTGCGGTACAATTACTGATATTAGTTGTGGGGGATTTCAGACCATTATCCCGAAAGAACTCGATCATTATTCCGAGGTCAAACTAGCGCTTTCACTGTCACTAATGAGTCAAGAAAGTAAAGACGTTTATGCGAAAATATTGCGTAAAGAGAAGATCGATAATGGATATAGATACTCCATGGAGTTTACGTTTATTGATTCAGCGTCCCAGGCAACCTTAAAGCAATTTGTAGATAGTATGGTGTGTGCGTGATTTTGGCGGTATAAGGATATCTAACCGTTTACTTTGATGTGGCTAGGCGTTACTTTGAAGGGCTATTCTAGCCTATTCCAACTAACGTCTATTTTCTTGATTACCTCCTTGTCTGTTTTCTATCGACTGCAAGCCGTGATTATAGTTGATTAGATATCAGAGAACGTAATGAAACCACAGCAGTCCCCGAAACCCGGTAAAGAATTTATTTTTTTGATGGCGCTACTCATGTCTTTAGTTGCGCTAACCATTGATGCCATGTTACCTGCTTTAGGGTTGATGGCAGAGTCACTTACGGCGAAAAATCCTAACGACATACAACTGGTTATTTCTACCGTATTTATTGGTATGGCAATAGGGCTTATGCTCTATGGGCCAATCTCTGATTCTTTTGGAAGAAAGAATGCGATCTATCTAGGGGTGAGTATTTTTCTTGTAGGAACAGCCATGTCAGGGTTGTCGGACGATTTTACGTTGGTATTGCTTGGAAGAGTGATTCAAGGTTTTGGCGCTGCATCCTGTCGTGTGGTAACTACTGCAATGATTCGTGATAGTTACTCTGGGCCTGAAATGGGAAGGGTGATGTCGCTAATCATGGTGATCTTTGTGATGGTACCTGCACTCGCACCGTCGTTAGGACAGATTATTCTTATTTTTGCCGAATGGAGGGCAATATTTGGTGCGATGTTCTTGATTGGTTTACTGGCGGTAATTTGGCTGGCGCTAAGGCAAGCTGAAACGCTGTCACCAGAAAAAAGAATCGAATTTTCTTTTCGCGCGGTATTTTCCGGTGTTGTTGAGACCCTTCGCGTTGCGTCTGCGAGAGGGTATACGTTAGCGGCCGGATTAATCTTTGGGGCTTTTGTGGGTTACTTAAGTTCAGCCCAACAAATTCTACAAGATCTATATGAAGTGGGAGATATGTTTGCGGTCTGTTTTGGTGGTTTAGCATTATGTATCGGAGCGTCTTCCTATGTGAATGCGAAGCTGGTCATGCGCATGCCGATGGAAATGTTGTGTTTGATGTCATTGATTGCGATTTCACTAATGGCGCTTCTGTTTTTTTTATACGCGGCTTTTTTTGTTGATCATCCACCACTGATGGTGCTTATGGCTTATTTGGGAGCCACATTTTTTTGTCTGGGTATATTATTCGGGAATTTCAGTACGCTTGCCGTTCAGCCGTTGGGTCATATTGCGGGAGTAGCGACGTCAGTCATCAGTTCTATTCAAACTTTTATTTCTGTTGCGGTAGGTGGGGTGATTGGCCAAAGCTATAACGGTACCGTACTGCCGTTAGTGATGGGTTTTTTGGTCTGCGGAATACTTACATTGATTATCGTGTTTCGTGTACGTTACCTGTCCAGGGCGAGTTCTCAGGTGAACTAGTGTGACATATTTACATTGCTATATGGCGTGAGCTTTCCTAGAGTAGTTTTAGTAAAGTCACTAGATAAAAGGATTGTTGTGATGCCAGTCTATTTGGATGAAGAAAATATTAGTAGCGATGACACTACCATTGGTTTTCCCCACCTCTTATTGTGTATGGGGTTAGTTTATGTTGCTGACGGAGCACTTCACGGGATTCACTTAACCTCTCGGAGTAATACTGAAGATGCAATTAAGGCATTTAAGGCTTATCTAAATAAGCACTCCATTACTGGTGGAACCGCGCTTTATGGTTCTGCTAATCATGGAATACGATACGGTAAGGCAAATAGTAAAGCTTCCTGGAAGCAGGAGATGACTTATATTGCTAACGAAATTGGTTATACCGGTAAAGTAAGAGGGTTTGATACTGCTATTCTAAAGCCGAAAAAGGGTACTTATGTTGAGTATCAAACCAAAGCGGATGGCACCTGTAAGATCTTTTATAAACGTAATGAGAAAATGAACTTCGAAAGTGACCTTAGTCAACGGTTGCCAAAAGTTGGTCCGGGAGGTGCGCTTGATGAGGGCGTCGGGCGAAAGGGGTTTGTAAAAAAATCGGCCAATATCATTGTGACCAAGAGCAATAAGGGGCAGCTGCATGAACTGAATTACTCGATACGGCAGTCTAGCTTTGATGTGAAGTAGTGGAGCATGGGCTTTCAGGGGATAAGTGGTTGTTCGACAGGGCATCTTTGCCTGTTGTTGGAAACACAGACTTTGATTTATTGGTACTGATGTTCCTGCTTGTGTCCTGAAGAATCGCAGCAAGGTAGGTTGCGTGGTGAAGACTAGCTGGGGACATGATGTGTACCTAAGGTGTTAATGAATTAGTGTGTTAACGTCTGGTTGTATAATAGCCAGAAACTGTAGGAGGGTGTATCCGCCAGATGGACTACACCCTATGGCTGATACTCGCCTAATAGCACGGAGAGCAATGAGTCTTCGTTTATGCCAAGAGTGTTTCTAAGCTCTCAAAGAAGCCAGCCTAACCAAAAGCCATTGATGTGAAGAGTAGGGTTCAAGGCCCTGCGTGAATTTATCACATTCGTTTGTGGTTATATGCCAGTTACGATTGCTCGGGAATCCGCCTATAATCTATGGCATTAACTATATTAGGACAGGAGTGTGAATCATGGGTGACATAGGTAGTGAGCACCATATACGGGTGGAGACAGATTCCAGCGAGTTTGGCGTTGACGGCGAACTGCTATTGGAGTCGATTACTGGCCATGAGGCGATTTCTGAACTATTCAGTTTTGACCTAAAAATATTGTGCGAAGATTTGAACATTGACCCAACAGGTATCGTGGGCAAACGAATTACGTATTCAATTACCTCGCCGGAAACGGAAAAAACCCGGTATTTCAATGGATATGTAAAGAAATTTAAGGCCGGCAATGTCATTGCGACAACATCTGGCTCCCTATTGGATGGGCAGCTTCGACGTTATGAAGTGCAAGTCGTGCCCTGGTTCTGGTTTTTGTCTCAGAATAAGAAAAGCCGTATTTTCCAAGAAATGACGGTTGTTGAAATTATCGAAGCAGTGCTCGGGGATCATGCAGGTATTTCTGATAATGATTATGCGTTGAATTGTATTCTGTCTTACGAAACGCGTAATTATTGTGCGCAATACCAGGAGTCAGACTTCGATTTTATTTCTCGGCTAATGGAAGATGAAGGGATTTTCTACTTTTTTCGTCATGAGGAAGCGGGCAAGCATGTGATGATGCTGGCTGATCACGCAGGAGCATATCGATTTGACCCTAGCTCAGACGGCGGCGATGAAAGCAGTAATGTGATTCCGTTTGTGCAAGGTAGTGGTCCAGGGGAGCAAATTACCCAATGGAGCCATCAGTATAATATGCGATCAGGTGGTGTCTTGTTGCACGATTATGATCAGGGGCTAGCCAGTGCATCTGCATCACCCATTGGTAGTTCAACACCAACGTCTGTTTCAGAAAAATACCCTCTTGTGGCAGATTATGAATTGTATGAGTATCCTGGGAAATATCGTACCAGCGCAGAAAGAACCGCATTATCCAGAGTGAGGGCAGAGGAAAACGAATGTACCTATGACAAAGTGACTGGACAAGGGGATAATCGTAGCCTGCACCCTTGCGGCAAGTTTACCCTAGAAGGGCATGATGCTACCGGTGAGTCAGAAAATGACTATCAAGACGGGTATGTGATTACCTCAATTAGTCACTATGCGGTGGATACAAGTTATTTCACTACATCTGATTCAGCCCTAGGCCTTCAGGCGGCGACAGCGATAAATAAGATCGCAACTGCTGCAATGGCCCGTGATGCGAGTAACGAATCACTCACCGACATTTTACGCTCATTAGCCGATGCCATCGCTCAGCCAGCTGATGAAGAAGAAACAGAGGCTGCCACTGCACGTTATGACAATACCTTTGAAGCGATGCCTGCGACCGTAGTGTTCAGACCACGACGTCGCGTGCCAAAACCTATTGTGAATGGACCACAAACTGCGGTTGTAACCGGCGCTGGGGAAATAGACCCAGATGAGCAGGGGCGGGTAAAGGTTAAATTCCATTGGGAAGATGCAGATCGCAGTGGCGAAACCTGGGTGCGGGTGTCACAAAATTGGGCCGGTAAAAAATGGGGAGCACAGTACATCCCTCACGTAGGCCAAGAAGTTATCGTTAGCTTTTTGCAGGGTGATCCCGATCTACCTGTGATTACCGGGCGGGTCTACAACAATCACCAGGCTAACCCTCTAGCACTACCCGCAGATAAAACGAAAAGTATTATGCGAGATTATGGCGACAATGAATTTGTCATGGAAGGCAAGGCGGATCTTCAGCATATCTCGTTATGGCAGTCCTGTGAAAACGAATTATGGATGGAAGGTAAGCCGGGCGAAGAAGTTATCAGCCTAAAGCAAAAGTGTGAAAACGAAATTTCCCTTGATGCGGTGAAACCTCAAATAGCGATAGAGCAAAAATGCGGTAATGAGATTGTACTGGTGGATGATGGTTCTCCAGAGATTCATATGTCGCAAGAGTGTGGTAACTTATTTTCGATGGAAAAGGACGGTGGCAGAATTACACTGAGTAATCCCAGCGATCAAAACAAAATTGTGATGGATCAGTCGGCAAAATCAATTACGATTGAAGCTGTCCAGAATCAGGCAAAGATCGTTATCGGTGGTGATAAAGGTATCGATCAGAGCTTTAAAGGTGATTGGCATGAATGTACTTTCACCAAAAAAGTATCAACTAACTATGGTGGCCAAGAGGATGCCTTTTTAGGTATCAAGAATAGCAATATGGTCGGTATTGATACCTCGCAACATGCGTCTTTTAGTGAAAGTAAGAACTTGGTGGATCGTATTCGCACAGTGAAAGGTTCATTGAAATATGAAGCCACGGATTTGATTTCCCATAAAGTAGGCGACGACTGTACTGTTGAGCTAGATGGTGCTGGTTTGGATATTGCGGTCGGTAGTACAACGCTAAAAGCCATTGCTGATGGTGATGTGACGATTGAGACGAAAAAGAAGGTGACCATAAAAGCCAAATCGAGTACGCGCATTGAGTCAGGCGAAGTGGTGTTAAAAGCCAAAACTATCGACTTGACCTCTGCTAAGATAAAACACAAGAGTTTTGAGGTTAAGTGATCATTACTTAGAATTAACTAAGGTTTGTTGGGAACGTGAAAAAAATGGAAGAAAACGTTATTGGAGTCGCGGCAATTATTGCCGCGTTCTTGGTTTTGTTTTATGTCAATAAGTGGGACCTTGTTGATATGACAGGTTTGGCGAAAAAGAGTGCCATAGCGGGGATGCCGGCGTTGTCCGATACGCTATCGATGGGGTATGAGAAAGGTCGAACCCATATTCGCCAAGGAGAGCTGTCTTTGAAGCGCAAACGATTCACGTTGAAGGTGCTTCCTGATTTGAACCGTATAGAAATTAGTTTTACGCAGGCTTTGGGTGTTTTTTTGCTGAATAATAAAGATAAGCGTAAAAATGATCGAGATGGAAAGCTAGAAGGTATTCACTTTCAACGTGATGTGATTAATGGCTTTTTCGTCGAAAAGGTTGTCGCGAATGCTAAAGCAAAGCGACGAGTTGAGGGTAACGAGGATTTGGAAACAGCGTTGGCTGCATTTATTACTTCTTGGGATGGCCGAAAATTGACAAGTTTTGCTTTGCGAGATGACACATTGCATGTTGTGTTTGCATACAACGGGTATTTGCCTCTGTCATTGATTGAGGAGGTGACACCACTCCTTATTGATTTTTCTGAGGCTATTGCAGTAACGCCAAGGGGCGAATCCTAATGCCAATGGAAATAATTAACGATACCCCTTTTACTTTTGCCCCCCTCCCGGGGCGTATTTACTTTCCAGGCCATTCATTAACGTTGGTAGTGAAGGGGACGTTTAGTACGGAACATGGTCGGCAATCTACCGTAGTTGAGGAACAGATATACCCCTGTGGCGATGAGTATTATCCCGGTGATGATGAGGGGGTTGGCAGTGTAAGGTATGAGTCAGATTTCGCTTTTGCTAAAACGGCAACAGACCGGTTTATGGTGGGGCACTGTCAGGGACCAAACCCCGCAAAGGCCCGCAGGGTTGATATGACAGTCGGAGACTTTTCAAAGTCTTTGATTGTTCTCGGTGATCGGAGTTGGAAAAGTACTAGTCGTTACAGTGATCCTGAGCCTTTTACGCGAATCCCTATGCGCTACGAAAATAGTATTGGTGGGGATGCTCATCCGGAAAACCCCGTGGGTAAAGGTGTTGAAAAAGACTCTCGCAGCGTGGGGTACCCATTACCTAACATCGAGTACGGTGATCACGCGATGAATTCATCGCTGAGCCGGCCACCGATTGCTGGTTTTGGACCGATTAATCGTAACTGGCAATCTCGGCGTACTAAGCAAGGTACCTATACCAAATCCTATGTTAAAAAACGTTGGCCTTGGTTCCCTGAGGATTTTGATTGGAGCTTTTTTAACGCTGCCCCCTTGGACCAGCAGACTAAAGATGGGCTGCTGGGTGACGAAATTGTGTCTGTCACCAATATGCATCCAGAACATGCACAATATAATACCAAACTGCCCGCTATCCGGGTGCGTTGTTTTCTTAACAGTCGAAACGGCATGTTGATAGAACACTTTCAAGAGGTGGGTATGAAGTTAGATACACTCTGGCTTGATATGGATGAAGAGCAAATGGTGTTGGTATGGCGTGGCTGGTTGCAGGTTAGCAGCGATGATTACCCTGAGCACAGCCATTGCTTTATCTTTGCCGAGTCGACGTCGAAAGAAACTGAATTGACGGTTGTTCATCAGCGATTCTTAGAGTGGATAGAAAAGCTGAAGGATGACGACGAGGACCCAGTTGAAGAAGATAAGCCTAGGTTAACGGCGGAAGAGCTTGACAAGATAGTCAAGACGGAAGTAAAGCAAGCCAAGCAAGAGCTTAGGGCGCACCTTATTGCACAAGGAGTGTTACCTACTGATGTTGACAAAGCCTTTGCAGATGCGGAGAGCGCAGAGGCTGAGAGGCTGGCAAATAAAGACGTGCCGCTGGTGTGGAGCCGTGAGGCTGTCCAGTTACTGTTAGATAAAGAAAAACCGCTAGATGAGCTTGAGTTGGCGGAACTTGATCTGTCAGGAATGGATTTTAGAGGAGTGTCGATTAAAGGCACCAATCTGACTAAATCGAATCTAACGGGTTCAAATCTATCCGGCTGTGATATTAGTGGTAGCCTATTAACGCAGACCAGTTTACGTCAATGTCGTTGCGTAGAAACGTTATTTGTGGAAAGTGATTTGTTTAAAGCGGATCTAACGGAGGCGTTGTTATCCAAGGCAAACTTAAGTGGCGCTTTTTGCGATGAGGCGGTATTTGATCGGGTGGTCGCAGATGAATTTCTGATGATAGACGCGAGTGTGGTCAAAGCATCGTTAAAAGGGATCAATGCTCAGAACTCAGATTTAAGTGGGAGTGATTTCTCCGGTAGTCAGATACATGAGGCGAATTTCAGCCTTTGTAATATGGAAGAAGCGTCAATAGTCGAGTGTGTTGGTTCTCAGGTTAACTTCCAAGAGTCAAACCTTACTAAGGTTCGTGCATCAGAGGCTAATCTGTCTCCAGGAAGCTGCTTTGTCGAATGTCAGGCGAATGAGTCGATTTGGAATGAGGCCGTCTTATCGGGCTGTGATTTTCGTTATTGTCAGCTTGAAAGGGCGAATTTTATTATGGTGGACTTACAGCAAGCTAACTTTTCTGCTGTTAACGCTAAATTTGCAAAATTGGCGGGAGCCAATTTGACTCAAGCGAAAGTGATGTTGACCAATCTATTTGAAGCAACTCTGGAAAAGGCCGTGCTGAATCAAACCGATTTTCGAGGTGCCAATTTGTATGGCGCAGAATTTTTGGATGCAAAAATTACTCAGGTTGTTTTTGAACAGGCAAATCTACGCATGACAAAATTAGCACCAGGAGGGTTGATGCATGAGTGATGGGCCTGTGACGCCAGAAATGGAAGCAATGGCATTACTTCAAAATACCCAGGAAGTATTGGCGCGATTGAATGCTGGCGATGAAGTAGAGCAGGGCAGAATTTCTGGTTTACACAAGAAAGGTTTGGACTTTACCAACCATGTTATTCGCTCCAGTCGTTGGAGTGATTGTGATTTGGAGTCTGCAGATTTCTCAGGAATAGATGCACCGCTAAATAGCTTCAATAAGTTGAAGTTGGCAAATGCTCGTTGGATTGGAGCAAATCTAACAGGATTGACCTGCACCCAGAGTCATGGCGAAGGCTGTGATTTTACCGATGCAAATTTGTCGGATGCTAGTATCCGTGGGGTAAGTGAATGGATTACTGATACTGAACAATGCGATGTTCTTTTGGAGGATTTGGAGTTAGAAAGCGACATGCTGGAAATGTTGCAAAAACACGGTATTCAAGGACGTCGATCGTTACGCTCTAATTTTTCAAAATCCAATTTCTCTCAGATTAAAAGCTCGGATTTAACCCTTAACTATCTGTCTGCGCTCGACTCTACATGGGATCGGTCGAAAATTGAAAATGGAACCTTTGAGGATGTTGTTTTTGATCAGGCATCATTCCGAATGGCATCGTTGACTAATTCTCGCTTTGTGGACTGTTCTTTTAAGGGTGTGAATTTTTCTAAAGCGGAGCTGATCTCTGTGGCATTCGAAAACTGTGATTTGGCTGGGTGCCAGTTTACTGATTCGATATTTAGCTTAGTGAAATTCGTAGGTTGTAAGCTAACTAACGCCAACCAATTACCGATGAACTTGTCGGCCTGTAATTTTGATCGCTGTGATATGTCAGCCATATCGTTTGTCCAAAAAAATCTAGAAGAGACGATGTTCAGCCAATCGATATTGACCGACGCGATGTTTGGTGGGGCATCGCTGGGTAGTATGGCGCTGATAGAGTGTGAATTGCCAGGGGCAATATTCAGTGACTTGGCAATGGAAGATGTGAATTTTGGGGGTACAGACCTGACGGGGAGTCAGTTTGATAATTGTGAGCTGAAAGGCGTTGATTTTAGTCTTGCAGACTTGAGCAAGGCCTCGTTTTTGGCAGCAAGAATAACCGAATGTAGCTTCAAAACATCCATTCTCAAAGAGGCCGTATTAGCCAATTCGCAGGTTACAGGCTGTGATTTTGGTGGGGCTGATAGTGAATCTCTCAACTTGTCAGAAGCCATAATGGTGGAATCAGATTGGCACGACACTGATTTTCGATCGATAACGTTAAAGAACACGGCGTTTACCCTCTGTAATCTCGCAAATTGTGAATTTTCCACGTTGAATATGTCTCACAGTTCCTTTGACGATTCTGACCTAACTAAGGCAAACTTAACGGATTGTATCTTAGATGATTGCTCGATGAATCAGGCGAACTTTACTGAAGCGGATATCACTCGTGCGAGCTTTCAGAGAGCGCTGATTAAGGTGGCGGATTTCACTCAGGCAAAGGCGCAGGAGAGTAACTTCTCGTTGGCTGATGTGTCAATGAGTCGATTTGAACAAGCGGATTTAACGAGATCTAGGTTTGTACAGGCGACGGCCCATAAAGCCGAGTTTCCAGAAGCAGTGCTAGAGGAAGCCGATTTACGTGGACTAAAGGCGCACTATGCTGACTTTAGTAATAGTGTTTGTAACTATACAGATTTTACGCAAGCTACCTTGGACTATTCAGTTTTCCATGGTGTGCAAGACTCCGGGGCTTCTTGGAAGCGTACCAGTATGAGTCATATCGTTAAAACAGATAAACATCGGTTGGAGGCTGAACAATGGCTACCACCGAAACCTAAGCATAAAGGATGAGGTAAATCACATGTCAGTCACCGAAATTGCGCAAGGCATCGATCGGCACTCTGAAGACCGCATTACGACGGATAATGGCGCATGGGCGTCGTTATCGAAAGAAAACGGAGAAGAACGATTACAAGTATTCTCATCCAATAATGAGTTGGTGTTTGAATTCGATCCGAATAAGGGCGTGACTCGTGTCATTATTCCTACCGGAGACCTTGAACTTGTGACAGAGCAGGGTGGCATCAAGCTTGACTCGGCGAAAGATGTCAGTATTTCTGGTGAGCATGTTGATGTTAGCGCAAATGCTGCCTTATCACTGAAAGTGCTGAACACGGCAAAGGATCTATTGAGACCTGTAGGTACTAGCCTTAGCCTGTTACCTGAGGCCTTAAAGCTAGGCAGTCAACGTGTAGACGTTGCAGCTCAGCAGGCACGCATTGACGCACAAGATATGCGATACAGGGGCGACCGTGTGGATGCCGTGTTTGAGCAAGGGGTTGTGGTTGCTGAGAAAATAGAAACCTTAGCAAAAACACTGATTCAAAAAAGCGAAAATTTATATTCAACGGTTAAGAATCTGAGTCAGCTGCGTAGCGGCCGCGTTAGGCAGTTGGTCGAAAGTAGTTTTTACGTAAAGAGCCAATCAGCATTGCATAAAACCGATGATGATTTTAAGGTTCGAGCCGAAAAAATCCACCTCGGATAGGAGATAGATATGCCTGCAATTTTTCCAGCCTCAACCAAAGCCGGTGGCCAAGCATTTGCCTTTCCTGATGTGTGTAAAACACCGGCACCACCCGCGGGGCCGATTCCCATTCCTTACCCGAATATTGCAATGGTGAATCAAGCCAGTAAGACATCAACCAAGGTGAAATTCGTGGGTAAAGAAGTGGTGACGTTAAAGTCTGAAATTTCCCGTTCCTCAGGCGATGAGGCGGGTACTGCTGGCGGCGTTGTGTCCGGTAAGAATATGGACAAAGTACTGTTTAAGATGGGGAGTTCTAAAGTACTTATCGAAGGGCAAAAGTGCATTCATCTTACATCGATGACCGCACACAATGGTGCCAGCGCAAATATGCCTGCGGGTGTTCAAATTGCACCGAGCCAGACGAAGGTTATTGTTTCACCGTAAGCGATCAACGCTATATTTATTACAGACTATATTCTGTTTATATTTTTCGTTATTTTCCTCCGTTGCTGGTTTTTTACGCACCTTCACTCTTGATATAAATAGTAATAACGAAATGTGTCCTACCTTCCGTTATTACTATTTATTTGTATGTCTGTCCTACTCTGCAATATTTGTGTCCTCAAAAGTCTACCTCGGTTTTTTTTGCGTTCCCATAATTGGTCTGATTTTTTTGCAATGTTTGTTGTAGCGAATGTTGTGATTATTAAATCGACAATTAACCCTATGGATAAAAATACGCTATTAATCGTAGTGATAAAAAAGGAAATAAAATTGAAGCAACGAAAAAATAATAGACATATTGTTAAGGCTTTAGCCCTAACGGTTATATCTGCATTGTCCTCGATATCTATCCCGACTTATGCAGGCAGTAATGAGGTGGCGGCGGAGCATCGTCTACAGGTCGCGAAGAATTATCATCAGTTAAAAGCGAAGACTATTGGTGGTAAAAAAGTGAGTGTGATCGTAAAAGCATCACCCCAGGATTTTTCAGGACACGCAAAGGTTGGGCTTGCGGTTGTTAAATCCTCATTGCAGTTACAAGGAGTAAAGGTTAATCGATCCTTTGAAAAATGGGGGCTGATGGAGCTGGAAGTTGATAGTAAGACCCTCGACCTGTTGATCGATAGCGGGGAATTTGAAATGGTGAAGGAGAATGCGGGCTACAAGTTTCAACTCCTTGAATCAACTCAAAGAATTAACGCAGTCGCCACGCATACTAACGGACATATTGGCTATGGCACGTCTGTTGCTGTGATCGATAGTGGTGTTGAAACATCTCATCCGTTTTTCGGTGGCCGAATTGCGGGTGAAGCTTGCTTCAGCACACACAACCCCGCTCAAGGTGACTATTCCACTTGTCCAAACGGAGGCGAAGCGGAAGTCGGAACAGGCGCTGGAAGTGCCTGCTTCGGTGTTTATGGTAGTGTCTGCGACCACGGTACCCATGTTGCTGGAATCGTTGCAGGTTTTGCGGGGGACGCTGGAGAGCGAGGTGTAGCACCGGGGGCGAACATTGTTCCTATCAATATTGTTACTCGTCAACTTTGCCCAGATGAAGTGAATGAAATTTGCTATAACGTCTATGAGTCTGACCTTATCGAAGCATTTAACTGGGTGCTTGATAATGCCGCAGCAATGGATATAGCAGCCGTTAACCTGAGCTTATCTTCTGGATCTTATGCGTCTGTGTGCGATGACCATATACTTGCGGCCCCGATCAATGATTTACGGGATGCCGGAATCGCTGTTGTTGTGGCTTCAGGTAATGGTGCGAAATCCGATGCTATTGGTGTTCCTGCCTGCATTTCTTCGGCTATCTCAGTAGGGTCGACGGAGGACAGCTCTGATGCTATTAGTGGTTTTAGTAACAGTGCAAGAATGCTTGACCTTTTGGCACCAGGTTCATTAATAACATCTTCAATTCGTAATGGGCAATACGCCGCAAATGGTGGTACTTCCATGGCAGCACCACATGTTGCTGGAGCCTTTGCCGTTATGCGTGCTGCATCAGGCCCAGAGGCTGGTATCGATTACTTGCAGCAGGTAGTCGAAGCCTATGGTGATCAACTTCTGGATTTTCGTAATGAACTGATCAAGCCACGACTTGACCTACTTGCCTCTGTGAACGCAGTTCTTAATTCATCTTGCTCAACAGCTCCAATAGAGCCGTCTCCACCCACAGTGACGGCAACGACTGACAGCAGCGTGTTGGTTAGTTGGAACACTGTGCCCACAGCGGATTTGTACACGATACAAATGTGGGATTTTGATGTTTCTGACTGGAGGGATGAAGCATCAACTGAGTTCGACGCTAAGCCGATCACCGGTTTGAGCACTGGGCCGCAATATTTCAGAGTTCGTGCGGTCAATAGCTGTGGCGAAAGTGATTACAACCTATTTGGAATCGCTACTCTTTAATCTTCCATCATAGCCTTAGATAGATAGACCATTGTGAATAGCAATGGTTTATCTGGAAAGGGGGGCGAGTTGATGGTTTTACCGCTACCGCCGATGTCACTTTAACTTCCGTTACTAAGTTACCACGATTCTAGCGTGTTTTTGCCCGTTCTTTTGATCTCTTGCCTTATTAAACTTCATTCTCGTCCTATAACGTTCACCATGTTTGGGTCTAATTATAGGGAATGATATTTGTTTAATAATAGGCAATAGTATGAAGCTACATGTTTTTTATAATGGCACTGATTCGAATTACAATGATGATTTCATAAAGCAGGGGCGATTTATACATGGCGAAATTGTGTCCCGTTTCGGATTTTATACACGGGCTGTTAATCAGCAGCAAGCCAATGTTTTACGAATACATGGTGTTGGCCTGAGTAAGGTCGATGGAAACCCTATTACTGATTATACAGGTAGATTCTTTGGTGTACGGATGAGGGATGACGTTCAAGATATTGTGAACTTTGTTATGAATGCCAGAGTGAATCTAAAAATATCAAATCAACAAGCTCAAAATGGCCAAGCGGATAATGACCTTGTGGTAACGTTGATGGGGTGGAGTCGCGGTGGTATTGGTTGCATCTATGCGGCGCATATGCTGGCTAAAATATGGGATAAGATCGAGGAAAATGATCCATCCGATATCAATATTGATATCAAATTAATTGTCTTTGATCCAGTGTCAGGCCTTGGTACTAATATGCGTGCACTAGATTTAGGTTGGATTGATGTTACGCTAATGGCAGGTAATTTATGGTTATCTCATTATACTGGAAACCTCAATAAGACCATTGTTTCAAGCCTAAATACAATGTGCGAAAATTCAATCAACTGGTGGGAGTTGCCGGAGCACGTTAGCCAATTTCATGGATTTTATGCGCACGATGAACGCTCCGTGGGTTTTGCACCGACTATTCCTGCCATGACGGGGAATGTCGCGGGTAGAAATTTTAATATATACGGCGTTCCTGGTACACACTCAACCTTGGTAGGCAACCTCTATCCTAATGGTGGCGATACAGCAGCAGGTAATGGGGCCGCGAGCTCTGTCGGTCTCCATGTTTATCGTTCAGTTGTAAAAAAAGTCGGAGAGCTAATGAGGGGCTGGAATGTGGCATTTGACAATAGTATCAACCAGCAATGGTTAGAGCCGCTGGATTTGGGTAATGATTTTAGCCTTGGGGTGATTGTCGCACCATCACCAGAAGCGCTTGCCGCCTATAAGAACCAAGCCCAATTGGTTGCATTGACTCCCGCCGTATTTAATCCTTTGAATCAACGTAGCACTATGGGATTAACGGATGGACGAGGGGTTTATATTGGTGGTAATAAACAAGATAGAAAATGGAAGCCTGAAAGTACGATGGTAGAGTTTATGAATGAAGATAACTCCAAATCCAAGGTTGATAGTGTATGGCAAATAATTGTAGGGAGTGAGACGAAACTGCAAAAGCTAGGGGGTAATGTCGCTGCGCACAATTATAATTTAGCGGGTTCTAATTGGATATAGAAGGCATGTTGGTTAACCCTGTAAAAAGTTCGACTTCACCTTAAATGCGTTTTCCAGATAGTTGATCACTGTCTGGAAGCGTGTGGTGGAATATAGGTCTTTACTTAGCAATAACCACATATCTATTTGGTAGTGTGTGTCTGGATAAACCCTTTCTAACTGCGGATCGTTATCACCGATAAAATCCCAAAGATACCCAATGCCAATGCCATTTGTTATAGCGCTCAGCAGTGATGTGCCTGAATTAACTTTACAGATAGTACGAGTGTTGTGAGGAATGAAATCTTCGATTAATTGACTGGTGGCATCATGAGTGATGTTGTCATCCCAGCCAATCCAGAGATGTTTCTCCTGAGAGTTCTCCGGTAATGTCGCTCGTGTGCTTAAGTATTTTTTGGAGGCATAAATTGATCCTCCAACATTGCCAATTTTGCGCATTTCTAAGTGCTTGGGGGGCTGGTTGGTGATTCTAATAGCGATATCCGCTTCCCGGTTATCCAAGTCAACTCTATTGCTGTCACTGATGATTTCCACATCGATGTGTGGATGCAATAATAGAAAGTCACTTACTTCTGGCATGATAATAGAGGCAAGTAGGTCCGTCGTGGCGATACGTATAGTGCCGTGTAAATCGGTATCATTACCTTTGCTGAACTTATCCAGGCGGAAGAATTCTTTCTCGATGGTTTGTGCAGAAAGCAATAGTTCTTTACCCGCGCGAGTTAATTCATAACCGTTAGGAAGGCGTTCAAATACGGCGAATCCCATGGTTTCCTCAAAGCTATTGAGTCGCCGGATGACAGTGGTGTAATTGACTTCAAGCAGGCGGGCGGCCCCAGAAACGGTACCGTTACGGGCAACCGCAAGAAAAAAGCGAAGATCGTCCCAGTCATTCATGATGATACTCAAAGGTTATGATTCACTGCGACAGGCAGTGTTTCCAGTATCTGTTGAGTATGATACATCCTGTGCTGAGTGAGTAGTGGGCGTGTAGAGTATTGTGTAAGTCTCTATTTCAAACGAACGTCAAGAGTGTTTCAAAAGGACTTACACAATAGGTGTTGGCAATGTTACCAGTTACCACCAGCAAAGAAGGTGTTGATCCAAAAGTCACATTGCCTCGCTTTGTGATTGCTGGCAATGTCAAAATCACCCCCTAAGCGTATATAGTCGGTTTGGGTTGAGTAATACTGGGGCCATAGGGGAAGCTCAGGACTGTTTGGATCTCCCGTCGTCGCAAAGTTAGTCCAGTAGCTCATCATAATGTCACGCGTGTAGGCACGGTCTTCTGTTTGGGTGTGCCCTAAAACGCTATTGATGCCAAATACAAAGGGGATTTCTGCGGTGTGATAGGTTCCCCAGGGTGGAGTATTATCACCACGTTGTAATTCCAAAATAAAATCAGTGGTAAAGCTACTGACTTCTTGTACGAATTGGTACATAAATACGGGGTGTTCGGTGTCACTCATGATGTCGCCCATCTCCCGAGAAGGGCAATCCATAAATCCATCGCCCGCAATGGCCGCTGCGGCATGCCCTGCGCTAGGGTAATCTGCAAGCGGATAAACTTGGTTAAACGATGGCGCCATAGGACCATAGAAAAAGGTGAGGTAATCCCTATAACTATCCTCATCGTTGGCATGATCCCGCAATCCGATAAACATGCTGCCCTCATCTTTGTTCGTGCCCAAGAGTAAGGAGACGTTTGGTTTTACCCCTTGCTTGAGTAATTCCATTGGGTGTGCGGGTAGGAAGTGGCCGTCAATATTTGATGTGGGGTAGTAAGCCCAGTCATCTGGGTGTTCGACAAAGAGCTCATTGGTCTTGATGTCGACGGCGTCGATGATATCTTTAATAGGCATTGCTCTTGCGCAAGCCAGCGGGTCAGGTGAGGTGTCACAACCTAATTTTGCTAATAGATCTAGGCCTTTCTTTTCACCTCCTGCTAAATCTGGTGTACGTACCATACGACAAGAGCCACTTTGCATGATGGCTTTTTGAAACAAACTGTCAGAAAGGGGGGAGGCGATTAAAGTGCAGACGCTAATAGCGCCCCCAGATTCACCGAAGATTGTGACGTTCTCTGGGTTTCCACCAAATACAGATATCTCGTCTTTTACCCATTGCAGTGCGGCAATTTGATCAAGGAATCCCTGGTTCCCAGAACCACCATGGGAGGATTCGGTACTGAGTTGTGATGTGGCAACATACCCCATAAAACTTAATCGAGAGTTGACGTTAACAATAATGACGTTCTTTTCTTCTGCCAGTTTACGCCCATTGTATTGAGCCTCACTTGCAGAACCTTGTAAGAGCCCTCCACCATGAAACCATACCATAACGGGGTAAGAGCCTGGTGTTGCGGGAGCCCATATATTGAGGAACAAGCAATCTTCATTGCCATTGAATACGCTGGTAGGAAATCCCCCCTGTATACAGCCTGGTGCATCTTTTAACGCTTCTCGTTCTCCATCCCAGCTTGCAAGCGGTTGTGGTGGTGCCCAGCGAAGTTGTCCAATGGGTGGTGCCGCAAATGGTACGCCTTTGAAAGTGCGGACTTTGCCATTGGTGTGACCGACGAGCTCACCGTAACTGGTTGATACGGTGTCATTTCCACTCGCCACACAGCCTGATAGTAGTGTCAGGAAAAGTAGGGCTGGTAGGCAGAACAACATTCTTTTTTTGTTTTCTAGGTCCATTGGATTTATTCCGTCATTTCTTGTTGTTAGTGAGCTAAAGCTTAAGGAAGGCACTGGGTGTAAACAATTACCCGTTTTTGCAAATTCACTTTGCAGAATTGCAGTAAGGGTGAGTTTCGCTCACTAACGGTGTCTTTCTTGCCATAAATCGATGGTTTACGGAATTTTTATAGTAAATATGTCAATTATTCACTATGTTTTGATAATTGAACTAATGAGTGAGGCTCACTAAGTGGATTCTGTTAGAACACGACAACCCAGGGCAGTACGTGAGAACGATATCTTAACGGCGGCCTATTCGATATTTTCTGCTAGGGGTTACGAGAAAACAGCGGTCAGTGAAATAGCCAAATTAGCAGGCGTAGCCGAAGGCACCGTGTATAAATACTTCGAAAGTAAGCAAGACTTGTTAGCGCAAGTCATTGCCCGATTCTACAAAAAATTGATTGAATCGACACAGACCAGCTTGATTGGTATTACCGGTTTAGAGAATCAACTACGGGTTGTGATTAGCCGTCATATCGATGGTTTTTTCGAGGACATTGGTTTGTATCGTCTATTGCTTCAAGAGGTACGCCCGTTAGATAGCTACCCTCATTCTGAAATGCATCAACTGACAAGGCAGTACAGTGAGATTCTGTTGACGGTACTTGAAGAGGGAATCGTTCAAGGTGAGATCAAGCCCGGAATTTCACCGCAAACCATTAGAGATATGATTTTTGGATGTTTGGAGCATACGGGGTGGAATGTACTCGCACTCAATAAAGCTAAATTTGACCGGGAACGGCTTGTGAACGAAGTTATCAGTATTACGTTGGGTGGTGTTTTAGCGCCAACCAAAAGCTATGCGTTGGACGCAGATAAACAATCTAGCCTTGATCGTAATTTAGAGCGTTTGGAGCGATTGGTAAATACGCTAGAACGCAATAACACGTAGAGTCTCTTATCTAAGAAATAAGAATAAGTCACGGGGAAAGTACAATAATGAACACCGCTAGTCGAACAAACACTACTGCAGCCATATCATCAATAACTGAAGCGAATACCTTTTTACAACACGCGGGAATCGAATTGCCGATTATCTGTGGCGCCATGTATCCCTGTAGTAACCCAGAATTAGTCGCGGCAGCGTCTGAATCGGGAGGGATAGGTATTATTCAACCCATCGCTATGGTGTATGCCCATCAGCATGATTTTCGTGAGGGTTTACAGTTAATAAAAAGCATCACAGACAAACCCATCGGCATGAATGTGATTGTCGAAAAGTCTGTTAGCGCATATGAAGAGCGAATGAAAAAATGGATGGATATTGCGTTGGAAGAGGGCATACGTTTTTTTGTGACAGCACTAGGAAATCCTCAATGGGTAGTGGATAAAGCCCACGCCTATGGCGGTATTGTTTATCACAATATTACGACGCGAAAGTGGGCAGAAAGAGCGCTGAAGGCTGGGGTTGATGGACTAATTTGTGTTAACGATAATGCTGGAGGGCATGCGGGTACCTTAAATGCGGCACAGTTATTTGAAGAAACAAAAGACTTAGGCGTACCCATCTTATGTGCAGGGGGTATCGGTGATGCACAAGATATGTCGACAGTATTGGATATGGGGTATCAGGGTGTTCAATTAGGCACGCGCTTTATTGCTGCCGAAGAATGTGTCGCTCACAGTGACTATAAGGACTCCATTGTGAATGCCGAAGAGAAAGATATTGTCTTAACTGACAAAATATCGGGTGTGCCTTGTGCAATTATTGAAACGGAATCGGTGAAGAAAATGGGGGCTAAAGCGGGACCTATTGCGCGTATGTTATTAAAAGGCCGCAAAACCAAACATTGGACGCGTACTTATTATGCGGTGTTATCGCTGTGGAAATTTAAACGATCCTCTAGGGACGGTATGGGGTATAAAGATTATTTTCAAGCAGGTAAAAGCGTTGGAAGAATTCACGGGGTAGAAACAGTGGCGCAGATCATGTCGTCATTTAGCAATGAACTCAATGTGAAGAATGTAATGGAAAACGAAGTTGAAGGAGCTAACCATGACTAATTCGACACAAGGCCTGCCTATGGGGCAGCGAGTAAGAGTCACTGAATTTGCAGAGAACCCTCTGGAAGGGGTAGATAAATACCTAACGCTAGAAGATCAACCAATGCCAGACTCAAGTACGTTAGGTGAGTGCGATGTTATTATTGAGATAAAGAGCGCATCCGTGGGTTGGGTTGACTTGCTGATGACCAGTGGTCAGTACCAGCACATGCCGCCATTGCCCTATACGCCAGGACTGGAATACAGCGGAATCGTTGTGTGGGTCGGTGATGCGGTAGACAGCAATGTGGCTGCGGTGGGGGAGCGGGTGTATGTGGATGGGTTTGTCACTGGACCTCGATCACCAGGGAAGTATCAGCAGTATGGTGGGTTCGCCACCTATGCGGTAGCCCCAGAAGCAGCGATTAGGCCAATTCCTGAGAGCTTTAGCTTTGATCAGGCCTGCAACCTGTTAGGTAGCTACGAGACGGCCTATCACTGCTTGATCGCTTGTGGGCAGCTGCAGGCGGGGGAAACCGTGCTCATACATGGCGCATCTGGATCGACTGGTTTAGCGGCCGTGCATATCGCCAAAATTCTCGGGGCGACGGTTATCGCTACTGGCCGCTCCGATGAGAAGCTGGCAGTGGTGAAAGCGCAGGGCGCAGACCATGTGATTAACTGTAAAGCGCCAGAGGGGGAAGCAGGAGTACGTCGTTTCAGGGATGAGGTAAAAGCGCTTACGGGTGGGAAAGGTGTCGACATGGTCTATGATGGTGTCGGGGGTGAAATCTCATTGGAGAGCATGCGCTGCGTTAAGTTTGGCGCGCGATTTTTAGTCGTGGGTTGGGCGTCAACGCCCTTTGTTGCTAAGGGGAAAGGCCAACGAGGTGCGCCGAATGCCAATATGCTGCCGACTAACCTCATCATGATGAAAGGGCTCAAAGTGCTTGGTTGCCCAACGGTAATATCAACCCAGCATGACGAGAGTATTCGACCTGAGCGTATGGAGAAGATCATGCAGTGGGTCAATGAGGGGGAATTGCAGCCGTTCATTTCACACCGGTTTCCGTTATCCGAAATCAAAACAGCGCTTAAATCCAAGTGGAATGGCGACGTCATTGGTGGCTGCGTAGTCCACCCCAGCGAGTAATACCCCCTCTATATTTGTGATATCTGACGGGCTTGAGAGGTGACTTTTTAACACTTATTTTACTTCAATTTTTCGAGAGAGCCTGTAATAATTTATTCCAGATCAGGCGCAACGATGAATGCCGGTCACCACTTAAATTAAGTACGTCTACCCACTGTAGATGTTACTCGAATCACAAACGTATAGAGGAATAGAGCAATGGCAATTTACTTAGAATTTGAAGGAGTTGAAGGTAACGCAACAGCAACGGGCTACGAGAAGATGATCGACGTTTCTAGCTTTAACTGGGGTGTTGGACGTGCCATTTCTCAGACTGCGGGTCGAATGGCTAATCGTGAAGCATCTCGCCCGAGCATTAGCGAGATTACTTTGACTAAGGCGACTGACAAATCCACACCATTGTTGATCCAGGAATCGACCATTGGAACCAAAGGTAAGAAGGTGTTGATCCACTTCGTGACTACCGGTGGTGATCAGCTCGAAGAGTACTTAACCTACACGCTAGAGGACACGCTTATCAGCAGCTTCTCAATTGGTGCTTCTAGTGACGGCGAGCCAGGTGAGACTATCTCCCTAAGTTTCTCACAGTTTGAAGTCGCGTTCACTGAAGCGGGCGAAACTAACGCTCGTAGTGGCAAGGGGCGTTTCGGGTACGATATCGCACTTGCTAAGAAGGCGTAGATATTCGGTAATAGATATCTTGATCAGTCTTCTTACTAGGAGGCTGGTTGCCCTAAAAAGGAAACCTCATTCATCGCGTTGGCTGTCGAATGAGGTTTCCTTTTTTATTTACCAGATACTGTGTGTGATACAAAGTCATACCCAATCCACGTCGAGGAGCTGGCTCTCCCTCACAATCTCTAAATAGAGCAGAAAAGTGGAATTCCAAGCTGATCGCCACAAATTGTTACGCATCCAGTCAAACCGCCACTAACAATAACGAGAAGAACAATGGCTTGTAACGTTTTCATAAAATATCCCTTTTGTTGATAATTCCGATTAATACGAGAATAATTAATAATTTACGACCAAGATATCCCCCAAACGGTAGATGCCCTCACTTAGCATGGCGCAAACAATATTGGAGGGTTGAAGGATTACGTAGCGTATCAAGCTCGCCCGTCTAATAGTTGGCAATAATTGTCGTCAGAAGGGGTGTTCTAATGTGACTAGTGCTGCTTGCAGTATATGCGACTCCTTTCCCTCTTTGTGGCGAATTAAATGTAAATGCCTGATATTTAACCTGTAATATGTGATATCTGACCCCCTCAAATAGCGACTTTTTAACATTTATTTAGCTTCTATTTTCTCAGGCTGCCTGTAATAATTAGTACCAGATCAGGCGCAACGATGTTTGCCGGTCATCATACCAACTAGGTACGTCTACCCACTTGTAGGTGTTACTCGAATCAACAATTGATTAAGGAATAGAGCAATGGCAATTTACTTAGAATTTGAAGGAATCGAAGGTAACGCAACAGCAACGGGTTACGAGAAGATGATCGACGTTTCTAGCTTTAACTGGGGCGTTGGACGTGCAATCACTCAGACCGCTGGGCGAATGGCTAACCGTGAAGCCTCACGTCCTAGCATCAGCGAGATCACCTTAACTAAGGCAACTGACAAGTCGACGCCTTTGTTAGTCCAGGAATCGACAATCGGAACCAAAGGTAAGAAAGTGTTAATCCACTTTGTCACTACTGGTGGAGATCAACTAGAAGAGTACCTTACATATACCCTTCAAGACACTTTGATTAGCAGCTTCTCAATTGGCGCTTCAAGCGATGGCGAGCCAGGAGAGACTATCTCACTTAGCTTTTCACAGTTTGAAGTAGCATTTACTGAAGCGGGCGAAACCAATGCACGTAGCGGTAAGGGACGTTTCGGTTACGATATAGCGCTTGCTAAGAAAGCCTAAGCATTCTGTTCCAATAAAAAGGGTTAGCGGTTTTCCGCTAACCCTTTTTGGTTTTATTGAGCGCTGTATTTTGCAAGAGTGATTTTTGATGGGTCCAGTGGTACCAGTCCGCAATAACCCAGATCACAAATTTGGGTTAACTTAGTATCCGTCCAGGATACAAATAGAGTGCCGTCATCCAGCGCCACTACGCCATCTAGGAATTGAACTTCTGGAATGCTAAAGCAACGGTTGATACATTCGCCATCTTTTCTGTGATGATATGTTGTCGACTTTCCTTTGACGACAGTAGATACCTCGTCATTAGCGGTGATTTTAATCACAACGGCTTGAGCTTTGCTGGCATCCAAATCTAATATCTTAGTTTCCTCTGCCAATACTGAGCTCAAATACACGCTACTATTTTCATCATAGGTTAAGCTGTTATTATGAAGACCCACTACAAACCCCGAGTGCGTAGTCCCATACCAAGGCGCGATCTGAAACTCGTGGGTGCTAACCTTCCCTTTGTCGATAGTCATAACTACTTGTTCGGTAGTGCTTGTTCCCAGCACGTGCACCTTACCGTTGGGTGTCTCAACAATATCGTAAATAGTTATGTCGATAGGTATGGGGTCGTATCGAAAACCTTCGCTATCAAATATCTCAATTGATTTTTCGCCCACTGAATTAGTCACTACAACATTTTCTTCAAAGGTATACAGGCCCTTGTACGTGCTTTGGCCCAGAGGTTCCACAAAGCGTTCTGAACCGTCGGGAGTTAAGCATGTTAAGAATTCAGCCGTGTCCACTTTACTTATATAGCAAGCCTGGTTCTTTTTACCATAGGTAAATACCCAATCGCGGACACTGGTATTGCTTTCGGATACGGTATTTTGCCATGTCACATTCCCCTGGTTGTCGAGACCCGTTAGTAATAAATCGACGTCATCGTTTTCACCCGCCTCACGGTATACGAGGCTCATATTGACATAGGCGCTTTCTCCGCTCGCGACATCGATCGGCATTCCACTGGTTATAGTGCGTTGCCAGACAAGCTCACCTTTTTTATTGAGAGCAGTAACCTCACTCTCTATATCTTCAAGGTTGCCAATTGATTTTCTATCACTTGACGATATAAGCAAGTCGGGTGACGAAGTGACTAAGTCAAGAGAGAAGCTAGACTCTAGCGCAACAGGGCTGTTGTTAGTGCCATCATAGGTAACTCTAGAGAGCGTTAAATTGCCGTAGTCGTAGGCTGAGACCAGGTAATCTTCGCCGTTATCAAATACAGAACTGAGAACCTCACCTGGGCGAGATTCTTCAAGTAGGTCTTGCTCCCAATCTGGCTTCGTGCCTGCACTGCCACATCCTACAAGGTAAAAACAAAGAGCGAGGGTGAGGGGTTTGCGAGTTGATCTAATATCCACAGAAATATCCTTTTGTTATTTTTAGTGTTCCATTTTTGCACTGTCTATTTGATGCTCAAAAAATATAACATAACAACGATATTAAGATTGTGACGTGTCCTGCGGATAGCCTTCATTTTCCATCTTGAAGCCAGTTTCTTACGGTTAATGTCTGGAAATCTTGGTTTTGATTGATATTTGATCTGCTCTGGCTTTTTAGCGCTTTACCGATCGACCCTATTCTTTATTAAGCCGCTGATACCTCGATAAGGTTGTCATTACGTGTAGTGAAAACCGGCATTATAAATGATCGGTCAGATATACCGTTATATGTAAATATCTTCGTTTTTTAGCCAAAGGGGTCTCGTGAATACCGAAAAGTAAGGCCTGTAATCCACGCAAAGTGCATCATGTATTCTGTGATATCATGGGGCCTGCAAGGGGTTTGATGGTTTCCATAATTGACCATTTCGAGTCTCAATAAGAACAAGGTCTACTTTCTACGCAGAGAGATAGGCAAAAATCAGTGCTATATATGTGTAGTTAACTGGTTGATATTTAAAGGAAATGTAGGGTGTTGAGGGGCGTACAATGAGGGCCTTTAAAAATGTTCTTATCGTGAACGCAGTTCACTACACTTATGTAGACTTATGTAGACTCCCCCTTCGTCAAGAGTAAATTAAACAATTTGAAAAAGTGATTGCGAACTTATGTACGAGCTCTAGTTGAGAAGCTATCTCTGGCTCACTGATATTTACGCGGGCTAATCGGCCAATTCTGTTAGGCGAGCTAAGTGCTCTCAGTGTAGTTCTGGCTCAACTAGCTATTTCATCTCTTTAATTGCAATTCACTGCAGAACAAATGTTGAGCTGAATTAAATCAATTCTGCTCTATATAATGTATTGTTTTCAAGTATTGAAAAAGCAGTCCTTACTGTCTTGTTTGCCAATGCAACAGAGGCACATTTCTTACCGCGCCTTTCTATCAACGCTTTTAACCAAACTTCCTTTTTTGTTTTTGGCGGCCGTCTAGCTACGTGGTTAACGTAGGCAAACGCCCCTGTTACAAGTTGACTTCTAAGGGCACTATTTCGAACATGTTTCCCGATAGAGCCCAGCTTTGTTTTTCCACCTGAGGAATGTTGTACTGGTGTTAGTCCAATACAGGCAGCTGCATCCTTTCCATTTCTGAAAATACCGCTATCTTGACAGGCTAAGATGTTATAGAGATTAACGGCATTGATAACTCCTACACCTTCAATCTTCATCAGCTTTGCACAATCGGGAGTTTCTTTTATCGACTCCTCAAGGCATGAGTCATAGACGGATATTGATTGGATAATTTCTAGATACTGAAGCCATGCTCTATGCAGAGCTTTTCGAAATCCTGGCGATAACCCGTTTTCAGCATCTTCCAACGCAGATTCAATGACACCACCTAATCCGCCATCTCTGATAGAAACTCGAATATTAAACTCCAGCAGTAGTGCCGTTAGTTGGTTCTTTGAAGCTGTTTTTTGTTTAACGCATAGTTCTCGCAAACGCATGATCGATTGCATTTGTTGTTGTTCTTTGCTCTTTCCTGCGATAAATTTTATCTCGGGTAACATTGAGGCCTGAACGATAGCTAGAGCATCATTCTTGTCGTTTTTCTGGTTCTGGCGGACAGTGTCAACCAACTTAGCAGAAATGAGCCTAGAATCATGTCCAAATTCAGACGCTTTTTGTTTCCAGTAATTTGATGTGCCACATGCCTCAAAGACAACGCGAAGTGGCTTGCTAGTAGCGAGCCATTCAAGAAATTCTTGCGGTGTCATCTCTGTATTGGAGAGCACTTTTTGGTTCGCATGTATACAAACCTGAATAACTTCTTTCGCTAAATCAACACCTACGATAGTATTGGTCATTATTTGAGACTCCTAAGCCGAGAAGGATGGCCTCCTCAGTATGGCATGCCTGTATGGGTGGGGGAGTCTAATTATCTGTTGTGGGGCCTAGGTCATGAGTAAGGTTTGGCGGGAAATAGCAGACCCTAAAAAGCACGTTGATTTCATGAGTACACGAAATGAGGGTGGCATACCTATTGTCGCCTCAAGAGATAATCTGATTGAGAAATGGGTCTACTTCGCGAATGTCTGTGACTTCACTTTTCAATTTTCGAGCCTTGATCAAGTCGTAGAATGTAAGGAGTATTTCTCTAATTCAGTCCACCCTTCGACAAAGGAACGTGGGCACGATTTAGAGCATTATTGGCATCCTTGGTACGCTAAATTGCCTAAGGGCATAAATAAAGGCTCCAAGCGTGAAAAGGTGATAAAATCACTCAATGAAATTATTGGAAAATGGGGAAGCCCACAACAAGGATAGGCAAGCGACGCTAGAAAGCAGCTCGCATGCTAAAGACGTTAAGCGGCAGGAAGCTATGTACGAAGAAGTATTGAAGAACCTGAGAAAAAGTGAAAAATTTGAAGGGGCCCTAGAGGGTGAGCTCATCTTCAAAGGTTCCACTGTGACAATAAGGCTTGAGCCAAATGGCGACCCTATAGAATCAGTAAAATCGTTGGCACTAAAATACTTGTTATCTCTGGAGAAATACGAGTCCACAGCTTTAGATAAACTAGTGGAAGACTGTTTCTCCATGTATAACGACGACTGGAGAGATGAAGAAGATCCAGTGCTAACTAAAGAGGAATTCATAAGCAACCTTACGTTATATCATATTGAGTTCCTTTCATCTGATAGTGTTGATTTCTTCCATAGTGAAAACGATATGTTTGGAGGTCACTCTCTGATTCCCCAATCTTTTGATGGTGAGAGTTTTACATATGTGCAAATGTATGGGTGATCGCTTAACAAGCACAGGCACAATCGCCCTGCGGGCTGGACCTCCGAAAGTAGTCATCTTTTTTGTTCCAAAAAAGCCGCCAACTTTCTACGGCCTGTGCTGCGAGCGTTATGTGCAAAAAGCGTGAAGCAAATGATTAAAGATGTAAGCATAGTATTCCCTGGTGAAGGCTTGACTACTGGGTGTGAAGTAGAAGAAATAGGTAAAGATTTATACATCCTAAGAGAGCACCCCTTGATGTCGGATTCGGCAATGTATGGAGATACAATAGAAGCAGTTGAAGACTCGCCAGGGCAAATCAGATTTGTCAAAGTGGTACAAGAGTCCGACTCTCAAATGTATGACTTTATACTTACAAAAGAAATTGTTGAGTCTGAACAGTTCAAAAAGCTAAAAGTAAGGCTCAGCGACAATAATATATTTTGGCAAAATGATTTTGGCGGATGTTTTACGTGTTTTGTACCCCAAGGTTGTAGCATAGACATAGAACATGAAATCAAACAAATTATCACATAACCAGGCCAGGCAACACGATGCTTCGCACGATTGCTGGCGGCGTTCTGTGTGTGAGGGAGCATGAGTAAACCTAAAATTGATCTTTATGATAGTGTTGGCCTTGGACTTATCATCTGTTTTGAATCTGGGGTTGTGTTTTCGAATCAGACAGGTGGCGGTTCTTGTTTGCACCCAGAAATCGAAGGTGTGTATGTTCCCCTAAGGAATGATTACACCGAGGAAGAAAAAACCTTTATGTCTCCTGAGTTAGATCTCGCTGAGCATTTCGAAGGTAGCAAATGGCAAGGGGCTGGGGCAACAAATGGCATTGATCCAGAAGATAGCGATACTATTCAAAGCATACTCAATAATGCAGGCCTTGAGTCCATAGAAATAGATAGAAATAAGCTGCACCTGTCACATGAAGCGTGGATTTACGTAAAAATTAATGGGGATGAATCGAAAGAATTTCCAGTTTTTGAGGGATTTAGTCCGTATCCAATACCCGGGGTTCTTACTTGGAGTAATAGTGACTAAACACAGAACAAGAAATTGCAAAATATTCAGGTTAAACTACATCCTAAAATTTTGAATTAGACGTTATGTCTCAAAGGTTTTTGATGAATTACGAAGAAGCTATACAGTTATTAAGCTACCACTCTGGATATAGTGAAGACGTGGAAAACCCCAAATGGGCAAAAGGCTTCTTGGGGCAGCTTCGACCATTTTCAGGAGAACTGTACGAAGATAATTTCAAAGAAGTTATGGATATTATCGAAACTATTGCTGTTGAGATTCGTGGCAAAACAATAGATCAGGAAATTATCGCTATGCTTTATGACATATCAACAGTCCCAAGATTGTGGGCTTTTGATCCTGAAGGAATGCTGCGTAGAAATAACTTAATATCCGAAGATCAGCTAACTATATTAAACGATTGGCTTATTAGAATTTGTGAAGCAATATCCTATCTTCTTAACGGAGAAGGCTTTACAGTTGAGCAGATTCTTACAGGATATGGTGAGCAGTTACCAAAATATTTTAGCGGGAAATTGACATAACAAATTGGTCAACATGACGCCTGGTGGCGCATGTCACCAAGGCGTTATACGTAAGAGAAACCACCATCATGGATTGGACATATAACACCATTTGGGGTGATCAACTGGAAGACGGTGATTTCCATAATGTCTTATTCGAAAAGAATGAGAAGCAATGGCGTGTTCCCACAGGTAGCTCTTATTACATTATCCAGGACTTCAAACCGAAATCTAAGAGAATTGATGCTTTAGACGGCTTAGAAAATCCAAAGTATGTTGAACTTATTAGATCAAACATTCAGTCGTTTGAAGGGATAGATAGCCTTGGATGTATTAAAAGATTGGAATTACATCACTGCACTAAAATCGAAAATGACGAAGGTTTGTCATCCTTATCAAGTGATATTGAATGGCTGCACCTAAATACATGTCGAAAATTTGAGATGTCCGATGAGCTACGTTCTCTGAAAAACTTAAAAGTCTTGTGCTTGAACGATTGCGCACCAATTGAAAACCTAGAGTTTTTATCAGATTTCCCTAACTTGGTAGACTTTAGGTTTGTAGGTACGAATATCCTTGATGGAAATCTACGTCCACTGCTAGATCATCAGAACTTGGTAAATGTCGGCTTTATGAACAAAAGACACTACAACTTAAAAGATACGGAAGCTGAAGAACATTTCAAACCAAGATCAGAAGCAAAGAAAAACTATGTATACAAAGACACTTATCAAACATATAAGTACGATGTATTCAGTTAAAACGTATAACAAGTTTGGGCAGTACGGCTGCTTCACAGCCCAGACGCGCTACGCACGCTTCTGCCAAAGGCGTTATGGCAATGGAGAGTAAGTGAAGAAATTCTTGTTTGTTAATCTTATGCTTCTCTTAAGTGGGTGCGCTGGTTTAGCTGTTGGGACTTTCGTAACATTTGAATCTGAACAAAATGATGTCTCAATTTCCAGTGAAAGAAATAGCTTCGATTACGAAGTTAATCCGAAACCTCTATCCAAAGATGAGTTGATTTCAGCTTGGGGAGAACCAGATGAATCGTATTCTTTTGGTTCATGTGAGGTTGTTACCTACTACGATGGCTATAGTTGGTCAGGGTTCGGAGCATTTGTCGTTGTTATACCTCTGCCTATATTGGTACCAACAGGTCACGATGAAAATAGGTTCTACTTCATCAATGATCAATCAGTTGGGCTAGTTAAAGAATATGGAGAAGTTTCATCGGCATTAGGTTACATGTGCGGTAGTAATGAGTGTAATGGGTTAGCAGGCCCAGTAAATGAAAACAAACGAAAGGTCGATGTGAAATGGTGCGAGTAAGCCATAACCAGGGCATGCACGCGACCTCCGGCGAGTGATGCCGGCGTTAGGGCTGGGTTCAATCAATGTTAAGTCTCATTAAAAGGTTTCCGAGTATGATGAAGTCAATTTACTTTGCTATTTCTATCGTAGCTATTCTCGCCAGTTGCGCTTCGAGCAATACAGAAGTTCTCGAGCCAAGAAAATTGAAGGGTGCTATTCCGGTTCATGCTGAGGACACAGCTGATTATGACCCAACAACAGGAATCGGTTGTCTATTGGAGTATGAAGGCGATAATAGAAATAGTGCACACATACTGTGTAGGTCTCGGAATTCAGGTGAATATGCTTGGAATGCTGTATTGGCCCGTTCTAAATCTATGTGTCCCAGTCAAAAATTTAAAATGCTTTTTAAGCGGCCGCCATCATTACCAACTACTAATGGTGTTTATGGGGCTCAAATGGACATAGAGTGCGTAAAACCCTAACAAGCGCAAGCGGGCTCGCAGCTGTGCTGCTGGACAAATTAACGTGGCTTTGCCACTAAAAACAATTTGCCCCTGTTGCGGGCGTTATTTGTATGAGGAAATATGAATTTAGAAGCTAGGGATGCTAGATCACAGACATCAGGAACAAGCTTCACGACAGTGGCATTTTGTGTGATCTTTGGTGTTGCTTCGCTATTACTTTTTACAGTTAGTGAAAATATACTAATGAATTCTGCAATCTGCTTAGTTGGTTTAGTGGTACTTGTTGTTTTGATCGCTAAGGATGATAGAAATCACTCTAAGAGCCCAGAAATCTACGAATGGTCTTCTTGTAAGTATTTTAAGTGCTTAGAGTGCAAACAAGTAATAAACGAACCAATAAAACATAAGAGAAAACAAGGCGAGCCGGTACTCTTCCACTGTGAGGGTTGTGGTATTTTGTGGTATACCGGATCATATTGGCAAAGCACATAACAAGGTGCGGCATTCGTCAAAAAACAGTGCTACGCAATTTTGCGAATGCGCTAAGCGTTAAGTTGCGAAAAGTATGTCTCGTCTTTCTGGTATCGGATATAAATGAATAAGTTTTCGAAAATTTTATTGGGAGCTCTAATAGTTCAAATGCTCTTAATAACAATTATAGGAATATACTATCAACAAAAATCTGAATCTGAGATGGGGCAAGTGCTGGTATATTCATATGAGTGGAATGATAAAAAAATATCAAGAATTAAAGCCTCCTCATTGAGTGGTGTCAATTCAAGGCTTGTAGTTGACACCACTTATGTTATGCCTGCTAATAGCCCTAATCCTTACGATGTTTCCGATCTTAAGTTTTCTCTTTTTGAGACGGGGAACAGCTCAAGTCTTATTCACGAGTTTAAATATATTGATAATTACACTTCATCATCGGGGTGGGTTAACGCTAAGGAGCGTATATATATATAGGCAAATGGCCAACTTTGGAACTATCGAACTTAGCGCTGAAACTGTGGCCGAGCTGTCTCTGCCTATAATGCCAGGATTAAGTTATGAGAGCTTTAGCATTAATTTTTATCAAACTGATTACAAAGAAAGTCACCGTAGGGGGCTAGAGTTATTTTTTTGGATGGCTATTTCAATTGCTGCTTGCACAGTTTTATTCTTTTCTAATTTATTAGTTCAATTCATAGTATTGCATGTAAACTACAAGAAAAGTTAGTACGTTCACTTAACAAGCGACTTCTCGAAGAAGATCGCATAAATCGCTCCCTCTTGATAGTCGAGCGTTAGTTTTCACGGAGTCGTTTTGAATACCGCAGAATTGATGAACATCCTGAAAGCTGGGAATGATCGCGAGATATCCGATGTCTCATATAGCCTCTTAAACCTCTCTGATACACATGCCTTAAAGAAACTCGCAGCTGATATTGAGCAAATTACGCCTCTATCATCTCCGTCTTATTGGATGTCGAATGAAAACAAGAACGTAAGCGTCTGGCAAACAGCATCTAACTAAGCATGTTGAGTTATTGCATCATCAGGGTTTTCAATAGGAGAACTCTATGAATGCCTCAACATTGACAGAAAAACAGAAATATTGGCTTGCTCATCATCAAGCCATAGAGAAATATCACGGCAGATTAAAGGAATACGCGAAGGAGCATAGCCTCAGGTTACAGGATTTGTATAGCTGGCGAAGCCAGTTACGTCAAAAAGGAGTTATTGAGGGCTCTTCGAAAAACACCAAAAAAGACAAGCTAGCGTTTGCCAAGGTTAAACCGGTTGAAAATCGGGATAAAGCAAGCTTTCACTTCCGCTTAGGAAGTGTGTCGATCATATCTGACACATTCCCCGATCCAACTTGGTTGGCAGAATTTGTTAACGGCATTGGTGCAAGTCAATGATGCGGCCCAGCAAAGATACCCCTTTCATTTATCTCTGCACAACACCGGTAGATTTTCGCAAAGCCATTGGTGGGTTATCAGTGTTAGTCGAGGATGAATTGTCCCTTAATCCATTTGATCCCGCGTTATTCGTTTTCATCAATCGACGCAAAGATAAGATTAAGATCCTCTACTGGGAAAAGAACGGTTTTTGCCTTTGGTATA
>MABD01000006.1 GCA_002162955.1 Gammaproteobacteria bacterium 45_16_T64
TACCTATACCCTATTGAGTAATTATCGGTAAATATAAAACATAGGAATAAATTAACGATGTCTGAGATTGGTTATTACGTTGCCTACCCCGCGTCTCAAGAGTTACACAGTAAATTCCGGGATTTTATTGCTCTAATGAAACAGGAAAATCCGCAAAGGCACGAGAAGTTGCTCTCACAAATAATGACCTTGCTGACAAATGAAACGCTTGATGCATACCTGACTGGCATCCTAAACACATCAGGATTAGGCGGAACACAAAAAAAACTTATCAAGACAGCAGACGTTTTTATTAAAAAAACCGCACAAGCACTGATAAAACAGGTGACCAAAAAAATGAATATAGAAGAGCAACGAAAAACGGCTGAACATTTTGACTCTTGCTTATTATCAGTAGAGGGGGAAAACCAGCAGCCGATTAATTTTATCGCTTACCCCATCAGCAAGCCGTTTTACCAACAAATAATCTCGGGGCACAATACATTTCTCGAACAAGGCCCTGAGGATGGAAAACCCATCATTATAGAAAATCAAAAAGCGATCACCAATCAAATGGTATTTTTTATGGTTGAAAGACTTATTGCTATCATCAGCTTTGGCCCCCTCTTAACAAAAATCATCAACGTCGGAATCGAGAAAAGTGTTCAACTCATGCACTCAACGCTAGAAAAAACCTTCACCGCGATGACTAAAGACGAAATGGCTAAAACCAATCAGTACGTTGCAACAATGCTGATAATGGGGCCCGAGCATAACGCAATGACGTAAACATTCTCGCAATAAAATGTGCAGTTTATTAACCCCACAAGAGAGCTTTTAATGCCTACACGTAATTTTGACCCAGAGCTGGCCCCTTATCTACCGTTAATACCCACTGTTATCGATTTTTCTACTCGCGAATCCATTCGTGACTTTTGGACTCGGTTTTCTTCCCAGAATACACCAAAGAAAAACCTTAAAAACACTAAAGGTATTTCGATTGAGAACAGGGTAATTCCTGGGTTGAATGGCGACCCTGAGATTGCCATTAGAATCTATCACCCCGATACCCCCACCAAGAACAAGCTTCCTGCAATATACGAAATACACGGTGGCGGGTTTATTATCGGCGACCTGAATATGCAGGACGATTGGTGCAAACATATTGCCGAAAAGGTAGAGGCGATTGTTGTTTCTATCGATTATCGGCTTGCCCCTGAATCTCCTTTCCCAGCAGCGCCTGATGATTGTTATGCGGGACTATGTTGGCTTTTTGAACATGCCGATTCGCTAGGCATTGATGCTTCTAGAATTGCTATCGCGGGTCAAAGTGCCGGTGCCTGCCTTGCAGTGTCTACCATACTAAGGGCTCGTGACCTTGGTGGGCCCCAGGTATGCTTTCAGTTACTTGAGGTACCAGTCTTCGACAATCGGCTAGAAACCGCCTCCATGCACGAGTTCCAGGATACCCCTATGTGGAACCGCCCAAATGCCATTTGGAGCTGGAAGCATTATCTAGGATCTGGTGAACAAGGTGATATTTCGCCCTATGCCGCCCCAGCAAGAGCAGATGATTTATCGGGCTTACCTAGTACCTATATCAGCACAATGGAATTTGATCCGTTGCGAGACGAAGGCATTGAGTTCGCATTACGATTAATGCGAGCCGGTATCGCCGTGGAACTACACAATTACCCTGGTACATTTCATGGATCCACGATGATCACTAACGCAAAAGTCTCCCAAATAAACATGCGAGAGATAGTTGAATCCCTAAAGAATCACTTGCGATAACCCTGCCTAGGCAGGGTGTTCCTTACATAGCGACGCTCTTTAAATAGCTACGCCGCTTCGAACACAGAGC
>MABD01000028.1 GCA_002162955.1 Gammaproteobacteria bacterium 45_16_T64
AATAATTGGCACAACGTGAGTCACGTGGTTATCAATTTGATCTTGAACTTCCGCTGCTTTAGCAGAATCGCCCGCTTCATTTGCAGCGTCTAGTGCGCGGAAAAGGCCGCCTAGTTCACGTGCGTCAGCTTGACGTAGGAATGTGTATAGCTCAGCAACCAAAGCTGCAACAGACGTTTTCTCGTGCATTGACTGATCAGGAAGAGGGCCGAAATCAGAACGTAGCGCAGCTACCATCCAACCAGAAAGGTACAAGTAACGACGGTCAGTTTTTCCACCGAAGTGCTTCTTGATAGAGATCATTTTTTGTTGGCCGATAAAACCGTGCCAGCAACCTAGAGACTGAGTGTACTTAGTCTTGTCTGCATCGAATGCAGCCATGTCAGCGTTCATGATATCAGCAGTATATTGTGCTACATCAAGACCCGTCTTGAATTTGTTTTGCGCGCGCATGCGAGCAACTGATTCAGGGTTGATAGTCTCCCAAGAGCTACCTTTAGAATTGACAACGCTAGCAACGCTATCGATATCTGAAGAATATGACATGTTAAGTGATTCCTTAAATATGTGTGGTGGAAATCGCCCCAATTGATAAAGAATCAGAGGGAGGCGTTTAACTTCGAGAGCTAGTCTATCCAAGCAGGCCAAATAATTTAAATTAATAATTGATATGTTCATTATTCATAGGCTGAATGTTGAGTTGAAATTGCTCTCTAAGGTATTGATACTTATATATATTATGGTTACAACATACGTTTGTTTTAACTCGCTTAAGGTGATGCTAAAAGTATAGAGTAACAAGACTCAACCGTTAGACTGCTTAGTCACTTGTGAGAAGCTATTAATTCATAACATTTATATGTGGTTTCACAGCGATCCCTTCTTTTATCTGGCCATATTTTTGATTTTATTTTTGCCGTGTCTGTCTTTCTATATCAGTCAGCAAACTGACTTAGGCGACAGTTGAAATTTAAACATAGGATGATGTATGTACAGATGTAGACGTTTTTCCGTGATAGGTTTTGTTCTATCCGTTTTATGGGGGCTTGTAGGGTGTGGGGGAGAGAAGGTATACCCAATATTCGATGCTGAGCAAAATTTCATGCCATTCCCCAATGATCTGATGTTTTCGAGTGATCCAGACCAGGACGGTACCCTATATGCGGGAGAATCATTATTTAATCCGGTTATTGCTGCGATTGATGGGTTAGATGGCGCATCGGTCATTGCTCAAATAGATATTCCTTTCAGTGGTAGTCTCGATCCCACTCAACCCCTGTTATCTGACAACTTTGTTTTTGAAGGAGGGCAATGGGTACCGAATCAAAATCAGAATATATATCTAGTCCCCCTTGTGTACCCAGGTGGTGATTCTTTGGTGACGACAAGCGTTTACCAGGACAATCATAAAGTAGAGCTGGAGCACCCCGGTTTTTTACAGCTACAGTATTTTGAACAGATGCTTTCTGGATATATGTCAGAAGAGGCGCAGAAGCAACTAACAGCGCAGAGAATACGGCCAGAGATTATTAGTTTAGATGGTGGGGTGAATAATGTATTGCGGTTAACGCCACTAGCTCCTCTTGTTCCGGAAACTAAGTATTTGCTAGTTGTGACCTCTGATATTGAGAGTGCAGAGGGAAATAGAACTCATGAATCTGCAAACTATGCATTGTTGAGTGACCCTGAACAGGTTCACGATGGTGACTCTGCTAACTCACTGGTTGCACCTGCTGTACTGCAATGGGAGCGACTTGCGAAACAATATTTTCAGCAGAGTGGTGAATACTCTGATTCGCCGATTGACCTTAGCGCTAAGGAGATAGTGTTAGCCTATAGCTTTACTACGGGCGGAACTGCAAGTGTACTTGGCAGTATTGCTGCGCCGGAAGTCTTTTTTGAAAAGCGATTAGCCGTTGCAGCAAAACAAGAGGCGATAAAAAAACTGGCGAATGGTACCTATATTCTTGATGCATCAAACACAGAGGGGTCAGGTCTTGTCGATATTGAGATACAATCACTCTTAGCAAGCTTGTTGACCTGTCCCTCATCAACAGAAGTTAACTGTAGCGGTGTATTGTTAGAATATAATCCGTTTTATCAGCGCGATATTGCAGCGAAAATCCAACGAGGATCTAATCACTACACTGACTTTTTAAATTCGCCCTCATCACTGAATATACTGCAACGTGCAGTGGCGTTTGCTGCGCTAACAATAGTCAATGAGTCTGAGTATCCCATTGCAGAACAGGCTATGAGCTTGGTAACAGAGTTAGAACCTTTACTTCCGCGCCCCAAACCTAGAGTGACTAGTTTTTATCGCGCGGACTGCCTAGGTAGTATAGAGACAGGGTGCGCTGACCCGATTAATCCTTTTTTCCCAGCGCCAGCTAAGGTATCTCAAGGTCAAATTACATTGCCGTATTATTTAGCAACGCCAATAGAGGAGGATGGTGTAACTAACCCAATGCCAATTGTTCAACGTGCTTGGCAAGCGCAGGAAGAACTTCAACAGCATCTCGATGTACCAATATCGGATAAGATTACGTATCGTTTCCCGTTTCCTGAGCAACAATCGTCTGTCACAGTACCTCTATTGTCTATCTATCCCGACGAGGCAGTACTATCACTATCTGGCCAAACAAAACCAGAAGCTGGATGGCCCGTTATTATTTATCAGCACGGAATAACGACGTCGCGAAGTACAGCGTTACCCATGGGCGATGCATTTGCTTTTAGCTGCGTAGATCCGTCTGATTCCTCGTTAAGTACCCCTTCCGGCGTACCTTGTTTTGCAACCGTGGCAATAGACCAAGCGTTACATGGAATTGATACTAACGGTAGCCTGATGCTATTTAATGTTAACGATCCAGATCAACCAATAGTGCCAAACATGGGGTTAAATTTACCATCTGATGAACTTCGTGAGCGGCATTTTAGTTATACCGCCAATGATGCGGGGTTGCCTATTCCTATGGACTACGTAAATGATATTGGTGAACCGGGTAGTCTATTTATAAATTTGGCAAGCTTTCTTACATCAAGAGATAATATGCGACAGTCTGCTGTTGATTTGATGAATCTTACCGCGTCATTAGCAAGCATGGATATTGATGGTGATGGTGTGTTGCCTGACCTGGATGTTTCGCAAGTTTATTTTATTGCGTATTCATTAGGCGGAATAAACGGTACTCCGTTCCTGGCGTCGGTGAATAACGCAGATACTCAGCGCTTGTCAGCAGACGTGCCTAATATTAACGCTGCGGCTTTGTTAAATGTGGGTGGTGGTGTCGCCAAACTACTTGAGAATCTTCCTGATTCCGGTTTTGGTGCCCAAGTGGTCCTGCCGCAACTGGCAACGGCAGGTCTTCATCAAGGTACCAGCGAATTCGAATTATTTATGTCTGTTCTTCAGGGCACCTTGGACTCAATTGATGCGATGAATTTTGCTCGTGAAATAACGGAACAGAACAAAACTGGGATCTTGCTGACTGAAATTGTGGGTGGAGGCATAGACTTAGTGCCTGACCTGGATGATCCGTCGCAGTTCGTTTTGGCAGAAGTTGAGTCAGATCAGACAATTCAAAACGACTCGGATGCGAATGCTTGGCCAAATACTGCAATCGGCCCTTTTTCGAAAGTACTTGATGATGGATTTGTAATATCGGGGCTTCCTGCACCTCTAGCGGGGTCAGAACCCCTCATTCAGCAGTTTAGTGCAATCAGCACTGATAGAATTCAATTAGACGGGAATCCAATTGTGGCTGTTACTCGTTTTACAAAAGGTTCTCATGGTGCGCCAGTAAATGCAGGGTTACAAGTTGCAGGAGGGAGGATTTTTGATCGCTTTAGCAGCTATGACGTATATGTTGAAATTGTGAGAGAAATCGCGACTCTATTTGCATCGGAAGGGCGATATACACAAATAACGGATCAGAGTGTAGTCCAGTAATAGTCCAGTAATAGGATGCATCTATCTATACTCAGAAGCGTGAATATTCACCATTTTCAGGCTTCTGAGTTGTCCTTTGGTATCCCTCTTTTCCTAAATGCGCTCGGCAATAGCTCTATGCCAAATCGTCTACCTAAAGCGTAGATGGCAGGTAAAGTTAGCGCACTGCCGGGCAATACTGCCACGATAAGTAACCCTGCCATCCTGTGTACATCCTTCAGTTGTTCTACAGCATCCTTCAATTCATTATTTGTGGGGGCTCTTCCGTCAGGTAAGTACTGTGTTAGAAGGCTGGAAAAGGTACTCATCATCTCTCTGGTTTCGTTTTTTTCTTGATTCAGTTTAGAGAGGGTGCTCTCAAATCTATCGAGAAAGCGTTTTTGATTTTCAGGCTCATCTGCCATACGGCACCTTTTATGTATAATTATGTGTGAAATTGCACGGTTACGGGTAATAGTATAGTAATTGTGCGTGTGGCGCATTAGGCACCATGGTGTTGCTGGAGTTCAAATTTTTGATACTTTACCTTACCTAGTCCAATTTGCGGTAGTCCTTAAGATTAGGCGGGTGTTACAATGCGCTCACAAAATAGTACTGAAACGTCGTCGTTGTAACATTAGGAAGACCATGAGAAAACACACATTTGTCATTCTCTTTATTGAGTTGTTAACAGTAACAATATTTGCGTTATATCCTTCAGCAATCGACTCAATTGCTTGGACTCCATCACGAGCACCTTCATTCAACGGTGTTCTTGAAAGTCATGCAAAACTACAACAAGTCGAGCTTCTTTCCGAAGGTACGCTACAAGGTCCAGAAGATATCGTTATGGATAAAGCTGGTGCGCTATATAGTGGAGTGGAAAATGGAGACATTATACGTATAGACAAGCAGGGGAAGCAGGAAGTTTGGGCGAATACTGGAGGCAGGCCCCTGGGTCTTAAGTTTGATCAACAGGGCAATCTAATTGTGTGTGATAGTGAGCTAGGATTGCTTTCGATCGACAGGAATAAGGTGCAAACTGTTCTGACAGACTCAGTTGACGGTTCCAGGATTAACTTTCCAAAGAGTTTGGATATTGCCCGCGATGGAATGATCTATTTTACAGACGCGACCAAAAAGTGGCGACGTAAGGAGTTTTTGTACGATCTATTGGAAACGAAACCCAATGGTAGATTGTTATCCTACGACCCCTCTACTCGAGTTACAAAAGTATTGTTAGATGATTTGTATTTTGCCCATGGTGTTGCGCTTTCTTCAAAAGAAGACTTTCTCTTAGTAGTAGAAACATGGCGGTATCGAGTGCAGAAGTACCGTCTAAAGGGACCTCGCAAGGGCGAAGCGACTCAATTTATTGGGAATTTACCTGGTTTCCCCGGTGGTATATCTAATAATGGAAAAGGCCAGTTCTGGTTGTCCTTGATAAGTCCAAGGAACCCTGTTCTTGATAAAGTACATGAAACCCCTTGGTTGAAAAACACCCTAGCGAAAACCCCCAACTTCATGCAACCAGGACCGATTCCGTATGGATTAGTGCTAGGAATCAAAGAATCAGGGCCGTTGCAGTTAAGCCTGCATGATCCAGGTGGTAAAGTTATTACGGGTATATCGGCGGTTCAGGAATACGACGGGAGTCTTTATTTTGGGACATTTCAGCAGGATAAAATTGGCAAATATAAACTGTAAGTCTACGAAAAATTCATTAGTGAGGTTCACGCAAAAGGGTGGCTATACAATGCTTCCCTCAATGTGTACGTAATCTATCAGAACTGAGTTACTAAATACCTACATAGCGCTACTATCCGAATAGCCGTGCACACGTGTACACTGATACTCGAAAAATAATAAGAATCATCGTTTTCGAGGCAATTTTGGATGACGAATACCGTACAAACTCAACAAGGTTCATTAGTATTGCGGACACTGACCCGTGCATTTCAGGGCCTTGGCTTCCATACGACTCAACCATCTAAGCTCAAAGCAAAGTACGAAAGTGATAACTCACAGTATGTGACCATCGACGGTACCACTATCCATTACACCGATGAGGGGCAAGGCCCCATACTCGTGTTGTCACATGGAGTTATGGCATCACTGCATACATGGGATGGGTGGGTCGAAAGATTAAAGTCTACATACCGTATCATTCGATTTGATATTCCAGGCTTTGGTTTATCGGACCCTAATGCAGCGACACATTTCAATCCTGAATATACAGAAGCGCTATTGAATGGATTTGTGAATGAACTTCAGCTCGACGAATTCTATTTGGTAGGAAATTCGTTGGGAGGCTTTATTTCTTGGAATTATGCTGCGTCTAATCCAGACAGGGTTAAAAAGCTAATCCTCATTGATCCAATCGGATATGAACAGAAGCTTCCATTTATTATGAAGCTTGTGTCCTTGCCAGTCTTTCAAACAATCTCTCGCTGGGTTGCTCCTAGGTTTATCGTCGACTCCTGTGTGAAAAAGGTCTATGGACAGCCTCAGAACATATTAAGCACGGTGTTTGATCGTTACTTTGATCTGCTTTCTCATCCCGGTGGTCGAGATGCAATGGTGGACGTATTTCTAACATTTCGATATTTCAATGGTCGGCCAGAAATAGTAAATAAAATGAAAATGATTCAAGTGCCGACACTTATCATGTGGGGTAGAGATGACGCCTGGGTACCGGTTGAACATGTTGAAAATTGGAAGCGAGATGTTCAAGCATCACAAGCGATTATTTATGATAATGCGGGGCATATTCCAATGGAGGAATACCCCGCCATTACGGCACGAGATGCCGATAGGTTTTTGTCTTCTTAGTGGGCATCCATAATGTAGGTAGCATGGCACCCAGTTCTATTTTTGGGTGCCATGCTATTATTCGCCTTTTCGGCTACATTCTGAGTGACCAGGTTTTTCTCGGCAGCGAATTCTCTTCATTAGTGTCAACATCTTTGGGTGATAAACGCTATCTTTCGCTAAATTGATACGAACGCTACGGAACATTTCCATATATTTTGTTTTGTCGTCATCTTCGAGGTCAATCCACCATTTATTATCAATGGATTTATCTTTCGTGGTAATTGTCGAGAATGCCTGCTCAAGTTGAGTGTGGGCAAGCTGTCGTGACAGCACCCCAAACCCCTCGGGAAACTTGTCTTTCTTGATAATGAGTTGGGCATTCATTTGTGCTAGTGGAAAGCGTATGACACCGCCGTTTGGCTCGAGTCCTTTGTATAGTTCAAAAGCGTTATACCCTAGAGAAGGTGAGTAACAAACGTCGACGGAGCCGTTGTTAAACTTACCACCAAAGTTTGTTATATTTGAATTGACGGGTGCGGCACCGACATATGTAACCATAGTGTTAGCGGCTCTATCGACAGACATTGTCGCTAGTTTTTTTCCGGCTAGTTTGCTTGCACTGTTAATAGCTCGGTCGTTCACAAAGATAAACACTGCTCCTATGGGATATACCCCTGCAATTTCGTAGGCCCCATCTACTAAGTACTTTTCCAATTTTTTGTGGTTCAGATAACCCAGCAAAGTACGAAGTTGGCTGTATTCTGGTAAACCGCCAATCGCTTCGATTGAGCCGGTAAAGCGGTTGAAACTCCTTGCACGAGTCCCCGTTAATACCGCTGCGTCGCAGGTGTTTCCAATAAAGTCGTTCGCTGCAACCGTTTCATCCGTATAGGCTTTTAGCTGAAATGTAACGCCGTTCACTTTCATTTGCGTAGCGTAAGAATCCACTAGCGCGTAGGTGTCTCCATAAGCACCGAGAGGATCGAATACACATAGTTTTTTTGGTGTCGCCGCTTCAACAGCAGAAGAAAACACAGTGGTAATGATAAGCACTACTAACACAATAAAAGTGACCGCGCCTATTTCATTAACATACAACTTATTCATGGGAACTACCTATTGATTGGGGTCTGGGTTTTTTATAAATCGTCTAAATCAAACTCGATATCGCTTGTCGTTTCTGGAATAGGTCGGAAGGCGGAAGCAATATCGGGTGGTATCGACTTCCCTTGTTCAAGTAGAAATATGTCAGCTCTATTTTGTAGGTGTCTATTATTGATGTTGTTTATTACTAGCCACTTGTCATCAACTTTCAGTGTACTCAATGATTGGAAATGCTCCTGGATGAGCTTCTTTACTTTGTCTGTCGATCCCTGGCCCTCCCAAGCAGCGAGAGCAATGGTTTCTGCAAGTGGAACGCCCTGTTGACGGCCGTGAGCAATAGATTCCTCTATGGTAATATCGACAATTTTGCTTTTTGTGCGGTCTAATTCAGGTAGAAAAATCAGCAGTGTGGCTTCAACTACCTGCGGTACTCCCCACCATTTCTTGTTATCCAAGCACGCCATTGCTCGATAAATATCATTGCTGACGTTTAAGGGGATGCTTATAAGTCCCGCGGATTTCCCTCCGTTAAGTAGTGCTTCTAGACCTTGAAGGTGGCCAAGCAAGAAAAGCACTTCGTCTAGATCACGGGAAAACTCTGGGCAGCTTGTCTCTGCGCTATAGTTAAAAGCAGCAAGAGTACTCGCATAACTTGCTAATTGGTGCTTTGCAGCTTTTTGATAAGCCCTCTTTTTCAGCGAGGAATAGCTGATTGATTGACGATAGGTTTTTGCTTGGTCTGATAGGTTTTCCAGTAACTCAAAGTAATGTGCTTGCTGCTCTGCACAGAAGGCACTAAGTAAGTAGAGGCTTATCTCGATCTTTTTGGTGTCTGTACCGACTCGGCTAAAACTGCTGAGTAAAGGTAGAAGGCTTGTGCCTGATTGGCACGCAAGGTCTACGTCGGTTGTCTCTAGAAACTCAGGCAACGCATGATCTTCCGAGTATGCGATCAGCGTACTTCCTATCGGCTTGTACAACGAGTTACAACCCTGGGTTAAGAATATTGCGAAGACGATAAAGCTACAGCGAAATACATGAAATCTCATGAAAACCTACTGGAATTAAGGTTAGTGCAAAACACCGAATGAACTGCTGGTCACGAAGTGAGCAGGTGTGAGGCTGGATGATGGAAGAATACAGCGTGTTTCACAAACGACAATTGGAAGTTGTTGTCTCCCTAGGTGACGACCTCCTATGTGGATTAGTCCGGGCAATCCTATATGCGTCTATACTTAGCACAAAATGCCTCGGAGCCATGATGCTGATTCTGCTCAGTGCGGCGGTTTGTTATCAAACATAACAGCACTACACATTGGCCGTGATAAATGCGATTGAAAATGCTCGGATTTAGGTTGGTACTTTCATTTGTTGTACTACTTTTATTGATCCAAACCTCATATGCTGAAAATAGTATACCTGTAACAACGAATGTAATAGGTGGCCGTACTGATCTTATTTCCCACCCGGTAACACTGTCTGCTATTGTTAAGCCAGCCGATATCGTCGTAGCCCGTAATCGTCTACTTGACGTTCAAAGTGATGATCAGTATCGAACAGAATATCCAACGTATGGATTTAGCCCTGATACAGCGATCGTTAGAATCAATATCTATAACGATGCGGAAGACGGTAACAGTGATTTTGTTGTATACGTGGATTACCCCTTGTTAGACCATATTCGATTTTACGAATCGACAAAGGAAGGGTTGACAAAAATCTATGAGACGGGTGACTCAGTTCCGTTCTCGACTAGGCCTTCTTATCACCGAGCATTCGTTTTTCCGATACGCGTCTTACCCAATCAACACAAAATATTTCTAATTGAAGCAAGTTCAATAGATACCCTGCAACTTCCGATTCGATTATTTCGCAAAGATGCCTTTGAGTACCATTTGCTTATCGAGAACTACATGCTTGGTATTTATTTTGGTGGCGTATTTATGATGTCACTATTCGTTTCCTTTTTGTTCGTTACTCTAAGGGACAAAACGTTGATCTTTATGTCTATATTTCTTCTTATGTTGATAGGTGTGTCTGGCTCAATTAATGGGGTGATTTTTCAATTCGTCAGCCCTGACTTTCCTCGTTACACCAAAGAGCTACGTATCGTTTGGCTAAGTTATGGAATGGTGGCAGTGATTTGTTTTGCAAGTGAGTATCTTAAGACCAAAACCTATCTCCCTAATATTCATCGATATATGCGGTACATTGCATTTACCTGCCTGTTGTTACCTTTGCTTAATATATTTGTACCTTTTTACTATACGATTCAGTTTGTCTTGTTGTTTGGGCTACTAATTACATTGGTAATTAGTTATTCAGGAATTGCAATGCTGCGTTTCCACTATCCGCCCACTAAGTACTATCTATTTGGCTGGTTGTTTTTCTTCTTGGGTGGGGTTTCCACGGTGCTTAGAGCATTCGCCATATTGCCTAGCAATCTATGGACTGAATATGGATTTCAATTTGGTTCGCTTTTCAGTACTGCCACTTTGGCATTGGGGATTTCGGCGAAATTCAATATGGAAAAAACACAACGAGAAGAAATAGAAGCGGTTGCCAACGAAGAAAGGGAAAGCCGCCTTCAAGCACAGTTGCAAACCCGAGAGGAGACATTTAAAAAGGTAAATGCTGAGAAGGAAGCGAGGGCAAAAGGGGAGTTTCTTGCAAATATGAGCCATGAAATCAGGACTCCGATGAATGGTGTGCTGGGGATAGCGCACTTACTGACAGAAACACCGCTCAATAATGAGCAAGCTAAGCTAGTTAAAACCATAGAAACGTCCGGAAAAACTCTGTTGGGGATTCTCAATGATATATTGGATTATTCGAAAATCGAATCGGGTAAATTTGACGTAGAGAAAATACCGGTTGATCCAAGAGAAATCATTGTCAATACAGCTGAACTATTTAGGAGTAAGGCCGCCGAGAACGGAATTTTGATTCGGTATGAAATTTCTGAGGAGGTTCCAAAAACAATAGCATCTGATCCCACTCGTCTAAGTCAGATTCTATTTAATTTGTCTTCTAACGCGTTTAAATTCACCCACGAGGGAGGAGTGACATTGCGCGTAAATATGGAAGGCGAGCTGCTTAAGTTTGAAGTGGAGGATAGTGGGATTGGACTATCGGTTGAGCAGAAGCAGAAGCTTTTCTCGTCGTTTAGCCAGGCAGATCAATCCACCACGAGGAAGTATGGTGGTACGGGGTTGGGGTTATATATATCAAAACAGCTAGCGCAATTAATGGGGGGGAATATTGGTGTTAATAGTAGTTTAGGGGAAGGCTCGAGTTTTTGGTTTACAGTGAACCCTAACTTAAACTTGGTTTCAAGTAAGACACAGGTATCTAGCGCTAAATATGATGTAATAGAGAGTACCAAAACTGTAGATTTGTCGGCGCTACGTATACTTATAGCTGAGGACAATAATGTTAATCAGCTCGTTATTCAGGGTCTTTTGAAGAAGCTGGGTACCTCTGGGAGAGTCACTGAAAACGGTAAGGAGTGTGTAGCAACAATTACTAAAGCCGATCCATCTTATAATTGCGTGCTTATGGATTGTGAAATGCCTGAAATGGATGGCTATGAGGCTACAGAAAAGATAAGGGAAGTGATAGTAGGGGATGATGCACCTGTTATCATTGGTCTCAGTGCGAATGCATTACCTGAGCATGAGAAGAGGGCCCGGGCTGCGGGAATGGATTATTATCTCCGCAAGCCCGTTGAGTATAGTGAACTTAAATCTGTGTTAGTTGAAGCGGCTACTAAGTTCTTGTAGTTAGGATTCTATGCGAACATTATTGCGAACTGTGCCCATCCTGCAAGAAACCCGAGAGCCCCGCCAACTGCATAGAGTATCCACTCATCTTCCTCAAATATCGGTCGCACAAACCCATCAAACTCAAGAGGTGTAAATTTTTTCATTTGTAGTTCGATTTCGCCTTCGATATCCAGAGCTTGCTCTGTATAGGTTAGACCGTCAGTGATTGAATGGGGTAGGCTAATTGTGTCATCTGAAATTCGCGACACTACATTATTTTTGAGATCGATATATCGTTGGGTACCGATGCCAGCGAGCACAAGTGGCTTTGCAATACCCATAGAATTATCGATAGATTTTTTGACGTGCCTACTGACAACTTTATAGATTTTATCCGACGCAGTACTCTTAAGAATATATGTCGCGATATTCTGCGTGTTTAACACGGACGTTGTCATTGACCTAGCGTAGTCTCGCGCAACTTCATCTTTGCGTTTAAGGAACAAGCCGTGAAGTAGGAATGGCCCAATTTTTTTCGGTTCCAAGGGGTGAAACATCAACTTAACGGCAATCCAGTTTGTCAGGTAGCCCACGAAGAATCCTCCAATAGGTAGCACGTACCAAGCAGCTGGAAACAGGTACCACAAGATCATTTGAACAATACCAAAAAGGAAACCAAAATAGAGGCCTGATTTAACAAGAAAGCCAAGCTCCTTGTAGACAGTTTGCCTCGTCATGTCTACTAATATGTGTTTGTCCGTAGTGAGTTTGTCAATCACCATTGCTTTGGGGTCAAACATTGCATCAAAGTCATTACGTATGTCGTTATAGATACCATCAAATAGCGTAGGCAGATCACGGTCTAGCCTACGATACAGTCTGTCTTTAATGAATTGTGGTGTGTTTTCCCAAGCAAAGGGCATGCTGTCGCTTGCGATCTCATCAGTCAATTCTTCCGCTAGCTTCTTCATTCCTGGACGAATGATATTTGCAACGTCATCTGGATTAATTCGGTCCAGCAGCTCCTGGAAATCAATTATTTTCTCAACTTGTTCCATTTGCAAGCGAGCGAACTTAGCGGCGCGCGCTGGCACTATACCTTGCCATCCAAAAATAGGTTTAATGCCGACAAACTCGATCGGAGCAAACATCATTTTGATGCCGACGTAATTTGTTGCCCATCCAACAATCCCACTTAAGAACGGAATCATTAAGTAATACACCAGATCTTGCTGGTTCAAGAAATCGTACACTATTTCCATTGAATTCTTCCCTAAGGCAATCAAGCGACACGTATTTTTCGTGCCACACAATAGTGGCTTTCATCACAAAAGCCAATGAATATTATTTCAGTGTGTTAAAGTTTGTAAACAAATGAAAAGCGATGCCTTGACAATTGGACACCTATTTCACTAGTTACGCTTGTATGCTACGCATGACAATCAGGCGTTAATGTTCAGTGGATAAGGCAATCACTTCTGTTTTACTGCCTTAACTTTAACGTCGACAGCAACCTTCTGCATAGGAATATCCATGAGCTCATTTGAAAACCTCGCTCCTGATCAAAATACGGATCAAAAGCTCCATTTTACTGATTTAGTCGCGATGCAGCGCCGTGCTTGCCGTGTATTCGCTCAGAATCCGCTATATGGAACAAAAATAGATAATTCGTTTGTGTGGACAACCTTCGGGGATTTTGGTCATTCGGTCGAGCAATTGAGGTCAGGGTTACTTTCTTTTGGCATAAAGAAAGGTGATGCTGTCGGTATTATTAGTGGGAATAGATTGGAGTGGGCTGTGGCGGCCTATGCCATTTATGGGTTAGGAGGTGTATGTGTACCCCTTTATGAGACCCAGACGCCTTCTGAGTGGGAATATATATTGGACGACGCTTCAGTAAAGATGGTTTTTGTCGCTAGTTGTGACATTTATCGAAAAGTGTCGGCCATGGAAAAAGATAAGACTTATGAGGGTAAGGTTGTTCCTTTTGCCAGGGTCGATAACGCGAAGTATAGCTACCAATCACTCATTGATCTTGGAAAAAATAACCCAGCTGAGATGGCCGTTATCGATCCAAAAGCCCCAGCAGGAATGATCTATACTTCGGGTACTACCGGCAACCCTAAGGGCGTCGTCCACTCCCATGATAATCTTATGTACATGATTAATACGTTTGGGGACAGTAGTGAAATTCGCGGTACAGATCGATCTCTGAGCTTTTTGCCATGGGCACATATCTTCGGCCAAATAGCGGAAGTACATTTGTTGTTTCAAGCGGGGAATTCTGCGGCTCTGGTTGCTGATGTAAACGATTTGCTGGATGACTTGCAAACTATACAGCCGACTTATCTTTATGCTGTACCGAGGGTTTACAATAAAATCTATGACAACGTATTGGGTAAGATGCAGGCGCAACCCAGCGTTATCCAATCTCTATTCTCTAGCGGAATGGATGCTGCTTGGAAAAAGCGACAGGGCGGTGCATTGTCGCTGAAAGAGAAGCTGATGCTTATGGGAGCCGAAAAACTTCTGTTTACTAAGATCAAGCAGCTACTTGGTGGAAAGCTCACAAATGCCCTGACCGGCGCAAGTGCGCTAAATCCTGAGATTATCAAATTTATGTTGAGCTTAGGTATCGATGTTGCAGAGGGCTACGGTGCCTCTGAAACCTCCGGCGCGTTAACACTTTCAGGCTGGAGTCGCCCCTTCAAACTGGGTTCGGTGGGCCAAGCTATCCCTGGCACTCGTCTGGTTATCGACCATAATATTGACTGTGGTACAGACGTAGAAGGCGAAATCATTGGTTATTCACCGGCCAATATGCTGCATTACCACAATAACGAAGCGCTCACGAAAACGGTATTCACAGAGGATGGTGGCTATAGAACAGGAGATTTGGGCCGAATAGATGACGAGGGATTTCTGTTTGTTACCGGAAGAGTAAAAGAGCAATATAAACTCGAAAATGGAAAATTCGTCTCACCGGTAAAAATTGAAGAACAATTAAAACTAAAACCTTATGTAAGCCAAGCGATGCTACATGGCATAAATAGGCCTTATAATATTATGATTGTTTCACTTGATGTAGGTCTTATGCAAGAACGCATAGAAAATGCCGAAATCAATTGCCCCCAAGAGCAGTGGAATACAAACCCAGTGATTAGACAGTTGATAGAAGCCGATATTGAGGAGGCCTGTGTGAGCGCTAAGGGATATGAAAAGCCACGTAACTTTGTGATTGTATTAGACGAATGGACCACTGAAACAGGAATACTGACACCCACAATGAAACTAAAACGTCGCTCGGTGTTGGAAAAATATCAAGCTGTTATCGATGAATTGTATAGTTAGGTTATTGGATAGGTAATGCAGTAGATAATTACTTATCTACTGCATTATGATTAGCCGTTGTTTCTATTTGCCCTGGCTTCGTGACTTGCGGATAAACAAAAAGCTTAAGCAACTCAAAATAATAAACCAGTTAAGTGAGCCGCCTTTAACGCCAGGTGTTGAAGTTAGGAAGTTTGCAGCATTATAGTAAAGTGGTCGCACATCATGTGACCCATCGAGAATGTTCAGCATATCCCAGTGATCCCAGTTCCCCTCAATATGACCCATATAATTCCAAATGCCAGGCTTGATGTCGATTCCATCACGTACTTGTGAAGGATCATATGGCGTTATTACATCGGTCGACCAATTGATTGGGCCAGCCATCGAGCGTGTAGACGTTATTCCATCGTTTGGCCAGTACTCGCTATCCAATGGTACTTGACCCTCTGGTTGGTGGGTAAATGAACCCATGAAATTAACGGGCAAGGTCAAGATTGGATTGGTGCTTTTGCCGCTAACTTGCTTCCCGCTCCCGTTTAGTTCTGAAGTTTGATTCGCCCAAGAATAGTAGTATACATCTGATTCCGCTGACGCAAACTGGTTGATCTCAGCAGAGCCATCTGTACTCATATCATAAAAAGCAGAATCTTTTCTATGGTATAGATCACCAATAATGCGTCGGGTGTAGGCGCTTGGTAATTCAAATAGTCGACGTCCATCCAATCCAAATTGGTCCAACTTAAAGTCGTAGATTGCATCAATATTGAGAAGATTTACTGCTTTAATTAACGTCGAAATTAGATCATCGAATCCAGGGACGCCGTGGTAAATTGCATGTGCAAGAGGGGAGCCATCGTTTGCTCCTGATATTGCGGCAAGACCATTTACCCACTGATTATCACCCTTAAATAAATCCGAAAGGTCACTCGTACGGGTCGCATCTCTTTCAGCTGCACTTCCTTTTCCAAGCAATTCAATTAATATTCTAGACGTCTGAACCCCTTGGCTGTGAGCAATCAAATTTACCTTTTGGCCTTTGCCAAGATTACTTATTTTAGATTTGTTTTTCCATGTGTTGTGGTTCTCTCCGAATCTCTCATGCTCATGCTCAGTGGAATGAGCCACGCCGTAATCAACTCGAGTACCCGTAAGTTGTGCATAGAGTTCACAGGCTCGGTCCCATGAACTAGAGATTGGGCCCATGGCAGGTGTTACAACAGTGTCGTGATTTCCGTAGCGTTTGAGCTCTTCTTGAATATCCTTAAATCCACCAAAATGTTTGTACAAGCCAAGCACTTCATCTCGTCCCCATCCAAAAAATCCATGAACAAGTACAATGGGGTAGTCGTTGAGCCTCTCGTCTGGTGCAGCAGGTTCAGTTAATGTTGCTGCAGTAGATAACCCCGACATCCCAAAGAACATTGAGCCTAATAAAATAGCTGAATGACGCCACTTTGTTGGTTTACGATTTTTCATTATTAAAACCCTTAACATGGTTGTGCCCCCGTGTTTACTGAATTTCAGGCAATAGTGGGCCTGTCGCGTATGGCTTGATACAAGCACGCGCGGGGAGTATTAATGTGTAGTTGTAATCGTTAACTGATAGACGCGATGGTGCCCTGCAAGATAGCAGTCGTTTTTGTAAACGTAGCGAATGTCAGAAAAAGCGAAATAATTTTTAAGGTGCTGGAGAGTGAAGTCTCATGCGAATCCTCTTGTGGAAAATGACCGTTATTATTGTTTTTGTAATGACACCGGATGTGTTGCTCCAGTGTTAGTACAATATAAAGATCGAGGGATAGAAATAATTGTAGGAATTAGTCAGGAGATGTAAAACGAAGTCTATATACGAAAATTGAATCTTCGCAGATCAATTACAACGTTGTTCTGCGAAGATTATTGGGTAGCCCAGTTACGCTCTTTCTATAAGTAAAGTTCTGTAAGATTTCAAGCCTAGTGCAACGAGTAGGGCAGCCAAGGGATAAAAAACTAGGGAGATAGTGGATAAGGAAAATCGTAGTGCCTGGTCATCGCCAAAGACAAAATCGGTCAGCGAGGCTACGATGGTTCCACCTAGGGCGAGTCCAAATAAATTGGTTAGGAATAACATCAATGCACTTGTTTGCGCTCGCATTCGGTTCGGTGTGATCAGTTGCAAGCCGGCCATGGCTACGCCAAAGTGCATGTAATGGACAAAAATCACAATAGTACTGAGCGCTAACGCTAACATGCTTGAAGGCATTAGAGGTGCTGCAGTTGCGGGAGCTATGAGTACTAAGGCCGCTATCATAACAATTCGATAGTTCGAATCGATGTAACCTCGCTTTTGGAGCAGGCCACTAAAAAATGCACCTGCAAATGTTCCAGCAGTTCCTGCTAGAATAAAAATTGCGCCTAGGGCGGTGCCTGCATCTGTCTTTGACATGCCATAGGTTCGGACGAGAAATTCGGGAAACCAAATCAGCGTGCCATAACCTATAATAGCCATCATTGATACGCTTCCCATAATGGATGCGTAGGCTTTCCAGTGAGTGCGTAGATAGCTAATCACTTCACGTAAAGGCATTGGCTCAACTTCTTCGTTGTGCTCTACTCTTGGCGGCTCTTTAATGAACATGAGCAAAATAACAACGAGTATACCCGGCGCGCCAACCCCTACAAATGTTATCTGCCAAACGGCCATGTCACCTATGATTGGGTAGGTGCTTAGATCCATTGTGGACAAGGTGTCAAATAACCAGCCGCCGATCATATAGGACGTGCCACTTCCCAATGTTATCCCCATTGCGAAAATAGCGGTGGCCCAACGTAAATTTTTTGCACTGTATAGATCTCCTAACAAAGAATAGGTTGCGGGTGATAGCGTAGCTTCACCTACACCTACGCCAACTCTGGTTAGGAATAATGAGCTAAAATTTTTGGCAAAACCACAGGCGCAGGTCATTAAGCTCCAAAAAAGAACGCCAGAAGTAATAATAGTCTTTCGACTCATGCGATCTGCAAGCCAGCCGATAGGAAGCCCCAGTACTATATAGAAAATGGTGAAAGCCAGCCCGTGTAAGAGACTAAATTGAAAGTCTGAGATATTAAAGTCTTGTCGAATGGGGCCAACTAATAGGGCCATAATGTTTCTATCAATGAATGAGAGTATGTAGGCTAGTAAAAGCGTGGCCAAAGCATAATGGGAAGAGCGAGAGTCGCGTTTGGGGTTAGAGAATGTTGCGGTGGATGTGCTCATGGTAAACTGCTTCCTAAGGGGACAGGAAGCTATGGTAATACAGTTGTAGTATAAAATGCACTGCTGTACGGACTAGAAGGCTAGCTGAAGATACATGTCAAATCGGCTAGCCTAATTATGGCGAAAAATAAGTCTACTTATTATTGGTTAGGCAGTGACTAGTCGCTCATTAAGTCCAGGTGATGAAAAGCGCACGACCCGATCATCGAGCTTCCCCAGTCTTAACATTGCCATATCAAACGCGTAGTTTTGATATAGTTTCCAGGGCATTCTAGAACCTTGTTGGGGGACTTTATCCATTGCTCTTTGTATGTATCCCGACTGCATGTCTAAAAATGAGGTGTGATGTACTTTGGCATTATAGTTTTGTGCTATGCATTGTCGCATTCCTACTTGGTCCATCTTATTGATCAAGCGGCAGACGAATTCTGATACAAGGTCAGATTTCAGCGTCCATGATGCATTGGTATAACCAAAAACTAGGCCCAGGTTAGGTAGGTCTTCGATTAACACTCCCTTGTAGAGCATTTTTTCAGTGATATCGAATTTCTTGTTCTCGACAAAAATGTCTATTCCGCCGAGCATTTGTACGTTGAGGCCAGTAGCGGTGATGATTACGTCAGCGTCCAGGGTTTCGCCTGATTGGAGTTCTATTCCGGTCTCTGTGAATTTCTTCACATGATCGGTCACAATTGAGGCTTTGTTGTTCCTTATGGCCTTGAACAAATCACCATTGGTCACTGCACAGAGTCGCTCGTCCCATGGATTGTAGCTCGGAGTGAAATGCTTCATATCGACGTTGGGGCCAAGCTGTTGCTTTACCTGTCCTAGCAAGAACTCTTTTGTTTTTTCTGGAAATCTCCTACTGAATTGAAACGTACCGATTGCTAGCGCGACATTGCGAGTTCTTGCAAACCGATAGACCCATTTTTCCGGCAAATATTCTCGCAGTTTGTTTAAGCTCTCATCTTTTTCCGGTAACGACATCATATAAGTGGGGGAGCGCTGTAGCATAGTGACGTGCTTTGCTTTGTCAGTCATGGCCGGCACAATAGTTACCGCTGTGGCGCCGCTTCCGATCACAACAACCTTTTTGTCCGAATAATCAAAGTTCTCAGGCCAAGCTTGAGGATGAATTAGCTCACCCTTAAACTCGTTTTTTCCTTTGAAGTCCGGCTGAAATCCAGATTCATAGCTGTAATAGCCTGCGCAGGAGAGAAAGAAATTGCAGGTGATTTCCTTTTTCTTGCCGGTGTGTTGTTCTTCAATTAGCACAGTCCAAAGAGCGTCTTTGCGTGACCAATTAGCAGACTTTACTTTCTGGCCGTAACGTATGTGCTTATCAATATTGTTTTCTTTTGCCGTTTCCTTTATATAGCTAAGTATTGAAGGGCCGTCGGCGATGGCTTTGGGATTTGTCCATGGTTTGAAGTTATACCCTAACGTGTACATATCCGAATCAGAGCGGATGCCAGGGTACCGAAATAGATCCCAAGTCCCCCCCATTCTCTCTCTACCTTCTAAGATAGCGAATGACTTAGTCGGGCAGGCCTTAGCTAGGTGGCAGGCTGCACCAACACCTGATAGGCCAGCACCCACTATCAGCACATCAAGATATTCTTTGCTCATAGATCTAACTCCTTTGATTCAATTCGGGATACATTGTATATAGCCGATACCTATGAATATCCCTTATACCTGCTCTGAACAACAGGTTATTACATTCCATTTCATGGTGATTTCGGGACATTACCGCCGTTAAGGGGAATACTCTCACAATTTTTTGTGCGCATAGCTCAATTTACGTTCAATGCCGGAGCGTATCAAGGCGTTCTCGTTCTAATATTTGAGGTGTCGCCAAGATCAACGTATATTGTCGCTCATAATATTTAGTCTTTAACTTAGAGCGACTTACATGAGCGACAATAAACCTTCAGATGGTAGTGCCACAACGCACTTTGGTTATAAGCAGGTTCCAGTTGAGAGTAAGCATAAGCATGTGGCTGGCGTATTTCACTCTGTAGCGTCTAAATATGACATGATGAATGACTTGATGTCACTAGGTACCCACAGAGTACTAAAACAGTATTTACTCGAACTCAGTAGCGTTAGAAAAGGGCAGAAGGTACTGGATCTTGCTGGTGGGACAGGAGATATCACCAAGTTATTGAGTAAGAATGTTGGACCAGAAGGCAAAGTCATGCTCTGTGACATCAATGACTCGATGCTTTCGGTGGGAAGAGATCGGCTTCTCGATGATGGTTTTGCCGGCAATATCCACTATGTGCAAGCTAATGGTGAAGTGCTGCCTTTTGAGGACGGTTTTTTTGATTGCGTAACGATCGGATATGGCATCCGAAATTTTACTGATAAATCAAAGGCGCTTATTGAGCTGCTAAGAGTACTTAGGCCTGGAGGTAGGTTGTTGATTTTAGAATTCTCAAAGCCGCAGACGGAATTTGTGAGCAAAGCTTATGACTTGTATGCAAAGTCTTGGCCTATCGTGGGCAAATTAGTGGCGGGGGATTCTGAGTCTTATCAATACTTGAATGAATCTATCCGTATGCACCCTGATCAGGACACTTTTAAGACAATGATGGAAGATGCAGGGTTTGAGAAGGTGGAATACTTCAACCTTTTAGGGGGCGTTTCCGCTATTCATCGAGGTTTTAAATTTTAGGAACGGTTGAATCATTCGGTTACTTAATATCGAATGATTCGGTCCACCTGCCGTGCTCATTACAGTTGCTTACTACATAGTAGTGACCTGTAAGTCTTTCGAATTTGTAGCTTGAGCTATAGGCTTCTCTAGAAGCGAAATCGAAACGATTCTCTACAAGTAAGTCTTTGTCATCATGATCTGTCAACACTTTGCCGGACACCAAATTACACTGCTTTCTGCATTTCTTCGTAATCTACGGGTGACCAATAGTCATTCGTAGAGTGAAGTCGTTGGCGGTTATA
>MABD01000026.1:0-97740 GCA_002162955.1 Gammaproteobacteria bacterium 45_16_T64
GCCGATGGTAGTGTGGGGCTTCCCCATGTGAGAGTAGGTCATTGTTGGGCATTTAATATAAAAACCCTGATCAGAAATGGTCAGGGTTTTTTATTGCCTGCGTTTTAATGATTTTCCAGCCTGATCTGCTTATAAAATCCACTTTTTTGTCTATTCTTAAGAGATACGTGTAACTTTGGAGATGGACGATTGCCTTTTGTATACCCTGTAAGCTTGTATAGTCCTAGAGCGTGATACTACGATGAATCACGTTAAAGAAGTGCCTGTTGCACATTTAGCAATTGGTATGTACGTCAGTGCGTTAGACCGACCTTGGTTGGAAACCCCTTATCTAATGCAGGGCTTTTTTATCAATAGTCTTGAGGATATTGATAAACTTAGATCTCTATGCGAATACGTTTATGTCGATGTTGAAAGGCAGCGAGGGTCGGCAGCTGTCTCCTCGGTAGGGAGAATGTCCGATTCTAGCAGGCAAGCGTCACCTTTCACTACGTCTCAAAACTCAGTAACAAGCCTAATCAGTGAGGGGAGAACCAAAAAAGCTCAGCAAAAGCTTGAGCGGATGTTCCCCAATCGAAGTTTGTTAGCATATAAAGATGAACAGAATGCAAAAGTTGAGATGGAGACCGCTCGGCAGGTATGCCTTGATCTTAATCATTGCGTAAAGAATTTAATTGATGATGTTTCCCACGGCCACAGTATTGATATATCTACCATAAAGGGATCAGTAAGCCCCATGATAGACAGTGTCCTAAGGAACCCTGACGCTTGCATGTGGTTGGCTAGGTTAAAAAACAAAGACTCATATACTTATAAGCACTCTATGGGGGCATCGATCTGGGCAGTGGCTTTAGGTCGCCAAATAGGCCTGCCTAAAATAGATCTTATGATTCTTGCGACAGGTACCTTGTTGTGTGATATCGGCAAGGTCCGTTTACCTGAGGAGCTCTTATCCAAAACGGGTGCATTGAGTGATGAGGAGTTTGCGCAATTTCGCTCACATGTAGAGTTAAGTTTGTCGATAATCGATGACGCAGGAAATGTAAATCCTAAAGTACGCCAGCTCGTGGCTTACCATCATGAGAGGCATGATGGATCGGGATATCCGAACGAGATTCGAGGGTCAGGTATACCTGTTCTTTCTCGTATTGCTGCCATTGCAGACTGCTATGACGCTATGACCAGTGAAAGGGTTTACGCTAAGGCGATCTCTCCTAGCGTTGCAGTGCGGAAGTTGTTTGAGTGGAGAGGTAAAGCCTTTCAGGCTGAACTGGTAGAAGAGTTTATTCAGGCAGTTGGATTGTATCCTGCAGGAACCTTGGTGGAATTGAACTCAGGAGTAGTCGCTATTGTCATTTCAGAATCAAGGACTCGGCGTTTGCGTCCTAAAGTACTATTACTCACCGATGAGGACAAAATTCTGCGCACTAAATTCACTTCATTAGACATGATGGAAGATGAGACATGCATTGAAGATGGTCTGTTCATTGAGCAGAGCCTTAGCCCCGGAAGTTACGGTATCGACCCCGAGAGTATTTACTATTAGGCAGGAGATCGGCGTGACAGCTTTAGAAAAAAACGAATTGCCTCCTATCAATAGACACCTTTTTATTCAGTGTGCAGATGAATTGTTTGCAGAGGCGTTAACAGGGATATTGGTAGTTAATATCCGTGATTTTAAGCGAATAAATCACACCTTTGGTTTTACCGTTGGAGACCACCTGATTGCCGAGATTTTTGAGCGATTAGTGTCTGTAAAACTTAAGCAATCTCGAGTGTTTCGTGTTGGTGGCGACGAATTCGGTATAGTGTTGTCATCATTGGTTGATCCTCAATTATTGGTATTGGCTGCGAATAAGGTCGCAAGATTATTGGACGAGCCGATAAAAATAGGGGAACGTCTGATGCAGGTGAATGTTCATATTGGTTATGCCTCCAATAGTAATGCCGATTATGATGTCGAGAATGTGTTAAGAGAAGCTGAGATTCTTCTAGATGAAGCGAAAAGGCTTGGGCGTTCCTATGTCCAAATTGATGATGGCAATAGCATAAAGAATTACGACTGGGAGTTAGAAAGTGAGCTGAATCTAGCAATTTTGAGTAATGAGTTAGAGCTCTATTTTCAGCCCAAAATATCTCTGAATCAATCTGAGAAATTGCATTTTGAGGCACTTGCCCGGTGGCCCCATGAATCTAGGGGGATGATATCACCCGTTGAATTTATTCCTCTATCAGAGCAAACCGGCGCAATCAGGCCCTTAACTAAGTGGGCGCTTCATTCAGCTCTTCGATCTATGTCAGAATGGCCTGGGGCCTCTTCCGGATATTCTGTAGCGGTTAATATATCGGTGCAATCGCTGGAGGAGGACGGCTTTTCGGATTTGGTGAAATCTGCGTTGAATATTTGGGGTGTTAATGCGGAAGACTTGACTCTCGAGGTGACCGAAAGCGCATTTATCGATGAGGGTGCGAAAGCAGTGGAGTGTTTACACAAACTGAAGTCGCTTGGAGTATCAATATCAATCGATGATTTTGGTACTGGTTATTCTTGCCTGTCATACTTTAAGAGCTTGCCTGCGGACGAGCTTAAAATTGATAGGTGTTTTGTAGAGCATTTATTGGATTCAGGTGATGATAAGCATTTGATTCAGTTGATGATAGATTTGGGTCATCGATTTGATATGGAGGTTGTTGCCGAAGGCATCGAAAATCAGGAAACGTTTGATGTATTAGCGGGAATGGGTTGTGACTATATTCAAGGGTTTTATCTCGCAAAGCCGATGTCCGAAACAAAACTTATTGAATGGCTAAAAGTATATCAAAAGAAAAGTGATTGATTGTTTAGCGTTACTCTTGTGTCCCATTCTCTATAAAAAATGAGCTTCTCGTGTAACGCTAAACTTCAAGCAACCAGGTGGCGACTACGCTATAAATCGATCGCTGGCACTGTTGATATCACGGGTAAGGTATGTCGCTGTACTGAATAAAGAAGGAACCATCAACACACCAAATACGACTAGTGTAAAGAATGATGCTTCAATCTGCACTAAACCCCAAATTCCTGCAAAGGTAAGTGATAGGGCGACAACAAATGATAGGCCATCTACGACCAAACTACGAAAGGTAGTGTTTAAAGCTTGTAAAGTTTTCATAATTAGAACTCCTGTCTATTACTGCTGGCACTTTACGCCAGTGATTTTTGATCTAAACAAGCACTTTTATTATTGGAGTTCTAAGTGGTACCTGTTTATGCCGCCTACACTACATAGTGTTTGTGTCAGAGGCATGACCGAGATTGATTACAGTGTTAGTCACTGTGAGCAGATAATAAGACATTAAATTAGAATGTTCTGCCTAAATAAGTTTAAAACACAGCATTTACCAACGAGTTCATTATGGTTGTGGCGGCCCAAATAATCAAGTACACGTGTGCACTCAAATTGTGTGAAATTGTAAATAACAACTGATACCTTTTTTGTGTTAAGAGGCATCTAGTTGAAAAATATAGGATTCATGAATCCTTTTTGTTGTTGTTCCAATGGTGGATAGATATGTTCTGAAAGCGTAGTTGGTGCTTTTGGTCATAAACCATGATCGGAATGGTCATTGCTGGGTTTCATGCAAAAGCAGTAAGGTAAGTATCTCTCTGGTGCCGACCTTAGTCGTTCGCATCGTTGACTGGAGCGAGAGTTTTTAATTGCTCAAGAATTTCAGTATTCAGGCTAAACAATAGTGCCTATAAAATAAACGAGGAAACGTTAATGGCTACAGATGCATATGTGTTTGATGCAATTCGAACACCCCGCGGTAAGGGGAAAAAAGATGGTTCCCTGAATGAAGTCAAACCAGTGGACCTGGTCGCTAATCTTATGAAGGCGTTGGAAGAACGTAATCCAGGATTAAAAACCAGTGAAATCGATGACATTGTGTTGGGGATAGTATCTCCCGTGGCGGATCAAGGCGCTGTACTACCGAAAACAGCAGCAATGAAAGCTGGCTGGGACACTAAAGTAGCCGGTGTGCAGATAAATCGTTTTTGTGCGTCAGGTCTTGAAACTGTGAACATGGCAGCTCAAAAGGTCGCGTCAGGATGGGAAGATTTAGTGGTATGTGGCGGTGTAGAATCCATGTCTCGTGTGCCTATGGGGTCTGATGGTGGTGCTTGGGCGATGGATCCAAAAACGAATCTTGAAACTGATTTTATCCCACAAGGTATTGGCGCAGATTTAATCGCAACAATAGAAGGCTTTTCTCGCGAAGACGTTGACACCTATGCAGCCAATTCCCAAAAGAAAGCCGCTGCCGCTAGAGCTAATGGTTACTTCAACAAGTCTATTGTGCCCGTTAAAGATATGAATGGCTTGACGATTTTGGCAGAAGACGAATTTATCCGAGAGGGAACTACAGCAGAGGGACTCTCTGGATTAAATCCATCGTTTCAGATGATGGGAGAGATGGGGTTTAATGCGATTGCTTTGCAGAAGTATCACATGGTAGAGAAAATCAATCATGTACACACACCAGGTAACTCTTCCGGTATCGTTGATGGGGCTTCATTGCTATTGATTGGCTCAAAATCAAAGGGAGAAGAGCTTGGCCTTAAGCCTAGAGCACGTATTCTGTCTACTGCTGTGACCAGCACAGATGCAACCATCATGCTGACTGGCCCTGGTCCAGCGTCCGATAAAGCGTTGGCGAAAGCGGGTTTAACATATGATGATATTGACTTGTTTGAAGTTAATGAAGCGTTCGCTTCTGTGGTCATGCGTTTCATGAAAGATACCGGTGTACCTGAAGAAAAAATCAACGTAAATGGTGGTTCTATCGCTATGGGGCATCCTCTTGGGGCAACCGGGGGCATCATTGTTGGTACTGTGATCGATGAGCTAGAGCGTCGCGGTCTTAAGCGTGGGTTATGTACCCTGTGTGTTGGTGGTGGTATGGGTATCGCCACTGTCGTTGAATTGGTTTGATGGGTTAACACAGGAATTCGGAGAAATATAATGTCAGAAGCAATTCGTTACGAGAAAGATAGCGATAATATCGTTTTGTTGACCATGGATATGCCAGGCCAATCTGCCAACACCATGAATGCAACGTATGTAGAAGCTATGGGTGCTACCGTCGAGCGGTTAGAGAAAGAAGAGAATCTTGCTGGGGTTGTGTTAACTTCGGCAAAGAGTACTTTCTTTGCCGGCGGTGATTTAAATGATTTAGTTAAAGTTCAGCAAGAAGATGCAGAAGAGCTTTCTAAAGGTGGTGAGATATTAAAAGGCCAGTTGCGTCGTCTAGAACAGATAAAAGCACCTGTTGTCGCCGCAGTTAATGGTGCGGCGCTAGGTGGTGGCTACGAAATCTGCTTGGCGACTAACTACCGGATCGCTATTAATAACCCCAAGACAAAAATAGGCCTTCCTGAAGTTACCCTAGGCCTGCTACCGGGTGGTGGTGGTGTTGTACGATTGACTCGTCTACTTGGCTTGGAGAAGGCCCTGCCATTCTTGCTGGAAGGTAAGCAGGTTAATCCAGAGAAGGCAGTTAAAGCTGGGCTTATCGATGCACTTGCCGATGATCAAGAGGATATGATTGCGAAGGCTAGGCAGTGGTGTAAAGATAACACGTCAGCGCAACAGCCGTGGGATACAAGAGGCTATAAAGTGCCGGGTGGCGTTCCATCTCACCCTGCGTTGGCACAGAAATTACCTATTATCCCCGCAATGCTAAAAAGTAAGACTAAAGGCTGTTACCCCGCACCGGAAGCAATATTGAGCGCAGCTGTTGAAGGCCTGCAAGTGGATTTTGATACTGCAATCAGAATTGAGGGGAGATACTTTGTGAGTTTGGTCACCGGCCAGGTCGCCAAGAATATGATTACCGCTTTCTTTTTTCAGCTCCAAGATATTAGTAAGGGTAAGTCTCGCCCAGAAGGTGTTGAAAAGTCGAAATGTGAGAAGGTGGGAATTCTAGGGGCCGGCATGATGGGTGCTGGTATCGCGTATTCTTCTGCTATGAGTGGCATTTCAGTTGTACTGAAAGATGTTTCTGCCGAGAATGCAGAGAAAGGGAAAGCGTATAGCGAGAGCTTGCTCAAGAAACGCGTTTCCCGCGGTCAAATGACTCAAGATAAGGCTGACACGGTATTAGCGCGTATTACGCCTACTGCAAATGCTGAAGATTTGTCAGGTTGTGACCTAGTGATTGAGGCTGTTTTTGAAAAACGTGAGCTGAAGGCTCAAGTGACTAAAGAAGCTGAAGCGCATATGTTAGAAACTGGTGTAATGGCGTCAAATACGTCAAGTTTACCGATTTCTGGTCTTGCAGAAGCGTCAGTGCGGCCTAGTAACTTTATTGGTTTACACTTCTTTTCACCGGTAGACAAGATGCCTCTGGTTGAGATTATCTGTGGAAAAGAAACCTCTAAAGAAGCGTTGGCTAAGTCTATCGATTACTGTCTACAGATTAAGAAAACGCCGATTGTTGTGAATGATGCTCGTGGGTTCTTTACTACGCGAGTCATTGGTACTTATGTCAATGAGGGTATTGGCATGTTGGAAGAGGGGTTACATCCTCGTTCAATTGAAACAGCCGCTGAGTTAGCGGGTTTCCCCGTGAGTACCTTGGCGATTAGCGATGAGTTGAACTTTACTACCATGCGTAATATTCGCTTGGCAGCAGAAGCTGACTTAGCGACAGAAGGTCAAGAGTTACCTGAGTCGTCATCCACATCTGTATTGAATAAGATGATTGATGACTTTGACCGCTCAGGTAAGTTAGCTGGCAAAGGGTTCTATGATTATCCTGAGAAAGGTAAGAAAGTTCTCTGGCCAGGTCTCAAGGATGCCTTTGGCGGCGATAAAGAGATCCCGTTCGAAGATATGAAAGAACGCTTCATGTTTGTTCAATCATTGGAGACGATTCGCTGCATGGATGAGGGTGTTATTGAGTCCATTGCTGATGCAAACATTGGGTCAATCATGGGAATCGGCTTTCCACCATGGACAGGTGGTGTTGTTCAATACATTAACGGTTATGGGTTGCGAAAGTTTGTTGCGAGAGCGCAGGAACTAGCGGCTAAATACGGTGATAGATTCTTGCCACCAGCATCGTTGGTTGAGAAGGCTGAGAACGAAGAAACGTATTGATCGTTATTTTTGTTTGGAAAAAGGCTCCCTCGGGAGCCTTTTTTGTGCGCGTCAAAAATGAAGCGTAATGGGGTGAATTTTGGGTCATAGGTTATACTTCGAATAATTTCCAACCAAGAGAGTCATTGGCCCTATGCATTCTTTCTGTAAATACCACCCATTAGAGCCTGCGGTATGGCACCATGAGCGGGTTGACGAATATTATTGTGAAAAGTGTGTGGATAGTGAAGAAAGATCCGGTGGAATGGGTGCTGCAACGTCATTTCTCAGTGGCGAGGAATTACGTTTTTTAGGCGGTGCCAATAATGCGGCTCCTTTCTGGGATATTCTTCCTGAAATATTTACCTACCCTCTACATAAAAACGGCGGTATTTTTCTTGCCCCAGTGTTCCTTATTGGCGCTCTACTTATGCAAGTGGGAGGGCTGATTCCTTTGGTAACTGCGGTTGTTATCTTCGCGGTGATGACAAAATATGGCTTCTTAATTATTGCCGCGAGCGCATCTGGAAGTGATGCTCCTCCTGATGGATTTAACGCTATGTTTGGTGGTTTTGATCTGCTGGGCAAGCAGCTATTAATCCAGCTCGTGTTTATTGGGTTTGTTTATGGCGTCCATATGGCGGACAGCTTCGTATTGGATTTTTTTGCTGTGGCTTTAGTCGTTGCAGTGTTGCCTGTAAGTGTCATCTGCTTTGTGATGGAGGAAGATGTCGCAAGTGCCTTTAGCCCCCGGGAATTATTCGATCTAATTAGCCGTATTGGTTGGGCATATTTTCTTTTGTATGGTTTCCTTCTTCTTATGTCGGGAGTGTGTTTTGGTGTTGCGGGATTATTTTATCAAGAAGTCTCTAGCGCTAATTTACTGGTAATTGTACTTGGCGTGACATTGTACGTATTGACGGTGGCGTATCGTTTGATAGGTTATGTGATTTTTCAATATCAAGCTGTTTTGGGGTTTATTTCTGAGGATCAAAAAAATAAGGAGCGCCGCAGAAAAAAGATCAATCCAGCGGAGGCCAAAATAGAGGTGTTATTAAAGGAAGGTCGCTTTGATACGGCGCTGAAACTTCTTTCCAAAGAAGTGAAATCACGTCCGAAAAGCATGCAGCTTCACGAGAACCTCAGTAAATTGTTGTGGGCGATGGGGGAGGTGACGCGTTATCAGGAGCATGGACATGCTTTTATGAAGACGGTTCATGGGTTTGGTGACGATTCACGTTTGTATTATCTCTACTGTGAGTATCACGATAAAGATAGCAGCTTTTTACCAGAAGCTCCTGAGGTGAGGCACCGGCTAGCGGAGCAGTTTTATCTCAGAAATAAGCATAAAGAAGCGCTGGGACTATTGGTTAATTTACACAAAGATGCCCCCAACTATCTCGATGTGCCTCACGCTTACTTGCTTATGGCTAAAGTGTTACTGGAAGGTCAGAGCAATCCAGATAAAGCGTTACAGTACCTCGGCTTTATTAAGAAAAACTATCCGAAATATCCAGGCTTGGAGGAAGTGGGTGAGCTAATGTTGGTGTGCCGAGCGGCTAAAATACCAAAGGAAAGCTAAGCTGCATTGCTATCCTTTGGTATTTTACTTGTTAGAGGAAGAAGTCTGGCATCAACTGGCTGTCTTCCAGTTCAGGATTAACGCGGTATTGGCTGAAGTCGGTAACACCTTCCTCCCTCAGAAAATCTTCATCTACGTAAAAATTACCTGTTATTGAACGGCTTTCTTTAGTTAAGATGCCGTAGGCAGCGTCAGCCATTATTTCTGGTGTGCGGGATGCATTGATGAGTGCTTCACCCCCCATATTATTCTTTACCGCAGCAGTGGCGATGGTTGTTTTTGGCCATAAAGCATTAAATGCAATGTTGTCAGATTTGAATTCATCAGCCATTCCGAGCACGCAGAGGCTCATATTGTATTTTGAAATTGTGTAGGCAACATGGCGAGAGAACCACGAGGGGTCCATGTTGAGGGGAGGAGACAGCGTGAGAACATGGGGGTTGTCAGCTTTTTTAAGGTGAGGAATGGCTTTTTGTGAAACTAGGTAGGTACCTCGGTAATTAATTTGATTCATCAAATCAAATCGTTTCATCGGGGTCCCTGGGGTTCGCGATAAATTTATTGCACTTGCGTTGTTGATCAATATATCGATACCACCAAAGGTTTCGGCAGTCTTGCTAATGGCAGCTTCGACTTGTGCTTCGTCTCTTACGTCAACCACCAAAGGTAGTGCTTTGCCACCGGCCGCTTCGATTTCTTCAGCTGCGGTATAAATGGTGCCTTCTAGTGTTGGGTGCGGTTCGGTTGTTTTAGCGGCAATCGCAATATTGGCTCCATCTCTTGCGGCCCTAATGGCGATGGCCTTGCCAATGCCACGACTGGCGCCTGTAATAAACAAGGTTTTACCTTTGTGTTTTGACTGATAAATGAAGAAATATGTGACGAGCTAGTGGGCAACGTTTTGAGGTGTTCCACTTGAAAGCCCTTTAACCTGTAATAAAGCAAAGACTAAGACAGCGCTGGCGACGAGAATGAGGCTTAACACACCAAAGTCGTTGAATTGGTTTGGCAATCCAAACAATAGAGCTGCCGTACCCAATACCCAGCCTAAGTCTGCAACTATGATCATCTTAACGAGAGTTGTATTGATGTGTTTTCTAGTTGCAACCCATGCAAGGTCCACTGACCAAACAATCAACCCTATCCCGACTACCTGCAGGTAAATGGGCTCAATATTGCCAATTAGGCTTGCAACTGATTCCGTAAAAAGTAATAGGTCAATGGCACAAAATATGGAGAACACGCTATTGCTGAGTAACACTCTTTTTAGTTGTGGTTGGTTCATCGATGTAGCCTCGGGGAAGTGTTGTTAGTGTTAATTGGGTATGGTTAGTGTGCGTGAATTGAGGTTATGATCTCAATTACCTCAGAGGTAATGTTATTGAGATGAATTGGCTGGTTTAATGGTGCTTGTATCAAGCGCTAGAAAGGGAGGTGTATATGACAGCATTTGGTTGTGTTTTGAAGGAACTCAGGCAGCAGAAGAGGTTGAGTCAAATGTCTTTGGCCCTTGAGGCGGAGGTGTCGTCGCGTCATATTAGCTTTATGGAAAATGGTAGATCGAAACCTAGTAGGGATATGGTTCTGCATCTTTCAAATATTCTGGACGTGTCTTCACGGGATGCCAATCTGCTGCTGTCGTCCGCGGGTTTTACTCAGGAATATTCAGAAAGTGAGCTATCGGATGAGAAGCTTAAAGATGTGAGAAGCGCGTTGTCCTATATGATGGACGCACACGACCCTTATCCGGCAATTGTTGTCGATCGGGAATGGAATCTATTAATGGCGAATCGCACCTATATGATGCTGACGAACTATTTTCTTCAGCAGGGAGCGAGCTTTCCAGATACAACAAACGTAATGGACGTTTTTTTTCACCCCGATGGTTACCGCTTGTTTGTCAAAAACTGGGAAGATGTTGCTATATTTCTTTTACGAAGAATTTATAGGGAGCACCTGGCTAGCTTGCAACGCGACATGCCCAACTCGCTGTTGGATCGAATCCTGATGATGCCGGGTATTCCCAAAGATTGGAAAGTCCGGCCGTTAGAATTTGCAGCTTTACCGATGGTGAAGGTAGAAATCGAAATCAACTCACTGCAGCTGGCGTTATTTTCGACGATATCTACTTTTGGTACGGCGTTAGATGTCACGCTTCAGGATTTGCGTGTTGAGCATTACTTTCCTGGTGATGAGCATAGCAAAGCATTTTTTACTAAACTCGCCAGTGAGTATCAATAAAGACGTTGTATGATTCATATAAGCATTTGTTTTTTAAAGATAAGTATCTTTGTTAGAGTATTTAGGAGTTTCTTCTCTATTGAGTGGGTTTACTGACAGATTGATCTACACTTCAATTAAGGTACGAATAGATCAACTGAAAGCAAAAGGCAAACAGGGCATGGTAGGGCATAGGCTCTGCCTTGCCTTTTTGGGAGGAATGGTATGGCAGAGGCAGCAGCGATAGCGCTGGATTTTGGTGTGGACTTATTTGATAGTACTGGAAAATTAGAAGTGATCACCTTTACAGTTGATCGTGCAAAGTATGCTATTCCGATTTCTCAGGTGCGGTATATTGAACAAGATAACCGAAAGACTACACGAGTAGATTCTGCTAATGGCGTGCTCGAGGTTGTGCAATACCAGGGCGAAACAGTACCGATCTGTGAATTTTCCGAGATGGTGAATGTTGAGTCTGAATATAAAAAGAATGTGGTATTAATTGAGCTTCTAAAAGCCAAGGAACAGGACCATCGAGGGTGGATGCGCTCGTTAGAGGCCTCGATTCGTACTGGAGCTGCATTTACTAAGGATCGTGACCCACATCAATGTGAATTCGGTCAATGGTATGAGCAATATGAAGCAAATGATGAAGTGCTAGCAGATATTATGGCAAGGTTTGATGAACCCCATAAATTATTTCATGGTTTGGCAGATACGCTACTCGCGAAAGCCTCTGAAGGAGAAAAGGAGGTTGCGCTAGAACTGTTCGATAATGCGGAAAAGTCCGTGTTAAGCTCATTGTTGACGTTATTTCAGCAGGCGATAGATCGGGTTCAAAGCTTGATTCGCCCTGTGTTGGTGTTTGTTGCTAGGCGTGGTGATAAGCCGTTGGCCGTAAGGCTGAATGCAATTAATGAAATAATCACCTGCAATATCAAGCAATTCGCCCCCTATGAAGCAAATGTAACGGATCTAGGTAAAGAACTAGAAGTTATTGTAGGTTATCTTCAGGGGGAAGGCGCAGAGGCTCCAACTGTGTTGCTTGATTGGCGATTACACGAATAATATAGACTAGCTACCACGAAAAAAGCCCTCTTTAGAGGGCTTTTTTCGTGGTAGCTAGGTGAGTTCAGCTTTCGTTCAGTTACACGTTGATATGATGTAATCATCAAACATTGATTCATAATAGCGCGTATTGGAGAAGAGCGATGAAAAAGCACATAACCATGATGTTGGGTGTACTCGGAATGTTGGCTGCTTCAGCGGGGTATTCTGATCCAAACGCACGTGTTGAATACGGTACGGTTATTGAGTCTCATCCAATTATGCAGGTGGTACGCCACCGGGAACCTCGCCAGGAGTGCTGGGACGAGACAGTTGTGCATAGAGAAAGGGGGCGTCAATCAGCCACTGGCACGATTCTGGGCGGAATTATAGGTGCAGCTATAGGTAATAAAGTAGGGCACGGGCGAGATAATAAACGTATAGGTGCGGTTGCTGGAGCGGTATTAGGTGCATCGATTGGCAACGACGTAAGTCGTAATGGGCGTCATGGTCATCGCTATCAGGCGGTAGAGCAGCGCTGCCAAACAACCTATGAAGAGATTGAAGAAGAGCGAGTGGTTGGTTATAGAGTTAAATACCGCTATGCAGGCCAAACCTATTCAACTGAAACTGACAGAGATCCTGGAAATTCGATTCGATTAAGGGTGTCGGTGGTCCCTGCAGAATAGATAATGGTAGATCATGGGCTAAACCGCTTGCACTTGGATGGTGATAGGTAGCGATAGGTTGTAAACTTAGCGCCAAGGTTTTTAGCCATACAAGTTAGGTGAGGTAGCATTGTGTATAAACGGTGTGTGTTAGTCGGGTTCTTATTGTTGTCGCTAATCAGCGCAAATGCTAATGCTGAGAATATGCCGGGAAGAGTATTGCTGCTTGCAAAAGCGAGTTATAACGTTGAGCACGCGGTAAAAAAAGTAAAGAAGCGTTATCAGGGAAAGGTACTAAAGGCAGAAAAAATAAAAAGCAAAGGGCCGGTAGTCTTTAAGGTGAAGGTGCTTATGCCTGGCGGAAGGATTAAAAATGTGTACGTGGACGGTACAAGTGGCGATGTCTTTGAGCCTTAGGTATTGATGAGGGGTTGGTTTTGCGGTTATTGGTGGTGGAAGATGAGCTTGCGATACAGGAGCAGTTAAAGCAGGCGCTAGAAAAGGCAGGGTATAGTGTGGATATTGCCAGTGACGGGGAAGAAGCGTTGTACTTGGGAGTTGAGCATCCCTATGATTTGGCGTTAGTGGACCTAGGGTTGCCTAAAATCAATGGGGTTGATGTCATTCGCCGTTTAAGAGCTCAACATTGTAATTACCCTGTATTGATTTTGACAGCGCGGGGTAATTGGCAGGATAAGGTTGAAGGGCTAGAAGCGGGGGGTGATGATTACGTTGTAAAGCCTTTCCATATGGAAGAGGTACTGGCCAGGATTAATGCGTTACTTCGCCGTGCAGTGGGTTTGGCAACATCTACGGTGGCGTTTGGGGCGGTTGAATTGGATACCTCAGCACAACAGCTCACGCTGGAGGGTGTCGCGCTTGAACTGACAAGTTATGAGTACAAGGTGATCGAATATTTGATGCTACATCCCAATGAGGTGGTGTCTAAGACGACGTTAACGGAACATATTTACGATCAAGACTATGATCGAGATAGTAATGTGATCGAAGTGTTTATTGGTCGATTACGAAAAAAAATCGACCCCGGCAACACGCTTAAACCGATTGAAACTCTCAGGGGGCGAGGATACCGTTTCACGCTGGCGAGAACGAATACCTAAAGGACTGTGTCATGTTTTCATCCCTTAGGGGGCGTTTATTTAGCTCCACTGTTGTGATCTTGATATTATTTCTTGGTGGTACTGGCTGGGGGTTGATTCAGGCTTTTACGAGTAGTATTGAAAAAGGAGCGCAAGAGCAACTGCAGTTACATATCTATAGCCTGTTGTCGGCGGCGAACGAATCCGGCGGGCGCCTATTTTTACCCGAAGCGCTACAAGAACCACGGTTTAATGTGCTGAGCTCTGGATTGTATGGCGCGGTTGCGGATAAGGCTGGCTTTTTATGGCGTTCAGAATCCTCGACGGGAGTGGGTTTGGGAAAGGTTACCTCACTTGATCCAGGAGCCTCTCATTTTAGTGTCGTGTCGCTAGACAGCGACGCCCAATTTTACCGTTTGGGCTTTGGGATTGTTTGGGAAGGAGAAGGCGGTGTAGAGCACCGTTATACTTTTATTGTTATGGAGGCTACGGATAGGTACCGCGTTCAACAGACTTCATTCGAAAACGTATTATGGAAATGGTTAGCTGGGTTGGGTGGGATCTTACTGATAGCTCAATGGCTTGTGATGCAATGGGGGTTGTCTCCTATGGGGAAATTGGCCCACCAAGTTAGGCTCATTGAGGAAGGTCAGACGCAGCAGCTGCAAGGGCGTTTTCCTAAAGAGATCTCACCGGTGGTCAATAACCTCAATCAGCTGGTATCACACGAACATCGTCAGCGAGAAAGGTATAAGAATACTTTAGGGGATCTTGCTCATAGCTTAAAAACACCTCTAGCGGTGCTACGTGGTGCAAGCGATCAAGGGTCTGAGTCGCTATCAGAGATTGTGGAAACACAAGTTAAAAGGATGGATCAGATTGTTGAATATCAACTTAAGCGAGCAGTGGCGTCTCGGGCTGTGAAGTTAGGGTGCTCGATTCCTGTTGATGAGGTGTGCCAAAAACTGTTGTCGACGCTGGATAAAGTGTATCGAGATAAAGGCGTTGTCGCGACCATTGAAAGCGACATAGAGACCCAAGCGACACTGCAGTTTGTGGGTGATGAAGGGGACTTACTTGAACTGATGGGCAATCTTTTGGACAACGCCTATAAGCACTGCTCTCGCCAGGTACAAGTGACGCTGGGGATGGCGGAAACCGAGCAAGTTGGCTTTATTCGGGTGGACGATGATGGACTTGGAATTCCAGATGATCTGGGTGAGCAGGTGTTAAATCGGGGGGTGAGGGCAGACACTGAAACACCCGGTCAAGGGATTGGCATGGCGGTCGTACAAGATATCGTTAAGGGATACCGAGGCGATATTTCGATCGAACGATCTAGCCAACTTGGCGGTGCAAGTATTTGCTTACAGTTACCGTGTCGTTTGGCCGATTCTTGACGTCGTGATTAGAACCAGCGGCTCATCTTTTCTGCTAATAGTGCGTGAGTTATGGGCTTTTTAAGGTAGTCGTTCATGCCAGCCTCAAGGCAAAGTAAGTGGTCTCCTGGGTTGGCGTTTGCAGTGACTGCGATAATGGGGACTTGGGTCATTGGCCCCGATAGCTTCCTAATGGCTCGGCTCGCCTCATAGCCATCCATAACGGGCATTTGGCAGTCCATTAAAATCAGGTCAACTTCATTTTGTCTTGCAAAATCAACGGCTTCTTTGCCATTGCTGCAGGTGTGAACGGCTAAATTCATCTTTTTTAGGATTCCTGCGATGACTAGTTTATTAACATAATTGTCTTCGACAACAAGTACTCTCTTTCCTGCTTCGATATTCACGGGGGCTCGTAGCTGGGATCTGTCGAGAGCTTGATCTTTAGGGATATTCACCGCTAGATCAACAGTAACGGTGGTGCCCGTGCCTGGTGTTGATAAAAAATGGAGCTTCCCATTGAGTACATCAACAATACGCTTGCACAGTGCGAGCCCGATACCCAGCCCACCTTGCTTTCGAGTAAGTGAGGCATCAGCCTGTCTGAAAGAGTCGAATATATAGGCTTGTTGCTCCAGAGGCACGCCACAGCCGGTATCACTGATAATGAAGCGCAACCTCAGAGAGGTCGATGGGGTGGATGTATTATTGTTGACGTCGAATGTTCTGGTGTAATGAGTTTCGTCTGGATGGGGGATGATTGAAAACGTCACAGTACCATTTTCGGTAAACTTGATTGCGTTATCTAAAATATGGGAAAGAACGATAACTAGTTTGCTCTCATCGGATGATATGAAGGGCGGGATGCAGTCGTCGATCGTTGTTTTGTATGTAATGCCCCGTACGGTGCATCGCATCGTAAGGTCGCTGGATAGCTTTTGAACCAATGAGGTCAGCTCGATGGGTTCATCATGCTGATACAATGTGCCGGCTTCGCTTTGGGTGAAGGTTAGGATGTCCTCAACCATACTTAGCATGTCGTTACTTGAGCGTTTAATGGTTTTGATGTGATCTTTTTGTTCGCTGTCTAGATCGGTAAATTCGAGCAATTCGGTCGCGCCATATACCCCGTTCATTGGCGTTCGCAATTCGTGACTTATCACCGATAAGAATTCGTCTTTGAAGTGGTTGCTACCTGCTAGTAGTCGATTGGATTCTTCAAGCTGCTTTTTAGCGCCGGCTTCTATTTTGTCCTTTTCCTTTCGAATTTGATTGATTCTGTCGCCCAATGCCATGGAAAGAAGAATTGTCTCTAACGCCGCTCCCGTATGCGCCGACAAGGCTGAATATTCATTGAAGGCAATGACACCTTGCAGTGTGAGTAACCAAATGACGGAGCCGATAATTAGGCATATCCATGCAATCAAAAAAAACCTGGCTATGGATAGGCGTTGGCGTAGGGCAATAACCCCCGCCGACAATGCCGTAGACGTGACAAGAAGAGTGAGAATCGTCACGGATGAGTGGAAAGCGTAAGAATCAATTAATAGAATCAAGAGAATATTGGCTGCGCAGAGTAAGATAATTCCCCAGAATACTCTATGTATGACCGGCTGATTAAGCCGAGTTTGCAAGAATTGTTGGCAAAATAAAGCACCAAAAATAATAGGCCACATGGCCATGATCATGTTGCATCCGTAGCGAATGTTTGCGGGGTCTTGGAATGCAGTGACTTTTCGTAGCACGCCATCTGAAGACAGGGTAAACAAGAATATTGATGAAATATAAAAGACATAAAATAAGTAGCTTTTATCTCGCGTGGTGAAAAAAATAAATAGGTTAAATAGTCCCATAACGGCAAATACGCCATAAAACCCACCGTGAGCATAGGATCGTATCCGCTCGCTACTGAGTAAGTCGTCCGAATCCATGATCATAAGAGGGGTTAGGATCGGTGAGTCACTGGCTATTCGAAAATAAATGTCTTGTTCATTACCTTGGTTGTGCGATAACGGAAATACGAACCCCTCACTATTGGGTTGATGATCTTTACTGAAAGTAGAATAACCAGACAGTTGCTGATGATACGCACCTTGATCATCAAGAGAGAAAAACTGAATAGATTTTAGATGTGGGTAGCTGAGCTGGATATACCAGGGCTTGTCGCTGTTTGGCAGTTTGGCGGTGATTTTTATCCACCAAGTTGAGCTTCTAGTCCCTAATTTAGGGACATTTTTTTCAAACTGGGCGAACCGTGCACCAAGCACCTGATTAAAGGTCAGCGAATGATCTGGATCTTCCAAGACCTTTAAATATTGGGTGAGCGGATACCGCTCGCCACTACTCACTGTAATGGTTTCCCCGGTAGAGACATTGCAAAAGAGGCAAGTCATCAGTAGCAGAATGCAGCGTAATAACGCTATTCGTAACAATTGATAAGGCATGGTATTCAATCGTTTATTGTTTTTGTGATTTGAAAAATATGGTGAAGTAATTTTTCTAGAAACCTTAACAGTTTAGCTAAAGAATGGCTGTATAAGGTGGCAAGTTTGAATATTCTTAGATTGAATCGTTATTATGCTGTGTCTGTATATGGCCCAGGAAACATAACCTGTAGATATGTTGATGGGGCGCTAAGCCCCACCAAATACGGCAAAAAGCTGAATAAAACCAGCGATGAGTCCTAGTACAGCACCGACCGAGATGAGTTTCCATTCATCTTCTTTAAATGCTGGTCGTAATATTTCTTGGAATTCGGATGAAGATAGAGATTCCATCCGTTCTCGCAATAGTTTTTCAATGATCTCATGCTGTCCGTCACTGAATGCCTGGTTATGGCTCATCTCTTCTGTAGCAATATTGATGGCTAAATCAGCTGCTCGTACTTTTAGGTCAATATAGTTTTGTGTACCCATAAATGCTTTGGTAAGGGGGTTGCCAACGCCGAGAACGCCCCAGCTGGTGGTGTCATCAATGGATTTGCGAATATGGCCTTGGATGATTTTTTTAGCGCGCTCGGATTTTGGCCCCGTGAGCATTGCGTGAAGAATATTATTGATTGTGATCACTTCCTGTGTCGTGATGCGACATAGAACTTGAGCGACTTCTTTTTGGCGTTTTAGAAACAACCCCTGAATTGTGAAAGGACCGATTTTAATGGGCTCTAAGGGTTCAAAGATTACCTTGAGTGCAATGACGTTAGTGAAGTAACCGACAAAAAGGCCTGCTAACGGGAGGATCCACCAGTGAGGTGCGAAATACCATATTACCATCTGAATTACCCCGAATGTTGCACCAAGATAAATACCTGATTGGATAATAAAGGAAAACTCTTTTGTGCCCGCTTCCTGGAATATTCGGTTCAGGAGTTCTTTGTTTTGAGTGAGCTTAGCGACCACCATATCTTCAAGATCAAAGAGATCGTCAATATTGGTGCCAACATCGTTCAATAGTGTTTCCACCATTTCAGGCAGTTGTTTTCTTACATTACGATAGATGTTTGTGCGCACATTATTGGGAAGGTTCTCCCACAGTGTTGAGTTCTCTGCCGCCATTAATTCGTCGATATATTCGACAATTCGTTGATCCATCATTTTGACGAGTTGCTCGGCGAGCAACTCTCTATCAATTTCACCGTATACTTCAGCAACGTTCGCAAGCGCAGAGAGGCCTTTCTCGACAACGACTTTAGCCATCTTTTCTGCTTTTGATGGAATAACGCCTTGCCATCCGAGAAGCCAAGGTTGATAGCCCATGAACTCCTTTGGGACAAACATAAGCTGTATGGCTAACCAGTTTGTGCTCCAACCGACAAATGCTGCTACGGCAGGTATGCTCACATATTTCAAAAAATCAGGGTGCTGAAAAAGTTCTATAATCACTATTGTTTGACTTATATGTTTGTTTTTAGGGTAATTTACATAAGCAAGCGAGTGGCTAACTTGCCGTGTGCTTAGACTATCTTCAATTGAGATTCTACGTCAAGGTCGCTATTTACGGAATATATTCTAACGATGGTATAAGGGGGAGAGAATTTGTCTGTTTGTTGCGCTTTCGAAATATAGGGGGAGGAGGTAACCAGGGGGGGGAGGGCTTTTGATGAAAGGTTCGGAAAGGTTAACTTGTCTTCTGGTGACGTCGAATTGCTGCGGCAAGCAAAATTAATAGTAGAGCGACCAGTGAAATAGGAATAGGTGATGGTGCTGACGAGGCCTGTTTAATGGATTCCTGGGGGCTTCGTGTTTGTCCCGTAGGTTGTGTAGATTTCAGCACGCTTGACTGTTGATAAGCCTTAGGTGGTTTATAGCTTGATAGCGTCGCTGCATTGACGGGATCAGAGTAAGCCATGGTTGAAAATGCGGTAGAGACCAAACTTAGCGATAATATGCTCACGCAGAGGAGAATAAGGGGAAAATAGCTGCGACGCTTGATGTTGCTCTTTGTGCTTTTCACAATCTGCTCACCCTTTGATCTAGTAGACGTTGTTGGCCGACCTAGATCTCCGCCACACAAGTCGTTGTATGCCTTTTGGCATAGAACATTTGGGAAGAATAAACCATGAAATACGGAACGGTAGATTTTTAGTGTAAATATGTGAACAGGTTAACCTTAATGAATTGGGTCGCGTTATTTATTGGTCAATAAGTGTTTGAAAGGTTCATGAATAAGGCGAATTCGATTCAGTATTGACCAAACCATAAGCAGTATCAATAGGGGCCAATGCATACTTCCAGCCCCTCCACCACCAGAGCTGGAGTCAGCTTCGTTGTTGGATGAACTAGTCGATTCGGGCGTTTCAGAAACTTCTGTGGAAGTATTATCTGAAGTCGTTGAAGGGGGTGTCTCACTGGGGGGGGTAATGTTATCCAGACTTCTGGTGAGAGTATTGTTATTGAAATTTACGTCAATGACATTGTCTGGTGTAATTGTGGTGATGCTGTGTGTGGTTGTGAGTTGCTCGCCAGTGATGAGGAGGGTTGTTAGTATCTCATTTGTTGTGAGAGGATTGTTGAGATTGCATTGGTAGTTCTGCCCTTCATTTGAGATGTCACAACTATTACCACCGATACTTACGCTGGTGAATTCCCCTTCAGAATTATCAACTGAACCGGTAACGGAAAGCATGGTGACTGGCTGAAAAATCGACGTGACGGATAGATCAAATTGATCAGTGATTTCACTGCCTTGTTCGGCTTCATCAACGTTGGTTTCTGCCTCGGAAATAGATAGATCAACTGCAAAATTCATGCATTGATTGATATCGTCGGTTGCACTTATGGTTGATTGCATCGAATCCGTTGAGCAAGTTGAAAACTGGCTGGCTGAGGCATTTAATGACGCGGCCATAATAAAGCCAGTACCGCAACTGTCTTCATCATGATCGGACCCAAAATTATGTCCTATCTCATGTGCGATAACTAGCGCCGTTAATGGGATGTTATTGCCAATAAGTTGAGATGTGCCTGAACTAAAGCCGTTATTGTTGCAAATAGTGCCTACGTACGCGACGCCGACAGTGCTTCCGTCAAATTCTCGCCCGGTCACGAGATGAAAGATTGCCCTGTTGTTTTTAATAAAAGGAAGTTGTTGATTTATTTTCTTAGACTGAATGTCACCGAGTAGCGTGGTGGGGTCAGTGCTGGTACTAAATTGCTCACTGTCTAACAGTTCTGTCGTGATTCTATCAAAGCCAATATTGAGGTCGTTGATGTAATATCCTTCGACAATATTGAGAATGGAATCTATTTGAGATTCAGTTTCTGAGGCAAAGGTTTGTTGAAAGGCCAGATCAAATGCCATCTCTAATTCTGCCATCATGCAAACGCCTTCAAGGGTGCCACTACAAAGGCTGTTGTAATCGATGGTTTGTTGCAGCACTGTTTTGTTTGATAATGATGACAAGTTGTCGTCCAGTGGGCTAGCGCCGCAACTCATTGGTATATTGCTATTTTTCGCGGCGATAGTGGACACCATCAACGTAGCGTTATTAAAGGTACTATTACTTGGAGTAATGACATGCAGAGTACCGTAGATCGAGAGCACTCCTTGCCATTGTTCATCAATAAGCGAAAGGCGAGCCCAGCTCTCCGCGTGTTCTTCTAAGGTGCCGATGAAGTGAGTGCTGCCTTCAGTACTTGAATCATAGTGAGGGTGGATTCGGGGGTTGGGTGACAAGGAAGTCTGATAAGTGACACCATCGATATTTATCGTAATGGCGTTGCTATTGGTGGCGTTAGCCAAAGTCGATCCTGCTATGAAAACAGTGAAAATAAACATTCTAATAAATAAAGTACTCATAAGAAAAACACCGTTAAAGCCGTTATAGATAAGCGTTTTCTTATAATCATAAGCACCCTTTACAGCTGGAGTATTAAGTGAACAACATAGTGATTGTTAACTATGTTGTCCTATTTTCGGCAACTGTGATAGCTACCGGGTCGCAATTTAGACATTGCTGATTTGAATAGTTCAAGAATTAGAAGAGCTCAACATCGGAACTGTCTATTGAGTCATTATCGTTATCATCTTCGTCATCAATCCGGGTAAAGATGATGTCGAGAATTTCGTGTTGTCGATCAGATAGATGTTGTAGTAGTCGTGTGACGGTTTCGAAAGATCTATAGATATTTGTTGCTTGATCACTGAGGTCGATAGATTGGTGGACAGCCAAGTCAATACGGTCAAGCAGGTAGGTTTCTTGATCATCTTCTAATCCCATTGAGGGAAGGGTGTCTGCTAACTCAGCTAGCATGTCCTTCATCACAACAATGACATCTTCTTGGGCACTATTGAGTGATTGAGATAGATTGGTAAGAGTAGAATTAACGACATCGAAGGATGCTCCGAGTGATTGTCCTTGTTGGATTAGGGCGTTCTCAGTATCAATCGATTTTACCTTAGAGTTTGTTGAACTTAGTAGGGATGGCAGAAGATCTTTATAGCGCCCATAGACTTCCATATTATCCAAAGGCATGTTTTTTATGAGTAAAGAAACTCTCGGATAATTGATTTGTGTTCTGCATCCAAAATCATGGAAACGGTTTCCTTCCTCAAATAAGGCTAACATTAACTCCTTTTCAAGTGGTGTGACTTCACCTAGCGAAGAATGAAATACGTTTCCTGTAGCGCTGCAGAAATAGAGGCAGCAATTCAATGATAAGGTTCTTGTAACTTGAAAGAGCGCCTCGGATAATTGAGAAAACGTGGCGACATTAGCTGATTGTTCCATGAATTGGATAACTCTTCCAAGTTCTCCACTTCCCGCAATAGCAGCGTGGGCAGTACCTGAAACACTTTCAATTATGTTCTCTAACGATTCTTTGTTTTTCTTCTGTATGCAATGCACATTTATTTTTGCAAGAAGCTCTTCTTTTTCACAGGGTTTCGTCAGAAAATCAACAGCTCCTGCTTCATAACCGATTAAACGTTCCCTGATAGATGATTTCCCTGATAGAAAAATAACGGGAATGTCACTGGTGACAGGGTCAAGCCTCAATTTATCACATACTTCATAGCCGTTTAAACCGGGCATTTCAACATCGAGTAGTATTACGTCAGGGTGTGATTCCTTGGCTATCTCAATGCCCTCTTGTCCATTGTCGGCACATAGGGGGGTGTATTTTCCTGTCATGGCGCGAGAAAGGAATTTTTGAATAAATCGGTCATCGTCAATTATCAGAATTGTGTGAACGGTTTGGTCGTCTTCCTCCTCTATGTTTGTGCTCATAATAATTAGACTCTTTAATGGCAGGGTGGCGTAGCGCTATGAATGGGGCTCTCGCTTACTCTCTGCAGTCTTTGTTGTATTTTTTTTTTGGCTAATAAGGATGCTCGAGTTGTTGTTGCAAGTTGAGCCCAAAAAAGACTGAAAGCATAAAGAAAAAATCCTATTTGCAAAGGCGTTTCTATAACAGGGAATGCTGGGATGGTGTCTGTGATAGCCAATACGAAGATCAAGCAGCTGAGCACTAACCAGTTGAAACCGAGAAGCGTAATTTTCTTAGGTCTCGCTATTTTGTGCCAGTAGCGGACGGACATATAAAGGAGCGTGATACTGTAGGTGATAGCCGATACTAAGCCAAGAATAAGTACTACGCTGTATTCAAATATGATGGGTGCAAAGAGGAGAAGGATATTGATTATGGCCAGTGAAACAAGCATATCTAGCGTCTTGATGTTAGGTGTGGTTTGGTAAAATATTATATGGAGGTATAAACATAAAAAGGCCAATGACCCTGGGATCAACGTCGCTAGTCCGGTCTGATTCCACTCCGGGTTGTCCGGCCAGAGGTATTGAAAGCCGTATCCTTCAATGGTAAGTAACGCAAGTAGGGGGGTAACAATCATACCGGAAAAAACATAACGACGAATACGCGGCCGTGGTGATAAACGGTAGAGCGGGTAAGCCATAAGTGCGAGAAGTAAGGTGAAATATACAAAATTCAACTGATTTTCGAATTGGCTAACCTTCCAAAATGCCTCGATACTCCATAAAGTCATGGGGACATGTAACGAATGATTCCCCGTCACGCGAAGAAAGATGGTGCTACTGGCATCTGCAGGCAAGGTTAAGGGGATGATGAAATTGTGGTGAGCGATGGGGCGTGAGCTAAAATGTTGAGCGCTTCCCATAATGTAATTCGCAAGAAGTCTTCCTTGATTGTTGATATGGTAAAATTCGACGTTATCGATAAGCGAGTAGGGTAATTCGATAAGACGTTTGGCGTTGAACGGTGTTGGGTTTTGCACATTGATAGAAAGCCAAATCGCAGCATCAGAAAAACCAAAATTGAGTTGTTGATTATGGGTTTTCGTCCAGGGTAGGTCGTTCCCTGCCGTTATGTCCGCTATTTCTAATAGTTTGTTGGTATCTACATAGTAACTGACATAGGGGGTCAGTTTTTGTTGCTCGGCGACAGAAGATAGCGTTACTTCTGTCGCGTGGCTCAGTTGTACCGAAATCAGTTGTGCTAAAAGTAGCGCAACAAGCAAAAGAGAAGAGAGGGTGTCCTTCAAAACCTATATTCCTTATGATGCCAATTGTTTTCTATGGGCGTTCAAATGTGTTACTGACGCGAGAGGGCTAATGTGTTCCCCCGATTTTTTCAATAGTTCTCTCATTTCTTCCGAGACAACATAAGGGGCATCTTCCGCTACAAAGTGTCCTACGCCTTGGATGAATCGAAGGTGTGCACCGTCTATGGCTTGTGCTAGAACTGTCGCATTGGCGGGCTTGCAGTAAGAGTCTGAAGAGCCGAATAGGATACTACACGGGGTTTGAAGTCGTTTAAGTTCACTTCGCAAGTGGTGCAGGTGTGATACCGCTGACGGGAACTGATGAAGAACATTGGTAAGCGCTTCTCTAGCGTTGGGATCTTCGTAAGGTGCGCAATAGTGGCCTATATCTTCACTGCATACCGGCGATGAAAACTCATGCTGCCAGATACGCTTAAGACGTTCACCTTGCATCGTCCAATCAATGATCTTATTCCCGACTTGAGGTAACGCGCCAGCAATTGCTATCAGTGGGGGGCGAAAATGCTCAACATAAATTGAGGTATTAAGCAGTAACAGGGACTTGATGCGGTTTTTATGCTGAACGGACCAGCTCAAACCGATTGGTCCACCGATATCATGAAGTATTAGGTGAAAACGTTGATCCAGACCAATAACTTGATCAATAAATTCTTCTAGCCATAAGGTGTAAGAATCTAGGTTTAGATTCCATGAACAGTGTTTTTGCGAGTGACCAAATCCAGGTAAATCTGGTGCAATAATGCGTGCGTTAAATGCTAAGTCATCAATAACATTACGATACATAAAGTTAGATGTGGCTAAACCATGCAAGCAAATAACGATAGGGGTATTTGAGGGCGCGTCAGGATTTGTATCTATGTAGGCTGTATGGCAACCGCGAGCGATAACACTATGGAGGGTTTGTTCATGGTGAACTGGATGGCCATTTTGCATTACTTTACCTCTAGATGCCCAAATAAAATCATGAGTACCATCAAAGTAAAGCACAATTGCTGAGGTTTACTGTGTTCCCGGATCGAAAGAATCGAACAATTTACGCCTAAAGCTCCCTGACTTATTGCGGATTAGAATAACGCCAAAGCCAATCATGACGAGTGAAATAACGAGTAGTGTTGTTTGCCAGCCAGTGGTGGGTTTGACTCCTGATATCTCTAAGACCCCTAATAACAGTAGGTGTAGGACATAGATAAGTAAGGCATGCTGCCCAATAGTGTTGAGCACCTGCGTCCATCGATTGTTATAGCGTGTAAATATCACTACCAGTAGCGCTAGCACCAAAGTTAACGTGCCCGTAACCCGTAATGCAAAAATGGAGGAATGGTTCCAGAATTGAACTCTGACTTTGGTGGGCGTGACATCACCTAGTCCTAGTGCGTATTGAAAGGAGTGAATCACAGAGCTAACAGGGTCCCCTGGAAATAGCTGGAATTGGCTTTTTACCGTAAAAATCCAGGGATAGGATTGGATCATTGTTAATATTCCAACAAAGCACCCGATAGCAGCGCTAATGAATAACCCCCTAGTGCCATGGCGCTGAAAAATAATACCAATAATGGCCCCAATAAAGGTCATACAAAGTAGTGGGATTGCGCCACCTGCGCCAGCATTGAGGCCGATGATGCTGGTTTTTGACTGCTCTAAATAATAGGCCAACAGCAACGTGACAATAGTGGCAACTGTTAGACTGAAGATTGGCTTCGGGCCAGTGAGTAGTATGCCACTGATGGCCATTGAGACAGCAATGATGGAAAGTATTCCTGACGATACAAATAGGTCGGGAAATTGCAGCCCATTATCACCCACAAAAAATAGGACAGAAATACCATAAAGAAGGAATAACTTTGTAGGCAAAGCGAGCAACCAGCGGCGCTTGTGGGCGGAGGATAGATTCGAGCTTTGTTTAAATAGTGATAACGTGAGACTGAAGCCTGAAATAAACAAAAATTGAGCGGAAATGATGGGTTCGATATGAATAAAGAAGAGCAAGCATTGATCCCATAGGGATGCCGTATGGGGGGCTCGCATGAGTGCCGTAAAATTACTTTGGATACGAATGCTGTGCGCAATGATCATCATAATAACGGCAATGGCACGAAATATATTCAAACCGGTAATTGAAGGCATAAAGTGAGCGAGTTACGTTATCAGTGGTAATGACAGGCGCTGTTAGATACGGGCGCCGAATGCAGCCATTGAAGCGACTAATTCCGCAAGAGTCAATGGCGTGCAGGCAGAAATGGCGTAAATGAGAACTTAGGTTAGTTGATTCAGTACTTGGAGTGTGGCGTGCTCTTTACCGCCTGCCCTGGCGGTATCTAGGTAGTTCTTCATATACAGTTTAGTTTGGTCTTTTACCTTCGTGAAATGCGCTTCAAAGTAGGTTTCGATATCCATTGGCATTACATGGGGGGCCAGGCGTAACAATGCCTTTATCACCGCAGGAGAAATTAACCGCAGTGGAAAAGGTCGCCTTACCTGATGTTGAGCTTCTAAAGAAGCAAATATCTCCTGAATAGACTGCGTTAATTGCTTTAGCAGCGGAGCATCTTTAGTTAACGAATCAAATTTCCATTGGCTAGATTCCAAAGCAGTTAAGAACGCCATTAAAAATGCGGTGGGGAATAAAGATTGTTCACCCACACTCTTTGACGATTTTGCTGCGATCTGACTTTCCAAAAAGGTCTTGATGACCTCTTGGCGCCGATTCATTTGGCCAGAGAATGGCGTGGGCATGAAAGGCGGGAGCCAGTAGGCGATACCGGGAATGTCAACATTTTCAGTCGCAAGTGGTGCACCATAGCTAATCAGTGTAATCATGCCTTCTACAATTTGTTCCTTAGGAAAGGTCTCTCGTAGGCGCTCCAAATCCTGCACACTAGGTTGCAGCATAATAACGGTGGGTTTCCCTTGGAGAGCCTCCTGAAACCCACTGAAGTCGAAAGACTGCAGTGCGGTCGAAGATATGCACAGGTAAACCTGATCCCAATTGTGCTGGTGCACCTCTTCGTAAGTCGAAATCAGGGAATATTGAGTAAAACGTATTGGCCTGTTAAGGCTCTTATCTTGATTAAGGTGGTAGAGAATAGACCCTTTTGACATCTCATCTAGGTATTTTTCTCGAACAAAAAACGTTACCTGATGCCCAGCATCAGCAAAGTGTTTACCGTAAACAAGGCCTACTGCGCCAGCACCAATAATGAGTATCTCTTTTTTCATTGTATTGTCCTTTCTTCTTAATACCCAGACTATTTAGTGGCTGCTTCACCGATGAGAGCTTGTAAATTACGCGGTACTACCCTCAGGCCTGCCATGGATAATTTATATAATATCCCGGGCACGTTTACCGCATTACCTTTGGCCATTGCTCGCAGACCTGATTTTGCGACAGCATCACTGGTCATTATGGCGTGACGTCGCATGCCTGAGATTTCTTGCCCGGATATGTCCATAAATTCGGTGGCGGTGCCGCCGGGACATAGGGTGGTCACATTAATTCCAAACGCGGATAGCTCTTTGTTAAGAGATTCGCCCAAGCTGAGTACGAATGCTTTGGACGCAGCATACGTTGAAAACTGTGGGATAGGCATAAAGCCAGCAATTGATGCGACGAGTAATACGTAACCAGAGCCCTTTTGCTTCATGTCTGCTGTGTAGAGGTAAGTCAGCTCTGTAAAGGTTGTGGTTAACAGGTGCATCATATGTAGGTGGGTTTCCAGGGGAGTATCATGGAAAGGACCGTGTTTTGCGTAACCTGCATTATTGATAAGGATGTCTACATGAAGGTGTAGCGCTTTAGTTTTTTCATAGAGTGCTTGGCCTGAGCCATCCACCGCCAAATCATGACTAATAACCGTGACGGTGATGCCGAATTCTGGCTCTAACGTGTCTTTTAGTATTTGCAGCTTATCTTCCCGTCTAGCGACTAAGATAAGGTTGGCACCTGCTTTTGCTAATTGATGGGTGATTGATTCGCCAATGCCGCTGGATGCCCCAGTGATTAGGGCGGTTTTACCTGCAAATTTGTTCATTATGGACCTTTTATTTTGCTCTGAATGAAATATAATCAATTCGATGGTTGTAAAAATATCGTTCAGTTTGATGAATGTCAAACTATATGTTTGAGAGAATGCCCATTCCCCTTTAGAATGGCGCCTCATTGTGTCCATGTGAACAAATCTGGGCTAAGAGTATTAGGATTCTTGTATGTGCGAAGTAACTGTGGCTAAACTAAAACGAATGGCGAAAGCTTTTAAGGCGCTATCTAATCCCAACCGATTGCAGATCTACTTAGAGATTATTGATCAGCGTAGTAAGCGGGTAGAAGGGCAATTGGAAGCAGGGTGTGGTATTGCGGAGTGTATTGCCAAACTGAACATTGGTGCACCCACGGTGTCTCATCATGTGAAAGAGCTAGTGAATGCCGATCTTATATCGGTGGAGCGTAACGGTAAATTTATGACCTGTTTTTTAAATGAATCCATGTACAACGAATTGAGAGAGTTTTTTGATGGGAAAACCCTCTTTAAAGGGTCAGGCCTTTTATCAACAAGCCGCTAAACAGAGGACGCTCTACATTAACCCCCCTTGTCGTTATCACGATCATTGTTGCTGGATTGGTTGGCATTACGCAGTGGTCGAAAACAAAAATACTTTCCGAAATAACACATGAGCTTGCCCAGCTTGATGTGTTTAATCCCCAGTTAAGAGGGGTCTCTTTGCGTATGATTGGCGCTCATATCGATGAGTTGTCCTTTGATGTTGAGCGCAACAATAAGCGTTATTCAGTGGTATTCCAAGATGTAAGTGTGCTGAGTTCGATGGCATCTATCCGCTTGCGCCGGATTGATACAATGGGGGTTGGTCATGCGAGTATACGTATAGAGCCTCTAGAGATGCTTACTGCGATACCTTCCAGTACAGCGGATTTACAGGTTAGCGATGTTCCAATACCGTCCGATCTTTTTGTGATGTTACCTGTTGCTGAGGTTGATATTCGACACTATGAAATCGATGTTGCTCAGCATCAATTGAAAATCGAGAGCACCTCAAACCTCACGATTGACCGCAACGCACTCGAGACCTCGATCCGGATGACGGCACCTTCGGTTCCCATCATTGAAATCGGCATCAGGTTAACCGAGAGCAATCAATTGCATCTGACTGGAAAAGTCTTGTTAAGTGGCGATAGTGATGATCAACAACCTTTAAGGATTGTTGTGGACTGCCAAGTTGCAGGGCATTATCAAGCGTTAGACATCACACTTAATGGTGATATTAACATTGCTCAATTACGGTCCTTATTATTGCTTCCTGCCGTCGAGCAATATATGGCCAAATTACCGGGATATGATAAGTGGCAAGGCGTTCTTGATGACGGTAAAGGGCAGGCTGTTTTTTCTCTGGAAACATCACTTCCCTTGTCGACGGTGCCTATTCCTCGCGCTAAGAATCGCGAATTACTAGAGACCATCTGGGCAACAGGAAGCCTTAAAGGACGTACGGATATTCATTTTTCGAATGCCTCTAAAGGAGTTGAACTCAAGGCGCATGCGGATTTAACGACGGTAAATGGCCTTGTGATAGGTATTGAACAATTGTCTCTTGATTCAGGCTATATTCAGCAACAAGCGGATACACTGGTTAGCAATCCTGTTATTTTCGATCAAGGTTCATTACTTATGTCTGCAACGTTTACGTTGGCCAGCGATTCATTAATCAATTGGTCTTCACTGAAGAACCCGATAGCGGCGGTTAATGGCGTAGGTCGTGTTCAGCTCAACAGTGCTGATATTGCTCTTGAAGAAGTTGCAATTATGGGAGTTGAGGGCGATATGTCGATTAGCAAGCAAGGAACACTGGTGTCTTTTTCCACTAAGCCGGTATCAATTGAGACAGTTGACTTTGGGATGCAGGCAAGCAAGGTTGTGAGTGGCATTGCGGGAGAAATGGATATCACCAGCGGTCAGTATTCTATCCGTGTTGCGGATACATCGTTAGAACTATTGGGTGGTCAGATCTCAATTGCGCCATTTCCAGTCACCGGGCCGACGTTGAAAACCTCCATGAAGGTGACATTAGAGGCAATTGATTTGGCGAAAGTGTTGGAATTACAAGGATCAAGTGAGTTACATGGTGAAGGAGTATTAGGTGGTGTGTTGCCGATATCGATCAATGCTGGAGCGGTTGAAATATTGGGTGGCGAGCTATCTAGCGGCGATATAAACGGCAGTTTACCCGCAGGTCGTATTCAATATCAACGCAATGCGGGCGCTGATGCGGTTGCTCAATCAGACCCTTCTCAACAAGTAGATTTCTTATTACAGGCGATGGAAGATTTTCAATATACGTCTCTGCTCACTGAAGTCACTCTGTATGCACCAGATAATTTGTTACTAGGCGTTAGCCTTAGAGGATCCAACTCAAAGGTTGAGAACGGCAGAGCTATCCACTTAAACTTAAATTTAGAACAGAACATAAACCCATTGATTCGGACGCTGATTCTGCAAAGTCAGCTTAACAATAACCTTTTGAACCAATACCAAGAGCAACATAAATAGGAAATAAGTCATGAAAAAACGATGGCTATATAGTGTTTTACTTATAGTTTCCGTGTCAGCCTGTACCCCAACAGTGAGAGTTGCGGCGGACAAACCGATTACTATCAATCTAAACGTGAAGATTGAGCACGAGATCCGCGTGAAAGTAGATAAAGAGCTAGATGATCTGTTTGCAAATGATAGCGAACTTTTTTGATTTTAGAGAGGAGGCAATACCATGAACAATACACTCAAAATGATAAAACACGGTGCCGCAGTGATGGCCTTAATTGCTGTTACCTCAAGCGCATGGGCGCTTGATCTAAAAGACGCAAAAGCCAGCGGAGCAGTGAAAGAAAAAGGTAATGGTTACCTGGTTGTTGTCAGTGAGACGAATAAAGATGCAGTAGCCTTAGTTAAGGATGTTAACGGTAAACGAAAGGCGAAGTATGCTGATATTGCAAAGAGAAATAATATTTCGTTAGGGTCAGTTGAAAAACAGGCCGCAAAAAAGCTTAGCCAGTAGATCTTAGGGCGTTTCAACAATTCTTTACATTGGAACGCTCGTGCTTTTCTTGCGAGTGCTTTTGACGATGTTCGTTTCATTTTATCGTACTTTTAGTGTCATTTTTACGACACTTTCGCATTGCTTGTGCAAATTAATTGCGTAACACGCTTAATTCATTGATTTTTGTCCAATTAATTACTTTTCATTTTCTTGCAATAATAAAACTTCCCCCATATATTTAAATGACCACTGAGTCGAATGTAGCCTTTCTAGGTTAGGCGAAAAAACTCTGAGTAGATGCGAAACGTGTGAGGTTACTCAATGATAAAAGGGCATGTAGATCCTAATTTCTCAAAAGTTGCGAGTTTATTTGAAAAGCTGATTCCCCAGCGAAACCCTGGTGGAGCCGCGCTTTGTGTTTATCACTGTGGCAAGCCAGTTGTCGATATTTGGGCTGGCACAAAAAATAAGGTAGGTGACGCATTTGACGAGAACACGTTAGCGCTTTCATTTTCGACCACCAAAGGTATTGCCTCGACGGTTTTGCATATCCTCGCGGACCGGGGGTTGATTGATTACGACGCGCCTATTGCAACGTACTGGAGGGAGTTTGGTCAGGCGGGAAAACATGACATAACCGTTCGTCATTTGCTCTGTCATGAGTCCGGTATGTACGACATACATAGTTTACTTGACCACTCTAGCCAAATGCACAATTGGGATACAGTGATCAAAAAAATTGAAGTGAGCAGGCCTGCGCATAAACCTGGCGTGCGTAACGGTTACCATGGTTTGACCTATGGTTATTTGGTAGGGGAACTTATTCAGAGAGTGACGGGTAAATCTTTTGCTCAAGTGTTAAAGGAAGAGTTGGCGGACCCGTTAGAACTAGATGGGCTATTTGTGGGGGTGCCGAATGAGGAATTATATCGTCGGGCAGATTTGATTAGCCATATTATTCCTGAGAAAACCGTTTCCAAAGCATCAAAATTTAATGCCGCTAAATCATTAAATTTGAAATCCATTATTCTTAAACAAGTCATCGCGGGCGCAATTAGATTAACGGGTGCTAATCCAAATGACATTCGTGCGGGCTTACTTCCGAAAGGTATGTCGACGTTTGATTTTAATTCAGTGGCGACAGCCCAGTCCTGTATGCCATCTATGAATGGTATGTTTACCGCGCGATCTTTAGCCGCAGTCTACAGTATGTTGGCAAACCAAGGCGTAGCCAATGGGCATCGTTTTATGTCGGAGTCAACGATACGTAAGGCGGCAACGATTCAGAATATTCGACGAGATAGCGTTGTGCCAATTCCTATGCGGTGGCGTTTGGGTTATCACCGTGTGTTTACCACTGGACCTAAAACTCCCCATGCTTTTGGCCATTTTGGTTATGGAGGTTCGGGCGCTTGGTGTGATCCTAGTCGTCAGCTGGCGGTGGCGATGACCGTCAATAGTGGACTTGGGACACCGTTCGGAGACTCGCGTTTAGCAAGGGTTAACGGTGTTGTGATTCGTGCAGCAGAAAAATTAGCTCATAATAAATCAACGGTATTGGGATATAACTAATCCCAATACCGTAATAACAATTAGAGAAACGGTGCAGGTTTGACGCTTGTGCCGCCATCTAGATTAATAATGTTTCCTGTTAGATAGCTGCCAGCAGGTGAGCAAAGAAAAATAACCAACCCTTCCATATCTTCTTGGCTACCAAGTCGCCCTAGCGGTACGGCATCTGCTTGTTGCTTCGCGATAGCGTCATTCTCAAGCACGAACTTAGTCATCTTACTTGGGAACACGCCTGGCGCGATGGCGTTAACCGTAATTTGTTTGGCCGCTAGTTCGTTGGCTAATATTTGTGTTAGATGATTTAACGCGGCTTTACTTGGACCGTAGGCGTAGGCCTGCATGCTGCCGGTGAGTTTACCTGCGACGGAGGTGATATTAATCACCCGTGCTGGATCTACTGCAGAGGCGTTTTTTTCTAGCATAGGCAGTAATTTTTTTGTCATCGTGAAAGCTGCTTTGACATTGAGGTTGTTTATTTTATCCCACGCCTTATCTGGGTATTCTTCAAGCGGAGCACCCCAGGTTAACCCTGCGTTATTCACCAATATATCGAGGCAATCTTCGTTTTTTTTCAACGCCTTCACAAGTGCGTCACAACCGTCTTCAGTCGATAGGTCGGCAACGATTGCGGTGCATTGACCCTGGGCAGATAGTGTGTGCTGTGTATCATCACAAGCCTGTTGTTTACGGGAAGCAACATAGACTTTTGCTCCAGCATTAACGAGGCCTTGTGCGATCATAAAACCGATACCACTGGTACCGCCCGTAACTAAAGCGACTTTATCTTTGACTGAAAATAGTTGTGACACGGTTGTTTACCTCTAAGTGATGAATTTATTGATCAATGAGTGCGGACTCCCTTAACCAGCGTGCGCAATGATCGACAGCCTCTTTCATTTGTTCCGGTTGACCAAAGTAGTAGTGATTAGCGCCTTTAATTTCATGCAGTTCTTTGTTGTTATGAGCAATCGCTTGATATAAACGATGAGTATGGCTAGGAGTGCAGGCGTCGTCCGCGCTATTCCCAATCACGATGGCGGGAATGCTAATATGTTTGGCGCATTCTACACCATCGGCATGAGAATCGTCATAGCTCCATTGTGACAACCAGGCACGAAGTGTATTAAATCGAGCGAGTCCTACGGGGCCGTTGTTGACTGTCTTAGGGTTGCCAAGATAGCACCAACCTGCAGGTCGGTCATTGGCATCTAAGCCGGGGTCTAAGAACCGGGGATCTGCCATGGTTCCGTGCACTACAAACGCAAATTCTTCATGCTCTAAGCCATCGTTCTTAAATTCATCGAGCCGTAGCTTTACCCGCTGAGTGATGCGTCGGTTGCGCGCTATCTGGGCTTCGCGATAGCGATGTACAAAATCGTCTGTGTAGGGTGGTTGATTGGGGTTGTCTGGGTTATATATATCTAACTCGGGGTCTTTGTTCGTAGGATTGTCTTCATCTAAGATTGAAGCGTCGAGCCACTCTGTCATCGTGCCTGCTCGGCTTATATGGGCGGCTAGCAACATAATGCCGTCGGCAGGTATTAGGTTCGCCTGGGTAAGATTTGGAGGGTCTCCAGCGGGGGTACAGGTTACCGTGGGGTTTTCTGCTTGGCTTTGATAATACAGCGATAAGGAGCCGCCTCCGCTCCATCCTGCCAATATCACTTTTTCATAGCCTAATCGTTGCTTTGCATCCTTGATACAGGCCGCCAGATCGATGACAACTTTTTCCATGATTAATGCGCTATCAGTACCTCTATAGCGACTATTGCAATAGATTACATGTAACCCTTTTTTGGCTAATGCTGACACCATGGGGAGATAGGCACCACCGCCTATGGGATGCATAAAAACAATGACTGTTTTTGACGGTACTTCTTGAGGGCGAAGCAGGTGGGACTCTAATGCTACAAATTCGGATGGCCCTGCGTAGGTATCCTTAAACGCTGATTTTTCTTGAAACGCAACCATGTAGGGTATGCGGTCATAGGTAAAACTCTTGTTGGCGGTACTCATGCTGTTGTCCTTATTTTTCTGCTTTTTCAGTCGTATTCTTTGTCATATTGCTCATGTCGATTTTTTGCATATCAATGCCGCGTAGGTCCACCGCGCTCGCACCACACTGTGATACTTTTCTTTCTCGGGTTTTTTCTGTCCATTGTCGTAACACGTCATGAGCGCTGGCAGCATCATCTGCCATGATTTCATCATAGCGAGTGTCTTTTGTGGTGATTTCGACCTGTATGCCATTGGGGTCATACATATAGATAGAATGGATGAACCCATGATCAATGGGCCCAAAGCATGGACGGCCAGCCTTGTTTATTTTTTTTCTCCATGCTTTTAGCTCTAGCATGGTATCAACCTCGAAAGCCAGGTGTTGATCAAACCCATGACGAGCAATGAACATTTTTTCATTGACGTCATCGGGCACATCAAAGAATGCCACAAAATTACCGTCTCCCATTTGAAAGAATAAATGCATATAGTCGATCTTTTTATTGCTGCCGGGTTCTTCGTCGAAAACCATGGCGGCGCTTAGGGAAAAGCCCAGTACGTCTTCGTAAAACCATCGTGTTTGTTCCGCATCACGACAGCGAAAAGCCATGTGATGAATATGATGTAGTGGGGTGAGATTCGTTATGGCTGTCATTAATGTTCTCCCTAAAAAGCGTTCGGTACTCTTGTCGTATCTTGAGCGAAGTAAATTTATAAGAATTAAGTTTGCATACCATCCTATTGCTGGTTAGATTAATAGTCAATCTATGTTGACCAAAAAAGATGGTTCAGTGGAGAATTTAAATTTACACATTATTGTGAGGATATTATGCGAGCACTAGAACACATCACAATTCTTGATTTAACTCACATGTTATCAGGACCTTACGCAACACAGCTGCTAGCTGACATGGGTGCGAATACGATCAAGGTGGAACCTCCAGGGAAAGGAGAGGCGACGCGACAATTACTGGCAGAAAGTAAACTCTATGGGACCCAAGGTATGGGGGCGTATTTTTTGACGTTGTGTCGCAACAAAAAAAGTATCGCGATCGACTTAAAAAGTCACGAAGGGGTGGAGATATTTTATCAGTTGGTTGAGCATGCCGATGTGGTGGTAAACAATTTTGGGGAAGGCGTTCCAGCACGATTAGGCATTGATTTTAATACCCTCAAACAGCGCAACCCCAATATCATTACCTGCTCGATTACAGGTTTCGGTGAAACGGGGCCTGAGCGAGCCCGCCCCGCATTTGATTTGGTTGCGCAAGGGGTGGGGGGCGGTATGTCTATTACGGGAGAGGAAGGGGGCGCTCCACTACGATCAGGAATTCCTATTGGTGATCTAGGTGGCGGGATGTTTGCAGCGATCGGTATATTGGGTGCACTGAGCGCAAGAACACAAACGGGTAAGGGGCAGCATATCGATATATCGATGCAAGACTGCCAAGTATCGATGCTGAATTATATGGCCACCATGTATTTAATGAGTGGTGTGCAGCCACCGGCTGTGGGTAACGGTCACTTTGTCCATGTGCCTTATGGGACTTTTAATACAAAAACTCGACATATTATTGTGGCGTGTATGGGAGATGCATTTTTTATCAAGTTAGCGGCATTGCTAGAGGATCCTGAATTGCTAGACGAAAAATTTTCTACGCAACCCGAACGTTGGAATCAACGCCATCATATTAATCATCGAGTACAAGTGTGTTTCGAAAAGGAAAGCTGTGAGTATTGGTTGGAGCTGCTGCGGGAGCATAGAATCCCCGCCGCTCCGGTCAATGACTTTTCTCACGCATTAACCGATGCTCAAATCGTTTACCGAGATATGGTCGTACCAGTTGAGTTGAGTGATGGAGAGATTGTGAACCAGCCGGGGAACCCGATTAAATATTCGGATACCTATGAGGATATTTTTTCTGCTCCACCAACACTAGGTCAGCAAACGGATGAGGTGATGACAAGTTTACTTAATTACGAGATAAGTCAGGTGATTGATCTAAAAAACAAAGGAATCCTTTCTTAGGAAGACAATACGCGCAAAATGTAAGGTCAACATAGTTGACTAGGTTGGTGGATGGATTATACCGTAAGGGAAATGGAATAAAAGGAAAGAAAAATTACTACGCTGTCGAAACCATCAAGGCTTCGATCCATAGCGGGGCGCTGTTTTCCTAATTCTTTTTGCTCAACCTAACAATAATAAGAAAGGATGACGTCATGATGGAATATCGAATGCGCGGTCTTCACTATTCTATACCTACAGTTATTGTGATATCTATCTTGAATGCTAGGGAGGCACAAGGTGCATTGATTGAAAATCTGACCGTTGGAAATGCCAAGGCTCTGGCATTAGGTCATGCGGTGACGGCGGATCCCCCCGGGATTGATTCGGTTCATTTTAATCCGGCAGGGCTAGCAAAACTTAGCGGTGAACAGCGGCAGATAAAATTGATTGTGGGCAGTTTTGATATTCGCGTAGATTTTGGTGAGCACGATCCCATTGTGGATCAATATTTTAGTGATGCTTATGCGGCTGACGCAGTGCCCGCTGGAACGTTTGATGATCCGGTGGTGAATACCACCAGTCGAACTTCGGGGGCTGCGTTTGTGTTACCTGGGGAAGGCTTGGTAAAGTTGCCCGCTATTGTTGCGCCTTTAGGGGGAGCTTCTTATCAAGCCCCGGGCTCTAAGGTCACCTTTGCTACTAATGTGTATAGTCCAACCGCAGCAGGGTATTATCGTGACAAGGATGATCCCGGTCGATTCTTGGGGGAGGAGGTCTCTTTTTCCCGTATTACTTACTTCTCTCCTTCTGTGGGTGTTCAAGTTACCGATACTTTGAGTGTTGGGGCGTCTCTGGGGTTTTCGTACCAAGGGGTTGGTGTGGGGATGACCTTGCGGGTGCCTAACGTGGGTTTGGTTTTTGCCGAAGGGCTTGCCAAAGCGGTATGCGAACAAGATGTCCCCGCGATTAATTTTTGTGGTGGGCATGTTGGACCTTATACCGAAGTGTCCGGGCTGGAATTAGAAGCGGAAGAAGTACTGTCGACAACCTTTAATTTAGGTGTGTTATGGGAGCCAACGGCTTGGTTGGCGCTGGGGTTTACTTATCAAAGCGGTGCTACTGATACACTGAAGGGCAGTTATAAGGTGTCATACGATAGTAATTGGTCTGGTATGTGGCAGCAGTTACGTCAAGATAACGCAGGAGCGGTGCTAACGGACCTGACAGCAGCGCTAGGGTTTCCGTTACCCTATGGGGAAACTGTCGAGAAAGGCGATGTAGAGGTTGAATTACCGACTCCAGCGCACTATGCGGTGGGTATTAGTGTTCAGTTAACACCGGCTATTAAGGTCAATGTTGATTATAAGATGTCGGATTGGCAGGTATGGGAAGATTTAGAGATAACCTTTGATCAGGATGTGGATTTTTTGCAATTGGCACGAATCGTTCAGCCTTCGGCAGCGGAGATGCGGGTGTTAAGGATGCCAATGCAATTTGAAAATGTGTGGAATTGGGGAGTTGGCATTGAATACCAATATTCAGATAATCTGGCGCTGAGATTGGGTTATGAGCCGCGGCCTTCTTCGATTCCTGAGGATAAACATACGGTATTGCTACCGGTTGGTGATGGTGAACTGTATGCAACAGGTCTTAGCTACCAGTTTGATGCTAATGAGACGTTGGATCTGTCACTTGCCTATTTTAGTGCAACACGCTCAACCGCCGCGGGAAAGAGTGATACGTCTAACAGTTTGAATCAGTACTTGTTTATCTATAATCCTTATATGGGCACGGATTACGATTCTGACGTTACAGCGATTATCTTTGCCTTAAGTTATCAGTCGAAATTTTAGTGGTTGAAAAGGGGGGCTGCCATCACCGTTCATGGGAGGCAGCACTGAAGGTTAGTGACTTAGCAGGTAATGCCGACGGGTTTGCCGTCGACCATCTGATCCAAGTACTCAGACATGCCGTAACCTTGTTGACCATCGCAATGAAATACACTCATGGCTTCCGTGATACGTGTGTTGAGAAAGTTACCATCGGGTAATGTGCGTCGGTTACGCAAGGGGATAAGAGACAGAGATTTACCACTCACCGTATATTCCCGCTCGTGAGTCTTTAGCCATATTTCTTGGCCGATTGCTTGATTCTGGGCATCGAGAGTTGAGGTGATAGTGGCATCTTCGATAAGTACATAATCTTTGTCACCATATTCGTCCATGCGTAACACCATGCCCCACACATATTGCTTGCCTGTTGCCATGGTGACGACGGAGATATTCATCGCAAAATCTTCTGAGAAACACATGGGTAGCCAACGGTACCAATAAAGGTTTTGCCAGTATCGAGGCCCCCAGGAATGATCGCGCATACCCAACCCATTAATAGGGTAATGCTCGGCACCTATTTGAATAACACCTTCGGCTTTCATATGCTGCTCATAGTGAGCACGGGCAAAAGATTCTTCGGGGGCTTCTTCGATAGGCTTACCGTTATCATCCACCATTTCTCCGCCATAGACGGGGGCGATATTAAAAAAATCGATGGATATTTTTGTATTTACTTTGGGATTTGCGGAGAACGCTTGTTTGGGGTTATCCATATCCTGGGGGGTGTTCAAAACGCACAGCTCACCTTCATAAGTCACTCTAAGGTGTTTGAACGGGGATATAACCGAAAATTTCATCCCTCCGCTGTCAAGAGCCTCGTTATGGGTTAATGTTGGACGCTGAAACATAAACCCAACGCGTCCGTCTGGCAGATAAACGCAACAGGACATTTCAGCATGCCCCTCATTGGGACGGTTACCGACACGAAACCAGCCTCCCATTTTTGTTTCGTGGTCAAAACAATTGATATACATGCTTTCATTGAAATTACTGACATCTTCAATAGGATGCATATATTCATCATGCGGATTGAGGCGAATATTGGTGTTGTTACCTAGGTCCATGACGTATTCTCGTGTAATATTTATATAAGGTCAACATTGATGACTAGTTGTTCACGTTAACATAGTTTATTTGCTCTGTGTATAGGTAATGAAGTGGCAAATTCTATTAATTGACCGGAAATTGACTTAAAATCGTGCTCATTCATCCGCGGTAGAATTGTAAAATTATGAGTAAACAAGCATCTTCGAAAGCAAATGGAGCCACCGGCATCGATAAGGAATATGACCAGTGGTTAGAAGGCAGTGGGTACAACATGATGGAGCTGCTGCTGAATGCCTATTATTGGTTTGATGAGAGTTTACAGAACCTGATTGATGAAAAAGGCTGGCCGCCAGTGACACGCTCTCAGTCGGTAATATTTGTCCATCTAAGCCAGGGGCGAAATAGAACAGTCGATATTGCCAAGCATATGGGGGTGAGTAAGCAGGCAGTCAATCGCTCGGTAAATGAATTGGTTAGTCTTGGGTTGTTAAAGCTGTCTACCGATCCTACGGATAAACGTGCGAAGATCGTGACGCCCTCTGCAAAGGGCAAACAAATTGCTGAGTATGCGTTGAAGGCACTGGTCAGGATTGAAAAGGAAATGAATGCCCGCATTGGAGCCAATGCAGGCAATGAATTAAGAAATCTATTGGGCCGCGATTGGGGCGAACCTTTAGACAAGTATTAGAACGGTTTTACTATCGCAAGAAATAAGACAGTGGGTACCGAGTATTGAATGACAGGAGTGGTTAGTTGAAAGAATCGCCAATGAATATGGATAAAGCGCTCATATTTTTCAGGTTGATTGCTTTTTCTTATGGTGTATTTGTTACCGCCGAAATGTGATAAGTAATAGTCCGCAATTTCTATCGGAATAAACAGCAGTAAAACGATGCTCAGTTTTACCATTAGCCAATTGGCGTCCATGTTCCAATTCCCTAACCAGTAAAGTAATGGCCCAGTGATCATGATGATCGGGAATGCGGTATGTTCAATTACCGCGCCACGGTCAAATTGCTCAAATGCCCAATTTCTACGTCTTACAAGTTCTTCGTTCTCTGGATGTTTTTTCCATTTTAGATACGCCGCTTTTGCAAACCATAGGTAAGCGACAGTTGTGCTCCAAGACCACATCATCACAAAGAACAAATGAATAAATTTAATGTAAATATAATAAGGCGTGAGTAATTCTCTAACGAGCTCTGTCATGATAAGACTGACTCCATCGGCTACGATTCATGATTGATGAAGTTAATGCTACGCTGTTTTCAGATATAGTCAACGATAGGTGACTATATCTTTGTCGCATCTTCTTGTGCGTTATACAGCTGTTTGTAGGTGCTGTATTTGGGGTTGTCCACGGATAGTTTCCCAAGGGTTGTTTGTTGTAAGTGTCGCTGTAAATCTGGATCGTCATAGGCGATGCGATTTTCCCGTATTGCCAGTGTTAACCATTGGTTGAGTTCTGCCAGTGTTCCTTGTCGGTCTAATAAGTGTTGTAAACGCAAGTTTTCTTGTTGATTCAACGCATTACCTAAGGTGAGTTCACGCTCAACGATTTTTAGAATATTCGATGCGATGCGCATGTTAAGCGTAGCGGCGCCATTGGCTTTTTCTGAGTCCGTAACGTGAATGCAGTCTTGCAGGTATTCTTGTGTCGATTGGATGAGCTCAATCGTAGTGGGGCGGTCAAATGGCATGAGACATATCCTTGCTGGTTGTTTTGCCTGTAGCGTTTACTAGCTGAAGTAAGTCAATTTCTGTTTCGGATACACGCCTGCCGATTGCCGCGCGTTCCATGGAACGTATTTTTCCGGTAAGGTGACTAAAGCACTGGAAAAGACAAATAACGCCCCATTTTAACGTGCCAAATATCTCCCAAAAGTGAATGGCCGCCTCATCTATCTCAACGTCGTTTTGTTTCCGGTAGGTTTGGTAGAACTCGTCTCTTTTACCGAACCCACCTATGGGATTGTGGGGGTTGCCAAAGCGCCAGGAATTGACACATAACCAGCCGATATCTTCCATTGGGTCACCTATATGCGTGAGCTCCCAATCAAGTATTCCGCAAATACCTTGTCTATCCACCATGAAATTCCCATGTCGGAAATCACCGTGAACCAGGGCGGGAGTGACCGAGCGGGGAATGTGCTCTCTTAACCAGCAAAAGGCGACGTCAAAGACAGGTTGGTATTGCTCATAAGAACGGTAGAGATTAAAGAGCTCTTCTACCTGAGCTGTGGCGGTAAGGTTAGGCAAAGGGGGCAGGGTATCAAGCGGTGTTGTATGGATGCGTGCTAGTAACGTGCCACACTGCGCGGTCATATGTTCTCGTGCCACCGAAAAGGTATCTTGTTTTAGGATTTTCTGAGGAATACTCTCGCCCTCGATTCGATCCATTACATAGCCATGTCCAAGCTGATCGATCTCCTCCAAAATGAAACGCACTCTTGGTGCGATAACACCGTTAGCCACCGCTGCTTGCTGCACTAATGCTTCGGTCTTTTTGGAGACGGCGGTTGAAATGTTCTCATCCAGGGCAAGTCGCCGCAAAATGAGCGGTTGTTCCCCCTGCTCAGTGATGACGTCAAATTTCCACGTGTCAGCGGATGAACCGGCAGTAAGGGGTTGTAGATCACGAATAGATGCTGTGGGGTGAAGGTATCGCCGAACGCTGGAAGTTAATGATGCTTTGAAGGTAGAGGAGTGTGGCATGTTGAGATTTTCCGTCGGGAGAAAATCTCAACATAGCATGGCCCCTGATCAAGGACAACAATGTTGACTAATTGTGAGTGGGTGTAATACTTGCCGTTCCGACGGTTTTGTCGCGTTTTTAATAATAATTTCTGTATTAGAACGCTAGCCAATCAATTGCCGAGCAAGTACGCCGCAGCCTAGTACCATAAGCAAGTAGGTGACGGCGGCAGTGACCTGACGTAGCTTGAAGAGTAAGCCAATCATGCTCCAGGCATGGGCAATACGTACGAGTATAAAATTGAAGGCAAGAAATGCCACTAGCCCTTTGTCTGTGTCACCAAGATCTAAGGCGAGCACGAGGAGGGCAAAAGGTATAACAAATTCCAATGCGTTACCATGGGATCGTATTGCTGCACGTAAGGTTTTACTACCACCGTCCCCATTACCTATTTTTTCTGTCATACGCACACGTGAGACGTTCATTGCTAGGATAGTAAGCAAGAGCACACAGCAAATAACGTAAAGATTAAAGATGACCATGGAGGGGTTCCTATGCTGTTAGTGTTGAGGTAAAGAGCATAGTAGAGCGATGTGGCTAGATGCACCAGAGCTTAAAAAGTCAGCTGGCGGTTCCAAATACGACAAAATGGTCATAATGTTAGGTCAAGCGATAGGCGGCTCTCAGAGGAGCCGCCTTTATGGGCATTTAGGTAATGATAGATTCAAAAACAGCTAAGTCATCAATGACGGCGCTGGAACCTAAATCTGAGATGCTGCTGTCATTACCAAAATAGGCAGAATCAAAGAAATTACCTTCTTCACCGTGTAATGCCATGTAGTTCAGCACAATGGTTTGAGATAACAGGTTTACGTTATTGGCTGCAACACTGGAGCTGGTTTGTACCGCACCGTTGGCATCCATATATCCGATTTGTAAGTTTTGTAGCGTACCGTTGGGATCTGCTTGCCTTGGTACAGGTTTGCCGTTCGGGTTATAGACGAGGAAAAATGCGCCTCCGGTTGATGAGTTATCGCCGGTCCAGACGCCTTTGTTACGCCCAGCATCTGAGGTGTCGATGGTGCCATTACTCGATAGTGAACCATCGGAGTAAACATACATCATCAATGGTTTACCCGCTTGACGAGCGTACTCCAAACAGGCCCCCATACAGCGTCCGGCGCGTTCATCTCGAATCTCTCCAGTGGCACGCTCCCCGGTGTGGTAGTCGTATCCGCCCATTGTCACGGTGCCTGCACCAGCCCGGCCGTCGATGACTAACTTCATGACCGAGCCGGTTTTTCTAAATTCGCTATCGCTATCCCATTCGGCTTGACTGAATATACCGCTGTCACCCACGATACGCTCATCTTGTGAGGGGTCCAGTACAGATGGGCCGTCTTGGAAGTCATCAGCAACAACGGCACTTTTCAGGTAGCTACAGTAGACTTTTGATTGGGATTCGCTGGTAATCAACCGTGACGCCGGATTGTAATTATAGAGGCCGTCTAACTTGGCCTTACTTAAACGGGTGATGCTTTCCATTACCGCAACGGCATCGCCACCAAGAAGTTCGGTTAATTGGCCGGTATCCACTAGGCCTGTCGCGTCAGAAGGTCGGTCAATTTTGGTTGGGCGTAATACAGGTACCTCCAGGTTTGCCGCCAATTCAATCATCTTGCTGGGAGCCATGGAGTTCCCCCCAGACTCGCTGCTTCGGGAGCCGATGTTAGCTAATAGTGACCCCCGAGCCCCCGCCACCCCAATACCGTACATTGGGTTGTGTGGGTTGTTACCCGTATCATTATCTGATCGAGAGGGGATAACCGCGCCGTTAACATTGTCTGCAGTGCCAGCAGTCAAGCTCTGATTAATGCCTCGTAGAAAGCCACTGTCTGAATGAAACGCTAATCCCAACGATTGATCGATAGAATCGGTTGAGTTGTTAATGGCATCGGGTAGGCCAGGAATACGGTCCCCTGGCAGGCCATGACGGCTATAACCCGAAGTATTAAGTAGGTCGAGTTGTCCGCCCTGCTTGCCGATGAGTACGTTAGAGCCTGAAATATTGGCTCCTCCGGCTAAATCAAAACAGATAAAGGGGATCTTGCCCGTACCATCCTGGATATTACACAGGCCAGTGGTGTCGGCTTCGAGGTCGTTGGCCAATTGTGCAATAACATTTTCCGGGGTGAACATATTTAATGTCGACGCGCCAATTACAGTTCCGGCACCAGCCATAAAGCCCTGACTGATAAACTCTCGACGGGTGCGAGGACGTCTATGATCTGGGTGGAACAATGGAGCGTCTGGTGATAAAGGTTGATTAGTTTTTTTCATCTTAATTGCCTCAATATTTCTCAGTCGCTCAATTATTGGATTAGCATCGCAGCGCTAGCAGCGGTCGATGCACACATAGCTTTGACGATAGTTTCTGTTCGCGTGGTACTGCAGTCGCTGCTGCAGTCGATTAGTCCACTACGACCAGTGACGCCATCCAATAGTTCTCCCAAAGAGGTTGATAGATCTGCTGCGGTGAGGTTCGTGTCGTCGCTTGTATCAGACATATGATTCAAAAGGGGCACATATATAGCGTCCCGTTTTGCTGTGCTATCAAATGCATCGTCTGGCGTTTCGTTAAAGTTAAATGCGGGGAAATAGGCGTCGCGTTTAGCGGTGTCATCGACTAATTCACTGCAGTACAGCATGGCTAATTGTGCAATTGCCATTTGTTGAGCAGCAACAAAGTCCGTAATTGCCTCATCAACGGGTAGTTGTTGTTTCACCGTGTCATAGAGTGCAGCAATAGAGCTGGTCGTAGAGGGAACGGTTGTCATTGTTTCCAATGATGCATTGATTTCTTCAAATGTACGTACTCCTGATAGTTCGCTTATCGTGCTAGCAATAGGGTCAGCAAGCGTGAGAGATGTAGGGTCAGTGTAAACCCCTGGATTACCTGCTAGCTCACCAAATGCTAAGAAGAATTGATCCGAATCAGGCCCGTTCTGCTGATTAATGATCGTACCAATATTCGATAGAATTTGGCGATCAGCGGTGACGGTAGTGTCCAGTTTCTGGAAGCCTTGGCCTGTTGCTGCCACTTCTCCATTAATGCCAAGTCGCATATCTTTTAAACTGAAAGAAAAAGTACTGGGCGTAGGCGCTGTTTCTGCCGTACAAGCTTCTGCTACACCAGCCCCTGCCGCCTTTTGTTCGTACAAACGTGCGAAGTAAGGTTGGTTAAATAGGTAGCTATAACTATCATATTCTGCCGCCTCAAAGACAACAAAGCTATCCCAACAATCATCTAAACCCACTAGGTCGGTAACATTGAAGAGCAGCAAGAATTTTTGTCCCACACCGGCTTCAAAGTTCTGCGTAATCTCCTCCTGAGACAAGGCTTGATTATGAATAGTAACCATCCTCACAACACCCAACCACGTGAAATCCACATCGGCGGTACCTAGAATAAACTGATAGCTGTTGCTCCAGTCGTTAATTGAGGTACCAGGTGCAGGATCTACATCGGTGGTGTATTCACCATTAACATAAATTCTTCTGCCATTGGTTTGATCGTAGGTGACAACGATATGCTGAAGAGTGGCTTGTAAGCGCTCATCGGCATCCGCTGTTGAGAGCGCAGGGCTACCAGTTTCATTGCTATTTTCACTACGATGGAGGAAGTCATAATTATATTGGGTTTGGCCCAATAAGAAGTTGGCATTATCATCACCCGCAGAATAGCTGATAATACGCGCTGGACCTTCTTGAGTGACATTGTTTGGCGCTAGCCAAGCTTCGATACTGTATTGGGCTGTATCTGCGATCTTGTTATAGAGTTTGCTACTGCTGCTCGTCGTTGCTTGGGCTCGGCCTCCGGCGAGGTTGATTCCCCAGCCTCCAACCCAGCTGACATCGCCAGCAAATTGCAAATCCATCAGTGGTTCAATACCGCTGGTGTCTCTAGAGGATGATCCAGAGCCTTCTTTAAATTCCCAGCGTGCAATCATTGCTGTTTCATGGCGGCCGCCCGTATTAGCAGGCAAACCATCAACACCAAGTTGTACACCTTTACTGATTTCAAGGGCTGGGTCTACCTCTTGTGCGACGATACCTGTGGCAATTGTCTTAATTGCATTCAACAAGTCGGTTGCATCTGAAGTACAGCTGGCGGACCAGCAATTATGACTCTCACTGCGCAAACGAACCACGATTCTTGATAGGGCTGCGTTGAGGCTACGGTCTTCATCTTCTAAGTCGATTTTGCTTCTTATGGCATCGTAGGAATCTGCTTCTGATGCTACGGCAAAAAATGGTGACTGTGCATCATCTGCGGTTTCTATATGACAGCCAGCACAGTTATCGGTTAATAACGTGTGTAGCGTCGAATAGCCAGTGGGAATAGAATCGGTAGGCAGTATTTTTGCATCGTCGACTTCGTGAACTTCCGGGGCGACAAGCTGCACAACGTTACTAACGGATCCGTTACTGGCAGTAGCCCAGTTGGTAATCCATTGTGTCATATCTGCGGCACAGTCGTCAGGAGAGTCGGTCCAACAGTTATGCCCACTTTGGACTTGTGTAACCATTAGAGAGCTACTGGGGGATTCAAGGTTTCTTACCCCTAGGGCTGCATTGTAAGCAAGGTTGACATCGTCGTCGCGGGCAAACATCGGCGAGTTACCTACACCGGGGCTATGACAGCTTCCACACCGATCTTCATCGACAACATTGGCCCATACGTTATTCATAAAGGCTCTAACATCGTCATTCGCGGGCTGCGGTTTTGATTCTGATGTATTGTATTGTTGGAGCGATGAGAGTTCATCTTCCTGACCAGTGGACCCGTTGTTAGAGCCACCGTCACCTTCGGTTGTGTCTTCTCCAGTACCACCGCTACCACAGGCGGCAAGAAAGAGACTGAATACCACGATCGTCAAAGAACGCAGTAGCGAGGATAATGCTGGGTTATTGTGTAGAGTAATCATCATTAGCCTACTCCTCATCCATACAGTACTGCGCAGAATCTGCGAATACATTTTTAATATTATGACTTGTCTTAAAACTGTCGACGAAGGTATCAAACTGGGTAAAATCGTCGGTAGTTGTCGGTTCTCGTAAGCAGACAGTCTTGAATACTTTCTTTACCTGGCATTGAGCAAATGCATCTGAGTGCGCAAGCTCAGTATTCATGCTACTCGCACCAACACCTTCACCTGGTAAATCGGGGTCCCAACCAACCCAGCCATTGGGGCCTTCGCGCCAAAAATTGGTCCAATTATTGTTGGGAGTAATATAGCCGTAGGGGAAGTTATTAGCATTGATATGGTATTTAGCTTGCACTGAATCTTGGGTGTATTCGAGATGACCCTCTTCAGTACCTTCTTCTCCTGTCCATTCGTAATAGGCATAGGCTTGTGCCATGGGGTCCATGCCCGAGTGACAACCTAAGCAACCGTTCATAAAGAGTCGGCTATCACCACCTGGGCTTCGCGAGACGTCTTGACGGATGCGGCTGGGTGGGCGAGTGGTATCCTTTAGCTGCTCCATATCGTTGCAGAGGAAATTCAGTACAGTAAAACGAAACATAGCTCTATTGGTGCCGGCGACAAAAAAGGCTTTGGCCGCGGCACGAGTTGTTAATACACCCGAGGTTGCGTTTGACGGCAAACCGGTAACGCTCGATTGTGTTGTGGAAGCAAACTTAGCTTCATCGGAGAGATCGATACCTTGGCTTTCTAGCGCTTCGTAATGTGCATTATCGTCATTGGAATAAGCTGGAAGTCCATCGGCGGGGTCGATGCCGCGATAAATAATGTCTTCGGAAAGTACTCCCCGAAAATCCCTGTCGTCACGGATCATGCCGATCATTGTGGCGGTGAAATCGTTTAACGGCGCAAACACCGTTTGCTCCTCGTTAGTCCACGGCGTATACATATTCTTAAGCGTAACGTTATAGAAATTCTTATTGGTTAACGGAACAGCAAGTGCTGCGTCACGTAAACCGCTACTCGAGCCAGAAATGATCCCCACCATAGTAGCCAGTTCGGCTTCTGTAGGGGGAACACCTGCGATTCTATCGTGTATACGTTTTGCTTGTTCTGATGGGCCCGCCATTGCGAGTGGGGGTGTCGCTAATGCGGATAGTAGTCCGATAGCGGCAAAGGTCTTAAAAGTTAAGGGCATGCTCATAATTAGAGTCCTGCATTTATTGCTAAACCTATTGATTAAGCCTGGGTCAAAGGTTGCTTTTTGTAGAGTCACGAATGCCTATTGTTTACATCAGTTCAGTCTAACATTCATTGTTATTAGAACTAACGTAAGGTTTTGGTTGAGGAGCCTCTCTCACAAGCCCATTGCAAAAACAATGAAGGAGTTAATTATTGAAGTTTCATCGTAATTTGCTGTACTCAACGTAATGCACACGAAGCGTCATGACATTGAGTACTAGTCTACCAATTGCTAAATAATGGTTTCGTGATTGTGACCACAGAATAGACAGGCAATTTAAAGGGATAATCAGACCTGTGTTGCAAAAAAAGAGAAAAGGCCCATGTTGAAGTCGTTGTATATGAAATTTACAGTTCTGTTACCTGCCATTGCATGGTTGGCCGCGTGTGGTGGAGGAGGTCCCGGAATTGATGAAGAAGGCAGTGGTGCCGGTGGTGCTGATATAGCGATTGCTTATATTAAACGCACGTTACCAACGAATCCAGAATTGTCCGCTCCCACAGAATCGCTGATGGATTTTGAATCATTCCGAGAAGGCAGTGCGGGAGTATTTATTCGTAATACCGCAGGTGAGCATCGCATTACTCCTGCAACGGGTGATTATGACATTCGACAGTTGACCGTTAATTATGACGCCTCATCGTTATTATTTGCAATGCGTGGGCCTCTATTACCATTAGCAACAGAAGAAGGGGAAGATGACCCTGTACAACCTGCGTGGGGATTATGGGAATACGCTGTCGATACGCAAAGTTTAGTGCAGATTACTACCGGTGATTCGGTTAACCATATTCACGATATTGACCCAGTCTATTTGTCAGATAATCGAATTCTATTTTCTTCCTCGCGCCAAGAAACGACCATGAGAACATTGGGTGATGAAGGGAAAGTACAATACCGTCATTTACCTGATGATGTTAATGACGATGACGAAGGTGAAAGAACCTTTAATTTACATATCCTGGGAACCAGTCGAAATATCGATTTTGCAAAGCAGGTAACGTTTAACCAAAGTCATGATTTTAACCCCTCCATGATGGCGGATGGACGAGTGCTCTTTAGTCGTTGGGATAAAAATGATGCAGACGCGGTCAGCGTTTATCGGATGAACCCAGACGGTAGCGGCGTAGAACTATTATTTGGCCATAACAGCCCCAATGTGGGTTTAAAAGTGGATGCGGAAGCAGACCCCGCAACCCGTTACGCGCGGCCAAAAGAACTTGCTGACGGACGAATACTGGTGGAGCTGAAATTTGATAATGAAGTGGACCAGTCTTATCCTCAGTATGCGATTTTGAACGTGGAAAACTATATCGATGAGACCGTTGCGGTGCCGGGTGGTGGTGGCACGGCGGTTGAATTAGGCTATTTGGGGTATAACCAGACTTTGCCTTCTGTGCCGAATATTGCTGGGCGCCTCAGTAGCGCGGTACCAACAGATGATGGCACCGGGCGCAATGTTATTAGTCTAAATCTGTGTCATGTGCTGGTTGGTGGTGAGCTGCAAGTGTGTACCAATGATAATTTGAGTGGTGACAATGTCGTTCAAGCGGATCTACGTTATCAGCTATTTATGGAAGACCCTGCTAATAATACACGATCTGTATTGTTAGATAATCCAGAAGAGGGGGTGTATTACAAGGACCTTGTTGTCGTAAAAGCATCGACCTCGCCGAGCTTTATTGCAGAGACGGTAGATACTGGGGATGCTGACTTGGTCGCTGATGGCTGGGGGTTGTTACATATTCGGAGTGTTTATAATCTTGATGGTACTTTTGGTGGAGGCGCAGCTGCTGCAACAACACTGGCGGATATGAAGGATCCAACTATTGTTGGCGTTGATGAGCGTCCCGCACGTTTCTTACGAATATCCCGCCGTGTACCGCAATGGGACGAAAATACCCGAGAAGTCGACAATGACTTTTTACAGGGTGATGGCTCAGGGATGAAAGAAATATTGGGCTACGCAGAGATTGAGCCTGATGGTTCTGTCATGACGCGTGTTCCGGCAGATGTTGCATTTTCATTTAGCATGGTTGATGCACAAGGAGTTCGCATCAGCTTTGGTGGAAGAAGTGCGAGACATGATAACTGGGTTCATGTAAGACCCGGCGAAACACTAACTTGTACCGGTTGCCATAATAATGGTGATGCAGTCGCTCATGGTCGCTCTGGCGCGCTTGATACCGTCAATACCGGAGCTCCCGCGAGTGGTTATCCAAATACCGATCCAGCGATGGCAACTGAATTTGCTGAAACCATGGCGCAAACCCGTGCGCGTTTGGATAATACCTACACTACGCTGTCTGCAGATTTCGTGTTTGATGATGTGTGGGGAGAGCCTGGTAGTAAAGTCACAGGCTTTAGTTATACCTTAAGTGATATGGTGGCGTCATTTGATGCTGAAGATATTAGTTACTTGCCGCCAGTAAACTTCCAATCTTGTGTAGATGAGTGGCGTTCTAATTGCCGGATGATTATTAATTATGAGACCCATATCCACCCTATCTGGAGTAAGCCTCGATTAGTATTGGATCCTATGGACTCTGCGGTGGTGTTGGAAGATCACACCTGTGTTAGCTGCCACAACCATCAGCCGGATCCAGCTAATGCCGATGACCCGAGGACAGCCGGCAATTCCCATGATCTAGAAATACCGGATGATAATTCGCCTCCGATTCAGCAGCTCTATCTTGGGGATGATGGTGATATAGCAGCGGTCTTGAGTGTTAATAACAACAATGATCGATATGAAGCGTACGACTTCCTTCGAGCAAATCATCCCCGTGGCGTTGTTGCTGGGGGTGCGCTAATGGCTCAAATATCTGATGATATTGTGTTTAGCCCAATTCAGGCAGTGGATGGTGACGGTGCACCTATTTTTGATGAGGATGGTGCTCCGGTGTTTACTGACGTTTGTGAACAAGACGACGCGACTGCCGCTCGAGCATTGCTGTTACGCGGTTCGCTGACCGCCGGTAATGCAGGAGGTACCCGTGTATCAATGATTCAGAGGGGGCTGAATAATGACCCTTGTGCTGCCTATTATACTGTTGACCCCCTTGCTGCCTCCTACAATGTGGCGAGAAGTTTCTTCACCAAGATGGAAAGCGCCCCTAATGCGGATTTTGCCACCAATCCTGAGCTCGACCATCGGGATTGGTTAACGGGAACAGAGTTGAAATTACTACGTGAGTGGATGGATATGGGGGGGCAATATTTCAACAATCCGTTTGATGCACCTTCGGATTAGGGTTAACACCTAAGCGGGTATTGATTTCACTTGCCAGTCCCTGGGTATGGTCGTACCATGCGTAGGGACTAACAATAATTAATAAAATATCTCCCTTGCCACTATTTTAGAAGTCTACTTATTTTGCAGCCTATATTGAGTTCACTTAGATTATTCCTAGCGTTTTTTGTTATTTGTTCCTGCTTATTATTCAATCAGGCGCGTGCCGAGGGTATTGCCGCGGCGACAAAAATAGCTGACCCCTATATTGACGTACGTACTGGCCCTGGTCGGGGTTATCCTATCTTTTACGTAAGTGAAAGAGGGGATTGGATAGAGATCATTATTCGAAAAACCGATTGGTTTAAGATCAAGACCCCACGAGGGGTTGAGGGTTGGGTACATAAACGCCAGTTGATTCGAACGCTAAACTCCCAAGACGACGTTGTAGAATTAAAAGATCCGAGTTTTGATGATTTCTCCAGCCGTATTGGCGAAGTGGGTGTAATGGCTGGCGATTATGCCGGAGGAACCATTGTCTCTGCCTTCGTGGGTAAGTCGCTTACGGAGAATCTATCTCTTGAGCTTGAGGCCGGCACTGTCATTGGTGATGAGTTTACTAGCACGGTGTATTCACTCAGTGTACTCAACCAACCGTTTCCGCTATGGAAAGTATCGCCCTATGCTTTGCTTGCTGTTGGGGAGCTAACAGTGGAGAAAAAAGACACTGCAATTAATGATGACTCTGGAGATGAGAAAGATAAACTCGTCGGCGTTGGGGGTGGGGTGAAGATTCATTTTAGCCGCCAATTTATGCTGAGAGTCGAATATCGAAACAGTGTGAGATTAACTGATAATGAAAGTAACCGAGAGATTGAAGAATGGAAAGCTGGATTAGCCGTATTTTTCTAAAGGCAGTTGCCTGTTTGCTAGTGTTTGGTGCGGCAACAGGTTACGCCGAGAATAGTGCAGACAATAGTGCAGACAATAGCGTTGAATCGATAAACTCTGCGCCTATCATTGAGCCGTTTGTGATGCGGGAAGATTTGAAAGAAGCTGATATTGATACGGAGAATTTTGAGGTTGGAATTTATATTGGCCAGTTGTCAGTGGAAGAGTTGACAGCGATAACGTTGGTTGGAACAAGCCTGACCTTCCATGCGACGGAAGATCTGTTTATAGAGGCGAACTACGCAGTTGGTACTTTAGAAGAGACAAGCTCGGCGTCTAATGTGACTAATGTGAACAGCTTCACCGATGACAAGTTGGTTATGTACAATTTGTCATTAGGTTTTAACCTGTTTCCTGGGGAAGTTTTTATCGGTGAGGACTGGGCATTTAATTCGGCGTTATATGTTATTGGTGGCGCAGGTGTGACCCAGTTTAATGGTAAGGATGAGTTCACGGTTAATTTTGGTGTTGGGTATCGCTTTATAATTACGGATTGGCTTGCCTATCACATCGACTTTAGGGATCACATTTTTTCACGAGAAGTATCCCAAGCAACGAAAAAATCGCAAAATTTCGACTTCCATACTGGCGTAACATTCTTCTTTTGAGGTGCTGAATATGTCTAATAATCAATCTACATCTATCAATAAATCCCGCTTCTTTCGAGCGGTAGTTGCTTGTTCACTGTCACTGGGGTTGTTGATGGGCAGCGCGGCGCAGGCGAAAGACATCGAGCTTAGCGGTAAAGCGGCAGATTTCAGTTTGCCGAGTAATCTGAATAAAACGCTTAAATTATCTGATTTTCGCGGCGAAGTTGTGATGGTGAACTTCTGGGCGTCATGGTGTGGGCCTTGTCGACAAGAGATGCCCTTGCTTGATGATTTACAAAAACGCTTTAAGAAAATTGGCTTTACGGTACTGGGGGTTAATATTGATGAAGATGTGGCTGATGCTAAAAATCTATTAAAAGAGATCCCGGTTTCTTTTCCGGTGGTATTTGATAGCAAGAATAAAGTAAGTGAGATATATCAGTTGGATTCTATGCCAACGACGGTAATGGTTGACCGTAAGGGTAATAAGCGCTTTTTGCACCGAGGCTATAAACCTGGGTTTGAAGTGGATTATGAGCGCCAGATTCGCGCATTATTGAGGGAATGATCATGACTAGGGTGTGTTCATGGGGAATCCTCGTTGTTGTACTACTGTCATCTACGCTAACCGCTGGATGTACCATTAAGCCATGGGTGAAGCCCTATGAGAGGACCAATCTGGCAGACCCTATCATGCGCTTTGGCCGAGATCCTGTAGCCGAAACCTATATGCACCATGTTTATCAAGCCCGGGAAGGGGCAAAAGGTGCAGAAGGTGGCGCTGGCGGCGGCTGTGGGTGTAATTAATGTTAAACCAATCGGGTAGTTGTTACGTGTTTCGTATTGTTTGTGTTTTGTTGATTTCGTTAACAGGTACGTTTAGTACCTTGAAGGCAGCGGTATTGCCGGAAGATAGGGCTGATGTCATGTTTCACTCCTATGATGGTGGCGGGGTGACTATTGAAGGGCCGTCTGTTTTAGTTCGAAAGAGCTTTTTGGACAAATTTTCGGTCTCCGCCAATTATTATGTGGATAACATCTCGGGGGCGTCCATTGATGTAGAGGTGTTGGCGAGCGAATATAAAGAAGAGCGTACTGAGTACTCTTTGGGCCTGGATTACCTGTTTAATAAAACCATTATGAGCGTTGGCTTTACCAACAGTTCTGAGAATGACTACGAAGCAAACACTGCTTACGGCTCCATAAGTCAGGACTTTTTCGGTGATCTAACGAATGTCAGTTTGTCATACGCTCAAGGTTGGGATGAAGTCAGTAAAACAGCAGACGCAGATTTCGGTACACAGGACGCGGGCCATCAGAAGTATATTCTGTCGATTTCTCAGGTGATCTCTAAGAGCTGGATTGTGAATATTGTTGCGCAGACAGACGTTGACGACGGCCTTTTACGTAACCCATACCGTCAATACAGCTTTTTGAATGGTGCGTCGAGGGATTTCGCTGATGAAATATACCCAGAAACGCGAACCAGTGATGCGATTGCGGCTCGCTTTAAACATTTTTTGCCTTACCGTGCGGCACTGGGTTTTGAGTACCGTATATATCAAGATTCTTGGGGTATTGATGCTTGGAATTTTGACATTAATTACACTCACCCCTGGGGTGAACACTGGGTGTTTGATATTCATCACCGTTGGTATTCTCAAACCAAGGCGGATTTTTATAGCGATCTATTTGATGAAAATAACACGCAGAACTTTAAGGCCAGGGATAAAGAGCTGAGTACGTATAAAGATACTACCATTGGAGTGGGGGTGACGTTTGAGTATGAGCCGGAAGGTTGGGGCTTTATGGAAAAGATGTCTGTTTCTCTCTTGTATGATCGTATCGAGTTTGTCTACGACGACTTTAGAGATGCTCGTGAGAGTGTTAAATATCAAACTGCAACAGCAGGCAACGAATCAACATATAGTATCGAAGCTGATGTTATTCGGTTGTTTTTTTCGATGTGGTACTAAGCGAGATTATTGCTCTAGCTATTGTATCGCTAGAGCAATAACAAGTGTCACCGCGACAAGAACTGAAATTCCCACGGTTACAATAAGGCCTTTGTTGTAACCTTCTTCTTGCGGCAAGTCATAGATTGATTCGGCAGGCGGTTCACCTTCATCTGTCATAAACGCTAATTCTATACGGCCCAGTCGTACTCTGTCGTTATGGCTGAGGAATGCGCGAGTGACGGATAAGCCATTCACCATAACGCCATTCTTGGCGCTAGCAGTGCTAATGAGCCATCCATTCGGCGTGTTGATGACTTTTGCATGGTGATGGGAAATCGTCTTGTCTTCTAGGGATATTTCAACATCTTGGCTTCTACCTATATCCCACTGGCGCCCGATAGGGGCATCCTGCATGAGTGGGAATACTTTCCCTCTGATAGGTGCCGTTAGTATCACAAACCGTGGGCCATTCCCGATGGATACGCTGGCTTGAGACTTTCGACTGCGTTCTGCAAGAGATTGTAACTCATGCATGCTAAGCAAGCTGGTTTTGTCCCCTTCATCCTCACCAACATTTTTCAGCACTGGGCGATTAATGGCACGTCGCTCCTCCTGAGGTCGGGATGGGGATATATCTGGCTGAGCAGGCGCCTCTATTGTTTTTGATTCTGCAGTAGCGGCGGGTTGGGTTATTTGTGGCTGGGTATTTTCCCCGACTTGTTCAAAACTTGTGAGTAGTGTCGCGTCAGCATCGCCGGACTCAGCTGAAGCCAAGCGAAATTGCTGGTCATGAAACCGAATGTCATCGCCAATACCAATCGTTTGACGACCCACCACTCGTTTACCATTGATAAAGGTACCATTGGTTGACTGCAAGTCTTCAATATAAGCGGTGTGGTTGGTTAGGGTTATCTTTGCGTGGTATCTAGATACGTGGCCCGCTCTAAGGGGAATCTGGCACTCTACTTCTCGGCCAATGAGTATCTCCTTGCCGCTCAAGGGGTATTCCGTCCCCTCGTCGAGAGAACGCAAAGTTAATTGCATCGCCACAGATTGTACCAATGTAGCGTCGTCAATGTTATGTCCTGTGTTGGCCATGATTACCTATCGTGCAAAGGGAAAACAAATACCCTATAAAAATAATAACAGCAAATCAGCGGTTTGCTTAATTTTATCATGGTCTAATAAATGTACTGTAGGGTCAAGGGGCAGGGCTCGGAGTGTGAATAAGTCACAAAATTGGAGAGGGGGGGGCTAGGCGACATGGAAAAGGGCCAGAAACCTGGCCCTTTTTTCATTAAAATGCAGAGCTAAGCGCCCATTTCACGCTAACGTTATTGGGTGCAGAGGGGGTGTTTGCAGAGCTGTGTTCTGAAGGTAGTGATACTTGCTTGCCTGTATGCTTGTCATAGAGCTTTTTTTCGACCACGTTTGCGTTTTGCAACCAAGACATTACAGAGAAACAGTCGTTAACATTGATATGGTGGTCTGCACTAAAAGCTTCGACTTCTTGCATGGAGATATCGTCTTTCGAATGTTGTAAAAAATAGTAGAGCATTTGCTCCGCTATGCTTGCTGAGCGATACCCCAGCGATTGAGATGCAAGATCGATCGTAGCGTGTACTTCATTGATGTTCTTTGGCATCGGTGACTCCCTTTTTATACATGAAGGCCACAGATAAAAGAGTTAGGTCTTATACGTGGATACATGCCATACATACTGTTGTTAGAATTATGTCCGTGTTATTACACATAACCTATGTCTAAAAATAACTGGGAGTGGGAGAAATACAAGGCGATATGATCATTTTTTCTATCCCGGCAGGGAGCGGTCGAGATTGATCTAAAAACAGGGGTTGTATTTCGCTTGGTTTCTGGAGTGGTTTTTTTTGAGGGGGCGTAGGGTATTGTTAATGTTATAAAAAGAGAAAGTATGAGTTGGGAGAAACTGATAGATAAATAAATAAAAGCCACAATTCATTGAGAAAATTGTGGCTTTTATTTATTGGATTTTAGTGTAGGTCAGGTGCTACGCCGGTTTGCGGACGATTAGCCAAACCAATGTCACGTGCGTGTTGTTCGAAGGCTTTGTTCTTCCAGAAAAATGCACCAGGCATTGTGGTTGGAATAACAAGTACATAGAACAACGCTCTACCAATAAGGCTGCTAAACAGAACTGAGGCGGCAACTATTGCCCAAAGTGCGTATGCTAATAGCCCATCTATTCCGCTGTATGCAAGCATAATTACGGCCGCAATATTAATGGCGATAAGACAATTACGTAGCATATATGTTTTACCGAACGTGGTTTTTTGGATGTAGTGAGATGCAGCGGCTTCACTCGTTTCTGCGTTAAGGTAGCGAGCATGGAAGTATAATCCGATACCTTCAATGGCTAGACCATTCACCAACAAGATGCTAAGCAATATTGCTAGGCTATTCCAAGACTCGCCCATGATCGCAAGCGCAGGGATAAACACAAGCCCTGTGAGCACGGCACCGAGGCTGATAACGCTGCCGCCAAAAGCGGTAGCAACCTGCCAATGGTTCCAGAACGGTCGTGCAGGGATACGGTAGATACGGTTCATAAAATAGATACCGATCACTGCCGCGACAATACCGAACATTCCGAACCCTTGGGCCAGGCCTTCAGTTAATGACACAGGAACCCAGGGCACTAAGTTAGCAACGGCATTTTCATCCCACCAGTTAAATACGCCATGATCGAACAGGCTGAAAAAAGCGTGACCTGCCATACCGGCAAAGAACATGGCAACACCTAATGCTTCTCGGCTTAGCGGAGAATAGCGCAGATTGTTAAACCCACGATAGAAGCGAATAGGCTTTCCTAAGTGGATTGTTGACATAAACAACCCAAGCGCTTCTATACCGATAAGCAAGCCTATCATTGGAAGGTACAAGCTGGATTCGGTGAGTTGAGTGATCACCGGTAGCTGGAACATGTCACCAAGAAATAGCAAAATGAAGGCACCGATAACGGCTTGAGTACCTAATGTGAAAAGTACTAGAGGGTTTTCTCTAGAGCTCAGACGGTCAAGGTTCCAGAATGCCTCATGATCTTGCTTTTCGTCCACGATTGTTTGGAAATCGCCGTGCTCATCTTTTCGATATTTGATGGGCATAGAGTCAGTACGGTTAACTTCGTCCGGCATATCGTCAATTTGTTGGAAGCGAATATTCGGGTGGGTGATTTCTGTTGTCGGGAAGCCCGGAATCGTTGTTTGGGTTTGTTCTCTTTGATCCGGTGTGTTTTCTATGACGCCAAAGTTCAGCGCGTTGCCTAGACAGGCGGAAACACAGGCGGGTTTTAGCCCAACTTCTAGGCGGTCAACGCACATGTTGCACTTAGAAACTTGTCCTTTTACAGGATCTAGCTGTGGAGCGTTGTAAGGGCAGACCCATGTACAATAGCCGCAACCAAAACAGGTTTCAGGGTCTTGTAGAACAGCACCATATTCCGCGTGCTTGGTGTAGGCGCGAGTAGGGCAGCCTTTCAGGCAGACTGGGTCATCGCAGTGGTTACACGCCATGGATATGTTCATGCGCTTATAGGCGGGGTAGGTACCGCCTTCGACATAACCTACAGAACGGAAGCTGATATGTGGAGGTAGGTCATTTTTTTCGCTACAAGCCGATTCACAGGCGTGACACCCAATGCAGTTGTCCGCCGTGAAGTGAAAACCGTGCTGTTTGTTTCGGTTGGGGTTGGTGCCAACTTCAGGGTTGTCGTTGATATACATGGATCTGTTAACAGGAAGTTCTCCTGATACTAGATCAATCATGTCTATTTTTTGCCCGTATCGGTTGCTGTCGTGAATGTCGTTATCCGATAGCAGAGCATATTCTTGTTCATCTGGACGCATAGCAAAGATGGTGCTGCCATCGGCTTGCTTGGTTTCTTTGACGTTTTGTGATTTTAGGGCATCAATTGATTTGTTGTTTGGGCTATTCATGATCTGTTTCCCTAGTATTCACGACGTTGTAGGTTAAGTTGTGCAGCTTGATCCTGATCGATTGGTTCGATCCTCACAGCACACTGCTTAAAGGCAGGCTGGCGAGAATGCGGATCAAGTAAACCTAGTGATACACGGTTAGCGCAATCGTAATAGTGCATGGGCACAAAGACCATGTTATTGGGGAGTCGCTGAGTAAGCTGAACCATAACGACAGCATCACCGCGCCGCGATACTATTCTTACGTAACTTTGGTGTTTAATATTAAGCTCCGCAGCAATATCTGGGTTCATTTCCATATAGGGCGTTGGGCTAAATTTGTTTTGATTACCAATTTTCCCGGTTCGTGTTCGAGTATGGAAATGCTCTACTACTCGGCCAGTGTTAAACCAGAATGGGAACTTATCACAAGGCACTTCATTGTTATCAATGAAGGGTAACGGGATTAATTTGGCTTTGCCGCCAGGGTAGGCGAACTTACCGTCGGCATATAAACGTGGGGTTCCTTTATCGCCGGTATCACCTTCTCGGTAAGGCCATTGCAAGCCGAAGCTAGCCTTGATTTTTTCATGGGTCATACCAGAGATATCCAAATTCCGCTCGGTACCTTTGGATAGGTATTTCATTTCTTCGAATGCATCGGAGACATTATCTGGGAAGTTGATCTTAGCACCATTAGGAAAGCGCTTAGCCATCTCATTGAAGATCCAGAAGTCAGCCTTTGAATCGCCTATCGGTTCTTTAACCTGGGTGGTGAAGTTCACACGCCTTTCGGTGTTAGTGAAACAACCTTCTTTTTCGGCCCACAAAGCGGCGGGGAAAAATACGTGAGCGTATTGTGTTGTCTCTACATCTTGGTATGCATCTTGAACCACCAAGAACTCCAGCTTCTGTAGAATCTTGCGCGTTCGGGTGGTGTTTGGCATTGAGGTCATAGGGTTAGTTGCAACCAACCACAAGCCTTTGATTTCACCGGTTTCAATGGCAGAAAAAATATCCGTTTGCGCTAGGCCGCGCTTCTTCGGGAAGAAAGATTCATCAATCCCCCAATAGTCGGCAATTTCTTGTCTGTGTTCGGGTTTTTCTAGCTGGCGATATCCTGGCAAACCTGAGCAGGAGGACCACTCTCGAGTACCCATGGCATTACACTGCCCAGTAATAGATAGGCTAGTGCCACCTGGCTTACCAATGTTGCCGGTGATTAGTGCAAGGCTGTTGATTCCAACAACACCATCGGAGCCATGAGTGCTCTGGTTGATGCCCATGGTCCAAATACCCATTGCCGCAGGGGCTTTTGCATAGATACGAGCAACGGTGCGGATGGTGTCTTCGTCGATACCACATATTTTAGAGGCAGTGACTGGATCATAACCCTTAACGAGCTCTTCCACTTCATCAATGCCGGTGGTATGAGCATTGATGTAGTCTCGGTCTTCTAGGCCTTCTGCCAGAATAACGTGCATCAATGAGTTCTGAAGTACAACGTCGGTACCTGGCGTGATAGGTAGGTGGATGTCAGCAAACTGGGCTAGCATCGTTACCCGTGGGTCTACGACGATCAGCGGGAATTTACGTTTTTCCATCGCTTCTTTCAAGCGCCAGTAAATAATAGGGTGCTGTTCAGGAAGGTTTGAACCCCAAGCGATCAAACAATGCGTGTGCTCAAAATCTTCGTAGCATCCTGGAGGACCATCAGAGCCAAAAGATCGCTTATAGCCTGATACTGCTGATGCCATACATAGTGTCGTGTTGCCATCGTAATTGTTGGTGCCGATACAGCCTCGAGCGAGCTTACCCAGCGTGTAAAACTCTTCGGTTAATAACTGCCCAGTGGACACGATGGCAAACGCATCTTTACCGTAACTTTCTTGAATACGCTTGATTTCGGATGCGGTCTTGTCAAAAGCCTGGTCCCAGCTTGTTTCCTGGTAATCTTCATAGCTCTTGTTACGCATAATCGGCTTATTACCACGGCCTGCAGCGTCAAACATTTCGTATTCGAAAATACCTTTAATACAGAGCTTGCCTCGGTTCACATCGGCGCCGGCCGCACCACGGCAAGACACAGCTTCGCCTTCCGCGTTGATCCCTACTTCGATGGAGCATCCCGTGGAGCAGTAGCCACAGGTCGTGTATTTCCACTCTTTGACATGTTTGTCTGCAATAGTGATCGGTTTTCTGTTTTTTCGGCCGAAAATCATTGTTGATTCCTGTGCTAAATAGTTGCGCTCTGTTTTGGTGCGTTTTTATCGGTGGTTGCGCTGAGCTTATGCAAAAACCTTTAAAAACAGGACCAATAGATGCCTCATTACGGTGTAATTCTCTCTGCGTTAATTCATGGCAAAAGTCATACCTGAAAATTAGTATGGTTATTTGTGAATACGCTTAGGGCGAATGGAGTTCGACAGTTTTCAAGGCCTTGTCTATGCTAAAAACTAGTCACGGGAGGAAGTACCAGCCATGAATGTAGAGACCCTATTCGCAGAAATATCTAATCTGCCTAATATACCAAAAGTTGTCCAAGAATTAATCGAAAGTTTTAAAAATGATGATGTGAACAGTGAGGAGCTGGCGACAAAAATAGCGATGGATCAAGTGCTTAGCGCAAAAGTCCTGAGAATGGCAAATTCAGCACACTTTGGTGTTTCACGCACTATTTCATCGACTAATGACGCTGTTGTTCTGTTGGGCTTTAATGCTCTTCGGACATTGGTACTTGCGTCCGGTCTTACCGGGGCATTTAAGGCGCCGACGGGCTTTAATATTGAAGAGTTTTGGAAAATAAGTTTTAGAACGGGGGCGGTGTCAAAATGGTTAGCGAAAGGGCTTGCGGTTGATCCTGAGACCGCATTCACCTGTGGCATGTTGCATAATGTGGGTAGTGTTTTGATTCACTTGGGGGCACCAGAGCAGGCTGTGAGCGTGGACAAATCTGTAGAGTTAGGTGCCGACCGAGTTGAGCTTGAGATGTCTCAAATTGGTGTCAGCTATCCTCAAGTGGGTGAAGAACTAGCGCTACGCTGGAAATTCCCGGAAGAAATATCCCGTGCAATCGGTGAACAAACTGACCCGCTGGGTGTTGATGAGTTCTCTGCGCTTGCCGGTGTTTTGCATGTGGCCAAATACCTTGTCGAATGTAATCGTAGTCAGATGAGCGAAGAAGAGATTATTGCTGACTTCCCCTCTGAGGTGGCTCGAGCAGCCGGAATGGAACCGAGCCAGTTGTTTGATGCATTGGGTGAAACAGCGGATCTTGGTGCTGAGTTTGACCAAATATTGCATTAGTATTGCAGACACCACTCTATAAGAGGGTCTTTAGGGTGGTGTGTTTAACAGTATTGCTATTGTGAAGGGCCTGGTATTTCAATTTCACCTATGAGGTAGGTGTGTGCTGAACCCGTGATAAGGACGCGATCTTCAGCTAATTGGCAATCCAGCCTTCCCCCTCTAGAAGATAGTTGTCTTGCAGTGAGCTTCGTTTTAGCGAGTCGATGTGCCCAGTAAGGGGTGAGTAGGCAGTGTGCTGACCCTGTGACGGGATCTTCGCTAATGCCGGCATTTGGGGCAAAAAAACGGCTAACAAAGTCGACGTCATTTCCTGGTGCGGTCGCTATTACTCCTCGTCTGTCCAAACGACCCAAGATACTGACATCAGGTGTTAGGTCTACAATATCTTGTTCGCGTTCAAATATGGCTATGTAATCGTCACCTGCATATGTAGATATCGGTATTTTTCCAAGACCTAGACTGAGTGATTGAGGAGGCTCAATTTCTGAGTAATCCAGGGCTGGGAAGTTAAGCGTCAATTGGCTGCCATTGGTGTTGACTCTTAATTCTCCGCTACGGGATGAGAATATGATGCTGTGGCGATTATCCCCTAAGTGCTGAGTGATTACATGGGCCGCGGCAAGGGTGGCGTGTCCGCATAGGTCCACCTCGCAGAGAGGAGTAAACCAGCGTATGTGATAGCCAGCCTCAGTTGGAATAGTAAACGCTGTTTCTGACAAGTTGTTTTCTTCTGCAATGGACTGCATGAGGGCAGTGTCTAACCAAGTGTCCAGTGGGCAGATAGCTGCTGGGTTACCATTGAAGGGTTGGTGCGCGAATGCGTCGACTTGGTAAATGGGTAATTTCATCCTTGGTTTCCAATATCTATGTGATAGATGTTATTTATAACGAGTGCGCATACGATCACAGTAAGCGACAAGTTTTGGCTTTTTCTTTATATGCTGTTTAAGTGGTGTGTCTGCTTCTGGATAAAGGGCGTTGGCGAGGAACGCGTACACGGTTGCATCATGCACGCACGGTTCTGAGCCTATAATAAAATCATTATCATGAAGTATTGTGTCTACTGTATTTATGTCGTCAATGCCTAGTTGATAGATTTTTGTTTCGTTATGCCGGCTTGTGCCTTGTTGAAATATTTGGGATTTGACTTTCCCTTTTGCTACGGACGGGATAAATAGCTGTAAAGGTAATGGCAAATTGCCAAAAAAAGCCTTTTTTGTCGTCGGCCAGAAACGTTCATCGATCCATCGGCTATAGGTGAGTGACCAGTAGTAGTGCTCCTCTAGCATTTTTGCAACAGCATCGCCTATTGCCAGCTGTTGAGGCGAGTAGTCACCATTAAGGTCAATAGAGTGCTTATAAGTGAGGTGGCGTAGAATAAATGCCGAGTCGGCGATGGTCTCATTATCCTCACAAATATAGGGGAGTTTTGCGTTGGGAGCTTTGCTAGGATCGTTAATGACCTTGGTTTTATATTCCAGTTTGGCCATTTTTAAGAAGACTTCGACTTTCATGCAAAATGGGCTGGCATTGGGTAGCCCGAAGGCTGGTCGGTATTGAAAAAGTGTAATCATGACATCTCCCTGGCGTTTTTTCCTTGTATAACAGGATAACGATAAATAGAACAGAAAAAAGGAGGCAAAAAAATGCCCTCAGTAACGGGAAGAGGGCAAGGGTGCTCGTTAGTGGGTATACGAGCGAGGGTGCTACGAGGATTGGTTGGCGTTTTAGTTTACAAGGCGCAAGCGCTGGTCGTTTTTTACTGTTCGAAAATAAGGCTGCTCAAGGGTTCCTGCGGAAAGGGTTTTAGGTGAAATTCTTGAGTATGAGCGCACAGAAAGTAATCTGTATATTTCTGCGACTCGTTGCTCGCTTTGGTTTTCTTTGATGGCTAAGGCGATGGCGATTCGCATAAATGCGTACTGAGGAAGCTCGAAGCACTTACCTTGTTCTTTCAGTAGGTGCTGGCTTACTAAAGCTTGGAGTTCGGTGTAGGCTAAATTGTGATCTAGCCTGGCAACAAGTTTCAGAGACAGAAACACTAGGTCGTAGGCAATTATTTCTGGTTGCAGTAAACCACATTGCACGCCTTTATGAATGTATCGCAAGAAACCCTGAGCATACATATCGTTTGTGTTGGTGGTGAGACCAAGTGCAGAGTAGGTGTCTGAGCATAGCTGACGATATAGTATATTGGATGCTACATCACTGTATGCTGGTTGAGTTTCTGCGAGCATACGAGCGGCCATGATTAGGCGGGAGCTATCGTGCTGATTAGCGCTGTGTTGAGTGATGCTGGGTACTTGTTGTTCTATGCCAGCCGCAAGAAGAAGTTGTTGTGAATTGGTGCCAACCCGGTCTTTGCAAACTTTGCGTGCTAATTGATCAATGCTTGATGCTGTCATTAGTGCTTTACCGTGTTCTCACAGGACCCTTTGGTTGCGGAATGCATTTTTATCAGGTCTGAAAAGATGGAATTACAAGATAGTGCCCATTCAATAAGCTCGCAAGTTAGCGTCGTGGGAGTATCTTGTGGATAAAATGTGTGTACACTGTGGTAATTGTGGTGATAAAAGCTAAGCTATTGAACAACAAGTGAAAGTTAGCTTAAAAAAAAAGTAAAAATATTTCATAATGATGGGCTGGTGGTCAAAAAACAGATAGGCGCTTGGTTTTTGCTGTTAGCTGGTTTTGAGCTTGATATTGATTCGTCTGGCAGCGATACCTCCCTTATGCTTAGCTATAATGTGAGGGGTAGAGAGTCATTATCACCTTGAAGCCATAATAAAAATGATAATCCCTACCTTGTGGCTAAGAACGTAGAGCAGAATGAGCAAGGGTAAGGTAAGCGAGTTGTGAGAGGTTTGTATGCAAACAGATATTAGCAATATAGAAAAATCCAGAGTAATTATTGTCGAGGATGACGAGAGACTTGCATCGCTGACTGCCGAATATCTGCAGAGCAATGGTCTTGATGTTCAAATTATCGGGGATGGTAGTGCAGCGATTCCTGCAATTATTGAGCAGCAACCGGATATAGTTGTGCTTGATTTGATGTTACCTGGTGCTGATGGTCTTGAAGTTTGCAAGATGGTAAGGGATAAATTTAAGAAACCCATTCTTATGCTAACGGCTAGAACCGATGATGTTGATCAAGTGCTTGGTTTGGAGATGGGGGCAGATGACTATGTTGCCAAACCCGTTAAACCTAGAGTGCTGTTGGCGCGTATTAGGGCATTGCTGAGGCGTTCAGATAAAGGTGGCGCAGATGATGTTAGCACTGACGAAAATGGCAATGTTAACCGCCTTGAATTTGGTGAGCTCGTTATCGATAACAGTGCGAGAGAGGTATGGCTCGCGAGTGAGCCAGTTGATCTTACCAGTGCAGAGTATGACTTATTGTGGTTGTTAGCATCAAATGCCGGCATTATTTTATCAAGAGAAGAGATATTCGAACGCTTGAGAGGAATACAGTACGACGGTCAGGACCGGTCCATAGATGTAAGGGTTTCGCGTATTCGTCCGAAAGTGGGTGATGACCCAATGAATCCTCGTCGTATTAAGACAGTTCGTAGTAAAGGGTATCTGTTCGTCAAAGATTTGAGCTAGGGTAGCCCGCTTGAATAGTATTTTTGTTCGCATTTATGGCGGCATGATTGTCGCCTGTTGTCTTATTGGCATTGTTTTTTATTGTTCAATAGAAGCAACCAATTTCTTTCGGTTACAACATTTTCGAAATAACCTCGTTGCTGGCCCGCTTGAGTTGATGGTGAAGAGTATCGCGCTGCGGCCTCCTGAGCAGCGGGAGCAATGGGTGCTGTTTTTAGAAAGAATGATAGGGTCGAAGTTAGAACTTCGTCATGCTGACTCATTGTCGCTGTCTGCGTCAGAGGTTGCCCAATTAGATCGCAAAGAATTGGTGTTGCGTCTGTCGATGGAGAACTTTCGTGGTGAGGCGATTGTTAAAATACCGGGTGAAAAAACAACCTACCTGTACGCGCAAGGGGACCGAGTTACTGAGCAGCAGGCGCGTGGTCTAACCATTTTGCTTGCAGATTATCTTGGCCGTCATGATGTCTCCGAATGGGAAGTGGTGCTGGGTGAAATTAATAAGAGCTTCGGCTTTCCGGTTAAGCGTATTCCGCCTCATCAAGTTGATCTTAACCGGGGCAGTGAGCTGCGGCTGTTTAAGCATCACGAGGTTGTTGTCCAGTTTCATGAGCAACGTGGGGGTGGCACCTGGGTAACGGCAATGGTGTTGTTACCACAAACAGGAGAGATTCTATACCTCGGCCCTCAGGATATGTTCAGTTGGTACCCCGTTGAGTTGTTGGGATTTATGCTCGTTGTTGCGCTGGGAATGGTTGGATTGGCTGCTTATCTACTAGTTAAGCCTCTTGAAAGTCGTTTGTCTCGTATGGAAAGGGCTGTGTTGAGGATTAGAGGGGGGGATTTAAGTGCCCGAGCGCCCGTTGAGGGTGCAGACGCAGTAGGGCAGTTGGCGGGTACGCTAAATGGTATGGCAGAGCATATCCAGCGCCTTATTAGCGCACAGAAGGAGCTGTCTAGAGCGGTATCCCATGAATTGCGCACGCCAGTGGCACGTATTCGCTTTGGTTTAGAAATGCTGTTGGATGAGGATGATCCTGATCGGAAACAGAAAAGCTTTGATGCCATTGATAATGACATTGAGCAGCTAGATAAATTGATCGATGAAATACTGACCTATTCCAAATTGGAGGAGGGAACTCCGGTCCTTGATTTCACGATGATCGATGTGGATGCGTTGTTGCGTCAAATCGAGAATGAGACGAACGCATTGGGTAAAGACATTACCATTATTTATGAACCTCCTGCGTTGCCGGAAGAAAAACGGTTTGCCGAAGGTGAGGAGCGTTATGTACATCGTGTTGTGCAAAACTTTGTGGGGAATGCCTTGCGGTACGCTAATAATCAGGTGGTGCTGCAGTTCAGTGTCATAGGTGATGTGTTTAGAGTTGACGTGGAAGATGATGGTCCTGGTATCCCTGAGGAGGATCGTAAGCGCGTATTTCAGCCATTTACCCGCCTCGATGACAGTCGTACGCGGGCATCGGGAGGGTATGGTTTAGGGTTGTCTATTGTTGCTCGTATTGCTTTTTGGCACGGAGGTAAGGTCAAAGTGTCTGAGGGTGCGGATGGCGGAGCGAAATTTAGTTTTATGTGGCCTAGATTGCAGTCAATGCGGGATGCAATTTAGCCAGCATTACGGTGGTGCGGGTTTGATACCCACAAGTGTTTCAGCGCAGGTGGTCTTGGCGAGGTTCACAAAGGCAGTGACGTAGGGTAGGGCGACTTTATCTCTGCGGATGGCTGCATATAAAATCGGCCAGACGCCATTAGCACCTAGGTGCTTTCCAAGGATGTATCCTTTGTCTACGTATTCATTCACCGCCCAGTTTGGGAGTGCGCAGACGCCTCGACCGCTGGCGACCAGCTGCACCATCATAGGGGTTAATTCTGCGGTACGGATCGCGCTAGGTTCAACACCTTCAGAATCAAGAAAGTACTTAAAAATATCTAAACGATGCTCTTCCACTGGATACGTGATAAGTGTTTCGGAAGTCAAATCTGTTGGTTTGATAGTGGCTTGTGTTGCTAGGCGGTGGTTCTTGCTGATACAAAGCAAGCTCTCGTATGCAAAGAGTGGGATGTACTCGAGCTCTTTACTCTTCATTGGGTCAGAGGTAATGACGAGGTCTAGCTCCCCCTCAATAAGCGCTGGCAGTGGGGCGAAGTTGAAACCACTCAACAGGTCCATTTCGATGTCGGGCCAGTGTTCTCTAAACTTATCAATCGTAGGCATTAGCCATTCAAAACAGCTATGGCATTCTATGGCTATATGCAAATGGCCTGCGTTACCTGCGATTAGCTTGCTGAGATCTTGTTCTGCACGACTAAATAGCGGTAGTGCCTGACCTGCAAGTTCAAGCAACCTGTCTCCTGCCGGGGTAAATCGAATGGGTTTGCTTTTACGTACAACGATAGGGCCGCCAACTCTTTCTTCAAGCTCTTTGAGTTGGTGGGATAATGCTGATTGAGTGAGGTGAACGTGCCGTGCTGCGTCTACTAAGCTGCCGGAATCTTTTATCGCGGTGAGGGTTCTGAGGTGTTTAATTTCGATTTTAGCCATGGAGTTATTATTTCATAACGACCTGCGGGCTAAAAGCAATGAGCAAAAAAAAAGCTAAGAACCAAGGGGAGGTTCTTAGCTAAAACCACAAGAGTGAGGTAGGGTTTAAACGGTGTGATGGTTAGCTGGCTTGCAACTCCATCGAAATAGTTGTGCCGGGGTTAGTTGTTAACACCGGGTTGTCCTGAATAAATTGCTCTAATGTTTGGCTTTGTTCGTTATTGAAGTGAAGGCCTAGCTTCGAGCGTCGCCATAAAATATCTTCAGCGCTAGCTGCCCATTCATGACGCAATAGATATTCCACTTCGGTTTGATAGAGGTCGTTGCCGAAGTGTGTGCCGAGATCCATAATTGATGATGCACCGTCTAGCAATAAGTGAATGCGTGTGCCGTATGCGTTGGTTAGCCTCTCAAGTAAACCTGCGTGTAGCCACGGATAGGTTTGTTGGATACTGGAGGTCCACTCTTGGTAGGTGTGCTCACCAATGTCTCCACCAATCATCGGGTGGTCTGCGGTCCAACTTTGCCTCATCATAGGGAAATAGGGGGCTAATTCGGCTAATGCGGATTCCGATAGTTTTCGATAGGTGGTGATCTTTCCGCCAAAGATACTCAGTATTGGTGCTTTGTTGCTGGCGTCAGCCTCAAGTTCCAGTGTGTAGTCACGAGTGATAGCGGAAGGTGAGTCTGACTCATCGTCACACAATGGCCGAACACCGGAGTAACGCCAGCGGATATCGTCGGAGGTGATCTGTTGGGTGAAGTGAGCGTTAACAACATTCAATAAGTAACGCTCTTCCTCGTCATCCATTGCGACATCTTTCGGGTCGCCGGTATATTCTTTGTCTGTGGTGCCCACCAATGAGAAGTCCTTGTTGTAAGGGACGACAAAGACAATGCGGTGGTCTTCATTTTGTAAAATATAGGCTTGTTCACCATCGTATATTTTGGGGACGACAAAATGACTGCCTTTAATCAGCCGAATGTTCCGGGCTGATTTCTGTTGCATTTTGTTTTCCACAAAAGTTTGTGCCCATGGGCCAGCGGCATTAATAAGCGCTTTCGCTCGGCAATGGTGAATCTTGCCAGTGTTCAAATCCTCTGTGGATATGTGCCACAACCCATTAACTCTGTGTGCGCTTTGGCAACGGGTTCGAGTCAGAATTTTTGCGCCGAGTTGTTGTGCTTGAAGGGCGTTTGAAACAACGAGGCGCGCATCGTCCACTCGGCAGTCAGAATATTCAAATCCGTATTCAATTGTATCGTTGAGAGGGTTGTTGTCTTGCTCAGAGGTAAATCGAAGTCCGTGAGACCCAGACAACTGGCCGCGCTTGGCGAGATGATCGTAAAGGAATAACCCGATACGAATCATCCATGCTGGCCGCAGGTGAGGGCGATGAGGAAGTACAAAACGCAAAGGCTTGATGAGATGAGGTATGTTACGCAGCAGTACCTCTCGTTCTGCGAGGGCTTCTCGGACTAAGCGAAACTCATAATGCTCTAAATAACGTAGCCCGCCGTGAATAAGCTTGCTGCTGGCTGATGACGTTGCGCTTGCGAGGTCTGATTGCTCGCAGACCATTACACTGAGACCTCTACCGGAGGCGTCCGCAGCAATGCCCGTGCCATTGATTCCCCCGCCAACGATAAAGAGATCGTATATGTCTGCTTGTTTAGCGTTGTCAGGAGTGATGTGGGCAATCGCTTCGGTCATTTCGAGCCTCGTCTTCGCTTTGCGGGTTTAAAGGTGTGTTTTTGTTCTTCTGTAGGATTTATGTAGTGTAAGATTATTCGTATAGATTCGCAAACGAAAATTACTGGAAAAATTAAGGGTGCATACGAAAAACCATAAGAATTATGTTCTCATATGAAGAAAATTATTGAGATAGACAGATTTCGGGCGTAATGTTGACGAATGTTAACGAATACACCCCCGGGATAGGGGGGGTGTAGATAAAACGAACAAAAAACGAAAAATTGCTATGAGAAAGCTTAGGAGGGGAATTCTTCGGTTGCTATAAGTGTGCGGATATCACTGTTATTGACCAGGGTCTGGTAATTATCGTCAAGCGTCTGATCCGTAACCAATAAGTCGATATCTTGCAATTTGCCTAGGCAAATCATTGCATGACGTCCAAACTTTGTATGGTCAGCTGCTAAAATAACCTCGCGTGAGTTACTCATGATGGCTTGTGAGACTCTGACTTCTTGGTAATCGAAATCAAGTAGTGAGCCTTCGTCGTCGATGCCGCTGATGCCTATGATGCCGTAGTCCACGCGAAATTGGCTAACGAAGTCCATGGTTGCTTCACCAATGATACCGCCATCTTTGCTGCGGACTTTGCCACCAGCAATGATAACTTCGAAGTCACTCTTGCCGCTGACGATCGACGCGACATGGAGATTGTTAGTGATAATTTTGAGGCCGCTGTGGTTTAGAAGCTCTTTAGCGATAGCTTCGTTCGTCGTGCCTATATTGATAAATAGCGATGCATGATCAGGAATGTGGGACGCAACGATGCGGGCAATACGAGATTTTTCAGGCGACTGTAAGTGTTTACGAGTAGTGTATTCAGTATTTTGTGTGCTGGGGGCCGCACTCGCTCCGCCATGAAATCGTCTTACACGATTGTCGACAGCTAAGGTATTGATGTCGCGACGCATTGTTTGAGGCGTGACATCGAAGTGAGCGGCAAGGTTCTCAATGGAGACAAAACCTTTGGCATTGACCAGTTCAACAATCTGTTCGTGTCGGGCTTGCTGAGACATAAGAGTATCAATAATTATTATGTTAGAAAGGGTGGTAAAACCACTATATTAGGTCGGAAATAATACTACAGAATTGGCCAAACGTCTGGCTTTTTAAGGCTTATGAGTCAGTTTGAAACAATTCATAACAATAGGGTGTTGGGTAATCCAATATCACAGCGCCAGCGGACCAAACACAAGGAAATATAGCAATGACCCAATTTATTCTGTCTATTGATCAAGGTACTACAAGCTCTAGGGCTATCATTTTTGATGATCGAGGCACGATTGTGACATCCGCTCAACAGGAGTTTGAGCAGTTTTTCCCTGCTGATGGCTGGGTAGAGCATGATCCAGAGGAAATTTGGGAAAGTACGGTTGCCGTGTGTAAGCAGGCGCTGAAGAACGCAAATATCGAGGCTCAAGATATCGCCGGTATCGGTATTACCAATCAGCGAGAAACAACAATAGTTTGGGATAGAAAAACCGGTAAGCCAATCTACAAAGCGATTGTTTGGCAAGATAGGCGAACAGCGCAATGGTGTAAAACACTAAAAAGTGAAGAGAAAGAAGTGATTATCCAAGATAAAACGGGACTCTTAATTGATCCCTATTTTTCTGGAACCAAAATCTCTTGGATACTGGATCACGTTGAAGGGGCTCGAGAGCGCGCAGACAAAGGCGAATTAGCATTTGGTACCGTGGATACCTTCCTTCTTTGGCGTTTAACCGGGGGCAAGAGCCATAAAACAGACGCGACGAATGCGTCTCGAACGTTGATCTTTGATATACACACACAGCAATGGGATGATGAATTGCTGGATATCTTTAATGTACCGAAGTCATTGTTGCCAACGGTAGAAGATAGTTCTGCTGATTTTGGCGATACGGATCCTAGTATATTTGGTGCTGCGATAAAGGTCGCCGGTATTGCGGGCGATCAGCAAGCTGCACTTATCGGTCAGGCATGTTTCGAACCCGGAATGATTAAGAGTACTTATGGTACCGGGTGCTTTATGGTGCTCAACACTGGTACTAAGGCCCTTAAGTCTGAGCAAAAATTGCTGACAACCGTAGGGTATCGAATTAACGGCGAAGTAACGTATGCCTTGGAAGGCAGTATTTTTGTCGCTGGCGCAGCGGTTCAGTGGCTACGAGATGGTTTGTCCCTGATTAGTGATGCTGGCGAGACTGAAGCGATGGCTGAAGAAGCGGGTGCAGATCAAAATGTCTATCTCGTACCTGCATTTACCGGGCTGGGTGCGCCGTATTGGGATCCTGAAGCGCGCGGTGCTATGTTTGGATTAACCCGCGATACAGGTATAAAGGATATCGTGACGGCAGGATTACAGTCAGTGGCCTATCAAACCAGAGACCTGATCAGCGCGATGGAACGTGATGGTGGAGAGAAGCCGAAAACACTACGTGTTGATGGGGGTATGGTTGCCAATAATTGGGTGGTGAAATTTATCAGCGATCTGTTAGATGTGAATGTTGATCGACCCGCGATCATTGAGACGACGGCGTTGGGTGCGGCATACTTGGCTGGGTTACAGGTGGGTATCTATGATTCGCTCGAAAGTATTGCGAAGCTCTGGCATTGTGAACGTCATTTTGAACCGGAAATGACAGAAGAACTAAGGGATAAGCTTTACAGCGGTTGGTTGGATGCCGTAAGTCGTGTACGCAAAAGTTAATAGTTAGCTTGTTGTTGATGTATGGAAATTTGGCTTACATTATTTTGGGCTAGTTAGCCCTTGTAGCGTTGAATAATGTGAGTCAGCTCATCGCTCTGAGAATGTTCGTCCATGTTTTTCTTGAGCGATGACGCTAGTGTTTGATGAAGGCTTGCGAATTCTTGGGTCGTCTTAGTTGCTTGATCAACGTGTTGCTTTGCCGAATCGGTAATTGATTGATTGGTTTCTAAAAGCGTGCTTATTGACGCAGTAGCGAGCTCTAGGAATTGGTATGCCTCTTTTGCACCGTCGACACTATCGGTCACCATGTTGCGGCTTTGTTCCATGTCTTGTGCGCTTTCTCTTGAGCCTTTTTGAATTTCTTCAATTTGTACTTTTATATCTTCAGCTGCTGAGGCCGTTTTGGATGCTAGTGCTCTGACCTCGTCAGCGACTACGGCAAACCCGCGGCCCTGTTCACCGGCTCTTGCTGCTTCTATCGCAGCATTTAGGGCTAATAAATTTGTTTGTCCGGTGATATGGGTAATCATATCCACCACATCACCGATAGCTTCACAATTACTTGTGAGTTGTTTAATTTTACTTGTGGAGTCTGCAATCTGTTGGTTGAGTTTTTCGATTTCATTGGTGAGTTCGGAAAGCTTGCTCTGCCCCTCATGTGCTTTGTTCTGAGCATCTGTGGCATTTTTTTGCGCAGAAGAGGACCTTTCCATGATAGAGCCAAAGCCTGAGGCCATGGTGGAAATGGTTTCAGATACCTCGTTAATATTACCCAGGGCGTCTTTATTCTTTTGGTGAGTATTATCTTGTCGAGCCAGGAGTGTCTCCTGGCAAGCGGTGAGTTCATTGATGAGTGATTGTGCGTTTTCCTGATGCTCGTGATTGACCTGTTGTAATTTTTCTAAGCATAAAGAGAGCACAGTGTCGGGTTCTGCATTTTTGGCAATAGTAATATTGTGTTGTTTGGCGAGTACCAGTAATTGACTGAGGGAGGACTTACTGGTGACGACCATCGATTTCTGTAGTGTGTAATAAAGGAAGTACGAGCAAAGGATGCACAATATCACAAGGCAGAGAAATATAACTTCTTTTTGCCAGCCGCTATCGTTGGAAAAGTTGACGGTGGCGGTACTGGCCTGTTTGATTTGCTCGATATCTTTGGACTTAATAGGGGAGAATGCAGTGTAGGTTGTGTTGAGCTCAGTAAGTAGGCTTAGCGTTTTTTCATAGTGTGTCGTTAATGACTGTTGGACTTGGTCGTAGCGTGTGATCAACCCTTGGAGGGCAGAGTGATCTTCTTGGATGATGGCGGATTCAGGGATCTCTTTGATGAAGTCAGCGGTAAGCTTCTTTATTGCTGTTTTATCGGAGTCTAAATGAGAGAACTGAAATTCTTTTTGATGCTGCTGGATTTGGGAAAAGAGACTGAAGAGGTAAACGGCATTTTGTTCTTTTAGGTAGGCGCTTATTTTGTTTTCGATGGCGTGCAGCTGATCAAGTGGATTTGACTCAATGTCGCTAGTTAGCATTTCTTGGTGTTGTGTGAGTTCACGTAGTTGGCGGTGATATAAGCTGAGGTGAAATACCAGCTCTTTGGCTTTGGATTCTAGGTGTTTATACTCTGCCGGTAGTGAAAAAGCATGGGAGCCTTTTTTTAGCTTGTTTGTTAGGCTGGAAATTATCGCCAATTGCTGTTGGTTTTTTTCGTAGGAATTGCTCGCTACGATACCTTTGGCGGCAACAATATCGGCTTGTATGGTATGAGCGATAGCCATGTAATCGGAGAGCTCATTTTTAAGTGCGGAGCTTTGGCTGGTGCTCTTATTTTGCAGGAAGAAAAGCGCTGCAATTGCGGTCAATGAAAGCATGAGTACCGCAGTGATTAGGCGTAATCGGGTGGCAATGGATATGGGGGTGGTGGTGCCAGAGGCCATACTGCATTCCTAAATGACGGAGGTATACAGTAAGAATAGCTAGAATTGGAGATTTTGTAGGCAGAGTATAGATAGAGGCCCTAACTATATTAGTTACGACCTCTATAAAGCGTGGTTTACGGTTTCCAGGTACCGAGTAACATCTCCATTAAGGCTTTTTGGGCATGTAGTCGATTCTCTGCCTCGTCCCATACTACCGAGTCTGGCTTTTCCATCAGTTCTTCACTGACTTCTTCGCCACGGTGTGCTGGTAGGCAGTGCATGAATAACGCATCCTGGTTTGCCAGCGACATTAATTGGCTATTTACCTGATAATTGCTGAATGCATTGGCTCTGTTCTTTTGCTCTGACTCTTGTCCCATGCTGGCCCATACATCGGTAACAACAAGATCGGATTGCTCAACTGCTTCTCTAGGGTCTCTAAAGAGCGTGATGCGATCTTTGTTCTTATCGACCAGTTGAGCATTGGGTTCAAATCCTGCGGGACAAGCTATGCTCAGATTAAAGTCGAACTGTCGCGCTGCATTAATATAGGAATGGCACATGTTGTTACCATCGCCTATCCAGCTGACGGTTTTTCCGGCAATATCACCTCGGTGCTCTTGGTATGTTTGCATATCGGCAAGTAGTTGGCACGGGTGATAGCTATCGGTAAGGGCGTTGATCACTGGCACCTGTGAATTACGCGCGAACGTCTCAAGTTTTTCATGCTCAAAGGTTCGGATCATGATGATATCAACCATCCGCGAGAGTACTTTTGCAGAATCGGCGACGGGTTCTCCGCGGCCAAGCTGTGTATCTCTTGGTGACAAAAATATAGCGCCACCACCAGATTGAATCATTGCACTTTCAAATGATACGCGAGTGCGAGTGGATGATTTTTCGAAAATCATACCCAGGACTTTGTTCTTGAAAGGTTCGTAGATTTCACCTTTTCGAGTCATCGAACGTAATTCTGAGGCGCGTTGAATTAGCTGTTTTAACTCTTCCGGAGAAAAATCAAGTAACGTTAAAAAATGCCTAGAAGACATGGCATTGCTTCCTTTGTTATTCGGAATTTAAAGTTGAGTGGCCCAGTCTTTGACCAGCTGGCTTATTCGAGTGACGATCTCGTTGGCCTCGTCATCTGTCATAATGAGAGGTGGTAGTAATCGAATGACTTGGTTAGCGGTAACGTTAATCAGTAAACCGGCTTCCAAGGCTTTGCCAACAAGCTCAGGGCAGGGCGTTTTAAGTTCAAGGCCTATGAGCAGACCACAGTGACGTACATGATCAAACTGCTTACAGTCTGCGAGTTGTTCTCTAAAGCCATCCGCGATTAAGTTGCCTAAATAAGCGGCTCGCTCTGAAAGACCCTGTTTTTCAATGGTGTCAACAACGGTCAGCGCTGTTGCACAGGCTAGCGGGTTACCGCCATAAGTCGAACCATGATGCCCAGGTCCAAGCAGGTTGGTGGCTCTACCTGCCACCAAACAAGCTCCGATAGGCATACCATTGCCAAGGCCCTTGGCAGTGGTTAATACATCCGGGGTAAAGTCATGATGTTGGAAAGCAAAGTACTTCCCAGTTCGGCCATTGCCCGTTTGAATCTCGTCTAGCATTAGCAACCAGTCGTTGGCTTCACATATCTTATGCAATTCAGACAGGTATTCTGCAGAAGGAACGTTAATACCTCCTTCTCCTTGCACTGGTTCCACAAGAATCGCGACGACGTTAGCATTATTATGGGCGATATTCTGAACGGCCTCTATATCATTGTAAGGCGCCCTGATAAAACCCTGTACTAGCGGTTCGAAGCCGGCATGTACTTTTCTATTGCCTGTTGCTGATAGAGTGGCCATTGTTCGACCATGAAACGAGCTGTCCATAACAATGATGGCAGGTTGCTCTATCTCTTGTTGATTGCCGTAGAGTCGCGCAATCTTAATCGCGGCTTCGTTTGCCTCAGCACCAGAATTGCCAAAGAAACAGCCATCCATACCTGCGATGGTTGCGAGTTTCTCTCCCAAATCCTGCTGATGCTGAATCTGATAGAGGTTTGAGGTATGCATCAAGCGTCCGGCTTGCTCACTTATTGTGCGGGATACATCTGGGTGTGCATGACCAAGACCACAGACGGCAATCCCGCCAAGTGCATCTAGGTATTTCTTTCCATCGGTATCGTACAACCATACTCCTTCACCTCTTTCGAAGGTGACGGGTAATCTCGCATAAGTGGGGATCAAGCCATTAGACAACATGATAATTTACCAAGCCTATTACAACAAAAAAAGGCAGCCATAGGGCTGCCGCTAAGGAGCCATAATAGACCTAAATGGATTGTGGTGCAACGCTAGGAAGGCCGTGGTGCTTGGCCCTGCAATTAACATGGATTATTTTCGCACCTTGCGCTGGGCGTTGTATGCATGCGGTGTAAATGTTGGGCAGAATAAACTGCAATCTCGTGCTGCTCAGTACTGACGCCAGTGTTTATAGAGTCTATGCTTACCCAGTACCTCCGATCGGAGGGATTATCTAGTGTTGGATTCAAAGCGATGTCTAAGAAACGCGTGCTTTATGTCGATGATTCTTCGAGTATGCAGAAAATAGTGCAAGGAATATTAAGGGAAAAATATTCAGTGTGCTGCGCCTTTGATGCTCAGACGGCTCTCGAAATGATGGATCAGGCTATGCCTGATGCTTGCCTATTGGACATAGAAATGCCTTCTATCGATGGATACGAGTTGGCGCGTTTGATTCGAAAAAGGCATGATGGATCGGCCGTGCCGATTATTTTTCTTTCCGGTATGAACAGTGAGGCGGTAATCCTAAAAAGTTATGAGGCTGGTGGTGATGATTTTATTACCAAACCTATTGTTGAAGATGAGCTAAAGGCAAAGCTATCTATAGCTTTGTCAACAAGCGAGAAGGCGCGTTCGGCCGCGAGTGTTAGCAAAGAGGTCAAGAAAGCCAAGAACGTAGCGTTTGATGCGATGAGAAATGCCGCCGATATAGGGCAGTTATTGGATTATGTTCAAAAGACAATTGCTTGTAAAAGTTTTGATGAACTGGGTGAAATGATGCTCGGTATTGTTGATGAGTATGGACTCAGTGCGGCGCTGGAGCTTCGTACTCAGAAGAAACATTACCAATATTCCCATGTAGGAGTGATACATCCGTTAGAGCAAAGGATTATTGACCTTTTTAGAAAAGAAAAAAGGATGATGGATTTTAATAATCGGTCATTGATTAATTATGAGAATGTATCGATTTTAATAAAGAACATGCCTTTGGGCGACGATAATCGCTACGGGCAATTAAAGGATGTGTTGGCAACATTGGCGCAGGCAAGTGAGCCTGTTATTCAAAATTTGTACTTTCGTAAGCAGATAAACGCGCAACGTTTGAAATTGCTTACGATGACCGAAATGGTGGAGGAATCACTTAAGCGTGTTGCTGATTTACATAAGGATAATAAATACGAGAGCTTTCGTAGCGTAGACGGCATTTTGCAGGATGCGGTAGAGCTTTTTCATCGTCTAAATATGACGGAATCTTGTGAACATTCCATTATTGTATTTTTTACTGATAGGCTGAAAACCATTGAGGAAAGATGTAAGCAGAGTGATGAGCTGGATGAGGAGTTGGCGTTAATTCTTAGGGCGCTAAGAGAAACGTTAGGACTTATTACCGTATGATTAGGCGCTAATTTACTCGCATTGGTGAGCAAGAGAGCAGCGTGGTTTGTTACACTGCTCTCTATAGAGGGTTAAAGTGTTAGTAGGTATTGGACGAGATCCGATACTTCACCCTGTGATTCGGCACACCATGGGTGCGGCGCATCAGGCATACCAATTGGCGTTGGGGTACCCATCTCGCCTGGTCCATATTCAGCTCTCATGCGTTGGTAATCCCAATAGTAATATTCGTTATCCCAAGGAACCTCGACAAAATACTTATGGCGCTCAATGAAGCGGTTTTGCCTGGCCCCTGTGTCATTGTCACTGCTGGACTCTGATTTTGGTATTCTAAATACATCACCTTTTTGCAAATGGGCAGGGTAGGGGTCAGGGTGACCTGCACCACCTTTTCCTGGGTTGGTGGGTGGATGAAGCGTGTAGTAGTCGTTGTAGAGGTCCGTTCCTGAAGAGCATCGGTCTGGAGTCACTAGGTCCTCAAGGTTGCTTACATGCCCATCACTCAATAGGCCTCGGTGCTGTGTCCAGTACAGGTCTCGTAGGAACGTTGCCCTGATGGATTGCACTTGTGTTTGATAGATTGTTGGAGCAAAGAAACGCCCCACTTTATCTAATCGGACCATCTCCTCGTTAGTATTGGCGCTTAACCCATCTTGGTGACAGCTGCTGCAGTCCCGGTCAAAGGTCGCTTTACCATTGTTGACGGCTGCAACAACACCGGGAAAGGCTTCCCAACCTTGGCTGATAAACTCGTGCTCAGAAGGTGTCGTTTCTGTTTGGCTAGATAGCAGTGCATTCTCACCTAACCAACGATAGAGCCCGATATTACGTAGCAGATCATCATCTTCATCTAATGTTGTCATGTACGCAGTTAATGCTTGCAGCGATTCCTTGTCCATAGAACCTTGCGCGCCATCAGGTTCTTCGGAGTGAATGTAGGAACCTTCAAAGCCGACATAAGACTCGGTATGAGAGAGTGACCTACGAATGGCCATATAGTTGGTTACTGAAGGAATGGTGATCGGTGAAAATTGATAATCATTATCGGTTTCACTGCCTTCTCCGACCGCACGTACAACATTGTGCTCCCCTGTACCTTGAGGCATGTGGTAAATCAGCATCGTTTTGTCGATATCTTCATTGGCACCATCGGTCCAGACAGGGCCTAGTTCCTTGGTTTTGATGCCATCGAAGTTATCAAGTAACGCCCATTTCATGCTCCATGTGGGGTTCGGTAGACCTGGAAACACCTTTGTGGTTTGTACGCCGGGGGCAGACTCATAACTGATTTGATAGCCGTGACAAGAGGCACAGTTAAAGCCTATCCATTCACCTTTACCTGCGTAGGGGTTGATGGATTCTGCATAACGATATCCGGCCCAGCCACTGTTTCGTGTAACCCCCTTGGTTAACTGAGGTGTTAATGTAAGAAAACCGGGAATCGGGTTTTTCTGGGGGTACGGCTCAAAGTAAATATCATCAAGTGCTTCGCTGGGAACCTGGCCTTCAATGGCTGGCACTGCACCGAACAATAACGCTGGGTCTGCTAACAAACCAGTGACAGGGTCAACAGCCTGATAATCAAAAATCTTTTCCCAATCAAGGTTTCTGAGGTTATGAGCGGCGCCGATATTGTAATCATAAGCCCAGAATATGGCTCTACCTTTTGCCACAAGAGTGTCGAAATCGGTATTGTCCACGGTGATTTCAATGGGAGCGGTTGATTTTGTCTCCGATAATGTGGACACCACATCGCAACGGTGTTCAAAGTCGGGTTCGGTGATGCGCGCGGTTTGGGCGTCAATCACATTATGGGGTTCGCCTGGGCGAATAAGGGAATCGTTAAAACCGGTTCTTTTCTGGACCTGTACAATAAGCGGGCCACTACTCGCGTGATCAGGCACTCGGAATTGAATCTGTGTATCTTCCCAATGCTTTACATTGGCGGGCCATTCGCTGCGAACTTCGCTGGTTTCAAAGTTGACTTGTTTTTGTATGTCGAGGCTTTGCTCGAACATCGTCAGATCAGTTTCTAAAATACGGGTAGTACCGATCATTATTTTTGAGAAATCAGTATCAACACCTGCACCAAACCCAGTGCCATAAAGTGTAATGATATCACCGGGTGTAAATGTGGGTGAGGAGGGGGTGCCTGATTGCCATACGGTACTGTTATTGACGTCTATTTGCGAGATCACCGGTTGCGCAAAAACCGATGCTGAGGTTGATCTTGCACTTTCTCTGGCAGAATCGAATTGGCAAATTTCTTCCTGATCAGGAAAGTCTCCCACTTTGTCACAGCCAACTAACATGATAGGTGTGATAACAGAAGCAACCATGGGCCAGAAGCGCCTCGATGGTTTTCGGTGGGTTGTTATTTTATGCTCTTTTCTTATTGTTGAGTTTTTCATTACTAGTATTCCCCTCTTCTCCAATGCTCTCGGTTTTTGGGTGTTGTTTTAGGCATACTTTAAAAGATGATCGAGGCCGATCCCATGATCAAAGAGGCCAATCTGTTGACCTATCAGGGCCACTTGTGAATTTTGAGAACGGAGGGGGGGTTGAAAACCGAAGTGGCATTCCATAGGGTTTTATATTCTAGCGAATTGCTCGTGTCCGTTTTTTCCTGTAGAAGGCGGGGCGAGTAATTTGTATCTTATTTTTCGAATATTGTAACCGCTAAATTCAAACCATAAGAATAAAAGTGAATATATATGAATATGCCGATTGTTTTTGTCAAAGTACTTATCAACACATTGTCACGGATTTGTGTTTTTCGTGATGTGTTAATACAGCGATGAGTTTTCCTATTGAGTGTATAGACCCGATATTGCCAAAGGCTCAAGGCCTACAGGTGCAACGAGATCCACTTTCACTTTCCTATCAAGTCTATCATGCGATTATGACCGAATTCGATGGACAAAAACCCGAATTAGCGATGATTGCAAATCAGTTGGGTGTGAGTAGCCGGTCATTACGACGACACCTACAATCAGAGGGTGCTAGGTTTTCGTCTATTATGCAGCAGGTCATGGTGGATCTATCGAAGAAAAAGCTTGCAGATTCTGATTCGATTCAGTGTGTAGCGTACGATATGGGGTTCTCTGAGCCGAGTGCTTTTTCTCGTGCTTTTCGCCGTTGGACGCAGCAGACGCCAAAAGAGTATCGGATGAAAATGCAATCTCAATAGCAAATGGCAATAATAGGTTGGTAATAGGAGGTATCTTGTCCTTTTTGGCTCTTTTGTCGGGGGGCCCCGTTGTTTATCGTTAACTTATCAGCGACAATTTTTTCTTTTGATAAGACCTCCTTACTATGAATCCAATTGAACTCGGAATTTTTGTCAGTCGCATAGAATCTATTTGTGATGAGATGGGCGCTATATTACGGCGCGCGGCCTTTTCCCCAAACATCAAGGACCGCATGGATTTCTCCTGTGCGATTTTTGGACCGGAAGGTGATCTGTGTGCTCAAGCAGCACATATCCCTGTGCACCTGGGCAGTATGGCCTATGCAATGGCGGATATTGTTAAATCGATTGATTGGCAAAAAGGGGACATGGTGGTCCTAAATGACCCCTACTTAGGAGGGACACATTTACCGGATGTCACGGTGATTGCTCCCTTATTTGTATCTGCTGATGTTGATAATGGACGGGGCCAGGAGACTTTAGTCGGGTTTATCGCTAATCGAGCGCATCATGCCAATATCGGTGCTACCTCACCGGGATCAATGCCTATCTCCACCACGCTGGAAGAAGAAGGCATGGTGATACCTCCAACGATTCTGGTGCGAAATGGTCAAGTGGATGAGGCGGTTTTGTTGCGAATTTCAGGGGGGAGTACTGGGCAAAGTTACGGTGATTTTTCGGCCCAAATTAGCGCGAATCGTGTTGGATGTGATCGCCTCGAAGCGTTGATTCTACAACGAGACATCGTGCATTACGCTAACTTTCTAGTAGAACTCAACGCCTATGGTTCGCGGCTCGCACGGGCAGCGCTAGGTGATCTGCCGGATGGGATATATCGATTCGAAGATTACTTGGACGACGATGGCGCGGGTGAAGAAAATATTACTATTGCGGCAACGATTACCATTGATAGCGGTAGTGTTTGCGTGGATTTTAGTGGTACCCATTCTCAAGTGACGGGCAATGTGAATTGCCCGCTATCTGTCGCAGCAGCAGCGGTATATTACGTTTTTCGCTGTTTGATGCCGGCCCATACCCCTGCCTGTGCGGGCACCTTTAGTGCTATTTCATTGCGTGCCAAGAAGGGGAGTTTACTTGATGCACACCGCCCTGCCGCAGTTGCGGCTGGCAACGTAGAAACCAGCACTCGAGTTGTCGACGTCATCCTTGGTGCGCTGGCTCAAGCTATTCCCCATAGAATCCCCGCCGCTAGCCATGGCAGCATGAATAATGTCGCAATGGGAGCGGTTGCCTCGGCGGAACATGCTCAGTGGGATTACTATGAAACTATTGGCGGCGGGATGGGGGCCCATCAAGGCGGCCCCGGAATGCATGCTGTACAGACCCATATGACGAACACGTTAAATACGCCAATCGAGAGCTTAGAGAGTCACTATCCTTTACGTGTTATGGCTTATCGGGTACGAGAGAGATCAGGTGGTGGTGGACAGTTTGTCGGGGGCGATGGGCTGGAGAGGAGCATGATGTTTCTTGCTCCAGCAACGGTCACGTTGCTGACGGAGCGCCGAGTGCATGCGCCTTGGGGGCTTTCTGGAGGTAATGATGGAGCGTTGGGTGAGAATAGATTAAATGGTGAATTGCTACCTCCAAAGGTAGCGATTGACGTGATGAAAGGAGATCAAATTAGCATCAAGACGCCAGGAGGTGGCGGTTGGGGTTAATTTGGTCGGGTTGGTTGGTAAGGTTAGTTGGTGGATCTAACAGAGGGGCATGGCATGAGAGAGGCAACAGAAAAAGTAACGGGAAACGGAGAGAGGACAACACACTATCGAGCATGTCATTTGTGCGAAGCATTGTGTGGTGTCGAAATACAGGTCGAACAAGGTAAGGTTGTGTCGATCAAAGGGGATAAAAATGACCCTCTGAGTCAGGGGTATATCTGTCCAAAGGCGACGGCTTTACAGGATATTCATGAGGACCCCGATCGTTTGCGTCACCCCGTTAAGCGGGTGGGTGAGAGCTGGGAACAAATCTCTTGGGATGAAGCGTTGGACTTAGTCGCTAACAATTTGGTTTCGACACATCAAAACCATGGTGCAAATGCCGTCGGCGCTTATTTTGGTAATCCCAGCATCCATAACTGGGGCATGATTACCCATGCACCGAACTTGTTTAAAATGCTAAAAACCAAGAGTCGATTTTCTGCCACGTCGGTTGATCAGCTGCCTCATCAACTCATAGCCTATTGGATGTACGGTCATCAATTATTGGTGCCTGTTCCTGATATCGATCGTAGTGATTTTATTGTGATTGCAGGCGGTAATCCGATGGCCTCGAATGGTAGTTTATGGACGGTACCTGGATTTAGGCACCGTGCGAAGGCGCTGCAAAGTCGAGGGGGTAAGATCGTTGTGCTAGATCCTCGTCTTACTGAAACAGCTGAGATTGCGGACGAACATTACTTTGTTAAACCCGGTACGGATGCTTGGTTATTGTTTGCCATTATTAATGTATTGTTTACTGAAGACTTGGTGGACTTAGGGCGTTTGGCAGATCATGTAGAAGGTCTCGATGATATTCGTGTGATCGCTGAGGCGTTTGTTCTGGACGACGTTGCTGAGATTACGGGAATGCCAGCGGAGTCTATTCAGCAATTGGCACGGGACTTTGCTGCTGCTGAGCGCGGCGTATTTTATGGCCGTATAGGATTGAGTACACAAGAGTTTGGTTCTCTTTGTCAGTGGGCTATTCAGTTGCTCAACATACTGACAGGCAACCTCGATGAAGAGGGTGGTTCGACCTTTAGTTTACCGGCCGTTGACCCTGTTAAAGGCCCTGCCAGCAAACCAGGGCATTATGGTGCATGGCATTCTAGGGTGCGTGGTTTGCCAGAGTTTGCCGGCGAGTTGCCTTGTTGTACATTAGCCGAAGAAATCCTTACCCCTGGCGAAGGACAGATTAAGACGTTGCTGACAGGGGCTGGCAATCCAGTATTGTCGACCCCTAATGGAGAGCAACTGGAGAAGGCGCTAGGATCTCTCGATTTTATGGTGTCGGTGGATTTTTATATTAATGAAACTACTCGTTTTGCTGATGTTATTCTCCCCCCGGTTAGCCCGCTAGAGCATGATCATTACGATTTAGCACTGATTGTTTTTGCCGTAAGAAATGTCGCGAAATACAGTGAAGCGGTATTTGAAAAGCCAGAAGGTACGCTTCATGATTGGGAAATATTCGCTCAATTAGGGGAGCGAGTGGGTAAGCAATTGGATGCTGCGCCTATGCCGGTTTTCTTACCATCCCAAATTCTGGAGATGGGTTTGCAAGCTGGGCCTTATGGCGCGATGTCGGGGACAGCAAAAGGCAAAGAAATCGGACTGTCATTGGCCAAATTGAAAGCGCACCCTGAAGGCGTAGATCTTGGTGCTCATGAATCTCAATTGCCAGAGAGGCTGTGCACCGATCAACAGTTAATTCAACTGGCGCCGAAAGAACTGATTGCAGATATACCGAGGTTATTAGCGCAACCGAAAGCAGTGCATGATAAGTTGTTATTGATAGGGCGCCGACATGTTCGATCCAATAATTCCTGGATGCATAACTATCAACGTTTGGTGAAAGGCAAGCCTCGAGATCAGCTTATCATGAATATCTCTGATGCTGAGAGTCTAGGGGTAGTGAATAATGGTATGGTCGAAATCCGTTCAAGGGTCGGCCAAGTACGAGCCACCGTAGAAGTCAGTGAAAATATCATGCCGGGAGTCGTCTCGTTACCCCATGGCTGGGGTCACCACAGGAAGGGAACACGAGTCTCGATTGCTCAAGAACATGCAGGAGTGAGCGCTAATGATCTGACAGATGACCTGTTTGTTGATGAACTGTCAGGAAACGCAGCGCTTAGTGGAGTACCGGTCACTATAAAACCTTGCGAATGATCAGGTGTTTGTTGTCCAAAGGTTTGGTAGAATGCTGTACAGAGATAGAGCGTTTTATATAACCTATTGATATTTAAGAGAGTTAAGGGTGCATAATGGAAACAGTTGAATTAATCAAAGAGCAAATCGGTAACAATGATGTGTTGTTATATATGAAAGGTACACCTCAGTTTCCTCAATGTGGCTTTTCTTCGCGTGCAGTAGAAGCACTTACGCACATCGGGCGACCTTTTGCATACGTCAATATTTTTGACCATCCAGAGATTCGTGCTGAGCTGCCTAAATATGCTAACTGGCCAACTTTCCCACAATTATGGGTAAAAGGTGAGTTAGTTGGTGGTTGTGACATCATCACTGAGATGTTTCAAAGTGGCGAGCTAAAGCCTTTAGTGGAAGAGGCCTCACCGGCTCAAGACGCTGAGTAGCATTTGAAAGAATACAAAAAAGGAAGCATTAGCTTCCTTTTTTTGTGTCTGCTATTACGTGAAGAGGAGTGGACGTGGTGGATAGCCGGTCCTTTTCCATCGCTAGCCTCTTGTCGAAAAATTCGATGGCTTCGGATGCAGGTAGTGGCTTAGAAAAATAATACCCCTGAACAATTTTACAGCCTTTCCCTTGGATGAGTTCGAGTTGACTTGCTGTTTCTACACCCTCTGCGACGGTTTCTAGTTGTAATTTATCGGCAAGGAATATAATGGTATCCAGTACATGCTGGGAATCCTCGTTGTTCTCCATATCTTGAATAAATGCTCGGTCAATCTTTAACGTATCAATGGGGAATCGTTGCAAATAGGCGAGAGAAGAATAGCCTGTACCGAAGTCATCTAGGGCGATGGATAGCCCTAATTCCTTGAGGCTATTCAGGTACGCAATGGCCACCCGTTCGTTTTGCATAAGGCCTGATTCTGTAATCTCAAGTTCTAGTCGCTTTGGGTCAAGCTTGTGTTTTTCTAGCGCCGCTTTAACCGAGCTTGTGGGGTTACCGTAATTTATCTGAACAGGAGAAAAGTTCACTGATACTCGAATGTTGTGATGCCCGGCTCTTACCCATTCTTTAGTTTGACGGCATGCTTCATTGAGTACCCAGTCGCCAATCTGAATAATTAACCCCGACTCCTCAGCAATAGGTATAAAGTCTGCTGGGCTTACAAAGCCATGGGTCGGTGTGGTCCATCGTATTAAGGCCTCGAATTCGACCCGTGTTGGATCCGAGAGTGAGACTTTTGGTTGATATTGAAGCGTAAATTCATCCTTTTCGATGGCATTCCTAATAGCGGCTTCTAGTTTTAGGCGGCGGTTAAGAATGTCCGTCATTGCATCTTCGAAAAACTGAAAATTATTCTTACCTTTGGATTTCGCTTCGTACATCGCGATATCTGCATGTTTTAGAAGCGTTTCGGGTGTTTTTCCATTGTCGGGATAAATTGCCAATCCAATGCTAGCCCCGATATATATTTCATGGTTATCGAGCAGAAATGGTAGCGCCAGTTGAGTGAGAATGCGGATCGCTACTTTTCCTGCTTCGTCTTTGTGGGTGAGGTCAGAGATAATTAATGCAAACTCGTCTCCACCCATACGGGATATAAGGTGGGTTCCTTCCAGGCTCGAGACTTCGTTAAGATTTGATATGAGATCCGTATCTCGCAAACAATCTTTAATGCGGGCCCCCACCTGCATGAGCAGCAAGTCCCCCATTTGATGACCTAAGCCGTCGTTTATGTTTTTGAAATTATCCAGATCAAAAAATATAACCGAAAGTTTACTCTTATTCTGGTCTGATCGTTGTATGAGCCGCCCTATGGTTTCGAAAAAGGTGACTTTGTTGGGGAGCCCGGTGAGATTATCAAAATAGGCGAGTTCCTCAATTTGTTCAGTCGACGTTTTTAGGTTTCTACTCATGGTTGAAAATGAGCGGAATAAATCACCTATTTCATCTCGCTTGGTAATTGGGTGAAGAATATCCAGTTGACCTCGGCTGATCGCATGTGCTGCTTTGTTTAGCGCATGAAGAGGAGTAATGATCATTCTTGATATGACCGAATATAAGATGATCGCAGAGAGGACAATCATTATTGCGGAAATAATGATTACACTACGACTGAGTCGATTTGCACTATCAAACAGCGAAGCCGTATTAACAACGGTAAAGATCTTTATTGTTTCTGAAATGTTCTTTCTGCCCACCAGATAATTAACGCCATGTAAACTAACCGGGACGATGTTGTCATCGCCCATTGGTTGCCTACTTACATTCTTTACAATGTCTTGAGTTGGTAACGCGGAGTTTGTTGACAGGTAGACAATATTATTTGCATTGGTAACGATGACATCGGCGGACAGTTCTGCGGGTAATGAGGATAAAAGAGTTGTAATGAATTTTGGGCCAATAGTGACCGCGAGAAAGCCGCGAAACGTTGCCTGCTTGCTGATTGAATCGGCGGCTTTATCTTGTAGAATAATCGCTTTGCTAAATAATAGCGATGATGAGCGGTTATCCTGATTAATGTAGAGCTGGTGGCTGGTATTACTGTCGGTGCGCACTAGTTTCTTAAAAAATGGAGAGTCTGCTTCATTGTCTGTGTTGTTACGGTAGGCTTGATTTGAAATACGTATGTCTTCGTAGCCATCGGGTAATAGGATACGAATTTCATATTGCTCAGGGTAGGTAGATTGATGTTCTTTGAGGAAGCGTGTGAGGGGACGTTGAAGAATATAATACCGGCTATCTTCGTCTGTAGTGAAGTATTCCTGAACAAGGTGGTTCTTCGATAATAAATCGAGACTACTATTGGTACTATCAATATGGTTATTGATAGTAAGGTCTAATTGCTTGGTGAGGCCCTGGATTTGCGATCTTGCGGATTGTAGAGCTGTATGTTGCAGGTACTCGTAGGCAATAACACCAATACCTAAAGTAGGAAGTAGTATTAGTGGAATGAGGATGCTGAGCAATTTGGTCTTTAGCTTCATTTCCCTGTCGCTATATTACGAATTTCTATGACGATGCTATTCTACGACTCTTAAGTAAATTTCGTTACGTTTTTTTTGTTCTCTAGGTTTTAGATCCGTATAGGATTCTGATTTTTCTACGATGGTTTTATCGGGGTATATCGACGGATCATTTAGAAAGCTGGTCGGTAAATATTCGGTTGCTCCGGCATTTGGCGTTGCAAAATTCAGGCTGACAGCGAGTTGGGCTGCGTTCTTGGGTTCATTGATAAAGTTGATGAACTTCAAGGCGAGATCTTTTTGCGTGGAAGTATTAAGCACAGCAATATGGTCGGTCCAAATATTGGTTCCTTCTTGCGGTACGACAAATTTGATACCTGGGTGCATCTCTTGCAGAGTTAGCCCATCGCCGTTGTAAACCATGGTCATCCAAACATCCCCTTTTATCAGACTGGATTCCTCTGAGAGGTTGATGTAGCCGTAGTTTTTGACATAGGGCTTTTGTTTGCGAAGCAATTTTTCAGCGGCGGCAAGCTCATTTACTTGAGTCGAATTGAGGGAGTATCCTAGGGCCTTTAATGCGAGCCCCAGTGTGTCTTTGCTATCGTCGATCATGACGATTTTGTCTTTTAATGCGGGTTGTGGTCGATATATATCGAGCCAACTGGAAATAGTGTCTGGAATCTTGTCTTTTCTGTACACAATACCGACGGTACCCCATAAGTAGGGTACTGAATAATCCGATATGCGGCTGCTGCTCCACCGGGGAGCGATATGCTTAAGATTAGGGATGCTTGAGGAGGTTACTGGGGCTAACCATTGGCGTTTTAAATAGTTTCGAAAAGAGGCCTCTGATCCTACGATTATATCAAGGCCTTCGCCACCGTTAGTGGACAGCAGGTATTCATCTTTTAATTCATCGGTCTCGTAATAGACTTGATTTATTTTTATCCCATTCTCTTTTTCGAAAGTCGCAATAAGGGCGTCGTCGGAGTATTCAGACCAGTTATAGAGCGTTAATACTGGTAGAGACGGCGTTTTTGCGTGGGCAGGCACCGAAATCACAAATGTGATGGCGCTCAATAAACACACAAGGCGAGTTGAGAAGGACATAATCAATTCCATCGAGGTATTACACAGAGGTTTCCTTTAAGCCTAGATCAAGTTTCTGAGGGTGGTAAGATTCTCTTATGAATAAGTCTTCTATTCAACAGGATAACGCAAGATAATTGGCGTAAGCTTGCCTAAGATTCACACATAACCAGGAGTTAATAGATGAAGAAACCTAGTTTACCCAAGCGGCGTATCGCAATGCTTGGTCGATTGGTTTCGCAGATCTTTTCTCAAGCCGTTCCTTTGGCCGCACCAACGATAGATCGGTCCGCGATATCCAGGCTTCACGGGCGACTGGAGTTTGTGAGAGATAACAATGGCGTTGCCCACTTGTACGCAGAGGTAGAGTCCGATCTTTATATTGGCGTGGGCTACTTGCAGGCGGTTGAACGTTTTATGATCATGGATACTTTGCGTCATGTCGCGACGGGAAGATTAAGTGAGCTTTTTGCGAATATCCGTATTCCCGCCAGTGTTGAGCGAATAGGAGGGCTGACATTACAAGACTTTGATGCGTTTTTACGTCCCTTAGGGTTTGAACAGGAAGCGTTGCGGGATTTTCCTCGCCTGCCGATCGAAGAGCAGCGGTGTCTAGAAGCGTTTGCCCAGGGGGTAAATGATGCATTGATACATATGAACGGCGTATATCCGCCTGAGATGCTGTTTACGGGTAAATTAATCCCCTGGACAGCTGAAGACTGTTTGCTGGCTGCAAGAGCGAGTGCATTGATTGTGTCGCTGGTACCTTTGGAAAACGAGCTAACCTTCGATAATATTCGAGTGCAAGAGGGGGATGCGATAGCACGGATGATTTATCCGGATGCACCATGGGATGACGTTCCAGATTATTGTCAAGGCGGGGAATCAGAGATACCTGATGGCCCATTGGACCCTCCTAATATGGGTAGCAATAATTGGGCGGTAACAGGTAAACGTAGCCGATCGGGTGCACCTATTGTCTGCAATGATCCACATGTCCCTGTATTGCCTGCTCCGACGTATTGGCAGCACGTACATCTGGAATGCCCACAATATTCGGTACAGGGCGGGATGTTTCCAGGTTACCCTGGCATGGGTTTTGGTCATAATGGTCATATTGCCTGGGGGTGTACAACGGTATTCAGAGATGCGTGGGATCTGAGTCGCATACAGCGTGCAGAAACACATTCTGACCGATACTTGACGTCAAAGGGCACTGAGTCAATATTACATCATCGAGCCACTCTAAATGCACGTTTTGGACGTTCACGGGAGGTTGAATGGGAGAGTTGTCGTCACGGTATTATTTATCCAGAATGGCGGCACCCTGATGGTACCGAACTGGCGTTAAAATTTGTCGCTTGTGATCATGCTGCGCATTTCTCGGGCCATCGTGCGTTGTATAGTGCTAGTTCTGTGGAGGACACACAATCTGCATTGGCGAAGCTTAATGGGGGGCCATTTGATTTCAACATGGTATATGCCCACAAAGACGGGCATATTGCCTGGGAGCAGATAGGGCAGCTGCCTCGGCGTGCTAAAGATGGGCTTTTTATTCGTGATTCCTCTGACCCGAATACTGATTGGGACGGGTATCTCGATTTTTCAGAAAATCCAAAAATTATTAATCCAGACAGCGATATGATAGTCACGGCAAACACTGATACCTGTCCGAAGCAATTTCCTAAGATTGCAACGCGAGTACATTGTGAACCTCGACATAGGCAAGAGCGAATTATTGCCTTGCTTAACGAGAAGCAAGAACATGACTGGAAAAGCATGGCGCTAATACAGCGGGATGTAATGGCCGTATATGCTGAGCCTTTGCGTGATATGATCTGCGAGGTGTTAGGTCACTATGCCAATACAGCGGGACTGTTAGCTGAGGCGAGCGTTAGCTTGGAGCAATGGGATTGTCAGTTTACCGTTGATTCTGTTGGAGCCACAATATTCACTTACATGCGAAAGATACTAGCCCAGACAGTTTTTGGAGCGGTACTTGGCAGTGAGTCTGCTAAGCGTTTTACCCATGGCCAACGTTCGATACCTCGTATTGAATTAATGATATTGGATGCTGACGATCCATTGCGGGAATTGTTGCAAGAAAAAACCGGCAACAGCATAGAGTTCTTTATTCAACAGAGCTTTGAGCAATCGGTAAATAAACTAATGACAGATTGGGGTGATAACCTGTCTGCCTGGCGATGGGGAAATATACACAGGGTCCGCATTGGTAGCCCTTTGGCAGAGATACCTCGATGGGGTAAACCTTGGGAAGCTATTGAGGCCCCCATGCCTGGTGAAGCGAATACGATATCGCCTTCAGTTACCACTCCGGACGGTAAGCGTCTACGGATGCTTATTGGAGCCAGTAGTCGCTTTATCTGTGATTTGGGCAAACCGAAGGAAGCGTGGTTTGCCCATAGTACAGGCCCTGTTGTTGATCCACATTCGCCGCTATACAAAGGGTTGGCGGATAAATGGCACAAATTCGAATATTTTCGTTCCGCATTATGGAAGGCAGATAAAGTGCCAAATGTGAGAGAGCGAGTTATATTAATACCATAACGCTGTTTTGCGTAAACTACGCGTAGTTTACGCAAAACAATGACAGAATAGATTGAGCATAAGTAAGGAATAATAGATGAATTGGTTACCACAGGTTAACGACCTTCTTAAGGGAAAAATAGACGTCGGTGAAGAGATAGAACTTAAGGGGTGGGTGCGCAGTCGGCGAGATTCCAAGGCGGGATTTTCTTTTTTAAATATACATGACGGCTCATGTTTTGATGGTATTCAAGTGGTGCTAGATAAAGCGCTATCCAATTACGAAGATGATGTGTTGAAGTTGTCGTCCGGGTGTTCAGTCGCTATTGTTGGCACCGTTGTGGAGTCCCAAGGGAAAGGTCAGAGCGTTGAGATTCAAGCCAGTGCGATAGAGGTACTCGGATGGGTTGATGACCCAGAGACTTACCCTATTGCAAAGAAACGTCATAGTTTTGAGTATCTACGTACTGTTGCCCATCTGCGTCCAAGGACCAATACCTTTGGTGCAATGACTCGGTTGCGAAATACTTGCTCACAAGCCATTCACCGGTATTTTCATGAACAGCAGTTTTGTTGGGTAAATACCCCGTTAATTACTGCCAGCGATTGTGAAGGTGCAGGGGAAATGTTCAGGGTAAGTACATTGGACTTAGAGAACCTTCCGCGCTCAGAAAATGGTGGTGTGGATTTTTCCCAGGATTTTTTTGGTGGAGAGTCATTCTTAACCGTGTCTGGCCAGCTAAATGTCGAAGCGTACTGTCTTGCTATGTCACGTGTTTATACTTTTGGTCCGACCTTTCGTGCTGAGAATTCAAATACCAGTCGGCATTTGGCGGAATTTTGGATGGTGGAGCCAGAGATAGCGTTCGCGAACCTGTCAGACGTTGCAGCATTGTCAGAGGACTTTCTGAAATATGTGTTTAATGCTGTATTGAATGAACGTGAAGATGACATGGCCTTTTTTGCGAAAATGGTAGACAAAGAGGCGATTCAACGCCTTGAAAATGTCGTGTCCTCCAACTTTGAGCAAATGGAATACTCGGAAGCTATCCGTGTGCTTGAAGGCTGTAAAGAGAAATTTGAGTTCCCCGTCAGCTGGGGAGTAGACCTGCACTCTGAACATGAGCGTTATTTGGCGGAGAAACATGTGGGTGGCCCATTAGTGTTGATGAACTATCCTAAAGAAATCAAAGCATTCTATATGCGAGATAATGATGATGGGAAAACCTGTGCCGCGATGGACGTATTAGCCCCTGGTATTGGTGAGATTATTGGTGGTAGTCAACGTGAAGATCGTATCGATATACTGGATCAAAAAATGGCGGCAAAAGGGTTAAGTGAAGGGCTGGGTTGGTATCGTGATTTACGACGTTATGGCACAGTGCCTCATGGTGGGTTTGGGCTTGGTTTTGAACGATTGCTCAATTATATCTCGGGTATGGAGAATATTCGCGATGCGATTCCGTACCCACGTACGCCACAGAATGCCCAATTTTAACGCAGTGGAGTGAGTGTGATGGCTGAGCATTTTGAAATATTGGATTGCCTTGGTATAAGCCAGCAGAAGACAATGTTACGAAGTGAAGTTCATCAATGTGGCGCATGGCATCATGCGTCACATGTACACCTGATTAACCTATCAAGACAATCTATTTTTATCCAAAAGCGCTGTGCAACAAAAGATGTGTGCCCAAACATGTTAGATGTTGTGGTTGGGGGACACCATGACCCAGGTGAACCGGAGCAAGATGCTGCCAATCGAGAAGTACGAGAAGAAATCGGCGTTGACCTTCTGACGTATCCCGGTGAGCGTATATTGATAAAGGGCTATAAGATTGGCATTAACGAATATCCAGCTCAGAATGTACAGGACCATGAGCTACGTGATGTGACGTTTTTCCTTTCAGAGCTGCGACTGTCAGATTTTGTGCTTCAGCGAGAAGAGGTGTTTGGTGTGCTGGAGTTTGCCGTGAATGATATTCTGGATCTCTTTATGGATAGAGTAGAGACTATACGGAATATCGAAGGAGCCTGTTTTGATGCTGAGGGCAAGATGGTGCCCTTTGTCGAGAGTTGGAGAGCGAATGATTTTGTGCCAAGTGCAGATAACTATTTTGGTAAGGTCGCTTTCTACAGCAAATTGATATTTCAAGGAGAAAGGGCGTTTCCGGGGATTTGAAATGGATATCTCGATCGCGTAGATTGGATTCAGCGCGAAAACTGGTTTCGTCGCATATACTAATACCCTAGTAACCAGATCTGATTGGGTGATGCGATGGGTAAGTCCGGATTCTACGGTGAAAATCTCGATATTGATCATTTGAAGGGGAGTGACGGCTTGCCTTTTCTAGGCCATACCTTTGATTATTTTATCGATACCTACAAATTCGGAAAGCTGATGCATGAGAAGTATGGCGATGTTTATCGGTGTCGTGCCTTCTTGCAACGTTTTATCGTGTTTTCCAGTGCGGATGGCGTCGAGTATATTCTAAAAGATGAAGCCAATAACTTTTCAAGCAAATTGGGTTGGGAAGCATTCCTAGCAAGGTTGTTCCCCAATGCGTTGCCAACAATGGATGGCGATGAACACAAACACCATCGTAGGATCATGCAGCATGTGTTTAAGGGGCCGATACTACGGCAGTACTCTGAACTGATTAATGATGTTGTTGAACAAGATATGCCGTCATGGGATGGCCTCGATGAAGTTAAAATTTATCCGACGATTAAGTCACTAACATTAAGTGTCGCTGCTTCTGCATTTTTAGGGCTTGATCTGGCGGATGATGCAGATTTTGTTGCACGAACATTTATCACCGTAAACAATGGTTTAGCACCTTTTGTTCCTTATCCTGTTCCAGGTTTAGCGTTATGGCGAGCGCTACGGGCCAAGCAGAGAATATTCAACTACTTTCGGCCGATGATTGCAGAGCGGCGAACCAAGGAGGGGTTGGATATTTTTACCCGTTTGTGCCAAGCCAAAGATGAGGATAATCAGTCCTTTACCGATCAAGCGATTTTGGATCACCTGGTGAATATACTGGCGGCTGCCCATGACACGACAACAACGTCACTTACTATCACGTTTTATATGTTGCTTAAGCACCCTGAGTGGCAAGAACGGGTGAGAGAGAAGAGTATTTCGATGGGCAAGGATAGACTTAATTATGAAGAATTACAGGATTTAGAAGAGCTTGAGTGGGTGTTTAAAGAAGCCTTGCGTATCTATCCTCCTGCCCCTAACCTCTTTCGTCGTTCATTGAGAGATTGTGAGTTTAATGGCGTCCATATTCCAGCCAATACCCAAGTATTGGCGGATTGCGGTTATGTACATCGTTCTGCTGAATATTGGACTAATCCAATGGCATTCGACCCCGAGCGGTTTTCACCGTCGCGAGCTGAAGATAAGAAGCATCGGCATCAGTGGGTGCCTTTTGGTGGCGGGGCGCACACTTGTATCGGGTTACATTTTGCGATGATGTCGGCGAAGATAATTTTACATACCTTATTGCGTCGGTATAGGTTTGATTTTGCTGATGACAACGATGTGAAATTTATTATCCTACCGATTACCAAACCCAAAGGTGGGCTTAAGGTCAAACTGACCAAGCTACTATGAATCGGGGGTGTCCTTTTTCTGCTTCATGGGTTCTGCGATCCAACGATTCCAGAGGAAGGGCACTAGCAATTGTTTCCAATAGTTATTCATCGGATAAAACTCTTCGCCGTGTATTCCCATTTCTGATGATGTTCTATTCAGGTCTTTCAAGTAGGTTCCAAACATAATATCCCAAAAAGAGAATATGGCCCCACAGTTCTTGCAGCCTTCCGATATGATGTTTGAATGGTGCCAACGATGAAGCTCGTTGGTTGAGAATACCCAATTGAGGGGGCCGTGCTGAAGTTTAATGTTGGCATGCTGAAAAGAACCGGCAATTCCCAATACCACCGAATGCATGATAAGTGCCTGCTGGCTCGCGCCGAGTACAACCGGTGGTAAGATTGCGAGAAAATAGGTGGCAGTGTGATATAGCGGGTGTAGTCGAAATCCGTTCAGAAGGTACATTCTCTTAACACTGTGATGGCTTGAATGAAACCGCCACAAAAAGGCGTTGGTATGGCTGAAGCGATGATACCAATATTTGTTGAAGTCGATCATCAATATCACTATTAGCACTTCTAACCAAAAGGGTACTCCCACGAAAATACTAAAACTGCTGGGTAACGTAATCATCGATAGAATAAGTACAGCGATTGCGGGTCCAATCGCTGTCATCAGCGGTTCTAGCCCCATGGCGACTATGACCAATGAATATAGATCCGTTGACATATCTCCCGAGTTTTTATTCCACTGGGAATTAATAGGGTGCAGGCGTTCAAGCACTAGCACTAAAAACATCACACTAAGTGGAATTGCGAAATAAGCGGCTTCTACGTAGAGGTCATGATACAACAGAAAGAACATCGCCCCTGAACCAACGACGAGACAGGTAGGGAATAATAATATCTCAAACAATGTGTTACGTAATGTTGTTAGTTGCACATTAGCATCCGGTCTGAATCCCCAAGGTATGGAGAGAATGATCTTCACAGACTGTTCAGTATAGACATCACAAGGATAGGGGGATCTTTTGTATACAAAAGATATCCATTTTTATATTCGAAAATATTGCTATGCATGGTTTATCTATTCCTTCGAGTTATTGCTTATATTCCAATTCGTATTTCATCGTCAATTTGTGAGTACATCACACTAGTTTGTGATGATTTTTCATCTACAGAGTTCAAACATCCTATTTTCTTCTATGCTGAATAAATGATCTGGAAGGTAGCGGTGATAGGGATCTATTTTGTCGCTACCGGTCCTTTATTATCGTTGCATATACTTGGTTTAAGGAACGTGCTATCTATGCCTCATGACCTAATTCCCCCGAGAGAACTGACGAATCTTTTGGATATCATTCGATATCGGGCAGAGATCCAACCTGATGATGTTGCGTATATATATCTGGAGGACGGAGATGATATAGAAAGAACCCTAACGTTTGGTGAGTTATATCAACAGGCACTGCGTGTAGCCCAGGGCATTAGAGAGTATGCGGTAGAAGGTGATAGCGTGGTTCTGGTGTATCAGCCGGGGCTAGATTTTGTTATTTCCTTTGTCGCTTGTGTTTTCTCTGGAGTAATGGCGGTACCGGTATA
>MABD01000026.1:97767-152970 GCA_002162955.1 Gammaproteobacteria bacterium 45_16_T64
GCATTTTGCACGCAGTCGGAATTGTTGATGCCGATGAAGATGGCTGTTGAAAATACGCCAGATGTGAAAGGAACCCCTTGTTTAGCGACGGATACGTTTACAGATCCATTAGTGGGTGATTGGAAATGGCCGCAAACTACTGCTGACACCATTATGTTTCTGCAGTTTACGTCGGGTTCTACTGGGGATCCGAAAGGGGTTATGGTATCCCATGCTAATATCCTGCATAACGAAGAAACCAGCCTTGTTACGGGGGAGCATGAGTCTCCGCTAGTTGTGGTTAATTGGATGCCGCAATATCACGACATGGGGCTAATTGGCAGCATATTATTGGTGCTTTATAGCGGTTGTAAGTTGGTTTCGTTATCCCCCATCGCCTTTTTACAAAAACCCATTCGATGGCTACGTGCCATATCGAAATATCATGCATGTGCCTCGGGTGGGCCCAATTTCGCCTATGAGCTGTGTTTACGAAAGATCAAAGATACGGATATTGAAGGTTTAGACCTTAGTCATTGGCGTTATGCTTATAACGGCGCTGAAGCGATACGCGCCTCAACGATGGATCGTTTTTACGAAAAATTTAAGAATTCTGGTTTTGAAATAAGGGCAATAAGCGCAATCTATGGATTAGCTGAAGGCACGTTGATGGTGACTAATACACCCCATCATACGTTTTATGAGCAGTGTTATTTGGATAAGGAGGCATTACATACCCACAAAGCGGTTGTACTTCCTGAGGGTTCCGAAGGAGGGCGCTGGCTGGTGGGGTGTGGTAAGGCTGCTAACCAGGAAGTTCATATCGTCAACCCAGATACACTAAAAACCTGTAGTGAATTAGATGTGGGTGAAATATGGATTAAAGGGGAAAGTGTGTGCCAAGGGTATTGGGGACGCCCCGACGCTTCGAAGGAAACTTTTCAGGCTTACACAAGTGATACGAACAGCGGACCATTTCTCCGAACCGGGGATTTGGGATTTCTAAAAAAAGGAGAGCTCTATGTTACTGGTCGCCACAAAGAAGTGGTGATTATTGATGGTCGAAATCTATATCCTCAGGATATCGAAGATATCATACAGCCAGAAAGACCGATGTTAAGAAAAGGTTGCGGTGCAGCATTTGCGATTGATCTAGAGGATAAAGAATGCCTTGTTATGGTCCAGGAAATGGCTCGTGGTGTTGATATAGATAGTATTAATTTCGAAAGGTTATCTGGGGATATTAGAAAGGATGTTTCTGAATCTTTTGGTGTAGGGCTACACACTATTGTCTATATCGAAACAGGTACATTTCTCAAAACCTCCAGCGGCAAAATTCGCCGGCGAAGTATGCGAGAAAAATTCCTTAAAGGTAAACTTAAGGAGGTCCATAAAAGCACACAATTGGCTGTGACAAAGAGTGCTGCGTCTATTGTCGCGGAAGCGAATTTAGATAGAGTAAAAAAACTCGCCAGCGTAACGCGATTACCCATACAGACTAAACACCCTCATAAACGTAAGAGTGCAGAGCGTAAAACCGCAGAACATTTATTGCTTTCGTTGTTAGAGGCTCACCTTGGCATTGCTGCGAAAAATATCGATATTACCCAACCTTTCAGTGATTTTGGCTTAGACTCAAAATCATTGGTCGGCTTATCTGGGGAGTTAAGTGAGGCTTTAGGGCGTTCGTTGCCCCCTAGGTTATTGTATGACTACCCGAGTGTAGATGCGTTGGCGCAGAATCTCGCAGGTGAAGATAGCGCTGAAGAAGGACTTAATTATAAACCTGAGCAAGCCTTGGGTGAGCCCATCGCCATCATTGGAATGAGTTGTCGATTACCAGGACAGGTCAGTACGCCAGAAGACTTCTGGAGACTATTGATGTCCGATGGTGATGCGATAGAGGTTGTACCGTCGACGCGCTGGGATGTTGAATCTTTGTATGATAAGGACCCCGGTGTTCCAGGTAAGGCAAGTACAAAGTGGGGTGGCTTTATCTCTCAGGTCTCTGCATTTGATGCAGATTTCTTTAATATTTCTCCAAGAGAAGCTAACTGTATGGACCCACAGCAGCGATTGTTGATGGAGACGTGTTGGGAGGCATTGGAGAACTCGAAAATTGCACCTTCGAGTCTATCGGGCACAGCCACAGGGATTTTTGTCGGCATTAGCAATTCTGATTATGAGCGTTTACGGCCAAATAGTGAAAACCCAAACGAACCCTATAACGGTACGGGGAATGCGTTATGTATTTCGGCGAATCGTTTGTCTTACTTTCTCAATACTCACGGCCCGAGTCACGCAATAGATACTGCCTGTTCTTCCTCGTTGGTTGCGATTCATCAAGCTTGCCAAAGTCTGCGTATGGGGGAATCTTCATTGGCGTTGGTAGGAGGGGTAAATCTTATTCTCACCCCTGATATAAACATTACCTTTAGCAAAGCACGGATGATGGCCGCTGATGGTCGTTGTAAAACTTTCGACGATAGTGCTGATGGCTATGTACGGGGGGAAGGCGTTGGCATGTTTGTGCTAAAGCGCTTGTCAGAAGCGGAGCGCGACGGTGATCCGATTCTGGCGTTAATACGCGGTACGGGAGTCAGTCAAGACGGAAGGAGCAACGGGTTAACTGCACCTCATGGGCCTTCGCAAGAGCTTGCTATCTCCAACGCTTTACGTGACGCAGGGTTGTCGCCACGTGATGTGCAATATGTAGAAGCCCATGGTACGGGAACTCCTTTGGGGGACCCTATTGAGATTGGTGCGTTAGGGCATGTCTATGGAGATGCTCGTGATCAGAATACACCCCTTTACGTAGGGTCAGCAAAAACTAATATAGGACACCTGGAAGCCGCAGCAGGGGTTGCTGGGTTATTAAAGACTGTGCTTTCATTGCGCCATGGCCGGGTGCCTGCCCATAGAAACTTTAATTGCCCAAATCGATATATACCTTGGGATTCTACAAATATTAAAATCCCCACTCATACAACAGACTGGCCAATAGCCGAAGGTGAAGTCGCTAGAGCAGGCGTGAGTTCCTTTGGTTTTGGAGGGACAAATGCCCATGTCATTGTGGAGAAATATAGCCCCCCCGATCCTGCCACCAGTACATCTAATGTTGTTGAAGACCTAATCGAGACGAAAGGAAATGATAGAAATAAGACATCAAATATATTAGCGCTATCGGCAAAGACGGAGTTGGGTCTGATTGACTTGGCGGAAAGTCATATTATTTCTTTATCCGGTGTAAAAGTCGACGACCTGGATAGCTATTGTTATTCGAATAATATTAGTCGAGATCATTTTTCTTACCGTGTGGCTTTTTCCACTGATTCAAAATCACAGTTGACTTCCATGTTACGTGATTTCTGTGAGATACGGCGATCAACTACAAAGCAGAAGCGCGATTATTCACTTGGTACTTTTGTGTCGGCAAAAAAAGAAATCGGAAAAACGAAAACAGCATTTCTGTTTACCGGTCAAGGCTCACAATATGCCTGTATGGGAAAAGAACTTTATCGAGAACATTCGGTGTTTGCTGAATCTATAGATAGATGCCAAGCGATACTCAATAATGACGTTGATATTATTGATATCCTATTTCAAGCGGATTCCTCACGAATACATCAAACTGAATATACACAACCGGCATTGTTTAGTTACGAATATGCACTGGCGAAGCTCTGGATGAGCTGGGGCGCGATACCTGATGTTGTGATTGGCCATAGTGTCGGGGAATTTGTTGCTGCGTGCGTAGCGGGTGTGTTTTCCCTGGAAGACGCATTGGCATTAATCTCCGTGAGGGGAAGGCTAATGGCTGGATTGAGTGAGACAGGCAGCATGATGGCTGTGTTTGCTCATTCAGATGATGTGCAAGAGGAACTCAATCGATTTGAGGGAAGAGTGTCTATTGGCGCTATTAATGGGCCTGGTCAAGTGGTTCTATCAGGGGGAGAAAAAGAACTTGCGATTATCGCAGGCTTGCTCCAGAGCAAAAATATCGATACAAAGCCGCTTTCGGTATCTCATGGGTTTCATTCGCCTCTTATGGAGCCTGTGATAGAAGAATTTAGATTAGTGGCTGAGAAAGTTGAGTATTTTGAGCCAACGATCGATATCATTTCCAATCTTGATGGTGAGTTGGCGAATTCTATTGTGGTTGAGGCAGATTATTGGTGCCAACATATTTTGGCACCTGTGCTATTCGAGGATGGAATGGCGACGTTGAAGTCGCAAGATATTAATGTTTTCATCGAAATAGGGCCCAAAGCGACATTAACAGGGATGGGAAAGCGTTGCCTGGGTAATGGTGATATATTTTGGATAGCATCAGCTCAAGAGGGAATAGAAAACCAAAAATTACAATCGGCACTGGCTGAGTATTACTCCCACGGGGGACGAGTGAGTTGGTCAGCAGTTAATTCTGTGCAGATCAACACTGATAGTAAACTTCCTAATTATCCTTTTCAACGTCAACATTATTGGTATAAAACGAAAACGTCACGAGGCACAACGATCGAGACGGTTAGCTATGCTAACGATAACCGAGCGTATCATCCACTGTTAGGTCAGCGACTGAACTCACCGCGTCTGGCGAAAGGAGAGATGCACTTTGAGACATTTATTAATTTGGACACCCCTCAGTTAGTTAAGGCTTTCTTTAACGAGGGAGCTGCGCTTATCGGTATACCGCTTTATTTTGAGATGATCCTAGAAAGCGGCGCAGAAGCTTTTCACACCACGGCAATCAACGTGATGGATTTGGAAGTATTCTCTGATCTTGTTGTGAGAGAAGGCGATAATATCAATATTCAAACCTTTGTTGAGCCGCTTGCAACCAATGAGCTACGAGTGAAGTGTTACGCTTTCACACCCGTTGAAGAAGGAGAAGATGCGTGGAGATTAGTCGCCAGTGCTGCAGTGGCACGTGTTGATCTTAGTCGAAGGCCAGGAACCAATTTGTTATCTGGGCTGCGTGAAAGAATAACCCACCGTATTGATGCCCAAGAGTACTTTGAGAACTGTAGTGATCGCGGATTATTTTATTGTGCTGAAACGACGAAAATGATGACTCAGTTGTTCGGCAGCGAGAATGAGGTTCTAGGTGAGGTAGATTTATCAAAGGCTGAAAAGCGCGATATTGCGGGTGTGCGGTTACCCCATAATTTTATCGAGGCTTGCTTTCAAGTACTTGGCGCGCTCTGTTATACCGAAAGTGATTCGACTTTCATCCCTTATCGAGTGGCGCGACTTGATATTTATGAAGAGCCAAGGGAAAGAGGGTGGCTGTACGTATCACGGCTATCTTCATGGGAAGAAGAAAACAGGCATATTGACGTCAACGTGATGTGGATGAATGAATCCGGGGAGCCCTCGCTTAAAATCAGTTGTATGCGGATGAGCGCAAGTAATATGCCTCAGCAAGGGTTGGTGGAGCGTCTGAGTACATTGGGAAGAGAAGATCGGCTTAGAGAGATATCAGAGTTCCTGGTAAGGCTGGTGAGTAAAGGGTTGGGCATTGTTGCAGAAGACTTAGATAGAAACCGTTCGTTACTGGAGTTGGGGCTCGATTCCCTCGTCGCGATGGAAGTGTTAGGCAGAGTGAGATATACCCTAGAAGTCGATGTAAATATTGCGACACTGCAACAGGGCATGAGTATTAAATCGTTAACAAACAACCTTGACGATAAACTGTATGGATCGGAATTTACCGACAATAGCAGCGGTAGAGATGATACGTTTGGTGCATTGGTGTGTATTCAACAAGGAGATCCGGGACGCATTCCGTTAATATTGACCCATCCGATTGGGGGCAGCATTTTTTGTTATGCGGATTTGGCTCAGGCTCTAGGTACTGATCAGCCCATTTATGCGTTGCAAGCTCATGCCGTCATTGATGAGGAGTGTGCATTGCAGTCGGTTGATGAAATGACCTCAGAGTACGTCCGTGAAATTATTGGTATGCAACCGAGAGGTCCTTACCTTCTTGGGGGATGGTCTTCCGGCGGCATTTTTGCGTTAGAAATTGCCAACCGTCTACAGCGCCTAGGTGAAAAGGTCAGTATGTTGGTATTGATCGATAGCTCCCCCAAAATGGTACGGGACTTTACTACTGAGGAAGGAAAAGAGTCGACATTAATTAGATTAATGGCAATGGATGCAGGTATCGATATTGAATCGATACCTAATTATCAGAATTTATCCAGTGAGGATCTTCTTGCTGCTGTATTTGAGCAAGGAAAGAATGCCGGTGCATTGCCTGAACTGATGAATATATCCGCTTTAAAAAGGCGGCTTGCCGTCATGCATAAGATTTTAAATACAACCCTCAATCATGAGATATCCAGTTATGATGGATACGTCACGTTATTCAGAGCAGCTGACCCGTTACCTGAATTCTCGTCGTTGTCGCCAACCTATGATTGGGAAAAATACGTCTTCAATATTCAGCATATACAGACGGTACCGGGCAATCATTTTAGTTTGTTACATGGATCCAATATAGGAACTTTGGCGTCCTATCTTCGTAAAGATATTGCGACTCAAGTGCACACGGTAGATCGATATCTTCTAGAGGAGACTAGCAAAGGTCATTTTTCTTCCCTCAATACTGCTATTTACAATTTGATTGTATCAACGAATCGTTCTGAGTTTTGCGCTAGTTTAACTGTTGATGAAAGTCATCCGTTTTTCTTTGATCACCCGTTAGATCACATCCCAGGAACGCTGTTGATTGAGGGGATACTGCAATTAGTGCAGCGTTCAACCGCTGAAGTTGACCCTGATGATGACCGGCTACATCCCTATGTGAAAAGTATGAATGTATCGTTTCGACGTTGGGTTGAGAAAGGAGATACCGTTGATATCACGATAAAGGTGACCGGGGGAGGTCCAAACTCCCTTGATTTCTCGGGAGTGGTGACGCAGCAGGACAACGTTGTGTGTGATGTGGAGTTGACCGTTGAATATCAGCGTCTGCCAGAACAGAAAGAGACCTGGGATACAAGCTCAGAATTGGCAGAGGACGACCTGTTACATAAGTTAAATCAGGACAATGTGCTAATTCATCCGGTGGAAAAAATATCCAATCGAGGCTTTGAAGCGAAATTACGGGTACCTCTAGAGTCCCACATATTCAGTGATGGTGGGGGTAGCGTCGCACCTCCACTCTATTTGTTGGAAGCGTCAAGGCAAATCGCAACACACCTTTCCCATTCGCTGTATGACGTGCCTTTGGGAACATCGATGAATCTTATATCCATTGCGATAATGCTACATTCGCCAGTGCTTCGACGAGATAGTTTGTCCCTATCATACCTTCCTTGGGAGGATGACGAGAAAGAAATAGATGAGGAGATCAAGGTGATTCATCTCGATCTTCTTGATTCTGATCGCGCGGTAGGTCATATCGATATAACCGCACAAGCTGTTGCTAAAGAAACTTATCAAAAACAAAGAGGAATTTAACTATGAGCGATATGAGAAATAACGTCCCGCTGTTTCTAATGCACTCGTCTGTGGTGTTGTTTACAGTGCTAGCTACACTAAAATTGCAGCACTGGGAAGGAATAATGTTTGGGTTAGGCGTTCTGACGGTAGGAGGCTATTTAAGCTGGTTGGTATCAGAGTCCAGCGTATCGTTAACGGAATCCGATAAAGGTGAAACAAGTAAAGATAAAGGGACCTGTGAACTCTATGCATTTGGTCGAGCGCTTACAGTCGCGACAGCTCTATGGGCTCCGACATTATGGGTGTCGTTTAATTGGGTGATGGGTCTTGGATTGGTAATTTTCGTTTTTGGCGTATTGTTTCGACTCAATGGTATCAAAACATTGGGAGAATTCTATTCACATCGTGTTCGACTTGTAGGGGATCACAAGGTGATTGATACGGGACCGTACCAGTTTGTTCGTCATCCTGCGTATACCGGTATGCTCGCATCTCACTTTGGATTCGTACTGTTCTTCTATAGTCCTTGGGCAATGGCTGCGTTTCTATTCGTACTCGTACCTGCGGTGATTACACGTATCAGGATCGAAGAGAGGGCATTGTTTGAACTCGACGGTTATCCGGAATACGCAGCGACCCATAAACGTTTAGTGCCGTTGGTTTGGTAGATAGAATTCAATGAAAATTGTATTAACTGGTGCAACAGGGTTTGTTGGGCGGGCGTTGGTGTCCAATCTGTCTATCCTGACAGGCAGTCGGGAGCCCATTGAGATTCGAGCGTTAGTACGGACGCCAGCGCAGTTTGTTGCTCCTGAAAATGTAACGGTATTTCCTGGATCTGTGACAGATATACCTGAGGGGCTATTTTTTGATGAACCGCATGTGCTCATACACTTGGGGGTTAAGCAGATAGATCATGATGGTACCGGGTTTGATGAAGATAATGTGTTTGGCACCAAAAATTTGTTATCGAATACCAACCAACATACTTTAGGGGTGATCTATGGAAGTACGTTGTCTGTTCTGGGGCAAGGAGCGCAAAGCAATACGAGTGAACGTGATGTAATCAACCCCCAGACCCCCCTTGCGAGATCGAGGGCAGAAGCTGAGCGATTAATACTGACTAAGATGAAGCAAGATAAGCACTGGGGTTTTTGCTTGCGACCTCGTTTTATTCTTGATGTCAGTGATAAATTTGTTCTTCCTGGTATTCAAGGGTTAGCGAAGAAAGGTCTCTATATTGGCAATGGCCAGCAGCGATTTTCCATCATATCAGTTCAAGACTACGCAAAAATCATCATCGAGCTTGTTGAATACATATTACTTGATAATGGCCAGAAGCCTGTTCAGCAGACCCCATTGAATGTAGGTTATCGCAGGCCGGTAACCTTTGATTCGATATTTTCTGGATTTAGATTGGAAATGTCTTATCGATCAAAAGTAAAGCGATTGAGAATGCCTGGCTGGCTTCCATTGCTTCTTAAGGGAGCTAAGAATCGAAAATTAACGGCCAAGGCAGTGCAGCTAGAATTGATAGGTTTTGATCATTATGGTGACGTGAATAAATTGGAAACATTTATAGGCGATGAAATAACTAAAAAGGACGGTGAAGATATTCTTTACCAAATGATCAAAGATATTACGACAACGTCGTGTTAACACGTAATTATTGACGAGGAATCTTTCGTGAAAAAGATTATTACTTGCACCGAACCTGCCAGTGGAAGTTCTATAGGCGGCAAATTCTCAAAACAAAGCGAGATGATTACCGCGGGCATTGCTGTCCCCGAATTCTTTTGTTTGACAATCGCGTTCTATGAAGAGGTCTTCGACAGTATACGCTCGGAAGTAGAAGCAATTCTCGATGCGATAGACTTTGATGATGGTAAAGACATTAGAGAGGCAGCGGACAGTATCCAACAGGTATTTCATGGGGTGGAATTATCCGTGGCCCAAAAAGATGAAATCCTGTTCGCTTTTGATGGCCAGTTTTCTTCGGATGTTATGGTGTCAGTCAGGGCCTCAACTGTTGGGCACAAGATTGAAGAAAGTGAGGACTCCGTCGATAATCCCTTTGCAGGAATGAGCGAGAGCTTCCTCTATGTTAAGCGAGATGAAATATGCGATAAAATAAAACAGTGCTGGGGCTCGGGGTTTTCTCAGGAATCGCTAATCTATCGTCAAGTACAAGGAATGAACTTACTTGGTTTTGGTGTGGCGGTAGGCGTTCAGAAAATGGTCTTCGGTGAGCGTTCTTTTGTGCTTTTTACCGCAGACCCTAAAACCGCAGCTAAAGACCAAGTCATAGTCGCGGGTTACGGTATTGGTGAGGGTGTGGTGCAAGAGAGGGTGCCAGTTGATCATTATTTTGTTGCAGGTAAAACGTCGGAAATCACTCAAGATATTGCTGATAAAGATTGTATGCTGACGCTGGATAAAGACGCCGGGTCTGGTTTATGTGAATTACCTGTTGAAGAGAATTTGTGGAGGCAAGCTTGCCTCACTGACGCTGAGATCAAGCAACTAGTTGATATTGGAATACAAATCGAGTCACTTTTTGGATGTCCACAGGATATCGAAGGTACGTTTACTGCAGAGGGAAGTCTGCATATCCTGCAATCTCGCCCAATAGCATTAGACTATTCGCGACAATTGATATGGACGAATACCAATGTGACAGAGAGTTTCCCGGGAATATCCTCTCCGTTAACCTATACGTTTGCAAAGTACTTTTATAGAGTCATATTTTACGATAGTTATCGTCGATTAGGTGTGAGCCCACGAATGATTAATGATAATTTCGAGCCATTGGATAAGATGATTGGCTATCTTGATGGCCGCGTATATTACTGTTTGTCTCATTTCTATTTACTGCACAAACAAAGTCCATTGTATCCATTGTTTGGAACGCATTGGGAAAATATGATTGGACTTACATCGTCCTTTCAATCTCATCAAGAAAGTAGCGATTTGTTCGCTATGTGGGGGAAAGTGAAGAAGTGGGCGCGGGTTGGTTCTAATCTTGTCGAGACGTTTTACCATTATCTAAATCATGATCGGTATATGTTTCATTATCACAAATGGTGGGAAGATCTTATTTCTCCTATGCGCGGCAAGTCTTTTGAAGGGGATGATCCGTTAACCTTAGTCAAGCTTTTCCATAAGGTGTGGGGGGAGGTCGGTAACAATTGGGGGCTGACGCTGACCACCGATGGGTACTTGATACCGATGTATGGATTGTTAGAAACCCTGTTTAAGAAGTGGGGCCTTGATGACGATCCCGGATTGCTGAGCGATTTACTTTGCGGTAATGATGAGACTTTATTGAGCGTCGAGATTATTTTGTCGTCTGTGAATATCGCAGAATTTGCCCGTGGAAATAGCGAGCTTAAACAAAAATTCAAAGATCTTTCAGAACATGAACTTTGGGAGGAAGTGAAGGCCAAAAAGGTCAATGCTGAATTTACTGAAATGGTTGAGAAACACCTTCACTATTATGGTGACCGGGGGTTGCAAGAGCTAAAACTAGAGCAACCTATGTTGAGAGATACCCCCTGGGTATTAATCAAAATGGTTAAGCAATATGTTTTTGCCGATGTCACCGTAGAGAGTATACGTAATCACGAACAGGGTGTTCGTGATAAAGCAGAAGTAGAGTTGGCTAGGTTGTTAGCCGGTAAAACTCAGAAACAGAGGATTCTAAATGTCCTGTTACCGCGTTTGCGACGATTGATTAGGCATCGCGAAAATTCCCGTTATTGTCGCAGTGAATTGTACGGTTTTAGTAAGAATATATTTAAGGGACTTGCGCGATATTTTGTTCAGAGAGATATTTTAAATGAAATGACAGATATCTATTATCTGACTCAAGATGAAGTGTTTGGCTATATTGATGGCACTGGGGTGACGGAGAACCTGCAAGTTATTGCTGACCTTCGGCGTAAGGAGCATGCTGAGAACCTAACGAAAGATGTTGCGACCAATGTGACGACCTTGGGGGCCATTCGGGAAAATGTGCTTGCTCCTGTGGAAACAGGGCCTATCACCTACGATGAAGATGTATTGCAAGGGCTGGGTTCTAGTGCGGGCAAAGTAACTGGTATTGCAAAAGTGGTAGATGACCCCAATGACGCGGGGGATATCACCGAGGATATGATACTTATTGCCCGTGAGACGGACCCTGGTTGGTTGTTTCTCATGTTAGCATCAAAAGGGATGGTGGTGGAGAGAGGCAGTATGTTATCCCACACTGCGATTACTGGGCGAAAATTTGGTATTCCAACGATCGTCGCATTACCTGGGGCTACTACTCGTATACCTGATGGCGCGAGAATCGAAATGGATGGGTCATCAGGTATTGTTGTTCTCGTTGAAGAGCAGAGTACTTCCAGTGTCGAGGATAATAACGTTCAACAAACCCAAGACAACAAGGAATCCTTAAGTGACTAGTGACCATAAGGGTTTTGTCGATCGATTGCTGGCTTTTATGGATATAATTTATCAGCCAGGATTACATCTGGGTTTTGCCGCTTTCTGGTTTCTATCGTTACAGGGTGGTTTTGTTTTACTAAGTCAGGCCGAAGAAGCGTGGGTGCTTTCCCTATCCACTCTTCTCGGTATAGTGACGATGTTCTTGATTTTATTCTATCTTCGGGCGGTAGATGAGGTTAAAGACTTTGAATATGACAAGCAATACAATCCAGACCGTCCCCTGGTTTCTGGGGTGGTGACTTTTAGAGACGTCTATATATATTGGGTGTTAGCGTTTCTTTTTATCCCTGTTGCTAATTGGGTGTTTGAGCCCTGGTTAGCGATTTTTGTAATCATAGATATGCTATATGCATTGTTGCTTATTCTTCTTGAAAAATGGCTACCTCTTATGGATAAGAACATGTTCTTTAATTTGGTGATCACCTATCCAGTGAGTATTGCGCTGAGTTTCTATACGCTGTTGCTCAGTGTGTCAATCGGGAATGTACAGTTCGATAGCAACGCCTTTTTACTTATCATGACCTACATATTGGCTTTTTTGCATTTTGAGATCGTACGTAAGAACCTTTGGCCAGTGATGGCTGATCCTGGGGAGAAATTCTATTCTTTTGATGTTGGTCCTTTACCTGCCGCGTTCTTTGGTTTTGGTTGCGGAGTCTTTGCGGTTGTTGGGGTTGTTTGCTTATATTCTCCTTGGTCCACTGAAGGTGCTGGGGCAGTGAGTGGCTGGTTACCGTTGTTAGCATTGGTTCCCGCAGTTAGCGCATTAATGTTGTTTCTTCGCAATCGTGAAGAACGCTATAACCCACGAAAATTTGCTGTGCTATTTCTTGTGGTTTTCTATGCAGCAAATTTCGTAAATGCGATTGTTACTAATTCATTAACTGTGGGAATTTAGGGAAATAATTGAAAATGAATAGAGAAAGCAGCGCTACATTGGTGCGTCGGGTTTCACAATTGGCGTTAAAAAAACCGATAGTATCGGTTGTATTAAGCCTATGTCTATTTTTGTTTTCTGGCTATGGCGCGCAGTTCTTTCGTAACACACTGGATTATCACTTCTTCTTTAGTGCAGATAATCCTCAATTGGCGGCATTTGATCGTTTGCAAAACGAATATTCGAAAACAGAGGCTGTCTTTGTCGCAATTTCCCCGGCGAACAACGATGTGTTTTCACCATCAAATCTTACCATGATAGAAGACTTTACTCGTGACGCATGGACGACACCGTATTCACAACGCGTAGACTCGTTGACGAATTTCCAATATACCGTTGCGACAGACGATCTACTTGATACTTCTGACCTCTTTGAAAATAGCATGACAATGGATTTGTCTGAACTTGATAAACGAAAACAATTTTCGCTTTCTGAACCCCTGCTGTTGAATTCATTGGTGGCTAACGATGGCTCGGTTGCTGGGGTTCGGATTACCATGAATATGCCGGGGATTGACCATGAGGCAGAAACTCCCGAAGTAGTATTCTATATTCGTGACCTTGCCAAAAAGTATGAAGCAAAATACCCTGGACTCAAACTATATTTGACGGGCCAGATTGTTGTTGATCAAGCATTCCCTGAATCCACGGCCGCAGACTTTAATTTCGTGTGGCCTGCATTCTTTTTGGTAATGATGTTACTGCTAATGTTCATCTATCGCAGCTTCTCGTATATGTTAGTGACGATGGTGACCGGTGTGTTATCTATCGGAGCGGGTATGGGGATTATCGGCTGGACTCATATCAAAGTGAATGCCGCTATTTCCGCTGCACCAGTAATGATTTTAACGCTAGCGGTGGCAGATTGTATTCATATTTTAAGCAGTTATACCCATGAACTGACCTTAGGCAAATCTAAGAAAGACGCGATGATTGAGAGCTTACGTATTAACTTTATTGCGGTCTTGCTTACATCGCTGTTAACGGGGCTAGGATTCTTGACGCTACATTTTAACGATTCGCCGCCTTATCGTGCGCTTGGTTATATTGTCGCGGCAGGTGTTGGCTTTGCATTCCTTTTTTCGGTAACATTTTTAGCGCCACTAGTGACATTGATTCCTCATAGAGCACCCACGCGAGATGGTGCTGGCGTTGAGCGAGTATCAAGGGCAATGGGTAAACTTGCAGCTTTTATTATTCGAAAAGATCGCAGTGTTTTTGTGGCGGTTACCCTAATAGCGACAGGATTATGTGTGTCTGTGGGGTTAAATCAAATCAATGATGATGCAGTGAAATATTTTGGAAAAAATCAGACGATGCGGCAACACTTGGAATTTGTAAATACACGAATCACCGGTATCGGCACGCTGAATTACTCACTGAATTCTGGTATTAGCCAGGGTATAACGTCCCCCGCATATTTACGCCATGTGGAAGAATTTTCGGATTGGTTAAAGACTCAACCAGGAGTGTTACAAGTTGATACTTTTGTCGACGTAATTAAACGTATCAATAGAACCTTGCATGCGGATGACGAGGCTTTTTATCGAATACCCAATAGCAAAGAAGAAGTATCTCAATACATTCTATTATATGAACTATCGTTACCAGCGGGTATGGATGTGGGGAATGTAGTAACGATCGATAAATCCGCGAGTCGTGTGAGAGTGTCAATGACTGATACGTCAGGCCCGGGGCATATTGGATTGGATGAAAAAGCTAAACAGTGGCTACGGAATAATGCACCCAGCAGTATGTGGTCTGAAGGGGCATCGGTACCATTAATGTTCTCCCATATTAGTGCTCGTAGTATTGATGGCATGCTGTGGGGGTTGGTAGGGGCGCTGGTTATTATGTCCGGTTTATTGGTATTTATTCTTAGATCGCTAACGCTTGGCCTAATCAGCTTAGCGAGTAACATTGTACCTGTGGCTATGGGATTTGGTGTTTGGGGCTGGGTAAGCGGAGATGTTGATCTTGGGATCACTGTAACCTTGGGGATGGCGTTTGGTATTGTTGTGGATGATACCATTCATTTTCTAAGCAAGTATCAACGTGCCAGGAGGGAGTTAGGTTATTCCACCGAGCATGCAATTACCTATGCATTTAAAACGGTCGGTGTGGCGTTGTTAGTAACTACTATCGTTCTGATGGCCGGTTTTTCAATGCTTGGCTTCTCTGATATGAACATTACATCTAATATGGCGATATTAACAACGGTGACCATTGGCTGTGCGTTTTTTATCGATTTTTTCTTTCTGCCTGGCTTATTGCTACGACTAGACAAGGCGAACAATAGTAGTGCTAAATCGGTAAATGTTCCTTAATGGTGCAAGGTCACAATACGAAGTAAAGTCATAACAAAAGCATACACTATGTTCATAGTAAAGCCCTTAGCCCTATGGGAAGATGGCGTTCCTTATCGATCTGCCGTGTTAATCCAGAGGTTGTGTTGAAAAATTCTGATTACAAAAACTTGTCTCGCTACGTCTCCAGCTACCTAGGTAGTTTGAAGAGTCATAGTGTCGAGATTAATGATCAGGAGTGGAATTATCTCGATGGAGGCCAAGGAGAAACTATTTTGTTTCTGCATGGTTTAGCCGGGTCAAAGGTATTGTGGCGCAGCTTAATGCAGAGCTATATAAATGACTATCGTGTTATTGCTGTCGATATTCCAGGGCTGTTTGTTGAGCAGCGATTTATTGGTCGCAAACATACCTACCGAGAACTAGCCAACTGGCTTGAGCTATTCCTAGAGCACCTTCAAATAGATAAATTACATATTGTTGGTCACTCCTCAGGGAGTTGTGTATCCAGCTGTTTCGCAAGTACTCGCCCGTCTATGGTTGAGAGTGTCACTCTACTAAATCATCATGACGTATTGTCTGATGATGCTGTCGGCCACCCATCAACTGTGTTAAACACGGTGCTGGATGCTACGAATGAAGAGGGGTGGGAAGACTTCCAGAAAAAACTGTTCTATTCCCCCCCAGCAATGCCTAAATTTGTTCAGCGCTACCGGTTGCGCTCAATGTTGAAGCATAAAGAAGGGTTCGTGCAAGTGGTACAAGATTTGGCAGAACTACGGCCTATGGCTATGTCTTATTTACGCAAGATCAAATGCCCTGTACTCACCGTTAATGGTAGCCATGATATATTCTCTCCACTGGAATTTCATCGTAGCTTAAAAAGTCAGATACCTTGGGGTGAGCATGTATTGATAGAACGTTGTGGTCATGCGAGCTTTTTAGAAAAGCCCGATGACATTCTAGCAATACACAAAAGCTTTCTAGACTCAGTTAAAGAAGGTGCTGAAAGCCTAGAGTATGGAGCAGGAATATAACACATTCTATTCGCTGAGTATTTATTGCGGCTTCTGTCCAAAATAAAGGGTAAGTGGCCAAAAGACCGCTCGAGATTTTTCAGCTCCCCATAAATCGTTAAGCTCTTCTACGATGAGATCTATTGGGTTGCTGCCCTTAATTTCTTCATATTTCTTAACCGCAGACCACGTATTGAGATATCCAATTAGGTGGTTTAGTGACCAGGCTGCCTCCATCGAAAAATCAGGAACCTCTAACCTAGGGTAGGGGAACGAGATATCAGTATACCCATCGTTCAGTAGCTTCCGTTCAGGTGGCCAATAGGGGCCAATAATAGTGGAGTGAAATTCTGAGATAAGCGTATCAATTTCCGTACCCGTATTAATAAATTGATAACCCCAGGTGGCCAGGTGGCCGCCTGGTTTTAGTCCTTTGTCTACAGTACTGAAGAACTGTGGTAGATCAAACCAGTGGATAGCTTGTGCAACCGTAATGAGGTCAAAATTGCTTTGGCCACCAGGAAGCGTTTCTGCCGGATTGACGAGGTAGGTGATGTTCTTCTTTGATTGGGCTTGTTCGATTTGAGCGGCACTCGCATCGGACGCTATAACTTGGTCAAAATAGCGACTATGCTCGACCGCTGCTTGCCCAGATCCTGTTCCACAATCCCAAACACGTTGCTTTTGCTGGCATTGATCGGCCAACCACCGGAATAGCTCTGTAGGGTAATTGGGGCGGTAGGTTTTGTAGTTATCTGAAGCGGATGAAAAGTGATCTTTGAAACCTGACATGCTAACTCCTGGGTAGGTTTGCTCATAAAATGCACAACATTTGTGGTGGGGTTGGACTGAAGTTGATGTAATAGTAAATAAATTTTAGTGCCGAGTGTTAATAAACAGAATCTATTACCAAGATAGCTTTTATAAAGTGGCAGTCTTATGTTCTTGGTGTATGATTATTGCTTTCTTTCGATAATCGAATGTAATTGATAACCTTATTTAGGAGATACCCGCATGGGCGTATTAGTTGGCAAACCTGCTCCAGATTTCACTGTTTCTGCTGTTTTGGGCGATGGATCTATCGTAGATAGCTTTTCTTTGTCAGAAACCATCAAGGGCAAATACGGCCTTGTATTTTTCTACCCACTAGATTTCACTTTTGTTTGCCCTTCTGAGCTAATTGCACTTGATCACCGTATGGATCAATTCAGTGAGCGTGGCGTAGAAGTTATCGGTGTTTCTATCGATTCACACTTCACTCACAATGCATGGCGTAATACTCCAATCAATGATGGCGGTATTGGCCAAGTTAAGTACACGCTAGCAGCGGATATGAACCATGAGATTTGTAAAGCTTATGACGTTGAATCTGATGGTGGTGTTGCATTTCGTGGCGCTTTCTTAATCGACACTAACGGTGTTGTACGTTCTCAAATCGTTAATGACCTACCATTAGGTCGTAACATGGATGAGCTTATCCGTTTGGTTGATGCGCTTCAGTTCCACGAAGAGCACGGTGAAGTTTGCCCAGCAGGATGGAACAAGGGTGATAAGGGTATGAATGCTTCTCCAGACGGTGTTGCAGAGTACCTAGCAGGTAATGCTGACAACCTGTAATAACAATATGTCTTTAACGCTACTTCTATTGGGGTAGCGTTAGCCTAGATAGTATTGATACAAAAAAGCCGAATTCATCAATGATGGATTCGGCTTTTTTAATGGGTATTGTTTATCCTGTTACGGTTGGTTCAAGCTCCAGTTATATTCGTTGTCAATATCACCGGTATACATTGCTAAGCGTTGGGCTAGTGCAGGCTTAGAGTAGGCGATGAGGTGTTGTAGCAAGGCTGCATCGGTGGTCCCAAAATCGACCTTGTACCAGTGGTAGATACTTGAGACAACCAACTGATTATTCTCAAACCGTACCCCTCGCTGATGATTTACGTAATATTGTGCCGCATTATTTAACAGAAATTCGGTATTGTCTGCAGTAAAAGCGGTACCGCTGAGGTTAGGGCAGCCAAAGCTCGCACAATTTACCGCGTAGTGTATGCGATTGTCATTATAGATAGGTCGCAGTATTCCATGCTCAATATTATTTAAGGTTAACGATTGACCTTGAATAGTGGTGATTGCGTCGTCCCAGGGTCCAAACGAGAAAAAGCCTTTTCCCAGATCTGTGATGGTTTTGACGGGATAGTTTTTTACAATCAAGTTGACCGTGAGTGCATTGTACAAATTGATCCAATAGGCTTTTTGTTCTGTTCTTGAGTACTTGCGGGGATCCAGTGCTTCCAATTCGCCAATATAGCGGGTTAATTCAGACTTGTCGTTGCTATCCATTTTTGCGTAGTCAAACCGATTGACGCCGCTCTTGTGGTCGTCGATAAGGCGTTTTCCTAGTACGTTCTGCCACAAACTATGGTCAATGGTTGTCTGGTTCGTTTCATTATGGGGCTCCCAAAACGGGAGCAGTTTTGATGCTGGCGCTGCGCTGCTTGTTAGGGGCAGAGCAAGGCTGATAACGAACAACAATAATGTTGTTGTGTATCGAGCGGCTCGATGCATACTCGAGCTCAGTGTTATGGGTGAATATTGAGTTATCGTGGGTGTCATTGCTAATTCCTTAAGGGGCAAAATTCTTTAGAGATTAAAATTGTCAGAGACTATGCTCTTTAGAGTGATGTGATGGAGAAATCGTTCGATGCTTTTTGCGGGATTGTTGTAACCACAGGTTAACAATGGTGCCTACGATTCCATGGGCCGCGCCGATGGTTCCGCGAATGGTGCCGCTAATTTTAGAAACCCCGATGCGGCGACGGGTATCAACAGCGTATTCCTCAACGCGCATCTGATGTTGAGCCGCTTTTACTTGCATCTCAACGGTCCATCCAAAGCGTTCATCTTGCATGTTAATCTTTGTTAAGGCTGTAAATGATATCGCTCGAAATGGCCCAAGATCAGTGACAGGGACATTCCAGAGGCCGCGAATAAGCAGACTCGCCAGAAAATTCCCAAAGATCTGCGGCGGAGTTAGCGCCCCTCGTTCCTGTTTGCCCAGGGTACGGGAACCAATCGCCAAATCAGCACCTTCACTGATAGCATTCAGCAGCGGTATTGCCTGCTGCGCATAAAAGGAATGATCGCCATCGATAAACAATACGATGTCGGTTTTTGGCAAGTGTTGCATCGCGGTTAAACAGGCAATGCCATACCCAGGTATTGCTTGTGAAACAACCGTAGCCCCGGCTTCTTTGGCAACGTCACGTGTTTTATCTTGTGAGCCATTGTCACAGACAATGATGTTATCGATAAGCGGGGCAGTGGCATGATCTACTGTAAGTTTCAGTAGATCATTTACCACTAAGCCAATCGCTTTCTCTTCATCTTTGGCGGGAATAATGACCGAAACGTGTTGATGGTTAATCATGTATCACCTCGTTGAGGGGTAATCGCAGTAGTATAAGCTGACTCCTTTCTGCGCCAGCGATGATATTTCTCCACCCATGTGAGTATATTCTCTGGTGCGTTGGCTCGCTTCCAGTTGCCTGCTGCAAATTTATTAGCTTCAGAGTAGGTTGGGTATATATGGATTGTACCGAGAATTTTGTTAAGACCAAGGCCATGTTTCATGGCTTGCACAAATTCAGTCAGTAGCTCAGCAGCACTGTGGCCGACGATAGTGACGCCAAGGATCTTATCGGTTTTTCCTTGTGTGATTACCCTTACAAAACCTTGATCTTCGCTATCGGTTATTGCTCGGTCCAAATCGTCCAGTCCGTATTCAGTCAGTTGATAATCGATACCCTGCTCAATCGCTTCCTGTTCATTTATGCCGACTCTTGCTACCTCGGGGTCAACAAACGTAGCCCAGGGAATTACCCGATAATCCACCTTAAACTTTTTAATATGACCAAAGAGGCTGTTAACGGTGGCATACCATGCTTGATGAGATGCGGTGTGGGTAAATTGGTAGGGCCCTGCAACGTCACCACAGGCATACACGTTAGGAATAGAGGTTTGTAAATTATCATTCACAGCGATGGTTTTTCTCTGTGTGAGTTCGATGCCAATATTGTCGAGGCCAAACCCTGAGGTATTGGCTACACGACCGACGGCAACAAGGATTTCATCAAATTCGATATTTATCCACTTTTCTCCATTTCTGCATAACAAGGTCTTTTGCCCATTGCGCACTTCCACTTTAGTGGCTTGATGCTGTGTGCGCACCGTTACACCGTCTTCAGCGAGTCGTTGTTCAACGAACGCGGATACTTTGGAATCTTCACGAACCATAAGCCTAGGGGCCTGTTCGATTTGTATCACATTAGAACCAAGTCTTGCAAACGCTTGGCTGAGTTCACATCCAATAGGGCCGCCACCAAGTACCACGAGCCGTTTAGGTTGCTGCCGTAAATTCCACAGGTTGTCAGAGGTTAAATAGCTAACTTGATCTAACCCGTCGATGGGGGGAACAAAAGGTCGAGCTCCGGTGGCGATGATGATGTTGCGGGTGGTAATTTTCTTGCCATTTACCTGAACAACATAAGGGGACAATATTGTTGCATCTCCCTCAATACAATCTACGCCTAGGCTGGTGAAACGTTCAACGGAATCGTGGGGTTCAATTTTCCTAATAACATGTTGTATGCGCTCCATGACGTTGGCGAAATTCACCGAAGATTCTAGGGATTTAATACCAAATTCTGAGGATTTTTTAATGGTGGAGGCTACTTTAGCCGATCGAATCAAGGCCTTACTAGGGATACAGCCTGTGTTTAGGCAGTCGCCTCCCATTTTATGTTTCTCTATCAGCGTCACTTTCGATTTTACCGCGCCAGCGATAAGCCCGCTGACAAGTCCTGCTGAACCGCCACCGATGACAATCAAATTAGTATCAAACGATTTAGGTTTGTCGAACTTTCTCAGTTCACGGTTGTTTTTGATAGAGGAGAGCAGTTTTTTTGCAATCAGGGGGAATATACCCAATAGGCAAAAGGAAAAGATGATAGAAGGCGATAAGATACCCGATAGACTGTCAAGTTTTGATAGCTGGGTACCTGCGTTAACATACACTATGGTGCCCGCCAACATGCCTATTTGACTCATTAAGTAGAAAGTACGGGCTTTAATTGTGGTAAGTCCCATCAGTGTATTGATCATAAAGAAGGGCATAATGGGTACAAGACGCAGGGTGAATAAATAGAATCCCCCGTCCTTCTCAATACCTTCATTAAAGGGTTTAAGTTGTTGGGAAAAGCGCCTTTGTACGCTGTCTCTGAGTAAATATCGGCTAATAAGGAACGAGCAGGTAGCTCCAATGGTACTTGCGAAAGAAACAATAAGGGTGCCCCACGCAAGTCCAAATAATGCGCCGGCGAATAACGTTAATAATGCGGCTCCAGGAAAGGATAATGCGGTTGCGACGACATATGTTACGAAAAACACAGAGACAGCCGCTAATGGCGAATTACTGACAAACTCTTGGGCGGCAGATTGCTGCTCTTTCAGCGACGCTAAATTGAGGTACTGTTGCAGATCAAAATAAAAAAATGAGGCGGCGACTACGATCACCGTTGAGACGACCAAGATTTTACTGAGTTTCATCGAAACTTACTCCAATAGCCCACTCAGCTATTACTCAACCACCACAATGAGTAATAGCTGAATAATAGTTGAGTGGTATGATGTTAGAAAGTGTACCCAACGCTTAACGCTGAAATATCACTTTTGGCCGTGTTTCTTCCATCCAATACACTTGCACGTGTTAGCGTGATGCTCAGTCTATTGTCGAATTCATAGCTAACGTTAATATCTGCTAGCGTATTGTCTTCAGCGAGCTCGGTGAAGTCGCCGGTGAATTCGCTGTCGTTAAGGTCAAGGTCACCTTGGGCATCGACAATGTGATATCCGGCGCTAACACTGAGACCGTCTGTCAGTTGGAAGTAGGAATTAACGTTGACAAAGGCATCGTTATCCACGCCAGAATCGCGGTAGCGATAACCGATCTCTGTGGATAATGCGATGACATTATTAAACACTTTGCCTACGATGATGGATGCTTCAGCACCAGAAGCCCCGTCACCAATGGAGGTCACTTCCCCTTCGTCATAGTTGCCTGCAACGTTGATGGCACCTCGAATCGCGATACTTGGCAACCAAGAGTCAGATAAGAACTCATCACGCACCCTCCAGGTCGCACCAATGGTGCTATCGGTAGTCCCTGTGTCACCGGCAGAGTCGACGAAATCGGACTCTGCAAAGCCAAATTTTGCATCAACGGAAAGGTTGTCAGAGACCACTTTTGATACGGAGTACCATTGTGTTGTTTGTGTCAGGTCGTCGGGCAAATCCATGTCGTCATCGCCAACGTAGAGTTTGTCGGCGGTTTGAAATATTTGGGTGGTGCTAATGGTTGCATTTCCTGGTGACCCTAGCCATGGTGAACCATCGGCAAGTGCGCTGCCTGCGGCAAATAGGGCAACGCTTCCTAATAGTATTCTTTTCATAATTGTCTCAAAGGAGTGTGTAATAGAATGAACAAATTCGGGTAACTAGCAAAGGCTACTGAATGTCGAAACGCTTATTGATATAAAAGGCGACGGCTTTTCTTTCTTTATGGCTGAGTACTTGAATATCTTTGGTGTTGTTCTTGACCTTCTCTACCACCATCATCGCATCACTCTTGTTAAACGAATTGCTTGCCATCGTGCAGCTGCTACACAGTAATTTTTTATGGAGCGTGATTTTTCCGAAGTTATAGGGGTCTTGAGCTCCCGATGCGCCACGGCTGCTAAACGACCCTGAAGCCATGCTTGATGCGCTAGCGGTAATAAGACCAAAGGCGACGGCTGCCAATGTTAATTTTTTATAATTCATAGGATGATTTCCAAGTTGATAGGGAAAAGTACATAGATTCCGTAACGTTCTGTTCAATATAAACGTTATAACTCGATCTACTGGGGAGCATATTAGGTAGGCAATTTCACGATTAGATAACGTAAATATCACAATTTTGTAAACTTAAAGGAAAGTTGTTTTTTTATGTGCTGGGGCTGAACTTTTTGATTTTTTGGGTATCACAAAAAATCGTGGTTGTGTCGTTGTACGTAGTTACGTGTAGTTACGTGTAGCTGCGTGTTGATACAAGGCTATACTAGGAAGAACATCATAAGGGGACGTTACATGCAGTGGCCTAGTACCATCTCGCAGGGGAGAGCAGGCGTACATATCGCGGGTTTATGCTCGTTGGTGGCTTATTCATATTTGGCTTGGTTATCGCAGGATATTAGTCGGTTAACGTTGTCTTGGTTTTTTGTTGTAATCATTCCTGTTTTTGGACTGATGGGATGGGTGTTCTTACAGACTCGCCGTGGTGGGTGGTCATTATCATTTGCTGATGTTTTGTTATGGGCCGCCGCTTTTCGGATAGCGGGTGTCTGGGGTGCCCCCATATTTGAGGATGATTTTTTTCGTTATCTTTGGGATGGTTATCGACTGTATGAGTCTGGCGATCCATATTCATTAGCTCCGAGTGTTTTTTTTGGCGATACCTCTGTGCCCACTACCTATCAGAGAATATTGGATGGGATAAATTATCCCGATATCCCCACAATATATGCACCAACGCTACAGCTAAGTTTCTTGTTGGGTCATTGGCTGACACCTGGAGATTTATTAGGGTTAAAACTGGTGTATGTCAGTGTCGATTTGTTGCTGATTGTTGTGCTGCATAAAATGGTAGCGTCGACACAATGGGTCTTGCTTTACGCCTGGAATCCTTTGGTGATAAAAGAAATCGCATTTACAGCCCATCCTGATGGTTTCGGTGTGTTTTTCTTAGTATTGACATGTTTTTATGAATTACGAGGAAAGCCGTGGTTAACTATGTTGTGTTTGGGGTTGAGTGTCTGTGCTAAACCTTTTGCGTGGTTTGTTGCCCCTTTTATACTATGGAATGTTCCCAAACGTTTTATTCCGGTTTTTGTCATCACTGTGCTAGTGCTATACCTTCCTTTCATTTTACAGTCTAGTCAGGTGTTGACGGGGTTGTTCGCATTTGGGCGGGACTGGCAGTTTAATGCAGCAATATTCTCATTGCTATCGGCGTGGTTACCTATTGCGATAGCGAAGCCTCTTTGTATTTCTATATTTTTAGGGGCTTTTGCCGCATACTTTTTACGTTTTATTAAAAACCCTACCGCCCCTGTTCGTTATGATTGGATATTGGCTGGATTATTGTTTTTTTCACCCGTGTTGAATGCATGGTACTGGGTCTGGGTACTGCCTTTTGCGGTACTGTACCCTAGTCGATGGGTATGGGTCGCGTCATGTACGCTGCTTTTGTCGTATGTTACGGGAATTAATATGGACGACTCTGAATTGTCTGCCTATCAAATACCCGTTTGGATATTGGCTCTAGAGTATGGCGTAATTGCGTTGGTCATGCTGGAGGATGGTAGAGTTTATCGACGCAAGCGTACTTATCAACAGGTCAACTTAGGTACAGACTAAGGGTTTTTCGTAAATCGTCAAATATCACCGGTTTGGCGACGAAATCATCCATGCCGGCTTCGGTACAGGCACTCTTGTGGCTTTCCATTGCATGGGCGCTAAGGGCGATAATTGGAAGTGTCGATTTGTGTTGTTTGATTTCCCATTCACGGATCATACGCGTGGCTTGGAACCCGTCAACAACAGGCATTTCACAGTCCATTAAGATAAAGTCTATCGGGTTTTCTTCTTTGCTGATGCAATCAAAGGCTTCTTGGCCACTCGAAACAGCGATAGCATTAACGCCGAGCTTATTGAGAAAGGCCAGCGCAACCTGGCGATTAACGGCGTTATCGTCTACTACTAAGCCGTGTCGATGGCTAAATGGTCGATTAACATCGATCATCGAAACTTTCTCTGTGTGTTGGATCAGAGAATTGAATACCAAATAAAATAAACGATTAATACTAAAGGGATGCTCAATTAGCCAGGGTGCTTTTCCTATGGACAGGTTTCCGATGTTGGAATCGGATGAACCCGCTGGGGCTGAAATAATTAGCTGTGCATCTTGTAGAAGGTCATTGCTATTGATGATCGCTGCGACATCTTGGTAATTAGATAGCCGATGGTTAACCTCAACTAATACAAAATCAACAGCCTTGTCGCAGTCCGAAATCACAAAAGGCACTTCTTCTATCGTTGATGCGTGAAATAATTGCATCTGCCAAATATCGGTATGTTGTCGAATCGAATTCACAAACCTATCGGTGTTGGATACTACCAGTGCACTCAATGCTGACAGTGAGTTGGCTAGAGTTTCGTCGTTGGGGAGTTGGTAATTTGTACTGTTGGTAATCGGTAGGCTAAACCAAAACGTAGAGCCTTTGTCTATTTCGCTGCTAACACCAATGGCACCGCCCATCATCTCGACCAGACGTTTGGATATGGAAAGCCCTAATCCTGTTCCACCATATATGCGGGAGGTGGAGGTGTCGGCTTGAGAGAAGTGCTCAAACAGATGCTGTTGTTTAATGGCTGGAATTCCAATGCCTTGATCGATTACCTCGATCAATAGCTCAGCCCGTTCCCCTTTTATATTATGTTGGATGCTAACATTGACAATGATGCTGCCTTTATCGGTAAACTTGAACGCGTTACTCAATAGGTTGGTTAATACTTGTTTTACGCGCGTTGGGTCGCTTTCTAGTGTTAAAGGAATGTCGGGTTCCATATAGATATTAAAGTACAGCATTTTGTCTGCTGCACGTGTCGCAAATATTGCGGCTGTATCGTCGATTGCTTGGCGAATGTTAAAAGAAATAGACTCAACATCAAGTCTCCCTGCTTCGATTTTTGAATGATCGAGAATGTCATTTAATACGGTTAACAAGGTTTGGCCAGACCCCAGTATTGTTTTGATATAGTGCTTTTGTTGTGAGGTCAGCGTGGTGTCTTTGAGTAATTGTGCCATACCAAGAATACCGTTCATTGGAGTTCGGATTTCATGACTCATGGTGGCGAGCAGATCACTTTTAGCTTTTACCGATGTATACGCTTTTTGTTTTTCATAGTTGAGCGTGTTGATGCGATAGGCAAGACCTAGAGATAGCAGGGCTGCTTCTAGAATATTGGAGGCTTGAATGAAATCATCCAGTAATGGAGAGTAGGGTATCAGGCCCAAACTACTGGCTGAATAGGCGACAACCGCGTGCACGAGTGTGATCCAAGCAATGGTATAAAAAGACGCTTCAGGTAGCCCTTGGCGCCACATATAAATGCCGCATAAAAGTAACGCGGCTCCGCCGGGTAATAGCAATAGAAAGCAGAGTACCAATACGATAGAGCTGCTGGAGAGAAGTGAAGTGACAAGAAGGCTAAGCCAGCATAAGCTAAGGATTTGTAAGCCAGAATTTAATCTAGGTGCATTTTGCTTCAGGGATAAAAAACTGGTGGTAAAGCGGACAGAGGATAGGGCCCCCATAGCGAGGATAGTAGTATAAAAACGCTGGCTTGTTTCTGGGTTGTTTTGCCAAAGGTAATCGATAGCAATGCCTTTGTCGATAACGATAAAGGTTGCCAATAATACAATAAAGATAACGTAGTTTGCGTAGCTTCTATCTTTGACAAAGAAAAATAGGCAAAGGTTATATAGCGCCATAATAAGTACAGAGCCAAAATAGATGCCATTAAACATTGTGCGATGTATTTGTTCCTGGGTAAACGTTTGCTCGTCCCAAAGGTAAATGGGAAGCTTCATTGGATAGCTATTGGTGATTTTTGCGTACACGGTTAGTTGTTGTTCTGGTTTGATAGGGATGGGGAAAACAAACTGACTGACAGGTAAGTAGCGTTGACTGAGGGGCTTTTCCTCCATTAACTGCATAAAGATAGGTTTAAACGGAATGCTAGTCGAGGGGAGGGTAGAATCGTCTTCGGTAATATATAGATCTATTTGGGATATTTTTGTGTTGGCAAACTCGATCAGAAATGTGTCAGGGATAGGAGAGCTAGGTACTGAAAATCGTATCCAGATAGGGTGCTCGACAAATCCCATATTAATATGGGTGTCGGGGTACACTTTCCACCCTAATCCTGTCCGAAGAATATCCTGTAATTCAGTGGGGGGTTGGTCACTGTCTAGTACTTCTACGACAGGAGGGGCATTAAGTAAAACCGGGCGAACAGATGACTCTGCATTAGCCGCGTTGCTAATACACCCAAGCAGGCAAAGTACTACAAGGAGCAAGTACTGCGGCAAACTGAAGGGAGGAGACGTCAAATTTCATGCTTTCCAGTCAGGAGATTCAGACTATTAAGTCTAGCATGAAAAAGTTGAGAAAAAGGCGTTTATCCTAGCTCAATACCCTCTAATCCCCCTAACATTTGCCAGCGGTTAACAATATAACAGAATAATTCAGCTGTGCGTTTGGCATCATAGATTGCTGAATGCGCTTCTCTGTTATCAAACGGAATGTTAGCAGCACGGCAGGCTTTGGCCAATACGGTCTGGCCAACTGCGAGCCCTGCTAGTGTGGCGGTATCAAAACATGAAAAAGGGTGAAAAGGATTGCGTTTTATACCTTGTCGACTGGTTGCTGCTTTGACAAAGTCATGGTCAAACACGGCGTTATGCCCCACCAGAATCGCGCGATTACAACCCTCACTTTTTATCTGTTGGCGAATAGGGTTGAATATATCCGTCAATGCTTGTTTTTCATCTACCGCGTTGCGAAAAGGGTGATAGGGATCAATTCCGGTAAATTCCAGTGCCTCTTTTTCCATATTCGCCCCTTCGAAGGGTTCGACATGGTAGTGAAAGCTTTCTCCTAAGGAGAGGATACCCTCATCGTCCATTTTTACTGTGACGGCGGCTATTTCTAATAATGCGTCGGTTTTTGCGTTAAACCCTCCGGTTTCGACGTCAATTACGACAGGTAAAAAACCACGAAATCGTGCCGCCAGTGGAGACTTTCCATCACTACTCATTAAGCAGAGCCCTTATTGTGTTTTATACCGCTGAAAGACAGGCATGCTACTGAACTCAACGGCAGAATTCAACACATGGATTATTTAGTAGACGATAAGGGTACAATGAGTGCCGCCCCCTTTTTATCTTAAAGATCTGAATACTATGCCGATATAGTGAATAGAGAGTCAGTCCCCTTAACATGAGTGTCTGTGATGAATACAAGCCGCCAAAAATCTATGGTTAACCGATATTTGGGCTTCTACTCCTTGTTTTTCATAGGGTTACTGAGTTTGCCGGGCCAAGTTTTTGCCTATGATTTTGGTGCTCGGCTTGATGTGGCTCAGTGGCAGCTTGACCCTTCTCCCTTAGAATGTCGCTTGTGGCAATCGGTCCCGCACTATGGCGAAGTCGTTTTTAGCGTCCAGTCTGGTGGTAATCTTCAGTTCCATTTGCAGTCTGAAAGGGCCGCCCATGCAAAAGGTAACGCCGAACTTAAGGTTGTCGCTCCGTCTTGGCGACCAGGTTTGCGTGATAAATCACTAGGCACGGTTGCCTTGAAAAAAGGTAACCGCCCCGTAGTGTTGAAGGATAAATGGGCAAATTGGTTTCTAGACGAACTGCAAGAAGGTATGAATCCCGCCATTGTCCTAGGGGGATGGCATAAGAAACAGCGGATCCAAGTCGATGTGTCGGCTGTTAATTTTCAAGATGCCTATATAGGCTACTTATCCTGTGTTGCGGGCTTGTTTCCTGCGAACTTTGAACAATTGCGCACGTCCATGCTGAATTTTAAGACAGATAGGTGGCGGGTGAGAGGAAGACTCAAGGAACGTTTGGATTTAGTGATTCGTTATATAGAGTTAGACCCTGAAATCGATAAGGTATATATCGACGGGCATACCGACAATGTTGGGCGTCGCGGGCACAACTGGGAGCTGTCTCGGTTACGTTCTACCGCGGTTCAGCGCTACCTCGAACATAATGGCGTAGATCCCGAATTGATCACCATGCGGTTTCATGGAGAGTCACGACCGATCGTCAAAAACTCAACAAAAGGCAATAAATCTAAGAATAGAAGGGTATTTGTGCGATTGGTTAAGCTAGAAGAATGGAATCAAAAGACCTAGAGGTCTAGAGTCCATCGGCGGTTCGTTGTAGAATATCGGCCCCTTGGCGTGCTTGTATAGATGAAGAGCCCCAATTTGAGGCCGTATTGGCCTTTCGAATCGTTATTAAGATAGGTTTCTAGCCCATGTCCGACATCAAAAAAGTAGTATTAGCCTATTCTGGCGGCTTAGACACGTCAGTTATTGTGAAATGGTTACAAGATGAATATCAATGTGAGGTGGTGACATTCACCGCTGATCTTGGCCAAGGCGAGGAAGTTGAACCCGCACGCGCCAAAGCGGAAGCGATGGGCGTAAAAGAGATTTATATTGAAGATCTACGGGAAGAGTTTGTTGCTAACTACGTATTCCCTATGTTTCGCGCCAATACCATCTATGAAGGTGAGTATCTGCTAGGTACTTCGATTGCGCGTCCTCTTATTGCGCGCCGTTTGGTAGAAATTGCTGAAGCTACCGGTGCTGATGCGATATCTCATGGTGCTACGGGTAAAGGAAACGACCAGGTACGTTTTGAACTCGGAGCCTATGCGCTGACTCCTGGTATTCAGGTTATTGCTCCTTGGAGAGATTGGGATCTGAACTCTCGAGAGTCTTTGTTAGCGTATGCTGAAAAGCACGGTATAGCAGTAGAGATGAAGCGTGGTAAGAAGTCTCCTTACTCAATGGACGCCAACTTGCTGCATATTTCCTACGAAGGTGGTCCGCTAGAAGATCCGTGGACTGAAGCTGAAGAAGATATGTGGCGTTGGAGTGTGTCTCCAGAGAAGGCTCCTGAAGAGCCTACCTATATTGAATTGAGCTATGAGAAAGGTGATATCGTCGCTATCGATGGTAAGCCAACGTCACCTGCTGACGTGCTTGAATACCTTAATAAGGTGGGTGGAGCAAACGGAGTAGGGCGTCTTGATATTGTTGAGAATCGATATGTAGGTATGAAGGCTCGTGGCTGTTACGAGACACCGGGAGGCACTATCATGTTGCGTGCCCACCGAGCGATAGAATCTATCACTCTTGACCGTGAGTCTGCGCACCTTAAAGATGAGATTATGCCTCGTTATGCAACGTTGATTTACAATGGTTACTGGTGGTCTCCAGAGCGTGAAGCACTTCAAGCGCTTATTGATAACACGCAAAAGTATGTTAATGGTGATGTGCGTGTGAAGCTATACAAAGGTAACGTGACTGTTGTTGGTCGCCGTTCAGAGCAAACGTTGTTTGATGAAAGCATCGCAACCTTTGAGGATGATGAAGGCGCATACAACCAGAAGGATGCAGAAGGCTTTATTAAGCTTAATGCACTTAGGTTGAGGATTGCTGCAGGAAAAGGCCGTAAGTTATAAAACAACAACGCCTTAATCCGCGCTAACTGATTGAAAATAAAGGCCCGTATCGCAAGTCGTGATACGGGCCTTTATTTTTGAGCGACTTACCCAAGGCCATCTATACTCAAAAAAGAGGGGGCAAAATTGGAGATGGGTAAGGCAATGTCTGATAACGATCAATCGAATGGAAATACACAGATATCAAGGACGAAAAATGAGAGCGCTTGCGATGGTTTTGTCGATAAACTTGCGATGCCAGCCATATTGTTTGATCCATCTGGACGCATACTTGTCGTAAATGCTATTGCCATCGAATTATTTGGGTTGGGGAGTAGCTCCTTGGTTGGGGAATTCTTCGATCATTTTGTGCCTTGCCCTCGAGAGTATCAAGGTAATGTACCTACCTATTTGAAAGATCACCTTCATGCAAATCCAGATCAGTGGCTGCAGCCGGTGATGGCATCGAAAAAAAGCGGTGAACGCTTTGCGCTTCATTTTAGCATTTCTCCACTGGAGTCAGACCTTCTGGTGATCTTTAGTAACGTTGATGCGCATCTCTCAGACGTTAATGATTTACGTAATCAAGTCAAAGAATACCAGAGTACTTCAAAAGCAAAGAGCCACTTCCTACACCATATGAGCCAAGAGCTACGGCTTTCCATTAATCTATTGATGAATGTTGTGGGTGAAACAATCGATCGAGAAGGTATCCCTCTCAAAATTGAAGAGGACTTGGAGCGAGCATTTACCGCAGGACGTGATTTGCAGAAAGCCATCGGGGAAATGATGGATTATACGCAAATGGAGAGCGATAAATTTGAATTCAGAGAAATAACCTTCAACTTTAGGATGGTATTAGAGGATATTGTTGATCGTTATCAGTCCACTGCGCATAAGAGTAATCTAGAGTTGGCCACGCTTGTTTCGCCCTACGTACCTGAAACGGTGGTGGGTGATCCGGATCGGTTTCACCAGATATTACAGAGTTTACTGAACAATGCATTTAAACACACCACAGAAGGCGGAGTCACTGTTAGGGCTAGCTGCGATGTGGAAACCGACGAAACGGCAACCATACAAATCGAGGTGATGGATACGGGTAGCGGTATTTCGGATTCCCGCTGTCAACAGATCGGACGAGGCTTCGCCGAGCCAGGAGCTCATATGACGGATCGCTTCGGTGGTATGGGGATCGGTTTGGCGATATGCAAAGAGCTTATTGATAGAATGGGGGGGAAGATTTCTCTACGTTCCAGCGCAAATGTGGGTTCTACTTTTATTGTGACGCTGATCATGCAAAAAGGCGAAGCCTATGAGTCAGAGCATTGTAATCTAGCCAACAAGAAAATGTTACTGGTAAACGATTCGGTTGAAGATCGCAATAAGCTACAAGCCTATGCTGCAGAGTGGAATATTAATACCGACATAGCAGGTAGTGGAAATCATGCGCTTGGCATGTTGCAAACATCAAGCCGTGAAGATTGTAATTTTGATTTCGTCGTCATCGATCTTCATAAAACCTACGGTGCCAGCTTGGAGTTAGCGCGAAAGATTAATGAGTCTTCAGAGTTGAATCAGCTGAAGGTTGTACTTATGGCGGCAGATCCTGGTGGGCTTTCTACTGCCTCTGCATCCGATCAAGGTATTGATGTGTTCATTATTAAACCGATGAGAAAGCACTTGGTATATGATGCGTTGACGATTGCATTGGGGCGGCGTTCTAATGTACATCACCAAATAGTGACGAACAACACAGTAAGGGAAGCAAAAGAAAAGCAAGCTTACCGAGCGCTCCTAGTGGAAGATAACGAAGTTAATCAGATTATAGCGAAAGGTGCATTGAAGCGGTTGGGCATAAGTACTGACGTGACGAACAATGGTGAAGAAGCCATCGATGCCATTCAAGACAAACATTATGATGTGGTGCTAATGGATTGTGAAATGCCGATCATGGATGGGTTTGAAGCAACGCGATTGATTCGCCAATGGGAAAAGCAAGAAAGTCGGCATATTCCTATCATTGCGTTAACGGCGAACGAAAGTACAGAGTGCCAAAAAAGCTGCTTAGAAGCAGGGATGGATGACTTTATGCAGAAGCCATTTCGTGCCGATGAGCTAGAAATTATTTTGTCCCGATTTGTTAGAGATTAACGGCAAATACAACCCTATTAGCATCAGTAGTTAGGATAGTAAATGACTTCAACTTTACCTGTTGTTCTTATTGTTGATCAAGAGAGTACGGAAATAGGCTTGGCAATGGAGTTGCTGGATGGTATCGAAGCAACCTTTAAGGCATGTTCAAATGCGGCAGAGGTGTTTCAACTGACCTTGGAAATACAGCCTGCTGTCGTGATCTTGAGCTCCCAACTTGAGTTGAAAGATGGATACCAAGTGTTAAACCATCTTAAGTCTCAGAATGAAACCGCCCATATCCCCGTTATTTTTGTCCCGGCTAATTTTGGCGAACGGCAAATGAAATTACATGCGGATATGATTCGGCGAGTCGAAGTGCTAGCAAAGCCGGTGGATGAAGTTCGCTACCGGGGTCTCGTGGAATTTTACCTTCAGTTATACCAATACCGTGTTGCCATTGAAGCCATTGGTGGTGAGAAAAAGAATCGTTCGTTAGTCGAGGGACGGGATGAGGGCGTGCTAGTGATCGATGAAGCAGGCAAGATATGTTTTGCCAATGGTGCGGCGGAGCGTCTGCTTGATACTCGCGTACATGCGCTGTGCGGTCAGTATATTGAAACGATTTTACAAGACAGTGCCGAGCGCTTGATGTCGAGCTGGAAAGATCACCCTATATCCAAAGTCACTAAGACAGAACAAATATTACAGGTTGAAAGCGCAAAAATATGGGGTGCCACTGGGGATGTGATCGACGTGAAGTTCGCCGCGATTCCGGTATTTCATTTACCCGGTGCCAAGCTGTTATTTGCGTTTCGACGGCTTAAAAAATCTCGTGAAAAGAAAGGAAAATTATCCCGACTAGAAAGTACCGATCATCTGACGGGATTACCAACACGCATTCGAGTTGATGATTATATCTCCAGTGCGATTCAAAAAGCGAAATTGGAAAACAATCACTTTGCGCTATTGTTTATCGATCTTGATCACTTTAAATACATTAACGAAACATTAGGACACGATCTTGGTGACGCGCTTATCAAATCGGTGGCTCAACGCGTTTCCCAATTGCTGCGTAAGGATGATGCCGTTTGTCGTATGGAAGGTGATGAGTTTGTCGTCATTCTTGGCGAATTAGATCATCCAACCCATGCCGGCGCTGTGGCGAAGAAAGTGATCGATCGATTGCACGAACCTTTTTTGGTGGATGGACACGAAATATTTACGGGCTGTTCCATCGGTGTAGCAATTTACCCAAGTTGCGGTGACGATACCGATATTCTTATTAAGAATGCAGAAGCTGCGGTTGCACGTGCGAAGAATTTGGGCCGCAATAACTATCAGTTTTATACCGTAGAAATGAATAAACAACGAGCAGATCGGATGGAGCTGGAGCTCGATTTACGGCGTGCTTTAGACAGTTCGCAGTTTAAATTGGAATATCATCCACTGATTAATCATGAAGAAAGCAGTATCGAAGCATTTGAAGTAAGACTTGTCTGGGAGCATCCTAAGCGTGGCTTACTCGAGGTTGATGATTTCTTACCTGTCGCGGAGGATGCGGGTTTTGGCCCTGATCTTTATCGCTGGATGTGGAAGAGAGCCAGCGCTGAACTTAGTGAACATGGAAAATCACTGCCTGGTATGAAGTTATGTATGCCCATATCCCCATCATTGTTTGCGCAAGATAACATTGTTGAGTGGTTGTTACGGCAAGTGGAAAAAGCCGGACTTATTCCTGAAGATATATTGATTCAAATCCCTGAATCAACCTTGATGGCGAGAGGTTTGTCGTTTTCTGGTGTTATCACCGAGCTTCAAAAAGTAGGGTTTCAATTTGTATTGGATAATTTTGGTACTGGCCATGGCTCCCTTGAATTGATACGGAGCATTCCTTATTCCATGATAAAAATCAGTGAACGTTTTATCGATAAGATGATGGAATCAAAAGCCGATGAGTTGATTGTTGATGGAATAATTTATCTTGCTCACAACCTCGGATTTAAGGTCATCGCGACCGGCGTTAAACATGCCGAACAATTAAGTTTTCTGCAAAGTAAAGGCTGTGATTGGGTTGAAGGTGCAGGGGTTGACAAGGATATAGCTAAAGCGCTATTGGAAAAAGTACCGCAGCGGTTTCGCTAGTCAGGCAAATCGCTGCGCACTTGCGTTTGATCTTGAATTTTAGCTAAGAAGCTCTTCCATCCATCGGCCAATATCACGAATTTCCCGCAGACAGAGTTCATGTGCCATCGGGTAGTTATCCCACGTCACGCTATACTTGTGTGCAATGAGATCATCAAAGGCTTTCTTCGATGCCCTAGGAGTCACCATGTCATCATGATCGCCATGTGCCATATGTATAATGATGTCTTTGTTCGCCGATGAGGCTTCAGCATCAATCGAGTCAACTCGGGGCATATACGTAGACAAGGCGAGTAATCCCGCGAGTTTATGGGGGTATCGTAATGCTGTGTGTATGGCTACAGCGCCACCCTGTGAAAAGCCTACCAGGAGAATCTTGTCAGATGGAATGCCGCTTTTAATTTCTTGATCGATCAATTGATTGATCGTATGAGTAGTACCAATCAGGTCCTGTTCGTTGACCTTTCTAATCTCAGAAAGCTCTAGAATGTCATACCAAGAAGGCATGGCCATACCGCCGTTACAGGTAACAGGCTGGACAGGGGCATGGGGGAAAATAAAGCGAATCTGGAGGTGTTCCGCTAATTTTAGGTGTGGAATGACGGGCTCGAAATCGTGGCCATCGGCACCTAATCCATGTAGCCAAATTACGGTGGCAGTGGCAGGTTGAGATGGCTCTACACGGACAGCTTCAAACATGGGAGTGGGTCTCTTGATGAGCGTAAAACGTGTCAGTTAGCGTTTTTTGCGGGCTTCTTTTTCTTCGACAGTAATCTGACGCGCTTCGTCCTCTAGCATTACCGGGATATCGTCGCGAATCGGGTAGGCGAGCCCACTGGCGTAGCAAATAAGCTCATTCTTTTCAGCAACATAGTCCAATTTGGCTTTGCTGACTGGGCAAACAAGAATTTCTAATAATTTCTTATCAAACATGGTTCAAAAATCACTCTGCGGTAGGTTTTTTGTGAGGGCTTGATTATGAACGGATCAACCTAGCCACACAAGCCGAAGTGAGGGATCGGTGAGTAAACCGCCTTTCCAGATGTCGAATTTCCGCTAAACTTACGGAGTATCGTTGCTAATTTGCTGAAGCTGGGAGGCGCAGTGGAGCTTTCGAGAATATTGATCGTTGATGACTCTGAGTTAAACCAGAGTTTCATTAAAGGGTTATTAGAAGGAGGATATGAGGTTATCGCAGTCGATAGTGCTGAAGCGTGCCTTTCATTACTTTCCGAGTGGCAGCCAGATATATTTTTGTTGGATGTGAATATGCCTGGAATGGGGGGCATTGATTTATGTAAGGAACTCAAAGCGATGCCTGAGCTAGAGAGCTCTCCTGTCATTTTTGTTTCGTCATTGAATAATGCGGATGATCGATTAGACGGCTATGAGGCAGGTGGCGATGATTATATGGGGCGACCGTTCTCGAGCTGGGAGCTGCTAAAAAAGATCGAGTTAGCCATTACGCACAAAAAATCTATTGAAGCCTTTCAGAAAAAGTCAGAAGCTGCTGCGGGTGCGGCAATGACCGCGATGACCGCTGCAGGAGAGATTGGTCATGTACTGCATTTCTTTCGCGAGAGTTTTTCAACAATAAGCTTTTCTGATTTGGCTGATAAGTTGATTGATGTAGTGAATTATTATGGTGTTAACGCGATAGTCGAAATCAAAACGGACCTTGAGCGTGTTCAGCGCACCTTTCGTGGCAGTGAGCTGTCGGCTAACGAGCAGAAAGTGATGGATAGCTTGCGTGGCGTAAAGAATATTCACGATTTCGGTGGTCGAACGGCATTTAATTATCATTATATTTCGCTTATAGCGATGAATATGCCCTGCGATGATCCGGATAAAAAAGGCCGTGTGAGGGACCATGTTGCGATGTTAGTGGAAGGTGCCAATTCTCGTGCCGAGATGATTGTAATGGAGCAGCAGGCTGAATTTCAACGTAATATGGTGAGTGATGCCGTTAATATTGCTACTGTAAGTTTAGCGAATATTGAGTTACAGCAAAACGAAAATCAAGCAGAGCTGACGGCGATCATGAATAGCTTGGTGGAGGATGTCAGCAAGGCCTTCTTCACGATGGGGTTAACAGAAGATCAAGAAGAGGACGTGATGACGCTTATTAATACGGCTGAGTCTAAAACCAATGCACTGTTCGAAAAGAACGAAGGTCTGGGTAAAGACTTAAAAGCGGTTACCTTTATGCTCGGGGTCAATAAGACCAACATATAACACGAGTGCGCAGGTTGCGCCAATTTTGTGTTGTTGCTAAATCTCTGTCTTCTCTTTGAATTCACACAGATCTTCGATAGTGCATGCTCCGCAACGGGGTTTGCGCGCAGTGCATACATAACGCCCATGGAGGATTAGCCAATGGTGGGCATCCACTAAGAACTCTTTAGGCACGTGACGCATGAGCATTTTCTCAACGTCAAGAACGTTCTTGCCCTTGGCTATTTTTGTTCGGTTGGATACACGAAAAATATGCGTATCTACTGCCATTGCCGGTTGGCCAAATGCGGTGTTGAGAACGACATTGGCAGTTTTTCTGCCAACTCCAGGCAGAGCCTCTAGGTCTTCACGATTATCGGGTACAACGGAGTCATGTTGTTCTATCAGTGCATGACATGTCTTAATCACATTGGCCGCTTTGGTGTTAAATAAGCCAATGGTTTTGATATACTTTTTTAGACCTTCTACACCGAGCTTTGCGATGGCCTTTGGTGTGTTGGCGATCGGGTATAGCTTTGCTGTTGCTTTGTTTACCGATACATCCGTTGCTTGCGCTGACAGAATTACGGCAATAAGCAGCTCAAAGGTGCTGCTGTATTCTAGCTCGGTTGTTGGGTTCGGATTAGCATCTCGTAATCGTGTAAATATCTGCAGGCGTTTGTCGGCGTTCATGTTGTTTAAGAGATATTCCCAGTAGTACGAACACGACGGCTGCCGCTGACAGGCTTGTCCGCAAGGGCGGTAGCGCGCTCTTTAAGTTTCTTGTCGACTATGTTTTTAAGTGCCAACAAGAAGCCCATGATCACGAAGGCTCCAGGAGGCAATATTGCAAACAAGAATCCTTTGTAGTCATCAACAATATGAATGGTCCAGTTTTGGGCAATGTCGCCAAATAACAAATGCATATTATCGAATAGTGTTGCTTGACCCAGTACTTCACGAATAGTGCCTAGGGCAACAATGACCAAGGTAAACCCTAGTCCTGTCATTAGACCATCAAGCGCTGATGCGAAGACGCCATTTTTACTGGCAAATGCATCTGCTCTACCCAATACAGCACAGTTAGTCACGATTAGGGGAATAAATATGCCAAGAACCAAGTAAAGCTCGTAGGTGAAGGCATTCATCAGAAATTCGATACAGGTAGTAAATGAGGCAATAATCATTACAAAGACGGGGAGTCGCACGGTATCTGTTGTGTAATTTCGAATCATTGAAACGGCAATGTTTGATGTTGTGATAACAAACATTGTGGCGAGGCCAAGCGCCAGAGAGTTTACAATAGAGCCGGATACGGCCAGCAGAGGGCACAATCCAAGTACTTGCACCAATACGGCATTGTTATTCCACAATCCATCACTAACAATTTTTTTCGTGTCTACAGACGATGTTTTTTTCGGTGTCGAAGGTAGGTCGAGTTCTGGGTTGTCCGTAGCGGTGCTCTCTACAGTGCTCATGGCTGACTACCTTGGCTAGAAAAAGTGGAAGACGTTTGTGTACCGAATAATGCAAGTTGCTGTTCGTTAAAATAGAGTAGGCTCTTATGTACACCATCAACAATAGCGCGAGGCGTGATGGTGGCGCCAGTAAATGCGTCGAACTCACCGCCATCTTTTTTCACTTTCCAGCCAGCAGTGTTGGGTGAGGCCAGGTTTTTGTTATCAAAACTCTTAATCCAATCGGATTTAGCGAGTTCTATTTTGTCTCCTAACCCCGGTGTTTCAAAGTGGGGCGGTACTACGCGTACCCCGGTGACATCACCGTCGGCATTGATGCCTATTAGGAGGTTAATCGAGCCACCGTAACCTTCAGGAGCTGTGGTTTGAAAAATAGCCGCAGTGGGTATGCCGTCTTTCTTTGCAATATAGGCAACGCGGCTGTCTTTGTTTCCCAGCTGTTTACTAGCGGCGACATCTACGGTGCTATCCAATAGGTTATTATCAAATAGGTTTGCCGGTACCACCTCTTTTAGTGCCGCTTCCAGTGCTTTTCTTTTAGCCGCTTCAATTTGGTCAGCAGTATTGATTTGGGTAAAAACAATAAGTCCCGTCGTTGCGATGGCAAAGAGCCCCATAATGACGCTGTTTTTACTGATCGATCCTAAAATCATAGTTGTTCTCTTTAAGACTTGGCGATACCGCTGTTGGCTTTCTTATGCCCGTAAGCACGGGGCTGGGTATAGTATTCAATGGTGGGCGCACATAAGTTCAGTAGTAGAACTGCAAACGCCACGGCGTCAGGGTATCCACCCCATGCGCGAATGACGTAGATCAGTAACCCGATAAGCGCGCCGTAAATGAGTTTGCCTTTGTTACTGGTGGCAGCGGTGACAGGGTCTGTTGCAATAAAGAATGCACCGAGCATGGTGCCGCCACCGAGTACGTGGAATATGGGGTCAGCGTAGCTGTCGGGGTCAATGATGTAGAATAATCCGGCCAGTAAAAATAGGCTGGTTACCATGGCAACGGGAATATGCCAGGTGATAATCTTGCGTGCGACCAAATAGAGTCCACCGACTAAAAATGCAATGTTGACCCATTCCCAACCCACTCCAGCAATACTGCCCTGTAACACAGATGCAGAACGCAGCATGTCCAAATCATTACCTGCGTAGGTCTTAAAGGTGTCTAACGGTGTGGCCATGGTGATGCCATCGATAACCGTGCGATCTACAGAGCCAAATATTAGCGCTAACGATTGAGAGAAGGAGGGGGAAGCAGCAACACCTTCGGTAAGGTTTGCGGGTATCCAAGTCGTCATTTCTAGGGGGAATGAAATCAGCAGCAATACGTAGCCAATCATTGCGGGATTAAAGGGGTTTGATCCTAAGCCGCCATATAACTGTTTCGCGATGACAATCGCAAAGAGAATACCTACAACGGTTATCCACCATGGGGAGGTGGGCGGGATCGCGAGGGCAAGTAGCACAGCGGTTAAGATTGCGCTGCCATCTTTAATTGAAAACAGTATTGGGCGATTGCGTAATCGCAACACCAGTGCTTCTGCCGCCACCGCCACTAGCGAGCCAAATACGACGTTGATCAATGTACCCCAACCAAAGAGAAGGGTAAGTACAGCCAAACCCGGTATTGTGCCGTAGATAACATGACGCATGACTGCGTTGGTTGTCATCGGTTTACGAACGTGAGGGGAGGTCACATGTAATACAGACATCAGTTACGCCTCTTCTGCTGCTTTGAGGGCCGCATCCGCGTTATCTGCGGTGGCCAGGGCTTTTTCATAGGCCGCTTTTAGGGCGGCATGGCTAGCGTGATCGTCGTCCAAGCTATTCAACGCTTTTAGCGCTTTTTTCGCTTTGGTACGGGCGATCGCAGCATCAAGTTTCAGTTGTTTGGTGGGGTCTTCAGTGGCTTTCTTTGCCTGCATCGCTTCTTTTTCTTTTGCTCTAGCTTCTTTCATTGCCGCTTTTGATGCGTCAGATTTAGCTTTTAGCGTCGCTTCTTCTTCTCGTAGGGCCTCAAGATTGTCGGCGCTATTGGCTTCTGCTTCTTGGGTTTTCTTTTGAGCATCTTTCCAGGCTTTAAAGTTGTCGGCGGAGGCCTGCTTTAGTTGCACCATCGGGTCATTAGAGACAGGTGCTACGGCTGGAGAAGGTGATGCAGAGGGAGAAGAGGGGCTGGTAGACGCGGCGGAGGTTTTTGCGTCTTCGTACAATGCTTTGGTTTTTTCAGCTTTAGCCTTTAGCTGATCCACTTTCTTTTGGAACGCCTCCAACTGATCGCTACCATTTTTCTCAGCAATAGTGAGGGCTTTTTCGGCATCTTTCCAGCGTTTAGTGGCTGATGCCCAAGCAGATTTGAGTTTGGTTGCGTTGCTTGCAGTGTCCGCTACATCGTCGGTTCCAGGTGTTGTAGGCGAGCCACTCGCGTCCGATGGAGGGTTTGCAAGTGCCGCTGCTTTCTTAGCGGCCTGTTTTTTTGCAGCTGCTTCAGCCCTAGCTTTACGTTTCTGTTCTTTTTCACGCTCTTCTTTCTCCAGTCTGGCTTGACGAAATTCAAACCTTTCTCGAGCATGATCCGCTTTAATTGTTTCAGATTTATGTTTTCGTATCTGTCCTTTACCAAACCGGAAATATTGTACCAAGGGAATGTTACTGGGGCAGACAAAGGAGCAGGCACCACATTCGATGCAATCCGCGAGGTTGAAGTGCTCGGCTTTTTCCAGCTCATTGGATTTGGAGAACCAATAGAGCTGCTGAGGTAGTAGGCCAGCGGGGCATACCTGCGCGCAGCTACCGCAGCGAATACAGGCTTGCTCTTGAGCAGGAACTGGAATTTCTTCGGTGGTCGGTGCTAACAGGCAATTGGTTACTTTCACCACAGGCACGGAGGCGTCATGAATGGAAAACCCCATCATTGGCCCGCCCATGATTAAACGACTGGCAGCGCTCATGTCTGCTCCTGCTTGTGCTAACAGCGCGTCAACAGGGGTGCCGAGTAGGACTTCATAGTTACCTTTGTGCTTTACTGCGTCACCCGTCACGGTGGTAATACGGGATACTAAGGGCTCACCATGATGTATGGCTCGATTAATCGCGTAGGCTGTCCCCGTGTTCTGACAAATCACCCCCACATCGGAAGGTAGGCCGCCACTGCTGACTTCTTTACCCGTGAGCATATAGATGAGCTGTTTTTCTCCGCCAGACGGATACTTCGTGGGTACCACCACTACTTCTATATTGTTATTGGCGGTTGCCTTTTTGAACGCGGCAATGGCATCGGGTTTGTTATCTTCAATGCCGATCAGCGTTTCTTGTGGGTTGACTAACCACTGCATTATTTCGAGACCAGCGATTATTTCATCAGCTCGCTCTTGAATTAGTTTGTCGTCGGCGGTGATGTAGGGTTCACACTCCACAGAATTAAGAATGAGTTGTTCTATTTTTGTGCCGGGTTTAATGCCCAGTTTTATCGCACTCGGAAAACCTGCTCCACCCATGCCGGCTATGCCTGCATTACGAATAGCATCGATAACGTCGTTACGTTCTAGGGATTGATAGTTGTCTATCGGGTGGCGTGCTCCCCAGGTATCGTTGCTGTCAGGTTTAAGTACAATGCAGACGCCATCAATTTGTGATGGGTGTTGTATTGGACGAGATTCAATGGCTATCACTTCACCAGACGTTGGAGCATGTACGGGAAGGCTAACAAAGCCATTACCCTCAGCGATCACTTGCCCCTTTAGGACTTTGTCACCCACCTCGACGCAAGGCTTTGCTGGTGCGCCAATATGCTGCTGGGTGGGGATGACTAATTCCGCCGGAATATCCGCGCGAGTAATCTCTGTTTGTAGCGACTGAATTTTGTTTTGTGCAGGGTGTATGCCACCAGGAATATCCCAAATTTGACGGCTCATGCGATATTCCTTACTGGGATCAACTGCCCCGGTGTTATGCCCACGCCATCAGGCTGTGGCCAGGCCCAAGTGGTGTGTGTCACTTTCTCCGGGATGATATCAATACAGTCAACAGGGCAAGGCTCTACGCAGAGGTCACAGCCCGTGCATTCGTCGACAATAACGGTATGCATTTGTTTTGCGGCGCCTAAAATTGCATCCATCGGGCAGGCCTGAATGCATTTGGTACAGCCGATACATTCATCTTCGCGAATATAGGCCACCATAGGTACATCAACAACGTCGCTTTCTTCTGCATCCAACGGGATAAAATCTTTACCTAGCAGGTCAGCCATCGCGTGAATAGTATCTTCGCCACCGGGAATGCACTTATTGATTTCATCTTCATCATTGGCAACGGCTTCTGCATAAGGGCGGCAACCTGGATGGCCACACTGACCACACTGTGTTTGTGGTAGCAACGCATCGACCTGGTCGGCGATAGGATCATCGTCGGTGGCGAACTTTACCGCCGCATAGCCCAGCGCTGAGCCGAATAGCACCGCCATTGATACCAGCGAAAATACTGCACTTAAATCATCAGTCATACTAATCACTACAGTTTGATGAGGCCGGAAAAGCCCATGAATGCTAATGACATCAATCCGGCGGTAATCATACCAATGGACGGTCCTTTAAAGGGTTCTGGCACATCGGCCACCGCAATGCGTTCACGCATCGCGGCAAATAGAATCAATACGAGGGAGAACCCGACTGCTGCACCAAAGCCATACAGTAAAGCCTCAATAAAGCTATCAGTGCCCTTTTTAACAGTTAACAAGGCAACACCCAATACGGCGCAGTTACTGGTGATCAGCGGTAAGAAGACCCCTAAAACGCGATAAAGTAATGGGCTGGTTTTTTTCACGACCATCTCGGTGAACTGAACGGTAACCGCGATCACCAAGATAAAGGAGATGGTACGTAAATACTCGACTCCTAAGGGCTCTAGGATATAGGCATAGGTGAGATAGCTGAGCACAGAGGATAAGGTAAGCACAAAGGTGGTGGCTAACGACATGCCCATGGCCGTTTCCAATTTGTTGGAAACCCCCATAAAGGGACATAACCCTAAAAATTGTACCAATACGAAATTGTTTACCAATATCGTACTTACGAGAATAATCAGAAATTCAGACATTCGGCCAGAACCTTGCTCAATGTTGTAGGTGTGACGCCCCGAAATCCGGCTAATTGCCGGTAGACTCACAAAAGGCGCCCGATTTTATCACAAAACCCCTTATATCTCGCAACTGAATTGCCAATAGGGCTAGTAACCAATTGTTATAAAAATATGCACTATCTGTAAAGTGGATGTGTAGTCACATGTTGATGTTTGTCGGTCAATTGAGACGAATTTAGTGGGTTGTAGCGGGATTCTATCAGAATTATTATTCATAAAGGTGAATATAGTCTGAATATATTTGCGTGTTGAAGAGCCTTCGGCCCGCGTGAGTCGCTAGCCAAATAGAGTATCATGCTGAGCCAAGCTGGCTGTGTGAGTCAGGGGAGTTTCACAGGGGGAGCCATCATGGTAGTTAAAAGTGATCGGGTTATTATCGTCTTGAGGGACTTTACGCACCGCGATATGGCTAAAACTCACGGTTTTTGCATCGCTTCTATGCATGCATACGGACTGATAATTTTTTCCATCTTGGTGGCTAGCATGTAGCTTTAAGTGGCGTGAGGTGAGCCCTTCGGTCTGAGGCCCAGCACTGATTACGTCGATAAATTTTTGTTGACGCATAGGGGAGACCTCATCGAATTTCACCGATGATGAGGTGATTAAGGTGGCTGGAGCGAACATGTTAAGGTCCTGGCCGCTCCATTGAAATACCTGCTGATTTCCAGAAGGGCTGGCGGAGCTATTGGTCAAATCAAACGCAGCAAGGGTAAAAGGTGCGTAATCAGTGAGTTGCTCTGATATCAGCGATGCTTGGACCGCGTTAATATTTCGATGGTGAGCGAGAGAGCGTAATAACAGGCCGCGACTGATAAGCTCCGTGGTGTTTCTAGTGGGATGCGCAGCGCTGTGATAATAGTTCAGTAGATACAGGCTTAACCCATGTTCATTAACTGATATCCAGCTGCCACCGCCATTGGGGTCGGTGGGCATAAGCACACGAGTGCTATTAAGTGTAATTGGCTGGGGTGGAACGGCTTGTTGTCGGTTGCGTTGCTCATCTCGATTGAAAAACACCTGGTATTCTGTATCGGTTCGTAACCAGCTTAGCGTGCACATGTTGTGGGTTCTTGTTCTCGTAAATGAGTTGCGGTGGCTGCGGCTAAACCCAGCGTAGGGTCAACATCTTTGCCGGTCATTTTAGCGATAACGGCCATTAGGGCAAGGTGATGGGTTAAGTGGCTGGATGCAAAGCACAGTTCGCGACCAAATGAGGATGCAAATTCAGCGGTTTGTTGAGAGGACATCGCGACCTCTGTGCTCACTGTCGTTTGCTGTTCTATCTCTTCGGATGTTATTTCGCTGACCCATTGTCTTATGCCATTGAGTTCCTGTAAACCGATGTTTCGAACGCTTTCTACGCCATGTCCACGACGGCGTACATCGTAATTAATAACATCGGCATTGGCGCGATTTATCAGTGCCAAATAGAGGTCAATAATATGCCTGAGATGTTGTCCAATGGAACTATCAAACCAAGGTTTGGCGCAGAACTGATATTCAGCGTCACTCAACCCCTCGATGAATGTAATCATTTGGTCTATTGACTCAAGGCTACCGGCTACCGTTTTATTCATAATGCTTTACCGTTTATTCACTAACCGAGAGTGTCGGGTTGTGACGTATTGTTTAATTGATAAGAAGGGGTGCGTTAGGGATGACAACATTTGCGTGTGGCGACCGCTTATGTCGCTGTCGCCCGTTGTACTGCTGTATAAGATGCTATAAGCGCCATAAATTAACGCAAAAGGGCTGGCTATAAAGTAAACTACTGACATATCAATGTTGGTCTGATCGCCAGTCGAAAAAAGCAGTAGGGCAATTAGGCCGAAGGCGAGTGCAATACCGAATTGTGAGTAGTAACTTTTGCATAATAAGTAGCGATAGGGAGTATTATCTCGAGCAAGATCGAAAAAACGCTTGTTAAATACCAGGCGGAAAAAGGTGGTTAAGAAACCAATAATAAGAATGGTGGAATATAACGTTATATGATTGAACTCGGTACTATTCACCACACTATTCCCCGCACTATTATTCGCACTCAGGTCACCGCGAAGCAACCAGCTTAAGGCGTAGAGTAAAATTGCAACGGTAAATACCTTTTGTTGATTGATGTTGTCTATTTTGTTTTTAATAAAATAGAAGGCAATGGATAATAGTAGGGTTAAGGATACGACCACGACGCCTAAGGTAAGGAAACTTTGTTGGGTCAAAAAGTATAAAGAGAGCACCCAGAAATAGCTTTCTAAGAATAAAAAGGGGCCGTCTAAAAGGAAGACAAGCTTAGAGCGGTGGTTATCTTTAAATCCGACAATCTCGCTAAGAGAAAGTGCGGGCTCATTTGTTGGCCTTATGTCGGAAGAGCTTTTCTGAGAGATTTCATGGGGGCTGTTGTTTCTTGTGAGCAGTTGCCAGGCTGCAATGGAGGCGATGACTAGCGACAGAACAAGGATAGGCGTTACCCCATTGTTTTCTAGTAAATATCCGCCAATCAGGATGCCAACTTTAAGGAGCACGACGACAAGGATTTGAATGTTGCCAAAGGTTCTTCCTGTATTGCCTGCAGTGGTAATCTGATTGAACATCGCCCGCTGTGTTGACCAATAAAAACAATTATATGCCCCGTTGATCAATGCTAACCCTACAAATACAACGCTGGTTGTGTCTATGGCTAACAATGCCACTAAACAAAGCTCAGCGATAAACGATAAAAGGATAATCGCTTTCCATTGGCGGTGTTCCCGTAGTCTATCCCAACCCCATAACGTGCCTATAAAACCCACTCCGGTGAGGGAAATAAAGGCTGCTATACCGGCAATGGAATAACCCCTATCCCAAAGTAGCACCGGCAGGAAGAAAGGCAATAGACCAATAATCAGAGAATGAAACCCTGAGAATTGATAAAAATGTCGAGAGGTTAGTTGCATTAGAATACGTCTGTCTGGCCAATGTTGAGTTGATCTAATTCGTCAAAATAGTGTGATAAATCTTCCTTTTTTCCATATCTCGGGTAGTCGTGCATTTTGAGATAAGGGCGAGAGTTCACTTCCAGGAATATACACTTCTGATCTCTATAATCCGTTTCGATGCCTTTTTCCAAGATCACATCAATACCCAAGATATTGGCGTCAAACAAATCCAGTACTTTCTTAAACAGCGCTTCATTAACCGCAGGAAGCGTGTCTTTTTCAATGGTTCTTACAACGCCACCGGGTGCTAAGGATATTCGATAAAACAGCGTGATGATTGCACCCTTGTCAGGAATACTTTCTAACCCCAGGCCTTGCTTTTTAAGAAAGCGTTGGGTGACAGAGCCTTTTTGAAGTGGATGAATGCAAGGGTATAGCCCCATGCTTTCTCGAACGGTATTTTCTGCATCAATTAGCGTGCTAATGGAATCGACACCATTGCCTTCTACAAAGGGAGAGTAGCGTTGCAATACCGACATGATTTTGCCTTGTGCAACGACCACTCGATAGTTATTACCTTCTAGGTATTGTTCGACCACCGTGGCTGGCCACCATAGTTTGGCAAGAAAAATGGCCTTCCATAATTCTTTAGCATTTCGAATCGGGAAGTGGCTACCGCGTGAGAAACCACTGACATTGGGTTTGATGACGAGTGGGTAGCCATAAGTTTTTGCAAAAGCGAAGGCCTTGAGTGGGTTAATAAAAATCATGCCATTAGCATGAGGAATGTCGCCTTGGGCAAATACTTCCCGCGCCTGTTTTTTGGATCGACAGCTCTTTCTGACTTCCAAGCTGTTGTAGCTGCTACATCCATCCATAAAGCGTTTACTAATCCAGAGATAGATATATTTTCTAAGCGCGTTCATTGTGCGGCCTCATTTTATTGCTCAGCTTCAATTGATGAGCAAGTTTTAATTTTTTGAAGAAGATGGATTTACGAGGTTGAGAATTGGGGATCGTTTTTGTGATAGCCGCCAAATGCCACATCGCGCGAATACTGAAGCGGTGTTTTTCTCGCCAGGATTGATTGTCCGCCAACAGCATAAGTGGCATCGGGTATAACAGGTTGATCTCGATAATATGGAATTCACCGTTAATCATGGCGTCAATAGAGCTTGCACGAACCCCCACACGGGATAGGCGAAACTCTCCAATGTTATCGATGTGCTGCCATAGCTGAGCAATGTGCTCGCGGCTGAGGTGTGGCGTTAGGTCAACATAGCGAGTGTCTTGGTTATAAATACCGTTAATGGGGTAGCTATCGTCACTGACATTGACGGTTTCCGTGACGGATATCACTGCAGGGCGATCAGTATCTCGAGCTGATGGGATGATAAATATCTCGAATTCCCGTGTGCCTGGAGCAGCATGTTGAATCAGGTAGTTATCGCTGCTTGATTTTCTGTTTGCGCGTATGGTTTTGAGTTGTTCGATATTATCGGCTCGCTGAATACCAAAGGAGTTTTGTCCCCACTCGGGTTTCACAAACACGGGGTAGTGGGAAGGTTGCGTGTCCCCAATATCCATGAATTGTTGTAGCCGCCACTGGTCTGGGATCAATTGATCTGTATCTAACTTGGAAAATATGCCCCGCTGCTCGTTAAAGTAGGGCGAATTTAGCCTGTAGTACTTCCATGGTGCTACACGTTGTAGGGTGCAAAATACGATATACACGAGTACTTGATATATGCGAATAATCATAATCGAGCCATGGTTAGTGGGTTAACGGCAACAGCACTCTTTAGTGTAGTTGCAGTGTTGTTGCTTATCGAGATTCGTTGTTGCTTGGGACATCGTGACGCTCAAACAGTTTCAAGATTTAGACGACTTCCAGATGTACAGGTTTGTCGTAAACAGACAGCCACCCAATACTAAAATGGAAACAGCGGCATAGAATAGAGAGCCATTGTCGCTATTACCTTCATGAATGACTTCTATTCCCAATGGCGAAAATAGGTGGAAAAAGACTGCGCCAGCCATAACACCGGAGGCCATCAAGCCACCAAGGCCGTGTAAAAAGTACTGTGGCGGAGCTGTAGAGATGGCCCCCGCCTTTTTGAGTAGTAAAAATACTAGAGGCGAAAGTAGGACGATTGATGTAATCAGTTCCACTGTGCCGACAGCGTATGCACCGTAGTTTACAAACCACCCTCCAATACCATCACCCAGAAACCCTTTCATCCACTCACCGATGGTACCGAAAATATGTAAAGTATCGGGGTGATCGGTAAATTTGTAAGGCAGTGAGAACAAGAATACTTTTGCGGTCCAAAGAACGATTAACCAGCTAATAATATTTACAATACGGTCTTTCATAATTCGTGCTCAATGTTGTGCTAGGTAGTGAGTGGGGTTCATTAAACGTAGGGCTACGTGGCTCAATTCAAAACCGAAGGCCAGTTCTTGTCGGCTGTTACGATAAGTGCGTCCTTGTCAGCAAACCACTTACTGCGTATTTCGGCATTATAGTTAAGGTAGAGTTTGCCGTTATGGATTGCCCACTGCATAGGATCACCTTTGGCAGTGTTGTTCTTAGCCACAGCCCAAGCGCAATAGCCGCCGTATTGAGGGGCATATTTGGCCGGATCTGCCTTAAAAGCATCGAGGTTTTTTTGGCTGCTAAAGTGCCATTCTGCCCCTTGATATTCAGCTGAATACTTGGAATCACCCTCTACAGGCTTGTTTTCGGTGAAATAAGCGACCGTGTCATAGCCTGACACCGCGGTATCACTAAAGTAACTTGTGTATATCGGTGATTCAGCGAGTGCCTGCGAAGAGAAAATGGCAGAAAACATCAATAACGCTGTTGAAACGAGATGTCTTAACTTAAGAGTAATCATGGCTGACCCTAACATGTTGATTTATATGTGAATTAGTGTGTGTCTAAAGAAGCGTCTGCGCGCTAAGTTGCTTAGATGAAGTTATTATAGTTGCTAAATCTCACGTCAATATTCCAAATTTATAACGGATTCATAAACTTGCTAAAGATTGTTCAGTATTTTTGGGGTTTATCTGTTTAGAAGGGGAAAAGAGGGGGATGTAGCCTTAAATACAGGCCCTACGTGTGAACATCGAAAATAGAGTTCCCTGATTAATGATGGCGTATCAGTTAACTCCCTATCAACACTCGGCTGTACTTTCCTGTTATTTTCTGGAAAGCGAACACCAGACATACGCAAGCAGTAAGCGTAGCGATGGAAAGTAGGATAAAGAAAATCATGTTACCAGCAGGCAATTTTTCCAAAAATGATGTGTATATTAGTTTGTTTCCAGAGATAAAGTACGAATGTATGAAGAACACGCCAAAACTCACTTCGGCTGTATAGCCAATGATTTTCGAATTGAGTTTGTCATTGATTCTAAAAAATAATCCGAGGAAAAAAACAGACATGAATATTTTTTGCAAATAATTCAACCAGGACATGGTTCCACCAACACGAAAGAACTCGGTAGTAGCAAAAAATAGCACGATCAAAAATGAACCGACAATAAATGTGCAATTGCTCAATATAGGATTTATGGTGTCCTTATACTTGCTGCAGGCCATACCCAGTAAATACACGGAAAAGAAGTGGATAAAGCTCTGGTATGGTAATCCTCTCCCGACAAAGCAGGATATTACGATAAACAACGGTAAGAAATAATAAATTGTATTATTCTTATCCGCTTTTATGAGTAACGGTGACACTACATAAAAAATAGATATCATCGGAATAAACCAAAGAGGAGCGAGGTGTTTTCCCGTCATATAGAAGAGTCCAATTTGTACAAAAACCGGATTATCATAAAAACCCTGCCAGACAGTTTCCCTCTCCAGAAAAGTGGTAAAAATAAGCAATGCTGGAATTGATATCAATAGATAGGGAGCAATGACATGTTTGACCTTTGATTTGAAATACTTATTTGACCGGTATTGCGGAGACAGGTGTTGGAACAGGTACCCACCGATGAATACAAATAAAGTGCTGCCATTGGATATAAATATCCTAAGGATACGCTCCAAAGCACTGCCTTCATCCCAGATAAAGGCATCGATAACATGCCCAAAAACAATAAAGGTTATCGCAAGCGCCCTAAAGTAATGTATATAGCCCAAGAATAATGTTCTTTCTTGCATAGCAACAATATCCAAAAATGAAAGACACTAGCGTCATTATGTCGCAATCTAATTTGAAGGCAGGCTATCTCATGCTAAATGGGAAAGAAATTACATGACATTACAACTAAGTGATAACGCGAGTGCGTTTGGTAGGAATATAGGCGTTTCGCTAATCGATGATTTAACGACTTGGTGTGATGGAGTAATGAGATGTAATAATTAATCCATCAATATTGTCTACGCTTAGATTTCAAAAACTCGCCAATACTGTTGCCAATTTAAGGCAAATCGCTAGATCTAGGGTTTGTCGCTATGAATAAAGGATATCACCATGCCAAGAAATCACAGCCGTGCCAAATTTTTTCAGAAATTCCCCAAAGCCCGAGCCATGGCGGCGCTGGAAACCGCGACCAAACAGCAAAATGTTACCCCTGGAGCGCTAAAGATAAAGAAAGGACAATTCACAGGCAAGACCGCTGTAGTGATTGGTTCTGGTGTGGGTGGGCTAACCACTGCCTATGAATTGTTGGCGTCTGAGTCTGGTATGGAGGTGACTGTATTGGAGGCGCAAAACCGAACGGGTGGTCGTTGCCTTAGTTTGCGTACTGGCGATACTTTAACGGAAGACAAAAACAGTGAACTTTACGGCTCTTCTCCTGGCGAAACCCAGGTTGTTCGCTTTAAACAGCCAACTGGAGACGAGCAGCCATATCTCAATGCAGGGCCTGGTCGTATTCCCAGCAGCCATAAGCGCCTACTGTCTTATTTGAAGAAGTTTTCGGTGGACGTTGAAGTTTACGTGATGAACAGCGAATCTAATTTAGTGCAAATGAAAGATGGCCCCTACGCCAGCCAACCTATTGCCTATCGCCGCCTGGATCATAATACGCGAGGTTGGTTAGCTGAAATGGTATACGATAATGCGACGGAGTTATTACGTAAGGACAATCTATGTATTCCAAAAAAATCACTGGAAGAACGCACGGCACAGCTGGAAGAATTGATGATTTCCTTTGGTGAGCTGATTCCTACAGGCGATCATAAGGGCAAGTACCAAGTGACAGCGGGAGAAGATGGGTTAGAAAATGCACGTTCGCGAGCGGGTTATACGCAGTTACCGGGTGTGAGCGCGGGAGAAATTGCAGAAGCATTGAGTTTTGATAGCTTATTGGAATCGGAATTTTGGGATAAAACCAGTTTTTATCAACCGGCAGATTTTTTGTGGCAACCGACCCTGTTTCAACCCGTGGGCGGAATGGATCAAGTTCAGCACGCGTTCGCGCAACAAGTGGCAGCGTTGGGGGGAACCATTCACCTCAATAGCCCAGTGAAAACCATCGACTGGAATGAGAAGAAACAAAAATACGTTATTTCCGCCAGTCAGATTGGTACTGAAGATTGTATTCAATACGAAGCTGATTATTGCTTTAGCAATGTCGCAATGCCGTTTCTCAGCAAAATGCTATCAGACAACCTTCAGAGTAACGCTGATAAGCAAGGGTTTTGTTCTGAATTTAACGCATCCTTGCAGGCAATATATTCTGCGCAGTTTTCACCAAAAACGGATGGTGAGTGCGATGATACTGGCTACGTTGATCGTTTTCTAGCGTGTACGACTAAAGTTGGGTGGCAGGCTGACCGATCACTATGGCAGGGTACGCCAGTGGGAGAAACCAAAGATAATGGCTGGAATTTAATAGGAGTACCCGATTCTGAAGTGGGGGTGGTGCCAATCTTTGGTGGCATCTCTTGGACTGATGATGAAATATTGCAAATCTGGTATCCCTCTACTGGATACCATGATGAAAAAGGTGTGCTCACAGGTGCATATAACTTCTCAGAAACAGCCTATGAATGGGGTGAATCAACGATTGATCAGAGGCTGGTAAAGGCGCGCAGTGGCGCGTCATTGTTTGGTAATGCGTTCGCGGAAGGTTTACATGACGGCATCGCAATTGCTTGGCAAAATATGCCCTATATAAAAGGGGGCTGGGCTCAATGGCATGCGGTGGGTGATACGGAGATTGAGGCAGTGGATCACTTTAATGTGATTGTGCAGGGTACAGGGGTCTATGATAACGATGGCGTACTCAGTGATCCAAACTTCTTTATTGTGGGTGATCAGATTTCTTCATTACCGGGTTGGCAGGAAGGTGCGATTGCCGCCGCGTTGAATGCGGTAAACCGTGCTGCGAGACCTGATTTGGAGATTCCTAAGCTTGCGTGCTTACCGGATACACGGGTAATGGTTGAAGGTATTTAGTCTTAAGGCTCTTGTCGGGTGAACAATTGAGCCCGACAAGAGTTTGTTAATTTTCAGAGCACAGGGCGAATTCCTTGTGCGCAGGGCGAATGATGCATTGTCGTTCATGTAGTTTTGCTTTGAATAACATCAAAAATCCAGGAAATAACAATAAATGGTAGAGATCGACACGGTTAAGGGAAATGCCAAAATTATGATAAAGCCAGTTGGTCAGTAGATAAGACGATAAGTTGAACGTCGCAAAAACGAAACAGCATATAGACAGTAGGGTGTAAATTTCAAAGCGATGGTCGAATTTGTCATCTGAGTTTATACCCTGATGGTTTGATGTCTTAACCTGCATGGCTACCAACACGTAGATAGAAATTGCGGCCATCATCACCAAGCTCGCACCATAGTCGACTACTGCATATAGAAAAATGGGTTTAACGCGCGAGAACCAATTGAATAGCTGAAATACGAAAAAAAATAGTAATACAAAGAACGTCACCCATCCAAAGGGGAAGCGCTCAAATGTAGAAAACCCCTCTAGCCTCAAAAATTTAACTCTTTGCAGAACAAAAAACTCAAAAAATAACGAGGCAAACCCCAATAAAGTGAAATTTATATAGGCTATATCTTTGGCGAGTAGGCTCAAGGATTGTGTCAGCTCTATTCCGTGAGTCGCCGCTGCGGCAAGATTTATTCCAAGCAATGCTGCAAAACCAAAGCTCATTGGGGAGAGTATGTTTTGCCTGATATCTATTTTTACTGAGGCAATGAATAATACTAGCAGTAACAGCTCCAACACCCAGTTTGACCATGAGTGCATAAAGGAATAATGGTTGACAAATTCAGCAAATGCACCTTGAGACCATTGTTGATAAATAACCGTGTTACGCAAAATTAGTTTCCCTAAATATGTCTATGGCGATTTTCTGTGAGCGTATAACAACATCCCTCTAGGTACTTGTACGAATACGACGAACTGGTTAGCCCGCATTAAGCTGAAGAGGGACAGATCGTGGAAGTCTCGGCGAGTTTTGTTTGTTACTGTTTTTTGCGAGATATCGATCATTCACGCTTTACGGTGAATGGCGATGCTTACAACTAAAACACTAATAATAAGAGAGGAAAGCCGTCATGTTAAAACGTCCTATAGTGCAATCATTATCTATTTTACTGCCGCTCATTACCCTTTATGGATGTGGGGGAGACTCCATCGCAGAAGGTCCATCCGCGCAAGGCGAATATGACGTGTGTGAATATACCCGTGGCTTGGGTAATAGCGGTTACGGAAGTGCGACGATTTCGTACCCTTGCGCTACAGAGGATGGCCCGTTTCCAGCGACCACGGTTATTGGTGGCTTTACCAATACGAAGAATCAAATGACCTGGATTAGCGACAATATGACGAGCCATGGTTTTGTCGTGATTCGACTAACGCCAAACTTTCCTTTCGGCCTGCCATCGAGTTGGGTGTCTGCTCAGTTGGCGGGGTATGAGCAACTAATCATTGAAAACAACGAAGGTAGCCCTATCGAAGGTTTGATCGATGAGGAAGCCATAGGGATGGTGGGGTACTCTTTTGGAGGGCGCGGTGCGTTATTTGCCGCCGATGAGTTGGGTGACAGAATTAAAGCCGTGGTGGCATTTGCTCCCTTTAACGCAACCCCAAGCACATGGGCGTTACCTGACATAGAAGCGGCTACCCTAATTGCCATTGGTAGCGAAGATACAGTCGCTTACCCGCGTAATGCCATGGGCCAATTTGATGGCCTGCCAGACATATTGTCGACCATATATGCAGAGGTTGCTGGTTCAAGCCATCTGGATTTTATAAACTCAGGGAATTATCACAACAAGTATAAAACCCTTGCGACATCTTGGTTGTCGATGCAGCTTGAAGGTGATGATAGCTATGCAACGTATTTGTATGGCGATAAACATCAAGAGCATGTAGACGATCGTTGGTTTAGCGATTACATCACACGGAATTAATTGTCGATAATATTGATCATAATGACGAGAAATAATCCTCTGGTTTTTACCGGAGGGTTTTTGTGTGGGAGGAGCATAATACCTTTTATAGAACATCAGTTGTAGAACATTGCGTATTCCGGTGAAGATGATCACTCATTCCGGCCAAGATGATCACTCAGTTACCCCTTAAGCATTCTGTCTTTTATTTTTAGT
>MABD01000044.1:0-33910 GCA_002162955.1 Gammaproteobacteria bacterium 45_16_T64
GGGGTTGGTGCGGTCTTATCTTCGAAAGGAAATATCCTGACAATGGATAGAGTATTTGGAACAGCATTAACAGATGTTGCCTGACGTGGTCGGAAGACAACCTTCGTTACCCTGATAGTAATGGGTTGGTCAATCACAAAGCTAGTTCGAATCAGGTAATTCCCTTTAAGAATAGCCTCAATCTTGTTGGTGAGCTCTTTATGCTGTACATCATGCAGTTGATCGTTTTTAAGGTGGGCACCCTAAATAATGAGTGCCCACCTGATGTTAATATTGGTTAAAAGTCGCCATAAAACAGGATGGATTGTATGTCGATAATAAATTCATTGTTGACCGTGAACCCTTCATACATACCGTTGTAAGAGCGCTTGCTTGAAAAGTCCAGTGTAACCTCGATTGGTCCGATTATCGCACTGGTGATAAAGGTATTATCGGATAGATCAATTTCTCCGAGCCAGATGGCACCTGCACCTTCAAATACACTCATGAATCGACCACCAGCAGTGGTTGATGGCGGCTCATCAAAGTTTCGCACAAAGCCTAGTATGTCATCGTCAACGAGATTGGTTATTCTGGAATCCAATCCGTTTTCGTCGATAAAATAGTGCTTGTCGTTTGTTGTGATAATTAGCTTTGAATTAAATGCGTGGAAACCGTCGCTATTCCATTTCGGTAAGGTGCTAGTTTCGGAATCGTCGAGTTCCCATGTCGTTGTGTCCAATACGCTGATAGATCTAGCTTCGGAGTCTTCAGTTGATGATATCTGAATCATAAAATCATTAAAGTTAAACCAGCTAGGAGCACTTATTGCAGGTATACGGGCAAGCGTTGTTAGGCTGTTGTCTTCAATATGGTAGAAGAACGTGTAGTATTCGAAAATACCTTCATTTGTAGTCGATCCTCTAAACCTAAGAATATTTTGACCATTAACAACTTCGATGTTTGCACCGCCAATGCTGCTAACGTTTCCATCACCAAGATCCATCAGCGTGCCTTCTTCTCCTTGGGTGAGTTCGTCAAGAGTGAATCGGAAAATACCTTGATCATTATGGCCAACAATGAGTATGTCTTCAGCAGAGAATGCAGTTGTTGCATCAGAAGAAATTGATAGTGTTGTTTCTGGATCACCTGAATGATGTATTTTAACACCGTCCTTGTCGGCGATTGGGTAGAAGTGCCCAGCCTGATAGTTACCTAGCTCTTGGTCGTAGAGCGGGATAAATCCAAGTATACCGTCCTCTTCTGTTTTAAGTGTGACGTGGGAGTGTGCGCGGTAGAAATAATAGGCGTGAGGTGACGCAGTTGCTGCGTCTGTTGAATTCGCAGTGGGTAGGATTAGATACTGCTCTTCTTCAAAGTTGATACTTTCTTCGGAATAGCAATCATTGGTGCCTTCGTTCCTAGACCAAATAGCGATAATGTTTTGGACGGTTTTAACACATTGACTGTCTGCTATGGATATCTCTGATATTCTCGTAAACTCACCGGTTGAGAGGTTGAGACGTCGTAGTTGAGTACCTGACTCTGTATTGACTGAGTAAACATGATAGGCCTGGTCTTGTGAATTCTGCAATGGCTCATTTGTTAGCTGACGGAGAGATGCCGATTCCGGAATAATGTCGAACTCTTCTTTGGTTCGAATATCTATTGCAATAGATGGCGTAGTAGGGTGTGCAAAGTAGTTTTGATACTCTGTTGCATTTAGATTAACGGGTAGTGGCTCTTCATTAAGTTCTGGTTCCGGAGTCGGAGTTGGAGTTGGAGTCGGAGTCGGAGTTGGAGTTGGAGTCGGAGTCGGAGTCGCCACGTAAAGTGATTCATACGTGCCATCTAGAAAATCACAGGCATCGGCAGCGTTGATATCTTGTTGCTCTGCAGAAGTGATTGTATCAGCTTCATTTTTTGACGTTACTAGCGTGATATCACCGGAATAAGCGCTATATTGGCTAAGCGAACAAATGCCCAAAGCCGTGTCTATGTTACAGCTGCCGACAGTAGCACCTGATGCGATGAGTTGATCTTTTTCATTTTGTACGTTCGTCGACAGGTTAAGACATCGTGCGCCGCCAACATCCATGCTGTAATTTACAGGTGCTTGCGGTGGTTGAACTGAGTTATCTGACGAGTCGTCGCTGCCACCACCACCGCCTCCACCACCACAGGCTACAATGAGAAGGCTAAGTGTAATAGTTGCAATGGTATTGAAATAATTCATATCTTTCCTTGGTGTTAGCGCAGGTAGCTAGCGCTATAAATAAGAACGGTTTTATCGAGGGGGACAGGATGTATGTTCGAGCTATCTTCCTTGATAAATGAATTCGTTATGGTCTGTATTTAATTTGGGCGAATATTACTCGTTCTTGGGGTTAACATACAAGGGGAGTTTTCTTATTTTATTCTTAACTAGGCGACAGTTGCTTCATAAATGTCAGGGTGGTTTTCTATACGGTGACGCATAACGTCCACATTGTGCTCGTTAAAACTGTGTTGACCATAATCATCTTATGAAGCAACGGGTGAATATTCAAATGAGTCGCTTTCTAAGAGTGTTACTACGGATTTAGTTGGTTACCCTGTTGAGTTATATTCGTGCCATTAATATTCTTGATTTGGTTTGCGATATGTGGGGTGTTGAGATAAATGTCGTTATTGATAATGGCTGCGTTATCGGGTGCAAAGTCCACGCCATTGATAAAGACTCCTGCGATTATATTGTTCAATATATTTGAGCGCCATACGGTTGCATTGTCAGCCAATCCGTCAATAATAACGCCTTGATCGTGGGCGTTGTAAATAGTGAAGTTTTCTAAACGTATTGCTTTGTGTGCATGTGCCCTCATTGAATCTTGTGCGAATTCGTACCCGACGTCCCCTCCACGAAAAATAATGCCTCTCCAAGCCTCATTGATGGTGATGTTGCTCATGCTAATTGCGTGACCGGCGGAGACCCTGATAGCCGCGTAATCTTCATTCGAGTTCTCGCTCTTTGGTTGTTTAGTAAAGTTTTCAATGACGATGTTATTTATTGTGATGTGGTGAGGATGAGTCGTATAGACATCGCCTGCTAACCAACCTTCTCTCATGTTTGTCATTGTATTATCTTCAGAGCTGAAATCACCGACAGATCCCCAGTCGATCCCAATACCCACAACCGCCTCTTCAGAACTGTAAATACGAATGTTTTCGATGAGGCCGTGATGAGCTTCTGAAGCAATTTGTATTCCTGCATGATCGTACGGTTGGTTAATATTGATGTTTGATATGCTCCAATAACCGATGTTAGAAAAATAGCTGGGGTTATCGCTGGTGCCGCCGTGTCCGTACGCAGCCCCTACGCTGATTGCGCTGTGCCAGATGGTTTGTAATCCGGAATTTGAACTCTCTATGAGGGAGATGGTTCCGTTTTTTATTGCTGCATTGCTTGCCAACCGAATGCCGTAGTCATCTCCACCGGTGAGGGACAATTGAATGGTCCCACCGTTTAGATCCAAGGTGACGTGTTCAGGAACAATGAGACCGTGTGAGCTATCTGTATTCATGTAATTATTTTGTTTTGCGTTACAAATAACACTGTCATCACTTAGCGTATGGGTTCCTCCGCCGGCATTGGATAAATCAAATAGTGCGTCCTGCAGTAATTCGCAGCCGGGAGGTGTGCTGGCATTAGCGATTGAATGGGTTAATAGAAGTAGATAGATAAATAAGAAGTATTTCATTGGGTTTTACAATCCTATGTAAATGTATTGATGTGATATTTCCATTGTCGATGAGAATCATAATATATGATTTTTCGCTCTGTGGTTTGACGGCAGTAGCTAGGACTGAAAAGTGAATATCCAAATGCTCACCTTTATATGCATGAGTGTGTGTGGACATCTGCTGACAGGTAAGTGGCGATTGGTAAAGTATGTGGTGACAGGGATTCTCTGTGTTATGAAGGCAGAAGAAGTATGTGATGTAAATGACAGTGAATTGATATATTTATCAATTTGGTAGGCTGTGAAGTAGTACAAATGTTGTTTGTTATTGGGGTGGTTATTGTTATAAAATGGTTCTGCTTAAACGGAAATTACCTAATAACAATACCTATACAAGGATGTGCTTAATGGCCAAACTCCGCCTGTTTGTTCTTTTTAATTTTTTTATTCTATTGAGTGGTTGCAATCTTACCGTTGAAAATTCTGGTGGTGGTACCGTTACCTCCAGTGATGATCTTATCAATTGCGGTGAAACCTGTGTGGCGAGTTACAGTAACTCATCAAATGTATTTATCACGTTGTCAGCTACGCCAGATGATGGCTACGTGTTTGACGGTTGGAGTGGTGCTTGTGAAGAGAAAGCCGAGTGTGTTATCAGTATCGGTTCTGTTTCTGGCAACAAAGCGGTAGCGGCCCAGTTTTCTTTGGGCGTCGTGCAAGAGGTTTCATTGACAGTTGAAGTGACGATCGGTGGTGGCGTTATTTCCGATGATGGCAAGATAGATTGTGGTCAGGTCTGTGAAGCTAATTATGCAGATTCAACGCTCATTACTTTAGTCGCTGCCCCCACACCTGGATATGTATTTTCAAATTGGCAGGGCGCGTGTGTTGGCCTTACTGAATGTGTTGTAGATATATCTTCTAGCGATGGAGATAAAGAGGTATCAGCCGTATTTACTCCTATTATCAAGGCAGTTTCTACTGGTCCGAGTAATACCTGCGTCTTGGATAATGATGGTGTTACCTGTTGGGGAGCAAATTCGCTGCCAAGTAATGTCATAAATCCAACTGCGATATCTACTAATAACCATTCTTGCTCGGTTGATAACAGTGGCGTCACTTGTTGGGGACACAATTCCTGGGGGAGGGCGGCAGTGCCTAGTGATTTGTCTAACCCGGTAGCCGTAAGCGCTGGAGAAACCCATACTTGTGCGATTGATGACAGCGGTGTTCGATGCTGGGGAGACAGCCGTAAAGGCCAAACTTCACCGCCAGAAGCGTTAAATAATCCAAAGGTGATTTCTGCGAGTTATGATTTTACTTGTGCATTAGATGATAACGGTGTCTCTTGTTGGGGAACTGACACTTCTGGTCAAAGCTCTGCACCAGAAAATGTGGTAAATCCAACAGCAATCGCTACGGGTGATGAGCATGGTTGTGTGTTGGATGACAATGGAGTTTCTTGTTGGGGGAGAAATCAATACGGTCAAGGAACCCCACCACTAACACTCGTTAACCCTGTGAGTATTACCGCAGGTCGTTATCATACTTGTGCGATCGATGATAGTGGTGTTGTTTGTTGGGGACGAGATCAGTATGGTCAGAGTATTCCTCCAGTGGACTTAAGCAACCCAATCACTGTGTCGGCTGGTGGTTATCACACCTGCGCGTTAGATGATAATGGTCTTAACTGCTGGGGAAGGAATGAATCAGGTCAAACTATACCGCCTAGCAGTGTAAAGAGCCCAACCGTTATGGCGCTGGGTGGTTTTCAGAATACTTGTGTAGTACAAAGTGGTGACCTTGTGTGCTGGGGAACCAATGAGCTTGTTGCGATGCCTCCTGAAGATTTAATAAACCCTAGTGTTGTCGGTGTGGGCTTTTATCACGCTTGCGCACGTGATAATAATGGCGTTACTTGTTGGGGTGATGATGGTGGCGACAAGATTGTAGTGCCAGCAGTCCTAGGAGAGGTTACTAAAATTACTGCGGGTATGTATCACACCTGTGCGTTGGATGAAAAGGGTATGACGTGTTGGGGTTATGATTCCTTCGGGAAATTGGACGTGCCTGTACTTAGCAGTCCGATTGATATTTCCGTGGGGGCAGGTCATAGCTGCGCGTTAGATAATAAGGGCGTAGCTTGTTGGGGGCTTGATGAGGATGGTAGAACCTCTGTGCCGGAAGATTTGAGTAACCCTATTGCGATAGCGGGCGGCCACTATCACACATGCGCAATTGATGATAATGGAGTTCAGTGCTGGGGCAGTAATGATTCTGGCCAAAGTACGGTGCCAGCAGGCCTGGTTAATCCTACAAAGATTGTGGCAAGTTACTACCATACCTGTGCATTGGATGATAACGGTATAGTATGTTGGGGCACAGATAACATAGGTAGAAAACTGGATAGTACGCCAACTAACCTTAGCAATCCTTCTGTAATATCGGCATCGGGTTATCACGGATGTGTACTGGATGATGATGGTATGTCTTGTTGGGGCAGTGAAAACCGCTAATATTAAGTCTGAAAAATCTGTATCTCATTACATCAGGGTTAAGAGACATAACCCTGATGTGATTTTCGGTTCTTATCACAGCAAACATGACAAGATTGTTGCCTAAATTTGTGAGATGTTTCTTACGTTCATTAGCGATAGGTTCTTCTTTATATCGCGCTTCAATTAAAGGAAAATACAGGCTCCGGTTTTGTAGTGCCGGCGCAATCACTTCCCCCCTACACGTCATAGCGAGAACACTCAATATAATGATTAGTACAACGAAAAAGAAAGTAGCGTTTTTCACGTTGCTCTGTGCTCTATTTACATCCGCGATACATGCCGAGCCACTGGATAAAACTCGGTTCCGAATAGATTCACTGGACGGCAATGGTGAGCAGTTCCTTGCCGGCGTGTATATGTACCGGGCTGCTGGTGATAAGGGGACCCCCGAGGATGGAGCGGGTTGGGATGAGTTAAGTTTGGACGCTCACTTCCGTTGGTTATCGCAGTTAGGCATTAATCTTATTCATACTGATGACATTCGAATGAAAGATCGGTTGGATACAACGACATTTTTACAGTTGGCGGAAAAACACAATCTGAAAGTAATTTGGCAGATTGGCAATGCCATTGTTGATAAAACGGATGCGGGTCCTACTTTGGTGGATTGGTGTAGTGAGCGCTGTGAGTTTGGTGCTGATTATGCCAGTGGCGCCATCAAAAATTACCAAGATACCAATACCAGTATTCTCGCATATAGTGTCGACGAAGAGCCACAGCATGCCCCGACGGGTGGTGATATGTGTCTTACTCAATATGAGATCCCCTTATCGGGCGGCCTGGAAGGAATTAGGGTTGATGAAATGTGTTTCTTAATGAACTACTACGAGAAAATAATTTATAACGTTGTTCAGAGGGGTGGTAGCGAGGAGATTCCACTTTATTTGTTGCACAATGAGACTGCTTCAGCGCAATTTATGAAGGATAACTATACTGGGTATGAAAGTAATGTACCCCTGCTAACGGGCTCAGATCGTTATTTTATGGCTCGAGACGCTAACTATCTACATAATCCGAATAAAGCGTTGAATCTATTTAATAATCAGACGCCTAACGATTCAAGTAATAAAGGTATCAGTGTTTTTCGTAAAAATAAACTTGAGCCTCAGGCTTTTATGTCTGTGATATCAGGTAATGCGCAGGTTATGTATAACGATAACGATGAGCTTGATGTGGAAACCGTTGGTCTTATCTACTATGCACCAAAGTATGCTATGCGGGCGCAAGTTTGGCTTGGTATTGCGAATGCTAGTCATGGTGTTATGGCGTGGAGTGCCGATGTTTTGGATCAGAAGCCGCTCAAGGATTCGAGAATATACAACATGGCTGGACTGAACAATCGAGGTCATCGGACTCTATTTGAGTATTCGGAAACTATTCGGGAGCTTCAGAAGTTTGGTTGGATCATTAATCGATTAGAAGACTATGAGGCTGATGCAACGATTTTAGATGAGCCCGATAGTATGATCGTTTCTCATGCTGTGGATATTGACGGGGTTTCCGGAGGTAAGCTGTATGTGGTTGTTAATAAGCGAATATCGATAAATACTAATGCTACCAGTGACGGGTTAGGCCTTGAAATCAATGATGTTGGTGAGTTGAGTGAAGAGAGCTTTCCACCGATTGAAGTGGGTTTGGATATTCACATTAGTAGTGTTGGCAGCGGGATTTATGATATAGCAACCGGTACACAGTATCTTGCGGGCGACGTGCTTAATGTTGAACCTGGTGGTGGGGTGATGTTATTTAAAGGTACAAAGGAAGCTCTTGATAGCATAAGGCATTTATCGGGAATCACCAGTACTCACAAAATTAGTGGTTCGCTTTCCAGTGATCTAGAGAATGGCTACCAAAATAAACGTATCGTTTTTCCTTCTGCTCCTTTAACGGGTAATGGCAGTTATGTGATTGATGGTTTGTTCTCTGAACGGGAATTTGAACTGGATCGACAATATCAACTGCATATGTCGGTCAGTGGGGATGGCGGTGCATCTTTTCAGGCGCGAGTATTTGGGTACAAAGACGGTATTCAGGTTACGGCTTCGGATATTGGTCTTGTTGAAACAGCGCTGACCTCCGAAGTGACAACTATGGTCAGCGACGTTTTTTCAGTGTTGTCGTCGGAAGCAGATACAGCCAGAGTCTATTTTTATCATCAAAATAAGCAGGGTGAATTGTCAGTTCATGATGCATGGTTGGAGGATGTTTCTGACCAAACGCGGTTTTCTTCCTATTACAAAATAAACTATGGTCTCTCCCTAAGCCCAAATAAACGCTATAAAGTTCATGTTGAAGCCAGGGAGCTGGAGGGTGAAGATAGCACTATTGCAGTACGCTATTTGGCATTTAACGACCAACATCAAGTGATTGAAGCTAGTGATGTAAATGGTGTTACTTGGGGTGCAGAGCTGACTAAGGAATTTCAGTTTGTGACGACGGAGGACTCTATTTTTAATGTTGAACGTTCCGATGTGTCTTATATTCGAATAGCAATATATAGGCCCAACAAGAGTGTTAGCCCAGATAACGAGATTGTATTGAGAAACGTATGGGTTGAGGAAGTGTTGGATTAGTCCATCTGTCGAAATGCCCACTCGAAAGAGTGGGCTTGTAGTATGGCTCGCATATTTTGATTTGATACCGTCGATGCTAAATCGCTTTCTGCGAGCTTGAGTTTCTTTAGGGAATGGCTGAGCAATATTGTTTTCTTCACGAGGGTCAGATTCGAGATCATAAAGCCCCAATTTCTTATCTATTCGCTTATGGGTGCTTGATGAGGAAACAAGTTGCATGAAGATAATGTCTCGAGAGCTAAAGGTGCCGGAAGATGGTAGTTACCAGCGACTTGTCGGTACAACTCGCTGGCAATGACTTATAGCCAGGGTAAAAAACACCCGCCAAAGGTATTGGCTCCGCCTATATTCTTACAGATTTCTTCGTTTGCACATCCACTTGCTAGTATGCAAAAAGTAAAAATACAAAGACTATTAACGATTTTCATAGATAACTCCATTTTAATGTGAATCCTAAAAAGCGTGGAGATAGTAATGATCATTTGTTGATATGACAAGCCCAGAGCATGTGTTTGAGCGTATGTATTGTAAGAATCAATCAAAAAAAGGTCGTTCGATCAAAGGTGTTGTGGTACGGTGCTCACGATTTTTGTCGTCAGGACGTTGTAGTGTGATGGCAAGTGTTTGTTAAGGACTGCCAGGGAGATATGCAGTGGCTATCGTTGCAGCGAAACTATTAAGTCATCGCTATTTTTTTATATTACTTTTTCTATTGGTTTTGTGTACGCATGTACCATCTCAGTTTTCCAGTTATGTGGCTGATGACTATATGCAGGGCTCCATTTTTTCAGGGTCTGATAATTTATACGGGTTAGGGTTTGAAAATACCGACCCAGACGCGACTTTGTTTAGTCGCCTAGAGAACGGTTTTCATTTTTTTAATCATGCGAAAGGTACGTTGGACAGTCAGCGTAGCTACGGCAATTTACCGTGGTGGTCCGTCGAGAATGCATCTATGCAACCCTTTCGACCCGTTGCGGCAATGACTCATTGGATTGATCACAACCTATTAGGTGGTGATATCTATTGGATGCAATGGCATAGCACGTTCTATTTTCTGTTGTTTTCTTTTTGCGGGTTTGTCCTATACCGCCGTTTGCACGGCGACCCACTGGTATTTGGATTGGCAACGCTGATGTTAGTTTTCGATATGAGTGTAGGCGTCAATTTTAGCTGGGTCGCGGCACGTAACTCCTATTTTGCGGTGGCATTTGGTGCGATGACATTGCTTTGGTTTATACGGTGGAGAGAAACTGATGAGATAAAGTGGCTAGGTTTGTCTTTATCTTGCCTCGCTATTGGGTTGTTAACGGCTGAGGCTATGGTGGGTATTTGTGGATACTTGGGTGCCTATGGCTTGTGTATGGACCGGCGGGGCTGGTTAAAAGGCTGTCTTGCGGTTGTACCGTATTTGCTAATCGTGGTTATCTGGCGAATTGCTTATAATCTTGGTGGGTTTGGGGCTTATGGCATTGGTTTATATACTGACCCTGGTCGAGATTTTGTTGGATTTGTTGAGCAGTTGATATCTGTTGTTCCATTAATATACTTTTCTCAACTGACGGGGATTGATGGCCTGTCATCTTGGATGGCACTGGATGTTTGGGGAGGGGTTCGTGGTTTAGCTTGGTTGGTATTGGTCGGGATTGGATTTGCTATTCGGCATTTTGTTTGGTCTAGCCCATTGGCGAAATTTATGTTGCTAGGCTCCATTTTAGCAACGGTGCCACACGCCTCGTTATTGAGTGTAGGGAGTCGAAGTGGAACCTTCGTCTCTATTGGTTTCTTTTTTGTGTTGGCATTATGGTTGTCTCCTTATCTGGGAAGTGCTCATTCGCGTTTGAAGCGAATGTTAGCGTGGTCGGTCATTGGTTATCACTTCTTACTGCCGATGTTGTTTTTGGGGGTTATTTCTTGGGGCGTGTTTAACATTAAATATGTTGATGACGGGTATTACTCAAGTATTGAATCTGAGGTAAGGGAGGATCGCTCATTAGTTGTCGTAAATCCCAAAGCGCCTAACCGATTATTCTATTTACCCTATGAATGGGACTACAAAGGTTACCTATTACCACGCAGCGTAAAAGCGCTGGCACCCGGGTTATCTTCTTTTACTTTACACAGGACTGCTGATCGAGAATTTGAGCTGATATCTGCGTCGCCATTAGTGGTCAATCATCGTGTTGAGATGGTGGATGATGTTGGCAAGGTACCTGTTATGAGTTCTGCGTACCCAATACGATTGTTGGAAGGGTTGGTTACCCATCCTGATATTCATTTTGTGAAAGGAGACGTATTCGAACAAAATGGGCTACAGGTCAGGGTGCTTGATACAGATGCAGGTGTCCCAACAAAGGTTAAGTTTACTTTTGTTGGTGAAGAGCATCCAAATGATATGGTTTGGCAATGGTTTGATTGGGGCACGAAAATGTATAAGCAGCTAGCGGTGCCCATGATAGGAGAAATCATCGTTTTTGGTGGCCCATTATAGACCTTTGATCAGGGCATAATGAATGCCATTGTTATTAGCGACGGCCCAATAACCTACGTTTTGTCTATATTCATTTAATTCGTAAGTCTTGCCGGTTGTAAAAAATCGTGAATTTTGAACCTCTTCACATTTTTGTTTGGAAAAATAAAAACTCCTTGCTAGCGTGATTACTGAGAGCGGAGATAATTTATTCCAGTAGTCCTTGTCGGAGAGTAAGCCATGAAAATGAAACATCAGAATGTAACGCGCAGTCTTGTTTTATCCTCAGTAGTGGGTGCGATGGTCGCATGCGGTGGAGGAGGAGGCAGTAGTTCAAGTTCGTCTGCCAGTGTTGATCAGGCATATGCCGGGCCTGGTTCTAAATGGGACGTTACGTTAAACACGGATAATTCATTTTCAATATCTCGAAGAGATAGTGTTGATACTGCCGTTACGTTAACGGTAGAGGGTACTTATGAACGTTTGACGTCGGGGTTTGTTAAATTGACGGTAGGCTCAAGTGTCGGGGATGATGGTCCATCTCAGGGTGATACGGCGTGGGCATTGGAAGCGCCAGGTTATGCATTTTTCCTTAACCCGATCCAAGACGGCAGCAGTCAAATGATCGCGATGGTTACCTCTGGTGCTTGCCCAAGCAGTTCTTTATCGGCTAATTGGGTACTTGTTAAGAAGGCCAGTGATTCGTCAGCAAGCAGTACCGATAGCGACTTCTTTGGCACATTTGCGTTCAATGACTCGACGGGAGTGGCATCGTTACCTGAAAAGCGATCGTTAGCGGATACCTCGACAAATCAAGGACCTGAGGCGAACATTGGTAGCGGCTCTTGCAGCGACGGTATTATGACAATTGGCTCTGGTGCGGATGGGGGGGTGATGTACCTAACTGCTAACGGTGGAGCAATCGTGCATACCAATGTGGATGACGAGGAGGATGCATCGTTTATCTTTGCCTTGCCGCAGACCAGCATTACCGCCGTGGCAAATTTAGATGGGGATTTCTCTGGGCTATTGTTTGACGACTCTCAGTCCAGTGGCGACGAGATATCTCCAGTTGCATTTAGCTGTGCGAGTGGAACCTGTACAGGGAATATAGTGACGAATATCGATACGGGTGAACTGTCTGTTGATGAGGTAACGATAAGTTTAAATGGTACACCGGATGCTATTGATGATGGGCTGATTACCGCGACGATCACTAGTGGTTCAGATACAGGGGTACTTGCGTGTATGGCTGATACTGATGTGTTGGATTCGGGGTCGGTAATGGTGAGTTGTGTGGGGCAGTCGCCAGGTGACAACGCCAAGATGTTTAACGTAATGTTGGTTTCCAAGTCATAGAGGTTAACTCGGAATATATGAAAAGGCAGGTGACTGCCTTTTCATAGTTAGAATAACCGGAGCGATTATTCTGCAGCTTCAGTCGCTTTTTCTTCTTTAACTGCTTCTTCTTTCGTTGCTTCTTCTTGACCTGCTGCTGGAGCTTCTTTGGTCATCGTTGCGTTGGCATCGGTTGCTGGTGCTTCAGCTGCAAAAGCTTGACCAGAAATCGCTGCAAAAACCATAGTGAATGCTACTGCAATCGCTTTAATATTCATAATTATCTCCTCAATGTGGCCAGTCTGTTCTTTATCTGTGCTGGTAAAGAAGGCCGCCAGTTATTGTTTTTGATTATTTATTATTCTATTTGTCATAGAAGTGTCACAATCAGCGCAAACTTTCGCGTGTTTTTGCATTCGACGCAAGTAAAATTTTACGTCGATTGCAGTTTTGCGAGGCTTAGCACTTAATCAGTGGAGATCGGCGCATTTGCCTTCAATTGGAAAATAGTTGTTCTTCTAAGGTTTTGCCTTTTATTAATTGTCGGTAGTCCCATTGGTTTTCATCGATGCAACGTAATAATTGTTGATCCAAGAGAGGGGCATTAATTGGGTTGTAATCAATAACGAAATGATTTTTTTGGCTCGGTGTGACGGCGCTTACGCCGTTTAGTGTCTTGACGGTATTAACAAACTCGTCCGGAGAGCATTTATCCATGTGCACCGTTAGAAAGGCAAGTTGTGGTTCGGCGCCGTCGCTATTGGTTAAGTCAACTTGCTGCTGCAAGTGTCCATCATTGAGATGAAGAACGGTTCCACATAGCTGTTCCAGTTCTGCAAGGTTATGAGAGCTAATAATAAAGGTCGTCTCACCCGCTAACTCGTGCACGATATCCCTAATATTACGAGCGTTGACGGGGTCTAAACCGGCCGTGGGTTCGTCAAGCAGGACAAGATCTGGGTTTCCAATCAACGCTTGGGCGATTGCGACCCGTTTGCGCATGCCGTGGCTTAACGCGGCGGGCTTTTGTTTGAGTGAATCGCTGAGCTGCATAAGGGACAGGACTCTTTCAGCTTCAAGTTTGGATTGTTTTTTACTGAAGCCCTGAAGTTGCGCAAACAACATTAGTTGTCGTTGAATGGAAAATCGAGGGTCGAGTTGGGCGTCTTGAGGTAACGCGCTAACGCGATTAAAAAGCGCTGACGACCCTGGCTTCTCACCAAAAATTGTCACCTCTCCCTGCGTAGGTCGGATATATCCACATAAGATGCTGAAAAGGGTGGTCTTACCGGCCCCATTAGGTCCTACAAGCGCAATAGGGCTTCCCGTTTCAAGTTCAAAAGATAACCCATGTAATACGGTTTTATCTACGTATTGCTTGACGAGACTTTTACATTGAATAAGTGACATCAGATAGCTCCCTTAGCCATCACAAAACGGCCGATGATGAGAAGTACAGCTGTTTGCAGTAGTGGGATATGGATAAGAGATAGTGTGTCTGCCGGTTGAAGTTGAGTCAGGTCGCTGATCTGGATGCCGGGAATAATGTATTTTACGAAATCAAAGGCAGGATAATATTCGCTCAGGGCAGTGACCGACCAAAGCACGATTGTCCATAGCAGTACGGCCAGAATGATGGCGAGGATCGGTGATCGTACTGAGGCGGATAATAATGCCATCATGGCGGTATAGGGCATGAGTACTGCGAGCAAATTGGTTGCAATTAATAGCGTGCAGTAGAAACTCATTGGCCAGGATTCTGCAGGGTGAGCATAAAGAGCGACCGCCAATGTAGTGAGCAGTGTGCCGACTACCAAAAAGCTTACGATGATGGTTTGTCCAATAAAGCGACCGAGAAAAATACTGTCTCTTGAGCAGCGAGTGGTAAGAAAGCGAAGGCCGCCTCTATCCCTATCGGAGGCAGTTTGGTCGGCAGCAAATAACACCGCAAATACAGGGAATAGATATAACGCGATGCGCCAGTACGCAGAGAATTCCGCGATAGGCCAGGCTAATAATTGACCAAATCCGGATGAGTTGAACATCATTGTGGACATACGAGTTGACGCATTTTGCTCGATAAAGTTCGCGGCAGTCATGACGAGATTTGTCAGCATGAAATACCATATGACAGCAAAAGTGAATAGGGTAAGGAGGCCTCGTGCTGTGCCAAATAGCCGTATTAACTCAAATTGAGCAATAATCCATGAAGATCGTAGAAACCCCGTCAATTGATCTGATGGGGGCATATGATTTTGCGTTGCGGTAAAGGAAGACAATGAGTGGGCCTCTTAGCAAAAATTAGAGCCTGCAATTTACAGGGTTAGTCCAGATTTGTATATGGCTGAGGGTGGGGCGAACCTATGGCATTCTTATCGAAAGTATCGGTGTATAGTAGATTCAACGTCAGTCGGATTTACTTTTGTGGAAAGGCTGAATATTCTAGAGATATTGATTCAAAGAATGCTCAGGGTAGGTTGCTATGAAATATTTATCGTCTCCTCAGTTTATTGCAGGAAAGTTTCGTAATATCGATCGCGTTAACCCTGTTAGTTGGGATAAGTCTCAGGAAGTCATTAAACGTTATATTCTGGAAAAATCCCGTGAGGCGATGCCTAAAAAAACGATTCCGGTGGAGCGCTTAACCCGGGATATGCTCAAAGCTGCCCCAGATTACACGCTGTATCGGCTTGGGCATTCAACGGTGTTAATGAAAGTTGAGGGGGAATACTGGATAACAGATCCTGTTTTTTGTCAGCGGGCCTCGCCAGTGCAATGGGCTGGCCCTAAGCGATTTCATGAGGCGCCGATTTCAGTGGCTGAATTACCAGATCTTAAAGGGGTTATCCTGTCCCACGATCACTATGATCACCTGGATAAAGAGACGGTTAAAGCTTTGGCCCGAAAAACTGAGAAATTCTATGCTCCATTGGGTGTAGGGGATCTGTTAACTCACTGGGGGATTGCGGTAAACAAAGTGATTCAGGTGGATTGGTGGGACTCTATCACCGTTGGAGATATTGAATTGGTATCAACGCCAGCGCAGCATTTTTCTGGACGTGGTTTGCACGATAGATTCAGTACATTATGGACCTCCTGGGTCATTATCACCCCAAAAGCTAAGCTTTTTTTCAGTGGCGATGGCGGATACTTCCCTGGTTTTAAGGAGATAGGTGAGAAGTATGGCCCCTTTGACCTAACGCTGATCGAAACAGGAGCTTATGACCGAAGTTGGTCAGATGTTCACATGTTGCCCGAACATACAGTGCAGGCTCACAAGGATCTCCAAGGGAAGTGGTTCTTGCCTATACACAATAGTACCTTTGATTTAGCCCTACATGCTTGGTTCGAACCCTTTGAGCGGGTGACAGCTTTGTGTTCAGCATCCAACATTGCGATTACGACACCTCGAATAGGACAGCCACTCTCTATCAATAATCCAGAACCGGTGAATTACTGGTGGAAAGAGGCTATGACAGATAGTGCATTGCACGCGTCTACGCTGGCAATTCCTAGCGCCTAGTTTTACGAATCATAACTACTTTGTGAGATAATGCGGGTAACTGGGGACGTTATAAGGCATTTCTGTGCGAATTCTACACACATCTGATTGGCATATTGGCCGTCAATTTCACAATATCTCTTTGCTCGATGACCAGCGTTTAGTATTGGATCAAATAGTATCCATTGTTAAATCAGAGCGTGTGGACGTCGTGCTGATTGCTGGCGATGTCTATGATCGCGCGATTCCACCAGCAAAAGCTGTTGCATTATTGGATGATGTACTTTATCAGCTATGTGGTGATCTTGGTGTGCCCGTTATCATGATTGCAGGTAATCATGATAGTGCGGATCGACTTGCCTTTGGCTCTCGCCAATTGATGGAGTCGGGTCTTCATATTGTCGGCCCTTTATCCAACCAATGGCAACCTGTCACGCTGTCTGATGAGTGGGGGGAGGTGGCGTTTTATGGCATACCCTATGTTGATCCGGTTATTGTCAATTCGGTATGCGGCATACGCTGTTCAACCCACGATGAGGCTATGGCGTATCTTACGAAAAGTATACATGAGCACAATGTGGAAGGGCGTCGCACTGTTGTGCTAAGTCATTGCTTTATCGATGGTGGGAGTGCTTGTGATTCTGAGAGGCCGCTAGCGATTGGCGGAGCGGATAAGGTATCTCCACAACACTTCGAGGGGTTTTGCTATACCGCACTGGGTCACCTTCATGGTAGGCAATATAAAGGCAGCCCTCATATTCGCTATTCAGGTTCGCCAATGAAGTACTCTTTTTCTGAGGAATCTCACAAGAAAGTCGTGACTATTGTAGATCTTCAGCAGGACGGCTCAGTCGAGTTTGAAGATATTCCGTTGTATGCTCCACGCAATATGAGAACGATAGAGGGGCCAATGGATGCGCTAATTGACGCGGCAATAAACGATGCGCATTGCGATGATTATCTGCTCGTGAAGCTTACTGATACTCGAGCAATTCTTGACCCGATGGGGAAGTTGCGTAAGGCCTACGCTAATGTACTGCATCTTGAGCGTCCCACATTAGCGGCATCCGGTAGGCGTTATGGTGTTGATAGAGAGTTACTGTTGCCAAATGCGGAGGGGCCTAAGAGAGGAGCGCTTTCAATGTTTGGAGATTTTTATCAACAAGTATGTGAAGAAACACTATCAACTGAGCAGAGCACTATCGTTGAGGCAATGCTGGATGAGTGTTTGCATGGGGATGATGTGTAAACGATGAAACCGATTAGTCTTGAAATGAGTGCATTTGGGTCGTTTCCCAACACAGAAGTTATTAATTTTGACCGGTTTGGAGAAGCGCCATTATTTTTGATTAATGGACCGACAGGTTCTGGGAAAACGACGATTCTAGACGCAATATGTTTTGCGCTTTATGGCGAGACCACAGGGGAAGAACGAGAAGCTCGGCAAATGCGTTGCGACTTTTCTGAACCAGCAGCATTGACAGAAGTCATCTTGGAATTTGAATTGGCGAAGTCCCGTTATCGCATACGACGGGTACCTGAACAGTTAAGACCAAAAGCCAAAGGGGAAGGGACAACGGTACAGGCACCGGAGGCTCAGTTATGGAGCATTGATGAATTTGGTGAGCCCCAAGTTATTGTGTCGAAAAAAGTAAAAGAGGCGACGCTTGAAATAACCACGTTAACCGGTCTTACCGTAAGTCAATTTCGTCAGGTAATGGTGTTGCCGCAAGGGAAATTTCGACAGTTACTACTTGCTGATTCTAAGGATAGAGAGAAAATATTTAGCCAACTATTTCAAACAGGCATGTATAAGACGCTTGAAGATAAATTGAAGGCAAAAGCCAATGCTATTGCAGCAGATGTTAGTCAGCAACAGCAGCTTCAGCGGGGGGTGCTTGAAGGCGCTAGCGTAGTTGATGATGAAGCCCTGTTGTGTGAGTTAGGAAGTTGCCAAGAGTCGCTGGCGGCTGAGTTAGATGTCAAGAAGCGATATGAAAAAAATGTGGCTAATCTTGAATTGCAATTGCACCAACAAGAAATATTGAAAGACGCGTTTGAGCGTTGCGAAAATACGCAGCAAAGCGTGGATGCGCTGTTGCTAAAGAATGATGAAATGGGGATAACGAAAAAGCGTATTGTTGCTTGCGAAAATGCGGCAGTTATCCAACCCATCTACTTGGAACTAGAAAGAACGAAAAAGGAACTCTCTGCTATCTCAGCGGGTCTAGACAGTATTGATGCGCTAAAACAACAAGCGGAAACGGAATTACAGCATGCTGAGGTGGAAAGAATAAAAGTGGAGAGTGAGTTGCCTATTCTTGAGGGCAATAAGAAAGATGTTGATTATCTTTGCGGACTTAAAGATAGGGCTGTTATATATGGCGAATTGCAACGAAATGAAAGCACGGAAATCGCTCGGCTAGAAGGGGTTCGAGAGGCGAAGGAGAAAGCGCTGGCAGTGGTGGAGGCTGAGGTTGAGTCGCAAAATTTGTTGCTGAGAAGCATATCAGAAGTACAAAAGCGAATAGCAGATAATGATAACCTCCCTGTTCTACAATCCGATGGGCAAAAAAAAGTCAGTATAAAACAACAGGCTGATGAAGTGGTAAATGCTGTGTCGGTACAACGATCGCAGCTTTCACTATTGAAAACTGAAGGCGCTGAACTCAAAAAAAATTACGAACAAGCAGTTACGGATACACAGCGTAAAACAATGTTATGGCATCAGGGCCAAGCGGCTATATTGGCGGCATCTCTTAGTGATGGAGAGCCATGCATCGTTTGCGGTAGTGAGGAACATCCTCTTCCTGCCCATCAATTGAACGCGGATGTACCTAGTCAAGAAGACCTAGAGTACGCTAGAAAAATTGAGCACGAGTTTAATCAAGCATTGATGAGCGCGAGGGAAAAATATGCTCAGATGGCTACACGCCTGTCAAGTGACGAAAGGCGTGTGACTACGCTTAATGAAGAGCTTGGCGACTCATCTTGCCATTCACTGGTTATGTTGCAGGAACAGTTGAGTCGATTAACAGAAAGCCTAGAACAATGGGGAATGGACAAGCGAAATCTACAGTCCATGCAGTTACAGCAGGATGGGCGTGAGGATACGCTTAGTAGGGCGCGATTGAACCTTGAAAATGTACGCGAGGAAGAAACGCGTATTAATGCATCTTATGCTGCAATAAAAGCACGGTGTGTACAGGCCGCGCAGGAAATACCTGAGGAATACCGTAGTAGCGAATTGTTGTTGAATAGGATCGATAAACTTCAGCAGGAAGTTGATAAATTTGAAGAGTTCCATGCAAATGTTAGGCGTCGATGGGAGGGCTTTACGTCAAAGTTGCATGGCCTTGTATCCCAAAAAAAGGAGAGAGAAGATAGTCGTAGTAGAGCGTTTCAAATTGTCGCTGATACTGAGTCTCGCTGGTCAATGGCATTAGAGAAAAGTGTATTAGCCAATCAAGAAGAATTTGCAGCCAGTTGTGTTGCACCTGATCAGCTAAGCAGTATGCAACATGCTGTAAAGGCGTTCGAAAATCAACTTGCGCAACAAAAAGGTGCTTTAGCGGAGCAATTGAGCTATTTGGCAGGGAAAGAACGACCTGAAATTTCTCTGTTAAATGAGGAGATAAAAACCGTTAAGGGTGAGTTGCTGACGGTGAATTCGAAATGGCTGACGTTAGATAAGCGTGTTAGTGCATTGCTGTCAGCCCAGCATACATTAGCAAGCATGCGGAAAAAGTCTCGGGAGTTGGAAGAAGCCTATGGCCTATACGGAACCCTGTCTAATGTGGCTAACGGTCAAACCCATGAAAAAATAAGCCTGCAGCGATTTGTTCTTGGTGTGTTGCTTGATGATGTATTGGTAGAAGCAAGTCAGCGTTTACAGTTGATGAGTAAGGGTCGGTATTTATTGCTGAGAAAGTCAGAGAAAGCTAAAGGCAACAAAGCATCAGGTTTAGAGCTTGTTGTTGATGACGCGTATACGGGAGTTCAGCGGCCAGTGGCGACATTGTCTGGCGGAGAGAGCTTTATGGCAGCGTTATCGTTAGCTTTAGGATTGTCTGATGTTGTTCAGGCATACTCTGGAGGGGTTCGCTTGGATATGCTGTTTATTGATGAAGGTTTTGGTAGTTTGGATCCAGAGTCTCTAGAGTTATCGATTAGAACCTTATTGGATTTGCAGGAAGCAGGGCGTATGGTTGGTGTTATTTCCCATGTGGCTGACCTAAGGGAACAAATTTCCTTACGGCTGGATGTTATTTCCAGTCATAGAGGAAGTCGTACGGAATTAGCTGGAGTGGTGGTATAACGCCATATAATTTTGTATTATCCAATTTGGAGAGGCGCGTTTACTTATGCGTTTCGCACATTTATGAAAATAATAAAAACCATAAAATACGACATGGCCCCGCTAATAGAATTATAAAATCATGGCGAATCAATATGTTGTATTTTTTAAGCGCACGACTTGTGTGACTGACCAAGGGATAGAGCCATGAAAAACCTCGCGACACGTTTAGCTGTAACATCGTCTTTGCTATTGTTTTCTGTAGGGGGCGCGGTAGCGGATACTGGTTTTATTATTTTGGGCGACTCTGGTACCGGGAAGGATGCCCAATATCGCGTGGCTGAATCCATGAAGGCTACGTGTGAAACGCAGCAATGCGATTTTGCAGTGGGTTTAGGCGATAATATATATGAGGTGGGCCCGTGGAGCGTGACGGATGCCCAGTTTGATAAGAAATTCGAAGCACCGTATGCAGAACTGGATTTCCCTTTTTTTATGGTGTTGGGGAATCATGATAACAGTCTGTTGGTGCCGGGTGACGGAGGTCTAAATCTTCGAGGGTATCTCGAAGTTTCTTATACTAAGCATAGTGATAAGTGGCAAATGCCAAAGCGTTATTACTCGTTTGAAACCCCTGCTAATGAAGCGTTCTTTATTGGTTACGATTCTAATCCGCCGAGTGCTTATCTACCCTCAATTTTCAATCCTTATTTCTGGCCAAATGGCTGGTATATGAAAACACAAAAATCCTGGATCAATAAAGAATTGAGTCAAAATGATTCCCCTTGGAAGTTCGCGTTTGCTCATCATCCTTATATTACCAATGGACATCATGAAGCCGATGGATTGATTCAGGGGCGGGGTCCTTACAATGATTTTGTGGAAGGTACGGTATGTGACAAAGTCGATTTTATTTTTGCGGGTCATGAGCACGCGCTAGAAATACTTGAGCCCGTTGAAAGTTGTGGTAAGACTTACCACTTGGTGTCTGGGGCGGCGGCGAAGAATACAGGCCATTATCGGGATAATCCCACGCATGCAACAGTTTGGGATAGTTACGAGTCGAAGTGGGGCTATTTTCACGGCCAAATAACGGCGACTAGCTTTACCGTTACTGCATACTTAGTCGATGAAGCAGGGGTGACTGAGCAAGCCTTCCAACGCACGTTCACTAAATAATGGTAAGACCATCATGAAAAAAGTAATCGTTATTATTTTTTGCCTTATTCTTGCGATAGGTTGTGGATTGTTTTATTCGTTGGATAATCATGTGGTAAAGACACAGAAACAGACCTTGGTTAAAGGAAAGACACAACAAAAAATTGATGATTTCGAGGTCAAGCACCATGCACAATTGACGAAAATTATTCAGGACGTCAATTTTTCCGGTGGTGACGACGAAATGCCTGTGCCATCCCCAGATACCAACGAGTATGTTATTGATGGTGGTTTTGTTGTCCATACACCGAATATTTCAGAAGATGACATTCGATCACAGGCTGTCACTGAAAGGTTAGAGTTCACCCTGGGGAACCTTAAGCCAGCGATACTTGATGCCATGATGAATGAATACCAAGAAAATCACACGTCGGTACTCAGCGATATGGGGGTTGAGGAGCATTGCGATGCAGCGGGTTGTGGTTATCAGATTAAACAAGGGCCCTTTTTGGATGTGGTGAGCCAAGCAGGTATATCTGAAAATGACACGTTACTAACGTTGAATAATGTGGTTGTTGGGGAAATCAGCAGTTACCAACAATTTAAGGATATTGTTTTTAGCAATGCGAATGGTATTCAGCTAACAGTGAACTCCAATGGGAATGTTAAGAATATAGAGGTACCGATAATGACTCCTAAGCATGAGGGCTAGTGTGGTAGCCCTCATGCTTAATTAGATTGAGTAATTCACTACAAAACCACCCCAGATAGGGTCTCTGTTTCCATTGCCATGTTTGATCTCGCTTGTTTGGCCCCGAATGAAATAGGATAGGTTGGTTTTCTCGTCTAGCCCCCATGTCACGCCAAGCCAGGCTTCGTGAATAATAGTGTTCAGTTCATTTCGTTCATATGAAACGTCACTTTTACTCCATTGCCCTTGCAGAAAAGCATTGTAGCCTCGTATGTGAGTGCTTATTCCACCGAACACGAACAGATCGTTAGTCCGATTAAATGGTGTAACTGTTGATGATTTCTCGGTATATTTTGCGTTGGCCGGATTAAAGGTCCACCAAGGGGTGTTGATACGGCCCCATCGCCCGGTGAATCCGATTGACCCTTCTGTTAAGTAACCAATGCTCCCTTGGGTTAGTGCCTTAAATTCATAGCTGTTTTTCTTTCCATTGTGAGCAGATAAGAGTTGCTGCCTGGATATGCCCAGGCGGAATGTGGGTTCACCACCGTCGGCGATTTGGTGTGACCATCCTTCCCCCTCATCATTTCCAATGGCGCTATGTATGCCATTGTATATATCCCCAGCGATAGGTAACCCAAGCACACCCAGGGTGAGTGCTGTGGTGATTGCCGCTCCCTTATCTTGATTGATGTGATGCCGGGTGTTGGAAATGTAGAATAGGCTAGCATAGGGGCGATCATTAGCGTCTGCGTTACTGTTGCCAACATCTTCAGGTGTAAATGCTGTCGCCCCAAATTCGATGCTGTGTAGTTGATATTTTCGCTTGCTCGTGTTCGGGGATAGATTGCCAAGGCCAAATAAAGATTCGGCAAGACCAAGGGGCCGGTCTAGAGACCACCAGTAGTCAGTTGCCCGCCTGCCAGACAAAGTGAGGGCTAAGCCGCCGGTATAGTCTCGGTCAATGCGGTCGGGGGTTAGCAGGTCGTTATCCACATAAAATGCGAAGCCAGAATCGTATTTTTCATGGTGACGGTTTGATACCGGGTAACGCGCAAGAATAGGTGAAAACCCCAGGTATTGATTGGCTCTTGATGCAAGCAGTGTACTTTTGTCTGATTGAAAAGGGGTCACTGAACCATACGTTGAAGAGGACATCCAAGTAACGAGCAAGGACCCTACAAGGTAGCCAAGTAATGTGGGTAGTTTATTCGTTAAGTTTATGCGTGTCATTTTACTTCTCCTAAGGTGACCGGTCGTCTCATATAAGGTGACCAGTCGTCTTATTTTTCGCTTCAATCAAAAGGACTATATTTATGGGGGCTATATCAGATTAATTGGGGCAGGGTTCTTGGTCCGCTTTTCCAAATAACACTCTGAGTGCATTTTGGAAAACAGTGAAGGGTCGCTTACTTTTGGATGTTTTCATCCGCGTAATGGTGCCTTCCCATGCATTGAATAAAAACTCAGCCATCATTTTTGGACATATGTTGGCATTGAGCTCACCTTGCTCAATGGCCTCAAGCAGGCACATCTCTAGTTGAGACGTCATCTTGCCCATGAGCTTCTCAACTGTCTCCTGAAACACAGGATTGGCGTCAGAGAGTTCTTGACCTAAGTTACCCAACAAACAACCTTTTTCGAAATTTGAGGCCTCAAGCTCAAGCGCACCGTCTTGATAGAATTTAGCCAGACGCTCGAGTGGGGGGAGCTGCTGACACGAAAGTGTCAGTCTGGCGTTCTCACAGCTTGTACTTGACACGTAGTGCAGTGCCTCTAGGCCAAAATGCTCTTTGCTCTCAAAATAGTTATAGAAGGAACCCTTGGGGATATTCGCGGCGACCGTTATGTCTTTAACACTGGTGCCATTAAACCCTTTGAGTAATATTTCTTCTAAGCCAGCTTCAAGGATGAGCTGTTGTTTGTCGTCTCGTTTGTTCATGAGGAGTATAATATGACCAGTCGTCTCGTTTTTCAACGATTGTATTTGGAACAATCAATTCCTGGGGTGAAATGGTATGTGGTAAGAAAAACCGGCTTACTACGGGGGGGTGCGAACTAAGTTTTGCGATTACAGGCAAATGGTTCTATTGCTCTTTTTGGCGCGATTGTCACATTCGCGGCGAACATTGTCACAAATAATGGCGCCGCCGGGTGAAAGGCCTGAGGCGCTCTCGCACATGAAGAACTTATCTTGCAATTCGCTATTGCTAAGATCTTTAAATTTACTGTCGCCACAGCCTCCCAACGTGAGTAGCACAAATAACGTTGCCGGAATACTTAGTCGAGCGGCTCGTAGATCTATCATCATAAAAATTCCATATTTTGTTATAGTCTCCAATGTTATTGTAGACATAAATGTAATAACCGTTAAGTTTTTGGCAAATTTTACCGTGAAAGGATTGCGTAGTGGCATATGAAGTTACGGAGCTAAATCGTTACCCAATAAAATCTATGGGTCAGGTTGTATTGTCTGAGGCGATTATTGATCGGTTTGGCATTCAGATGGATAGGCGCTGGATGGTGGTGGATGAGAAAAATCGATTCCTAACCCAGCGTAAGGTTGCCAAAATGACTGCAATGTCTGTCGTAGAGAAGACATGTATTGCAGGTCAATGGGAATTAGAAATTTCAGCGGGAGGCAGCGCGCAAACAGTTTCTTTATCTACCCACTTTTCAGGAGAGACCATTTCTGTTTCTGTGTGGAAAGATCAATGTGAAGCTTTAGTTGCTAGCAACGATATTAATCAGTGGCTGAGTGAGAAAATTGGTATAAATTGTCGTTTGGTGTTTATGGCCGATGACTACCATCGCGAGGTGGATCCAGATTATGCAATGGCTGGGGAAACCGTGAGTTTTGCCGATGGATTCCCGTTGTTACTCACGACGCAGGCCTCACTTGAAAGTTTTAATACGCATCTTCAGAGGCCCATTAAAATGGTTCGGTTTCGTCCGAACATCGTCCTGTCCGGGAGTTCGCCTTATGAAGAAGATAAATGGAAGCGAATCAGGGTTGGAAACATGGAGTTCTCGGTAGTTAAGCCGTGTTCTCGTTGCGTGATGCCAACAATTAACCCTCAAACCTCAGCGAGAGAGCCTGAGGTTTTTAAGGCACTAAAGGCTCATCGAGCGGTAGGTCGAGATGTCTTTTTTGGTCAAAACATTATGCCACTAAGCGAGGGAGTTGTCAGAATAGGGGACAAAGTCGAAGTGCTTGAATGAAGGTGTTAGTTTAGAACAGTTCAATGTCATCATCTGTACCATCATCGAGATCTTTCTGGATATCCATTTGATCAAATTCGTGACGATATAGTTCTAGAGCCTCCTTAATTGTTGACCCTTTCATAATCAGGTCAAACATTATGCGCTCGCATTCCATTGTGTAGTTGGTTTTTATCTCATCTTGGATAACTAACCATTCTTCTGGGTTGTAAAGGCGGCTTGAGTCACTGATAAGGTCGCCGAGGTGAGTCAATGCGTCGTTAACATGCCCCAGTTTTTGGCTTAGGCGGTCATAAAATTGAAATGCGACAATTGCCATGCCCATTTCTTTTGAGATCTCACCCGCCATTTCCATTATTTCTGGTTTTGCTTCCTTAAAATCATCGGGGTTCTCTAGCTTTGAACATGCGACGCCAAGCTTTTGTGCATCATGAGCAATATGCGTAAAAGCATCAGTCAGCTTTGAGACGTCTTTATTGCTGTCATTAAGTGTTGTTTCAACTTGTGCCATTGCCAAACACAATAGGGAAATCGTTTCCCGCACTTGGCTCCAGTTAAGATCAGGGTTAACTGAACTTGATCCTGGATTGGGTAATGGATTTGCAGTTACCACCCAGCGTTCTCCTTTATATATAACCAAATGGAATGACAGGGCCTTGAAATTCCAGCTGACATGGCTGGATGTGACTGCCCGTTAAATTAATGATAGATCAAGATCTGAAAAAGAAAGGGATATTTACCAAAGTTAAGCGAAGGTCTCTAGGTTAGATAATTCGTTAATTTTTGCTCTAATTTAAGAGATAACTCACTGAAATTAGCCTTCTTTAATGTGAAACTGCTATGCTTTCTATAGCGTTGCTAAATCATACGGGTTCCAATTCGCAGAGTGCTTCTTAATGAGTGTTGAGTATATATTTACGATTGATGAACAAGAACTTCGATACGATGTGCAGTTAGATCGTGAGTTTGACTTTTCTGCCAAGAGGGAAGAGGCACCAGTCTGGACTCAACTTACCCATCACCAATGCAGTAATTGCCCGTTGACGACCAAAGGGTGTTCTCATTGCCCCGCGGCTATCGACTTAGTACCCGTGGTGCAGGATTTTCAACAGTTACCTGCGGTAACTCAGGCTAAGGTTAGAGTAGTGACGCAGGATAGGGAATACTACAAGGAGACGTCATTAGAGGAGGGTGTTCGTTCTTTAATGGGGCTGATTATGGCGACCAGCGCGTGTCCAATTCTCGCGCACCTTAAACCGAATGCGAGAAACCATTTACCATTTGCATCACAGGATGAATTTATTCTACGCTCTTCGGCGATTTACCTACTGAAACAATATTTTGCATACCGAGAGGGCAGTCGCCCTGACTGGGACTTGCAAGGTTTAATCACGATTAACCAGGAGCTTCAGATACTCAATCAAGCATTCTGGCAGCGGGTGCATGATGCTTGTAAGAGTGACACTAATTTGAAGGCATTGCTAAGCTTCTTCAATTTGTCGTCGAGTGTGAGCTATTCGTTAGAGTCTCAATTGCAGCAGATTAAGCCGTTGATGCTTAATGATGACGAATCGCCTGCAATGGCAGCCACGAGTGGTGTTAGTCGTCTATTTTGAGATTTTTGGAACCCTAATTGCCAGCACGTCACAGGGTGCATGATGTAAGATAGCGTTGGCGGTAGAGCCTAGCAGAAGTGATAAGCCATGTTTGTTATGGCTGCCCACCACAATAAGGTCGATAGACTCTTCGTCGGCAACTCTCAGTATTTCCTTTTCGGTTAAGCCTATTTCAAGAAAGCATTGCGCTTCTGGAATGGACAGCTCCTTGGCAAGTTGATTAAGTCGAAGGTTCGCTTGTTTCTCTAACTCGCGGTGTATATCTCCTAAATCCACAGGAAACTCGCCAGCGTACGCTATGGAAATGGGCTCAATAACATGAATTACGGATAGCGTGCTTTTATTTTGATCTGCGATACTCCTGGCTCTTTGGACGACTTCTATGGTTTCTTCGTTAAAATCGGTGGCGAGTAATACGTGTGTATATGAACTCATCGCTGTGTCCTCCGCAAATCTATTTTGCATCAAGATACCTATACTACGTAAAATAGTGTCTGCTACTCAAAATTCAAGCTTTTTGCTTGGTTAATCGCTAAATGGAAGTGAAGTAATTATGGTATATCTGCTCATTATACTGGCAATGTTGCTTGTTGTTGGACCTATTTTTTGGGTGCGCCCAAGCCCAAAAGAGCGAAGAATCGCTGAATTTCGAGCCCTGGCAATGCAGAGAGGCGTTAAGGTTGAACCTGTCTCCCTCGTTACAGATGAATACTATAAAAAGGTATCGGAAAGGAATTTACATGTTGCTGACTATCAATGGGTTCGTTACCGTCGCGTGAGTAAAGAGGGTAAGGTAGGCCCCGGAATACGGGCTCAGTGGACTCAGAGGAAAGACCGTGAGGGGGTGTTTCTATGGGAGCCTAATCCTATCACTACAAGCGAGCCCGATAGCGTATCTCAATATCTCGATGAATGGCGCAAAGCGGCAGATATGCGCTTCTTGGGGTTGGAGTTTGGGCCGAGGTCAGTATCACTTGTGTGGACAGAGGAAGGTACAAAGGACGAATTGATTCAGATACTTACAATGCTTGAAACATTGGATAATGCTCAATAATGACTACATTATTGAGCATTATTCGTCAGCCGTTTTCAAGTTGATTTGCCATATCATTGAGTTCTTTGGTGATTTGGCTGCCAAACTTGGTTACCAGATAGGGGACTGTTCGTTCAGTGTAGTTTAAGAAAGATTTCTCGAGAAACCCCCATTTTGTCTGAATCTTAATGATTCTGTCAGATAGGTCTGATGTGGTTGGTGTGCTGGATTTGAGCTTCTCTAAGTTTTTGCTAAATCGAGCTGCCAGCGTGTCGATAGTATCAGCATCTTCCTGATCAGACCGACTGACCGCGCCAAATTGTGAGTTAGCACGTTCGATATACATTGCTGTCATGCGCTCCATGGTAATTGTGAGGTCTCGGAGGTCTTGAACCACTGGAGGCACTTTATATCCGGTAGTATTTTTGATTTGCTCGTAACTTATGTCCAGGACGCTAATGATGGCGTCACTGGTTCTGAGGTATGAGTCAATCACTTGGAGCTCAGCAAAGCCACTGCGTTTGATGGCGGCGAGGGCGATGCTTAGGTTCTTGCTAAGAGATTTCCAATTTTTCTTTAAGCTGTTTTTGTCTTCATCCAGGGATAGCTCAGCTAAAAGATTCTCAACCGAAGTTAGGCTATTCTTGAGGGTGATTACATTTTCGTCAATGAGCTTTCGGTTTGTAGGGTCGCCCTCTGAGCCTTGGTATTTGTGAAATGAGGCGGCTGTTTCGAATACCAACAGCTTAGTTTCATGAACGGTCTGCAACATTTCTCCAGAAGAATATGCGGCGGTACTCATAAACGTAAATGCAGTGAATATAATAGGAAGGATCAAGTGCAATGTTCTTTTCATTAATAGGCCTCTTAGAGTTATTTTGCGCTCGGGGCTATTGGTCAGTCCTTGCTCAGGTCGATGGAGACAGGCTGTTGACCTTAATAAGTATAGGTTGAATATGATTTTTTGCGCCTATATCCCATTAAGTTACGTGAATGATCTCGATAAAATCTATAAAATCACTTGTAACTTATTGAAACGACAGTTAAATAGTCTTAACTGAAAGAGTAGCAGAATATCCGCTATAAATAGATGGGGGCTGTGAATTAATTCCTTTTCTAGAAAAATAATTTAAAAGAAAAGCGATAATTCCTTGACGGATTGGAAACTTACACATATAAATTTCGAAAATTGTTGTGATTTAACGTGTTTTTCAAGAAGAACGAAATATACCTGACTAAATGGTAGTATTTACGCCAATGGAGGCGGTAGAAATAATATATGGGCAAGTCACTGGTAATAGTGGAGTCGCCAGCTAAGGCGAAAACTATCAATAAATATCTTGGTAATAACTTTATTGTTAAATCAAGTGTGGGTCACGTACGTGACCTCCCAACAAGTGGATCAGGTAAGACCGCGTCTGATCCGAAGGAGCGTGCAAAACAAGCCGCTAAAACTCGTAAGATGGCCCCTGAAGAGAAGGCTGCTTATAAGAAAGCTAAGGCAAAGACTGCTCTGATCGCTACCATGGGGATCGACCCAGAGAATGACTGGGCAGCTCGATATGAGGTGTTGCCAAATAAAGAAAAGGTAGTGGCAGAATTGCGCCGGTTGGCCGATGAGGCCGATGAAATCTATCTCGCGACGGATTTGGATAGAGAAGGGGAGGCTATTGCTTGGCACTTGAAAGAAGTCATTGGTGGGGATGATGCACGTTTTAAGCGTGTGGTATTCAATGAAATCACCAAAACGGCTATTCAAGGAGCTTTTGAAGAGCCTGGTAAGCTAGATTTACACTGTGTTAATGCCCAGCAAGCAAGACGTTTTCTTGATCGCGTGGTGGGCTATATGGTGTCCCCCTTGTTGTGGGCGAAAGTCGCACGAGGTCTCTCTGCAGGTCGAGTTCAATCTGTTGCTGTGAGGCTTGTGGTTGATCGAGAAAGGGAAATTCGAGCCTTCATCCCTGAAGAGTACTGGGATCTGTTTGCCGACACTGAGAGTAAAAACAATGAGGCGTTGAGATTACAGGTCACCAAGGAGTCGGGGAAAGGGTTTAGACCTACCAATAAAGAACAGACGGACAAAGCGCTGGCGAGCATCGAGAGTAATCCATTGTCTGTAACAGGGCGGGAAGATAAGCCGACGAAGTCGCGCCCATCTGCCCCATTTACGACTTCAACTCTTCAGCAAGCGGCAAGTACCCGCTTGGGCTTCAGCGTAAAGAAAACGATGATGATGGCGCAGCGACTTTACGAAGCTGGTTACATCACCTACATGCGAACGGACTCGACCAATCTCAGTAATGATGCTGTTGAGAGCTGCCGTAGCTTTATTGATAGTGAGTTTGGCAAACGTTATCTGCCAGAGTCGCCGATAAAATACTCGAGCAAAGAAGGTGCTCAAGAAGCGCATGAAGCTATTCGCCCCACAGAAGTGTCAGTGTTGTCGGACGAGGTTAAGGGTTTAGACCCTGATGCAAATAGATTATATGATCTCATTCGTCGTCGATTTTTAGCCTGTCAGATGTCACCAGCAGAGTATTTAAGTTCGAATATTACTGTGACTAGTGGTGATTTTGAATTGCGTACTCGCGGTAGGATTTTGAAATTCCAGGGGCACTTGGCTGCACGTTTGCCCGGCACAGGCAAAGCGGAGGAAGATGTTATTTTGCCTGACGTTAAGATAGGCGACGTGCTGGAGTTGAAAGCACTTGATCCAAGTCAGCATTTCACGAAGCCTACAGCACGTTACACTGAAGCTAGTTTGGTAAAAGAATTAGAAAAACGTGGTATTGGCAGGCCTTCGACTTATGCCTCAATCATTTCAACGATTCAAGATCGTGGCTATGCAAAATTAGAAAATCGACGTTTTTATGCTGAAAAAATGGGTGACATTGTCACCGACCGGTTGACGGAAAACTTCGATAATTTAATGGATTTTGGCTTTACTGCTAGCATGGAAGAGCGCCTGGATGAAATCGCTGAGGGCAAGCGCGATTGGAAGGGCGTACTAAATAATTTCTACGATGACTTTAAAGGTAAGCTCGAAATAGCCGGTGGCGAAGATGGAATGAGGGCAAATGATCCGGTAATTACCGAGGATATAGCCTGTCCAAGCTGCTCGCGTCCCATGATGATTCGAACTGGCACAACCGGGGTTTTTCTAGGTTGTTCTGGTTATGATTTGCCGCCCAAAGAGCGATGCAAGGAAACCATCAATCTGATTCCTGGTGAAGAGTCGGTAGATGTTGATGAGGACAATGATGACGCTGAAGTGAATGCGCTTCGTAAAAAGCATCGATGTTCTACATGCAGCACTGCAATGGAAAGTTACCTAATTGATGAGGAGCGAAAGCTCCATGTTTGTGGTAATAATCCTGACTGCTCCGGTCATGAAATTGAGGCCGGTACCTTTAAGATAAAAGGGTATGATGGGCCTATCGTTGATTGTGATAAGTGTTCATCTGACATGCAGCTCAAGAGCGGGCGGTTTGGGAAATACTTTGGTTGCACTAACGAGGAGTGTAAAAATACACGTAAGTTATTACGTAGTGGAGAAGTTGCGCCACCTAAAGCTGATCCTGTTCCTATGCCACATTTATTGTGTGAAAAGAACGATGATCATTTCCTTCTTCGCGATGGAGCATCAGGTATTTTTCTAGCGGCAAGTAAATTCCCTAAACATAGAGAGACTCGTGCTCCTCTTGTTGAGGAACTGATTACGGTTAAAGATCAGTTGGACCCAAAGTTCGAATATTTGGTTGCGGCGCCCACAGGGGATCCTGAGGGGAACAAGGCTGTGATTCGCTATAGTCGAAAGACTAAGCAGCAGTATGTAATGACTGAGTTGGAAGGTAAGGCAACGGGTTGGAAAGCGTTGTTTGTTGATGGCAAGTGGGAACAAACCTTAGCACCCAAGAAAGTCGCTAAAAAGCCGGCAGCAAAGAAGAAAGCTCCAGCCAAAAAAGCAAAAAAGAAACCGGAAGATAAGAAATAGCCTAGCGTTAATTACGATCTTATTGGGCAATCTACACTTTGAAATGTGTGAGTTGTTCAATAAGCTCTGCTAGGGCACCGTTCATGCTGTTAACCGATTTCACTGTGTCGTCCGCCGAGCGTGACGATTCCGTTGCTTGGTTGTCGATGGCTGAAACACTGTCTTTTACATGATTTACCGATGCAGTTTGTTCTAACGTTGTAGTTGAAATCGCTTGAATACGATCACTAATGGCGGTGATAGTCGAGAGTATCTCTGCCAATCGTTCCCGTAGATGTTGCGCAGTTGACACCGAAGTTTCTGTTACCTGCACGCTCACGCTCATCGATGTTACAGCTTCAGATATACCTTCCTGAATAGTCCCTAGGACATTTTCGATTTCAATTGCGGCTTCGTGACTTCGTTGAGCTAGTGTGCGTACTTCGTCCGCTACCACTGCAAACCCTCGTCCTTGTTCGCCAGCGCGAGCGGCTTCTATTGCGGCGTTGAGCGCGAGTAGGTTGGTTTGACCAGCGATTCCTTTGATGACCTCCAAAATCTTTGTAACTCCACGACTATGTTCAGCTAATCGTTGGACTACATCGCGGGAACCATTGATTTTTTCGGTGAGCTGATCAAACCCTTCAACGGCTTCGTTAACTAAATCTTGACCGCTACGAGCGGCATCATCAGCCTCCTGGGCAGCGGAAGCAGTAAGTTCGGCTTCTCTGGCGACTTCCTCTGCTGCGTCAGCCATTTCTTCCATTGCGAGAGAAATCTTGCGGGTCTCTTCTTGTTGCTCTTTGATCACCTCGCTGCTTTGTGAGGCCATGCTTTGTACTTTATCTGCGGTTTCTGCCGTACTGTCGGTGCTATGGCGAACGGTTTTAATCAGGTCGCTAACTTGTTGAACCATCGCATTGAAGTTTTCTACAAGGTGGGATATTTCATCCTGACTCTCTGTGCTGACCCGTGAAGTCATATTGCCCTTAGCAATTTCCTCTGCAGAGTGTATGAGTTGGTTAACACTGGACTGCATTGAGTAATATAGCCCGTAATAGAGATAGGATATGATCAAGATCAGAGCAACTAAGCTGGCGACAAGCATGAACCGGTTGTTTTCTTTTTCATCTAGGCGTTTTTGAACGATGATGCTGAGGTTGTCTAGGATGGTCGTCTGGATGTTGTGTAGCGGTAATAAATCGGTGTTAGCCTTATTTAGAAAGGCGTCCCAGCTCATAATGTCGCCATACTCCCCAATGATTTGCTCGTCTACGCTTAAAATTAAACTGTCGACTCCAGTGCTAATTGCCTCAAAGTGGGTTTTTAGTGGGTGGCTTGGTCGTGCAGACAGGCGTTCTTCAAAGGCGACGCTGAGCTTGGTTTTGGCGTCATTGGCGGCTGCAAATGCCCCATCAATTTCGCCGAAGCTTTGGGAATCGAGGGTGCCAATACGTAATGCAAATACACTGAGGTTTCTCAGTTTGTGCATTGCGGAAGCATTCTTTGAGATAACCTCGAAAAGTAACGTTGCCTGTGTGTCCACAGGGGGGGGCTTGATCTGTAGTTATGCCACTTTTCTTTGCAATTTCAGTGATTAGCGAGTGGACATTTCTCGCAAATAGGCCATAGGCATTTGCGTAATCACGCATCATTACATACTGGCCTCCTAGGTTTGTGCGTTGTGTCTTGAGCCAGGCTTCTTCTAAGGACTTTAGTCTTTCTTCGGATATTAACGAGGTATTGCTGTTCTTATTATCAGTAATCAGACTTTCAAGTTG
>MABD01000044.1:33938-95109 GCA_002162955.1 Gammaproteobacteria bacterium 45_16_T64
ATTTGCTGGGAAGCCTTATCGTTCATGTCTTTGTTTGCGCCAATATCGACCGCAGCACTCATCATTACGTCGTTAAAGAGGAGTGCCTGTTGAGACATGGATGATAAGCGATGAATTAACGCTATGCCGCTGACTTCGTCTTCGGTTGTTTGAATGTCACTTTGTATTTCATTCCACAGCTGCACGCCTAGCAGTAATATCGGGCAGAGAAACAGTACGCTGATAAGCGAAAATTTGTAAGGGTAGTTCAGCCTATTCATAATGAAGAGGGCTAAGCCTAGAAATTTTCTCATAAGGCTATGGTTTTCCTAGCGAAAAAGCGGGGTATATAGGGGGTATTTGATTAAGCATTAACCATAAGTATAGAAAAGAGCTAAGAAAAATGTTCAAGAAATGTTGGAAAATTATGGTTTGGGGTCTGACTCAATGGAATCAATCAGTTAGCTGTGATTTTACAAATGCCGGTCAGAATTGAATGGCGGGATATTGATTGTAGCCCATAAAATAAGCGCGCTTCAGAGGGTTCTTCGAGGGAACTTCGTTGTGGCGCAATGCCGAACATGGTAAGCTTTGCGCCACTTTTTTGCATGTTGCAATTGAGATCGCAGGAGTATCGCTTACATGTCTTCGGTTTTAGAAATTACCCAGCTGCCTACCGGTGAAATTGTTTTACGACGTGCCGATGGAGAAGGAGAACCATTAGCGACAATTCAATTTTCTGCGGAAACTACGGCTTTTCTTGGTGATTCTTCATTAGAAGTCGGTAAGGCAATGATTGGCGCTGGTGTACAGGTTGTGGGTGAAATGTACGATTTATACGAAGTTGATGAAAACGGAGAGTCTAGCTCTGCTGCTCGAGTTGTACACTAGGCTCCCGCGTTTCTAGATAATGAGATGGCGTCTATATGCCATCTCGAATAATGCCTACTCCCACGCCTTCGATAGCAAAATCATCTGATTTAGAATCCACTTCAATAGCGTCAAAATCTTTATTTTCAGGAAATAAGAATACTTTGTTGCGCTTTTTCTCAAACCGTTTAACGGTAACTTCAGAGCCAATGCGTGCAACCACTATTTGACCCTTTTTGGCATCTGAAGTTTTGTGCACCGCGAGTAAATCCCCATCGTAAATCCCAGCATCCTTCATACTTAACCCTTTGACTTTTAGGAAGTAGTCCGCTGCGGGTGAGAACATTGTGGGGGGGACGTCACAATAACTGTGGACGTTTTCTTCGGCTAAAACAGGAAAGCCGGCGGCAACTTCGCCAATAATAGGGATGCCGGGTTCTGGTTCGTCGATTAAGCGAATGCCTCTTGATGTGCCAGGTATCATTTCTATAGCGCCTTTTCGCTCCAATGCACGCAAGTGATCTTCTGCTGCATTGGGTGAGCGAAAGCCAAAATGGTTCGCAATATCCATTCTTGTAGGAGGCATTCCTGTATCAATAATATGTTCACGAATAAGGTCGTAAATTTCTTGTTGACGCTTGGTGAGCTTTTCCATGATGGTCGCCGCTTAGGTTGTTGTGTTTAGCTGTTTCAATATACAGTTCTGGAAGTATATACAGCTTTGCGGCTAATGCAATATGCGTAATTTGCAACTAATTGGAAATTAAGGAAAAACCTTGTTTACTGATCGACGTATCGCATGTATTCCGGTTCTAATCCAGGCTCGGAACTATGTTCTTCTTGTTGGGCAAAGAAATCGCTTTCAAAGCGATCTTCAGAGTCTACTTCAAATGGACCGCCCCAATCTTCGGGTTGTTCTGCTGCTCGAAGTGGCATCTTAAGGAAGGTTTCGGTGTCTAGTTCTTCTATTTCACCGTCAAAATACTGGGTGGCGATTAGGCCGGCATCATCCATGGCAACGACTTCGAACATGGTTCCGGTATCTTTGTTCTCATACCAGTTACCAATCACAGGTAGTGTTCTTGTTAACATTGCAAGCCTCCTAGACACTCGTCAGCTCATGGCGGGTTGCGCTGATCGAGAGCCTTACTATTTATTCTAGTGTCAATCCTGCGGCTTTCTAGTTTTCCTGCCTAACTGGGTATTCTCTAGGATATGAACTTGTATAGGAAGTTGCTGCGATTTGCGGCTAAATTGCTAAAAAATACAAAGCATTAGTCTATTGCGACAAAAGCGGGGAGGTCGTGATCATGTCTGTGTGTTAATAAAAAGCGGAACATAATCTCTAAATGATCTAATGGCCCAAAATAGAATAGTCTGTTGTATAAATGGCTCTTGTGAATTACCTAGGATAAGTGGATTATCAATGTGAGTCGAAAAATGACGCAACGTCACTTTTTTTGAATAAAAAGAAATAGGTTACTAGCCATGATAAGACGATTGATGAGCATACTCAGAGGCAGGCGTTCCGTATCAATGCCCTCATGGGTATTGTTAGTAGGTCCATTTTTTCTGTCGTTTACGGCGGGCGCTGAGGTTGAGGTTGATTGGGAACTGGGTACAGAGGTAAGGCTGTTTGCGGAGGACGCATCCTATGGTCAAGCAAATCAAAATGTATCGTTAAGAGGCCAGGTGGAAATATATTACGCCTGGAACGACGGTATGGACAGCATTGAGTTTACTCCTTGGTATGTGATTGATCAGCAGGATGAAAAAAGAACTCATGGTGATATTCAGGAGCTTGCTTGGATACATGTTGAAGATGAGTGGGAGCTGCGGGTCGGGATCCGTAAGGTCTTTTGGGGGGTGACTGAAACAGCCCACTTGGTCGATATAATCAATCAATCCGACTTTTCACGGGGGCTAGACGGTGAGGACAAGTTGGGCCAGCCGATGGTTAATCTTTCGATGGTGAGGGACTGGGGGATCTTGGATTTTTTCATACTCCCAGGGCATCGAAAGCGTATATACCCAGGTGAAGAGGGTAGGCCACGTTCGGCCTTGGTCATTACTCGGGACGGTGCTACTTATGAGTCGAAAGATGAAGATCGAAGTGTGAGCTCGGCAGTGCGGTGGCAGGTGTCGCTGGACGATTGGGAGTTCGGTCTGTCCCACTTTCATGGGACTTCTCGGGAGCCTACAATCGCCGGTATGAATGATGAGGATGAGCTACTAACGTATTACCCAGAAATTGATCAGACTGGGCTGGAGGCTCAGTATATTGCGGGAGATTGGATATGGAAATTTGAGTCTATTGTTAGAAGTGGCCAGGGGAATCAATACACTGCGGCAACCGGTGGAACGGAATATACGCAGCTTGGTATTTTCGATAGTGATGCCGATTTAGGTTGGATTGTTGAATATAACTTTGATGACAGAGGTAGTGATGCGCCACATTCGTCGGAGCGAGATGTGGTGGTGGGTACTCGTTGGACCCTCAATGATGCTGCAGACTCTCAGGCATTGATGGTGGTGAGTGTGGATACTGAGACAAGTGAGCAATTGTGGTCACTGGAGGCTAGTCGGCGTTTTTATGACAACTGGTTTGTGACAGTTGATATGTATATTTTCGTAGATACGGGCGACGCCCCTGCAGTGGATGATATTCTTGCTGGAGATTTTGACCCCGAAGAGAAGCTTGCGGCTTTTAGCCGAGACGATTACCTGCAGTTGGAGGTGGTGCGATATTTCTGAGTCTGTTTGTGGGTTAAGTGCTAATATGACGTCTTGACAGAACCTCTTGGCAAACGTATGTTTCAAACATCCGTTTACGTTTGAGTGTTTAGGCTGAATAAAGGTAGTTTCATGGCGCAAAAAGATACAGTTGATCGCATACTTGATGCAGCGGAGGCATTGTTTGCTGAACGTGGATTCGCGGAAACGTCGCTGCGAACAATTACTAGTACAGCGAATGTAAATTTAGCTGCAGTGAATTATCACTTTGGTTCAAAAAAATCGCTAATTCAGGCGGTGTTTGTGCGTTTTTTGGAACCATTAGCGGATTCGCTGAGTGACCGTCTAGATGCAGCTCAGGCCGATGGACAGGAATTGTCCTTGGATGATTTATTGTCGTTGCTCGCAAGCGCAATCTTGTCGGCTCACGGTGAGGATGATGTCAATCGAACTGCGTCTTTCATGAGATTGCTAGGCTTGGCATATACGCAATCCCAGGGGCATCTTAGGGATTATCTGCGCGATCGTTATGGCAGTGTGTCTACGCGTTATGTTGATCTACTCAGGCCTGCGTGTCCACAGCTTGAAGATACTGATCTTTTCTGGAATACGCACTTTGCCTTAGGGGCCGCTGTATTTTCGTTATCAAACTACGGTGCGTTAGATGCGATGTTGAAAGATGACTCTGGGCAAGAGTCACGTATCATGAATGTCATAAAGCGTCTCCTTGCGTTTATTTCTGCAGGAGTACAGGTCTCTGTTAAGGTATAGTCGTTCAAGGACTTGAGCGATGTATAGGGTGTGATATCTCACAATCAATTGTTATCTCCATTGCAAATCAGTCACTGTGTCTTTATGACGGTGAGCTGGGTTCTTTCGGTATTCCGCAGGGCTTGTTGTTAGGCTCATGGCAAATTTCGTCGGCAGCTGCCGGTGTAGGGAGTGACGAAGGCAGCGGCAAGACACCTTTGGGTCTGCATCGTATTAGAGCTAAAATCGGTGGGAAATGTGAACTAGGCGCTGTGTTTGTCGGTCGTCGATTTACGGGGGAAATTTATGATGCTGAGCTTGCGGCGGAATTTCCACAGCGGGACTGGATTTTAAGTAGAATACTGTGGTTGTGCGGCAATGAGGTCGGAGTGAACAGGTCGGGTTCAGTAGATAGCATGAGACGTTATATTTATATACACGGAACCCCTGACACCGAGCCTATGGGGAAGCCTTTATCCCATGGTTGCATACGAATGCGTAACACGGATGTAGTGAATTTATTTGATAAGGTCTCAGTTTACACCGCGGTCTTTATTCAATAGAAAAATCCGCGACCAAATAAGCTCAGTAGCTTGTGTGCAATTTTTCGAGGCAATATCAGAATGTGTGCTCCAATCCTAAATAGTAAATGTCGCTGTCACCGGTATTTCGACCACTAATAACATCGGCATATCCAGCAAAGATAGAAATCTGTCGGGTTGCTGCCCAGGAAACACTTGCTTCCATAATGTCTCTGTCTTCTTCTGATCGGTGAAAGTTATATCCATTGTGAGTCTCATCGCCGATGTCATGCCCTTTGCGCCCATCAACAACACTGTATTGTAGGCTGAGCGATACGTTGTCAGTAACTCCGGCGCCGACGGCTAAACTATAAAACAAGTCGTGGGGTACGTCATCACGTCGCCATCGATACCCAATGTCACCATAAATTACAACAGGGCCAAGAATTTTTGCAAAGGGGAAGGCCATCTCAATACCATTCCCCTTGTCGCCAGGACTGTGGGGGTTACCTGGAGAGGATCGATCATAGGACCCTTTGTAGATCAGTGCCCCTTCGACGGATAACGAAAAAGAGTCGTCCGCATATTCGTCCAATATTTGAAATTTGGCACCTAAGCGAGAGTCGGCTCTGCCATGGAATTTCTTTTCTGCATTGTCTTTCTCAGATTCAGTGTAGCCAGAAGTCAGGGATATTTCGATGTTGTCCCCGTATCCGTACCGGTATTGTAGCCAATATGTATTTTGACTGATTTCATCGATCTCAGAACGCTCTAGTCCTAACCATTTGTTGTCGAATGATTCTGAAACCCAGGTAAGGAAAATGGCACTTTGACCATCATCTAAAACCCAGGGGCCACGAGCTTCGCACACTGTTGAAAAGGTCAGCAGGGCACAAATTGCGGCCGGGGTGAAAGGTTGTATTCGTATTTTCATAATATCTCCCTAGCGCAAGTTGTAGCGTTTCTTGAAATATGCATCCAGCGCTTTCGCTTGTTTCGCTGTGAGCTTATTGAGGTAACATTGAGTGGGGTGTTTTGTGCAGTCAGTCACTAGATTGGAGATGGGGGCGGGTAGTTTTTTGAGTTTACTTCGGGAATAGGACTTGTGGCAGCTTCTGCAGCTGGGTTCATTTATGCCTCGACCAGAAATGATTGCCTTCCCCCGTAGATAGTCTTCATTGAACTGGCTTCCTCCGCTGGGCATAAAGGAGCCGGATGCAACTGCTGCACATGGCGAAACCAGCAAGAGTAAAATTAGTAACCTATTCATAGTTCTCCTTCCTGTAACAAAAACAAGGACTAACAAGCCTCTATCTATGTCTCCGCTAAGGGTAGTAGTCGGGTTTTCGAGCGTCAACATTGTCTATGACAAATTAATATCCTTCGATAACGATTACCGCACATAATGATGCTCTTAACGTGTATATATTGCAGTTTTTGGGTATTATCCAGACATTATCATTATAGAACTCTAGGAGTATGTATGGCGTTGGGGCCATTAATGTTGGATGTCGAGGGGCTAACGTTATCTGCAATTGAAAAAGAAACCTTGGCTCGCTCGGGCGTAGGCGGGTTGATTTTGTTCTCACGTAATTTTGAGTCTATTGGTCAAGTTTCTGAGCTAATTGCCTCTATTCGTCTGCAACGGCCTGATATTATAATTGCGGTTGATCAGGAAGGGGGGAGAGTTCAGAGATTTAAGCAGGGCTTAACCCGCCTGCCACCATTGAGGGTGCTGGGTCAGGCATATTGTGAGCAGGGTGATTCTGCGTTGGAGACTGCAAAAAACTTTGGCTGGTTAATGGCTGCTGAAATGATATCGCTTGGAGTGGATATTTCTTTTGCCCCGGTGTTGGATCTAGATTTTGGAAGAAGCGCTGTGATTGGTGACAGGGCTATACATCGAGACCCGTCGGTGGTCATAGAGGTTGCAACAGCGTATGTCGCGGGTATGAATGAAGCAGGAATGGCTGCAACAGGTAAGCACTTTCCTGGTCATGGATGGGTGGCGGCGGATTCTCATATAGACATTCCCCGAGATGAGAGAGCAAAACCGTCAATTTTTGATGATGATTTAACTCCATTTGAAGCGTTAGCCACTACAATTCAAGGGGTAATGCCAGCTCATGTCATTTATCAACAATTGGATGCTGCGCCAGCAGGCTTTTCAAATTATTGGTTGCAAAAGGTTTTGCGGCAACAGTTGAGCTTTAATGGCGTAATCTTTAGCGATGACTTGACGATGGAGGGTGCATCACTCGCGGGAAGTTATCCAGAGAGGGCTCTAGCGGCGAAACAAGCTGGTTGCGACATGGTTTTAGTCTGCAATCAATTTGTTCATGCGTTAGAGGTGCTGGACTGGGTTGAGCAACAAGGTTGGAGTCCCAACCAGGCAAGACTTTCTGGAATGTTGTCTAAGCGGGAGTGGGATTTGCAGGATTTGCAGGCATCGGCGCGCTGGATTGAAACACGTGCATTAATGGCTAGCTATTTTTGACGGAAAATATATAGAGGTTGTGATGGAACAATTGGATCAGATGACGGGCTTGTTGATTGGTAAAGGGGCCTCCCATGGCTGGGTTTTGCAAGTATTCGTTATTGTGTTTCTTACTCTGCTACTGAACTTTTTTTTGAGAAAGTTCTTTGTCAAGTTAGAGTTGCAAGCAAAAAAGACTAAGAATTTATGGGATGACTCTTTGCTTGAGGCTGGGCGTAAACCTGTGCGGTATTTTGTGCTGCTCGTGGGAGCGAGGTTGGTATTCAAGATTACAGAAGGTTTGATGGCAACTCAACTTCAGGAGTTGATTGACCCATTGTTTGCCGTGTTGCTGATTGCGAACATTGCTTGGGCGGTGATACGGTTTATTAGCGAGGCAGAAAAGAACCTCAAAACACCGGGATATGCGAGTGAGCCACTGGATGAAACGACCGTTTCTGCTATTGCGAAATTGCTTCGGCTTTCTGTGATTATTACGGGAGGTCTGGTGATCTTGCAAACCATGGGTTATAGCGTGTCAGGAGTGCTGGCATTTGGTGGCGTTGGTGGCATAGCGGTGGGCTTTGCTGCTAAGGATTTATTGGCCAATTTTTTTGGCGGAATGATGATTTATATGGATCGTCCATTTTCAGTGGGTGACTGGGTGCGCTCTCCTGATAGGAAGATTGAGGGTACGGTTGAGCATATCGGCTGGCGCCTTACTCGTATACGCACATTTGATAAGCGCCCCTTGTATGTGCCGAATTCGATGTTCACCAGTATTGCGCTGGAGAACCCTTCGAGAATGAGTCATCGCCGTATCTATGAAACGGTAGGGGTGCGGTACGATGATGTTGCTCAGTTATCGAACATAATTGAAAGTGTGAAACAGATGTTGATCGACCATGAAGAAATTGATCATACGCAAACATTGATCGTAAATTTTAATAGTTACGGTCCATCGTCATTAGATTTCTTTGTATATACTTTTACCAATACTACCAATTGGGTGCGCTACCATGAGGTGAAGCAGGATGTTCTGTTTCTCATTGCGGCCATTGTAGAAAAACATGGGGCGGAGTTTGCCTTTCCTACGCAGACATTGCATATTGCTAATGGCGAGCTTCCCAGTGTTGTCGTTGAAGGCTAATGTTGACTGGGAACTGATACAAGTGTCAGGCTTGTAAGCGTATAAAATAATAATGGTTAACAAAGGAAGCCGTATGTCAGTAAATCCAGAAGAAATAGACAGAATTTGGAAGGAAGCCGATTGTTTATTGTCCAAGGATCAAGTGGAGCGAGCCATTGATGAGCTTGCTGGAAAAGTTGAAGCGCGATTGGAGAAATCGAACCCTATCATTCTGTCGGTCATGAAGGGTGGTTTGGTGTTTACTTCGAAGCTTATGATGCGATTGAGCTTTCCTGTGGAATTAGATTATATTCATGTCACGCGTTATGGATTCGGGTTGACGGGTAATGAATTGCAGTGGAAGGTGACACCGCAAGATGGGCTGGAAGGGAGAACAGTGCTGATCGTCGATGACATTCTAGATGAGGGACAGACTCTTGCGGCGATTGTGGCTGCTTGTGAGGCGCAGGGGGCAGGAGAAGTTTTATCGGCGGTATTAGTCGATAAGAAACACGATCGTAAGGCTGACCCCACGTTTAAGGCGGATTTTACCGGCATGGAAGTGGAAGATCGATTTATTTTTGGTTATGGAATGGACTACAAAGGATACCTGCGCAATGCTGCCGGTATCTACGCTGTCAAAGAAAACTAAGTAGAGACTGTTTGGATGTTAGCAATTATCGGTGGTTCAGGTTTGACCACGCTGGATGGTTTGACTTTATTAGAGTCACTTAATGTTGAAACACCTTACGGAGCCACATCTGCTCCAATTGAGAAGGGGGTGTTTGCCGGGCGTGATGTTTATTTCCTTGCCCGTCATGGCAAAAATCACGGCTTTGCACCTCACGAGGTTAATTACCGCGCGAATTTATGGGCCTTAGAGTCTCTGGGCGTTACGGCTATCATCGGTGTGAATGCTGTTGGCGGTATTAGTGCGGAAATGGGGCCGGAATCAATAGTGATTCCCGATCAGTTGATCGACTATACCTGGGGGAGGGAGTCGTCGTTTTCCTCTGTCGGAGACGTTATTCATGCAGATTTTACTTTTCCGTATACTCAGTCGCTTCGTGAGCAGCTATTAGCAACAGCAAAAGAGATAGAGCTGAGTGTGTTTTCACAGGGCGTATATGGCGTTACTCAGGGGCCTCGCTTAGAGACGGCCGCTGAGATTAATAAACTCGAAAAGGATGGTTGTGACATCGTGGGAATGACTGCGATGCCTGAAGCCATTTTGGCAAGAGAGTTGGATTTGGAGTACGTAAATCTGTCTCTTGTTGTGAATATGGCCGCGGGGCGCAGTGAAGGTGTGATTACCATGGATGAAATTTACCGGGTGTTGGACATCGGCATGATCCACATACGCCGCTTAATAGCAGAAGCAATTAAGCGGATTTTGTAGATGATTTGCAATATTAGGTTCTATTCCAAGGAGAATCCATAGACTCTATGTAGAGTTGTTCTACCTTTGCTCTAGCCCAGGGGGTTTTGCGTAAGAATTTGAGACTTGATTTAACGCTAGGGTCGTGGGTAAAGCACCGGATGGAAATACGACTCCCGAGTTCCTCCCATCCGTGTTTTTCAACGAGAAACTCGACTATGAACTGAAGGGTCTTTCCGTGTAGAGGGTCTGAGTTCATAGCGATGCCGGTGGTAGAGTGTTAGAAGGGAGAGGTTGTCGGTTGCTGTCTTGCGGTACGGTAATTTCTTCAGTCTCTGCGGCAGGCATCTCAATTTCTGCTATTTCAATCGGCACTATCTTGACGAGCATTCCAAATAGCGGGTGGTCGAGATAGTGTAGTTCGCCACTACGCATTCGTCTGGATTCGTTGAGGACAACGGTTCGGACAGCCTCATAGCGTGTAGTGGTTTCTTGGATAGTCAGTGAATCTAAATCATTTATTGGTACGTTAATGTTTGCACTGTCAATGGCAGGTTGGATGGTGGGTATGATAAGTGTATTGTCACCCTGTTCATCAACGCGGGTGTCATTTGTAGTGTGCTCAAAGGGTGTTTCCAATGCAGGTTGTTCCCACCAAGCAGTATTGAGCTCAACTTGTTTTACGTATTCGGAGAGCCATAGGTTTGATTTAACATGAAGGTATCTTGATAAGCTAATTGCTACGGTACCTTCTAGTTCGTAATTACCTTCGTATTCTTGACCTGCTTGTATTAATACGGGGATGGAGGTTTTGGGGGGGAGGCCAGGTTGCTGCCAACTCTTGCGAGTGATGATTTTGTACGCTTTGCTATTGTTAAGGCGTCTAATTGCTTGAGTGAACTCTTCGTCTCCCGTTTCTATCTCCCGAAAAGATAATATGTTCGCATCATTACCGAATGTGGAGTGATTAATTTGCGTGGGTGAAGGCGCTGGTGTGGGAGCGAGCTGTCCCATTAATGGCGTATCGCTGTCATCACTAGTATATGGTTCAAGTATGATATCCTCGAAATCCACTTCGCTATAGCTGCTGTCATCAAGAAGCAGAGTGCGAGGTGGAAAAGAGAGAGCCAATTGCTCACGATCTCGCCATTGTTCGTTTTGAAATCCAGGGGATATCTGCTTAAAAATAGCGATGTTTATTTCGTACCAACGAGTTGGTTCGGTCATTTGGTTTTCGTCGGCTGCGTTAACACAAGTTATTAGTGAGGCGAGCAGGCCCGAAGCAGACAGTAGTACCAACAAACTTTTTTTGAGAATAAATGTTGTTCTATAGTTCATCGTGTTCCAATTTGTGTGTGGTGTCTAATAACAACTGCCTAGGCAGATTTTTTATTCTTTGGGAGTAGCGTGTTAATCAGCGTGTTGACGGCCTCAATGCGCTCATCATAGTTCTCCAGTTCTAAGGTGAATCTTAGTTTATCCGCGCCTTCAAGTCTGTAAAATTGGGGCTGAGATTGGACCAACTTAACAATAGTCAGTGGGTCTACCTGTGTGGATGCACCAAACTCTAGCTTTCCACCATTAGGCCCGGCGTCAATTTTCGCGATGCCTACTTGCTGCGCTAGTAGTTTGAGCTTAGTAACGCTGAAAAGGTTCCGTGTAGCACCGGGTAGGGTGCCAAATCGATCGATAAGCTCAACTCTTAATTCATCCAGGTCATTATTTGTTTTCGCGTTGGCAATACGCTTATACATAATTAGGCGTGTGTGAACATCCGCTAAATAGTCATCTGTTATTAGTGCTGGTAGCCGTAAATTGATTTCTGCACCATGTTGTAGTGGTTTGTCCAAATTGGGGGTTTTGCCCTCTTTTATGGCTTCAATTGCTTGTTCAAGCATTTCCATATATAGAGAGAAACCAATGGAGTGCATATTGCCGCTCTGTTCGTCGCCGAGAAGTTCGCCCGCACCGCGTATTTCCATGTCGTGACTTGCAAGTGTGAAGCCAGCTCCAAGGTCCTGGGCATTTCCAATCGCTTCTAAGCGCTTTTTTGCGTCGCCGGTCATGGATTTTGGGTGTGGTGTCATGAGATAAGCGTAAGCTTGGTGATGGGATCGGCCCACGCGGCCCCGTAGTTGATGTAATTGAGCTAGCCCCAGTTTGTCGGCTCTATCCATAATGATGGTGTTCGCGGAGGGAACGTCAATTCCCGTTTCAATTATGGTGGTACAGACGAGTACATTATACCGCTTGTGATAGAACTCAGACATGACGTGCTCGAGTTCGCGCTCTCGCATCTGACCATGAGCGACTATTACGCGAGCTTCGGGTATTAACTCTTCTATTTCTTTCGCGCGCTTGTCTATCGACTTTACTTCATTGTGAAGTAGGTAAACTTGCCCTCCACGTAAAAGCTCTCGCAATATAGCCTCTTTAGAAACTGCAGGGTCGTCTTGGCGTATAAACGTTTTAATGGATAGACGCTTAGCGGGTGGTGTGGCGATAATGGATAAGTCTCGTATGCCAGACATCGCCATGTTGAGGGTTCTAGGGATGGGGGTGGCAGTGAGAGTAAGCATGTCTACGTCTGCTCGTAGGGATTTTAACCGTTCCTTGTGTCTAACCCCAAAACGGTGCTCCTCATCCACTATGACAAGACCGAGTTCTTTGAATTTCAGTCCTTCCTGAAGGAGTTTGTGGGTACCCACGACAATATCCACTTTTCCTTCTGCGATACTCTTCAGGGCAGCTGTTTGCTCTTTTCCAGATTTAAACCTAGATAACACCTCAATATGCAAAGGCCAGTCGGCGAAACGGTCCTTGAAGCTTTCGTAGTGTTGCTGTGCAAGCAGTGTTGTCGGCACGAGTACGGCGACTTGTTTGCCACCTTGGGAGGCGATAAAGGCCGCTCTCATGGCAACCTCTGTTTTACCAAACCCTACGTCGCCACATACAAGTCTATCCATTGGTTGAATAGATAACATGTCGTTTACGACTGAGTTTATGGCCGTCTGCTGGTCAGGAGTTTCTTCGAATGGAAAGCCTTCCTTGAATATCTCGTAATCTAGCTTATTTAGCGAGAATGCGTGCCCTTTTTTGGCTGCTCGGCGAGCGTAAATGTTGAGTAGCTCGGCGGCAACATCGTGTACCTGTTCGGCGGCTTTGCGCTTCTCTCGACTCCATTGCTCTGTACCAAGCTTGTGTAATGGGGCGTGATTTTCGTCCGCTCCAGAGTAACGGCTAATAAGGTGTAGAGATGATACGGGTACATAGAGTTTTGCGTCTTTAGCGTACTCCAGGGTTAGGAACTCTTGTGCTTGGCCATCAATATCTAGCGACTGCAGCCCTTTATAGCGTCCAACACCGTGGTCAAGGTGGACCACGGGCGCATTTAATTTGAGCTCAGTGAGGTTCTTGATGATATTGTCGGCTTGATCATCGGTTTTCTTTCGTCGACGCTGCTGTATGACTCTTTGGCCAAACAGTTGATCTTCGGTAATAATGGCAATTGGGTGGGTATCATTAACAATGAGGCCTGCGGCGAGTGGGCCGATGATGACATTGTGTTCGTCAGAGTCCGCAAGAAATTGAGACCAAGAATCTACCGGTTTAGGGTGAATACGTATTCGCCCTAAAAGCTCTAATAACGTTTCTTTACGCCCTGGAGACTCTGCGCAAAATAGTACTCGACGACCTTCGTTTTTAGCTGCGATTAAGAAGGCTTCGAGCTTGGCTAAAGGCTGTTGAGCCTTTGCATCGACATACAGGCTCTCAGGAGCTTGTAGTGGCAGGGAAAAACGTCCAGATTTATCTTCAGTGGGGCTGCTTTGTAGTCCAATTCGCCGAAATCCCTTGAGTTGCGCGAAGAAAAAATCGACAGGTAAAAACAGATCCTTAGGCGCTAGAATGGGTTTCAGAGTGTCGTGCCGCAATTCTTCATAGCGTATGTGGCAGTCGTTCCAGAATTGCGTAATATTAGTATCAAGATTCTCTGGGGTAATAATGAGGGTATTACTGGGTAGATAATCAAATAACGTTGCGGTCTGTTCGAAAAATAGGGGCAGGTAATATTCTATGCCTGCTGATGCGATACCATCGTTGACATCTTGATACATCGGGCAAGCCCTATGATTGACGTCGAACGTTTTTTTCCAGCGAACTTTGAATTGTGCAATGGAATCTGGATCTAAAGGAAACTCTTTTGCAGGTAGCAGCGATACACTTTCCATTTTCTCCAGTGAGCGTTGTGTCTCGGGATTAAACGTACGTAGAGTGTCTATCTCATCATCAAATAATTCAATTCTATAAGGAACGTCACTTCCCATTGGAAATATATCGACAATGGCTCCCCGTACCGCAAATTCGCCGTGTTCATATACGCTGTCGACGCAGTGATATCCTGATTCTTCAAGCTGTATACGAGTGATCTCGATATCAAATTGTTGACCGGTATTTAGCACCAGGCTTCGACCCGCAAGGAAGTGGTGGGGAGAAACTCTGTGCATGCCTGTGCTTAATGGTACAACGAGAGTGCCTTTGGTGACTTTGGGTAACCTGTAAAGTGTCGCTAGGCGCTGCGAGATAATATCTTGGTGAGGGGAGAAGCTGTCATAAGGTAATGTTTCCCAATCTGGAAACGATAATATTTCGTGGTCATCCGAGCAAAAAAAACGCAAATCCTGCTCTATCTGTAAGGCAGTAAAAGTATCTGGCGCTATTACCAGGGTGAGCCCGTCGTGGTGTGAGCTGGCTTCTGCAATGCCAAGGCTGGTCCCACTGTCCGCCAAATTCCCCCATATTCTTGTATCACCGAGTTTGGATGGAAGGTGTTGCTGTAACTGTGCGGAAAGCTGGATTTTCTTGTGTCCCATGAAATAAGCTCAGTGATAATAGGAGGCTGGATTCTACATTGTTTATGAAGGGCGAGAAACACCCGAAATAATGTAAGAGGGGTCTTGGTTGTTTTGTGGGTTAGTATGATTATTCTAATTAGTATTGTTAAGGTTGCAGATAGGCTGAAATTTGTTCGAAAATCTAAGGACACTGGTAGCGTGCGATCGAGAGGAACTTACATACACATAGTGTATGTCGTTATTGCCCGTTAATTGAGAGAGAGTTATGTCTGATAAAAAAATTGAAAATGCTGACACGCGTGTTGCTGAAAAAGTCAAAGAATCCGCTAATCAAATTTGGTTGGCTGGTTTAGGTGCGTACGCTAAGGCTGAGGAAGAGGGAAGCAAGCTCTTTGATAATCTAGTTCATGACGGGGAAGTTATCGAAACCAAGACTAGAGGTTACATTGATAAGAGTTTAAATGTTGCCAAGGATAAAGTGGACGAGGTGAAAGCTAAGGCGTCAGGGTCGTGGAACAAAGTCGAAAGAGCGTTTGACTTACGGGTATCGAAAGCGCTTGGTCGGCTGAATATTCCCACCCGTGGCGATGTTGATGGGCTTGTCGCGAAGATTGCGCAGCTTAATAGCGAAATTGAAACCCTTACTGCGAAGGTTAGCTCCAAGAAAACACCCAATAAAAAAGCCGACGATTAATCGCCGGCTTTTTTATTGGGTGCAACGTTGTGAATAACTTTGACAAAATGGCAGATTACCCACAGCAGTATTTTTATTGATGCTTAAGGTTAGGGAATGCTCGTAAGCCGTTGATTTCTAAAGGCGAAGCTTGTAAGTCATTGATTTTAAAGGATATATAAATCGATCAATAAATGATCTATATGGTGGGGCCTCGGGGGTATGGGTGGTAAGGAGGCTTTTCACCAAGATATCCAGAGAGTTATCCACAGAAAATGTGGATAACATTGGACGGTAGAAGATTTGAATTGGGGTCTTGTTGTTTTATCACAATAAGCAACAGTAATTTTGCAGAAGAACTACTCGATTGTAATGCTAGTGTAGGTTTTATGGTCGATTGCGTTTGATAAGCAGTACATCAGTCAGCACGGGGAGCATCTGATGGGAATGGTTATGAAGAATGAGGGGTCTATTAGCACAGATAATTGGTTGTGTCGGTCTGTGTATTTTTTCGCACAAAAATTAATTTTTGTGCGTTGTAACAAAGGTAGGCGTGCTTTCCCGCCAGCTCTTGCGTTAAATATGCTGAAGTGGATCGCAAACCGTGGGTTCATTCCCGCCAAGGTGCAGTTGGGGCAATTTCTATTTGAACTTGGGGTCGCCAAGGCTGACAAACGCAATGGGTTAGAATACTTACGCCAAGCGGCCAAAGTCGATGAACCGAACGCCCAGTTTATTTTAGGCCGATCATTTATGATGGGTTGTGATGTAGTTTCGCAGGATTTGAAGCAAGCGGCGCATTGGTTAGCACTTGCCGCTGATAGTGGTCACGCCGAAGCGCAGCAATTTCTTGAGATAATTCGTCAAAATGACGCTAGAATGCATGCGAAAACTTCTTTGGTTGGGGCGCAAGCGTCATCAAAGGTTGCCCAGGATGTGGTTCCAGCGTAAATAGGTGATGCCAACGTACGCTCCCTTAGGTTGTTATGCCTCTGAGCCACTAGTCATCATATGAGAACTTATTCATGACCGATTCTTTTACAGTTGATGTTGACGAAAGAAACATCAATGATATTTTACAAAAATCCATGCAGACACCTGTGTTATTGGATTTTTGGTCAGGTGCCAGTGAAGCCTGCAAAACTATCGCACCGCTACTAACCACTATTGCTGAGCAGTATCAAGGAAAGTTCATTCACGCCAAGGTGGATGCTGATACCCATCCACAGATATCCCAGCAGCTAGGTGTGCAAAGTGTGCCTGCGTTGAAGTTGGTTGTAAAAGGCCAGTTAGCAGGTGAGTTGAACGGAGCGCAATCAGAAGAGGATATCCGAAAATTCCTTGAACCCCATGTAGGTGAAGCGCCTGCTGGCGAAGGTGAGGATCCGTTTGTTACACAAATACAGCGAGCTCGTGCGGTAGGGGCGATTGATGATGCGATATCGTCCCTGGAATCGGCAATCAAAGAACAGCCTGCTGAGATGAAATACCAGGCGTTGTATGCTGATGTGTTGATGGATGCACAGCGGATTGATGATGCGGAAGCCGTTATTAATAATATGGGCGATGACCCTATTGTGCCGAAAGCAAAGGCAAAGGTGTTTTTTGTTCGGATGATTGACGGTGCGGAAGCAGCTCAATCTCTACAAGCCAAAATCGAATCTGAAGGCGGGGATAGTGAATCAAGGTATCTTTTAGGGGCGTATTGTTTATTAGCGGGCCAAGAAGAAACGGGGTTAAACCTATTGCTGAGCGTTATGATGAATGATCGTGGGTTTAAGGAAGACGGCGCTCGGGTTGCCTTGTTGTCGGCGTTTGATTATTTGGGCACTGAGAACCCTTTGACATCGAAGTACCGTCGAAAGATGTTTGCCCTATTGCATTGATGTAGTCTAACGATTGACTGAGCCGACTGAAAAGCGCCACCTATTATAGGTGGCGCTTTTGGTTCTAAATAGCTCTTTACCCTCCCAGGTTGTTGTTGGTTGTCTATAATTTATCGAGATATTGGTAAAGCTGGGCATAAAATGGCAAAGAGGCGTAATCCACACAGGTTTTGGGCTGTAATTTGGTTTGCAGCATTGTTATGGGGAGGGGGCCTGAGAGCCGCTGTACCAGATGATCTTCAACGTTTATCTCAGCAACAGCGTTTTGTAGAGGCATACACCTTAGCAAAAAAGTGGCAGGAAGATTATGAGGGGGAGCCTCAATTTGACTTGTATTATGGGTTAGCGGCACTTGAATTAGGTCATTTGGCCGAAGCGATTTTAGCGTTTGATCGGTTGTTAATTGTTAATCCTAATGCCTATCGGGCACGATTGGAAATGGCTCGAGCGCATTTTCTATTGGCTGATTATGTGGAGTCACGAGCACAATTTGAACGGGTATTGGCCGCTTCACCTCCGCCTTTAGTTGCGAGCAGGATATACGTTTATCTCGATATGTTAACGGCGAGAGAGAAATCACAGCGTACAGCCTCTAGTGTTGTGCTGGTTGCTCGAGTGGGTCATTCCAGTAATATAAACAGTGCAACAACTGAAGATTATACTAATCCAATCCCCGGCCTTAATGTTGTAGTTGAAAGTGGCCAGCCAGAGCATACTATTTCGATAGATAAGGAGCAGCAAGCGCAGGGTAGTGAATACAGTGATATCGAAACACAGTTCAGTATCACGCGGCCTATCAACACCAAAAGGGCTCAATTTTTAACGGCCAGCTACCGCCGGTTGGCTTACCGTGACAGTGGTGACTATAACATCGACACCCTTAACGTGAGTGCAGGTTATCTGTTTCGTTCTGGGATTTCCCAATTTAGAATCCCCTTGAGTTATCAGGGGGTGTTATTGGATGGCGAGATGCTGCGGTATAGCGTGTCATTAGCGCTAGATGTGACTCGACCCTTAAGTGCGCAATTGGACTGGCTGAATTTTGGTGTGTTATCTATTCAGCGCTACAAAGAGGACATTGAGAGAGATACTGATCTATTGCTTTTGGGGAGTGGGGTCGGCTATACGACTCCCCGCATGCCTATTCGGTTGTTTGGTAGTGTCATGTTGGCAGAGGAGCATGAGCGGGATGTGGCTGTGAATGGAAGAACCTATGGGGGTGTTCGTTTATCCGCGGAGTATATGTTTGGCTCAAAATTGAGTGGGTATTTATATGGCACCTCCCAATTATCGACCTATCATGACTCAGGTTTTTTTGAAGACAGGAGAGAGGATGTTTTTTGGGAGCTCATTTTGGGTGCGCGGTGGCGATATTCTCGTTCGTTCGTGCTGAGTACAGATGTTTCTTACACTGACAATGATTCCAATACCGTTATTTATGATTATGAGCGAACGAAATGGCAAATGACATTTCGTTATATCGTAGATTAGGCGGTGGCATAAGGTGGAGCGATGATCACATATCGAAGGGTATTGGCTGGTAGAAAACTTTCAATCAATCAATGGGTCAGTTTGTCTGTTGCACTGGCTCTATTGGTTTGTGTTAGGGCTGAGGCATTGCCGAATAATGATCCGACTGTCGCAGGTTTTATTATCGTGGCATCCGGCGAGGTTGTGGCAATCAGAAGGCACGCCAAAGAGAGAGAATTGAAGCGGCGATCAAAGGTGTTTGAGGGTGATACGCTCGTGACGGGATCGTCAGGAAGAGCGCAGGTAAAGTTTAAGGATGGCGGGGTGATAGCCCTCAATGAAGATACCTCACTGATGATAAATCAGTTTCGATATAAGGAGGGCGAGACGGGGAGGCAGCGGAGTTTTTTTACCCTAGTTAAGGGTGGTTTTAGGGCAATTTCTGGAGTGATAGGTAAGCAGAACTCAGCGGATTATCGAGTGGATACACCATTGGCGACTATTGGTATTCGAGGGACTCATTATGAGGCGATATTAACGGATAGCCTTGGGGTTGCGGTTTGGGATGGCAGTGTCTCTATCGAAAATGATGGGGGGATACTTGATATTGGTGTGAATGATGATTATCGATTTGCAATGGTTACGCAGGCAACAAAAATACCGGAAGGGTGGCTGATTCCGCCAATGGGAGTTCGCGGGGTTCATGTAGCTCAGCTGAGAGCCCCAAAGGTGGCTTCTGAAAAACAAATGCCACGCAGGGAAGCTAGAGAAGATGGAGTGGGGGAGATGGGCAATCTTATGGGAGATCAGCACCAGTCTGTAAAACCATTGGGCCATCATTCCCCAGAACCCGAATTTGTTAAGCCGACACGGCAGGGCTTTGATGGGGGTGATGGACCAGAGCATCATCACCCTGATGGGATTCACCCGGTAATAGATGGAATCGTTGATAGTGTTGGCATCGATGCTAATCAAGATTTTCGGCTAACGACACAAGAGGCAAATAGCTTAGATCGAGTTGGGGTACTGACTATTGATCGAGAAACGCAGTGGGCGAATGGCATATTTGTGGGGAAAGCGAACGGGCCTCTTAATGGCGATTTCATTTTTAAAGATTTTGATGCATCAAATGCCAATGCGGTGATTCGACGAAGGGACGTGTTTCCGGTCTATTTTTCTGCGGTGGTGGGCGGTAAATCGGTCGATTGGGGTGTTTGGAATGCCTCGGTCGGAGATTCAGCGGCAGCCTATTTTGATGCTTCAAGTGGGACTGCATCAGTTGGGGTGGTTGACCCTGTAACCTGGGTGGTGGGGAGTGCTACAGATGCCTCCGCGATTGCTAGCGAGGTTAGTTTGAGCAACTATAATACAGTGGTGGCGTTTCAAGGTTTTGAATCCGGTGTTGCACTGAGCACGCCAGGGGTAGCGTATATAGATATGGACTTTGCCACGGGTAACTTTACTGCTCAACTGAATTACACCGGCATCGGTGTTTGGAATATGTCCTATAGTGGTGTGGGGGTGGATAGTAAGCTGAGTGGCACCGGTACGGGGTCTTATAACGGTGGATTAGGGTTGCAGGCAGCGAGTGGTGAAATTAATGGTGTTTTGATTGGGAATACGCCGGAAGGGGTGATGGGCGGATTCAAAAACGAAGTAGTGAGCAATCCGGCGATACACTCGTCGGGTACATTTGTGATTCAGCGCTAGGTGTGGCGGTACAATGATTCACGGAGCGAGTGAAATAATAACAATAAGTAAGTGGATCCTGTGAAAGAAGAAAATGATGATATTATCAATGATCGGATAGAAGGTGATTTTTATTCGAATGCATTGCATTTGCGTTTTAATAAGGCCTTAGAAAATCGCTACCGTCGAATCTATGCCCGCCGAGACCGTCGTTACGTCAGAAGTCTTTTGGTCGTGTTAATTGTCTGCTATATCTTGTATGGCGTTGTCGACTGGTTTCTATTGGGAGAGGCGGCATCCAACGTCTGGATGGTCCGTTATCTGGTAGGGGCCCCTGTGCTGTGTATGCTGTGGTTCGTTGCTAGGGGGCGCTGGGTAGAGGAATATCTACAAATCTTTATTACCGCTGGCATCCTAATGCTAGTAATAACGACATTGTGGATGGTGACATTTGTGGGTGGGGTGGCAGTACATGCGTACATTAGTAGTTTGCTGGCGATGATCATGGGGGGGTTAACCATTACCAGGTTGCATTTTAACTACGCGGCATTAACGGCAAGTATTTATATCCTTGCATCCGCTTTTGCGTTGTTACCTATGACGGAAGCCAACCCTCTCGTGACGTATTATCTATGGTTAAATGTTATTGCTGTATCTCTATGCTTGGTGGCAGTGTATACCTACGAGCGCACGATTCGGCGGGAATTCCTCCAAAAGATCCTTATACAGAGAAAGAACAACGAGCTGAGAAAGGCGAATGAAAAGTTAAAAACCCTGGTGGACGTTGATCCGCTAACCAATATCGCTAATCGACGGTATTTAGATCAAGTACTCGATCAGGAATGGCGGCGAGCGAAACGCAGAAATTATAGTATTGCAATATTGATGGTAGATATCGATTTTTTCAAAGCGTATAACGATAGCTTAGGTCATCTTAATGGTGATAGTTGTATTCAGCGAGTCGCAACACGCATTGGTCAGATTATGAGGCGTCCCGGTGATTTGGTCGCGCGATACGGTGGTGAAGAGTTTGCGGTTGTGCTGCCAGCCTTGAATATCGATGAGGCTAACCGATTGGCGGAATCTGTGTGCGATGCGATAGAAAGCTTGTTGATTGAGCATCCAAACTCTAGTGTGTCGCCCTATGTGACGGTGAGTGTTGGGGCGGCGGCAATGATACCTGTTGAGCCCTATAATAAGCAGGATCTGGTCGCGATGGCAGATGAAGCGCTGTATCAAGCGAAGAGCCAAGGGAGAAACCAAACTGCAAAGGTAGTCATACCCCAGCAAGTGTCTCTACTCGATAGTGATTAGGTTAATTTTGTTAGGCAGGGCGGGCTTTGAGAGATAACCAACTGTTACGAACTATTGATAGAAAACCCCAAATATAATTGGTATAAACGCTGATCTTTTGTGTCGATATAATGAGATTGGCTGTGGAAAATAGAAAATACCACCAAGTAGTTGATGAATTATCGTCTTTGCGGGAAGCATCCGCGTTCAATTTGCGTTTTTCGACGTTAATGGAGCATGCTTTTCAGCAGTCACATGGTCTTTGGTACAGGGACAGCATTCGTTTCGCGACATTGTTTGCTGCCCTGTTGTTTGGCTCTGTGTATGCGGTTCAGTGGTTTGTCGGGTTGGAAGTGCCCCCGCTATTGGAATTGGGTCGGGTGGGGTCTATAGCCCTACTACTTATTACCTATGTTTATGTTGTTCGTTCCAGGCGCCTTGTCTACCAGCACATCTTAGTGAATCTCAATGCGTTTGTGGCGACGTTGGTGATACTGTCTTTTTGCATGCACTATCCCGCTCCTTACAAGCATATTTTTTATTCTGCGATCATCTTTGTTGAGATATTTATGTTCGCACTGATTAGGACGCCCTTGGTAAGCTCATTTTTTGGTAGTGTGATATTACTGTTGGCGTCGAACGTAGCACTTTATTTAGATGGCTCGACAATCCAGGAATGGGTTTTTATCGAGTTTCTTTTGCTTTCAGGTACTTTGTTATCGTTAGTGATTTGCTATCGAATGGAGAGAAGCACACGAGAGCATTATCTTCAATCATTATTGATGAGTATGGAAAGAGATCAGCTGAAGCTATTGAACTGCCAGCTCAAAGATCGTTTAGCAGAGGACCCTGTGACTCATCTTCTTAATCGCCGTACGTTTGAGGATGCGGTGTTGGATAAGTGGAATCGAGCGTTTCAGAATCGAAAGGAATCGGCGCTAGTGGCCATAAGTATTGAGTCTCTGAAGAAGCTAAATCAGATGCGTGGGTCAGATGCTGGAGATGATATTTTAAAATCTGTAGCCCGGCAGATCAAAAAGATCCTGTTCGAGAGTGATGATGTAGCATCACGAATTTCAGGTGGACGGTTTTGTATTCTGTTGTCAAACGCCTCGAATACTGAGATCAATCGGCGGATGAAAAAGCTTCGTCAGGGATTGTCATCTATTACAATTCTCAAGGATGAAGAAATTAGACAGGCTGGCATTCGTATTAGTGTTGCAACGAATACGTTGATGCCTGAGGCTGATGTGGATTCGAGGGATGCGATTAAACGCGTCATGAAAGATGTGGAGCCATTGTTTTTTACGGGCAAGAATGAATACGAACTCACTGCGACTGATCAGATCGCAAGTTGAATACGCTCCTACGCGACAAGTAAAGGTTGTCCCGGTGGCATTTGATTCATTAGCTGCATGTTTGTGACAAAGTACTCGATAGTTTTTTCTTGCTGAGCAAGGTTGATGTTGGCGTGGGGGTAATGATCAAACCAGCATTGGGCAAGTGCGGGTAAGTTGGTCGGGTCTTGGGGAAGATTTTTTGTGCTAATTCGATAGGTCGCCCAAGCAATCGCCGTTGCGTAGGCAAGATTGGTTACTAGCTCCTGTTCTGGGTCGACTAAGAATAGGCGTTGAGATGCAAATCCACGTACTTTACTTGCTAGGTCACAATCAAACGCAAGGTATTCGTCCCAGACTTTTCGGTGAGTTTTTTTATCGGTTAGGTAAATGCCGTATTGACGATTATCTTGTTCTGTATGGAGTGTTGAGCCTAGATTGGACATGATGGCTGCGGTACCGAGTAGAAGGGCTTCTGTCGCAGGAGACCATTGATCGATTTGCGTGAGGGTGGGATGTATAACTGCATCTTTAAAATCTTGCGCAAAAATGCCCATAAGGCTTCCTTTTTATCTGCACTTAACTTTAATGCTAGTGCAATCTACTGATAATGAAAGGAATTATATTCGCTAAATTAAAGCATGTTTAATGGTGGAGCATTTTACTGTGATCAATTTCCTCATCTTGTGTGATGGGACTGTCGTGATGCTGCTGATGCTGATCATGGGTCATCATGCGGAGATTGCCCCATAGTGTCCAGCCGCCATAAATGATCATGATGATGCCTGCAAAAGAGCGGGTTTTTTTCGACCGAGCTATATCAGAAAGTAGCCCGCCAAAAAAGCCGACACCGATCATTGCCGGTAGCGTTCCTATGCCAAAAAATAACATAAGTAGCGCGCTATCAATGGGGTTGCCAGCGGTCATTGTCCAGGCAAGCCCGCTATACACGAGACCGCAGGGCAGCCATCCCCATAGCGCCCCGAGCGCCCCTGCTTTTAGTAAATTGTCCACGGGCATGAGTGGTGTCGTTAGTGGACGGATGCGCTTCCAAAGTGTACTGCCCGCACGCTCTAACTTAGAAAGCCCCATCCACCACCCGCTAATGTAAAAGCCAAGTAATATCATCATTACCCCAGCTAAAAGGCGAAGAATAGATACACCGTGCCCACCGGTTAATAAGCTAATCGATGTTCCAATGCCGCCAACGATGGCTCCAGCTGTCATGTAGCTAAGAAGTCGGCCTGTACTATAAAAAAATTGAAAGCTTAGTTTTCTGGTGATGGTTCTAAGTGGCGATAAGTGCACTGTTGGAGGCGGCGTCGCTGTTGCTAGAGCGCTGCTAATGCCACCGCACATACCAACGCAGTGTAGGCTACCGAGAAAGCCAATACTAAATGCGGTAAGAAAACTTAAGGTAGTGTTATCGATCATATTGCTTCTAGAAGGCTCTATTATGATTTGGTTTTTGGGTCGGGTGGGTTTTTTACGGTGTCGGGTTCAGTGTCTTCCTCGAAAAGAATACGATGCGCTTCTTTTTCTAAATCGTCAAATTGACCGTTCCGGATTGCCCACAAGAATGCCGCAATTGCTAATGCCAAAAGCATGAGGGCTAGAGGTATTAATAGGTAAATGATGTCCATTATGAGGAGCCCTGTTCTGCATTATTGGTGACGCTGCTTTTTAGTCTTAATGCGTTGAGCACGACGATTAAAGAGCTTGTAGACATACCGATTGCGGCTAGCCATGGGGGGACCCATCCAAGCGCAGCGGCAGGTAGGGCGCATGCGTTGTAAGCAAGTGCCCAAGTGAGGTTCTGCTTAATAATAGTATTTGTTTTATAGACAATATTGAATATATCAACGAGTGCACTGATTTTATGGTTGAGCAATAACCCATCAGCGGCGCGTTTTGTCAGATCTGCGCCGTTTGCCATGGAAATTGAACAATTTGCTGCGGCTAAGACAGGAGCGTCGTTTAGACCGTCACCAACCATTAGGACTGTCTTGTCTTGTTGTTGCAGGCTTTGGATGTAATTGAGTTTGTCGCTTGGCGATGCCCCAGAGATAACCCTATCAATTCCCAGAGTGTGGGCGATTTTCTGTGGGTGGCTGCTATTGTCGCCACTGAGGATGTGTAGTTGGTAGTTTTGTGAGTGCAGGAAATCAATTAATTGAGGGCTGTCTTCACGAAGGCTGTCCTCAATTTTAAAGCGAGCCAATAGGTTTTCGTCGCTACTTAGCCAAACCCATTGACCTTCCAGTGCTTCGTCTATCGGCTTGGGATTCAGATGCCTGGTGACAAACGCGAAGCTTCCTATGAAATAGTGTGTGTTGTGCTGCTGCGCCTCGATCCCGAGGCCATTGTGGGTTGTGATGTTTTCTAGAGGGGGGGAAAGATTGGTGGTAGACAAATGGGTAAATGCACTGGCGATAGGGTGCCCAGAGTGACTTTCAAGTTGTGCGGCAATATTGCTCGCTGTTTCGTATGTTAAGCCGACGTTTGGGTATAAATAGCTGTCGGCAATTCGAAAGTCACCACTGGTAAGCGTTCCTGTCTTGTCAAAGACAATATCTGTTGTCTTATGTAATGATTCTGAGAATCGTTGGTTTGGCGTGAGGAAGCCAAGGTTAGCCAATGTAGAGACGGAGGAGGTGATGGCGGCGGGTGTTGCTAAAGACAGAGCGCAAGGGCAGGTGATGACCAGCACGGATAACGTAATCCAAAAGGCAGAAGATGGCTCGATACTGTACCAAGTTAAATAGACCGCAATGGACACGAGTAGAACTGATAATACAAAGTAACGAGAAACTTTGTCTGCGAGCAGTGTGATTTTCGGTTTGTGGCTTTGCGCTTTTTCAAGAAGTAATTGCAAAGCGTTGAGTACGCTATCTTTATTGCTGTGCTGGATGATGACGGTTAGCGGATGTTCAACATTGACGGTTCCGCCGGTCACCATGCTGCCGATTGATTTAGGTACAGGTAGCTCTTCGCCCGTTAGCATAGATTCGTTAATGCTAGATGTGCCTTGGATGATTTCTCCGTCTCCTGGAATGGTGTCTCCAGGTTTGATAAGTACGCGGTCACCTGGCAGCAGGTGTTCTGCCAGCACGTTTTTCTGAGTGCCATCGTCGATGATCAGTGTTGCCATTAGGGTTGTGCTATGGGCAAGGCGAATGGTACTGATAAGGGAGCGGTGGCGAGCACGCATCTCTAAATATCGCCCGACGGACAAAAATAGAATAAACATACAGACGGAGTCAAAATAGACTTCTTGACCGTGTGTAATGACAGACCAGATGCTTGCGAAAAAAGCTGCCGATATGGCGATAGATATCGGGATGTCCATACCCGCGTGACGGGTGCGAATATTGCGTATAGCGCCTTGAATAAAAGGGGCGCCAGAGAAGAAGTACACGGGTATACATATAATCGCACTAACCCATCGTAAGAAATGAGCATGCTCGGTTGCAATACCCTGGAAGGCTCCCAAATAAAGACCGCCCGCGAGCATCATGACCTGCATCGTACCAAGTCCCGCGACAGCGATTCGGGAAAGTGCTTGCTTGTTCTCTTTGGCGATAAGTGTTTCTTGTTTTTTTGGACTGTAGGGCTCTGCTCGGTAACCGATTTTATGAATTGAATGGAGGATATCGCTCAGGGAAGTCTTGGTGGTATCCCATTCGACTTCGGCTAGTTGGCTAGAAAGGTTGACAGTGCTCTTGGATATGCCGGTTGAGGTTTGTAGTTGTTTTTCAATTAACCATACGCAGGCTGCGCAAGTAATACCGGAGATCATTAACGTAATCGCACGAAATTGCTGGCCGTCACTGGCGTCAGCAGGGTGGCTGATCTTGCGCACATATTGCTGTTGAATTGACTCTTCGTTCCACAGTTCTTGTTGTTGGAGGAAGTCCGGTATGATCTCCCCTTGGGAGGTTGCTGAGGCAGTAATCTGTCTATGTTTGTAATAGCTCTCCATGCCGAGTTCAACGATGTTACCAGCAATAGCCTCACACCCAGGGCAGCACATCACTCTTTCTTTTCCTAGGATGATAAGTGTGTATTGTATCGGTTCCTGTGAGGGTAAGCCGCAATGGTAGCAATCAATGGTCACAAGGGTTGCCCGGAATATCTACGCATTATTTCGGTTGGATCGTGGCAGATTCGGTGTTTGAAAAGTTGATGCCGCCAGTCAGTTGCCATTCAGTGTTATCAGCGTCAATTCGGAGATGGAAAAAACCGGCGGGGATTGCTGGTAGTTGGGCGACGTAATTGCCTGTTGGGGTGAAAAAGGCTTGGTACTGTGCGTCCTTTTCTGGCTGAGTTGGGTGTACCAACACGACGTTTATAGTGCGGATATTGGCCGGATCAATATTGTCTAGTGACAAAATGAGCTGGTTATTTTCTCTGTTGATTGTGATGTGTGCCGCAATCCCCATTCGTTTGGCAGCGATTTGCTTATCAAGCTCTTGATTGATGGCTAGGCCATCTTTATACCAGTTGTCTTTAACAAGGGTGTCGCTATTCTGTACAGCTATTATCACGGTGATAGTACCTGCAACAACCGCTGAGGCAGGGAAGAATATTATTAGCCATGGCCAAAATTGTTTGTACCAGGCGGTGACTTCAGGTGTGTTCATCATAATTGCTCTTATGGCATTATCGTTTAGGAATAGGCCCAAGGAACCGGCTTTCTTCTTCTGTTTGTAAGCTAGGATCGTCTAAAGCTTCAACATGAAATTGAATTTTTGTACTGGGCCGTTTAAGGGCACCAGGGGATATGTGTGCGGTGGTTGGGACAACAACCAGCTCACCCGGCAGGGCAGTGATTGTTTCTGGAGTGTCTAGCGTTAATCCTTCTAGCCCCGCAAGGCTGATACGGTAGCTGTGGAGCTCCTGGGTCTTGTTGATTATTTTAAGGGTGTATACATTTTCAATGTCCCCGTCGATATTGGTGCGATAGAGTTGGTTACGGTCCCTGATAATATCGACTTCCAGCGGGACGCGGCTAAATAAAGTGCCAATGAATCCTAGGATCATTATACAAAGTATAATTGCGTAGGCGACGAGTCTTGGGCGAAGAATTGATGATTTTTCACCTTGTATTGCATGTTCATTTGAGTAACGTACAAGGCCACGGTCATACCCCATTTGATCCATGATTGAATCACATGCATCGATGCAGGCGGCGCACCCGATACACTCGTACTGTAGGCCGTTACGAATATCGATACCGGTAGGGCAAACCTGGACACATAGCTTACAGTCAATGCAGTCGCCTAGATTCTCTTGTTTGGGGTCTGCGGTCTTTTTTCGTTTACCTCGCGGGTCTCCGCGTTTGGTGTCGTAGGTGACTTGAAGCGTATCCTTGTCGAACATGACGCCTTGAAACCTAGCGTAGGGGCACATGTAGATACAGACTTGCTCTCTCAACCACCCCGCGTTCATGTAGGTCGCTATAGTAAAAAAAGATAACCAAAAAATCGCCCAAGGGTCGAGGTTAAGATAGGCGGTGTTGATTAGCAGTTCTTTTACGGGGGCAAAGTAACCCACGAAAGTGAAGGCGGTAAACAGAGAAAGTAGTATCCAGAAGAAGTGTTTTGTGCCTTTTTTGATGAGCTTCTTAATTGACCAAGGTTGTGCATCGAGGCGAATACGCTGGTGTCGGTCGCCCTCGCTGACGTGTTCAATCCACATGAAAAAAGTGGTCCATACTGTTTGGGGGCATGTGTAGCCACACCAAAGGCGACCCGCTAGGACTGTGAAGAAGAAGAGGGCAAAAGCCGCAATGATCAGTAGCCAAGATAGAAGGATAAAATCTTGAGGCCAGAAGGTCATACCAAAAATATAGAATTTTCGATCTGGAAGGTCAAATAATACCGCTTGCCGGCCATTCCAGGTCAACCAAGGGCCGAGAAAGTAGACGCCTAGCGTGATCCAAATGGTAACTACCCTTATGGTTTGGAAAAAACCGGAAGGGTTACGTTGATAGATTTTTTCTCTTTTTCGATAGAATTCAGTCGGGTCTACCGACACATCAGCGGTGGGGATCTTTTTTGCATCAGACATGAGCAATATGACTCGTTAATAATTACGCATACATTCTTTCTTGTGTCCTGCCTTGTTAGTGGTGTTGATAGAAATAAGATGCGCACGTTATAAAATAGGTTTATCAAAATCTCTGTCGATAACGTCAAAAAGCTTGATAAATATATCTTAGTCGATTAATAGCAGTGTATAGGAAAATGAGCGCGCTCTCTGTGGTTCGAATGTAAAACTGAACCTAAGGGAGCGCACTGATCAGGGCTTACTTGTTCAAACTATATACATATGCGGCAAGCACATGAATTTTTTCTTCGCTCAGCTTGTCCTTAAACGTTGGCATCGCGCCGGATCGTCCATTAGTGATGGTTTCAATGATGCTGGCTTCGTCACCACCGTGTAGCCATACATTGTCCGTCAAATTAGGCGCTCCTAACATTTTGTTTCCTTTTGCGTCTTGGCCGTGGCATGCAGCACAGAGTGCGAACTTAGCGCGTCCAGCTTCGGCGTCGCCAGAGCCTTTACGACCGCTGAGGCTGAGTACGTGGGCCGCTACGTTTTTAATGTCAGCAGTGTCACCTACCGCTGCTGCCATTGTTGGCATGTTGCCATTACGACCAAAAGTGATCGTTTTCTTGATTGTTTCAGGGTCTCCGCCATACAGCCAGTCGGTATCTGTAAGGTTAGGGAAGCCTGGAGCACCATGTGCGTCAGAGCCGTGACAAAGCGCGCAGTTATTACCGAATAAACGCTGCCCAACTTTGACGGCTTCAGGGTCTTTGGAAAGATCTTCGATGGACACTTTTGCGTAATCTTCGAAGATGCGATCATAACGGTTATCTGCTTTTTGTATCTCACGTTCCCATTGATTGACCGCAGTCCAACCAAGTGCGCCTTTGTAGGCGCCTAATCCTGGGTAAAGCATTAAATAGAGAAGAGCAAATACGATGCCAGCGTAGAACATCCCCAGCCACCAGCGGGGTAGTGGGTTGTTAAATTCCTCTATACCATCAAAGCTATGGCCCATGCTTTCGCCTTCAGGCACATCGTCGTCATGCTTGCGTTGACACCACCAAAGCATCCACACGCAAAGAAAAATGTTCAGCAGAGCGATAAACGTTATCCAGCCGCTCCAGAAACTACTCATTTCGTTCATGATTCTGTATCTCCATTCCCTTTCTTATTGGGCGTATTAATGTGCGGCTCGTCAGCAAACGGCAAGTTGGCCGCGTCGTCAAACGACGATTGTTGTTTTTTGCTATATGCCCACCAAGTGATCCAGAAAAACGAGATCATGAAGAGCACAGTGCCAATTCCGCGAAGGAAGTTTATGTCCATGGTGTATTACCTTTTGAACGCTAAAACGGTTCCCAAATTTTGCAAGTAATGGATGAGTGCATCCATTTCAGTTTTGTCTTGTACCACTGCTTGAGCACCCGCGATATCTTCATCGGTATATGGCACACCCACTGAACGCAGTGCGGTCATCTTTCTACCCGTCATCTCTCCAGTGAGTACGTTCTCCTCAAGCCACGGAAAGCCGGGCATATTGGATTCAGGCACCACATCTCTTGGGTTGACTAGGTGAACACGATGCCACTCATCGCTGTAGCGCTTTCCTACACGGGCAAGATCAGGTCCGGTGCGCTTAGAGCCCCATAGGAATGGGTGCTCATATACGGATTCGCCAGCAACGCTATAGTGCCCGTAGCGTTCAGTCTCTGCCCTGAAAGGGCGGATCATCTGGGAGTGACAGACATGGCAGCCTTCACGGATATATACGTCACGCCCTTCGAGAGCGAGTGCGTCGTGAGGTTTGAGACCCTCAATCGGCTTGGTTGTCTGATCTTGAAAAAATAACGGCACTATTTCGACCAGACCGGCAAAACTAAGGGCAATCAGAGTGAAGACAATCATTAGCCCGATATTGGTTTCTACTGCTTGATGGGATTTAGCCATAATGAATTTCCTTACGCAGGTTGTGCTGCAGCGTCAGTGGATGTTTGGCTTGCACCACGAATGGTTTTCCATGTATTGAAGGCCATGAAGAACATACCTGACAAGAATAATAAGCCGCCTACCCAGCGAATGACGTAATAAGGATAAGTTGCTTTAAGTGCTTCAACGAAAGTGTAAGTCAGCGTACCGTCATCGTTAATGGCTCTCCACATGAGGCCTTGAGTAATGCCAGCAACCCACATTGATGCGATGTAAAGTACAGTACCGATGGTGGCTAACCAGAAATGAATGTTAACAAGCTTAAGGCTGTACATTTCTTTGGTATTCCATAACCACGGGATAAGGCAATAGGTTGCGCCAATAGAGATCATGGCAACCCAACCCAGCGCGCCAGAGTGTACGTGGCCAACTGTCCAGTCGGTATAATGAGATAATGCATTGACGGTCTTGATAGCCATCATTGGGCCTTCAAACGTTGACATGCCGTAGAAGGAGAGGGCAACTACCATAAAACGAATGACGGGGTCATCGCGCAATTTTTCCCATGCGCCAGAAAGCGTCATGATACCGTTGATCATTCCACCCCAAGATGGCGCTAACAATATAAGCGAGAAAGCCATGCCTAACGATTGAGTCCAATCAGGAAGGGCTGTGTAGTGAAGGTGGTGCGGGCCAGCCCACATATAGAGAGAGATTAGCGACCAAAAATGGACAATGGACAGGCGATAAGAATAGACCGGACGCTCTGCACGTTTGGGAATAAAATAATACATCATTCCTAGGAATCCCGCGGTTAAGAAGAACCCCACGGCATTGTGGCCATACCACCATTGAATCATGGCGTCAGTTGCACCTGAATAGACAGAGTATGACTTCCAAAGTGAGACCGGCACTTCCATGCTGTTAACTGTGTGTAGTATGGTAATACAAAGAATGAATGCACCGTAGAACCAGTTTGCAACGTAGATATGTGATGTTTGTCGCGTCATAATTGTACCAAAAAATACAATAGCGTAACTGATCCAAACGATTTCGATGAGTATATCGATGGGCCATTCTAGTTCGGCATATTCTTTTGTTGTGGTGAAACCCAATGGCAAGGTGATTGCAGCGGCGATGATGACAAGCTGCCACCCCCAAAAAACAAACTTGGCAAGCTTAGGGGCGAAAAGGGTTGTCTGACAGGTGCGCTGCACTACATATAACGACGTGGCGAAAAGTGCTGAGCCACCGAATGCAAAGATAACGATATTTGTATGTAGAGGACGTAACCGGCTATAGGTTAGCCAAGGTAGGTCGAAGTTGAGGGCTGGCCACGCTAACTGCGCTGCAATGATTACCCCGACTAACATACCAACAATACCCCAAACTACAGTCATCACAGTAAACTGTTTAACTACAGTGAAATTGTATTGAGGCGCGGTAAGGTCGCTATTACTCATGGAGTGATATTCCTATAATTTACTGATTTTACACCTGATATTTACCTCTCGATTGAACGATAATTGTTCGGCACTTTGGAGGCAGCGGAAGTATAGAGGAAAATAGTGTCGTAATCTTGATTTTTGTCAGTGAATTTAGTCTTTTTTAGATTATATAAGCAGACTCCATAATTGGGAGTTTATATTTCTATTAACGCTTTACTTTTTTGTGTGCAGATATGGTGCGACGTACGACGTGAGGTGATGTCTAGTTGTGCGTGTTACAACAGGGGTTATTTGTCTTGAATGTAACGTATTGTAAATACTCATGTTAATTATTAATCAGGACGGATTATTGGTCCAATATGGTGCGCGGTTGTGACAAGTAATCTGACAGAAAGTTGTACTGGTGATTGCATAAGTGTGAAAAGAATTCATAGAAGAATGGATTGAGTAATCACGCAGTGTAGTTTTTGAGCGGCTTTGGCGTGGCAATTTGCAGAGGGTATTGATGTACATTAATGCGACCAAAAAAGAGTGGTTTGCTGAGGCCAATGCCGAAAATGCTGTGTGCTGTTATGAAATAGACTGTACTACCCGCCAAAAAAGAGGTGATTTATGACGTTTTTTTGCTCATGTTTTATTTGATACCCCCCTTTTTAGCCGTAGTTTGGGATTATGTACATATAAATCAATGTGTTGTGACAGGATTGTGGTTGACTAAAAAAACCATGGCGATGGAAAGAATGGCTATTGTAAATTGGAAACTGTTTTTATATGGTAGGAATAACAGTCTTGGACAAACGTTTGAACGTTTCTCCAAGATGGGGGGAGAATATCTCATAACTGTAGCTTGGCTAGGTTTTGAGCAGTCCAACCAAGCTGTTTGTCTATCAACATAGCATTCGTGAGAACGAGCAATATTTTGCTAAAATTATGTGCCGCGTTTGTGAGGACCAGTCTATGCTTAGATGCATTGCTCTGGGGGCGTCGAAACCATCCGTATGTCTTTTGTTGATACGCAGTAAATTGCTTCTACCTAATGGTATAGAAGCTGACAATAATGAAGGAGAAGATAGATGAGTTTAAAGTTTTTATCCGATGAGTGGTTCGCAAAAGTAGAAGAGCTAATTGCTGCTGCTGGCGATTTAGAAGTACCTGCAGCATTGGCTGATCTTGTACTTAACGTAACTGTTTCTGATGCTGAAGGCGGCGACGTTGAGTTGTGTCTAGATGGCGGTAACATGAAGAAAGGTCACCAAGACGGAGCTCCAACTACTCTAGTTCTTCCTGAAGACCTAGCTCGTCGTTTGTTCATTGAGAACGACCAGTCTGCTGGAATGCAAGGCTTCATGAGCGGTCAGATTAAAGTTGAAGGCGATATGAGCAAGCTAATGGCGATGCAAACTGCACAGCCATCTGGTCCTCAGATCGAGCTTCAAAAGCAAATTCTAGAAATTACTGCGTAATTTTCTAAGAATGTAAAAAACCCGCCAACAGGCGGGTTTTTTTATGCCTAATAAAAAGTCATGTGGCTGGATTGTTCATGAGATTGAGCATATTGGTCATTGGCGATGAAAAATTGCCTCGCTAAGCTGAAGTTCACTGCGTCGATAATCACATGGAGAAATATCGTGGGCGAGAAAATATCAAGCGAGCTAGTTGGGCTGACATCAGACCCCGTTGAGTTTTCATGGGGAGAACAGGATGTGCAGTTGTATGGGTTGGCGGTGGGGTGCAAGCCAGAGACAGAATTGGACTTTATTTATGAGGCCAGAGGGCCGAAAGTATTGCCAACGTACAGTGTTGTTTCAGGGCTAAATATCCTTGGCGGTGTGATGTCCAAGATCACCTTCAATCTAGCCATGTTGTTGCATGGGGAGCAGAAGATAACCCTTCACAGGGAAATTCCCGCAAAAGGCAAGGCAACAGGCGTAGGGCGAGTGGTCGAGGTGTGGGATAAGGGTAAGGCGGCGGTTATTGGCGTTGAGTGTCAGGTTAGTGATACGAAAGGGCCACTGTATACCACGCATGCAACGCTTTTTATCAGAGGTGCGGGAGGGTTTGGAGGTGAGCGGGGGCCAAGTTCGAGCGCTACTGAACTATTGCCCCCTGATCGTGTACCTGACCATGTAATAAACGATGTAACTCGCGAGGAACAGGCGGCTCTCTACCGGTTAACTGGGGATAGAAACCCTATTCACATTGATCCTAATTTTGCCAAATTCGGTGGTTTCGACAAGCCCTTTCTTCATGGGCTTTGCACTTATGGCTTTGCGGGTAGAGCTGCATTGCAAGCATTGTGTGCTGGAGATCCAGGTAAGTTCATCTCGATGACGGGACGGTTTTCCGATCAAGTGTATATGGGGGATGAAGTAATTACTAAAATATGGCGGGTACGGGACGGTTTGGCGACTATGCAAGTAGAGACGCAGCAAGGCAATGTGGTATTAAATCAATGTCAGGTTGAGTTTAGTGTTTAGTTTTTGGATAGCTCTTCAATAAAGTGCAGCATACTCTCTTCTATTTGCAGTGATTTGTTGTTGAGTTGGAGCAGATTGTTCATCTTGTTATGTACAATTCCAGTAATGAACTCCTCCTGTTCACAGGTTAGGTGCAGGGTTTCTAAACTGCTGAGCATGTCAGTGCCAATGCTATCCAATACTTCGTTGACTTTTTTCGTATGACGGCAAAAATCTTGATGAATAAAGCCAAGCGTTTCTGAGGATGCGCGTAGGCTTTGCCGTAACCCTTCGCAATCTTTTTCCAGCGTGTTCTTAAGCTGAATGGTTTCGAGTCTGGAATCGGCTAAACGTACAACATGGAGTAATGCTTCTTTTATCTGAACATTGCGTAATTCATCGTTTAGAGGCATGTTCCTAACAAACAACGATATCTCGGGATAGTTGATAATCAACCGTTGGCCAAAAGAGCAGCAGCGGCCCTGACTTTTCATTTGTTGAATGATGCTGGGCTCAATGGGTTTGATCGTCCCGTCATCAGAAAAGTGGCAGGTGTCATAAGGGCCTACAATCTGGATTAGGCAAGAGAGTTCCATGTGGGTGGTTATTTCAAATATAGCTCGGGCCAGATCTTCGTAGGTGGCTGCTTGGCTGCTTAAATCAATAAATTGGAAGACTGGGGAATTAATGAATTGACGGTTGATTGACTCAGGGGATGTCCCTGTCAGGGTGTTCTGTATGTGCGCTTGTGTGCGGGCCTGTAGTGCATTCATTTCCACTCGGGCTAATAGCGCATCATGGTGAAGTGGTTTGGTGATGTAGTCATCTGCCCCAGCTTCATAGCCTGCGATAATTTCTTCTTTAGTATCGGAGGCGGATACAAAGATAATGGGGATATTCTGGTGCTGCTCTAGCATCCTGATGGCTCGGCAAACTTCGAGCCCGTTCATGCCGGGCATGTTGACGTCAAGCAGCACGACTTCTGTTGCGCTTGACTGTAGTTTATCGAGGCATTCGTTGCCTGAAGACGCGAAAGTCAGGTCGAATGATTCCTCTAAGATACCTTCGATAAGCGTTTGACTAATATCATCATCGTCAACAACCATGACTTTTGGTTTGTTCGGCATGCAGGTTTCTCAGGCAGTCTATGGGTATACCTTACAGTGTAGCCCTGATTTCAAGATGATAAAGTTTCCGGAGATTGATATTATGGCCCGCAAAACGGGTGGGGCGGTTCCCATCTGGGGGTTATTAAAGGTGTGTCTCTGATGAGTTTTTTGGTGTTGTATTGTCGTTCTGGCTTTGAAAAAGATTGTTTGGCGGAAATTACAGACAAGGCCATGCTTGGTGGCGTGTCTGGCTATGGAAAGCTTGAGGATGGAGGTGGAGTTGTGCGTTTTTACCCCTATGGAGAGGGGGCCGCTGAAAAACTAACGAAAGATTTGAGCTTTTCTAACCTTATCTTTGCTCGTCAGTGGTTTGTAGCCACCGAAGAACTCACGGATTTATCAGAGCAGGATCGCTTGGGGCCGATTATAGAGGTCTTTGAAACGCTGGCTAGGATGGATGTTCTGGTGTTGGAGCATGCCGATACTAACGATGGCAAGCAGCTATCAAAATTTTGTCGTAAGTTTTCAAACCCTGCTCGCCAGAATCTCAGAAAAAAAGGGTTGTTGGCGAGTAAGAAGGAGGAATGCCATGACGGTGGAGTGAGGGGGCATCTGTTTTTCGTTACAGGGACTCACGTGATTGTCGGGCAAAGCACGATTCAAAACTCCTCACAATGGGAAATGGGCGTGCCGAGGCTGAAATTTCCAGCCGCTGCGCCAAGCCGTTCGACACTGAAGCTTGAAGAGGCGTGGTTGCAACTAATGACTGCGGAAGAGCGCATGTCCTTCTTGAAGTTTGGTCACACTGCGGTTGATCTTGGTGCTGCGCCAGGTGGATGGACATGGCAATTGGTTAATAAGGGAATGAAAGTGTGGTCTATTGATAATGGCCCCATGAACGAAGAGTTAATGGCTACAGGTCAAGTGACTCACCTAAGAGATGATGCGTTCACTTATCGTCCCAAGCGCCCTGTTGATTGGATGGTGTGTGATGTGGTTGATAAGCCCGCAAAGGTTGCGGATCGTATGTTACGCTGGCTGTTGGAAGGGTGGTGTCGATATACGGTATTTAACCTGAAATTGCCGATGAAGCAACGTTGGGCGGAAGTGCATCGTATCTTTGAGCGTATGGATGAGGCGTTGACGGAGAAAGGTATCCAATACGAGTTGCGAGCTAAACACTTGTATCACGATAGAGAAGAGATAACCGTGTTTATTCGCACTCGTTAGTTGATCCCCCCAAGCTATGCTGTTTTAGCTTCGCTTATAAAGCGGCTTGGCGATAATACGGAGCAGCGTTCAGGGTATTGAAGAAAAGGGTTGATAGCGTCTAGCAGGCCTTTTCGTGCTTGGGAGTTGAACCACTTGTCCCACGAATGCTCATTGTTCCAGTTGGAGACAACGACATAATGATTGGGTTGGTTGATATCGCCAAAAGATTCACCAGATACATAGCCTGGTGCTTTGACCATGACATCGAGTAAGTTTGCGATGGCTGATTCGTAGGGCGTTTCTAGCCCCTCTACTACAAGTCGTTCAATTACTACTTTTATCATTGGCTGTTGTCCTAATCGATTACGATGTTCTGGAGCAATATCGAAGGAAATGACCTTAACTTAGGTGTTCTCGATAGCGCTATTGATAAGTGTAATAAAAGCCTAATTTTTTATCTAGGAATAGGTGCTAATATCCTGTTTTCTGTGAATTTGCAGGCACTTTTATAGTGCTGCGTGTTATTTGATCTGCGTAATGTGGTTATATGTCTTCTAGTTCTGATTATCACCAGTACAGTATGGGTACGAAGTTAGGTGTATTGTCGTGCCTTTATCTTTCTCAGGGCTTGCCGTTTGGTTTTTTCAGCCAAGCGCTGCCGCCGTTGCTGCGCTCTTATGGTGTAAGCCTTGAAATCATTGGGCTCGTGTCGTTTCTGTTTTTCCCTTGGGCGCTCAAATTTCTGTGGTCACCCTACGTTGATCAGTACGGTAGTCAACGTCTGGGGCGTCGTAAGAGCTGGATTTTACCGCTGCAAGGCGTGTTTGTAGTGCTGATGTTGCTTATCGCATTAATTGACCCCGGGACCCTGACGGGTACAGGGTTGTATTATTTGGCAGGGTTGTTGTTCCTGGCTGGATTTGCCACTGCGACTCAGGATATTGCTACCGATGGACTGGCGGTGCAAACATTGTCTCCGCAGGAACGAGGACTGGGAAATAGTATCCAGGTAGGGGGTTATCGCGTTGGGATGGTGTTTGGTGGCGGTGGCGTATTGTTCTTAATGGATCGTATTGGTTGGAGTCACACATTTGTATTGCTGGCGTTGGTGCTAGCCTTCGCGACAGTGCCTGTGCTGTTCTTTAAAGAGAAGAGTGACTTCCCAGTGAAAGGTGAGGGGGGGGTGGCCAATATTTGGGACATTTTTAGACGCTTTATGCGTCAGCCCGGAATGTGGCGCTGGATGCTTGTGGTGATGCTTTACAAAGTTGGTGATTCTTTTGGCTCTGCGATGTCAAAGCCGATGTTGGTGGATATGAACGTGAGTTTAGAAACCATCGGTTGGGTATCTGCGGGAGTTGGTGTAACGGCTACTGTAGCAGGGGCTGTGATGGGCGGGTTGCTGTTGCCGCTGTTGGGCAGGGTTCGATCCCTGGTGATATTTGCAAGCCTACAGGCCTTAAGCCTATTAGGTTATGGCTGGTTGTCGATGGGTAATGTTGATGTTCAGAGTATTATTATTGTTAGTGTAGCGGAGCATCTAACGGGTGGTATGGCTACAGTAGCGCTGTTTGCACTGATGATGGATGCCTGTCGACCCAATGTGGCCGGTACTGACTATACCGTTCAGGCGAGCCTCCAGGCCGCCATTGGTGGGTTATTTCATATGATCAGTGGCTTTTTTGCCGTGTGGTGGGGTTATCAGGTACATTTTGCGGTGGCGAGTGTGATGGGCTTGTTGATTTTGATCCCGGTGTTCTTCTGGGCTAAAGATGTGCCAATAAATCAAAGAAGGGCATGGCAAAATTCAGCAGATTAGGCGAAAATAGCGCCGATTTAGAGATGAGATGAATTGAATATGGCATTAACACCTGATCACGAGCTCGATGCAGCGGGCTTATTATGCCCCGAGCCCGTGATGATGTTGCATAACAAAGTGCGGGATATGTCCGTCGGTGAGATTTTACGCGTGGTTGCAACGGATCCTTCGACGACCCGCGATGTACCGAAATTTTGTGGCTTTCTCGGCCATGAATTGATTGCGCAGGAAGAAGCAGACGGCAAGTTTATTTATTTCATTAAAAAAGGGAGCGATTAAGCTCCCTTTGTGTGTTTTAAGATAATGATCAGCCCTCGATAAGCATAGAAATTGCGGCAAGTGCTTCTGGATCTTGTTCCTTTATCTTGTTCGCGATTCGGTGCTGGAAAAAATACCGGAATTCAGGGTGTTCCTGTGCGGTGTACAGGCATGGGTCACCAGGCAATACGGGGGTGGATTTGACTTCGTCTTCATCCACCAACATGGCTAATATTTCTCCATTGCCTAACAGGCGCCAGCTGAGTACCTCTACAAGAATAAAGGATCGAAAGCCATTGTCCGTGAGTACGGCATGGGTGCCGATGGCATCTGGAATTTCTTGAATAGCAATGTCTGTATTGTCTGCATCGTAGTCGTAATATTGAGCGGCGGTTTCTAACTCAATGACTTTGTGGGTTGGGGCACTGTAGAAAATATCGTTACAGGTCGGGTCTCTATAGCCTTCCCAGCGGCCATTGAGTGGATCGTTTATTTCTGTACAGGGAACGATCTTGTTTAACCAGGGAACCATGCCAACAGCTTCCCCTGACTCTTTTAAAGCCCAACATACAATTTTTAGGCTGTAGAGTTTGTCTGGAGCAGTGTCGTTGGTATAGAGCATTTCTAGCCCGTCAAACTCGGGGGAAATGCGAATAACATTGTCCTGCACTTCTCCAAGTGGTTTGCCAGTGAATAAATCCACTACATTGTTGCTTCCGACGTCTATCGTTTGAGGTTTCATGCTGTTACCCTCTCTGCTTTAGCCGTCTATGCCGATCCTAGTGCGTATTATGTACCTTTAGGATACAGACAGCGTATAGCCTATGTGGACAGATAATCATGATGATTATTTTTTAGTATAGATGGTTACTGTGATGGCACCATGTATATTAACGTTCGAATTATTAGCAGCCTTTCTTTAGTTACTACTCTATAGTATCGGCCAGTCATGAGCAAAGTTTAGGCTAGCAGAATTCATTTAGTCAATCTAAGTTGTTCCACATGGTTGCTGATAATTTGTCCAGTCCCACTAAAATTTACTGCGTTTATATAACCTTATGAATGTTTTTACCTCAGAAAATTTATTCGCCGAAAAAGTGACACCTGAAAAATCCGGTACGGATCATTGCATTAAGGATTTGATTCGGCTGTTTGATCAAACGTTCGCCACCTCAGAAAACACTCGGTTGGTTCGAGGTGAAGGGGAGCCGGTCTATTTACCGGCATCGGATGAAGTGTCTTATCACCGTATAGAGTTCGCTAACGGTTTTTTTTCGAGCGGTTTGCATGAGATTGCCCATTGGTGTGTGGCGGGAAAGGCGAGGAGGCAAGTGGAGGACTTTGGTTATTGGTATAAGCCAGATGGTCGTACACATGAAGAGCAGAATGAATTTGAACAAGTGGAAGTGGTGCCGCAAGCGTTTGAGTGGGTTATGTCAGTGGCTGCGGGATGTCCATTTCGCGTAAGCGCCGATAACCTTAGTGGTGAAGATCGAAGCGATGAGGAATTTAAGCAAAAAGTGTATAGCGAAGTTGTTCGACGGCTAGAACAGGGCTTGCCCGACCGGCTGTCTCTCTTTGTTGAGGCATTGCAGGCCCGTTACAATCCAGACATCGTGTTGTCGCCTGGTTTGTTTTCGCTAGAAAATTTGTGAGTCATTATTGTTAACGCTAGTTACCGTTAAATACCGCCGGGCGCCTTTCAAAAAAAGCTTGTACTCCTTCCTTCGCATCGTTCGTTTCAATAGCAATATTTTGACTAGCGGATTCCAAATCGAAAGTATCAGAAAGTGAGAGACGCATCGCTTGTTGCATGATTCTTTTTGTTTCACGTTGCGCAATGGGCGCACCTTTGGCGAGTTGTTCTGCCCATTCCTGCGTTTTGTGTTCGAGTTCCTCCGGTGCAACGACACGATTAACCAACCCTAATGATAAGCAGGTTTCAGCGGGCATTTTCTCAGCTTGAATAACCATCTCCATTGCACGTTTATATCCCAAACGATTGACCAGATGCCAGCTAGCGCCACAATCGGGTACTAATGCGATGGCCGAGAAAGCCTGAAAAATATAAGCGTTCGATGCCATGATGCTAAAATCGCACGCCATCGCGAGTGAGCTACCTGCACCTGCGGCAGCACCATGAATTGAGGAGATGTAGAGTTTTGGCGCGTCGTTAATCGCCATAATAAATGGCTTGTATTCTTCGGTTAGCTCACCATCAACGGAGTCGTAACGTTCTTTGTAGTTTTCTGACAGGTCTGCACCGGCACAAAACCCTTTGCCGTTCGCGTTTAGCACGACAATATTTGCGTCGATATCTTCGTTCGCCTGCAGAACGGCATCCAAGAGCTCTTTGCGCATTTTGCGACTCAACGCGTTGATCGTTTTGGGGCTGTTAAGGGTAATAGTGGCTACTTTATTTTTGATTGTATAGGTAATGGTTTCAAAATTAGGCACGATTGATTCCCCTTGGCGTTAGTTATGAACTGGGTATCAATGTAAGTGATTGCTAGAGGGCACGCAATGACTCTCAGCATCAGATGGATTGACATTAAGTGTCAATATTTAGATTTCCGCGCTAACGTGGCTTGCGCTAGCGATTAACAAAAGGTTGGATAGTATGACGGTAAGAAGTAACCCTGCTTCTACTCCCCATAAGGTGAGTAGGGTCGCGGAACTTGTTATTGCCATAAGGAATACAGAAAGAGCTTTCGATAAATCCACGAGCGGTTTGGTGAGGAATACCCAAACGCTCGTGAGTATGATGATTAGTGCTACGATACCAAGACCGTAGCTTGCTAATGTTGCTTGTGTCATCGTTTAGAGTTTTACACTAACACTGCCACCGATCATCCGGGGTGCTCCAGCGGTGGTGTAATCTTGTATGCCAACGTCTGACTGCGGTTCAAAGGAGCTTGCGACATACTCTCTATTGAATATATTGCTTGCCCATAAATATGCGCCCCATGTTTCTTGTTCGAAACCAAGTTTGGCGTTAACCACAGAGTGAGCATCGGATTTTCGTGTGTTATCGTTATCGAGATAGGCGGCATTTTGGTAACCGACATCGGTAGATACGAATATTCCAGAGTCATGTCGATAGTTAACGCCAAGTGTGGATGTTAACGTAGGAGCGCCTGGAAATTGATTGCCGTCATAATCTTCAATGTCAGAGCCAACCGCTAAGGTGAATTCTTCGTATTCGGTTTTTACGTACCCAACGTTGCCAAAGATTTCTAAGGCTGAAGTAACAAAAGCACTCACTTCTATTTCTGCACCGTATAATTTGGATTTCCCTGCATTGTCGGTATATTTATCTCTGGGATCACCGCTGATCGATACATCAACCTGCTGGTCTTCCCATTTTGTATAGAATACATTTGCATTCAAGGTCAAGCGATCATCCAGCAAGCGAGAGCGTAATGCGAGTTCATAGTTCCAGGTATATTCGGGATCAAAATCATGAATGCGTCCATCGGCGAAATTGACCGATGAACCTCCGGAGCGATAGCCTCGTTGAGCGGTGAAGGCCGTATTGATACGGTCGGTCCAATAATACTGAATGGCAACTTTCGGAAGGAATGCGTCATACTCAGTGTCTACATCTTCAGCCGAGGTACTTGGCAGCGCTTGTAGTAGCATGTCAGCAGGCGGAACGTTGGTGACGGTAGTAACGTCCGTTGATGTAAACTGATCTCTACGTTGTTTTTCCCGATCATACCTGGCGCCAAGCGTGAAGGCCCAGCGCTGAGTGGCTTTCCAGGTAGCTTCACCGAATATTGCCATGTTGTCGATGTGGTAGCTTGAGTCTTGCACCTGGTATATATCTATCAGTGTCGGTATTGCTCCCCATATAGCGTCAGCAGTAGCAGTGTCAAGCCCGAAGCCTCCTGCAGCGACTGGTCCGGTCATGGCAGTGTAAGCCTGCTCGCGAGCGTTTTCCTTTGCGTATTTAGTATCTAGAATCCATGCAGCGTGCCGAGTATTCTCAGAATAATATAGACCGGCAATACCACTCCAGTTATCCACTTCCACATTCATTCGTAGTTCTTGGGAGTACCCTCGACTACTGCCTGTTTGGTCAATAATACCTAATGGGTCCTGGCTAGAGTCGTAATCATCAAACCGGTCGTAGTCATCTTCAACATAAGTGCTTATGCTGGTGAGAGAAAGTTGATCTGAGAATTCCCAGTTAACATTCAAGCTTGCAGAGTCATTACGAATATTATGGTATGCATCACTATCAGATAACGCTTCAAAGCTATATGGATCATCGGTACGGGCGCTAGGATTGTCACCGACATCGTTATTGGTTTGCGCGATTGTCAGCAATGCTGAGAGTTGGTCCAGCGCTGCAGGTTCATACTTGAGTTTTGCGCGATAAGTTGTGCGTTCAAAACCCGCATAGTCATCTTCGTCACGGGTGGTGTTTTCCACATAACCATCGGATTTATGCTCATCGATAGATATTCGAAAAGCGAGCTCGTCCTCAATCAGCGCACCACCGCCTGCGACGGAAAAACGGGATGTATCATAGCTGCCATAATAAACCTGAGCGTGCCCCCCCCATTCGTAAGTAGGATCTTGCGTCTTTATGTTAATGGCGCCGGCGAGTGAACTTCGACCTTGCAAAGTACCTTGCGGACCTCGGAAGATTTCAATCTGCTGTATATCCCAAACCCCCATCGTACCGTAGCGAATACTTAAGTTATCTAATGCTACGTCATCCACAGTCACACCTGCGGTAAAGCTATTAGGGTTGTCAGACAGCCCTTGCACACTGATACCCCGAATGGCAAAGAGCGATTCGTTACCACTACGAAGAGAAACAACGTTCGCGGTGCGTGCATAGACATCATTAAAATCTTGAATAGTACTGTCACTGAGTTGATCGGCAGTAATCAGCGCAACACTAGAAGGTAAGTCTTGTATGTTCTTTTCTTGTTTTTCACCGAGAACAATCACTTCTTCAGTGGTTTGTTCAGCAATAGCGGTAGTGGAGAGTAGAGCGGTCGCAGCGACAAAGGTAATACGTGCGAGTTGTGAGTAATGCGTAGACATGAATTGTCCTCCTCTGAATCAACAAGTCCTTTGCAACAGGCTGTAAACCGAGGGTAATCGAGCGGGTCAGCGTCATGTCGCGGGAGAATAATATTTAGCCAGCGCCATTAATGCAAGTGCGAATGATAGGTATTATCATTAAGATTTGTATCTGAAGAGTAACAAGAGCCAATGTGAAACAAAACTTGTTTGCTTGGGAGGAGCAATGCGATACATTTTGTTATTGGTTAACAATAGTAGATTCAATGAGTTGGGGAAGGGTATGTGGGAGAGAATTCTATTTGCGTGTAGAGTCGTGGTGTTGCTTACGGGGGTGGTTATATCGGGGCCGGCCTTTTCTGATGAAGTCGAGGAGCTTATTGATGAGGGGAGAGTTGCCTATAGCAAAGGGGATATGTCCTCAGCTAGTGAGCAATTGCAAAATGCCCTCAATCTTATTGCTGAACTGAGCGTACAATCTTTTATTGCGCTGATACCCGAAGCACCTAAAGGGTGGGCGGTCGAAGAAAACTCATCGGAAGAAAGTGCGCTATTTACGGGGATTGCTGGTTTGATCGTTGCGACGAAACGCTACAAATCTATTAAAACGCCTGCACATACGATGCAAATTGCGCTTATCAGCAATTTGCCAGCCTTTGTTAAAGTCGCGGTTGGAACAATGGCTGGGTTGCAAAAAAGGAAAACCGGCGCAAGCGTTGTTGCGGTTGGTGGTTATGTGGGTTCGATCAGCTGTAATCCGAAAGGAAAGTGTGAGGTGATGATCCAGGTAGGTGACAATGCGCTACTGACAGCGGAAAGCCAAGGGGTGGCTCGTGAAGTACTTGTTAACCTAGTGAAGCAGGTAAATTTGGAAAAGGTTTAGAATGCTAATTTTGACCCATCCCTAATGATAAGTTAATCTATCATTATGGTGTATTTATGCACACAATGAAAAGATAACTAATCGTTATGGAATATCGAGCGTTAAGTGACAAGGCGATAGCAGAAGAACTGGGTTCTCGCGTAGAGCAGCGTAGGCTGGAAAAAAACTTATCTCAACAACAGTTGGCTGATGAGATGGGGCTGTCTCGTGTGAGTTATGCGAAGTTGGAGAAAGGCCAATGTAAGCTAGAAAACCTGATTTCTGCATTAAGAGCGCTAGACGCTCTGGATTCCCTTGATAACTTTATCCCTAAAAGACGTTTTAGCCCAATAGCCCTAATAGAAGCCCAGGGAAAGAAAAGGAAGCGGGCATCCAAGAAACGTATTGGAAGCGCTGGTTCTCAAAGTAATGTGAATAAAGGGGAAGATGAGGAGTTGGATTGGTAATGCAAAACCTAGCAGAAGTGACCTTGTGGGGTGAACAAGTTGGGGCATTGTCGTTTGACCCAGAAAGGAAGTTGAGCACGTTTGAATATGCCTCGAATTGGATTAGTGGGGGTGTCGATATTGCCCCCCTGCATATGCCGCTTTCAACGCAATTGTACGAATTCCCGCAATTGAATGCCGACACCTACAAGGGTTTGCCTGCGGTATTTGCAGATTCACTGCCGGATTACTTTGGTAATGCCGTGATCGATGCCTGGTTAGCGAGTAATGGTAGGGACCCTCACTCCTTTTCTCCACTGGAGCGCTTGTTGTATAGCGGAAATCGAGGTATGGGGGCGTTGGAATATCAACCTGCATTACGCCAGCAAGGTTCGCCAACAGATGCAATTGAGTTAACGTCGTTGGTTAAGGTTGCGCAACAGATTCTTGATGATCGGGCTCACTTGGCAGAATCCTTAGGAAAGGATGCGGATAATCAGCATGCAATGAACGCCATATTTCAGGTAGGTACATCGGCGGGTGGGGCGAGGCCCAAAGTTGTTATCGCAGTGAATCCAGATAGAACCGAGATCCGCTCTGGTCAAATGAATGGGCAAGAAGGGTTTGAGCATTACTTGTTAAAATTCGATGGCGTTGTGGAAGGCCAAGCCAACAGTGAAGTGTTTGGTGACCCGAAGGGGTTTGGTCGTATGGAATATGCCTATTATCTGATGGCTAAGGATGCTGGGATTGATATGTCCCCTTCTGAGTTGCTAGAAGAGGGTGAAAGGGCGCACTTTATGACGAAGCGCTTTGATCGAGATGGAAATAAAAAGCTTCACTATGCATCGCTGTGTGCGATGGATCACGCGGATTATAAACACCCTGGAAGCTACAGTTATGAGCAACTATTAACGGTTGCGCGTAAGTTGCGACTACCACGAGCTGATGCCATCGAGATTTTTAGACGTATGGTGTTTAATGTGGTCGCAAGAAATCACGATGATCATGCGAAAAATTTCGGTTTTCTATTAAGGTCACCCACGGCAAAGTGGCAATTGTCACCTGCATTTGATGTAGCATATAGCTATAAAAAAGGTTCTGTGTGGGTCAACTCCCATCAGCTTAGCGTGAATGGTAAGAGGGACGACTTTATTACGGAGGATCTGTTAGCGGTTAGTACGTTAATAGGTAATTTTAGTAAGGAGGCAAAAGAGATTATCAATCATGTATCAACTGTTGTGTCTGAGTGGGATTATTTCGCTAAAAAAGCAGGGGTTTTTACGAATCTGGGGCAAGAAATCAAACACAATCATCGTTTAATGGCATGTAAGTAACTAATCTGACACAAAATGATAGGTGAAGGCGAGGGGTCTGTGGAAAAGAGTACGACACGACGACAGTTTATTTCTCAAGCGGTAGCGCTTTCAAGTTTGGCATTACCAATGAGCGTTCAAAGCTCAACGCTAGATTTTCTTGCCGACAAGAAATCGGAAAAAGGGCTAAGTTCATCGGAACGTTTTAAGTTAACGCGTTCTGTATTGGATGTATTAGAGACGTATTACAAAGGCATCACCCTACAATTTTGGAACTTACCTTTTGAGAAGATAGATTTTGAAAAACGAATTATTAACATTGTGTATTGGGTCGATCAGGCGATTCGACAAAATAAGGGAGAATATTATGTTGATCCTGCATGGGTGATGTCTCAAATCATGGCCGAATCGCTGTTTTGTGAACTGGCGATATCCAAATCCCTAGCGGCGGGCATTTGTCAGATAATGCCAAACACAGCAACGCTGGACTTTAATATGGTGATTGCAGGTAGCAAGAAGAGTCACTACATGCCTCCATACCAGCGCTTGGAATTAGCGGATTCACTGTCAGAATATAAACGTCGAGTAAAAGAGAAGAGTTCCTATAGAAAATCCACTAAGACGGATGCAACGTTTAATCTTAATAAAGCACTGCAATGGTTAGCAGAAGGGAAATCAGGGCAAGAAAAAGCGTTATTGCAACAAAATCGAAATGAAGTGTTGCGTGATTATGATAAAAAAATCAAGTTGGCGAAAGAAGGATATGTAACCTATATCAATGCGAATATAGATGCATTAGGGCACAGAGATATATTCGGAAAACAGTCTTTTTTTGTGAAGTTTGATGAACGGTTTACGTACAAAAAGCCTATTTTTGCCATGGTGGATATGCTGGCTAATGCGCTGCGTGTACGAAACGGCAATATGTTGGCCGCAGCCGCAGCTTATAACGCTGGGTTATCCAGGACTTGGACGAATGAAGTGTTATATACACAATATGGTCAGCTTCCCAATTATTCCGAGACTAGCCGATACTTGAGCCGTATTATTGCAAACTATGAGGAAATATCGCTGCGTTTTTTGGGGTAGTTTGACCTGCTAGTTGGTATGTTTGTACGAAATTGTTTGATGATTGTGACAGCAATGCCCTATGAGAAATGATGCAGGGTTATGACATTTGATGAATCAGCATACTTGTACAATTTTAGGTATGAGGTCCCCAAAGCCATGAAAACAGGTGGAGCGTGTATTCACCAAATTGCCTTCAGAGAACCGCACTATGGGAAGAAGTCTTCATATACCTCATCTATTCTTTTCGACATGTTGTCTAATTGTTTTTGATAAAGCACTGGATGAGATAGGTTTCTTAATAGTGTCATCCATGCCAGATAGAATACATTGTCGTTCTATGTCACCAATAATATGAGCTGTTAATGCAATGACAGGTATCCGGGAATAGCCACTTTTTATCTCAATATCTCGTATTTTTTCAGTTGCAGAAAAACCATCTAACTCGGGCATTTCACAATCCATCAATATGATATCAATTGAATCTACATGAGACAGATAGAAGTCGACAGCTTCATTACCATCTTCCACAATACTAACTTTTGCCCCCAGTTTTTCCAACATACCGATGACGACAAGCTGGTTGACGGGGTTGTCTTCTGCAACAAGAATTCGCAACCCCGGTAAGGTGTTCTTTGTGTTGCTAAGCGCCGTTTTGTTTGCTTCTAGTAGCGTTTCACCATCACATTCCTGGTAAGGCACGCTAAACCAAAAAGTAGACCCTACGCCCGGTTGGCTTTCTACGCCTATCTCTCCCCCCATCATACCTACAAGCTCCTTGCATATCGAAAGTCCTAAACCAGTGCCGCCATATTTTCGCGTGGTCGACGTATCGGCTTGGTTAAATGCAGTAAACAACTTCTTAGTATTAGCCTCTGTGATACCTATGCCTGTATCGACAATCTTAAAACGTATTTCATTGCGGCTTTCCTTCGTTGTACTAGACGCAATTAAGGTAACGCTTCCTTCTTTGGTAAATTTTATCGCATTACTCAAGAGGTTTAGTAGTATTTGGCGGATTCTAGTTGGATCACCTAAGATACCGAGTGGCATAGCGGTGTCAATCTGTGATGTCACATCAACTGAATTTTCATGTGTTTGGCTACTAAATACTGCGATGGATTCTTCGCATAACCGCCTAGGATTAAGAGGGATCGATTCTAAGTCTAGTTTTCCTGCTTCGATCTTGGAATAATCCAACACATCGTTGATAAGCTCTAATAGTGAACTGCCGCTATTGTGTATGGTCTCTATATAAAAACGCTGAGTGCTGTCAAGTTTGGTGTCGGTCATTAGCTCCGACAAACCCAAGATTCCATTCATCGGTGTCCTTATTTCATGAGACATTTTGGCAAGAAAATCGCTTTTTGTCTTACTTTCAGCCTGTGCAATTACTCTAATGCCTTTTTCTCTATTATAGCGGTCGCCGAAAGCAATACTTAGCAGAGCCATCTCAAACATTGAGCCAATCAATATCGCATTGTAAGTAAAACTGTTAAGGGGGAGAAGGCTAGCGTAGGCAGAAACATTAATTGACGCAGACACTAAGAATAGGAACCAAGCGATAAAAAACCATCGAGCTTCCCTTAGCCCCTGGTACCACAAAATCCCTGAAATTAGACAAACGAATAATGTAGCAAATATCACACAGAGTAGCATCGGGAGTATGACGACTCGATATGGCAAAACGAAAATGAGTAAACTGAAACACAACCCTGCAGAAGTAAGGCCGACGGCGACCAATCGCATCCATTTAGCTTGAATCTTTAAGTTCAGGAATTGATACGCATACAAGCCCACAGCAACCGATGTAATACCCAATGAGATTACTGTCATCGGGTTTGAAAGCCAAGGTGCATTCGGCCATACAAATTGCAGTGCATAACCACCCACTACTGCACGTATAATAAGGTGAGAAAGAACATATAATATGTAATAAATAAGTCCTATATCTCTGACGATTAGGAATAAGAAAAAATTATAAATAATCATGATCATCAACGTACCAAAATATACCCCATTCCAAAGCACAGTTTTCTCATTATCGACAAAAAACGAATGTTGATCCCACAGATTGAAGGGGATTTTTACAGAGCCCTCTGTTTTCACTCTAAAGTAGATCGTTAAATTTTTGTGTTGCTCAAAATCTATCGGTACTATCGTGTGTCGATGTTTGATAGGCCGAGTGGAAAATCGCCGCGAGTCCCCATAAAGATGGTGTTCTAGAAGTTTTCCCTCCACGACGACATATGCATCAACATAATCGAGCATGGTGTAGGGTAATTCGATATACCAACGGGTATTAGTGGAGCGGTTGTGTAGCTGTATTTTTGACCAATACACACTGTCCGAATAGCCAAAATCAGGGGGGGAATTATTTGTCTGCTCCCACTTCTCAGAAGGTATAGCAAGCACCGAATCGAGTGTTAGCTCACCTGGTACATCTTCTGTAAATAGAGCATATTGGTTCAGAGATACCCCTAGGCTTCCATCGGTAATGGTATAACCCGTCCGCTCCGTTGATTTTTCAGCACAGATAGCGGTGATACTGATTAGAGTCAGTATCACCGCACTGAGGCATTGTGTGCATATTAGTTTTTGCACGGCATTGTCGACTTATATTAAGAAATAGATCAAGTATAGACCTATATAGCGTCATTATTGCCCAATGAACTGGGATAAGCGGAACAGAATGTTGAGTGCCTGGGTGTTGGGGTTAGCTATCACTTCCATTGGTGTATTTAATCCAAAGCTCTTTTTGAAGCTCATTACCAGTAACTAATTTGTTTAGCCGCTAAAATTGGGATTAATAAATATGAATTATCCGCAACGCACTTGCTTAGTGGTCGGTATCACATAAAGCGGGCACAGTGCCTACACATTGAGCGACGATCGGGGGAAGAAAATTGGAACAGGGTGTGAGTTCTTATTCTTTATTGGAACTCACACCTTAGTCAGATTAACGTTATCAGGATAATCAGTTCCAGGGAATTGTCGGTCGCTCTACAACGACAGTATCCGTTAGCGCTGCTAGGAATGCGACCAGATCAAGCTCTTCTTGTCGGGTTAAGTGTAGTGGTTTGATAAGTTTGCTTCTGTTTTCTGCTTTGTCGCCGCCGCGATTATAGAATTGGATTACCCCTTCGAGAGAGGGGATGGACCCGTTATGCATATAGGGTGCAGTCAGCCATACATTTCTTAACCCAGGTGTTTTAAAAGCACCGATCAGTGTTTTGTCGTCGACTCTTCCACCGCGCCCCTTGTCGGTGGAATTAACACCAATGTTATGAAAGCTATAGTCTGAGAACGTCGCGCCGTCGTGGCAAGCTATGCAACGGCCTTTTCCTTCAAAGAGTTCAAGCCCTCTTTTAGCTGAGGGAGTGAGTGCGGCTTTATTCCCTTTAAGGTATTTGTCGAATGACGCATTGTTACTAATAAGAGATCGCTCAAATGCCCCGATGGCGGTGGCCATGTTTGTTTGTGTAAATCCAGTATCTGGAAATAGCGTCTGCATTTTATCTTGGTACCACTTAATCTTCTTGATCTTGGGGATGAAGGTCGTATTCACTCCGCGTTTTCCCATAGATTTGAACGCTTGATGCTCGAGGCTTCTTGAGCGTCCATCCCAGTGAATAATGGGTGAAAATGCTAGATTTACAATTGATGGAGAGTTCCGCTTATCATTTTTCCCGTTGTGTTTTACGTCTAACGCAACTCCGTCACTAAAACCCATATCAGGATCGTGACAGCTTGCGCATGATTGGTTTTCATCAGGAACCAGTCTTGGGTCAAAAAATAGCATCTTACCTAACTCAATCATTTCTGCAGATGCAGGGTCATCATTTGGCCACTCAATGTTATCGTAATCAGGTGTGCTCAATGGCTCTGCAATGGCGTGCCCACAGAAAGGTAAAATAACTATCATTATGTACTTTAGATATCGTGTTACATGCATAAGAAATATTCTCTGTAAAAGTTGATCAAGTTTTAGGTCGAAACGTAATGGCCTGAAAGTATACAGCGAATTTTTAGGGTAATGTTTATACTAACGATCAATAAAATCAAGTGATAAAGAAAAAACGGAATGTGGGGTATCAAAAAACAAACGGACATACGTGAAAATTTAATATTCTGCATAAGAAATGGTTGTTTATAGAAAATTTAAATATATTTTATTTATCGTGATTATCAGTAATTCCAAAGTGTGAATATTCTCTTATAATAGCTCGGCACATTTTCGGGTGAGACATTTTATTGATAGTTTTTCGAACATTAATCAATGGCATTTCTATAGATCAAGCCCATCTACTTTAGGATATGACACATATCATGACGTTAAAAAATAATAAATTATGCAAACTCACTCTGCTGATGAAAATAGCATCGGTAATTCTAATAGCGCTACCTTTGTTGAGCTGTAAGTCGTCAACTTTTCTGTCTCCCACAGATTCATATATTAATTATGATGGGAGAGTGCATCTGACGGAAGAATTTGCAGAATTTGGTTGGGCCGGTACTCAGATACGTTTCAAAGTGTCTTCGTCGGAAGTGGCGATAAAACTCTCTGATGGAAATAATGATTATAATGTAATCATTGATAACGAATTTCACTCAATAATTTCTACAACGTACGATAATAATCGTTACGTTATACCTTTGGAGGCTGGCGTTCATTCCGTTGCGATTACCAAAAGAAATGGTCCCAATTTTGGCAGCGCTGTGTTCGAGGGTATTGAGTTAGCCCCTGGGTCTTGGGTATACCCTGCAGACGCCGACCCGAGTCATAAAATTGAATTTATTGGTGATTCGTGGACGGTTGGTTATGGAAATGAAGGGCCGAGTTTGCAGTGTGGATCTTATCGTCCATACGAGAACAGCTTTAATTCGTTTGCCTCTATAGCTGCTCGTCAGTTAAATGCTGAAGCGCATTTGATTGCGATTACAGGTCGTGGGCTAGTGCGAAATTATGGTGACGACAACACAACATCTGAACGACCAATGCCGTTTTATTACAATCGAACTATCAAAGATCGTACTGATGTTCCGTGGGGTTTTGATCAGTGGAAGCCGGATGCCATTGTTGTAAAGCTGGGTACTAACGACCATACAACAGCCCCCGTTCCTAGTGATGACGAATTTAGTAATGGTTATTCTGACTTTATTGAAACAATTGAAGCTGTAAATGGACGAGTTCCTATATTTTTAGTGGCAGATGAAGATTCAGGGATTCTCAACTCAAATAGAATTCAGGCGGTAGTACAGGCTCAGCGAGATGGGGGAAAAAATAATATTCATTACGTATTATTGCCTGGGCCTACTGAAGATCAGTTAGGGTGTGATTATCATCCGTTAGTTACTTCTCACCAAGTGATGGCAGATGTTTTAGCCAGTGAGATGCAAAATATATTGCAGTGGGATGAATAAACAATAGGGCCGCTATGGAGTTGCTGATCAAACGTTCAGCAGCTCCGCACTTTAATACGTAACAAAACGTTCGATAGATTGAAATTTTGTTCTCAAAAATGCAGAATACACCGTATACCTATTGTAAATAAGGAGAGGTTTGGTGTTTAAAGGAATAGTGTTGTTATTCTCAATGTTGGTGTTGTTTGGTTGTGGTTCAGGGCCAGGAGGGTCGAGTGGTTCTGAGGATCCTAATGGTATTGATAATTCTGTTGGTGCAGGTGGCGAGGAGGAAGAAATAGGGCTGGTAGAAAAACAGTTTGGGGTATGGGAAAGAGGGTGTGCATCGTTTGATTTCTTTGTGCCTGCTGGGATAGTTCTTGGATATGTGCCTGAGGTTCAATATTCCCCTGGAGGCTATTCTACGGAGGTTCTATATTTCTTCGAAACCTATTCTACAGAGGTACTCACCATATCTGAGGGCTATGTCAGTTTCTCGTTTGATGCGTTTTCTGATGCCGAATGTACGTTAAAGGATCCCGTTTCTGAGGCAGTTTGGAACATTGTTGCAGATAGCATTCTCGGAGGTGAGACACAAGGAGAGGAAGAGTTGGAATCTAAGAATGGGTGGGTTTTTATAGAATATAACGTTCCTTCCGAATTGGTAGGTCAATTATTCAACGTTCATCTTCATCAAGCAGGGGATAGATTGTACAAAGTTGAAATTCCCTACGATTCCCTTGCTAGTGGAGAAGAACTTACGCCTTCAGACTATATCGTTAATTTCAACAAATACTACGAGCGAGTTCAGTAAATAATAGAGAAGGAACGTCTAGATATGGATTCTTAGATGTTCCTTCACTATCCTTTTGTTGCAACCTACCTCAAATATAATCCACCTTCCCCAATGTTGTCATCGATTTTCACCGGTGACGTTAACAAAGGCCGGATGTCCTATCTTTTCTACTGCTTTGTCTTCTTTAACCATTTCTACAAAGCAGTAGAAGCCTGTTCGTCTATTTCCTGTGGAGTGAGTGTCCTGCTATAGGCTTTGATTTCATCCAGTTGGCCTGGGAAGAATACACTGCTGCTATTGAAGCGGCCCCGGCCGATATTAAAATCCATACCACTATCAAACGATACCAATTTTCCTTCAGGGAAGCTGCTGCTGAGGATTTCTTGTCCGTTTCGGTAAATCAAAATTTGATTGTGGACTTGGTTATAGGTAATGGCTAGGTGAGTCCATTCTCCAGCGACGATTGATTTTGAGGGGTCATTTCCTGTCCATAATTTCTTCCCGTCGATGTAAACAGCGATTTCTCCGTTTCCACCTACCATTAGGGAAAGTTCACCATCCCCTCTAGAAGACGTACCAACTACCTCTACCGATCCATTGTCAAAGTTGTTGGCCTTCAACCAGAAGGATAGGCTTAATTCACCGGTAGTATGAATATCACCAAATGGATCGGAAATCACTATTTTGTCAGCCGCGGTATTTATCTGCATCGCTGAATTGGACGCTCCATCGGAAGTGATGCTAGGGTTTCCTTGTACTGTGGCGTTTACGTTTCCAACGGTTTCTTGGTTCAACCCCGAGTCAAAAGAATAATGAAATATTGGCTGTTGATTGACAGTCTCTGGTGTATAGATAACATTGACGCCAACATCGATAGGGCTCTCCGACCACTGATATACGACTAATATTTCACCGTTACCATTAATGTCTCTTATGGTCGGTGTGAATTTTTCGAGGTCAAACACGTCATAGATGCTAGATGTTGAATTTGATTTGCTAGTGTATTGAACGATGATGTCTGTAATAAGCAGCTCAATCATCTCAGATTTTGTTTCAGGAAAGTTGGGGCAGTCATCGTTACAATCTATTGCCTCAACGTATATTGATTGTAATGCTGATAGGTTGCTTTCTTGCCAAAAAATGGTGGTCAGTACTGCTCGACCAAAGGCTTCTGGCTCTGGTTGGGGGAGATTCTTCAGAGCTATGCTTCCGCTGTCGACTAGATCGACAAGATGATAAGAATCCTTTGTCTGAAATATTCCATACATTAAGATGTCGGTGTTAGATAGAAAATAGTGTGTTGATTTTGTCGTATCTTCCGGGTCTAGATTCATAGGTAAATGGAGGGCAGACCTAACAATGCAATCATTACTATTTCTAACATAATCACAGAGATAGATTGGGCTAACGCCGGAATTATCTGTCGTACCGTCCCACAGGGCAAGTGTGTCATTGTCATTGATCGCCAGGATACGCATTGTGGCGTTTTGAATATCTACATTGTTTTCTAAGATAACGAGGTCGTTGATGGGGTGGGAGACCAGTTGTCCGCTTTCAACTGTATAGAGTGTTGTTGAAAAAGGATCGGGAGAAAAACCTGCACTTAGTGCGAGTGGGTTTTCCTTATTATTTAGCTGCTGAATAAGTGAGCCTGTATTTTCTGTGTCGTGTAGTATCGTACCATCAGGTAATAAGAGGCCTGGGTAGGGTCCCACCACACTATTTTCTTCACCACCCAAAAAGACGTTTGCCGTAGCGTAACCATTATCATTGATGTTGATTGTTAGCATCGGGGCTACGATGCTCAAGAAATCAAAATTATTTTGCGAGATACTGGCGCAATCATAACTTGAGGGTAAGTCGACAGTGCATCTTACGGTATGAATAATAGGCTGAGGTTGTGTAGCGTCTATAGCGTGACCCCACGCGTAGCTTTCTGCTATATCACTGACATACACAGAAAATCCGTTGTAGTCCAAGGTAAAGCCAGTATTAGATTCTTTAGGGTTAACAACAACAGAGACGGGAAGAGTCTCGCCTAGAGATGAATCTGAGGTTTGATAGGCGATGGTTCCTCGTTCAGTGAATGCGGTAGCATATCCACCCTCCGGTAGATTGATTAATTCTGCACTATAGTTTGGGAGGGCGGCTAAGGTGGGTGCGCTACTTAGCGTGAGTACTAATAATATCGAGGAGTGTCTGATGTCGAGGTGTATGCTCATGGGATTGTCCAGTTGTGAGAGGCGATCAAATGTTCTCGCGAGGCAGTCACCATAATTTGAGGGTATATAACCTTCAATCCATCAAAGGTTATATAAATCAAAAATCGATGCTCTGGATACGTAGTCGTTGCAGTAATGAGGAGAAAGTAACCAAGGGGGCACGGTTGTCTGTGGAAAAATAGGATTACTTTGCTTTGATCGCGTTATTTAGCGTGTGAATATATCAGCGCTTCTATTAGTTTATGTCAGCAAAAACCGAAAATATATTACACGATATTACAGTGATAGCTTTCACAAAAAATTCATGAAAAATAAAATACAAAAATCGAAATCATGAATTACTCTTTATAAATCCACATATCGCTGCAGTGAGAGATGCGTAGATTTTGTGGGGTTTCCTATTTCGTCCTTACCCATATTTTTACAGATAAACGATTTTTTGGGTGATTACAATCACGCGATGTTTAATTTAACAAATCAAGAGAGATATTATGTCAAAACACGACTTGCAAGACGTCCATGATAAATTAGATGCGGGCGTCGGTCCTTGCATAACAACTGATAGTACCTATCAGTATACCCACTCTCATCAATACGATAATGGGCAGGTATTAGAAGGAATATCCTTTTTGTTGGTTGACGACGCTAACCCGTTCCCAAAAGATCAGGATCTTAACCTCGTTCAAATAATCGAGATCGCCGAGGCGGCTCTTGCACTAGTCGCTAATATTGTGATCAATTTAACCAATTTGTTGGACATCGGTTCTGTTAATAACCCCGGGCCGACGGTGGGGGAGGTCGTTGATGCCGCGAAGGACATCACTAAGGCAATAAAGGATATTGAAGAAAAAGCAGAAAAACTTCGTAAGATAATTGCTTTTTGTAAAGGTTTGATCACCAGTGGTGCAGAGAAAGCAAAACCTGAAAGTCATTCGAGTCTTCTGTCAAAAGTATCCGTATTTGTGATTGGGCAGCTTGAAAAGAAGGCTGGTGATAAGTCTTCATTAGGAGCGGGGTCATCGTTGCAGGCTTTGCTAAAGGAGATTGCTGAGTTTATTTTTGGTGCTGTTGTGCAGTCTGTCCTTAGAGATGCAGGCCTTTATGGAAAAGCGACATCTGTTCGACAATTTGCAGAGCAATTTCAATCCATTGTTGTACCTAATTCAGTGTCAAATGCAGACAATGATGATGCCTTCGCGGCGTTACAAGTAGCAGGGCCAAATCCCTTGGTAATTCGTCGAGTGATTGATCGATTGCCGAAGAATTTTCGGGTCGAGAATGCCTCTTATCAGCGGGTGATGGGAGAGGGCGACTCCATTGCGTTGGCGATTGCTGAAAACAGATTGTATTATGCGGATTATCATGAATTATCGAAAATGGTACCGGGGACCTTTCCTGAACAAAAGTATATCTCTGCACCATTCGCGTTATTTGCTGTGAGCAAAGGTGATACGGCGGGTACATTAAAATCAGTTGCTATTCAGCTGAGGCAAACGCCTTCTTCGAATAACCCTGTATTTTATCCATTTCACGAAGACGCATGGCCTGTTGCGAAACTTCATGTGCAAACGGCGGATGCCAATTACCATGAGCTAATTAGTCATTTAGGCCTTACACACCTATTGTTAGAGCCAATAGCAGTCAGCACTCATCGAATGTTGAGTGAGGATCACCCATTGTTTACGCTGCTACTTCCACACATTCAAGGAACGCTGTTTATTAACAATGCAGCGATACTTACCTTGATCAATCCTGGTGGATCGGTAGACAGCCTATTGGGGGGAACGATTGAATCAGATTGGGCGGTTGTTGCTGGTGCGTTGGGAGAGCTCGATTTTAACGCCAGAATGTTACCAAATCAGCTTGCTGATCGGTTTGTTGCGAACCAGGAATTGCCGTTAGCGTACCCTTATCGAGACGATGCTTTGGATGTTTGGCAGGCAACTCGTGAATGGGTGAGTGATTACTTGGCGATATATTATCCTTCAGACTCAGACGTTATTAATGATAAGGCATTGCAAGCCTGGGTACAGGATCTCATTAGTACAGACGGAGGAAATATAGGCGGTCTTGGAGAGCGGATGACACCGAATGGTGATCTTGGCATCTATACTGTCGGTTATCTGACTGATGTATTAACCATGGCAGTGTTTACCGCGAGTGCTCAACATGCCGCAGTGAACTTCCCGCAACTTACAGTCATGAGTTATACACCTGCGATGCAAATGGCAAGTTATGCTCCGCTGCCTACCAGTGAACATTGTTCAAGTAGTCAGGATATATTGGCTACGCTTCCGCCGTTGGAGCAATCGTTAAAGCAGATGCTATTAACGCAACTATTGGGTGGGGTGTATTTTACGCGACTCGGAGATTACAACCGACATCAGCGGGGGAACTATTTCCAAAATACACAGGTACAGGGTGCGCTTGATACTTTCAGAGATCGATTAGACAAAGTGGAGCAGCGCATCGGTAAGCGCAATCTAACCCGACCTACTTATGAAACGTTATTGCCCTCACGAATTCCTCAGAGTATTAACATCTAAGGGAATGTTGTAGTCGATAGTGTAACGACACCCGCTCGTAGACTTATTTGAGAGTGGGTGTCGTATTTGTAGTAATTAAATCGTTTGATGGTGTGATATTTTGTTCAGATACATATACTTGTCGGCTAACTTACCCAGCGTCTTGATATCGTCCTCATGCCCCAGTTGTGTTCGCGTTCCTGTGTGGCGTTAACAATTCCCTGTCTTTGTAATGCAAAAATCAGATTAGTAGAGAGCGCTGAATGTCCATGTTATCTCACTCGAATATGGGGTTTTTTTAGGCCATGAGCGGTTCTAATCAAGGGTGTCGTGCTTGATTTTCATTATGATATTTCGTTCTATAAGAAATCTATTATTTCTATTTACTACTTATATAGTGTAATCAAATACTTGACTACCTTTGTAAAGTTTATCATGTGGTGATTTCTGATCCAGCTGAGGAGGGTTTTTTCGTGTAAAGCTTGGTGTTTAAACGACTGATGATTGTAAGTCTTTGTTTCTTGGATATTAATCATATTGCCATAGGATTTTAGAACCAACTTTGTCGACGCCTCTCTTTGCTTTGCTAGACTTAAATGGTTGCGACAACCTATGTCGCAGTAGTCAAGTGATGGTGGGTTCCTTGTACAAAACTGGTCAATTAAATTCTATTTTTATTTTCTTTGTTGTATTTCTAGTTGGAATTTATTGGATCTATTCCAGTGAATTACAAAGGGAGAATGAACAATATCTGTTGTTGGGGCAGGTGGTTAACTCCCAAGCATCAACCATAGAAAGAAGGTTGTCACATTCGTTATCCACAACGTATATTCTGGCTCAAGAATTAAGAAGGGCGAATGGAGAATTCGTGGATTTTGATAAATATGCAAGAGAGGTTATTCGAACTATCAGTGGGGTGTCCAATTTACAGTTAGCTCCTAAAGGAATAATTGCTCAGATTTATCCATTGAAGGGAAATGAAAAAGCCATTGGGCATAACTTGCTTGTCGACGATAGTAGAAAAAAAGAGGCGCATATGGCAATCGCCAAACGGAAGTTGACGTTGGCAGGGCCTTTTGACTTAATTCAAGGAGGGGTGGCGGTTATAGGGCGAAATCCAGTGTTTATTGAAGGTCAAGACGGTGAGTATTTTTGGGGGTTTACCTCTGCATTGATATTTTTGAATGACCTCATTTCTATAACAGACCTTCGCCAGCTGGAAAGTGCCGGGTATAGTTTTGAAATATCAAGGCTGCACCCTGATAGCGGAAAAGAGGAGGTGTTCGCTCGGTCAATTTCAGGTTTGTCGTTTGCCACTTATTCTACTGGAGTCAGTGTCCCTAACGGAACGTGGAAATTAACCATGAGCCGTGTTTCCTCAGGAGTTAAAATATTCCTTATTTCTGGCACGATAGGAAGCTTTTTTACAGCACTAATTATATCGATGTTGTCGTTGCGAATTTTTCGAGAACCACATCGCTTGAAAAGCGTGGTAGAAGAAAAAACCAAAGAACTAGAGTATTTTGCATTCCATGATCCGCTAACAGGCTTGGCAAATCGCCAAAGGTTGAGAGAGAGTTTAGAGCGGCAGATACAAGAGATGAAAGCCAAGGACAAGTATCTAACAGTAATGTACGTTGATCTTGACGATTTCAAACGAGTTAATGACACGATGGGGCACGAAGCGGGTGATCGATTATTACAGATTGTCGCCAAGAGAATTAAAGGGTCGGTAAGAAATAATGACATGGTTGCACGTTTGGGAGGCGACGAGTTTGCGATCTTGCTTGCTGATCTGGACGGTCGCGATGATGCAGTAACCATAGCCTCTAATGTTATTCAATCTATTGTCCTCCCTGTACATCTAGGCCCTAGAGAAGCGATAGTGAGCGCGACGTGTGGAATTACAGTCTTCCCTGAAGACAGCGAGAACGCGGATGAATTGCTTCGGTATGCAGATTTGGCGTTGTATGCATCTAAGCGGTCCGGCAAAAACAGGTATGGTTTTTTTGAACAGGATATGCAAAAAGAAGCTCACCGTTGGCTCTATCTAGAAGATGAGTTACTTAATGCTATTAGAAATAATGAACTCATTCTTGTTTATCAACCGGTTTATTCCTTGGGGAGCGGAGAGGTTGCTCGTTTAGAGGCGTTGATACGCTGGAATCATC
>MABD01000017.1 GCA_002162955.1 Gammaproteobacteria bacterium 45_16_T64
CACAAAGATGCCGGAAGTGGCACTAGATAAGTGTGACTCGTCGTGGGATGCCTAGGCTAGGTTAGCGATGGAGATGCGGGAAAGCTCCGCGAAGCGGTTTAGTTCAACAGCTGATTCAGTAGTTGCGACTATATATAACCAAACGATATATTACCACTTAGAATAATCTCCCTCTTGCCAAACCCCCATTGTAATCAATAACTTAGCACTAACCACCTAGAATTCAAACCACACACTTTGTGTAAGCGACGATATATAACGCAAAAATCCCCCTTAATATCTTTCAATTATTATCAACAAAATCAATAACTTAATAATCCCCAACCAATTAGCCCGTATTTATATGACTCGCTTACACAAAACTACGTACGATTTATGTACAGCGGTCATACTATTGAGCCATCGGTAACCAGCACGTTATTTCATTTGTACATTTTGTTGCTCAAATTCATACACCGTATCGCGCAACTCTTCAAATCCAATCGGTTTTCTTAAGTACCGATTCATCCCTGCGTCTAGCGCCTTTTCTTCATGCTCTTTCATCGCGTTGGCACTAAGCCCTATGATCTCTGAAATGGGTTCGTTGGCTTTTTCCATTAATCTCAGTTGGCGTGTGGCTTCATAGCCGTCGAGTTCTGGCATCTCACAATCCATAAATATGATATCGGGTGGAGTATCACTCCTCTCTACCAGTTGTACAATTTCCAATCCGTTATTGGCAAAGGTCGGGTGAATACCAAGTTTTCCCAACATCCCCTTTATGACCATTTGATTAATTTCATTATCCTCAGCAACATAGACATCCAAGTGTGGCAGTTGCTTATCTTTCTGCTTTTTACTTGTTTTTTCCACCTCACCTTTGCTTCCCAAGCACTCAATCAGCGTTCTTCTTAACGTGATAGAGCTCACCGGCTTTTCTAGAATAAGAGACACATTGGTATTTTGTAATAGCACCTTGTCCGGTAATGACTTTGCAGAGCTAACAAGTATTGTCTCTGCCGTCTTGCAAGCCTGCAACGTTCGTAAATAGCCGATCAGATCCAATCCATTGGTATCGGCTAAATCTAGCTCAACAATCATTAAATCGAAATGTGAACCTGTTGCAGCAATCGCCATCGCCTGCTTGGCGCTATTTGCGAGGGTGACATTTAATCCATACGTCAACATTGATGCTTCCGTGACTTCTCTAAACGTCTGATGATCTTCGACCAATAAGACATTCTTTCCCTTAAGAGAAGAATAATCATCACATGCCGAGTGTGAAATATCCTTGCTGGAGATAGTTTGTGTTTTGATGGTAAACCAAAAGGTCGATCCATTACCGGGAGAACTTTCAATACCAATGTCGCCCCCCATTAGCTCAGTCAATTTCTTGCAAATTGCCAAACCAAGTCCGGTGCCACCATAACGCCTCGTGGTACTAGAATCTGCTTGGCTGAAGGATGTAAACAACTTATTGCATTGGTCATCGGTAAGACCTATGCCCGTATCAATGACTTCGAATTTCAAAAACAGACTGCCTTCCTGATCTTTTTTACCCGAATTCTCGTGGCTAGTTAAAGTATCAACGCTAATATTGAGTATGATTTCCCCGACGCTGGTAAACTTAAATGCATTACTCAATAAGTTGAGAAGTATTTGCCTGAGTCGCATGGCATCCCCCATGTACATCAAGTCAATGCCTGATTCCGTTCGGGTGTTCAGGGCCACGCCTAATTCCGCTGACTTCACCGCAAATATTGACATGCAATCATCCGCGAGTTCTTCCAATGAAAATGGTATGTATTCTAGTTCCATTTTACCGGCATCAATCTTCGAGTAATCCAGTATGTCGTTGATCACACCCAATAACGTCTTACCTGACTGGTTAATCGTATTGAGATAGCGTAATTGATTGGGATGTAAACTGGTGTCTGCCAGTAATTCCGCCATTCCCAGAACACCGTTTAACGGCGTACGTATTTCATGACTCATATTCGCCAAGAATTCACTCTTAGCTTTTACTGCTGATTTTGCATCTTCTAGCGCGTAATTTAACTCTTTAGTACGTTCATCAACCCGATCTTCTAGCTCTGCTGCTTTTTGTTCGAGTTTATTGGTTAATCGTTTAACATCGTGAAATGAATTTGCGTAACGCTCTGCCAAAAATGACGCCTGTGAGAATAGGAAAATTAAAATACCAAATGGAACCAGAGAGAATACCGGTGTTAGTCCCAACGTATGTAACACATCATTACTTATACTTACCCCCAGTATTACAAATCCTAATAAGAACGCGATGGCCCCTTCCTCTTTCGCTATTATGGTACGAATACAGATGATCAAACAGATAACACACACAAATAGCGAGATATAAACAAAAGGCACTGACAACCATATGTATACTTGCGCGGGAAATACTAATACGCAGAGAGAAGACACAATACAAATAACATTCAGTAGCTTTGTTACTACAGGAAATCCTTGTTTCGGATAGACAGAATTTAGAAACGCATTGAACCCACCAATACACATAAACCATGAGACAAAATATATGGTAAATAGGCTCTCCCAACTGCTGTTTGGGAATATAGATGCGTATAAGTACTCTCCAGAAGTCATGACCAACAGTGAGCATAGAAAGCTATATAAACTGAAATAGAGCTCCGGTTTACTTTGCCGTTGAGTAAAATATAAAAATAAATGATATATCGCCATAAAAAAGATACTGCCCGCAATAAAGACATCGATACTCAGGCTTCTTAAACGAGCTAAGCGTAACGTTTCTGGCTTACCCATTTTTATGCTGGTCCAAGGGCCAGCGTGTGGACTGTCAAAGGATGACAGTTGAAAGACAATGTCAAATTCACGGTTATTGACAGAAAATGCGGCGACTTGTGGTGCTGTTTCTGGATCGATTTTACTAAGATCCTCAGATATCTTTCCTGCTTCAGTGATCAGTGTGCCGTTGGCCCAGAATCGGTAAGCATAATTAAGCGATGTAATTTTTAGGGCCAAATTTTCAGGATAGTTCGTCGGTAATAGTACTCTGAGTTTATACGTAAATAATCCGCCGGATGGCAATACCTGACCATCAAATGTTTGCGAGTACCAATAGGAGGGAATCGTGGCGTAATTGATAACAAGTGGCTTATCACTTTGGGATTCTGATATCCCTTGTTGGATAAAAGCGTGAATCGCGCGACTAGACCACGCTCCCTGAAAGAGTTCCCACTCTCCGTCTAAGGCAACAATTCCGTCTGAGTCAAAATCCCAATGCCTAAGATCGAGAACACCGGACACGGCTCTTGGCGAGTGAGATTTGGAATATGCTTCCGGACACATCCATACCGTACTAATACATGCCAACATTAGCACTAGAGTGACGAGTTTAGAGCGTTTTACACACAACGGCTCATGATATTCGGATAACGTTTCCAATGTCTATGTCTGCCCATTAGTAGAGCTCAACTGTATCTGTTGCTAACCATTGATTAAATTATCGACAGATATGTCAACAAGTATAGTCCACTCTACAACCTCCCTAGAAGCAGGTGAATATGCCCTACAACCTAGATAAAAATCAATGACTTATCAGAAAAGATCATATTCTTTCACATTTCGATTGTCAGTCCACATAAGACGAGATTGCGCTGCTTGGTATTCGCCTGGTTGACTCTGTCGCACTCTTTCGCTGGCACTATGGCCATTCTGGACCGTACGTACCAGTGGTATATCTAAAGCTGTGTTACATGCAACAACAATAATAATCGCATTCACAACTCAGAGGCTACACCATGGAATGTCGCTCGGCCCTTCTTGTACTCAGCTCTTTGTTTATTTTGTCCGGTTGCGACAAAGTGAACGATTTACCCATCGGAAAAGGGTTTACTGCTAAATATCTTTGTTCTTACTTATTTAATAGTGAGTTAGACCAGTCCCTAGTCACAAAGCGCTTTATTGCTCCTAAGGTACAGCCGCTACCGCTGATATGGGACATTGATGTAGACCACAACACCAAAACTGTTCGTGTGGCAGATCGCATTTTCCTCAATGAGTCATTAGCCGCAAAAGCCATACATCGCGAAGGCATGGGTTGCACCGTGTTGGTGGATAAAACGGTAGATGACATTGCCGCTCACACTATTACGCCGTTGGCGCCACCGGTTTTGCCAACGTCTACTCCTTGGCCCCATGGTACTGCCGGATTAACCCACGAGGTGATTCCTGGCTTGGATATTGACCGAGTCAATGCAGCCGTCACATCCGCATTTGTGGAGCCTGAAGAAGCTCCCCGCAATACCACGTCGTTATTAGTTGCCTATAACGGGAAGCTCATCGCCGAGCAATACGACCTAGGTGTAAACGCCAACACGCCATTACTGGGCTGGTCCATGACAAAAACCCTGTCGGGCACATTAATCGGTATCCTGAGCGATCGTGGTGTAATTGATATTGATGACCCCGCGCCGATCCCGGGTTGGGCGGGTACTGAGAAAGCCAATACCACGACCCGCGATATTGTGCATATGACCTCTGGTTTGGATTTTAATGAGGATTACTTAGGGTTTTCTGATGTGTCACATATGTTGTATCGAGAAAGCGATCAGATTGCCTATACCGCCAGTCGTGAGTTAATTCATCCAGCAGGCACCCATTTTAATTACAACACTGGCGATGCGAATCTACTAGCTAAGATTGTGCATGATGCCGTGGGTGGTACCGCACAAGCGGCGTATGACTTTTATCAGACGGAATTATTTCATAAAGTGGATATTCGCTCGGCCTTTATTGAAGTAGATACCACGGGGCAATTTGTCGGTGGTGCTTACGGATTTATGACCGCAAGGGATTGGGCTCGTATGGGCCAGCTATATCTGCAGGAAGGGTTGTGGAACGGTGAACAAGTATTATCTTCTGAGTGGGTGAATTATGTAAGTCAGCCATCACCAGTCACTGATGAATACGGCGGCCAGCTATGGTTAAACAGCCGGGGTATGGATTGGCCGAACGTTCCTCATGATGCATATTATTTTGCAGGGCATCAGGGTCAGCGAGTTGTGATTATTCCGTCAAAGAATATTGTGGTGGTGAGGACGGGTGTGACAGAGGATTATGATTATATTGGGTTAGATGGTGTGATAAGTGAGATTATTGCAGCACTGCCGTAGCGTGTGTAAACGCGGTGATCTTAATTTTTGATCACCGCGAAGCTACAATAACTACTTAGAGATTCTTTCTCTGAATCGATTACATTATGGATATGATATTTTTAGGTTCACATTTGTCGCTTAAGTTGTTCTTCGTATAATGTCAAAATACTATTGGCGGCTACCAAACTTTCAGCATTGAGGGAGTGTTTCTCATTTTGAATAGCTTCACGTAGAGCGTAATAAATTTGATATGCCTGAATAAGGCTCGCCGAATTTCCAGTGTTTTGATTACTCGCTGATTTATCCAGATAAAAGCGTTGATTGTCTGCGTTTGTTGTTGAGTATTGATGAAGGTTACCTCCGTTATAGGTGGCATAACCTTCAATATCTAACACCTTATTACTGTGTTTAGCGGTGAAGAGAAAACTCCCATCACTGTTCAGTTTAGCGATAAATCGTTGATTATTTTTACTATGACAAGAATATTGAACAATATTCTCACCATCAAGTTGACTAATATTGTTTACATCCACGCATTTCCCACTGTGGACTGATTGAATTTGGTAAGTGCCATCATTTAGCGGTTGAAAAATCCAATTTTTATTTGCAACATCCGTGCAACTCCATTGTTGAATATTCGCGCTATTGGATAAACTAGCGTATTGAACGCTCAAACATTTATCACTAATCTTGCTTCTAATTTGATAAATACCTGGCTGGATGATACGTTCCACTTTTATCGATGAAAGCTGATCATTGTGTTGCTCATCAAACCAACTCGTATTGCTAGTGTATTGGGTAGCTCGTCCGCCAAAATTATCGTGCTCATACACTGTTACCTTATAGCCAGCAGGAACGGTAAGGGATGAAATATCGTCATTGGTTACACCTCTACTGATAAGACTTGATAAGGTGTAACTACCTAACCCCAGGTTCACACTATAACCACCATAGCCATAATGTTGATACAACGTAACGTTTTTGGTCAAAGAACTAGAGGCTAACGCGGTCTTAGTTCCGGCCTTTGCTGTGTTATTGATCGATGCCACGCTTACTACCGAACCTGACAGTATAGCGGATGAGGTTGAATGTTGTTGTTGACCTAGCTGATCGAGCACAAACGCTAATAGAACCGCCCCTACAGAGGAATTTATGCCAGAAGCAGTCAGTACTGAAGCGACTATGATTCCAGAAACTGTTGAAATCCAACCAAATACTTTGGAAAATTCGTTCGAATTTTCCGCATCCGCTAGTTTATTCAGAGCCTCAATCAACTCATCTAATTTTTCTTTGTCGTCACTCGCCATAGAATATTGCTGCTCGGCCCTTAGTTGCACTAAGTCATTTACTGAAGCCTTAAGCGCTGTCGGTGCTACCTGTTTTCCGAATGATCCAACCGCTATTTTTGTAGATAGATCTACCTGCATAGTATCTGCTAGAGCTATATTTCCTTGGCCTAGAAATGCAGAGATAAACGCAGTAGCACCAAGCTTTGTTATTGTTTTCATATCACTAGTCTCAATTTTTATATTTTACAATTGGCTAACTACTAATTCGTAAGTGTATTTTCTATTTACGATTAATTTATTCTACACTTTCATCAGTAATGATAACCATATGACAATTGTCATATGCTATTTGCATAGTAGTAATAGACAGATTGTATTAAGACAGAAGAGAGCGTTGGATATACAGGAAACACTTAGAATTATTGGATGATCCAAGAATCAGATAGCACAGCGCAAACGTTGGGTTAAATATTTTGGATTAGCCTCTATTAGTGAAACTGAATCACACTGTTGAAATTTCCTGAACATAATCATCGCATCTACAAATGCGGAAATAACTAATTCATCATCAAAATCATACGGCTCCATATATAATGACTTGATTTCTAGATGCTTGTCTTTCCGATGAACTTTACAATCCATCCGCCCTATAAATTCGCCACGGTAAAGTAACGGCAAACAAAAATAACCATATTGGAACAACGAACGGAGCCGTTCGCGCTGAATAACGCTATTGTCAAATGGCGATAGAATCAACATGCGATTGCTTAATCTCGGAAGTCGTTTGTCGAGCGCACCCGTTTCCAATATAAACACTTCGCCACTAGCCAGCTGCACTTGTTCTAGCAAGCCCTGCGATAATCTTTCGAGGACCAAAGACTTTACCGTTTTACGTAGTTCCGAATTTCGGCGCTGGTAGGTCAGCCCTTTAAGAGAAGCAATGCCGTGGCAGCGCAACTGTTGATCTACAATGTGCACTGCAAACTCGTCCATGCTGGGCATATGTGTATCTACGTGCGAGGGCAATACACGCTCGGTTAGATTATAGGTTTTTTGAAAACCCTCACGATCACAGACCATTAGATCACCTTCCATATACAACTGCTCGAGCGCCTTTTTGGCGGGTTTCCAATCCCACCAGCCTTCACGTTTGGTGGTGTTGGTTTCTAGATCCCGTGATCGTATCGGTCCGTCGGAACGTATCCTTACCAACAGTTCGCCCATTAGTTTTCGATCAGGATTCCTATACCAATGAGTTTGACCGCTTTTGATTGCATGTTTATAGGGTAAGGAGAAGCGAAAGTCAGCGATGGGTAGAAAAGCCGCCGCGTGTGTCCAATATTCAAAAATATCGCCATCGAGTAACATGTGATTTGTCATCGCGGGCTTGAACTTCGGTACCCTGGAGTAAAACACATGATGGTGAGCACGCTCTACCACCGAGATGGTATCAATTTGAACGTAGCCTATGTGGTTAATCGCGTTACGTGCCCCAGCGATACCTTGGCCGAAAGGCTGGATTTGTAGTAATCTTTGCGAATCTAATGCAAAACGGCGCAAACGCGCTAGATCTTTTGGGGTTTTTATTTTAATCAATTTTTATGCGAACGGCTTAGTAAAAATAACGTGATATAGGCCTATATCAAATACCATAAATACGCTGGAGAAAATTAGCGTCAAAGATACCAATACCAGACCGGGAAATACTGATGTAGTGTTTCCTTTCATCTTACCTACTATTAGCTTGATACTAGAAATAACACTTAAGATTGTTGAGACAATAAAAAGGCCAAAAACACTTCTTTCCTCACTGATATAGAAATTAGATTTTCTCATCTCTACCTGCTCATACCCTTCTGCAGGATTAACCAATCGAAGAAAATTCGCCACCATATCCGCTAGCGCGGGGTTGTATCCGTTGTATTGAACAAATTGTTGATTACCTACATAGAGAAAGACAATACTAAGAATTATTAGTACGAAGCTAATGATGTCGAATGTTTCTTTGGTTTCTTTCATAAAAATTATTCAGTTCGTTATTAAACCATATAGCTCTATACAGCAATATTCTATCATCGCATCAATAAAAAAGCCGATAGAAGTAAGAGGTACCAAACCAAATTGATATCGCAAATGCCAATCCACAGCCTGCCGCGATCCAACGATATCTTCTAGATACCTCTTTTGGATCTTTATTGGAGACAATATAGGGGTTTCTACGCTGAGGTGATCGCGTCATGATATGCATGGGGGAATTGTCAGCATTCTGCTCCACATAATAGTGCGCTTGTTTAGCGGCCGCTTTTCTTGCATTAGCCCATTCCTGTAGATCAATCTCACCATCGCCATCGGTATCAAACCGCGCAAGCAAACTGTCTTGATCTTTCTTCCACTCATTGAGTATTTCACTCACTTTGTGTTTTTTCTGCTCTTTAAGGGAGGGAGCGTATACTGTTTGAAACAAACCTAAGGCGTACAAAGCATCATCTTCATGAATTCGATGTTCGGTATATCGATAGCGGCTTCCAAACAATAGGCTTTCCTGACCCAACATAGAAGTGGGTCTTCTTTCATTTCCGCGCCATTCATCTTTCCAACGGCTTATTATATCTGCCTTGCAAGGATCAACACTGCACTCCCCCGTCTCATCCTGTAGGGTAAAATAACGATCGCTCGACTTGGTTTCTATGGTTCTCCAGCTTGAGCTCTTTCCTGATCGTTCATAGCGTTCAATTTTGTAATAATACCAGAGACATGTTTGCCCCGATAAGGGTGCAATAATAGGAGCGTCCTCGTATTTTTTAGCAACACCCACTAATTCTACGTAGCCTTGAGATGCCGATCGTATTTTTGATGTGGGGGTATCCTCAATTAGACGCGCTTTGATGATATTATTAAATATTCCGACAAACGCGACAATAGCAATCACCACTGACGCAAGTAGAATCCAATGATCTTCCGTCATGGTGTCAACTCATTATAGTGGGAATTAGCTAAATAGAGATTTAACATCAACATCGGCAAGCTCCTGCTCCGAAAACTCTAGAAGATCAAACGCTTTAAAATTCCCAAACCGAGCAACCAACACATCGGGAAATTGCTCTAATCGAATATTATTATTATTGACCGATTCATTATAGAACTCTCTTCGATCGGAAATCTCACTTTCCAATCCCGATATCCGATCTTGTAAATGAGTAAAACTCTGATCGGCCTTAAGTTCTGGGTAATTTTCAGCTAGGGCAAACAAATTCCCCAACCCTGCTCGCATAACAGTTTCAGCTTTTCCTAGTGCTTTTACATCCCCGCTTTTCTGCGCATTTGCGACAGAGCTTCTTGCATGGATAACTTTTTCCAACGTCTCCTGTTCATGCTTCATGTATTGTTTGCAGGTTTCAATAAGTTTGGGTAATTCGTCGTGGCGCTGCTTAAGTAGCACATCGATATTGGCGAGGTTCTTGGATACATTGTGCTTCAAAGATACCAATCCGTTATACAACACAATGGCATATACCACTAGCAGGACGGCTATTCCACCGATGATCAAGTTACTGATATCCATATAATTATCCCTTATTATGAATGTGATTCTCCAATAGAGTCTATTCGGAATCCATCATAATTTCCATGCATTAGATTTCCTCGTCAATCAGTTCCTCGTCAAAGTCCTCCCCGATAAATTCTTCTTCAAAAGGCTCTTCCTCTTCAAAGGGTTCTTCTTCCTCTTCTTGGAATTCTTCAAATTCGTCATATTCCTCGTCGAATTCTTCCTCAAACTCCTCTTCATATTCTTCGTCGTATTCCCCCTCATACTCTTCATCATACTCGTCGTATTCTTCGTCTTCGTCGAACTCCTCCTCGCCTTCAAACTCTTCGTCGAAGTCTTCCTCTTCTTCAAATTCACCTTCTTCGCCAAGCTCTTCTTCGAGTTCTTCTATCTCTTCCTCTATAACTTGCGCTTCCGACATAGCGTCTTCGTCATCACGCTCGCCAGACCTGGCGGCAAGTTGCTCTTCTTGCTCCTCTGCGTCAAAGAGCTCTTCCTCTTCTACATCGTCTGGTAATTCAAATTCAACACCTCTCACTACGCGGTCATTGTCGATATCTTCAAGAAAGCCACCTAAGATCAATGACTCGGCCTGTTCCATAACTTGGGTAACAGAGTCATCACCAATGCTATCAACAACTAATAGATCGTCTTCTAATGCGCCACTTATCAGTAAGCGCCCTCCTTCGTATTCGTCCATTAACCAACTGCTCACTTGCATGCGTTGGCCATTAACCTGGTAGATATCATCGCCCACAAATTGCGGTACGCCGATCACTTGCACTTGCGCTTGAGCATCGGCAAAGTCCAATCGAGTCGCTTCGATTGAGCCATCGTCCTGCCGATAGCCGCTAACCGCTATCCATTGGCCGGTATTCACTTGCGCTAATTGAACGGATTTTCCGTTATTCGCAACGGTGGTATCACCATCAATACGTACGGTTTGATTAAGCAGGGTAACGGTATTGCCGCGTCGGGCAGTCACCGGACCAATTAGCTCGTGCACAATATCAATACTGCGTGCGGCAAAGTAGCCGCTATTTCTGTCAGACAGCACCGCGACCACTTGGCCGATCTTTAGATCTTGCTGATGCGCTTCTTTGAAATTAATGGTGATCGGTGTGCTGTCATCAAATGTGACCCGAGCATTGTTCACCCAAATTGAACCAAACGCGGTAATAGTACCCACAATGCCTGTGCCGCCGATACCTTCTCCGGATGCGAGTTGCTTGCCAGTACCACCGATGCCTTCGCCACCACGCGCCACTGCCCCAGTGCCGCCAATGCCTTCTCCGCCATGAGCAGGTTTACCTGTGCCCCCTAATCCTTCCGGGCGTTTACCGCTACCACCTAAACCACCGGTGTGTGCCACATCGCCTGTTCCACCAAAACCTTCTTCGGGGTTTATGATGGCGCAGGAAGTGACCCACGAAACACACAGCACGGATAGCATTAGCCATAAGCAGGCGCGGACAACACTCATCAATTTAGTCCTGCTTCTCGTGATAGACGTAAACGCCGGTATTAAAACGTCGTGTACCTTCTTTATCTTGTTCTGCTTTTAGCTCTAGGGCCCGCTTATTAAGCTTTTTGAGGAGTTTCATGCCGTCTTTCTCTGACATGGACTTGAGCTCTGCGATCGACCGATCATCTAGCCCTTCGTAATACACACAGCGTTCAAAATAGGGAGAGCTGTCCTCACGAATATTACGACCTGCCGCCGCTAAGTGGTCAGCAACGTTCATTCCTAAGTAGAAAGCTTTTTCATCAACGCCGGTTTGCGGCACAAACGCATCGGATCGTAAACACACTTTGTCATCCACCACAGAGGCAATGCCAAGGCGTTCCCACTCATCCAATACCACTCGCGGGCGTAAATCTTGTTTGCATACACTTTGGACTAAACCCTCAAAACTGGGTGTGGTTCCACGTAGAGGCAAAGCAATGGGATCACCTTTTTTATCGAGATAATCATCATCGGAGACCCATTTGGCCACCAATTGCGCGCCAGCACTGACGACTTCTGGTAATACTTCCCCTTCCTTTAATGCCCCGCGTAAGCGCTTAGTATCTTTACGATGTACGCCTGTTATCAGGCTGATTCGGGTATCCGTTTGAGGCTTGTTAGTAAGCGCCAACTCGTTCTCCGCGACGTCTACATACACGGACTTGAGTAGTTCTGATAAAAAAGGAAAGGTAATCTGAAAATGTAATAGCATACGCACTAGCGGCTTTAGAATGCGCTTTAGTGCAGCTACGATGGAGGCGGGTGGTGTAACGCCTCCTGATTCAGTTGCGGTTTTTTTATTCATAGCTAAACCCTAGCACGAAGAGGGAATTATTCCCACCTACCCTTTGGGCTTTTTACGACGAAAATCGATCTTTTTAATATCCTCCGGGTACGCAGGCCGATCCGGCGCGTCAATGAGCTGGAGCGATAAAATACGTACCTGAGCTCGCTGCCATACACAATCCTTATGCTGTGGGTGACGCTGCTCAGTATATTCCAGCTCCCCTTCAATATAGAGGCGCGTACCGCTTTTGACCAAATCCTTAACGTATAAGGCTTGTGCACCTCGACAGATCAACAGATGCTCAACGCCCTCCTTAGTCGCCAGATTAAACTGCGCAAGGTGGTCATCTGTCTTGGAGATGTAGCGAATATCAGGTTCACTGACAACTTTCCCCACTAAAATCACCTTATTCACTGTACCCATTGATCACTCTCCACTCAGATCACCTTTCTCACAAAAATTTCCTTTTCCAACGCTAGAAAAAGCCGTTTTACAGCCGTATGATTGCCTGTTCGACCTTACATTTGGCGACAGTAAACAAGGCTACCACGACATGTTATATGATCAACACCAAATCAACGCGCAACTTCCACGAACGATTGTGGAAAGGGGCCAACAATTGGTTGATCAACACGCTGTTAGCGATCTAACCGTGAACGATAATGGTGCGACCTTATCGGCCAAGGTTATGGATACCGATGAGGACCAGCACGCCAGCAATGAGCACGTGTTTATATCGGTTCATCCACAGAAAAAAGTGATCTTTACCACCGAATGCTCCTGTGACCTAGAAGAGAACTGTATGCACGTCGCTGCAGTATTGCTTCAACGCTTAGCCCTTGATAATAACCAACAACAGAAGCAGTCACCCCGCAGTGGCGGCAGCTTTATGAAAAAAGTCCGTGCCAGACAATCCGATCAGGGTGCACAAAAGGTCAATGAAACTGCCTACCAACAATTAATCTATTTGATTTCCATCAACAAATTAAGCCCTAGAACACCGCTCACGGTGGAATTGTTGGTGTCAGAAAAGCAGCCTTCTGGGGAATACCGTACCAATCAGCCTTACCATATCCAATTACGCGCGCTAAACCGACCACCACGATTCTTACGTATGGTCGATCCGCGTATATTTAAGGCACTGCTGGATTCAGACCCTCACTGGGAGAATCAATCCAAGCGCAGTTTACCTACCCAGCAGAGCATTGATGTACTCAAAGATATAATCAGCACCCAGCGTTGTTATTTCGCCGATGTTGCCTGGCAAGATGCGAGTACCCAGCCCGTTCAATGGGGTGATATTGAGCCCTGTACCAGTACCTGGAAAACCACGCGTAACGGCACGCAATCGCTACGAATCCATCATGATAATAGTAAGCTGCATTTATTAGCCGCCACAGAGCCGTTTTATATTCGACGTGATACCAATATCATAGGAGCACTACAGTCTCAACTGGATCAAGATGCCCTCAATTGGATTGCCAGCGGTGTTAAGATTGAACCCGAACAATGCGTTGAATTTATTGAAGAGAAAAAACAGCAACTAGACCAGTGGCAATTGCCAGAGCCGAATATTTACCCTATTCAACGCTTTGAATGCCAATCGGTGCTTCCGCAATTACTTTTCTATTCCAAGCGGGCCCATGCGGTGTCTTTGCATAGCTACAAAAAACCGACTATCCACGATGGTGTACTTCCACAGTTTACCTATGCTGGCCCTCGCGATGAGGCCATTTTCTTTCACGGCAATGAACAACAGGATCAGCGGCAATTTCATCAAGGTGTGGTATATCAGGTATGCCGCAATCTTGCCCAAGAGCAAGAACACATTGATACGCTCTATACTATCGCACCCAGTATTATTCCGCTGCATGCTGACGATAACGGCGATCTTATTCCCAGTGCAGTCAATAACAAAGGTGACCTAACCTTTGAAACCAAGCAAGAATGGAAACAGTTTTTCCTCACTGCGTTACCTCAATTAAAGCAGCAGGGTTGGCAGGCTATTTTTGGCGATGATTTTCGTTACCACTTTGTGTCGGTTGACCAATGGTATGGTGAGGTCGAACAAACCAAAAGTGATTGGCTGGGACTCGAGCTGGGCATTCAAATTGACGGCGAACAAATCAATTTATTGCCGTTGTTAGTAAAAGCGATTGAGCAATCCCCTGAGTTCTTTTCCATAAAGCGCTTAAATCTGTTTGGTGAGAGCGACACCTTACCGCTTACCCTCGATGATGGCAGAATCATTGAGCTAGAGGTCTCTCGATTAAAGGCGCTACTTGGCGTTCTTGTAGAGCTTTTTGATCAACCCAAGTGGGATAGTGGTGGCAAGCTAAAATTGCCGGCCGCTCAACAAGCACGCATTGGTGAACTACAACTGGCCATGAACGCCCCCAACAGTGACGACTTAACCTGGGGTGGTGACATTGAAATTCTCGAAAACGCTGCGCGCTTTTCAGAATTACAACATGCAGGAGCCATCGAATTACCTGACACCTTTAATGCGACATTACGTGATTACCAGCAAATTGGCGTTAGTTGGTTGCAGAGTCTACGTGAGCAACGTGTATCCGGTATTCTTGCCGATGATATGGGGCTGGGTAAAACGATTCAAACCCTGGCACATTTATCCATCGAAAAGTCTCAAGGGCGGTTAGAGAATGCGGCACTAATAATTGCGCCCACCAGCTTACTGCATAACTGGAAGTCAGAAGCCGCCAAGTTCACCCCAGAATTACGCGTCATGGTATTGCATGGGAGCAATCGTTTTAAGAAACTGGGGCACCTAAACGATATCGATGTTGTTATTACTACCTATGCACTGGCTTTGCGAGATATTGATTTCTGGAATAAGAAGACCCTCGGGGCTGTGATTCTTGATGAAGCGCAAAATATTAAGAACAGCAAAGCCAAAGTCGCCAAGGCCATTAAGCAGATTGAAGCACCCATTAAGATCTGCTTAACCGGTACACCATTGGAAAATCACTTGGGCGAGTTATGGTCACTATTTGACTTTCTTATGACCGGATTTTTAGAATCGGAAAGTACGTTTAAGCGGCTATATAGAAACCCCATAGAAAAAGATAGTGATAAAGATAGAGCCCAGGCGCTGTTTAACCGCATCTCTCCGTTTATGATGCGGCGTAATAAAAATGATGTGTTAAGTGAACTGCCGCCGAAGACAGAAACCGTGGTGCATATTCCATTGTCGGATGAACAACAAGACCTTTACGAAACCATTCGACTCTCCTCCAATCAGAAATTACAACAAGCCATTGCCGACAATGGTTTAGGCAAGAGCCATATAATGATCTTGGACGCATTGCTCAAATTGCGTCAAGTCTGCTGTGACCCACGATTAACCAAGTTGGAAGATGCCCAACATATGGAATCAGCTAAATTACAGCACTTAATTGAAATGGTCACTGAACTCGTATCAGAAGGTCGACGTATTCTTATCTTCTCCCAGTTCACCTCAATGCTATCCATCATCGCAGAAACACTCACCACGTTAAAATTCAATTATGTCACCTTAACTGGCGCAACGCGTAATAGAGAAAAAGTGGTGGAGAGTTTCCAGTCAGGTGAAGTCGAAATCTTCTTGATCAGTTTAAAAGCGGGAGGCGTGGGTCTTAACTTGACCACGGCTGATACCGTCATTCATTATGACCCTTGGTGGAACCCTGCCGCAGAGCAACAAGCGACAGATCGCGCTTATCGTATTGGACAGGACAAGCCTGTATTTGTATATAAGTTACTGATTGAAAATAGCGTGGAAGAACAAATATTCCAATTACAACAAAAGAAGCTCATGCTAATGAATTCTGTCTATGACGCTGCGGAACAACAAAGCGATAGTTTTGCACTCAGTAGCGAAGAGCTTATAGCACTACTTGATTGATATGATCGAGCGATACTAAACACACCCTCAGTTTATTTATTAATAGAATAGTTTGGATATAACATGACAATGCAACACGACGTCGACAACCAACTGATGTCTTTGGGATCATACAGCCCAATCGAATGGTTACTTGATGCGGGTCACCTTCAATATGGTGATTATGAAGCCTGGCGTATGGGTGAATTCGATATACTTGAAAAGCATATTCATTTGCCGAAAAAAGAACTCGTGAGCAATCTGGAAAAAGCCGAACGTTTTTGCCATAAATTAGGGTTAGTTGGAGAAGTGCAACCATTTTCCGGCTGGGACCAAAGTAACACCAGTAAAGACCTTGTCATTAGTCAAAGTCCTGCGCTGACGGCATTGTTACAGAAACAGTGGACACGTCAAGAAGATGCTCCGCAGATGGACTTGTTTATGGACAATCCATCAGTCGTTACCGAGAATATTCTGGTGGAAGCACTGGCCAATCGCCACTGGGAAACTGCACAAAAGTATGTCAACAAACTCTATCAACAAGACCCGAACCATGCTCAGCTGCATGGCTATGAAGATCTGGTAGCGTTTGGCTTACACACTGATGATCCAGTTGAAGATCATATCGATATTATTGATGAAGAGCGTACCGGCCTAGAACAAGAAATCGTGCCATTGGCGCGACAGTTATTACAACAAAAATCCCGCGATTATCTCGCACCCGCGTGGCAACGTATTGCACAAAGCCTAGAAGGCCATCCTTATAATGTGGCTTACCCACAAAGCCATGCCAGTTACGCCTGGGAACAGATGCAGAGCTGGCAACAAGTACAGCACAGCATCATAGGTGACGAATCCTATACCCACCATGGCGAACTGTTATTTCGATTATGTTTGGCTTACTACTATCAACGTAATCGTGAACAAAGCCTTATTGCACTCATCCAGCTTATCGACCTTAAAGCCAGTCACGCGGACTCAGAATTGGATGATACCCTAGAGAACTTCCTAAACCGTTACCCTGATGACAATTTCAAGTCCGTGTGGCAACGTTTTATGGATCTTGAAGATGAACAACCCTTCAGTATTTTCCCTGGATGGTTATTACTTAACGAGCCGGGTTTGCTTCATCATATAGAGTCATCTCAAGCTGACAGCATTAAGAACGCCAGCTTTTACGCAGCTTTGCAATTATTGCAAGCTAAGCAGGCCAAAGATAGCGATCGCGAACTTAGCGCACGAAAAGCGTTGAATGACATTAATCCGTTATTATTGACGTTGTACCTTAAGAAAAATTGACATTAAGAGAGAGGGAATAGAGCATGAGTAACGATAAGCATTTTCGTCAGCTAGAAAGCATGTATCAAGCAGCACCCATCAATGCGTTCTATGAACCTACGATGACAGTGACGGAAGGTGAAGCAACCATCGAAATTTCCCTTGCTGAAAAATTCCATCACTCTGCTGGGGCCGTACACGGTTCAGTCTATTTTAAAATGCTGGATGATGCTGCATTCTTTGCCGCAAACTCATTGGAAACCGAGGTATTTGTACTTACCGCTTCCTTTACCACTTACCTAACCCGCCCCGTCGTATCTGGAAAACTTATCGCTACAGGTAAGGTTGTGAGTATCAGTAAATCACAATTTATTGTGGATGCGGTGGTCTGTGATAGCGAAGGTAATGAAGTGGGACGTGGGAACGGAATTTTTGCAAAGAGTCGAATCCCGCTGAACAATGCCGCTGGCTACCCTCCCCAAGGGTAAACTAATTCCCTAAAAAAAAGCCTGGATGTCTCCCAACCTCCAGGCCAAACAGCACGCATAATTCTCTATTTAAGCACGCATGGGCAGCAACGACTTTACTGTTCGAGTCGATCGTAACGCGTTAACCACAAATCCATTCAACCATTTTTTAGACCGAATTGACTGGCCAATCTTCACCGGGCTAGGATCATCATAACTATTGATATCACCCACTTTTACCAATTGCTTGCCTTTATTTTTTCCGTCTAACACACGAAAGAAAGCAGTAGGCATTTTCTCAATGCCATGCATCATATCTTCTTCAAATCGGATTTCTTTACGGTGTACCATACCCGACAATTGAATAATTGCCTCAGGATATTGACTCTTATAGTCCAATAGCACCATACCTTGCTTGCTGATACGCTTCGCCAATATCACATTATTATCACGACGCCCAACGTCTTTACGAGTATCCGGTAAGTGAGAAATACCTAAACGGCCAATCACGGCAATTCGGCTGTAATCATTATAAAGATCCAGTAGCGCTTCAGAGATATCACCCGAGGTATTGTCAAAATACATATCAACACCGCCAGGGCAGGCTAATGTAAGATCGGCGGTAAGAGTGTCGGTATCTTTATTACGATAACTAACAGCATCATCGTAAATACCACCACCACGTAAGCCTTCTGCTTTTTCATCAGTACTAACAATTGCCACCACACGACACCCCGCTTTCTTAGCCAGTTGTGCTGCTATCATACCTACGGAGCTTGCCCCCGCAGAAATGACAATAGTTTCGCCTGATTTAGGCTGACAAATGTCTCTCATCGCAAAATACGCAGTCATACCGGTAATGCCGGTCACACTGAGGTACCACGTGGGATCAGCCAGACCTACATTAATTTTGCTAGAATCCTCAGGGTTATTACTTAAGGTATATTCCTGCATATTGAGCTGCCCCATTCTTAGCTCACCTTTACTAACCTTGGGGTTTTTACTTTCAATCACTTGCCCAATACCGTAGCAATGCATTACACCACCTACCTCTACAGAGTCAGCGTAATTGCTCTCTTCACGCATTCGACCTACCATTGCGGGGTCAAGTGATAGGTAAACATTTTTCAGTAGAAACTCACCACTCTTTAGCTCGCTTATATTCTCTTGAGCCATTTCAAATACGTCTTCCGTTGGACGACTTTCTGGGCGCTTAATGAATTTTACGTAATGATTGGTATAGGACATGATCAACTCCTTTTAGCTAGATTAATTAACCTTGAACAACGGCATTGGATTGTTTTCCTAAATCGATCACACCGTCAGAACTGCGAATCGTCGTTTCAATACTGTCTCCCGGTTGCAGGTACTGCGTACTCTCTCCCTGCATTTTTAGGAACAGTTTCCACTTTATCGCTTCAGGAATCATCGCCGCGAGTTTTTGCTTTGCCGGCGATGGTACGGTGAGTGCACACCCTGCCGGTGTTCCTGTTGCTAGCAAATCACCCGTATCAAAGTCATGTACCGATGACAATTCCGTTAAGGTATCTGCTGGTCGATAAACCATATCTCCAGAGGAATCGTTTTGACGCACTTCACCATTCACTTTAAGGGTCAGCTGCAGCTTGTCCATATAGTGCAGGTCTTGTTTATCCATTAAACATAAAAATGGACCGATAGGACCAAAGGTACGGAAACTCTTACCTTTGTAAAACTGCATCTGAGGTATTTGCACATCACGGGCGGTAATATCATTCACAATAACAACACCGGCAACGTATTCATGCAAATTTGAGCTGTTAATGGTGACTGCACCAGTAATAGGCGCTTTTAATACCACACCGAGCTCAACTTCATAGTCCAATAACTTTGATACAGACGGACGTACAATATCGGTATTGTGAGGTGCCATGGAACTACTGGATTTGGTAAAAATCATATTGAAATTTTTATCTTCTGGATTCATACCGGATTCAATCATATGTCGACGGTAGTTCGCCCCCTGACACACAAAACGTTGATTCTGAGTAATCGGCGACAGAATCATTACGTCTTTTAATGCTATCGTTGATCCCTCAATCATTTTCAAATCAGCGACTGACACGGCATTAATAAAATCACCCGTCGTCGCATATTGCCCTGGCACCGGAATAATATTATCGCCCTTCACCACACCCCAGTGAATGTCATTTTCATATTTGTATCGGACTGTATTAATACTCATAGTTTCTCTACCTTCTTTCGAATGTGTATGTTCTATTTGTGTCGATAATTCATCGTTAACATGACTGGCTTGACTGGTTGATACCGTCATTGCTAGCGGCAACATGGAAGCTGCGGATAATGCGGCACCCGTTTTAACGACACGCCTTCGATCAGTGTCTACCGTATTATGTTGTTTGATTGCCTCGGTCTCTTTCATTGTCGTCTCACGCTATAACATCGTTCTCGCCATAGTAAGCAGTTTCCCAATGGTTAGATCTGGGCTTCGCATTAGATTTTTTACAAGATCCATGATGATTTTTGCGTTAACTTTTGGCTTCACAAAACTACTGGGAACCGGTGCCCCCCATTGTGATAACGATTCTTTGCTGGCGTAGGTTACTCCCGTTGGAATATCACTGGTAAATAGATCACCATCACAATAGTGCTCGTGTTTGTATCCTCTTGGGTCATCCCAATAATCGAATATCTGACTACCCAACACATGGCGTCCAATTCCCCATGCATGGGAATAACCTTTTTCACGCAACACCCGTTGACCCATACCGAGTGCATCTTGATCCATCACTTCAAATGCAGAATGGTTGTACTGACAACTAAACCCCTGTCCCATCGCTAACGTATGATGATCCGCCGGTATATCACCAAGGTCCAAACGGAAAAACGCCACCATCGGTGACCCATCCGGCAGTACTTGCACATCACTAGGAATCAACCCAAAGTGTTTGGTATACCATTCCGATGTTTGTTGATATTTAGGGGCTTCTATCACCACATGACCCAGTTTGGTAATTTGTGGTGGTTCGATCGGCGGCCGCTGAGTGCTGTTAATTCGCTCTGGTGATCCCGCGTTGTTCATGGTTAACGCTTCACGCTGTTCTATTTTGGAATACGGTTGCTGTCCATAGACGGCTTCGACTAAGAATCCACTCGGACAACGCAAACGAACAACGTCTCCGCCACCGGGTGTGGTCAGCGGCTCAATGCCCGATGAACCAGGAATCCTCGACAACGTTATCAAATCGTCTTTCGACGCCATCTCAAATGCAAACCCGAGAAACTTATCTTTATTAGCGTGCTTCACCATATAACAAAAGGGGAGTTCATTGGCACCACGCATATAAATGGCATTATCTATATGATCACCCGTCACGAGTCCAAAGGACTGTAAGAAACGCTCTGTTTTTTCTAGATCCGGGCCTTCGAAAATCAAGTACGCAAGGCGCTGAGCTTTGGTTGTCGGATTAGGATGACGTGCAGGTTGTGCTGTCTTTAACGTTGCCATGCTTATGCTACCTTTTCGTATATTTTTCGAAACATTGATTTATTATTACAGCCGTCCATAAGTAGTTGTTGCGTTGTCTCAATCATGCCCGAGATGTCTTTTACATCACCACTCGTAACCACTGCTCTATCCGGTCTCACAACCAGTACCTTTCCAAAATGTGCTGCATCAGGAATAAAATCACCCGTTAGATCTTCAAACATATAAGACTCTGTATCACCATGCTGGCTACGCTGTGATATTTTTAAAAAATTTCCGCCCATTGATTGCCAGCGTTCAATATCTTGTATCGATAAATGCTCATGGGGATCAACACCCAAGCCAACGATGGACAAGTGCTCTCCCAATGCATCATCACTCATAAGGGTCTTACCGATTGAATTCCGTACCAATGCTTGAGGAAATAGTTCTCCCGGTTTTGCTCCAACCCGATGCATACCAAACCTTTTTTTCGATTTGACAAATAGCCCCGATGAAAAATGATGCTCTGGCTTTAACTTCGCACCATCAACATAGGCTTTAACAGGAGGAATTAACCGTATTGCTCGCACCGCACCATGGGCAAGTTTTGCTTGTAACTCACTTGCGGGCCGAATAAAGAATCCTAAGAATTTCGCCAGTTTGATCATATGAATGGCATGGGGTCGTCGCTCTTCATCATAGCTATCTAAGATACAGGGGGCTGCAATCCCTTTTAGTACCCATGCCAGCTTCCAACTCAGATTGGCTGCATCGCGTAACCCCGCCACTAAACCTTGCCCAAGAAACGGCGGCGTAATATGAGCGGCATCACCCACAAGAAATACCCGCCCTTTGCTAAATTGCTGACAGCTCCTTGCGTGAAACTGATATACCGCTTGTCGTTCTATCTCCATCAACGCGGGATCACCCCATGGCGACAGCAGCTCTTTAATTCGCTCGGGCTTTTCCATCTCATCAACACAATCATCTGCGGTAAGCATAAACTCCCAACGTTGACGATCTCCGGCTCCCGGTAAATGTGGGCCAGGTCGATTAGACCCACAATAGAAATCAATATGATCATTCATCTCGGGTAAATTTTTCGCATCCACAATCAACCAATTCTCCGCATAGGATTTACCCTCAAATTCTATACCGAGGATTTTCCGTACCGTAGAACTCGCACCGTCCGCGCCCACCACATATTTCGCTTGGATCTGACCTTGACCGCGCTGTTTACTGCAAATATTCGCCCGAACGCTCTGGCCGTTGTCATTCAAAGACAAGAGCTCTGTCTCATGCAGGACAGAAATATTCTCATACCCTTTCACTTGAGCTCGAAGGGCCTTTTCCAGCTCGGGCTGGAAGTACATCACCTGTCGGGCGTGGCCATTCACCACACCGGACATATTAAATTGTGCAAATTCACCAAAATGTTGGCTGATCATGCGAGTTTTGTTCACACAGAAGGTCTCGAATGCCGTGTCGCTGAGCCCTGCCATTTGCACAATACGCAGACCTTCATTATCCATTCCCACTGCACGGGGCATGTTGAGGATACCTTTAGCCCGATCAATCACCGTGGTCGCAATGCCATACTTTCCCAATAAGGCCGCCACAGCCGCGCCAATTGGGCCATAGCCGACAATCAGCACATCGGTTTCAATCAGAAATTCCTGCTTGTTATTGGTATCTACGCCACCGGACATAACATCACACCCACTCAATGATTAAATATCATAATTGAGACTACCTCATAACTGATGACAATATCAACTATGTAATCATGTTCTATTTCTGATATATTTCCCCCATTGAAGCATTCCGCACACCAGCGTTGTCGTTTTACGATAAGGATTAGGTAACCATGACCGCAGTAACCAGCAAGCCTAACGAACCTAGGGGTGCACGCAGAAAGCGTGAAACTCGCTCTCGCCTTCTAAAAGCGGCAATGACATTAATGGCCGTACGAGGTAAAGACAGCGTCTCGATCAATGAGCTCACAGACGCAGCAGACGTGGGTTTTGGATCGTTCTACAACCATTTCAAATCGAAAGACGATATCTATAATGCACTGATGGCTGAAGTATTTAACGAATTCGGTATCGCCATCGAAGAAGCCAACAAAGTAAACGACGATCCTGCGGATATTATTTCCTTCGCCGTGCAATGCGTCCTGCTACGATCGAAAGTAAATCCATTGTGGGGACAATTCTTATTGAGAACCGCATTTTCGGTAGAGACGATTGTCGGCGGCATGGGTCAGTATATGCTGAAGGATTTAGAACGCGGTGTATCTGAAAAACGGTTTGTGGTGAGCGATCCATTGATGAGCTTTGTGTCGGTGGGTAGTACAGTGATGGGAGCAATATCCATTCAACATAACCTTGCCTCACAATCAGAGATCGTCACCGCCCTTGCGGAGCACGCGGGATATAACGTCACAAATATTCCTCAACGCACCGCCGCCACAGTACTACAAATTCTCGGCATCAATGAGGAAGAAGCAAACGTAATTGCGTCAAAACCGTTATTGGATGTGGATTTTGTGGCACTGCCGTAGCTTTGAGGGAAAAGTACGGCAGGCCTAGTGGGATAGGATGGTGTTACGGTAAAAGTAAACTTTCCACTATTAATGGATCACCCGAAAATAGGTAGGGGTCGCGATTTAGCTTTAGAGATGCTGGCGAGAAATTTCTATTCAACGTCGTCTGACCGTCAGTTGCTGTATAGGTAGGTACTTTTTCAGTATCGACTGCATCATAGGTCATTACCCCATCCCAGTTATTCTTGCTAAACGTTATGGTGCCACCGCTAAAGTAAGTACCCTCCAAAGAGTGCTCTATGTTATTAGCCTCATAAATTCTTAAATTTACTTCGCGATCTTCAACACTCGCATTCTGAGTAACAGTATTCTTACGCCTAATCACGCATGCATTAAAGATCCCATTTGTCCGCTCACAATTTTTATCTGCATTTACACCCGAAGCAGTTAATATCAAAAGCTCCCTACTTTCATTAATTATTGAAGATCCATCATCTACTTGCTGAACTAGCTGGTTCGAATACTTATACGAATACTCAATATCTACGTTAATCGCGAAAATTTTTCCAGCCAAATATAGAGAAATACCCTCTAGATTTTCAATATTTCCAAATTCATCTGTCACCTTTACGCGATAATAAATACTTTCCGTTAACGTTCTATCAGAATAACTCTTACCCTCTTCAGCGTAGTCTCGCAAGCAACTTGATAGGTCGATGGGTGGCGTCGACAAGACATAAAAGCCATCACCTTCATGCTGAAAAACATGTACAGACTCCTTTGCAAGAACACAATCTGAATATCGATTAGTAGGATCATTATCGTAAAACACGTTATCGTCTACCATTCCTTCAATAAACTCGTTCTCAGTAAGTGCCAACGACTCCACTGAAAAATCTGACAAACCTATTGCTCTAGCAGTCTCATGACTACCATTATCACTCCCCCCACTATTACCTCCGCCGCCTCCGCCACAAGCAGAGAAGCCAACTAACAACATTGCGGGGATACATAATTTTACATTGCTAAACATCTACCGGCATTCCTTTTTAATGAGTATAAATCCATATTTTGATGCTTCTATGAGCTAAAAACATCTGCCGGACTCTACCAGCGGGTAGATGTTGTTTCAATACCCCTTTTGACTACTTTACTTTTTGAAAACCAATCAAATCCAATATATCTATATCTCGAGGCATAAAACGTTTCCGTGTCTCCTCATCACGTATCGTAGTAGGTGCCTTAGACAAAAATATCCTAATTCTCTCAGCATTATTAACGAGGTGCTGATATTCTAGATTCGATTCCTCCCACGTTTCGAAAATTTTGGCGTCATCCAACCATAACCGATATTCTTCTTCTGATACTGACAGCCCCATCGCTGTAGATTCAATGACCTCTTTATCCGTTAAGCTACGAAAATAACTTTGTAACAACTTCTTACTAAGATCTTTAGAAGAGGTATGAAATGACTCCTTCGCAACAATAAGGTCATAGATGGCTCTGGGATAATCCCTGCTGGTACTTCCAACATAGGAACTTTCATCTAGCGCCTTTTCTATATTGGGATTCCATCCAACCACTGCGGCATAGCTTTTGTCTTCTTTGAACAGTAACGGCGCACTGTTCACACTCTTATTTATGATTTGAACATCATTTAAATTCATTCCATGCTTTTCAAGATAATTATGCAGTAACCATAAAGAAATCGTATTACTTGCCAATAGAACCTTTTTCCCTCTTAAGTCTTCTGCTTTTTTAATCGTGTTCCTAAGAATCAGTTTATCACCGCCATTACTGTAATCAGTGACACCCAAGATAAGAGTTGGCTGTTTTGTAGGTTGCATAGAAATAAAATCATACAACGTCATAAAGGTAACATCGACATTACCTGCTTTGAACCATTTCAACGCTGTCTCATAATTTTTGAAACTATAATCAAAGTCGTTAAGTAGTCCTTTCTCATTCATTCCCTCCGTTAAGTTCCACACAGGCCAATCCGATGAAAAAAGCTTGGGTTGTGCATATGTAAGATGTGCAAACATCAGCATTAACGTAAAAATGACTATTCTCTTCATTTCATCCTCTTCTTAGCACCAAACCTCACAGGAAATATCCTATATAGACTAGTTCACATGTCGCTCAATTCAATAAAAGCGACATTGATTGGACGCTCAACCTGCCTATTACCAGCATATTCCCGATAGACCTGGTTAATTTGACACCAACTTCGATCGAAGTTAACATGCGTTAACATGAGCAGTACAAAAGACACTATCCTAGCGTGTGCGAGAGACCAATACTTGTCTGATGGCTACAAGGGGCTATCTATGCGCAAGATTGCCAGTAAGGCAGGCATCAGTGCCACCGCCATATACCGTCATTTCAGCAATAAAGAGGAACTGTTCCACCGCTTGGTGAAAAAGGGGTTTGGTATGTACTCCCAGTATTTAATGCCTGCACTGAATGAGCCTACCGCAGAGCTACGCTTCAACAAAACCTTGGAATATGCGCTGGACTTCATCGTGGAGCAACCCAAATACTTTGAGCTGATCTTCGTAAAATCTGAGACCAAAGACGAGCTGGTTAACTTTGACGATTTACGAGCAGATTCCAAAATTTCATTTGATTTTTACACGGCTCGCATCACTGAATGTATAGACGAAGGTTATCTACGAAAAGATAACCCCAGCGAAATCTCGGTTCTACTATTGGCAACCTATACAGGTTTTTTTGCGCTTTATACTTCAGGGTTACTGCCTCGGTCCAAAAAAGAGATCGAAGGCCTCTATTGGAGGACCATTAATCGCGTACTGAATGGTGTCATAGCCTAAAACAAACCCATTTTTTTAGCTATCGGTTAACACCCGTTAACATCAAGCAACGGTCACTATCGGTGACCCACTTAACGAGGAAACCATCATGCCCTTTATTACTTACACAACAGTCGAAGGTGTACTCACAGAAGAACAAAAAGCAGCCTTATCGACCGCGTTAACCGCAGCCGTCACAGATACATTAGGGGAAAAATTAAAACCTAACATATGGGTGACGCTGAACGAGGCACCAGAAGGTAACTTCTATATCGGAGGACACCCGCTAAAAGCGAAAATGCTCAAGAATTTGATCAACACTTCAGATACCAATGCCTAAACGTTAGATCCGCTCTCACCGTAAGGAGTTAATGATGCTTGAATGTATTTTAGTGCTCAACGCAATTTGGTTCGCCATGGGCTTCAATGTATTTTCTATTCGAAATAAGGTTTTCGCAAAACTCGTTGTTCCTAGAGAACAGCGGGACACACCGGTATTTGACGTATTGGCTGAGTCCGGTCGTTTTTTGGGTGGATTCAATCTGGCCTTTTCCCTATTGAATATACTATTACTTATGAACCTAAGCGAATTTGACAAAGATATTCATTGGGCCATTTTGCTGTTAGTGAATAGTGTCGCTCACGGCACTCAGTTCGCTTTTAATGTACCTATAGCATTAAAAAATCGTCAAGGCGGAGGTGTCTGGCAGGTCTTAAAGGGAACCATGCTATTTATCTTTGTGAACGATTTTCTACTGATGGTATTTAACGCTATATTCGCCGCCTGCTACTTTCTTTGATGACTTCCGAATGTCGACTAACATCTTGCACGACGCTTACCCCGCGTCATGCAAGATTGGATTTATCATCATAGGGATAAGCACTTATTCAGATATCAACATATCTTCATCTATCTCTAATTGCAGTTTTTCCAATTCATCAAGCACATCAATAAACTTCACGCCAAAGTCTGTTACGGTATATTCCACTCTCGGTGGCGATTCATTAAAACTGACGCGTTCCAGAATTCCAAATTCAACATTACGACGTAGGCAAGCATTCAATACCTTTGTGCTCAGCCCTTCCACATTCCTGACCATTTCTCCCGGTCGATTTACGCCATTTTTTAGCAATTGATACACCGTTAATGACCATTTACAGCCATATATGGTCTCTACCATACGTGCACTACGCTGCGGGGGTAATTTTCTTAACATTAAATTCTCTTGTGTTTTCATTAACATGTACCAAAAAGTACCTATGGAACCGAATTGTACCTACTTTTCACTAGGCTATAGATCTCGCTAAGGTATGTCCACACTCCAGGTAAATACACCTGACACTACATACGATTGAACATCACAGCGGAGATAACTTTATGACTCATTTAAACGCAACGTTAGCACTTATTGTGGGCGGTTCCAGCGGCATCGGTTTTGCAACCGCAAGACAGCTCATCAAAAATGGTAATGATATTATCATTGTCGGAAGTTCCTCCAATAAACTTGAAAAAGCCAAAATGGAACTTTCTGAATTCGGCAATGTTGACATATTCCAAGCAAATCTATACCAAGAGTCCGATGTGCAAGCACTACTCGCCTATATAGAAAATAATACTCGTCATATTAACTACTTTGTGAATGCGGCGGGTTACTTTAAGCCTACGCCATTTCTTGAGCACAAGCAGGCAGACTATCGTCAGTATATGGATCTAAATCAAGCTGCGTTTTTTGTCTCTCAATCCGTTGCAAACAATATGGTAACTCACGGCGGAGGAGCCATCGTACATATTGGCTCTATGTGGGCACAACAAGCTATCAAAGCCACACCATCTTCGGCCTATTCGATGGCCAAAGCTGGCATACATTCATTAACACAACATATGGCGATGGAATTGGCCGACCACAATATACGCGTTAACGCCGTATCCCCTGCGATTGTCAAAACCCCCATTTACGAATCGTTTATTGAACCAAACGACATTGATAGTACCCTGGCGACTTTTGATGAATTTCATCCTATCGGCCGCATAGGGACACCGGATGATGTGGCAAATGTTGCCAACTTCTTATTGGGAGATTCTGCCAGCTGGGTGACAGGAGCCGTTTGGGATGTTGATGGTGGAGTTATTGCGGGTAGAAACTAGAACATCATCTTGCGCGTAAGAATCTCATGATTAATCTGCGCTATTAAAAAATTTGTAAGCTCGAATTGTTAAATTGGATTGTTAACCGTGTGCACTCCAGCGTTTATACGCGCTGGAGTGCAACTCAATTAACTTCTATCAACTTCAGTTAACAGAGAACATTATGGATTAGGGACTTCCTCCAAGTCACCGGCAACCACTAAGAAAGCAGGATCGCCTTGCGTTGTCCATACCGATGGCGAACCAATGCGATAACCGGAAAATTCTGGTAACGGAATAATATCAAATCCAGCGGTTAATGATGGAACAGCTTTAACAATAAGGTAGTCCACTAACGCCTGAGTAAGCCCATCAGATAATGATACGGACTCACCTAAGGCCACATCACGTAGCTCAACTTCTGGAATGCCATTAATACGGGTAGATACGTTCTTTCCTTCGTTAAAGAACAAATCCAACGGAGCATTCAATGTCGCGATAGCAGAGAGCAATGGAGTAATCGTATCACCGCTTTGCGTCGACACCGTCACTTCCATATGCCGTAGCGAAAGATCCAACATGGCACCATCAATTTCATTAAAACCAACCGTTGATGGTTCCAACGGAATAATGGTTAGCAAAATACTATCATCAGATGAAAGTGGCAACTCATCAATACCATCGATAGCACCCAACTCAATTCCCGTAGCACTGACGGTAATATGCGTTAATCCATTATAATATGCGGCTAATAGTGTTTGATTAAGTAATGTTTCTGACAACACAATCGCTGCATGATAGCTTTCGCCACTAGGCGTAGTGCCATCCAATACCGGTAACGCAGCAGGTTGATACAGTGATCCCAATACATCCGGCACACCATCCAAAGAAAGCGGAACAATATTGGTATCTAATCCAAAATCAAAACTGGTTCGTTGAGTGACAAGTGTGGACACCTCTACATCGGTGCCAAATAGCTTTCCTGATGTCTCGCCTTCTGATGCAGTATCCACCCACAAAGGATCAATAATATCTGGAATTAGACCAGGCAATTCGTTTTGTATTGCATCTTCAATAAAATCTTCAAGCACAGTTTCTAATGAGAAATTCACCTGATTAAAGATACTATTTAATGGGCTAAATGCAGATAAATCAAGTCCACCCAGAATCAATGAAGAATCCGCGAGATTAATATTAAGCGCATTATCCACCAGCGATAAATTTGCCGTTGTTTCATAACGCACGTTCGATAATCTAGGTGAAGCAGGGATATTGATATCAATACCTGGAATATCAGGAATATTAATGCCGGGAATATCAGGAATCGGCCATGGCATATCGATACCGGGAATATCCGGGGTAATAATTGTATGTATCCCAGCAGAGGCAGTCACTGATATAGTAATAAAAGGCAAGCTCACTGCGGCCCGCATCGCGCCATTGCCAGATCGTTCTAAGGTATCTAAGGAAATACTTGGCGTACCATGCGTCACATTGTTTAACACTACGCGTGCATAACCCACGCTGCCATTGGTTGATGCCAATGTGGTATTTCGTAACCCACTGGTCAAATCTAGTGAACGTACCAACGGCTCCACAATAGTATCAATAATATAGTTAATACCATAATCAGTAATGCTGGCACCGAGTGTATTGGGTAGCATTGCCGATTCTTTGGAGTGAGTCGGATGAGCATAGCGGGTTGTACTTTCTCGCTCGTAGTTATCCGTCGCCGTAAAGGTGACAACGTTAAACGCAGTATCTTGATTTAGCGGAGGCAACGTTACCGAAAAACCGTTGTCCTCATCCACCGTCACAGACTGCCCGTTCACTACCAACGATTGCGTACCAATATCATCTTCAACGTAACCCGTCATCTGTAGCGTACTATCCTCTACGACAGAGGTAACAAACACTGTTGGACCTTCCCGATCAATAATAAAACGCGTTGGCAGCGCCCCCGTGGGATTCTCTACCGCGAGGATATTTTGTCCACTGACGGTAAACGCCTGCAAATCATCATCGGTGGCATAAGCAATACCGTCAACAATATCAAACAATGCTGACACTTCTTCTCCGTTCAACTGCACACTGAGGTTTGAAATATCCGCAGTATCAGAAAATGCGATACGAAATTCTGCAGGGGTATCAGGATGAACACTATCCTGTTGCGGTTCTTCTATAACGACGTTTTTACAGCCGGTCAGTAGCAGTGCAACAAGGGCGATAGATATCGCCGATCGGTACTGCGTTATTCGTTGTCCTACGGAGAAAGAGTGGTTCATCCCATTACCTTTTGGAGTTAAGTGTGAGCTTGTGGAGCGCCTTGACGGCACCCGAGACGAATATTGCATTCACCCTTAACGTTATTCAATATGACAAACGTTCTATGACATTTGTTATGTCCAACCATAAACAAAGCATAATAGTGTTTAATAACAAGGAGTTGTCTTAAACGGCCCCTGCAGCATTACAAAATGTAAACAATATACAACCGGATTCAACCCCTCCCAAAATTGACTTCGCCAACATTTGATCTATATAGTACAGATGTACCACTTTGGATGGTGCAGCGAACCTACATGGCAGTATCTCTAATAATAAAAATCATAAAAAAGGCACCAAGATGTCTATTATTGCCAGCGTACCCATGCGAGTACTCCCTATTATTTTGGCTATCGGCTTATCGGCCTGCAATGGCACAAGCTCATCGACCAACGGTGGCGAAGGAGACAACGCTTCGTCATTAGAAGACTGTCTAAGCTCTTGTTCTACTGTGGAAAAACTTCCAGCCTATGACCTGGCTCAGGGCTGTTATTCTATTAAGAGTGAAACCGGTCATTTTCTCAACACCACCACCGATAGCTACCAATTTAGTGACTCAGGTGAAGCCGACTCCGAAGCGTTTTTTCTCAAACCAACACGCTTAGGGGCATTTCTACTGTACGACCGTAACGGCAACTATCTCGCGGAAGACTTTCTTGATGTCACAAGATTAGAAGAGGCCAGTGAGCGCACCGAGTGGAATATCAATCTGTTGGACCTACAACAGGGTAATACTGTTATTCATTCGGCTTATAGCCTGATATCGTCAAAGCGAGACCTAAGGTTACAAGTCATTAACGACAAACTAGTACTGCGAAATACCCACCCCGACGCGTTAATCACCCGACGTACTGCGATTGAGTTTATTGAACAATCGCAAGACCGTTGCACGCAGTTTCCTGAAGCAGAACTTAATGCGACAATTTCCGATGCGTTCTACCAGGAGAAAGACCCAGCCGAGCCGGTTGTTGGTTATGTCGACGTACACACCCATATTGGTTTTCCAAAAACCATGGGGGGCGTTGCTATGTCGGGTGATATTTTTAGCCCCTACGGTATCGAGCACGCCTTACATGATTGTGCTCAACTTCATGGCAAACAAGGAGCGTTAGATTTTCTAGAAGCGCAGCATGTAGGCGGTGGCTCAGATGGACATGACACCGAAGGCTATCCCGATTTCAATTATTGGCCCAATCGCTCTACCAACACCCATGTTCAAGCGTATTACCGTTGGATTCAGCGGGCCTATTTAGGCGGCCTTCGAGTCATGGTTACACTTGTCACAGGTAACCCAAGCTTCTGTCAACTACTGGGGGTTATGCATCTTGGATACACTGAAGGCGGCTGCAGTGGTCTAGACGCAGTAAAAGCACAAACCGATTACTTGTATGAGCTGGAAGATTATATCGATGCACAAGAAGGTGGCCCCGGCAAAGGCTGGCTACGTATTGTTACCTCTCCTGCGCAAGCTCGCGAAGCGATTGCTAACAACCAGTTAGCAGTAGTACTTGGCGCGGAACACGGCACCTTATTTGACTGCACGGGTGGCAACGACGATTGTGACGAAGCCTATGTAGACAAGCAACTCGATCAAGTTCATGCCATGGGCGTGAGATCAATTTTTCCATTACACCGTTTTGATAATGCCTTCGGGGGCACCAAGCCATCTGGCGGTAGCAGTGGGTCATGGATGCATCTTACCGGCATGATGACAACAACTAAGATGGATCATATCCTCGATCTTATTAATCCTACAAAACTACTATTCAAAACCATCGGTGGACATTATTGGGACATGGATGCATGCCCCGAAGGAGCAAATGGCACCACCGGTATTCAAAGTATGGAAGAATTCATTACTGACGATTTTAGTTTACTTACCGATGCTGCTGCCAGTTTACCCACCGTTGGCCCCCTTGTCTCTGCGGGATTTAACGCCATATTCTTGGATAAAATTCGACCTTTACCAGATTACTCCCATCTTGACCCCCACGGGCCTTCGTGTAACCAGCGTGCATTGCAACCCATTGGTGAATACCTTATTAACGGTCTTATCGACCGTAAAATGATCGTAGAGATCGACCACATGAGTTATCAGACATTACTCGATACCATCGATATTCTGGAGGCCCGTAATTATTCCGGTTTTATCTCCTCACACGGCTGGTTTGATAATACGTCTGATATACGCTCTCGATTATTATCCCTAGGTGGCTTGCTCACGCCAATGAATAGCAACCCTTCCAATCATGCCCGTCGAATTCAGAAACACACTGAAGAGATTGAAGCCTACGGCTACACCGCAGGCCTTGGATTTGGCAGTGATATTCAAGGGGTTACCTCCCAAACTAATGGTGATAGTGGTGTCACCATTAATTACCCTTTCACCTCCATTGACGGCACAGTAACCTTCACCCAACCGACCACCGGTAATCGCCGTTTTGATTATGCCCAAGAAGGTGTCGCACATTACGGTTTATTCCCAGAATGGTTAGAAAATTTACGCCAAGTTGATGCACAAAGTGACGATAAGGTAATGAATACGTTTATGAATTCTGCAGAAACCTATATTCAAATGTGGGAAAGAGCAGAAGCTAACCAGACACAATAATCCAGGTGTAACCAGAAGTAATACTCCTTTTTATTGTCAATCAGCTATAGTGATATAACGCACAAGGCGTGCAGTTTTTCTCGCCTAGATAATAATCTAATTTGCTTTGTATCACTCTACTGATGACAAGTGCCAATACCTACCCCGAAGATAAGGGATTAATACATCGCCACCAAACCCTATCCTACAAATTATCTGCAGGGTTAGCCGGCTTTATTCTTTTATTACTAGTTGCTGCATTAATCGCTATCTGGTTTCAGGGAAAACCCCTGCTCGTTGAAGAAAGTCTGGCCAAGAATAAACAGATCGGTATTAGCATTGTACTCGCCCTTGGTGAACGGATGGCCAAGATCGAGGGCATCACCGCACAAATTGCTAATTTCGCTAAAGCCGCGCCAAAAGACCCCACGCTATTCCAGAAGGTGATTCCCAGTTTACTGAATATATCAGGGCTTGAACATGTGATCGCCGGCGGTGGCGTATGGCCTGAACCCTATCTCTTTGACAAAAAAATGGAACGTCGCAGTTTTTTTTGGGGACGCAATAGCGGTGGCGAATTAGAATACTACAATGATTATAATATTCCTGCCGGGCCAGGTTATCATCATACAGAATGGTATGTTCCAGCTCGCTACACCACTAAAGATGAAGTCTATTGGTCTCGATCTTATACTGATCCATATTCGTTACAGACCATGGTAACCTGCACCGCGCCCATCTATCTTAACGACAATTTTATCGGTGTCAGCACGGTTGACTTAATGTTAGATGGGTTATCTAAAATACTCTCGAAACTGACAGCGCAGGCGGGTGGCTATGCCTTTATTGTGGATAGAAACAATAAGTTTATTGCCTATCCTGATCCCAACCAAGTCATCACAAAACGCGGTGGAATCCCGTTAAGTGATAACCCTAACGAACAAGGGTATCCCGATTTTGTTACGGTTAAGGAATTCTCAGAAAAACACCCCAGCTTTACTCCCGTCGCCAATTTTTTAACGCAATTGGATACTGGATATAGCAATAAAAACCGTATTAATCGCAATTTGTTACTGAAACAAGCACAACTTATTGATCAAGAAAGTGATGAAATAACATCATCAGAATCTCAATTGATTTCATCACAATTATTACGTCGCCTACAAAAAAAATCTCAAATTTCTAGCATTGGATTGTTGAGACTATCGGATGATCTTATTTTAGATGGCCCCACCAATGTGGAAGTATTCTCTATGCCAATGACCAGTTGGAAGGTCATTACCGTTTTTCCAACAGATACGATTACTCGACAGGCCACAAAAATAAGCATCAACTTATCACTGATGGTGGTATTGTTTCTATGCTTATTCTCCATCGCCGCTAGTTTTTTATTACGACGCCTAACGCGGCGGCTCACCACAATCACCGGTGATATACGATTAGCCACTGAAAACACAGAGAATCAAAAAAGCAGACTTAACGATGATATTCACGATGAGATTGGTGTACTCAGCTATTGGTTTAATCGTCGCACGGAACAATTAATCGAAGCAAAAACAAACGCTGAATATGCCAGCCAAGCCAAATCAAAATTTCTTGCCAGCATGTCCCATGAACTACGCACGCCAATGAATGCCATTATGGGATTTACTAAACACGCGATTAAGAAACTCGATGGTAAAATTGACGATAAACCGATGGAAGCTCTACGTACCGTTGATCAAAATGCAGAACACCTTCTCAATTTGATTAACGGTATTCTTGATGTTGCTAAAATAGAAGAAAATGGCATTGAGCTCGCCACTAGCACTTTTTTTATTAATCCAATGCTTTATGACCTTCATGCTCAGTTTTCATCTATCGCCCATAGGCAGCATCTTTCGTTTAATCTTATACCCTTAGATCATGATATTGAATTCGTGGGAGATATAAACAAAATTAAACGCATTCTCAGTAATATTTTATCTAACGCGTTTAAATCCACCAAGAAAGGTGGTGTTTCCATTAAACCGGAGATTATCGATCACCATCGATTTCAAATTGCCATTATCGATACGGGAACAGGCTTAAGTCAGTCAGATGTAGAAAAACTGTTTCAACGATTTGCTCAAGTCAAGGATGGTATTGGTGCAGAGTCAGGTACTGGGCTCGGTCTCTACCTTTCCCAGCGATTTGCCCATGAGCATGATGGTAATATAACCGTAGAGAGCGAGGTAGGAATAGGCAGCATATTTAGCCTTACACTGCCGTATGAGAATTAGCGGATCGATGCTTGAATAAAGTCACCTGTCTTTTCGATCGATTCCTTTGCCGCCGGTAAGTGACTTGCATGTACTTGAAACACATGCCACAGCTTATCCCAAATGGTCAACTCTACTTCATTGCCATGACGTTTAAGTCGCATTGCCAACTCTTCCGCATCATCCAATAAGATTTCATCGCTTCCCGCTTGAATTTGAATGGGTGGTAGCCCTGATAAATCACCATTGATGGGAGAAATATCGGGATGCTCGAATTCCGCATCCGGATAAAAATACAGTCCCATCGCTCGTAACCACGATTCTTTTAACATTGGGTCACGATCTCTCTGGGTTTGATAACTCGTATAACTACATGTCAGGTCCACCCATGGCGAATAAAGAAAGGCCGCGATGGGTAATGGCAAGCCTTCTTGCTTTAACCGCATCAATAGTTTTAACGCTAGATTACCGCCGGCAGAATCCCCGCCCACAATTATGTCTGCCGCAGAAATACCATTGTCCAACATCGCCAAATACACCTGGTATACATCATCATGGGCGGCAGGATAGGGGTGCTCGGGTGCCAATCGATATTCCGGAACAATCACTCGGGTCTTGAGAATCTTCGCTAACCATGCGGTAAGGTCTCGATGAGTTTTGGGGGAGCCGATGCAGAACGCACCGCCATGACAATACAATATCGTTTTATCATACTGCTGTTTGCCATTTTCTGAAATTTGAGGCTTGAGTATCTCAGCATTCACACCGGAAAATTGACTGGTACTAAGATCAACGCCAGCAGCAAGGGTAGAAAGCCTATTCAGTTGTTCAAATCGTTTTCTCGCAACCGGTAGCGGTATATTTTCATCGAGTAGGTAAGATCCACAACCCTGTGCGATTTTACGGTTTGCCATGGTCGACAAACTGTTTTTAAGTGATTGAAAACGCTGAACTACCATCAAAAACCTCAACTATTCTAGGACTTTTTCATTCCAAAAATAGAGTGTACAGGTTAGGTTGCGGTACTCAACTGGTAATTCGCCATGCTCATTAGGTTTTGCTCTTGAGTATGCTCCATTTCCGCTAGGATTCCATCCAATGCTTGACTAATAGCGGTCGAGTTTTTAATCATGGCAAGCTTAGACCAGGTATTACGCCGCCCTGCCAATATAAGGTCTTCTATTTCAGACACGCCCTGATAGCTAAATAAGGCATTCCGCCAATGGAAGTCTTTTTTCCTAAGAATGATATTGATATCACCCGTGTACTGCTGATCCAATACCGCATGCGCAAGTAAAATAGCCGGGCTCGCAAACGATGAACCGTAGTGAGACATGGTATTTTCCGCGCGTAACATCAGATCTTTTAGCGCATCAAGAATCAATTTAGGCAGTACTCGAACAACACTTTTATTCTTTTGTAGTTTAGGCTCGCTCACAAAAGGCGAGGCCAATGGATTGATTAAGCTCACGATATAGTGATTCACCCCGTACAATCGCGATAATCGCTTCGCTGGCAAATCTTCGGCAAACGAACCGTCATACCACTTTCGAGAGGGTAGGTAAGGTTTGGCTTTTCCATCTTTGCCTTTTGCATACAATGTTACCGGCGAAACCACACCAGGCACACTGGCAGACGCATCAATCGCTGAACGGATATATACATTGGGCGATGTAATAGCATTCATTAGGCGCGATGTCTGATGCTTCTCCGCTGGTGCAATGGATACGTTAATATTACGTCCTGTGTGCTCATAAGCTTCCTGAAACGTCATATCATTGGAAAAGCTATCTATGAGCATCTCTTTGATTAGCTGCGGTGTATAGCCTTCATGTAGCCCAGAAAGCACTAACATCGGATTCTGATCAATAGGCAGATCATATTTAAAATTGGCAAAATGCCCTGCACGAAGCTCTTCATTGGTCATCGTACCAATCTGCGCAGCCATAATCGAACCCGCGCTCGCACCGGATATCACATTCGGCAAACACTCATTATCGATAAGTGTTTGCACCACACCATGATGAAAATAGATTAACCCCGCCCCACCACTCAACATTAACGCAGACCGACCGTAGCAATGACTAGCACGACGGAAAAAATCGAGTTTTTCAGTGAAAGGAACATCTTTTTCAGAAGCACAGGCGATCATATGCAATGAACGTACAATCACATCCACATAATCGTCAATCAATTGTTTAGTACCAAGCTTAGACTGGGCATAGAGTAGTGGTCGCCCCATTCCTCCCATATTGCCATGTATCCCCTCATTCAGGGCATACAATAGATCTGAATAGTTTCCCTCATCAAGAAACCGCAAAAGGTTGTCGTGGCGAATACGAATTTCACTACTGTCGTATAAACTACTATCGTCTTCGACTTTCCATTGTTCACGACCCGAAAGCTCATCGTGGTTTTTAGCGTTATTTACCCAGTCATCGAAACACAAGGATTTCTCCATTCGACGTTCAATACTCTTCAAGCGAACACTGTTAACCACCGACGAATCCATAAATACCACCTTTATAAATGCAGCTACTCCTTTATAAATCTAGCATATTATTCGCTAAATGCTTGATTTATAAAAATTAGTAGCCGGTTTCTGGTCTTTTCCCCAGTACTACCCCCAATCCTTGGTTAAAAGTACGCATTATTGATTGTGCCCTAGGATTTTTCTTACCGATAATAAGATGATAACTGGTAAGATGCACAGATTTAGGATGATGCGTAATAATGTCACGCTGCTCCTTTTCTAAAAGGGAGTTGATAAGAAAGTACCCTACTTCTTTGTTTGATACCACTAAGTCTACTCGTCCGATCAGTAGCTTTTTGAAATTTGCTGCCTCATCAGGAATACGTTCCATGCGAAAGGTATTTAATTTTTCACCGGTTTCCAATACGCTACCATAGTAATATCCCGTACTCCCACCAATCACGTACCCTTCCAAATCTTCTAATGTTTTCCAATCAAACTTTTTATCTTTACGATAAAAAAGTACATTATGCGATATCATTACCGGATCACTATACAAGAAGCGCCGCTCTCTCTCCGGGCTTTTCACCCATACTGCTGTGGCATCCCAATCCGCTATTCGAGTGAGGTCATAGGAGCGTTTCCACGGAAAAAACCCGGTTTTAACTTGTAATCCTTGAGACTTAAATGCGGAATTGACAATTCGACTGACCGACCCAAAACCCGGCAACTCTTCACTAATAAAAGGCGGCCACTCACCTAACGCAACACTAACACTGCTCCGATTCTCTTCGGCATTAGTACACCAAGCGTTTCCTATAAAACCAACCCATACTATACACACAATGATTAATCGAATTGTTGTCATGTCGATACGTTGCCCCAGAAACTTATTAACGCGAAATGTATAGTAACAAATATGGGTGCCATACTCCTAGTGTTGTCATTACAATCTATCGCTATTTTTGTGATGCAAGATAAACGATATGCATCACGCACCTTTTTGTTCGATGTGTTGATAACACTCTACGCGGTTACGTCCCATTTTTTTTGCTTGGTATAAGGCAGCATCTGCTCGCTGAATACTACTCTCAAGATCAATACCATGTCCTACCATTGACACACCGATACTCGTCGTTATCTTTATCGATTCCCGCGTATTCATTTCGGTTCCTTCGATGATAGTCCGCAGTCGATTAGCAACTTCGTAAGCACTATCAAACGTAGTATGCGTTAACATAATGGCAAATTCTTCACCGCCAATTCGCCCAACGATATCACCATCCCTGCATACCCCTTTACACACACTCGCAAATTGCTTCAATACGCGATCGCCCACATGATGTCCATTCTCATCATTAATGTGTTTAAATAGATCGATATCCAAATACAACAATGCCATCAGATAATGATGCCTGTTACCACGAGAGACTTCTTTTTGTGCCTGTTCCATGAAATACCGGCGGTTGTAGCATCCCGTCAGCCCATCGATCGTCGCGAAGGTGCGCAACTCTCTTTCCAGCACCTTTCTATTCTCGATATTGACCATCATACCTACCACACCCTGATACTGAGAGGACGTGGCTTTTAACGGTGCTTTACTGATTAGCAGCTCATGTACATTACCGCGGGAATCTACTAACGAAGACTCATAAGTTAATGCCTCCCGAGTCGACATAATTCCCGCATCGGCTTTATCCTCTTGCGCAGCGCCAGATTCATCCAGAAAATCGCCGTCAGTCAGTTTGTCGCAATCATTATCATTATAATCATCAATACGAAATTCAGACTTAAATGCTTCATTTACAACGCGATAATCACCATCCGAGTGTTTGTAGAAAACTGGATTTGGAATACTCTCGATCAATTGCGACATAAAATCGTGCGCAGAGGCTAACTCTTCCGTTCGCATCTCCACACGATGCTCTAGTTTATCGTTTAAGTCTTGCACCTCATGCAACACTGCATGCTTTTGTCTAATTTCCGTATTAAGTTTACTGTTCGAATCCTCTAATTCATCTCCCGCTTCCTGCAATCGCAATAACATCTGATTAAACACAACACTCAACCGTGTTAATTCATCCTCACCTTTGTGTTTTTCAATAATTGAGGACGAAATCGATCCAAAATTAACACCCTGAACAATATCCGTTAACTCTTTTAGTGGCTTCACCAAATGACGCCGAAGCACCAAGGTAAATAGAAACCATAATGACAACGTCTTTAATACAGCGCTGCAAAGAATTATCAATAAACTGTATTTCACCCCTTCTATCATCATTGCTTGGTTGCTATATAACGTCAGTACCGCAATTGGCTTGTCATTACCTTCACGATAAATGGTAAGGGGCCGTTCGATAATATCTTCTTCAAGAAAAGAGAATGTGACCTCTAACGATCCAGAATTTTGCGAACCCGCTTCTCCGAGCTTTCCCGGCACCTGACCTTTTTGAACAATTGCCTGTCCAAGCATTAGTTCTCTAACGCTCACCCCCGTCACCAGTGGAATTTTTAAAACGCCATCACTAATGGATTCGAGCCGCATTTCATCAAAATCCCAAATGGCCAACGCCAAGCTTCGCTCAATGGAGCTGCTGTATACATCAAGCTTCTGAATAAAACTGTGTTTATGACGGACATAAACATCCACCATCTGAAAGGCTGTCAGCACACTGGCGATGAAAAAATAAATAACAAAGATTCGAAAAAAAATCTTAGCGGAAAGGGATTGAAATATGGATCTCTTTGGCTGCGTCATATAATGATACCAAACCACAGAAAGCAACGTGAAAAAGCTACGCTAGAAAATGACCATTGATATCTTTCCTAGCGTAGCCCACTCGCGGTAGAATTTCAATTTTGTGACGCAGTTGACAAACCTAGTTAGGTTATAGTGACTTTAGATATCCATTATCTTCAAGTTCTAACAATAACAGATGCTGCAACAATACTTCTTTTGCCGTCTCTGGGTGCTCTAACCCAATACGCTGCAAATAAGGTGCTGCCTGAGCCTCATCAGACGAATTAATAAAACTTCTCAATACTGCTTTGATCATTGATTTAGGCTCTTCCATGGTAGCTTTTATTTTCCGCAAGCTTTTGCCTAACGCAACTTCTTCTTCAGTAAAATCAGAGCCAAGAGGAAAGTTAGGGAAGTACCCCTGTTGTTGCCATTGATTTAATTGCTCGGCTAATCGAGATGGCGTGTTGTTCCGATACTCGTTAGGAATTTCGTATTGTGATGACAGTTTGCCTTGAGCTTTCGCATCCTCCACCAACTCCTGTTGAAAGGCAGAATCCGCCACTGCGATCAGAGCGATAATTACCTGCTCATCGGTTTTACCTCGCAAATCGGCAATACCGTACTCCGTCACCACCATGTCCCGCAAATGCCTTGGGATTGTCGTGTGACCATATTGAGTGACGATATTTGATTGACGTTGCTTGCCTTCCCCTCGGGTACTTCTGACACACAATATGGAGCGAGCCCCTGATAATTTATGCGCCATCGCAACAAAGTCATACTGACCACCAACACCACTTATTACCGTTCCATCTTCCAAACCATCGGATACCACTGCGCCACTGAGAGTTACCATCATGCCGGTATTGATAAATCGCGCATCTTGCCGCTGCGCATGTAACAACTCAGGATCAAAATCTAGTTGATTAATGTGCCCAACGCTAGACATACAAATATTTTCGCTTTGCTCCCGCGGCATATCCCTTAATTGCTGGTAAAAATCTTCAGGACCCAAAAAGAACCCACCGTGCATATAGACGCCTCTCTGCAGCGTTTCACCAAGGCAGTACTCACAGATTTCCGCAAAGTTATGGTCGTTAGTGAGATACAGTGTAAAACGTCGTGTATCCACACGAATAGTATCGTTATCCCACACAACCTGCTCAGAGAAAATCCCCCAATGCTGCAAATAAGTCACATCTTGGAAGGTTAACTGTGAATCGATCACCCCCGCATTCATCAATACCGTTAAGGTATTGGGGCTTACCTTCTCTTCAATCAACCCCTGATTAATCAACTGCTGGAGTTGAACGTCATCGTAGACTTTTCGCTTCACAATACCGCTTTGGATTAGGTGCATAAATCCATTAACAAACATTTCGCTGGAGCCATACAGGCCTTTTTCAAAAGTATCATCCCCGCCCACTTTTGCTAACAACGCGGGGTCGATATCACATTGCGCTAGAATCTGCTGATAAGTACCGTTTTCCTGATGACGTAGCTGAGAGGCATAGACAATCGCATCCCCCAAGGAACCTATGCCTATTTGTAAAGTACCACCATCACGGATAAGCGCACTTGCGTACAAGCCAGCAAAATAGTCCTGTAACGGTACCGCCATATTGGGTGGCGCGAATAACCGTGTATTGTATTGCGGATTGCGTAACACCAGGTCAAAACAATCGGGCTCGATCATCGCGTGGTTATACATAAAGGGCAGATCATCATGCACCTGTGCAATCGTCACTACCGGACGACCATCTTCCCGTGCTTGATCCAATAGTGGCCACAGATCCAGCGTCACATCCGTATTACAACTCAAACTAAACCAATCTTCACCGTCAAACTGCTCGGCCGCCACCATCTGCGCCAGCACATTTACGCCATTGTCCAATAGATCTCGGCACACAAAGGTATAGTTGGTAGAAATGTAGTGCTGTTGTGCCGATGCGACGTGTTTCATCGCTCCGGCTTTAAAATAGAACTCAGATACCGTGATATTGTCTGGTAACGTATTGGCGCGCATCGCCTGCATATATTCCAACGATTCATAATCACCAAATACTCGTTCCACAAAAGGTACGAGAAATTTCGCCTCCATCACATCCTTTGGTTGTGGTTTCTCAAGAGACAACGCAGTGATAATACGCAGTGATATTTCAGGATTTGATTTAGCTTTTTGATAAAACGCATTCACTAACTGATTAGGTTTTCCCAACCCCAGCGGCAAACCTAACACAATGGTATTACCAATTTTTTCGATGACATTATCAACACAACGCATCGCGTCTTGAAACTGTTCCATGAAATCACTCAACAATGGATGGATAGAGATGTGAATATTCTCCGCCATTTTACCATAAAAATGTCGCTGCGAGACATTCAATATCTAGGTGTCTCTACCTAGCGGCCCTACAAACGTAGAATTAGTGATAATTTTCCGTCGTTAGCACACCCGATCTAATTGAATCACAAAATATTCTAAGTCCTGACAATATTTTGTTGGATATCTCAAAATTATTGACTATACCTATCGCATCAAGTGCGCTGCCCAACAACGGAACAGTAACATAAGCATCATCGATGATATTTCCTGACATCGTTCTAATCACCTCTTTCAGCGCGACTTGTGCATGGTTTGCCCTTGGCGACGTATTAACTAACATCACCGGTATATCCACGAATTCTTCTCCACTCACTAGCCAATCCAATGCATTTTTTAATACACCCGTGATTCCGTGAGCATATTCAGGGCTGGCAATGATCAATCCATCCGCTCGGGCCAAACGTTGTTTGAATGCAGTCACTTCTGCTACATTCTTATCTTCAAGATCAGGATTAAATAAAGGGAGCGCCCCCATACTCCGATAGACATCTATCTCAACGCCCATTGGCGATAGCGTCATTAACGCATTAATCATCGCTGAATTATATGACGCTCGTCGTAGACTTCCTGATATTGCTAACAACGTTAGGGAGGAATCGTTAGTATCAGTATTCCTTCGCTTATCCATCAAACCTTAGCCTTATATATTTTTACACGGAATAATAAAATCGACGTGATAATGTTCATCATGCCTGACCCACGAACGTTTCTTTGAAAAAGAAATATTATTTTTTAGATATTCTCCGTTTTTCGTTTTGTATAATTTTGATTGTAATTCGGGATCGAAAATCACTCGCCACAGATTAAACCCTTGCGTTATTGCTTCTTTATGTAAGGCAACAATATGTGATGCCATCGCTTCATAGTCGATAACCAAATTTTCGTAACGAGAATTCTTATCAAACTCGATATCATAGCCAAACTTATTTAATGGATGCGTTGGCAAATGAACCGATATTCCTGCCTCATCCTTCACCGGCGTCATAAAATCTATCGACAATCCGTTGCGATGGGTCTTATGAGGAGAAAACTCACCGCCTTCTTTAAATCCCGTCTCTGCATATTTATATACTTTAGTTGGATCAGACTGTGCCAAATTTTTATAACTTTGAACCACTATATCCCTGACTGACGAATGCACAAACGTACGCCCAGCCAGACGCGCCACCTGACTATAGCCTTCATAATTAGCACCACTCGAGGGAAGAGCCACACCTCTGTCTAAACGCCCATTCGACGTCGTTCCGTAACATTCGCTGGTTTCAGAGCGTATAACTCCGGGTAAAAAAACGAACGTTAATAGACATAGTCCTATTATTTGTTTCTTCATAATCTACTCAAATTAACCGCAACGGTCTCGTTAGACTGGCAACAACCCTGCCTGTTCCCAGTTTTTCTCAAAATAGGGCGCAATATAGCAATAAAAACCACGAATCGTTTCTCCGTATTATCAACCAGTTGCACATAGATCTTGCTGACAATATCCAGATTGTAAATTAAGCCCATAGTATACAAGCTCTCTCGTTCGCGTGCTCCTCAACACTACGTCTGTACACTACGCCTCCCCCTTAGACCCATACGCAGACCCACCTATCGGTCAGATCACTAGTTACATAACATTACTCACAAGTGTTCGTATCCGTCATAATCCTACAATTTTATATCACCCATTGTTCCTATAGTGGTAATGCATGCACTCAGAAGCTTCATAAAACAAACACATTAGGTTAACAACGAAGATCACATCGATACCTAATGATCAATAAAAAGAAAGAGACGATTCCTCACGGATCGTCTCATGTTAATGAGGTATTATCATGTCCACACTTCGGCTGTTAAGTCTTTCATTTAACCGGGCGTTACAACGCCTCACCCGATCTAATGTCCATCTGCTATTAGTTGCATCCTTGATTGCCGGCGGATTGTCCGTTGCCCCCAATCAAGCCCACGCGTGGTCATTATTTGGCGGCGGCAGCAAGACCTATGCAAAAACAAAAAACCCTATTGTCTTAGTTGGCGGATTTTTTGCTTTTGATAGCATTATTGGCATCGAAATGTTCTTTGGTATCGAAAAGCACTTGGAAAAATATGGTGCAACCGTATACAACACCAACGTCAGTGCCTTCCAATCCGATGAATTCCGCGGCGAAGAACTTATTCTTCAAATTGAAGAAATTCTAGCGGTCAGTGGTGCAAAGAAAGTTAACATTCTAGCCCACAGTCAAGGTTCTCCGACATCTCGTTATGTTGCTGCCGTTAGACCTGACCTCATTGCATCAGTCACCTCCATCCATGGGATGAATCGAGGCACCGATATCGCTGACGTGATCCGTAATATCGCACCAGAAGACGGTATTACCGAAAAACTATTAGAAGGACTCGCACAAGGCATCGGCTATATCGTTGAGTTCTTGTCTGGTGGCCCTAACCCATCCGAACAAACTGCAATTGCCATATTAAAAGCGGCTCACACAGAGGGTGCGGCTGAATTTAACGCGCTTTATCCCGCGGCAGTACCGACGTCTTCTTGTGGTCGCTATGGATCACCAAAAGTGAACGGCGTGAATTATTACTCCTGGGGTGGTATCGGTGGTCGATTCTACACACTATCGAATCCACTGGATCTATTAGATCAGGCAATGTTCCACATCACACCGTTAATGTTTAAGAAGGGCACCAAGCACGACGGGGTTGTTCCTCTATGCGGACAATATCTAGGTAAGCCTATCCGTCATAATTACCGTCACAACCACGTAGATGCCGTACGTCACCTATTTGGATTGATCGGGCTAACCACTGATCCTAAAGTACTTTATCGTAACCATGCTAACCGATTAAAAAAGGCTGGCCTGTAAACCCCTCCTGGGCGGTTCACGTTTGGCCGCCCTTTTTTACCATAAAGGTAAAGCCCATGATGTCTCAACGAAAAATAGTAGTCAGTGCGTTTTTAGGCGTCGCTATTCTTGGTACGGGGTTAGCTCTTTGGAGTTCACCCAAAAAGCAATCTACGCAACCGCAGACAACAGCGCAAACCCTATCTCCCCCTGCCTCATCTTATATCCCCCGAAACAATTCCATTCCCGCGATTCAATCCACTGTAAACGCCGACTACCGCAATGAAGAATTTCTACAGTCGTCACTGCTCGATACTGACGCACCTGATAGCTTACGGCTTGACAATGGAATACTCGTGGTTGATGAAGGATACAGAGATTTGATCGACTATTTTTTCTCGCTACACGGAGAAATGGACCCCGATGCAATATTTGCCTTATTAGAACGCTATCTAACCCAGGTTGCGCCGAATACCGACATTGCCTCTGTCATGGCCGTCGCAGAACAATATCTCGATTTCCTGCAATCACCGAGCAACCACGAGATAGATAAGTCGCTTAGTTTACTCGAACAATTAGAGGAATTAAAAAGAATACGGCGAGAAGCCCTTGGCGTAGATATCGCGGAACAATTCTATAGTGACGAAGAAAACTATATGCTCTACAGCATTCAAAAAATGCAGCTTATCCAAAATACTGAACTCAGTGAAATAGAACGCAATCAGCAGCTAACACAACTTAACAGCACGCTACCTGCGGAATTAACTCAAGGACAAGAACAAGAAAGAACCATCAGCACCCTGCGCAGTTCTGTTGCCGATTTACGTCAACAAGGTGCCAGTGACGAAGAGATAAGACAATACCGGGTATCTTTAGTCGGTGAGGAATCTGCCGAGCGCTTAGGCGAACTCGATAATAGCCGCAACGAGTGGAATAATCGATATTCCGATTACCGACAAGAAGCAGAAACACTATTAGCCTCTAATCTGTCAAAAGAAGATCAGCAACAAGAATTGGCGCGAGTGCGCGAGCGTTATTTCGACACGACAGAGGTTTTACGCGTCGCTGCGTTAGATCGAATTTCTCAATACTAACCCACTTGTAACAGTTCCCCCTTAGAAACATTTCGAAGTATCGCTGTCAGCCGGTCAAATGTGATCGGCTTGACAAGAAATGCATCCATTCCCACCTCCGCGAACATCACTTTATATTCTTTCATTGCGTGTGCTGTCAGAGCAATAATTGGCGTTCTAGATAATGACTGCGTAACTTCTAGCTGACGAATTTGGCGCGTTGCTTCTAAGCCATCCATTTCTGGCATTTCACAGTCCATCAAGATAAAGTCATAGCTATCCGCCGTAAACTTATCCAATGCCAATTTTCCGTTTTCTGCCACATCAGTATTGATCTTAAATTTACGCAACATACCCACAATTACCATTTGATTCACAGGATTGTCTTCTGCAATCAATACTCGAAAATGAGAGAAATCCTGAAATCTAGCGTTACTGGACTTTTTGGCGCGTAACACATCTGCTTGTTCGCTAATCTGCCACCAATTGCTTACCAACTCAGATGCAGACAGTGGCTTCTGAAATAGAAATCGACAACCTATTTCTTCTCTTCTTGCGACGGAAAGATCAAACCCCATTCTTACCATCAATCCAATATTCAAGGCATTATTATGGGTCTTCTGAAGGGATTCTATCAATTCATAAGCATTCTTCACCCAGTCCAAATCAATAACGATTAAACCCTTCGTATCATCATTGTCACTGATCCACTGCTGTAGACTATTTTCATCCTCTACCACGCGTAATTGTAATAGAGGCCACCGTAAACAAGCACTACCAGCCAAACGCTCGATAAGAGGCTTGGTAGTACAAATCACACACGTACTAGCAGGTGCCTCTAACACAGCATTACTTTCGACAACAACATCACCGCCGTCATCCTGACGTGCATGCACTTTTATTATCTCGAACCAAAAAACAGCGCCTTCGCCTTCGACGCTTGTTACACCAATATCCCCTTTCATTAGATCAACCAGTTGTTTGCAAATACTCAAGCCCAAGCCTGTCCCACCAAATCGACGAGTAGTTGATGTGTCAGCCTGTTTAAATGCAGTGAATAGTCGACGTTGATTGTCGTTACTAATACCGATTCCTGTATCGTGCACTTCAATACGCACTCTAGAAGCGCTATCTGCGTGAGCAACGCTGAGTACTTCAATATAGACAAACCCTTTATCAGTGAACTTTAGTGCGTTACTAATAAGGTTAGTTACGATCTGACGCAAACGGGTCGGGTCCGCAATAATACGGTTACCACCATCCAGCTGGAATATAACACCGATTTCTACCTTCTTTTTTTCGGCAATCGGACGAAACATGGCAACGCAGTCTTCAATGAGTATCGTAAGATCAATATCGATTTTCTCCAGTTCCATTTCACCGGCAGATATTTTTGCGTAATCCAGAATATCGTTGATAATTGTTAGCAGAGATTGTCCAGAGTTCTTGATCACATCCAGATAACTTCTTTGTTGCTCATTCAATGGAGTATCCAACATCAGTTCAGTCATACCAATAACACCATTCATGGGTGTTCTTATTTCATGACTCATCGTCGCTAGAAATTGGGTTTTTGCTTTACTTTCTGCTTCTGCTTCCACAACCTTATGAAGAGCCTTGAGTTCTTTGTCGTGAGATTCTCGCTGAATAATGACGGATCGTTCGTGCTCCTCTTTCGCATCAAGCGCATGAGATAAGGCTAGCTGCTTAGCTTCATACTTTTCCTGACGTTCTTTGTTAAATCGGTCCCCTAACGCAAATGACAGTAATATGACCTCCGCTGCAGATCCTATCTGCATAAAGTTCTCAGTAAAGAAGCTTCGCGGAATCCAACCGAATTTATTCAATCCGTAAACAATGACTGATACCAACAAGGCCACCCATGCAAGGCAAAAGTACCTTGCTGCACGATTTCCGTTTCGTAGGCTGCCGAAACCGACATAGAGAATACCCACACTATTCAATAATGCGGTGATAATCGAGAGTTTAATCATAATGGCATAGGGAAAAAAGAATGCGCTAATCGCCATACATAGATTTAGTGTTAGCAGTAACTGAGTAGTGATATTGTGTGATCTACTAGAAAACTTCTTATTACGAACTTTGGATATATCCAAAAAAACACGAGTAAATAGTATGACGAAAAATAGAGTCGCAGGAATAAGAAATGCAATTGACTTGTCATTCCACCAGATACTGTTTGGCCATAAGTATTGATAGGTAAACCCATGCAGAGCACCTTGCAACAGCGCAAAAGAAGATACATAAAGCACGTAGAATAGGTAACTAATATCACGAACCACTAGAAATACAAAGGCGTTGTACAGTGCCATAACTAACATGATACCAAAGAACACGCCTTGCACGCTGGATTCTCTAATAGCATCTTCGAAAAAATCCCGATCCTGCCATAGTGTTAATGGTGCCTGCATCGAAGAGGTTGTTAAAACCTTTAGATAGAGCACCGTTGTTGCGTGGCTGCGAACCTCCACAGGAATGAGAAAACTTCGATGATTGATAAACCGTACATGAAAGGGTAAAGAATCGCCCAACTCTCCTAAATTCGATACTTGCCCATCGCTCACTTGATACAAAATCAACTGATCCAGCAAGGGGTAGCTTACTTCCAATAGTCGCCTATCAGGATGGTTCTGGCTGTTCTCCAGTGTAATACGAAACCAATAGGCCGCATTCGAATATCCAAAATTTGGGGTTTTCTGACTCCCCATAACCCAGTCACTTTGAGGCCGCGCCAGAATAGCATCAATGCTAGCCTTTCGACTATCGTCTCTCACGTGCGCCACATAACGATTGAGACTAATCGGACCCGACATATCATTCAATACAACCAAAGATTGAGGAAATTCTTCAGCCATGGTGAGGGATGTGGAGCCAATCATCCACATCATGATGACAACAGATAAGATGTTGATTTTATTGACTCCTATACTTGAAACTACAGAATCAGCTCACTCCTTTCTGATACACCTCCCATAGTAACAGAATAGCTCCTATCACAATCCGGTCAAATCCCTATCAACCACGAGCCCCTACCAATATACCTAGACCACACACTCGCGATAAACCAATACCCCCCCTTTTCCTTCGGCTTTTATGTTATACATAGCTTTATCTGCCCTGGAAAAAACGTCCTCAAACCCGCAATCTTCTGGCACCGATTGCGATAACCCCAAACTCGCAGATATTTTCATATCGCCAAGATATAGATGATTAATTTCCGTAAATATTCTATTCGCCACCGCAACCGACGCTTCGACAATACAATTATCCAACATCACAACAAATTCATCTCCTCCCCATCGCCCCGCAATATCGACGTCCCTAAGAATATGCTTTAGTGCTTGGCCGACGGCCGCAATGGCTTCATCTCCGGCGGCATGACCATAGAGGTCATTAAATTCTTTGAATCCGTCTAAATCAATAACCATCAGCGTAAATATCGATTCATGTCGCCTAAAACATTTAAATAATCGGCTCGCGTTTTCATTAATACCATTTCTGTTATATAAACCACTTATTGGATCATACACCACCATTTTCTCAAGCAGTTTTTCCCGATAGGATAGTTCATCAAGCATTTGTTTTCGTGTAATAAGATTACTAATTCTAGGAACGAGTTCACAGTCGTGAATTGGCTTAACGATATATTCATCAACACCGAGGTTAAATACTTCCATTTGTCGAGAACGCTGATCAAAGGCAGTCGCCACTAAAATCGGAATTGATTGTTTTTTAAGGTCCTTTATGCCTCGTACCAATCGAATGAAGGTTATTCCTGTGTCAGTACCTTCCAATAGCAAATCGGTATAAACACACTGGTAATAGTTATCAAGAAAGGCGTTCCACGCAGTATCGACCGTGGTAAATAAGTCTACTTTTAATCCCAGGTTATTGAGAATTTTTTTTACAATCATGCCTACCGTCGGAGAATCTTCAAGCACCAATACCCGCCCGCTCAATGTCTGACTACTTCTACGTATGGATAATTTTATTGTATTTATGGCATCCTCAATTTTGTCTTTTCGGAAAATATCCGTCGCGCCTTGCATAAATGCATCTCGCGATACTCTTGCATCATCACTGCAAGTAATAAGATAAATGGGAAGCGTATTGTATTTGTCCATCAACCGTATTTGTTTGATAAACTCACGATTATTGTCTCCATCTAATACATGGGATACCGTTATCACCTTTATGTCCCTATCCTCAGACACCAGTGACAATGCTTCGTCAGGAGACTTCGTGCAGATAACCTCAGACACCTCGTCCTCTAGCCCCGCACGTAGTATTTCGAGGAAGACATGACTTGGGTCTAGACAAAGTACTTTAGACATGAGTTTCTACACACAGAATACGCAGGGGATTACCTGCCAGTTCATTTTAGCAGTTGACGAAAAAATGACCACGACAACGTAAGCACAATCACCGATTCAACAATGACGTTATAACCAAATATATGACTTAAAATAACCTATCGTTATTATAGAATTGGTGGGGCATTGAATAGTAACCGCATATCCAATAACCCACCCTACTACTTATATTGCCTACACTATTTTGCTTTCTTCAATTTGATAAAACACCTCCCGTCCATACCGTTGCCGTAAATGATGTGCTGCTTTTACCATGTGCTCTAATGCCTTTTCGGTTTCTACCCAGCCCCGCGTTTTTAGTCCACAATCTGGATTTATCCATAACCTCTCAGCAGGTACGTAAGAAATTGAGCGCTCTATTAGATCCACAATATCCTCAGTGCTGGGTACGTTAGGGGAATGTATATCGTAAACCCCAGGACCAATATCATTGGGATATTCAAACTGTTCAAACACTTCCAGCAGCTTCTCATCTGATCGGGATGTTTCAATCGTAATCACATCTGCATCCATATCTGCAATCGCCCCGATCATGTCATTAAATTCGGAATAACACATGTGAGTATGAATCTGTGTTTCATCTTTTACCCCATTCGCGGTTAGGCGGAATGCCTCAATTGCCCAATCTAAATAGCTTTTCCATTGGGATTTTCGTAACGGTAAACCTTCCCTTAGTGCCGCTTCATCGATTTGAATAATGCCAATATTGCTTCGTTCCAAGTCTAACACTTCATCCCGTATGGCTAACGCCAACTGCCTGCACGTTACCGAGCGAGGTTGATCATCCCTCACAAATGACCAGTTAAGCAAAGTCACAGGCCCCGTTAACATACCTTTTACCGGTTTTTCAGATAGCGATTGCGCGTAACATGCCCACTCCACTGTCATTGGTGTTGGTCTAGAGATATCACCATATAAAATAGGCGGTTTAACGCAGCGTGACCCATAGGATTGCACCCAACCCAATTCGGTAAATCCATAGCCATCAAGTTGCGTACCAAAATACTCAACCATGTCATTACGTTCAGATTCACCATGCACCAGAACATCGAGGCCTAAAGTTTCTTGTCGCTCAATACAGTCTCTGATTTCCTTCTGAATAAAGTCTTTATACACCACTGCTTCTACTCTTCCCTGGATAAACTCACGGCGCGCCTTTCTTATCGATGTCGTCTGAGGAAAAGAACCGATGGTCGTGGTAGGAAACAACGGTAAATTAAATCGAGCACTTTGCAACGTACGACGGATAGAAAATTTCGAATTTCTACACGATAATGCTGGTGTAATTGTCTGTACTCTCTGCTGTACTTCGTTATTATGCACTCGACTTGAATGCTTACGACTTTCTATTGCCAATGCATTATCATTAAGTTCACTCGCAACACTATCTCGCCCTTGCTTCAATGCTTTTGCCAGGATATCGAGCTCTTCCAATTTCTGTTTCGCAAATGCAAGCCAAGATATAAATTCCGCATCCAGTTTCGTTTCATTATCCAAATCAACGGGCACATGTAATAAGGAACAGGAAGGCGCTAACCACAAACGTTCATTGAGTTTTTTATATAGCGGCTCCAACCAATCCAGCGTTGCCCGCAGGTCAGTTTTCCAAATATTCCGCCCATCAATAACGCCAAGAGAAACAATCGTATGCCGCCCTATCCCATCAATTAGCGCGTAGATATCCTCTACGTGATTAGTATTAATAGTATCAATATGGATACCTGCGACAGGAAGCTGATAGAGCAGAGCAGCGTTATCTTCTACTCCACCAAAATACGTTGTTAATAATATCTTCAACGGTGTAGAAGACAGCGTCTCGTAGGATTGAATAACCCCCTTTTGCCAATCGTTATCCAATTCTAACACTAAGGCCGGTTCGTCCACCTGTATCCAAGTGACTCCCTGCGTATGCAAACGCGTCAACAGTTCATCATATACCTCAAGTAATTTAGGTAGAAAATCTAACTTAACGGATTGGTCCTTAGACTTTGCCAGCCATAAATACGTGATTGGACCAATAATGACGGGTTTTACCGCATGCCCGCCTTCTCCCGCTTCTGCAATCTGTGCCAATAGCCGGTCAGGATTCAGTGAAAACGTGCTCCCTTCGGTGAGTTCCGGAACAATATAGTGGTAGTTACTATCGAACCATTTGGTCATTTCCCCTGCTTTAGTACAGCCACAATCATCAGTGAATGCACGCCCTCTTGCTACGCGAAAATAGGCGTCTAGATCATAAGGACTTTCACCAATACACCCTTTCAAAGCCGCCCTTTGGGGGATGTTTCCCAATAAGAAACTCATATCTAACACCTGGTCATAGAACGAAAAATCTCCTACCGGAAGCCAGTCCAGTGATGACTGCAACGCCCAATGTGACTTTCGCAATGCCTTCGCTTCCTTCTCTAAGAACGCTTGATCTTTATCTCCGCGCCATACCTGTTCCAATGCAAATTTTAATTCTCGTTTAGCACCAATACGCGGGAATCCCAAATTATGTGTTGTTACCATGATGATCTCCTTACTCATTCTGTCTGTACAAGCCACCAGAATAAGCAAAGCAATCAATGAAGAATAATGGTTATATTACATGAATTCATGAATATCACTCATGAGTCGTGGACTAGCGTTCACTGAGAAATCGTAATACCCCTCTAATAAGTACACGTCATATTGTAGGAAACATTCGTTATATTACTTCGACCTCACGTTCAACTAAGATAATCACTGGACGACTGGAGGATATAGAAAATGCAAAATAAACTATCCATACTTGCCTACGGCGTTATCAGCTACGTCATATTCTTTGCCACTTTCTTGTATTCTATTGGATTTATTGGCAATTTTTTCGTTCCAAAAACCATTGATGGTGAGCCGTCGGTCTCATTCATACAAGCACTCATCACCAATGTGGTATTACTCAGCATCTTTGCTGTACAGCATAGCGTGATGGCTCGCCCCGTTTTTAAAGCATGGTGGACCAAGATAATTCCACAAGCTGCGGAGCGTAGCACCTACGTATTACTATCAAGCATCGCATTAATTATCGTCTATGCCTTTTGGCAACCATTAGGTGGTTCTATTTGGGCCATTGACAATACGATTGCCCAATCACTGCTTTATGGGTTTTATGGCACGGGATGGGTATTGGTGCTGGTATCAACATTTCTCATTAATCATTTTGATCTATTTGGGTTACGTCAGGTATGGCTGAATTATAAAGGCGTTGAATATCAACCACTAGAATTTGAGATCGTCAGTGCTTATAAAATCGTACGCCATCCGTTATACGTAGGTTGGTTTATCGTATTCTGGGCAACACCTTATATGACGGTCACACACCTATTCTTCGCAGTCGTAACCACCGCCTATATCCTGATTGCTGTCAGATTAGAAGAGCATGACCTCTGTACGTATCATAAAGAATATGCAGAATATCAAAAAGAGGTCCCTCGATTTATACCCCGCGTTGGAAAACATGATAGCGAACACAAAACTCATCATGCGTAGTAAATACAACCAGGAGAAAAGACAATGTCAGATTCCCTATACGAGAGGTTGGGTGGGACAGAAGGCATCACCAAACTCGCTAGCGATATCTTCGATATCCATTTAGATAATCCACGCATAGCACCACGTTATGCTGACAGTGATGTTGCAAAGGTAAAGAAAAATGTCACTGAGTTCTTTATTGCAGGCACAGGTGGCCCGAACCTTTATGAAGGAAAGGATATGATTGAAACACATAAAGGAATGAACATTGATGCGGGCGAGTTTATCGCTGTATTAGATGATGCGCTTAAAGCAATGGACCTGAATAGTATTCCTCAACGTGAACAAGAAGAAGTTCTATTTGTTCTCTACAGCATGAAACCAGACGTGGTCTATCTATGATTATCCGATAGACCACACAGATCTGCGTTAAAAGTTACAACTCACTCTCGATAAAGATCAAATCGGTCACACCAAAATCATAACCTTGTTGATGAATAAGCGCCGTTGCTTGCCCCCGATGATGGGTTTGATGATTAAACCAATGTGTCAATATAACACCCAACTTTTTAGTGTATGGACTTCCATCCGTGGAGCGGTATTGAGTCGGCGTGTCGATTTGATCACTTGTCAGCGAATTCACGTAGTCTACGATTAGATCATCTATTTCCTTTCTTTTTTCGTACAGTTGATCAATTTTGGTAAAGATCATTTGATCGAGCCCTTGGATACGAAAGTTGTTACCCTCCCCATCCACAAACTTCATGATCTCCTTATTACCAGAACATCGGTACAACCATACAAGATCACCAAGAAGAAGATGATTCATTGTCTTGAGTATGGAAGAGAAAAAAGACTGTTGATCTATCGCTATTTTATCCTGCCCCATCTCTATGCAAGTTTTATAGATACTGTCATTCATCCATCGATTGTATTTTGCTAATAATACAAACTGCTCCATAAATACGCCCTTTTGATTCCGATTATTACCACGATTACATTAACTACGTTATGTTCTCCTTATGTTGCGGTAGGTTATCGCTAATTTCAAACCAGTCAACCTTATAATCTGTATATATGTGCCATTGCGGTCTTAAGGTGGGGGATGTATCGAGGGTTCCCAATAACACATACGTCATTCCATAATCAGGCACATCACCATAAACCATCGAGCTACATTGCTGGCAGAAGTAGGCATCTGAATTAACGCCTTTCTTGTAGCTTTTAAGGTGTTCTTTGCCTTTTAGTAGCGTAAAGTCAGTTGCTGCAACACCACCCGATGCCGAAAATGGTGACCCAGTCCACCTCCTACATTCTGAGCAATGACAATATCCCGCATACTTAAGATCATCGACAATTTCATACTCAACACTGCCGCATAAACAACTACCCTTGATATTTTCCATAATATAGCACTCTCCTTTTTCAACCTAAACTAACGTAATGATGGGTTGATAACAATTTTTCCGATTGATGTTCTATCAAATAACTTAGCGAAAGCCTCGCCACCTTGTTCTAAGGAATAGATTTTCTCCGGTGTTGTATTCAACTTTCCTTCAAGCGTCCATTCAATGATTTGTTTTATAATCGGCGGGACAATGGCTGGATTTGCCATGGACTCTGCACCCCAATTAACCCCCATCACGGCACATCGTTTTAATAGTGGTAAATTGAATGGGATAGAAGCAATACCATCCACAAAACCAACCACCAAATACCGACCACCCGGCGCCATAGAACGAAGAGCAGGTTCAGCCCAACGACCACCTATCGGGTCATACACCACATCCACACCCATAGGGCACACTTTCTTTAGATCTTTTCGCCAATCATCCTTGGTATAATCGATTGCATGATCCGCCCCATTATCAATACAGCGCTGTCGTTTTTCCTCGGTAGAGGCACAAGCAATAACAATTGCCCCTTGTGCCTTGGCAATTTCGATAGCAGTGGTACCTGTCGTCCCCGACGCCCCTAGCACCAGTACACGCTCGCCCTCCTGCACCTTACCAACATCCTTCAAGCCCAACACCGCCGTGGCATAGGCCATAAAGAAATTTGATGCATCCTGTAAATTTATACCATCGGGTAATACCACGGCTGAGCTAGCAGGCAATACCATCTTTTCTGCCAATCCACCTAAAAAGGCAAAAGAAACAACCTTATCACCCACGTTAATATCAGATACCTTTTCACCGACACTCTCGACGGTACCGGCTAGAGAACTACCTGGTACAAAGGGCAAAGGGGGTTTTATCTGGTATTCACCCTTTATCAATAGGCCATCAAAATACCCAATACCAACGCCTTCTACTCGTACTTTAATACCATTGGCACCAACGGTAGGTTCAGGCACCTCTGCAACCCTAAGGGCAGAAGGATCTCCAAATTCTGTGACTTGTAGCACTCGCATATAGATAACACCTATTGATTTGTTTACAGGATAATCATTCTATTTGAGAGGTAGAATTACATATTTTAACCGCCGGTGCACGTGACGATTATTCAAAATTTAGCGCTACGGAGAATCATTAGATGCTAAATACCATCCATATAAAAGCACACCTAGATCGACCGTGAATACCACCAAGTTCGCATCTAATCCCCCAACAGTAGGTCCCACACCACCAACGTCCGATAACGCACCGCCATACAATGGCATGGACATTACACTCATCATAAACGTCCCCAGAATACAGACACTCAAGGTTCCTGCGATTCTTATGGCCATATTGGTATCATCACCACTACCCCATAACAAATAGATCGCAAATAGTCCCACAGCGCTCGTCGTTCCCAATAGCCATACAGTATGAAAACGTGCGTGAGCTGGCCAATCCGGATGAAAGACATGGGTATCAGTAATCAAATCCACCATAGGTGGAATAACACTATAAACCAGTATTGCAATAGTCATCATTACAAGACCCAATGTCTTCTGGGTAATCAGTGTTTTCTTTGACACAACGGCTCCGCTGTTAAAAATACTTCCTATTAGAGATCAGAATACCCTTAGCAACAAACCAATATTAGGAATAAGATCTATTCCTAATATTCAATCAACGGAAGGGCTGAAATAGCCAATGCTATTAATCTGTTACCGTGGCACTCTGATGTAACGATTTCAACTGGTCAATTGTTTCTCGCACCTACCCACGACTAGCTACACCACAATATCGATGCTTACCAAAAAACTTGGGTAGAACCAAATCCACAGTGTAATTCTCAACCGAAGAATCATATATGGCCCTGTGCAAATAAATTATGAGAGCAACATACAGCCAAGAATAAGATTTCCAGATGTGTAAAGTTATGAAGAATAAATTCGCTAAAACCTGACGGAGAAAATCCCCCATAAGATGAGGAATTGATTTTTGGTTGCAACTATTTCTAGAATCAAATTGGTTACATTGGAGGAGGTGTTGCAGCAGCGGCACTTGCGGCGGCACTAGCAGCTGCAGCGCTTGCGGCGGCGCCAGCGGCAGCAGCACTCGCAGCGGCATTTGAAGCAGCCATACTCGCATTGGCAGCGGACATTCCATTTATGGAATTTACAGCAGCTTGAGACGATGAACTGGTAGCACCGAGGGCTTGCAGATTACTATTTACTGATAATCGGCTATCGGTCTTTATCCAGTTACCCCCTATCGAAGTATAAATTGACTTAGCGCCACATGCAGAAACTCCAAATTCCCTACAGTACCTACCAGGTTCACTTATGCATTCAAATTTAATTCGATTTTCCTCACAGTCAGACATAAATCGGACCTTTCTAAGTATCTCCTCTATATAGGAGTTATTAACTCGCTCCAATTTCGAAAGGCCTTTATTTGAACTAGAGGTCGTGGCGCAAGAAACGCAAGCCAGAATGGAAAGTAAAGTTACTGAAATATATTTTGCTATTTTATGGGTTTGCATTGGTATTGCCTTAATTATGTGTTCACAGAGGTTGTACTGAGGGTCGCAATTGTACCCAAGATATAATTTAATTGCATGCCAGCTTTCATCCTACCCACTCATAACAATAATGGCTCAACACTCAAATCCCAAAATAAGATGACAAAGTTCAAGTTTATCTACCCATGGCTTACTTAAACCAGCTAATAGGATCTGTATCAAAATCCAAACGTACCAATTTCTCCAAATAGGTAAAGCCGCTCATTTCACTTACTTCATCGAACACCGCTTTAAATGCAGGCCTCTCCAGATGAGCCTTTATTCCTGAAGACCATGACAGCCATGTATACTGCGTGATACGCCCTTTCGCTCTCAAATATACTTGCTCGTTAGAAAGGTCAAGATAGTTATATACAAGCTCTCGCACCATTGCTTTTTCTTCAGCTTTGGGTTCCTTTCCAATAAGAACATCAACGGGTATATCCATTGATAGGATTCTATATTGCTGATCCAAATGATCCTCAAACTCCGCTTGAGCCTGCTTCTTTGACAATCTAATTTGCCATGCACCGAACAATACCCCGACCCCAGTGGCAATTGAACCCGCTGCAGTAGCAATTGAGCTTACAACATTCCAATCTACTACCATGTAACTACTCCTCCTATGCTAAGTACACTCGACGTTATGATGAATCTATTCTTACCATAATAAGAATAAATTCATCATCATTACATTCATATTTTTTAGGGCACTACGTTCATTGCTTTGATAGAGTCTATCGTCATTGGGTTTGTAACTCCGGATTTAACGGTGCCCAGCGGAATTCCTTACTGTCGATCTAAGCTCCTTAAAGCAATCCTCATTCCTACATTCTTCTACATCGGAGATATCTTCAGACGTTAAAATCCAATCGTCATCGACGATACCATTCGTTCTAATATCAACGAAAACCTTATCTTTATAGAATGACTCTCGAATATCGAGTATTTCAGAATCGTAATACTTCCCGACGGTATAGTTATCACCCGGAATAAATATACTGTATTCAAAACGCAGTTCCACTGACTTGTCCGTGTCATTGGGAACATTATCATGGCTTACGGCAGCGACAATTTCCTTATCTCCCCAATCCTTAATAACATTATTGTACGCGTGAACACGAACGTTACTATCATATTTATGGACAGCCTTTGGGCATCGGCCATAAACATTTTTACAGTAATTATGGTGAAAGGAAATTCGACCACTTCGTAAGGCAATGGCCTGATTGATATCTTCAAACCGATTCCAGGAAATGGTGATCTTATCGGCACCATCATTAACATCAATGGCACCATCGGACCATCGAGAAAAACTATTGTGATAGATCCATATCTTTTTGGAATTACTCACTTGAATAGCATCACTTCCCTCGCAGTCTTCCTCCCAACGTTCAAAATCATCATCAAAATTAATATGGGTGATAATGATATTTTTCACGTTCGATAATACCAGGCCATTAGTGGTAATATCCTTATTTTCTGGGTCTTCACATTCCTCGCTATCGATGTTGGTCTTTGTATTAAGTCGAATATTGTGACCTCTACCATCAACCGTCTTGTTACCTTTGACTTTAATCTCTTTGTTCAAGGTAATGACGGGTTTATCCTCATCAATATCGAATTTTATCCATAAAGGACAGTCGGCTTCCAACCCCTCGCGTAAAGAGCCATCTCCACTGTCATTGATGTTGGTCACCGTGTATATGTGGCCGTTTTTTCCACCGGTAGTTGGATTGTTGTGAGATGACCAGCCGTCCTGAGCGCTGAAAAATTCACCATCGTTACTGGAATCATAGACCTCGCATGCTGATAAATTATCGCAGGAGCAGGGATCCGCCTGCGCCTTCAATGACAATACGGAAAACATAATTAGAGTAATGTAGAATAATACATTCTTTCGTTTCATATTTTTGACCTTGATTTAAGATTTAAATAGATTCATAGGAATCCCAGGGCAAAGTATAAGACAAATAGAAACCTGGCCGGTAAAAGTGTTGAACTTTAACTACTTCGGCCACATATTCACATAAGCGTATATTTCTTTGTACATTATTCAGTCAGCGCTTAAAAAATAGCTCTCGAGAAGATAGATTGCAGGGGCTATGCAGTATCCTGTCTTCAACTAATAACAATATAGGATAACGCTCTATCAATGTTGATGGCGTTCGTAATGTATTACCCCGCCTGGCTACAGTAATTGAAGAAATTTGCGCATTAGGTACAAATGGTGAGGACACCCATGGCCGAGAAAGGGGACATAGCAGAATGGACAAGCGAATTGCTAGGCTAGCCGTACATTCTGCAAGCACTGTTGCCTTGTCTTTAATCGAGACCCGATAATTTCAGCCTCCAACTAAAACGTTACACAAACGGCTCGACATTATCTAGCAAACTTTGTAGATCAATGGTGAATTTTTGATCCCCGAATGTGTAAAGTCCGGCAAGGTTTTTCTTGCAAGCGCGTTTTCTTATTCAGTATCTCGAACCAAACGAACACCCGCCTGCGTAGTATGGTACTGAACATTATCATAGACACCGCTATAAAAACCAATGCTATAGGATCGCCCTGGGAGTAATGCAACAGTGCTCGACCAGGTCCAGCCGGTAGTAGAGTCAGGCGTTGAATTTGGAAATGCTTCCTCTACTATCGCTGGTTGAGCAGAGTCGTCATCACATAAACGACGGCCCATACCATATACCTCTGCAGTAGAGCAGTAAATCAGCGTCTGCAATTCATACAACGTTGGTAATCGAAAATTCCCCGGAGCTGTCAAGCCGTTCGCAGCTTGCCAATCAAAAGTAGCCCGATCTCCTTCACAATTTTTCTGCAATTGATTCCAAGTCTGTCCGACACTGCACCGTTGCCACTCGAGTCCTGTTCCATAGTCACGAATAACATCGTCATTTAGGCCCAGCGATAGAAACCTTCCATTGATTGCTTCTGCTGGAGCTTCTACTGGTGTAGCGCTAACCTCAATGCTAGGCGTTGATTCTTCACCTTCAACACTCACACCGGTAACAACATAGTAATAGGTTACGCCGTTGTTCAGGCCTGCATGAGTATAAGTACCATTTCGCTTTTGAGCGGATTCTGGAACTGGCCCAATCTTTTGGCCTTCCGATGCAGTTCCCTCTAGCGTCGAGAAATAGATATTAAAATGTGAAATATCTTGGTGGGGGCTGGTCCATTTGAGGTGGGTAGCGCCATCATCACCTATTGCCAATATTGGATCAATGGGGTTACTGGTTTTACAGGCAGAAAGTAAAACAACAGTAAATATTACAAACAACGTTCTTACTAGTGAAGAACTCTGCAACCATGCTACTGATAAGCTTTTATTTGAGAAAAAATCCATTTTATCTATCCTTATTATGGAAATGTTTGGGAGGATTATTATGGTCGACAATATCATGTGAAATCCAAATCATTAACTCACTGCCACGATCGAGCTGCTAATTATATAGATGACAGCCTTTCTCGCAGCGTTGAAATTTGTAGTGCATTTGTATTATTTTGTAGTAATTTGGGTATAAGGGATCTGGCGATCAAGCCACGCTATAACCCTGTGTAACTGTCCGCACCCAGAAGACACAGACAGTCTACTAAATCCGCTTTGATATGTAGCCATTTCGACCTCACATCAACTCGATTCATAGCAACTAATCATTGCCTAATGCGCACCGGCAAGAATTGAGCACTAACTCCAATTACAGAGCAGCGCCCTGGGACGTCTCCCTACGAAATCGCACAAAAGACCCAAAATATCAGACTAAAAGTAAGTCCATTTTGATCATAGCCTATTGCCGCGGCTCCACTGACACCACCTAGAATGGCGATCGGGCCCAATATGTCGAACAGAGTCATCCCTGCTATCCCTCTCAGACTTTAGCGTCTAGACCCACATGGCGATGCGTATTCTTTTCTTCTTCTGAATATTCAATTTCATCAGATCCAATAAGAAAGTAGTCATTTTATGAATTTTTAGGAACAGATATAGATGGTATAGAAACGCTACCCCTATATTGAACATCAAGCACTACACATGTCATTTACCAATTCATCTGTATGAATCTCTGCGGTATCAAATAGACATAGTGTGGGAATATCATCTTGTTTTAAGATGAGCGGCAGTTCAGTTCCCCCTAAGATAAGTCCTTGTATATCGTTCTCATGCGTTAGCGTTTCAGCAATCTGAATTAGATTCTCACGGGTATCATCGCGAAAGATGCCTTTCACCAATTCATCCATATATATTTGGTGAATATAGTCTTGGTCTTTTTCATTAGGGGTGATCACCGTAATACCATTTTTCGAAAGAATTTCATTATAGAATCCGCCTTTCATGGTGAATTTTGTACCAAATAACCCTACCTGACTGCACTGCTGTTGTATCACTGTTCTATAGGTAGCTTCCACAATGCTTATTAAAGGTATGGATGCCTGTTGACGGAGTTGATCAAATACAATGTGTGCTGTATTAGATGCAAGCACGCAAAAATCTGCACCTGCTTTTCTAAGGCTATCAATTTCAGAAACTAGGAACTCTACAAGTTCTTGATACTGATTATCCTGCATTAAGCTGAGCATCTTATGCATATTGATACTGTTAATAATTATCTGAGGATAATTTCCACTCGCGTCTTTCTTGCAATATTTAGAAATTATTTTTTGGTAGTAATCAATTGTGGACTCTGGAGAAATCCCCCCCACTATACCTACTGTTTTCATTACTCTTCCCTGTTATTTATTCTCGTATTCACAAGTATGTAAGCCGCTAGCTTATCAATTTACCCAGAGAAATTCACGATTGCTGCCCAATTTTGTGGTTATAAGCATATTCTATGCTAGATATTTTTCGCGACCATCCACACGCCACTATCCATACTCAATTATCTATACCCCATTATTTGTCTGGAATGGAGATATTCATGGTTTCTTTCACTTGCTCCATTACCACATAACTTGTCGATTCTTGAACGCCCGGTAAAGTGAGTAACGTGCTACCGAGGAATTTTCGATAGGCATCCATATCCGGTACCCTGGCTTTAATCAGGTAATCAAAATTTCCTGATACCAAATAGCATTCTTGAACCTCATCCAATCCAATGGCTGAGTGTTTAAACTCTTCAAAAATATCTTGAGAAGACCGCTTTAGTCTTATCTGCACAAATACGACCAATCCGGCATCAAGATAATGAGGGTTTAACAATGCGGTATAGCCTTGAATAATCCCTTCACGCTCCATCTTTTTGACTCGTTCCAAGCAGGGACTCGTGGATAGCCCCACGCGTTTGGCAAGCTCTGAATAGGTAATCCGCCCTTCTTTTTGCAATTCGCGGAGTATGGCTTTATCTATTTTACCCAAACCGGACAAATTACTCATATCACCACCATTCGGCATATATTTCGTATTTCCTAAGCATATACCATAATTATTACTGTTATTTAGCCAATTTGACGAAACAAACAGAAATAATCCCGAAGGACATTTCGTATACTTAACCTAAGCACAATGAATGTAGATTGCGTCTATTGAGAGGATAACCCCATGCTGATTGGTGTACCTACGGAGATCAAGAACCACGAATATCGCGTGGGTATAACGCCCACTGGGGCTCGCGAGCTTATCCAGCATGGCCACCAGGTACTTGTACAACATGACTGTGGCATGGGCATTGGTACAGATGACCAGCAATATACTCGCGCTGGTGCGTCTATTGCCCATAGCGCTCGAGAGATTTTTGAACAAGCACAGTTGATCGTCAAGGTTAAGGAGCCACAGGCCAATGAATGTGAAATGCTCCAACCAGGGCAATTATTATTGACCTACCTTCATCTTGCTCCTGACCCTAAGCAAGCTGAGTTATTGATACAATCTCGCGTTAGCGCTATCGCTTATGAAACCATTACTGATGACAAAGGAACCTTGCCATTACTCACACCCATGTCAGAAGTTGCCGGTAGGCTTTCCATACAAGAAGGTGCCCATTGCTTAGAAAAAGCCCAAGGGGGCGCGGGTATATTACTTGGCGGGGTACCAGGTGTCGCTCCTGCAGATGTATGTATTATTGGGGGCGGAGTTGTGGGCTCTAACGCTGCGCACATTGCGATAGGTATGGGCGCAAATGTCACGATCTTGGATCGTTCGTTACCCCGTTTAGCGCAATTGGAAGAGCGCTACCCTGGTCGCTTACAGACCCTTTATAGTACAACGGATTCCATCGAACACTGTATCAAAAAAGCCGATCTTGTCATTGGCGCAGTATTGGTTCCTGGCGCCACAGCACCAAAGCTACTCACACGAAACATGCTTTCACTGATGAAACCTGGGTCTGTGGTGGTTGATGTTGCTATCGATCAGGGTGGCTGTTTTGAAACGAGCTATCCCACCACCCACCAAAACCCAACCTACGTTGTTGATAATATCATTCACTACTGCGTCGCCAATATGCCCGGGGCCGTTGCGAGAACAGCCACCTTTGCGTTAACCAATGCAACATTACCTTACGTACTCACATTGGCAAATCATGGACTTGACGCACTCAAGCAAGATAAACATCTTATGGCCGGGCTCAATATTCACTCTGGAATGATAACTTGCCAAGCGGTTGCAACAGCGCTGAATAGAACTTATGTGAATCCTATGTCAGCGCTGGATACTGTACGAAGTGCATAAAATTTTATTATGCCGCTAGCTTGTGCCATTGCGAGTTATCGATCGCTTTGATATAGCGTCTTGCCCGCTTATCTTGCATCAAAAATTCTGGCGCATGTTCGGTCAATTCAAAACCAAATTGTTTCGGTAATGTTGTATACATCGATTTAGGTGGATCCCCACAAATTTGTTTGATCTTATTTCCTGTCGAAAAACTATGGTAATAGATATTATCAATACCCAATGTGTATCGAATAAACCGTATCGCCGCCATCATGGAAGCTTCCGCCCATGTTTTTTGGTACGGTGCCAATACAGTTTCCACATAACACTCCAGATCTTCGAAACCACCCATAATCTCGCTACAAAAATAACTCGGCTTTACATCAGGTCTCTTCTTTAGGCCTTTTTTGATATATCCAAACATAGAGTGGGCTTTGCGTAACCAGTCGTTTTGGATCTCTTCTATGAGAACCTCATTCGTATCAAAGTTAATATCCATTCGTACCCACGACATAGTCTTTGCGCGCCCCTCCGATACAGGGTGCCCCCAGTACTCAAACGGTCCGTAGTGATCATCCGGTTTTACCAAGCGCTGGTAATCTTGGGTATGTTTATTATCGAAATTCAATTGGAGCACTAAGTTACATTGATTACGCGTTGTCTGGTCCCAACCACGATCACTATCCCCCCAACCAGTAAGTTGCGTTACCAGTGGCAGGAGTTCACTAGGCCACAGTGTCTCTAGGTCCGATTTATATACCCTTCCATTTCCGCAGTGCTTTAACATCGCCTTAACATTTGGCTTTTGTATATAGCGGTTAAGATCACAGGATTTTATTTCCGTGATCGTTAGGTATTCTCTTTTCTGTTGGTCCATTACCAACCCCAGCATGTCCAAGCAGTACCGATCTTTGAAATAGTGGTATATTTCTCTCTCACCACCTAAGCATGCGATAATCTCTTTTACGTCGTCGCGCTTCATTATTCTTCACCATCAATAGACTAACGAGTATTGTTGTGTTTTTTCTGCTTCTTTCTCGTTTTCGCCCCAGGGGCACTAATAGATACAACATAATTATTCTCCCAATAAGTGTATTCGTCGTAATCGACCCTAACGTTTTTCGTAGAATTCTGAGCCGTGAAATATTTTTGTTGGATTTCCTCTTGCCACTTGATAGTGGCTCAACCAACGCTGCCTATCCTGATCTTTCTTTTCGTTTTTTCCTTCCTCGCTTAACAGCAACTGCAACCGTTCCATTGCGATCTGACGATTCCGATGCTGGGATCTGTCAGTTTCTACTCTCACCTTTATTCCTGTGGGGCGATGGGTAAGTCGAACCGCGCTGTTGGTCTTATTCACATGCTGACCACCAGGACCACTGGAGCGCATCGACTCCATATCAACGTCCTTCGCGAGCTGCTGTAGATCGATCGACTTAATCACCGGAATTTCCAACAATTGCACGCCCACGAACCAGTTAATACGTTTGTGCTTAGGGCGATAAGGGCTTTCACCTTGCCACTTAATAGCGCCTTCCCATTGTTTAGAAAAACTATCCGCCCCTTTACCTTCTATGCGCAATAAAACCGAAAGGAATGTTTCTGGCTCGAATAGATCTTGTTTTCGGTACATTTTCTCGTATGCCAATGACTCAATCCGTTCCACCGTTAATCCCTGCAATATTGCTTCCCGCATGATACGTTGCTGCAATTGGGCCACTACCCAACCGCATTCTTTTGGACCCTGACCAGCGGTTAGCTGCATCCAGATCGCCTTATTTCCTGCATTTGTTTTATTATTCATTTTCATCACTATTATTTCGTCTACGATGTCCGTGTTTTATAGGTGATTAACGGCGCAAAAGACGCAATAACATCAATCATTCCCGCTCCAACCATATCCTGTACAACTACATCGATATTCTTATACGCCTGCGGCGCTTCTTCATAGAGCAGCTCTTTTGACTGACAAATTACGCGGCTCCCCAGCTCGGTTACCATCAAATCCTTTGCCTTGTATCGACCTTTAAGCCGATCTTTGGTATCGCTACGTTTCCACTTTCTCCCTGCACCATGGGCTAAGGAGAATCCTCCCTTTGCCAATGCCTCGTTGTCCTCAGTTCTAGGTCTAACAAGATAACTGAGGCTTCCTCTCGATCCAGGTATCATCACCATTCCTTGGTCAGTCGGATTGGCGCCTTTGCGGTGAATCCAAAAGCGACTTTTTTCTGACTTCACATCGTCTCCACTATCCGGTGACAGTTTCATTGCTTCTTCATCTGCCTTATTCAATGCCGTTACCGTATTGTGGGATACGTTCATCAACAATTGACTTTTTACATTAAGGGCTTCACAAAAGCGCCTAGCAATAAGCGCACGATTCGCGATTGCCCATCGCACTGCATAGTTATGTTGTCGTAGATACTGGCTCGCAGAATCACCTAACTCATCATTTGTCATCAGCCCTTGGGCACCAAAGGTATCAACATGTTGACGCAATATTTTCTGACCTAAACCTCTCGAGCCACTATGGGCCAACAGCACAACGGATTGTTTATCCAACCCAATCTTCTCCAGTGCTTGTCCATCAAATACCTTCTCTACCCGCTGAATTTCAGCAAAGTGATTACCCCCACCGATAGTGCCAAGGCCATGGTCTACGTCATCAAAAGGGGTTTCGTTATATTCGATACCCTGACTTTTCAACCATTGCTCTTTATCTCCAGACCATTCGCCATCTAACCCCACCAGTTTCTTCACCCACCGATCCAATTTGACCTTTTTTGCTGCGACATCCAATTTCCATAAACCCATACCACAGCCAATATCGCTGCCGACCAGATGGGGGTAAATACAATTATGACTAACAAAGGTCGCACCAATGGGCTGCCCTTTTCCTGGATGCAGATCTGGCAACCCAATGCCACAACACATGCAGGGAAGTTCAGCCGTTTTCTTCAGTTGTTCCACCGCATTGCTTTCTAGCCAGTTTGCGTCAGACATCATCAGACGCACGCGAGCATTCCCTTCAAAAGGAATGTCTTGAATATATGTTCCCATTATTTTTCCTTCATGAGACTTCTATTGCCTTTTTTTGGGCGTAGAAATCCCGTGCCTGAGAAAATTTTCCCAAGCCAAACTGTGTTTGCTAAATCACAGACATAACAATCCCATGGAAGGAAAGACATCGGTGATCAAAGAGGTATTAGGCAAATGCAACACGGACCAATCCCAGAGGATTAATAGTGTCGATTACGTTGGAAGTTTCGCTATCCGAAGACCGGATAGATAACCATTGCGTTAGCTAAATGGTCTGTTCTTAGAAGAAGAACGTGCTGCGAAGCCCAATACTGTCATCATCATTGTGGTAAAAATCATATGGGGCCTCCTGGTTAGATAAAATAAGTGATTCACGTCATTGATAACGTGATGCGAACTATAGACAGTTCACCAACAAGGCACAAGGATATTTTTATCCTTTTTGAATTATTTATTTTGTGACACACTGACAGCACAATTATTTATCACTAGGTGTATCCTTTGAATCAAGAAATTAGTCAAACACAACACGACCTTAACGCACCCGTCCGTGTATGGGGGATTTCTGACGTCCATATTGATTACGAAGAAAATCTAACCGCGTTACTTAATCTCGATCTTCACGCATATCAAAATGATGCACTCATTATTGCCGGTGACGCAACGGATGATATGGAGCGTTTGGCCGTGTTATTAAAAGCCATGAAACAACGTTATCGATGGGTTGGATTTATACCAGGCAATCATGAACTATGGATAGCTCGAAAGCGTAATAAAGATGCTAACGATCAGGCGAAATTTGCAACATCTGTCGATAAGTTTAATGCTATACGGGACCTATGCCAGCAACTGGCTGTGTTTACTGCGCCGCAAAAAGTTGGCTCACAAGATAACTCGATATGGCTAGTACCCTTATTTTCCTGGTACCACAGCCCAGAAGAAAATCCGGCAAGTCTGTATGCATCTAAAAAGTGTGAAAAAGATAGAACCCAGGAGATGTGGAGTGACTTCTTTCTCACCCAATGGCCAGATTGGAAAGGCGGAAACACTGCCGATTATTTCTTAAATCTCAACAAACCCGTTTTATCTGAATCCTATGATGCCCCTGTTATTTCTTTTAGCCATTTTCTACCGCTACAAGAATTGCTCATGGCCTCAAAAGAGGAAAGGAAGCACAGTGACCTTGTTTATAAAGATATCACCCCAGAGTTCAATTTTAGCCGGGTAGCAGGCACACAGATCATCGATCAGCAGTTACGTTCCATTAATAGCACTCTCCATCTTTACGGCCACCAGCATAGGAACCGCCACCGTAAGATAGACGGTGTCACCTATGTATCACACTGCATGGGATACCCCAAAGAACGCCAACGTGGGTTGGTCGCTAACGAATGTACCCACCCAAAATTACTCTGGGATACCCAACAAGGATTTTATTGATCCTGCGCCTCAGAAAAAGCCTCCGCTCTCTCCCACATTTTGAGATAGGCTTCTGCGGATTGAAACACTGGCTGCATTTGCTCTTCGCTCATGCCTAATTGACGCATATCCTGTAGAAAATCAGGATACAACCCATAGTGTGCTACACCGTCAATATTAATATCGAACTCTCGTTCTCCAGTCTTTTGTCGCTCAAAGATAACTTTGCCATCGAAAGATTCAAATGGGTATTGTACAGGATTGATATTATTGTCATTTCTTGGGCTAGGTAGATGCGCTAAGCCGTTAACATCTGATCCAAAACCGATACCAACCGGATGGGGTCCAGCCGACATAAGCTCCGTCAGCCGTATGACTTCATCTTTAAACGCTGCAGCAGAACGGGGCAGAGGGAAGGCCAAACCGCCAAGATCTCGTATTCTCTCAAGCTGAGATGTTGTTGTCCGACCACCCGCCCCAGTATGACTGGATATTAACCCTGAATACCCTCGAATCTCTGCCATAGTAATCACTTGGTTACGCATTTTCGCAGACATATGATCGGTCTCAATAATAATGCCTTCATCCATCATACGATGAATCAAATACTCCCCCAATTCAGTAATTCCTTCTGTATTACAGTGGGATACAAGACTCTGATCGTAACTGGGTAAAATTGGATTCATTAATGGACTAAAAAAACGCAGTATTTCTTTAAAGGGACTCACATCACTCTCGGGATAAAATGATGTCTGTTTATGATCGTACTCACCCTCTGGACACTCCTCCACCGCAAAATAGTCCCCCGTTGTCAGCTTATTGCCTATATTGAGGAATATTTTGCTGGGGCCAAACAAGCCTGCTCCTCCAAGCGCATTATTAAATTCGTGAATCGGGAAGAAACCACTCACACCGGAAGAAACATATTTATCGATAGAGGCATCAATACTCTCCTTTGTACAACCAACCCCCTGTGGTTTGTCAAAACAATCAAAGAGTGCAGCTGATTCTATTCCTAATAATACCGCCAGCTTTCCTTCCTGAATCACCGATCTCGCATCTTCAGGACTGGACACAACCCGGAACCACCCCTTACCGGCACCGCCATGCTGCGCATCAATATAATCCTGCATGTCTTGCATCTGTTGTAATTGCAAATCAATGCTATCCATTTCATTACAACTGTAATCACGATAGGGATACAATTCACATAAGATTTCATTAGCAACCAATTGATTCACAAGCAAGCGTACACCTCCTCGATAGGTACGTTCTATCCAACGGTAATAGGTTTGATGATGAGTTAATGATCCATGGCTCGGCCAATCCCTAAACGTGGGGTAACCTTGCGTATCATGAAATCTAATCACTGAGTTATAAGAAAGAAAATTCTCAAGAAAAGCGGTACTGCCAAAAGGGCCGTGAATAGGCATACAGCTATTTAGCGCGTGGGTAATACCATAACGATGAAAGGGCGCACCATGATTGACTCGTCCGCCGATAAATTCATAGGCAGAAATATGGATATGGCTATCTGCGATTCCCCATACTGGTGCGCTACTATCATTGGCCGCAAAGGGATGCACTGGATCACCTTCCACCGTTATCTGAGCATTAAGCTCCGCTTCTGGGAATATTGCACACTGATCACTACTGGTTAATCGAAATTGCGTGGCCGTAGAAATAGATTCAGTATCAATATTTGGATCGACTAGCGCAAATTCATTTTTATCACTTAAGGATAATACGGCCTGCTCGGATACCGAGGTGAACCTGACAGTATCTTCAATGAATTCAACGGCCCATTCCGCTATTTGGCTAAAATCTTTTAGTGGTTTAATCGTAAAATCATCATCAGTCCACTCAACACCTAACACCTGTTGAAGGGTGTCATAGAGCATATAACGACCCAACCCTGTCGCCTTAAAGAAAAATGATTCACCGTGATGCTGCCTACTTTCGTCTATCAGATACTCATCATCGTCCGATGTATTCCAGCGCCTCGAAATAACATTTTCCGTAAGCACCGATTGAATAGTAAAGCATTGATTTGCGAGAAGAATAGGATCACCATCAACTTCCTCATCACTATCTACCGAACCCTCTTCCACAGGTAATTCAGTGTCACCGACAAAGCGATCCTGGCTACCACCATCTGAAGACCCAGGATTATCACAGGCACTGAGAATAAACAAAGAACATAGACAAAAAATAACAACACGAGACAACTTCCATTGCGTCAAAGAGTTCATAGGGCGTACCGAAGGTTGATTAATGATCTACTACGGTTATCGCTCGTAAAACTGCAAGTAATTCCTCTTTACAAGTCTTTCATCACACTAGTTGAGTTGGAACATAAGTACAAAGAAGTTTTTAAAAACGTTACTTTCGTTTAGTCTTTTTAAAATCTGATTTCCACGGTGACCATCACTGGAGCGTGATCAGAACATTCGGCATCATGGATAGAATGTGGATTGATAAGATGTGCATCACTCACTCGATAGTCCACCACACTCGCTAAACTTTGATCATAATCATGATGAAAATCTTTCGACATCAAAATGTAATCTAAGGCACTGCCTTTATTTGCAAAATAGTGCGTCGACTGCCTTTCTTCCTTGCTTGGACTTTCTTGAATATCATAGGCGTCATACAGTGAATAACGTTGAACCGCTCGTCGATCGGCTAACGTCATACTGCCAATAAATTTTCCATCTAACTTATCCAGCTGTTGGCAATCAATTAACGGCTGCAACGCTTCTGATTCAATGGTGTCATTAAGGTCACCCATCACAATCACTGGCAGTTCCGATTTTTTCGTCTGTTGCACCATGTCATGGTACAACACTGCAGATTCTGTGCCGCGCTGAATAGTGGATGCCCAGCGACCTTGTACTTCTGCTAAAATCGTAGTCGCCATCTGTTTCTCTGTGTTTTCTTCACGCTCATCCATTATTGGTCGTTTCGATTTTAGATGCACCACGTACACCAATATCCTTGAAAAATCATCCACTTGGATAATAGCTCGAATCGGTGGACGGCTAAACTGGAAAGACGGAGACAACCCAAGCTTACGCACTAAATGGGCACTGGCTTTTACCGTATCAGCAGACACGATCGGGTATCGTGAGGCTAACGCCACCACCGGTGATTCGTAGACATATTGACTGCGTTTATTGGGCTTTGATACGGTCACAAAATGATTCAGACCTTGCTTAGCAACCAGTGCTTTAAGTGCTGTTGGACTAAAAACTTCCTGAAAACCCACGATATCAGGGGCTAGCTCACTGAGTTGTTGACTGATCCAACGCTCTTTCCTATTCCATTGTTTTTCGGAATAGATATTGTCGAGATCATAATACGCATTAGGAGGGGCGATATAGTTGAAAAGATTGAAGCTACAAATGCTGAAATTGGTATTATTGTTAGATAAATTAATATGTTTTTTCCTTTTATTTAGAATGACAGGAGTATTGGAACTGTTTTTAACTACGATGTCTAGCAAAAAACGCGGCAATACTCCTGTAATATCTCTGTCATATTCGGGCTTCTATTGACCTAAAGCAATATTAGCTTCAAGCCTATCAAACTCCTCCACCACGAATCCTCCCGCCATTGTAGTAACATAATGTAATGAGTCGAATCCTTCCTCATAACAGGGAAACTCAATATCACTAACGCTACCTCGGCGCTCTATATTCCGTAAATCCGAATGAGAACCAAAGTAAAATCCATCTACGTCAAATCCATGCTTCTTTAAACCATCAAAATATCGATCTCGACACACCATTGTTGAATTAGCGTTATCGATAACGATAGGTTGCTTTGCCTCCAAACAGGCTGTAAACAACATCCTTTCTCTGCGTCGTGTTTGCAGTACATCCAGATTAATTCTTATATGTGTTTGATAAAAATTCTCTAGATAGAACGTCGACTTCTCGCGTGCTGGTAGGCCAATGAACATTACACAATTCATTGCACTACTCTCCTTTATATTTTTGTATTCACTCGCTGTACAATCGCTTCTATTTCTCGCAGGGCCAGTGTTGCATCATCTTGCCTGGTTACACACTCTGACAACGAGCCATAATGCTCTTCCAAGCAATCCATCAATAGCTGTTTTATCTCAGCCTTATCCGGCATTGCAGGCAATGTGCTATCAAGATACACCTGTTCTAGTTGGCTTTCTTTGTCAGAAAAATAGCACTCTACTTCTTCTTGCGTCCATTCTCCACGCCGAATCGCTTTAAGCTGTTCTTTGTTTCTCGCAAGATCCAAATCCTGCTCTACCAGGATTTGTTCCACCTCATTGAGTAACCGCACCACGTGATAGGCGAACTTTACATCGTAGCCATACTTTTCTACCGTTTTCTTCCTGCCACCTTCCGGCACCTTGGTTTTCATTTTGTGCACTTGAGCATAGGCATAACCTTTAAAACGAGGCCAACACCCTTTGTGTAAGAATATTTTTCTTCGCTCTCTGACTCGCTCACCAATGCTTGTGCTATATAAAATACAATTCCGTGGAACAAACAGTGAATCGACAATATTAGGATTGTTTTCCATCAATAGTCGAAAGTACTTTACGATAGAATAGAGGGTTAGATCATACTCCCGGCCTTTTCCACCCACAGCACTATTGTCCATCATATGATGCTGCTGAAGTTGGTCAAATCTAGGCCCCGCTTCATCGAACCCTGGGATCTCCCCACGTAAGTGTGGAAACACCCAATCTCGAGGTGGAATAGCAAAACCATACACATCCATATCGGAATGATCTTCTGCAACACCATAGGCAATGGATCCCATCACCACTTCATACTGCACACCGGTTTCAATGAATTTAGGAGCCGATTTAAGCAGACCTTTTTCAATCAAATATTGTGTTTTACTGCTCATATCGTTACTGCTCCTAAATTTTTATTCTATACATCTATTGTATCGCTGACGGTGGCTATGCTGCCCTACTCGTCTTTCTATATTCCGCCATTACCTGCCGAATAGCAGAAATACGAAAGCGTCGGATTTTTTCCGGTAAGTTCCGTACTTCCTTCGTTTCTTGTTGAAGTGCATAGGTATCAACACCTCGTGCAGCTTCAGCACATTCAACCAATAATTGTGATTGCGGATAATAACGCTTTTCAAACCCTAATCGACCACAGGCATCTGCCTCACAGACTTGCGCAAACAAACGTAATCGATCAATGTTATCAATTGCATCCAGAGCCTCTAATAGACGCATGACGGATCGAGGTCGCATCTCCAATAATTTATGACACCGTAGGTGATGCTCCGAGACTAGTGCAGCCAGCTCAGTATATTCCTGCGGTATATCCAGACGCTCACCCACAGCCTTGATCGGTTTAACCCCTCTGATTTCGTGCAACCGATGACTTGGCCACTCGTCTTTTGGGGTTAGCCCTTTACCTAGATCATGCAACAATGCCGCCCAGGTGACAATGGGATGATCAAACCGCGCTTGTGCAATATCCACCACCATCATGGTATGCACACCGGTATCCACTTCAGGGTGATGCTTTATCGGTTGAGGAACACCAAAAAGACAATCTAACTCGGGTATCCATTCGGCCAACACCCCCAACACATGCAATCTTTCAAAGAAAATACTGGGATTGGATTGATCCAATACCAATAGCATCTCTTCTCGCATTTGTTCCCTAGACCAAACGTGAGCTCCCGCTCCAACGATTAATCTATCCATGATACTACTTCCTTAACTACCTATCGTTCGGTACTAGCAATACGCTGTCGAACCGGTACTGTTCTTATTTTGATTAAATACAACATCACTGATCTTGTATAATTCGTACGTTATTTTCCCATTCATTAATGAGACTCGATGTTGCCCCGCATCCAATACGGTTTCTAGTCGATTTCTACGGAACACGAATGCTCTTTCGTTATCGGCAACAGTAATTGTTTTCCATAACGTCATTGTCCTACCCTCTTTCTTTTCTAATTCTACATTTTATGCTGCAAGCCACTGTCTCTGTCCTGAGAATCGCGCTTGCAAATATTCCATTTGATCGCCACGAATTTGACGATTTGCCAAATACATAAATTCAAATGCATTGGGCGCAAATGGAATGGCCAATAATTCCATACCCGCTTGTTCCGGCGTTCGACCACCTTTGTGATGATTACACCGCGCGCATGCGGTAATCACATTAGTCCAACTATCCGCGCCACCCTGTACCTTGGGAATAATGTGATCCCGTGTTAACACGTGATCATCAAATGCTAAACCACAGTACAAGCAACGATGATCATCTCGACGAAATAACAATCGATTACTCAACGCAGGTACAAAACTGTTCTTTTTTGCGGTGCCATCAACCGCAATAATGGAAGATAACGACACCGATGTACGTTCACCTTTGCAATTTATTCCACCAACCATTGTTGATGAATCATCACCAAGACTCCAAACCACACGATCCTTCACATAGAGCGTTACCGCCTCTTCCCGAGACAACCACGCAATAGGAAAACCGGACTTATTCAATCTCAAAATTCTCATATTACACACTCTCCTTTATCAGTAAGGCTTAAACAGAGCTTCCCATGCCATACCTCTAATATAGACCTAATACATAACAAAATTCACTTCGGCAACGCATTCTGTTCACGCAATAAAAAACCCCCGATTGGAATGACCAACCGGGGGTTTAATAGAATCTCTATTTTTACCGGTTGGCAGCTGCCTTCCGGTATTTCGAAAGGCTAGGGTCCCAAAACCTCGACCATGAGAGGTTTTTTATAACAATAATGAATAAACATGCCATTGTGAGCATTCACCACTACAGACAGGTTACAACTAGAGCGTTGCATTCTTATCATTTCACTTGTGCTGTGGGTCAACATTGGCATATTTATTGTGCTCGTAAATTGATGAATTTTTTGCATAAAAAAAGCCGGTGGCCTTTGGCCTACCGACTTTTTAGTACGGAAGGCCATATGCGCCTTCCATAACGGAATTCGCAATTATTTTTTATACGGTGAAGTTACGCTATATATAAATGTCATCATAAGTTTTGTCAGTCAGTGTTAATCTGTTGGACGCAATGTTAGACCTAACGAGATTTATGTCAACAGTATAATTGCCATTTATACAAATATTTTTTATTTATTCAGAATTTCCTGTTACTGAAATTTCCCAGCAGTCTTCTTCTATCTTTTCTGCTGTTATCGATTTCCTACTCATCATTCGAATAACATCAATATTCGTTAGTAGATGCATACTAGGATTAAGGGTGCGGAATTTACCTCCACTTCCCAAAACCATTGGCAACAAAAGTTGATCTGCTAAGTACTCACCAACAGGAACACCCGCACGCAAATATCGATTCATTTGCGTAATCGCTCTGCTCGCAACTTTCTCCGCACTGAGATTTCGCTCTCCAACACATTCAAACACTTCAGTAATATTACCCATGTTCACCTGCAACGATACGATATTGCCAGGACCTGAGGACTTCACTAACCGTTGACGCAATACGGACTCAGACCAACGGCATCGCTGTTGAATATGGGTCAGCTCGCGCTGCGTAACATGCTCAGGTATTTTTGATGACATCGCCATCGCTAGCTCCGCCTGTTGGCCACCGCGAGTCACAAGGTCAACCTTATCAATACCGCTCGCAGCGTTCATTGGATAAATCCGCGCACGCCAAGCGCCACCACCCGCCGGATAGAAACCAACCTGCTCAAGAGAGGTCTCAACTCGGCACCCTAAGCTTTGCAATACGGGAAGAAAGCACTCCACAATAAAATCATAACTTGGCGACATACCATTATGCGTACCGCCCTCAAGATACAATTCACTCACCTCATCGGCCAACAGCAATGGCAACAACACCGTTTGAAATACTAAGGTTGTGCTACCAGCGGATCCAATCTGAAAATGGTATTCCCCCGCCTTCACCGTTCCAGGGACAAACACCACTTCCGTTGACCCTAAGTCATCGCCAATTACCTTTGCATTACAAATCGTCTGCGCCGCCCGCAAACAGGTTAAGTGCTGGCGCAGCAACCCTGGTTTAGCCCTACCAGCGCGGATATTTTCTATCCGCACGGATTTACCCAGACACATTGCCAACGACAACGATGTTCTAAATACCTGCCCGCCGCCCTCTCCCTGGGCACCATCGATAACAACATCCGTGCTAATACCGCTTTCTACTGTATTCATTTTTGCTTCCTATCCTTTTACGCACACCACTTGCTTGAGGGTATATACCACTTCCACAAGATCTTTCTGCGCTTCCATCACTTTTTCAATGGGCTTGTATGCTGACGGCGTTTCATCGATCACACCCGCGTCTTTTCGACATTCGACATCTGCCGTTGCCTGAATATGCTCTTCAAGAGACACCAGCTTTTTCGCCTTGGTTCGCGACATCACACGGCCAGCACCATGGCTACAACTGCAAAAACTTTCTTCGTTACCTAGCCCGCGTACGATAAACGACTTCGCTCCCATGCTACCGGGGATAATGCCCATTTCGCCTGCCTGCGCTCTTACCGCGCCTTTACGTGTCACAATCACATTTTTCCCGTAGTGATGTTCGCGAGAAATATAGTTATGGTGACAGTTTACCGCCTCCATTCTCGCCTCAAAGGGAAAACCTAGAGCATCGCCTACTGCCGCAATCACTCTTGTCATCATCACTTCGCGGTTAATCCGTGCAAAGTTCTGCGCCCATTCCACCGCTTCCACGTATTGATCAAAGTGCTCACTACCTTCTGGCAGATACGACAGGTCTTTATCCGGCAACTGTATTAGCCAGCGCTCCATATCTTTTTTTGCGGTTTCGATAAAATGAGTACCTATCCTATTCCCAACACCCCGTGATCCACTGTGTAGCATCAACCACACAGAATTATGTTCATCTAGACACATTTCAATAAAGTGATTACCTGTACCCAGCGTACCCAAGTGGTTAATGTTGTTAGTATTCCTAAGCACCTTGTGCTTTTCTTTTAGCACTTCAAACTGCGCCGATATCGGTCCCCAAGCAGCGGCAACATCATCAGGTATATTTGACCACGCGCCTTTATCGCGACTTCCTCGTGCCCTGGCGGAGCGCCCATGTGGCACGGCACGCTCAATCGCAGAACGTACACCCGCCAAATTATCCGGTAGATCCTGTGCGCGAATGCTGGTTCTTACGGCCATCATGCCGCAACCAATATCCACTCCCACCGCAGCTGGAATCACAGCACCAACGGTCGGCACGACACTTCCAATCGTCGCACCCTTTCCTAGGTGCACATCAGGCATTGCTGCGACCCATTGATGGATAAACGGCATCCGTGAAATATTCTTCAGCTGTTCCTTTGCGGCTGGCTCAAACGGAACACCTCGAGTCCAAGACTTAATGGGTACACCACCGTCCTGCATTACTTCATAAGGTTGTTGAGTCATTGTTAATTTCCTTTGTTCTCTTTATTGTGTTTTTGGGCATCACCACTAACGGTCATTAGCCACTTGCTATTGAATGCCCATCTTGATTTATCTCTACTTGGCTTACTCTATAGCGATTAAAGTGCCAACTTTGAAGAAAAACCAAAATACATCCCAATAAAACTTATAACCTGCTGTTTTATAAGAATAAAAAGTTTTAACAGGTAAGTAGGGCAGATCCTATAAAAACGTTGCCCATTCTATTTACCTATCTTTATTGATATGTACATACTATTATTGATACATGAAAACAGTAGCTATCAGTATACTTGGTACCACCATGGACCGCCGCGGTAAGGGCGATAAGCGCTGGGACAAATGGCGACCCACGATCTCGATGTGCCAGCATGACGACTTACTCATCGATCGGTTGGAATTACTCTTTGATCCCAAAGCACAAACCCTCGCCGACCAGGTGACCGCAGATATTCAACGAATTTCGCCAGAAACCACCGTCGTGCACAATCATCTGAGCTTTCCCGATCCCTGGGACTTTGAAACCGTTTACAGCGTGTTATTGGATTTTGCCCGCGGTTATCGATTTCGTTCCAGCACAGAAACCTATTTAACCCATATCACCACCGGTACCCACGTCGCTCAGATTTGTTTATATTTACTGACAGAAGCCGGTTATTTACCAGGACAGTTAATTCAAACCTCCCCCGCCAAACGGGAATCCACTGTCGCGGGGCACTATCAAATCATTGACTTGGATCTATCCAAGTATGATCAAATCGCCTCTCGATTCCAGAAAGAGCATAAAGAAGGTACTACCTATCTGAAAGGCGGGATCGAAACCAATAACGCTCACTTTAACAAGATGATCGAGCAACTAGAGCATGTATCTATTCGCTCCAATGAACCCATCCTAATTACCGGCCCCACTGGTGCGGGTAAATCTAAACTAGCACAGCGGGTCTATGACCTTCGAAAACAGCGCGGCAAGCTGGAAGGCAAGTTAGTATCGGTAAACTGTGCAACCCTACGAGGGGATAACGCCATGTCCGCCTTGTTTGGGCATAAGAAAGGGGCATTTACCGGCGCTACCAATGACAGACCTGGATTATTACGAGAAGCCGACGGCGGATTACTATTCCTCGATGAGGTAGGCGAACTGGGAATAGACGAACAAACCATGTTACTTCGCGCCATCGAAGATAAGCGCTTTATGCCGTTTGGGTCCGATAGAGAAGTCAGCAGCAACTTTCAGCTTATCGCAGGCACCAATCAAGATCTTATCGCCTTATCACAAAGCGGCGACTTTAGAGAGGACCTACTCGCACGTATAGATCTGTGGACATACGAACTACCGTCATTAAAAGACCGCATTGAAGACCTAGAACCCAATATCGAGTACGAATTAGAGAATTTCTCTAAGAAATCCGGTTACTTAGTCACATTTAACAAAGCAGCCAGGGCAAAGTATTTACAGTTTAGTCACTCCCCCGCCGCAACCTGGTCAGCCAATTTTCGTGATCTCAATGCCAGTATTACTCGCATGGGAACCCTAGCGGATGGCGGACGTATTACCTCATCAGTGGTTGCCGAGGAAATAGAACGGCTTCTGCGAAAATGGAAATCTGGCGCGTCCCTTATGAACCAACCTCGGCATATTATCGAACCTTTTGTGGGTGCAGAACAGTGCGATGAAATGGACCACTATGACCAAATAAAACTCAGTGGCCTTATTACTACCTGTCAACAAGCGACTTCTATGGCCGATGCAGGCCGCAAACTGTTTAATGTCAGTCGAACCACTAAGGCGTCAAACAACGACTCCCATAGAGTTCGCCAACTATTAAACAAATATGGGCTAAATTTTGCAGACTTGAACACAAAATTAGACGCCGAAACTTAGCGCCAGCTAGTTTATACTGACTACTAACACAGGCTTATTTGAGAACAATCCATGAATGACCCAATCTACGATATTTATTTTCGTGGCGGAATACATAGCAACACTGACTTAGCGACCGTTAAAGCCAATATGGCCAAATTGTTCAAAGTTAACGATGCAAGAATCGAGACGATGTTCAGTGGTAAAGCATGCGTTCTCAAAAAAGACCTGAATAAGACAAAAGCCCTTCAATATCAACAAGCCATCGAGAAAACCGGGGCACGGGTATTCCTAAAAGAACAGTCTCAAACCCAGCCGCCGGCAACGCCACCTCCTACTGCAAAAACAGTGCCCTCCGCTCCTTCGACGTCACAAAGCACTTCCCCTCAAGAACAAGAAAAAACAAAATCAAGCTGGGATCTTTCCCCTACGGGTAGCGACCTGTTAAAAGCAGACGAAAGAAAAGCAGAGGTTACAACAAACATCGATACCAGTGCGATACAGCTCGTCTCACCATTCGCAGAGCCTGAACCCGAGAACAAAACCACACCTCCGCCACCCAACACTGACCATATGAGTGTGGCGGACGTTGGATCTGACATACTAGTAGAAAAACCGCCCGAGCCCACAGCACCCGATATAGACCTAAGCGAAATGGCTGTTGCCCCGCTGGGATCCAACATGTCCGATAACGACTAACGAGAGACCAAGAAAGACTGAGAGAGGTTGAGAGAGACATTATGACTGATGACAACACCATCGACGGCATTAACTACGGCCCATTAGCAGGCCTAGTCGGCACATGGGAAGGTAATCGAGGTATGGATATCGCACCTGAACCCGATGCCGTGGAGAAAAACCCCTATTACGAGACCATTACTTTCGAAGCCATTGGTGATGTCACCAATGCAGAAAAACAAGTATTAGCGGTGATACGATACCAACAGATTGTGACACGTAAATCCAACGATCAGGTTTTTCATGATCAAACCGGCTATTGGATGTGGGATGCAGATACAGGGGTTGTAATGTATTCATTGTCGATCCCCCGTGCCGTCACATTAATTGCGGGTGGCGATGCAACGCCCTCTGATAAAGGTATCATTATCAAAGTAGCCGCCGCTCTGGGGGACCCTGACTGGGGCATTGTACAATCACCCTTTATGCGCGATAGCGCTAGCTCCACGAAGTTCTCGCTAGAGATGACACTTAACGGTGATCAACTCGCGTATGCTCAATCCACCCTGCTGGATATTTATGGGCAGTCCAGTTTTGACCATATTGATAGAAACAAACTCACACGGTGTTAATTTTTCTTGGCAATAGTAAAACCTAAACGGGCGCTAATATTCGCACTTAGTATCATTGCTACGTGCCTAGCATCATGGTCGCTGTGGTTAGAACCACAGCGACCATGATGCTAGGCACGTAGCAACATACGATTGAACTTACGCGATGGCCTCAGTCCTGCGACAATCTCAGCATTGCATTACTCGCAGACATTCATACCGGCTCCCCCTTTAATGGCATTGATAAACTACGGGATATCGTCAACGCGACTAATCGTGCTAAACCCGATCTCATCCTCTTAGCCGGTGATTTTGTTATCCATGGGGTTGTAGGCGGAGAGTTTGTTTCGCCCCATGCGATCGCCCAAGAACTCCAACACCTGCAGGCACCTCTCGGGGTATTTGCCGTGTTAGGGAATCATGATTGGTGGCTCGGTGCCGAGCAAGTATCGACAGCAATCACCGATGCTAACATTACCTTACTCGAAGATGCCGCTACATCTATTACTCAAGATTCATGTCAGTTTTGGTTGGCTGGTATCAGCGACTATTGGGAGGGGCCCCACGATATCCAAAAAGCCCTCGCGCCCATTCCCGAAGACCAGCCCATTATCGCGTTTACCCATAACCCTGATATATTTGTCGAAATACCAAAGCGTATTGAACTCACACTAGCGGGACACACCCATGGTGGTCAGGTCTACATTCCCTTTATCGGCCGACCGATTGTACCCTCAGACCATGGAGAACGCTTCGCTATCGGTCATGTCATAGAGCAAGGTCGCCATCTCTACGTAAACCCTGGCTTAGGCACCAGCATACTGCCTATACGATTTTTAGTACCACCCGAAGTGACTTTGCTGCATATAGTCTCTTCTGCATCAACAAATCAGGATATTGGAAATTTAAAAGGACAAACCCTCTGAAAACCCAACATTTAGTTTCCTGCTGAATAAAGGCTTTATCGATCACAACGTTCATAAGCCCTTATTTCATTACATCCGACATTATGTTGCAGAATAGTGCACCTTGTTCGATAGCATCATCTAACGCTTTATGTGTATGAGGTAGATCATCAAACCAATGTTTTGGCATCCGTCGTTTTGACGTTTCTCTATAGGTCCTATTTAATCCGACCATTGCTAGAGTTTTGATATCCAGTGCTGAATGCGAATACGGCGATTCACCAACGAATTTCATGAGGTACCAATAGACAAACATGAAATCATATGACGCAGGATACCCGACGAAAACCGGTTTTCCGGGAAGCCCCTTTAACCAATCAACATAGTCGACCATTGCTTTCTCAGGACTCTGCAAGTTAATCCTGCATGCATTCCAAGCTTCTGGTTGTGTTTCCCACCATTTTTGGGTTTCAGGGTGGGGACTAGCTCCCTCTATCAGCTCCAAATTTGCTTCGAAAGTAGCTATTAACTCCTTGTCTCGTGTATACACTGCTGAACCAAAACTCAACATAGAGTGGGGGCCCGGTATGGGACCATCCGCCTCAACATCTGTACTTACATATAATTCCTGTTTCATAAATTACCCACCCCTCCCAAAAGGAATTGACCTTTTCCCACAAGAAATAAGTCACCTACAATTGTTTAAATAGATTAATAATGCCGCTATCTCCTCGATAGCTACTTCCCACGTAAGACTCCCCTCTTTCTAGCTCGTCTTCCAATTAGGGGGCTACGAATTACGCCATGCCGATGACCCCCATTTAGCAGGGCATTTTCTCATTTTGATTCATAACCCTTTAACTTCTTTTTAAGTGCCTTATTCTCAAACGCTAGGCCAATTAGTACTGCGCTATTGAGCACTAAGGCTCCATTCTCACCTGCGGTATACCAAAATATAGCAGCTCCAGACGCTGCTATAAGGCCGCAAACTAGCAGCCATATTCTATCCATAACCATTTACATTCTTCCTTAGATAGCTAATTCTTTCGTCACATTAAGGGCTTTGTGCTAATTACCAGCCGTCAGGGTCAGTATCCCATATCCCATCAGATACCGGCCTTTGCACAACATTCTCTACCATCGTCATCAGCATGTGGTTTGTATCAACACCAGCATTCACCCAACTCTCCTCTAAAGCGCCAAGAGAGAACTTCATAAAACCATAGAGATGAAATCGCCAGCGATGTTCTTCGAATACAAATATCATTGGCTCTGGATAGATCATATTCTCAATCGAAAAAGTGATCTTCGCCATGTATTCGCTATGTTCAACAGACTTCAGCACTACCTTATCTAAAGCATGAATAGATATCGCGCCTTGAGAGACCATATTGATAAAAATGTCCTTTGCATCGGCTGATTCAAGGACTTCAAAACCTTGGGTTCCTCTCATTAATAGTGCATACATTCGAACGATAAAAGGTACTTCTAGTAATTGCTTTCGATTTCCGTAAAGTGCCAACTCTCTTGCTTTCTCAAAAAATCGTAGGGTTTTAGAAGCCATTAAGTCAGCAGCCAATTGACCATCGCTGTATCTTACTGCTTCTCGATATGACTCATAGCTATCGACTATTTGGTTTTTTCTTTCCTCATTAGCGTATGAGCCACTTGGGAACGCTATAATCAGAACACCTAAGACAAAACCTCTTAACCCATCAGTCACAAAATCCATTTCAGCTAAATCCTATTTACGTCCATTTATTAACAATTGAGCGGCACAAAATCGCCACGACTTCTTTATCTAACGTCCCTTTCATCGTACCGATTGCGAGACACGCTATCATAGGGCTTACTTAGTAGCAACACTACCAGTCCCAGGCAACGTGGGGAAGCATACACTGAGAGGAATAAGGCCCTACTCAGGCATTTGAGCAATGTTGTATATTTTATGTCATCATATATTATTACGCGGAAACAAATTGAGCACTTTACAGGTGTTACCTGAAAAGACATTGAACTTGCCACAAAAGCCTAAATAAACGTAATGAAGAATCCTCGAATATATCAATCTGCTGAGTTGGTACTACACCAACACTTAACCCTAGACGACAATGGAAGTCGTCATATTGGTAAGGTGCTGCGCATGCTGGCCGGCGACAGCCTGCGTGTGTTCAATAGTACAGGGGGCGAGTTTCAAGCTACGATTACCGAAGTATCAAAAAAACAGGTTCAAGTATCTCTCGATAGTTTTACAGAGGAGAGCAACGCATCACCTCTGCGTATTCATCTTGCGCAGGTCATGTCAAAAGGTGATCGCATGGATTACGCCATTCAAAAAGCGGTTGAGTTGGGCGTGCATTCAATTACACCCCTTACAAGTATTCGCTGCGAGGTTAAACTAAACCCGCAGCGCATGGAAAAGCGAACATTACAATGGCAGCAGCAGATAATCAGTGCCAGCGAACAATGTGGACTCAATATTGTCCCAGCCATTCTCCCTTGTGCTTCTTTGGCATCATTCTGTGAACATGCAAAACATGAGAAAAAAATCATTCTTCATCCCGGCCCCCATAAGAGTCAGGATTATTTTTGCCAAGCGGCTCCTATGGACGTTTGCGTACTCGTAGGACCAGAGGGCGGATTAGAAGAGCAAGAAATAGAGATCGCTAAACAGCATGGTTTTGACTGTTTGACCTTAGGACCGAGGGTGTTTCGTACAGAAACCGCCCCTGTGGCAATGTTAACGTTACTACAACATTATTGGGGCGATTTATAAAAATTGCGACTGCTATAAGGATTCGAGCTGTTTTTCCACATAATCTAGATCAGGGATCATTGCTCTTTCCCCACTGACCAATACGTTCATATCATAGGCAGGTTCGCTCAATTGCTCTTCTCCACTTACCTCTTCACCATACACACGAATCAACCGAGGAAGCCCCTGAACGGAAATAGCATAAAAATCATGCTTGGAACCACCAATACCATTCAGCACAGCAATTCGTTGACCGGAATAAGCTTCATCAACATCGGTATCGTTCATCAATTCTAACGACACTAGCGGCACTTCAGTTTCCCGCCAACTCACCTGCCCCAAATACCACTCGGGAGAATTTTCTTGTTTATCTGGCTCAATCCAAGGTACGATTTCCGCCACAGAAACGTTAGGCAATAACATAGGCCGCCCTACCATAGGGATTAACAAACTTGCGACTTCGTCCGGAATTTTATCTACCATAACTTTTCTCGTCTTTTGCCTAATGCGTAAATTTACCGACGTTACTGCTGCTCAGCACGCTTTGAAAATCGAAAACTCTTTATATGTTCAACCAAATATTCAGCCAGCCCTCGGGGAGAACCGCTAAACGTAACGCAGCCTGTCGCTCTAGCGGAATCTGGCATGCTGCTATTTGCACAAGTATCGGCCGTCTGAGCCCAGACTTCCACACCTAATTCATGCATTTTTGGCCCTGCAATCGCCCCATCATTTCCCATACCGCTAAATAAGATAGCGCCAGTACGAGCACCTAAATTATCCACCGTGGAATTCATCACCTGATCTATTGACGGAGAATAAGGGCCATCCCAATCTCCACCATGTAAATTCACAGTGCTATCACGAGTGATCGTCATCACTTGCTCAACCGGTGCAATGACCACTTGCCCATGGGAAAGTACCTGGCCTTGTAGAGGGTCAACAAAAGAAAAATGACTATGTCGTCCCCACACTTGCGCTAATACCTTCTGAAATCCAACATCAATATGCTGCGCAATGATAAACGCTATCGGTAATCCATCAGGCAATGCATCTAAAAACTCTTTAACTGCTGCGGGCCCGCCAAGAGAAGCACCGATCACCCAAATATACTCAGCAGGTACGCCAGCATTAACGGTTCCATGTAGCTCTGGCGGTAGAACCAGCACTTCATGATCAACAGATTTATTCTCAAATGAAGCCAGTGTTACCGGCTCAGCTTGAATAGCCGGCTTACCGACAATATCAATGATTTTGGTATAGATCCTACGTTCCCAGCGGGGATATTTTGGATCATTAGCAGGCGGAGCGTATCCATCACCAATCAATACAGGGCAGATCGCTTCTTCATATATAAGCGCAACAAAATCTGCCCATTTGTCCTCATCTTCAATCTCAATCCACCATAAATCGATGGTACTGGTATGTATTTGTTCCGTATTAACACGCTCAGGCGAGAGTGATATCCCTACCTCATATCCTGCAGATTCGATGGTTTTACACAGTATATGACGCTGTAACGTCGAATCTGCAATAACCCCTAAGCGAGGGTTATTGCGCTGATCTTGGATACTTTGATCATCAGTAGACAGAGGCATTTTATTGAGGACGCTTCACCAAGGCTTCAATTTCTTTTAGCAACACCGTTTCTTGGTAGGGCTTACCCATATACCCATTAACACCAATGCTCACGGCTCGCTCTCGGTGTTTTTCACCGGTACGAGACGTAATCATGATAATCGGCGTATCTTTAAGGCGCTCATCATGACGCACCAAGGTTGCAACTTCAAAACCATCCATACGTGGCATTTCGATATCCAACAACATGATATCCGGTTTGATATCTTGTAACTGAGTAATCGCATCAACCCCGTCTTTTGCGGTTACCACATCAAAACCGTGGCGCTCCAACAAGCGAGTAGTTACCTTTCTCACCGTAACGGAGTCATCAATAACCATAACCGTTGGTGTGCTATCGACTGGGACCTCTTCGACAACCTCTTTTTTACCATCAATGCTGAGTTGCGCATGATCCGCTCGAATCATCGCATTAAGATCGAGAATGATTACAACACTACCATCACCAAGAATAGTCGCACCTGATATACCACTCACCGCACTCAATTGTGGCCCTACTGACTTCACCACAATCTCACGAGAGCCCACCAAGGAGTCTACCTGTAACGCAACAGCATGATCACCACCACGCACTAGCAACACAGGCAGTGGCTTCACATGGCTTTGCAAATCTGGATGTTGTACCCCGTGTACATAACCGCCCAAATATCGCAGACGATAATTCTGTCCTGCATATTCAAAATCGGGCGAGTCTGGCTGATAATATGCATCCAGCTCATAAGGGCTTACCCGTACAATACCTTCAATATTATTCAATGGAATCGCATAGGCATCTTCGCCCACCCGAACCATCAAGGCTCTATTCACCGATACCGTAAATGGCAAGCGCACGGTGAATTGAGAACCGGCTTGAGGCGCGGAATGAATTTTTAACGTGCCACCCAGTTGCTTTATTTCACTATGCACCACATCCATTCCTACACCACGACCAGAAATTTGCGTCACTTTTTCAGCAGTACTAAACCCTGCCTTAAAGATAAACTGCATAATTTCTTTTTCACTCAGTGGTGCATTGGCCTTCATTAGGCCACGTTCGATAGCACGAGATTTAACAGCTTCAAGATTAATACCTTTACCGTCATCAATAAGGCGTAACACGACGTCACCACCCTCTCGCGCAAGATGTATTGTAATACGACCCGTTTCTTCCTTGCCCAGCGCTTTTCTTTCTGCCGGTGTCTCTAGTCCATGATCCACAGCATTACGAATCATATGCTCCAATGGCGAAATCATTCGATCCATTACAGTTCGATCCATTTCACCTTCAGCACCAATAACTTCGAGTTCCGCTTTTTTACCCACTTCACCTGCGATCTGTCGAACGATCCGGCGCATTCTAGGCACTAAGCGAGAAAAAGGTACCATGCGCGTTCGCATTAGTCCTTCCTGTAACTCTGAGTTAACTCTGGCCTGTTGTTGCAGTAACGTTTCAGTATCTCTTGCTCGATCCAATAATGAATCTTTAAGATCCATCAAATCGCTCGCGGTTTCAGATAACGAACGAGACAATTGGTGCAACGTTGAATATCGATCCATTTCCAATGGATCAAAATCGACATAATCATCAGTATCGCCGCTCTGCTGATGGCCATAGAGAATCTGTGCTTCTGTTTCAATATCCAAACGACGTAGCAATTCTCTCGCTCTATCGATGGCCATGCCGATATCTTCAATCTCATAGGAGAAGTCAGATAACTGTGTTTCTACTCGGCCGCGAATAATACTGGTTTCGCCAGACAGGTTTACCAGCTCCTCAATTAGGTCTGCAGATACCCTTACACTTTCACCACTACCTGCTTTTTCCGCTGATTCTCGTTTACCAAAACTGGTTGCTGGCATTGCATCAGGGATAATAATCGTTCCACCAGGCTCAGGCTGTGGCGTAATAGGAACAATATTGTCTTCACCAGCAGCAACGCCCCCCCGATCATCAGGTTCTTCAATAACCTCCTGTACACTCGCATCCGGCGCAGTAGCCTCTTCCAACAATTCTGAACCACGTTGTTGAACAATATCAATTTGTTCAATCAACTTATCTTGGTAGCTCTGAATCGTCTCCATGCTAGCGTCATCAAACCCTTCACTTTCTCGCGCAATAAGAAATGACTCAAAATCGTGACTCAAATTCCCCAACAGAGATAATCCGGCTAAACGCGCGCCCCCTTTGAAGGTATGCAGCAATCGTTTTAGTTCTTCTACATGTTCGTTACTTTCTCGATCTTCTTGCAACGCATTGACAGAGGCATCCAAACCTTCAATCAAGTCAGTCGCTTCTTCCATGAATACTTCGAGAATTTCAACATCAATTTCTTCACCTTCCTCATCAGAGCTAAGCGCTTCTAATGCATGCTCATCTCGTGGCACTTCCGGCTCATCGTTTGCCGCTTGAGGAACATCAACTACAGCACCAATCTCCGCGTCCGCAACACTGACATCTCCTGCCATGTAAGCTTCAACTTGCGCAATCAGGGCTATCGCTGGCGTTAACTTACTGCCATTTTGCAGTCCCTCAACCATAACCGCCAAGGTATCATGGCATTCATTTAAGATGGTGAATAAACTCGGTACAGCGACAAATTTCTTCTCGCACAAGCCTTCATAAAGATTTTCCAAATGATGCGCTAGATCCCCTATTTCAGTCATATCTGACATGCGCGCGCCACCTTTCAAGGTATGCAAATCACGTTGCAACGCACCAACTTTATCTAGATTATCAGGCTCACTGCGCCAATCTTCCAACAGATTGGAAATTGATTCTACGATTTCCTCTGCCTCTTCTAAGAAGATCTCCACGAGCTCTGCATCGTAATCGTCCTCTTCAGTAACATCGACCACCGCAACTGGGGTTTCGTCTGTAGCTTCCAATTCTTCGAGTTCATCAATTTCTTCATATTCAAGGGATCCACTCTCAGCTTCTGTATCAAATACAAACTCTGATGCTTCTTCCTCTTCGAGTGCAGCTTGCTCAACTTCAAATTCTTCTTCGACATTAGATGCATCGGCTATTTCTTCGATCACGTCTTCCACAGCCTCTGCAGCAGATTCATCAATATTTTCCGTTTCAGTAATTTGCCTAACCACCTCTGGCGCTTGATCAATAAGGCTTTGCAACTCACTTACCATCTGGTCCACACTGCTAGGCTTTTGACCAACCGCTATGCGATCCATCATTCCAATAAGGTGCTCATGCCCGCGGTGCGCGACTTCAAAAAACTCTGCCGTAGGTGTCAGCATACCTTCAGAGGTTGCGTTATACGCTTCTTCCAAAGCCATACACAAAGCGACAACATCATTGAGTTGCGCTGCACTTGCGCTACGGGAAAGAATCCGAAGTTCCCGACGCAAATTATCCAATTTATCACCAAGCACTGGATTCTGTTCCCACTGATCCAGAACATCTGCTGCATCAAGGATTAGGTCAGTACCCTCAGCAAGGAAGATTGAAACCAATTGCGCATCTGGTGTCCCTACATCATCGGCGTTCTGCGCCTCTTCTGCATGAATGAGCTTACGCTCCCTCAGCTCTGATGCGTAAGCCAAAAATGCTTCCGTACCTTCTATTTCTGTGGTGGGCGTCGAACTTAGTTGCTCAACCCCAAGATCGATAAGATTCACTGCCGCGGCTAGGAATTCGCCTATTTCATTATCCGATTCCAATCCTTGTAAATGACATTCCTTGATGAATTTTTCTGTCGGTGAAGCAAGATCCGCAATCACGTGAATACCCGCCATATGAGCACTACCCTTTAAGGTGTGCAAGGCACGTAATAACGCGCTGGAAAAAGCTTGAGGCTTTTGCGCCGACGAATCTAAGAACTCCCGAACCACCGCTAAGTGAGAACGAGCCTCTTGGCTGAATATATCGAGCAATACAGGATCAATACCATCAAGCCCAACAAGTGCCGGTTCTGCTTCCTCTATGTCGTCAACACTATCACTATTATCAATGAGATCGATTGGCTCCATTGTATCCATCGCAGACAACGGTTCGATATCGTCCGTAGGTGCAATTTCCTCAATAACAGCGAATTCTTCTTCGGAAGCAAGTTCCTCTTCAACAATCGGCTCTTCTTCAACAGGCTCTTCAACAACAACAGGTTCTTCAGTAATGTACAGATTTGCAGGTATCGGTGGCGCATCTTCCCCTTTAGCCAATGCCGTTGCAACTGCCGCTAAGGCATCAATATTAAGAGTCGGCGTCCTACGCGCTTCAAAATCTTTTACCAACTCAGGCACAACGGACGTAACAGTTTCCATAATCGCAAACACACTGTCACTGGCCTCAATATTGCCATCAATCACTCGGTTAAGCATATTCTCAACAGACCAACCAAGATCACCTATAGCCAATGCCCCCACCATACGGCCACTACCTTTTAGCGTATGGTATGCACGACGAACTTCCGATCTAGCATCATCATTATTTAAATCGGCTTTCCACTTAGGCGTAAACTCTTCGATTGCCTCAAGTACTTCAGCAGCCTCTTCGATAAAGATCTCGATGACTTCTTCGTCAATCAAATCATCATCGTCATCTTCTACCACGTCTTGCTCCTGTTGAGATTCTGAATGGTCGGTAACTACATCAGGTTCACTCACCGTTGGTGCTAACACCGGTATATTTGCAACATCGGGAGTATCTTCTTGTTCTTCAATCGTCGTTTCAAGTTCATTTGACGGAGCGAACGAGTCTTCTCGTTCGTCTGCTACCTGAGACAACTCAGGGATCTCAATCTCCGGTACATCAGCCTCAAAATCGACTTGCTCTAAAGTAACGAGCTGTTCTTCATCAGGGACCACAAAGGTATCTTCACGTTCAACCGGATACCCGAGTTCTGCAACAGCATCTTCCGCTATCGACAAAATATCTTCGTCGCCGGGAAATTGTTCACCTAACCGCTCAAGATAATATTCAATGCTAGTAATTGCATCAGCAAGAGTGTCCAGTATTTTCCAGTCGGGCTGGGTTCCAGTATCGATCAAATCATTTTGGATATAATCAACACAACTTTGCAATAACGCAGCGGGGTGATTCAGTGGCACCATTGCTAAGCCGCCACGAACACTATGTAGAATTTCGGGAACGGCCTCTAAGTAGTCGCTGTTGTAATTGGAACCAATGTATTCCGTAATCGCGTCTTTCGCACTTTCTAATCCTGCCCTAGATTCTTCAATGACAGCAGAACGTGCCTTATGAACATGCTCAGGAGAAACATAATTGTCACTATCGCTTCTACCGCTATCCGCGCTCATGCTCGCTCGCGCACCATCTTCTGCAATTCCTTGCAGAGTCGCTTCGACATAAAGCAGCGCACCTGCAACATCCATAAACGTATTGTCATCGGGCATAAAACCAGATTCAACGACCCGCCCAATAACATCAATTTGCTCTAAAATAACTCGCCGTGGATTTCCAATACCCAATACGCCGAGTGTATCCGCAACCTGTTTTAAATTGGGTACCAGCGGTTTGAGACCATCAATATCTTGGGATTGCCCTCGTAAAAAAATATCGAGGTTTTCTTTGACAATAACCATCTCTTCTAACAGTGCCCGCACTACAGATACAATTGCTTCCTTATCTGGCCCTGCCAATTGCTGTCGCTCAACATCAATAAGATCGTCGCTAGGTAACGCTTCTTCCAAATGAAAAGCCTGTTTAACTTCTTTGACTTTGGGCGAGTCACCCTCACAACGAGCGACGTAGTACAGCAGGTTTTTCAACAATTCTGTCGGTACTGGCTCCATCCGATTAGCGCCAGATTCAATATTATCTTTGATTTGCCGATCCAATAAACCCAGTAACATTTTTACCGAGGTACCGAGTTCAATTGAGGAACGTGAGACACCTTCAACAACAGCTCCTCCCACCCACCAAAGCTGAGCCATTGGTGCATTGCTATATAGCTGTTCTAGTTTCGCTAACGATTTGGCTAAGTAGCCTAAATTAGTTGCCATATCCTGATTGCGAATTAGACCCACTAATGCAAACTGATACAGTTGACGTACTTTTTTGAGCAATTCGGGAAGTTTATTTATGACCTCATCGGAAATTTTTTCTTTCGGTGCCGCTGCTTGGCCTGATTTCAAATTAGGTTTAAACAATGCCGTTTCAGAAAGTAAACTTTCTCCCCGAGCAGCACGTAGATCATTTAACAAGGGCAATATAACGACAGGCATATCACGTTTGCCTGCTTTCACTCGATCTAGGTATGCTGGCAATTGCAACATTGCTCGCATCAAGACTTCTTGGGAATCATCGACATGAGCCGCCGTGCCATTTAACAACGCTTGCGCAAGATTTTCCATTTCTTCTGCAAGCAAAGCGGCACCGTAGAATTCGACCATTTGCAGCGTACCGTACACTTGGTGTAGGTGCGTTAGGCAAAATCGCATCCGCGTAGAATCTTCTGGGTTTTCTACATACGCTTCTAACGATTGCTGCGCCTGCTTGAGGGTTTCTTCTATTTCACCCTTGACCCATTCTAGCGCTTGATAATCGTGACTTTCGGCCATGCTATCTCCCGGCGTTAATATCAGCCGTTTCGTCGGGCAAATGCCAACGTATTTTCATAGGGAACCC
>MABD01000051.1 GCA_002162955.1 Gammaproteobacteria bacterium 45_16_T64
ACACTGATCTGGCGCCGCTGCTGCGGGCCCTGAAAGAGGGGAATAAATTTTCTTCAGATCCATTCCTACTAGGTTATCTACGTCATTGTCAGACCATAAACGCGAAGCACCTACCAGCTTATCCTCTGGTAAAGCTTTACCAAAAATGCCTTCCAAACTTGTAGCGTGAATTGGTCCGCAAATAATTGATAAAAATAAAACAAATACTAATTTTTTATTATATTCTAATTTTTTTAACATAGTTCATTCTCCCCTATTGAACTATGCATACTATCAAAGAGAATTTAGTAGGTAATTAGCGCTACCGGTGATGACCCCCCGTTGGCCAATTATGACTCTCATACTATGAACTTCTAAACGATTGAGGGGTTTTTCCCGTCCATTTTTTAAAAGCTCTGCGAAAATTTGACGCGTTGTTAAACCCGAGGTATCGAGCAACATATTCCACAGAATGATCTTTATATCTCAATAAATACTCTGCTTTTTCTCTTCGAGTTTGATCAATAATGCCCTGAAAATTATTCCCCTCTCTCTCTAGTTTTCTTCTAAGGGAGCGTTCCGAAAGGCCAAGCGCGGCTGCCGAGGCTGAAAAATCTGGAACATTCGCCCCCAAATCCTGCAAATGTATTTTCACCCTATCAGTAATCGACTGTTTATTTTTTGTAGAATCCATGAGAGCTCTAAAAATCGCTTCTCCCTGCTTTGCCAAAATAGGGTTGGCGGTTTTTATTGGAAGGTCAAGACACTGCTTTGGAAAAACAATAGAACATTCCTCTGAATCAAAATTTAGCTGGCATTGAAACTGATCTTTAATCGTATTGTAATAGGAAGGTTTTGGGAAAGTTAATTGAAGTGAAATCAAAGGTAATTTTTTTTGAAGTAAAAACTCAGCCATTTCAACAAAGCTAGAAAGCATATGTTCAGTCACAAACTTCCAAAGCGAGGGGTCATAAGCGCCCTTATCATCCCTCAGAAAAGTAAAAATTGCGTTTTCACCATCAATCAACAATTTAGATTGGTGAGGAACCTTCATAATACTCTGAAATTCAATTGACCTCTGCAACACCTCACCGAAATTATTGAGGCTCATCAAAAAAATACCAGCCTGACCTTGAGTATTGATATTAATACGTCTACCTAGTGTAATCGCGAAATCAGTGTCTGGGAAAATAGCGTTCACGTTTTCAACTAACTGAGAATATTGGAATAGTGATATATGCAAGTTTCTTTTTTCAAGCTGCGCTAAAGATATATCTGTTTCTGCCAAAATTTCATTGGCCGATGCCCCACGTTCAATAGCCAAGTTGATAAGCATGTAAGATCGAAGTGAATGGATCTGCGTTGCAATTGAATTAACGTCGAGTGAATTAGTCATATTATCCAGGCGAATAGTTCTTTTTATAAGACTATTTTTTATACCTGTTTCCACTAACCTCTTCAACGGTCTTCATGTAACATGAAAGTGACACCTTAGGTCAAACATCTTCAGCGTTGATGAGAAAAATCACATCATCAAACTACTGCATATTGCCATACGCTTGGGCTTGACGGCCTTTTTCACTAAATGTTCGGCATAACCATTCAATACACCCAGTCCTCAATAGATGTTTGACCAACCAGTACTGCTTACCCCCTCCCTCCTCTTTGAACTATACTCAGTAGATCAAAAGGGTTACGTCGCAAATAATCCATCTGGCGTAAGAAACAGTTGGGCGATTTTCGACTTACGCAGCTAGCGCGAAAAACTGCTTTTCCGGTGACAAAGTATCCGCCATATTTTTCTTCATTTGTCCTTTCTTGAGCATCGCGACAAACTCAATACTGGCCAGTACACTTTGTACTGAATGGAAGCTTTTGAAGCCTAACATCGACAGTGTGATGCGTTTGACCCGCCGGTGACCATGTTCAACAATATTGTTGAGATGCTTGGATTGGCGGATTTTTTACTCGCCGATTATTCTCGTCGTTGAACTGATTAATACCGGCTTTATTGGCACCACTCTTGTCGATATTGATTAAGCCTGGCTTATCAAGGGTTCAATAGTAGTTGGTCCATTTCCCTCTAACTTTCAGATAGGTCTCGTCAAGTCGCCTCTTATCGCCTGGCCGTTTCTTCAATGTTACGATAGCTAAGCGCGTAATAACAATACAACGCTTTAGCTGCGCAAGTCGGAAAACGCTTTGGGGCTTTTCACGCCAAATGTGAGGTTTGCGATAAAACCCATCTTAGCTATTCAATGAACTCTAGAAATTAATACTAGGATATTTCTACAGTCTGAATTTTTTTATCGCCCTTTTTTTCCTTCTTGGATTCACTTTCTAATTCAAACTCAACCGGACCTGTATTAACTTGGTCTTCAAGGTTTTTGAAATCGAATAAATTTTGGTCTGCCATCTGTGAAGGTGCGATACTGGAAAGTGATTTGATCATATTAGAAATGGACTGTGGCGATCTCTTTTCCATATCAGCGATCATTGCTTTTATTTCTTGCCTTTGCAGGTTTTCTTGTGACCCGCACAAATTACAAGGGATAATTGGAAACTCTCTTTGTCTCGCATAATCTTTAATATCACGCTCTCTACAATTAGCTAGCGGCCTAATGACAATATTACGCTTATCATCACTTAAAAGTTTTGGAGGCATGCCTTTGATTTTCGACCCATGAAACATATTCAAGAACAACGTTTCGATCATATCGTCAGCATGATGGCCTAACGCTATTTTTGTAACGCCGAGGTGAACAGCCGCGTCATACAATATACCTCTTCTCATTCGAGAACATAGCCAGCACGTCTTTTCACCATCTCTAAGCTTGTCTTTTACAATTGAGTAAGTATCTTGCTCAATGATTTTATATTCAACACCCAAATCCTTCAGATACTCAGGTAATACATGCTCTGGAAAACCAGGCTGCTTTTGGTCTAAATTAACCGCAATAACATCAAAATTGATTGGTGCAACCTTTTTAAGATGTAAAAGAGCATCTAGCATTGTATAGCTATCCGCCCCTCCACTTAAACATGCCATAATCTTGTCGCCATCTTGGATCATGCTGTAATCGACAACAGCCTTACCGACTTGTTTATAGATGGATTTTCTAAGTTTATTGAAATCTTGGCTGCTCATACTTAATGCCTAATAGGTGTAAAAAACGGGTCATTTTGCCCTAATTTGGATACTTTTTCCTCATAAAATATATATTATCTGTTATTTTCCACATTTTATGAGGCTAATGATCTTCCAAGCCTATCCTCGAAGCACTTAAAATTAGAGCATTTACCTAATCCTAAGCAAACTTTTCCGGCATCCGTACGTTAAGTAATCTTAACTTGGGTAGTTTCAGCATTATCTTTTGTAAAGGATAATGAGGGCTATTTGCAACTAAACCAGATAATCCCAAACTGCTTTAACAAAAAGTCTTGATTATGTAAGGTATAGATACAAATTAACCTATAAGTATCAACAACTTAAAGCAATCGAAGTGAATAACTATTGGACATGAGTGAAGGATTCCCTGAAGATATCCTACCGACGTACCTTGAATCACTGGATGCACCCTATTACATTATCGATAAAGACACCTACAGCGTGGTCAAAGCCAAAGTGCCTGAGGGACGAACGACCTGTGGTTTATGTTCTCGCCTGTGCAGAGGCACACTCTACGCGTTTACTGAAGAGATTGGCGCATCGTAAGGACGATATCGTCGAGACTATGTATCTGAGTTTGAAGAATCCACAGTAAGTTCAAGCCACGAAACATCTGCTGTTCGCTTTGTTGATGCCGCGAAAAATTAGGCGCTACATTACTCTAACGATTGCGCCAAGACTTCGTATAACTCATCCTTATTGATAGGCTTACTTAGACAGCCTCTACTCCCTAGCTTCTGTGCTAGTGCGTATTCAGCAACATCCGTTTCTGCACTCAACATAAATATAGGCATGGAATACCCTTTATCCTGCATGTACTCCATTGCCTCCAGGCCGTTTCTATTGGGCATATTGATATCCATCAATACCAGATCAGGCAAACGATTATCGCAAAACTCACAAGCCTCAACACCATCACTTGCAACAATCACTTCCACACCAGATCGTCGAAGTATACTGGTAATCAACTGCTGATTAACCGGATTATCTTCCGCCAACAACACCAATCCCCGCAATTTAGGAACCCGACTGTTAGCTTTCCTTTTCTCTTTCTTATAAAGCTGTACTGAACTGGCTTTACGCCAAACGGCATCAACCTCGTAAGAAACACCGGCAAAAAATGCAAACTGATTACCTATTTTTCCGTTCGACCCAATCCATATCCCCCCTCCCATTAAGTCCGTGAGTTTTTTCGCAATCGGTAGCCCTAGCTCAGTCTCTTCCCCTGTGAGTGAATGGGACAAGGCCTCTTGAATATCGAACAATCCGCGGGCCTCCTCATTTGATAACGGGTTACCGATGGTGCTTATGGAGAATTTAACAAAGCGATCATCGAACCCTATATCAATCCTAAGGTCAGATAGCGTTAGCGCCAGTGCTTTATCCAGTAAATAGCGCAATACCTGTTCCAGTCTTGTAGGGTCGCCATGCAGGCTATTCGGAACCTTTGTGACATACACTATCTCGATACCAATATTTACTTCCTTATCACGAAGAGCCTCTTTACAGGCACTACTTACTAAAGATTCTAGATTAATTCCAACACTTTCTATAGAGAGTTGTTTGGCCTCAATCTTTGAGAGGTCTAAAATATCATTAATCAATCGCAATAATTTAGCGCTATGAGTTCTTAGTATTTGAATATGTTCCTTCTTGTGTGCTTCATATTCCACTCTAAAACTCAATTCATTATTCTGTCGTAATATTTCACTGTACCCAACAATCGCAGTTAAGGGAGTTCGAATCTGATGGCTCATCATTGCCAAAAACAACGATTTATTTCTAGCAACTGTCTTTGCTATTTCTGTGTTAACGCGCTCCTTCTCAACGGCAATTACCGCTTTTTTTCTTTCTACTGATTCAGTCACATCAACCAACGTACCCTCAACAGAAACACCCTCGCCTTCAGAATCAGTCACTAATGTTGCCCGATGATTCAGCCAGCGCTGTTTACCAGAGGTTCCCAGAAGACACACTTCCCTAACGTATTCATTTTTCCTTAATTCCATTTCGAAGTCTGCATTACTATCTGAGAACAATTCATTCGTAACACCCGCCCAGTTCTCCGACATCTGCTCTACTGATTCATAGCCCATTACTCGGGACATCGATCGATTCACTGTCAACACATCCCCCGTAATGGTCATCCTATACATACCTTCCAGTGCATTGTTAAAAACAGATTGATAGGAACTAAGAATATTCACTGAAGCCTGATCAGATCGAAGTCGATTTCTGCTTTCCCGTTTTATTCTGTCAGCCAATGCAAAAGACAGCATTGTTGCCTCAACTAAAGCACCTATAGGTCCGCAATTCATTGTTATACCATTAGCAGGAAGTAATCCTTTTACCATCAGTGCGTATGTCATAAAACCCAGAATATTGGTCAGCCAAGCTAAGAAAAAGAACTTGGCATTATCATTACCCTTTATCCAACTGTAGAGAGAGCCAAACAAGATAAATATAAGAATAACGAAGGATGCATTGTTCACCCATAAGACAGCCCCAATTCCCGGTTTGAATACACTTAAGATAGCGCTAGCCACAATGATCCGAACCATAAATCTAGCAACAAAATCAATTCTTGGATGCAGCGTTTTCGTGCTCAGAAAAATGCGAAAAAATAACAACCCTGACCAAATAGCTATCCACACGAAAACGGCCACATATTCCTTTCCTACCAAATCAAATAGGTAATGACCCTGTATTACCCCATGTCCTAATTCAATAAACTCAAAAAGTGAAATACTTGCCAAGTAAATAACGTAATAGAGATAACCTCTATCTTTCACTGAAAAATAGATAAATAGGTTGTACATCATCAACATCAGCATTGCACCAAAGAAAATACCATAGATAAACTCTTCTATCGCTACCTTCTCTGCAAAACCCTCTAACCGCCATAGAGACAAACCAAATTGAACTGACGACGAGACACTTCTAACCCTTATATAAAGCGTCACCTCCTCCCCTGGAATTAATTTCAAGGGAAACACACTATTCACATGGACAATATCTTTATCCTTAAAGCGCTGCCTAAGATCCGAACGTATTACTTCATACCCCCCTTTTCCATCGGGAACAAATAATTCTGCCTCATTCAACAATGAACGTTCAACTTCAAGATAACGATCCCACAACAACGCCTTATTCTCTCCTCGTTCAATGCATATCAATCGAACCTTTAACCAATGGGCATACGTCGTTATGCCCATATTCAACATGTCTGTGTTATTTTTTTGGAAAAGGTGCTGATATTTCGGCTTTAAGATGTCGTGGATGGTCAATTGATTAGAGGTATCTTCAAGCACCTCTACAGAATGGCTTAAGGAATAATAGGGAGCATCATATATTTTTAGGACATCGGCATGTCGACTATCCGCACCAGAATAGGCGCTTGCCGAACAAAATAAAAACACCAGTAAAAAAAAGTACTTGGTACTTATACGCGTCATTAATAGCCTAAAAAGTTATAACGAGCACTATTCAAATCATATTAAGAACTAAAAATTGGCTAAAGATGTTTCCTTGGAGTATTGCACCAATGATTGAACGTTAATCACTCATTTAAAATAGAGCATTTAACTCCACATAACAACCCGACACCGATAACCTTACATATGTTGGAATCTTGTCACGTCCTGGATAGTACCCGTTAGACAGCCTGCTCCATCACTAGCAGCACCTTCTAAAAACAGCTTGGCGGTAAAATGTATCGCCATCTCTTTCCCTTGCTTCCCTTTTACCGGTAACACTTTGTCCAGCTCTTCTTCTCCTAACATCACTGCATCTAACCCTTCTTCTGCCGCTTCAATAGAACCTGGCAATACCGTATCGAAGAAATGCGATGGCGTGACAATATTCTGCCTGGGGATATTTAATAGCTCAAACACATCTCCAGCTATAGTCATTTGGCCACTACTCACATCGAACTGCCATCCAATCACATGAGCAAGTGAGGCCGCCTGTGCCATTATCAGTGGAGTCTCCATTTCCTGATGCCGCGCTTCAAGCAACTGAGCTTCAGCAATTACTCTTGCAGTAATATCGTTCTGAATACCAATATAGTGTGTTAAGAAACCATCACTATCGATAATCGGTGATAGGGTTAATTCATTCCAAAATAAGTCGCCATTCTTTTTGAAATTCTTAATATCTACCTTACAATGGGCGCCTCGACTCACGGCATCCCTAATGACTGACAGCGTTTCTTGGCATGTCCCCTCTCCTTGCAAAAATCGCGCATTCCTACCGACGGTCTCAGAAAAACCATACCCCGTCAGATTTCCAAAAGCTGGATTGCAGTATATTATCGGGTAATCATCCAGGCGAGTATCGATAATTGTCACACCTGAATTGGTCGCTTTAACAGCACGCTCATAAATCCGCAAATGGGTTTCTACCGCCTCCAGGCCCTCGATTCGAATGGCTGACTCACTCAAATTGGGTTTCCTATCAAGGACCCCATCACCCGTAGACAACGAAACTGCAACAGGTTCTTGGCTATTTATGAGGACATCTAACGCTTCCAATGCCTCCCCACCATCCGCTTGACTCAGTATTCGAATGTCAGATTCAAAATTCTCTGCCCATTGATTTATTTTACGCTCGTCATAATCTGAAAATGTCACCGTATCCAAATTACTATCTGACCACAAAAATAGATGCGTGTCCTCTGAACGGCATACCGGCGCGCAAACAAAACTGCAAATGTCATTTGATTGAATATACGGGTCACTAACACGATTGCATTTAGCCACACAAAGAGATGCATTGATGGAAGCTACGTCGCTGAGCACCTTCCAAGGTGACGCGGTTACGATATCGCTATGATCTGAGCGAATAACAGTGATCGCATCGTTATCCCGATAACGCACAAACTCCGTCAATTCATCGTCAGAAAGCACGTACAACGAAGCCTTATGCAAGCCATCATGCAAGGAAAATACATCATCCAATGTATTGACCACAAGGGTATGTAATTGCGGTAGTGTATCCATAAACCTGTACTTTTATTGTTTTTTTTATATACAAAACAGAAACTTATGGATTCAAGAAGTAGAAGCCATAGCCAATATAGGATTCAGTATAGGACAGTCTAGAGAAGACGTTCAGGCAGGCGTTAGACTTTTTTGGATAGCTCTAGGAGTAGACAATTGACTTTTGACATTAGGGGCACAAATAAACAACATTTGGCCCCCTGCTTACTTTAGCCAGACCTCCCTTTACTTAAGGTCTCTTGAGGACTTGCCAAGCACATGCCTAGCTACGATAAGCTGTTGGATTTGTTGGGTGCCTTCAAAAATATCCAGTATTTTCGAATCACGAGCAAACTTCTCTAACAGTGCATCTTCGCTATATCCCAATGAACCACAAATTTCGACACATCGAAGGGTAATATAGTTACCCACCCGACCCGCTTTAGCTTTGCACATTGAAGCTTCCTTGGAATTTGGGATCTTATTATCTGCCATCCACGCCGCTTTTAACGTCAATAAGCGAGAGGCCTCTAACTCAGCCTCCATTTTATACAGCTCGGCCTCCAGTGCCGTACTGTTGAAGAAACTTTTATTGTACTGGGGGCAAACGGACTCTTTCTCAAGTAGCTCCTTCGCCAATTCCAATGCGGCACGAGCAACACCTAGAGACATTGCCGCTACCTGTGGGCGTGTGTTATCAAAGGTCTGCATTACACCGCCAAAGGCTTTTTTCCTTGCCTCTTCAGTGTCAGCAATTTCAGGATTCCCCATGATGTTCTCTTTGGGTATGCGACAATTATCAAATAGCAATGCAGCAGTATCCGATACCCTTAACCCCATCTTATCTTCAACACGTACAACACTCATTCCAGGTGTACCTTTTTCTACCAGGAATGATTTAATTGCCGCTTTGCCAATCGTTTTATCAAGACTCGCCCATACCACAACCGCATCACCGCGATCCGCTGCTGTAGCAAATATCTTCTCACCATTAAGAACCCATTCATCACCCTCTAATACCGCTGTCGTTTGAACCGCTGCTGAGTCTGACCCACAACCTGGCTCAGTGATAGCCATCGCACAATACAACTTACCAAACTTTTCTTTCTGCTCTGGAGAACCCACTGCAGAAATAGCAGCATTACCCAACCCCATTCCAGGAATGGATAACATCAGGCCACAACACCCCCAAGCCATCTCCGTGGTGCCGACGACCCCCATCATATTCCCACCATTCTTCACACCTTCACCGCCACCACCACCATCGGCACCCAATTTACCACCACTTCCTGCGGCAGCTAGCATCTTACCAACCGGAACAAGTTCTTTGGGGATCTCGCAATGTTCAATCTTGTCATATTTTCTCGCTATTGGACGAAAGACTCCGGCCGCTAACTGGTGTGACATCATTTGCGTATTCTTAACTTTTTGAGGAAGCTCTAAATTAATCATGACTTAGCTCGCTTATTTATTGGGAAATTTTCAACCGATCTCGACTGAGTATCTAAAGTGACGTTCTTATACGACAGCAACACCCTGCAAAATACCAACAGATCGTAAATTGCGGTACCACATCTCAACCGGGTGCTCGCGGGTAAAACCGTGCCCCCCCAACAACTGAACACCATTGGTACCTATCTCCATCGCTTTGTCAGCAACCAACACTTTGGCCAAGTAAGCTTCTTTGTGAAAACCCAACCCCTGCTCTGCCCTAGAAGCTGCACGGTAAACCATAAGACGCATAGCTTCGATTTCGGTCGCCATATCTGCCACCATAAATGCAACCGACTGACGATTAGAAATTGGTTCACCAAAAGCCACACGCTCATTGACATAAGGCACAACATAATCCAGTACCGCTTGACAACAACCAACCGCAGCAGCACACAAACCTATATTCCCAAGATCAACGACTCGTTGAACATCAAACGGATTATCGCTGCCACCGACCCTAGCTGAATCGGAAACTAATGTGTTAGTTAACGTCACTCGATACAAACCCAATGGGCGCAATCCCATGAATTCTTCTTTTTGGATGGCAAGGCCTTCCGCTCCCCTTTCTACGACAAAAGCCGATATCACCCCGTCACATTGCGCCACAACCAAGATACTCAAAGCATCCTCAGCCAACGCCACCATGGATTTTTCTCCATTAAGGATATACCCAGCATCAGTTTTATCTGCCGTGGTATCTAATTCCGTCGCCTCAAAGGTTGCTTTAGGTTCCATTAACGCAATGGTACCCACTTTAAATTTTTCATCGGCGATTTCGCTGAGATACTTTTCTTGTTGTGATTCCGACCCCTGATCAAGCAGTACATTCACAAACGATAGCGGTGTCATTGTACCCAGAGCAAGAGACATATCTCCCTTACCTAAGTCTTCCAGACTTAACATATTGGACAATGGTGAACGAGGCATGCCAGCACCACCAAACTCTTCGGGAATACTGAGCAGGCTTAACCCCAGTTGAGCGGTTTTATCATAGAAATCTGCAGGTACTGCGCCATCTTCATCTGATAAGCGAGAAATGCTCTGTACCTCAACATTCGAAAATCGTATCAGTGACTCTCGGGTAATACGCTGTTCTTCTGTTAGGTTTAGGTCAAATAATAAATCTATTGCTTGCGCAGTCATAAGCATACCTAGGCTGGTTGATCAGGGATCATTCAAACGATTGTTTAACACAATAGCACAGGCTTTTTTTTACCCTCAATGACCGAAACAACCAATCAGAAAATCCTATTAACGTTTTGGTCACCCTGAAACACTACACGTCAATAGGCTCAGGCTACTGTTGCCCTTTCTGATAGGATAGCGGTGTTTCTCCAGACCACTGCTTAAACGCCCGTGAAAATGCACTTTGCTCGGCATAACCCAGTCGAAATGCTATCTCACTCATACTGAGCGTACGGTGTTGCAGAAGATCTTTCGCCATCATCAACCGAATATCTTGTAACAAACAAACGAAACCGGTACCTGCCTCCGCGAGCCGTCGGTGTAAAGTCCTGCTAGATACTCCTAACCCTGCAGCGATGTTTTCCTGAGAAGGATCGCCACCATGCAACTCGTTGATGACTCGCTGTCGCACTTCGCCAATAAATCCATCATCGTTGATAGGTGCTGCTTCTAACAGGAACTGAGCTTGTTGCTCCAACACAACACCCAATGTAGGGTTGCCATTTTTTGCATCCAAAAATGCTAGTGCTTTCGGAATTTCGACAAATAACGCTGAGCAATCAAACTGCACGTCGCACAAAAATATATCTCTATACGAGCTCGTATCCGACGGCCGAGGGTGCATAAACCCGATACGAGAAGGTGCTAATGTTGGATCTCCTGTAAGCATTCTTGCAAAGGACACCAGCGCTGATATTAGCGTATCATCCGACGCTTTATTTGCGCTGCAATACGCCGGTAACCATTGGCCTTTGATGCAATCGTCATCCATCTGTATCTCGACGCCGGTGCCGCCGAATAACAACCGCTGGAAACGCTCAAAGTGGTTTGCCGCATTGCCAAGCGTTGTAGAAGAGGCACCTAAGAACCCTAAAACACCCCCAAACTCAGGAGCTATGCACTGCCCCAATAGCAAACCAATATGTTCAAACTGACATATCCCGTCTAGTGCTTCTAATGCATCCCACCATTGCTGATACGTAATCGAACTATCTGCTGAACAGCGTTCAAGGCTGTCAATGATGGGCTGCCCCTCAATACTATGCCGTTCGATAAACACCGTTAACAAACCAATAACGTCGGCAGATATCCGTTGTTGCGCAAGCATGAATTTTTCTCCCAATTCCCAGAACAGCGACATAGTTGTACTCAACGTAATCTACTACACCCTTTCCTGTCTGAAAATGGCAAAAAATTGGCCATGACCGTCAATACAGCCAAGTCAGAAATAAACACAATGACTCCAAACCATACAAACATAAACAATATCACTCACATAGAGTCACTCACATGAAGAAAACCTTAGTCACAATGCTTATGTTAGCCACATTGCTAGGTGGTTGCGCTGACACCCACTTTGTCGGTGGTGTCGTTGTCGGGAACACTACCCCACTTACGCTATTGGAAACCAATAGCCAAACCATCATCGAGGTTCCCGCGAATCCAGAGGGTCAAACCCCATTTCAAATGGACAATATCGAGATTGGTACCCCTTATGACTTTGTCGTGTTGGATTCTAGCAACATTATCTGTAGCACAACGGATAACTCCGGCACTTACACCGGCTTCCCCAATTTCTCTACCAAAATACAATGCGAAGATAATGATGGGGTTCGCTGGTCTGGCAACCCAATTCTGCGTAATCAATACACAGCGGACCCAACACTTCTCGTAGACGGAGACTACCTGTACCTTTACGCTGGTCGCGACGAAACCTCATTTATTCATATGCAAAAAAGTCAATGTCAGGATAAGTGCCTATCAGAAACACTCGAGACTGCGGCTAATTTTGATATTACTGGCATCCACATCTATCGCACCCAGAATATGGTTGATTGGGAATATATCGGGCCAGCGATAGAGGCAAAAGATGTACCGTGGATGAGACAAACCTGGGCAAGCCATATCTTAGAAAAAAATGGTAAATACTATTTATTTAACTGCTCTCCTTCTAGAGACATTATTACCGACGTCGGTATCAAATCCGTCATATCACTACTTACCGGTGGTGGGCTCGCTACAGGACCCAGCGCACTTACCGGTGTCGCCGTGAGCAATTCGCCGATGGGACCCTTTGTCGATAGCGGTCAAGCTCTTGTCTCATTCCAAACTCCAGGTGCCATTGATGAAGTAATGGACCCAGCAGCGTTCACCGATGATGACGGCACCACTTACCTATTTTATGGCGGCGGTGGTCATGCACAATACGTCGCACTTTCTGATGACTTGCTGTCTATCAACGGACCTATACTAGAAATCCGTGGCGTGGATGGAAGCAACCCAATGCCAGAACTTACCGAAGCGACTTATGTTCACAAGAAAAACGGCATCTATTATCTAAGCTACTCCAAATCTAAAATAGGCGAAGCTCCCTCACCTCTAGCGTATGCCACAGCCGACAATATTCATGGGCCATGGACCTACCAGGGCGATTTCTTAGGTGCGGTCGACATACTCACAAATCATGGCGCCATTACCACATTTAAAGGTCAAGATTATCTGTTCTATCATACGGGGCAATTACCCGGTGTTCACCATGGTAATTTTAGAAGCAATGCCACTCGCGCAGTTTCAGTTCAACACCTATCCTACGATGACTTAGGGAGCATAATATACGCTGAACAAACCGAGCTGGGGGTGCCCGAAATAACAAATACTCAGTAAGCTTACTCTGGATCAAATTCTTTTGCAGAACACAATACAACGGTCTCTTTACCACCGACTTGCTTTAGCTGCGATAGTGCTATCCGTTGAATGGCATCAATGTTAAGTGGCCAAGGATGCTCCCGAGCACTGTATGGGAACAGTATATAAAGAATTTCTCCCTTCGGCGCGCCAGCCTCATTTTTGGGGTTGGCCGTTTTCCCGCTCAAACTCTCCGCCAACTTAATCGACATTTCACCAAGATCCGCCCGACCAGGATCTACGTCAGCAACAACAAAACCGGACATTTTTCCTGATGACAAATGTATAGCGACACCAATATCACCCATCAAACCTGTTCCAGACTGTTTATAAAAAGTACTGGGGAAAACCACATAAGGAACAGTGGTTGCATCGACGTAGCGTTGAACATCAAACACTGACTTATCCTGGTCTTCTAACGTTGTCTTAGAAATAAAGTAACCTTCAAACTCTCCTGATGGTTGCAGATAAGCCACCGATTGATTCTTAGGGTCACTAACCAACACATCTGGCCACCACGTCGAATCGGGATACCCGGCGTTCACCAAATAATCTAACCCTTTATCTTCCGGGTGATAAGCATTGGGAGCGCCACCAGCATCAACCGCAACCTGGTCATTCACAAAGAAATAAGCCCGCTGAGCGTCATCATCATTTTTATACAGCTCGGTACCTTGATAGCGACGCCAATGGGTAAAATGGCACGGGTCCACATCTTGGTCATAGGAACCAACAACAGGCTCGACACGATGCCCTGACACCATTGCAACACTATCCTGCTCACCTCCTGTACCCACGGCAACGCAGGTCAAGGGAAGCAACAGTGACCCCATAATCGTACACGCCCACACGCGCCTGACGTTCTTGACCCTTTTGAACCCTAGCATTGCCTTACTCCCCCGATTCTATTCACCCACCTAACCGACAGAATACCCGCTAAATCAACCCGCATTCAGGGTGCCACTCCTCAAAACTAATAATTCTCACCGAGAAATATGACACAAACGGCTGAATCTCGTGAAAAATCAGATCAAAATTCTAGGTACATGTTATGTATACAACCACTTCAATATCGAACATAACGGATAATGCGCCGGACATTTCTTCTACTGGAACAGGTTTCACACTACCGGCGGGATATAAGAATATTACGGCAAACACGAGGGAGATTTTCAATAATGACGCAGGCGCAATAAAACACCCTTTGCTCTGCAAGTTATGTGTTTTTAACCCAGCCAATACTAAGTACAAATCGACAGCCTTTTGTTACTTTGCTTACAGCGTGCTCTGAAATATCTGAGCGGAAGTACTTTATCCTAGTATTCTCATATATCGGAGTTCTACAAATAAACTCTCCGCCAGCCTCTGCCTCCTTCAATATAATATTTAGTCTGTAGTGTTCACCCGTTTCAACTTGATCTACGTGCGATGGAATCTCCTGCCCTTCATTGAACCGTAGTATGTATATATCAAATGGATTAGGCCACAGACCTCCACCGATTAGCATTTTGTCATACCCGGTCTTCTGTCTGCCTTTCTCCCATCTAAACAATCTAGATAAGAACTCTTTCCCGTTCAATATAACATTCTCGCTCTACACATAATGTCTAGGCACACACATTGATATATTTTTAGCATCTATCGTTGTGTAGCCGCTTGTTGAATTTCAAACTAATGATGCTATAGATAATCGTCTAAATCTATCACTGCAATCCTCGGGATATAACATCTCATAGGAATTACCTTCTAATTTTCTATATGCAGCTCTATGAACGTAAAATTTAGAGTTACCGAGTTCAATTCTAACCAAATTAAAAGCTAACTCCGGTTCATCGGTATGTATAAACATATTCCAAAGTTGTAAGGTCGTCGAGGATAAATGAATGCTTAGCGCTAAGGTGATACAAAAGAAAAAAGATTGCAGATTTAGGAATTCACAAGACCTCACTACACATCAGGAGATTCTAGACAACCAACCTAACTAAGGAATTTGAGCGTCTCTAACAAGGTCGAATCGAAAAAGCTGATCACGACATTAGAGACACTCTAACCCTCACGAAGAAATTACTGATTAATACCTAACAGTTCAACGTCGAAAATCAAAGTAGATCCCGGCGCTATAGACCCAGCAGATCGATCTCCGTATGCCAAATTACTAGGTATAAACAAACGTCTCTTTTCACCCACAACCATAAGTTGCAGTCCCTCAGTCCAGCCTTTAATGACTTGATTAAGACCAAATGAAATAGGCTCTCCCCTGTCAACTGAACTATCAAACACAGAGCCATCAAGCAATGTCCCATGATAATGCACTCTTACACTATCGGTAGCACTTGGGTGCTCAGTGCCTGTGCCTTCTTTTAACACTAGAGACTGAAGCCCTGACTCTGTCATCTCAACACCAATAACCTTTCGGTTATCTTCTAAAAAAGCAGTACCTTTAGAAATATTCTCGCCCGCAACTTTTTTATTGCCGGAAAGGTTACGTATAAACAAAAAAACTAATACAACAACAACGATAGCAATGACTATTTTCATATTCTTCTCCAGATAAGCTAAACCGTAAAAAGTGTTCAAAAAACAATACAAAAAACAATAGAGTTACATCAATTCAACCTTCGCGCGATCCCCTCTGACAAATGCGGCCAATAGAGAAAATGCCAAAAATGAAGGGCAAGTAGTCAAATAATCTGTTAACCAATATTTAGCCGAATCAGCCAAATTGGAAAACCCATCGCCCGAAAACCCGGTAAATGACAGAGTCACACGATGCTTTGCATCGCTTCCCTTTTTCTCATCAGTTACCACGATGCTAAATGCAGAGTCCTTTGCATCCCATATAAACAAGCAGAACATGGAGTCATCTTGGATATTGTCTTCTAAGAGCGAAAACGCATAATCCGCGCAGCGATATAACGCTGCCTGCACATCCTGATCAACAGTCTCAGCACAATTCGCGGTATGACGGATGACACCTGCGTCACTGGTTTCAGTAGTCCAATTCAAAGTAATACCCTACATAATAATTGTAAAGTGGGCATTATAGAGCGATAGCTGTGATATGCCTAATATCGGCATGTTGAATAAACAGATACGAAAAAGAAGGGAGTAATTAGGAGGGAACCTCCAAGACGGCAGGGCCATCTTGGAGGAAGGGCACTACCACGGTTATGCTGAGGCAGAATCCAACAATGCATTAAACGTCGTACTAGGACGCATTGCTTCGGTCGTTTTCGCTATATCAGGATTGTAATACCCTCCCAAATCCACAGGCTGACCTTGATGAACATTAAGCTCATTGACAATCGTCTGTTCATTTTCAGCAAGCGATTTCGCCAGCGGTGCAAATGACGCTTTTAGCTCAGCATTATCATTTTGTGCCGCCAACGCTTCTGCCCAATAAAGCGACAGATAGAAATGACTACCGCGGTTGTCTAGCTCACCAACTCGACGAGAAGGAGACTTTCCAGTTTGAAGCAACTTACAGGTTGCTGCATCAAGCGTTGTAGCCAATATTGCCGCTTTGGCATTATCAGTCTTGCCCGCAAGGTCTTCCAACGAAACGGTAATCGCAAGAAACTCGCCAAGAGAATCCCAACGTAAATGGTCTTCTTCGACAAACTGTTGAACATGCTTAGGTGCTGAACCACCTGCGCCAGTCTCAAACAAACCACCGCCAGCCATCAACGGTACAATTGACAGCATCTTAGCGCTAGTACCCAACTCCAGAATAGGGAATAGATCCGTTAGATAGTCACGTAATACGTTACCCGTTACAGAAATGGTATCTTTACCACGCTTCAAACGTTCCATCGTGTAACGGATCGCTCTGTCTGGGGTCATGATCTGTATACGTAACCCGTCAGTATCATGGTCCTTAAGATACTTCTCGACCTTCTTAATCATCTGAGCATCGTGACCACGAGCCTCATCTAACCAGAATATTGCTGGAGTATTCGTCGCTCTCGCACGAGTCACCGCTAACTTAACCCAATCTCGGATAGGCGCATCTTTAGCTTGACACATACGCCAGATATCACCTTTTTCTACACCTTCATGACGTAGCAGTACTTTACCATTGCTATCAACAACACGAATGGAACCTGCTGCTGGCAGTTCAAACGTCTTGTCGTGTGATCCATATTCTTCAGCTTTTTGAGCCATCAAACCTACATTCGGAACCGTACCCATAGTTGTAGGGTCGAACGCGTCATGATGCTTACAGAAGTTAATGACTTCTTGGTAAATCGTGGCATAACAACTATCGGGAATAACTGCCTTAGTATCTTTCAGCTTTCCGTCAGTACCCCACATTTTACCGCCAGCTCTAACCATCGCAGGCATAGAGGCATCAACAATCACATCACTCGGTACGTGAAGGTTGGTAATACCGCGCTCTGAATCAACCATTGCGACCTCTGGTCGAACTTCATAACAAGCACGAATATCGTCTTCAATTTCAGAACGAAGAGAAAAAGGTAAGGTCTTGATTTTCTCATATACGTTACCCAAACCATTATTTGGATTAACGCCTATTTTCTTAAAAGTGTCTGCGTGCTTCTCGAATGCATCTTTAAAATAAACCGTCACTGCATGGCCGAAAACGATCGGATGCGACACCTTCATCATGGTAGCTTTTACGTGCAAAGAAAATAATAACCCTGCGTTACGCGCTCCTTCCATCTCTTCTTCGAAAAACTGACGAAGGGCTTTAGCACTCATAAACATCGCATCAATGACTTCACCTTCAAGTACAGGCACTTTGTCTTTTAACACGGTGATACTGCCGTCTTTTTCAACAAGCTCGATGCGTAAATCATCCGCTTTGTCTAAGGTAGTAGAGATGTCGCTGTGGTAAAAATCACCGCTGCGCATATGGGCAACGTGTGTTCGGGACGCCTGGCTCCACTTACCCATTGAATGGGGGTTCTTACGTGCGTATTCTTTAACCGCATGAGGTGCCCGGCGATCAGAATTTCCTTCTCGAAGTACGGGGTTAACCGAACTTCCCAAGGCTTTTGAGTATCGAGTTTGTATCTCTAGCTCTGTATCGTTACTTGCATCTTCAGGATAATTAGGGATATCAAAACCCTGTGACTGAAGCTCTGCAATGGCAGCCTTTAGCTGCGGGATAGATGCACTAACGTTAGGCAATTTGATGATGTTGGCGGAATCATCCTGAGTGAGAGCACCCAGTTCCTTGAGTGCATCGGGCACTTGCTGGCTTTCTGAGAGGTTCTCTGGAAAGTTCGCTAGAATTCTAGCGGCAAGAGAAATATCGCTGGTTTCTACTTCTATCCCGGCTGCAGAAGCGAAGGTATTAACGATCGGAAGCAAAGAATAAGTCGCTAACGCAGGTGCTTCGTCAGTTAATGTATATATTATTTTAGATTTTTGAACTGTCATGTTGTCCTCAAATTTTATAGGTTGGATAACCAAAAAATTAAAAAAAGGTGACTTTTGGTCCCCTCTTGTTAACAGAGCTTTGATGTTTTCGCGTGGCAGTATACTGAAAAACGATGACTTTCTGTAGCCTAACCCGAGGCTTTCGTTACAAGATGTCACCTAACGGCAACATTTCGACAAGCACATTGACGTACTAAAAAGACTTCGAATTCCTGTAAATTGATGAAAACTACAGCAAACTATCCTTCAAATAGCACAGCCCCGAACTATACGGTGTATAATGGCGTGATACCACCATATGTAACAAAACATGTTAAAAAGCCAATTAGGTGTTGTGAACGCAATCAATGAAACGCAGACCATTCACATTTAGCGACCTATGCGAAGAATGCGAGGTACTCACCTCTCCATATTCTCTTGATGGTCAGGATCTAGGGGTTAAGATTCTTATACCCACGAAACTCCAAAGCCAATACCCCTTCAACACAACCGCCTACGGTTTTCTGCAGCAGCTAAGAAACGAAATTTTTGAATTCGGTACCATTGAGTTTCCTCAACTTCAGGTGAATAAAACCAATCACACATTGGCTCAGCGTGCGCCACACGAACACCACTATAGCGACAACCACTACCTCACAGGACATTGCCAACACCCTCACCAAGATACCCCCCCTCTTCCGTCGGCATTTTGGCTGGGTGACACTCGACGCTTCTACTCAACTTGGATCATTTCAAAGTATGGCCTTCAACAATACCTGGATTTATCCCAGTCAGAGCCCTCGCTCTCTGAGCTTGAACTCCACAAGAGAGTAGTCACTGACAGCATCAATAATCATTCTGGCTTGTTACTCAACCGAGAGCCCGGCCTATTATTAATTGATAACAGCAATCACAGGTCCTTATATCACAGCCGAACATGCAATTTTGCAACGATCAATGAACATAATAGTCCTAAGCGCGATACTCCAATGTATGCGTACAACGAAACAGGGTTACTGCATTATATCGACATACTGGATTCTCGCCGCGGCAGTGATCATCGATGCGACACGGATCGACAGGAGGTGATTGATTTTTTAAACAGCGACTCAAATCAATAACATTGCACAGCACCCAGCAACAGGAAATAAAACCTAGAGTAGGTCCAGATCAAGCATCTGACCTGTTTATACAATTAATTGACATTGTACTGCGACATAATTCCTCAACGTAAACTTACACCGGTCGATAAATAGGCTACGTAGAGACAGTACTGCATGATAGAGCACATACTCACAATACTTTCCATTATGGTACTACCCGTAGTACTGCTCGGTGGTTGTAGCGTTGTCGATGAAGGTCCCGCAGCGCTTGGACGGCACGATATTTGTCAATACAGTCAAGACCTTAATCATCCCGGCTATCAAAGTGCCCAAATATCTTACCCCTGTGATCACGCATCAAAGCCATTTCCAGCGGTCACTGTTCTCGGCGGATATACCAATGTGAAAGAACATATGTATTGGCTTTCGCACCATATTGTCAGTCACGGCTACATAGTCATCACAATCACCCCCACCAGCGTATTCGGGCAACCCTCCATATGGGAAACAGCGCAACACGCTGGTATTGAAAAATTGCTAAGCGAAAACAATAATGCCAGTAGTCCAATCGCTGGAATTGTTAACCCTCATGCATTAGGTGTTATCGGCTTTTCTTTTGGCGGCAGCGCAGCGATCAAAATTGCCAGCAAGCTCGGTGATGATCTTCAAGTAGCCATCGGGATATCCCCACATATAGGTAACCCTGAAGATCGGGAATTTCCAACAATGACAGCATCTACACTACTTGTCAGTGGTAATAGGGATGCAACCGCATCCCCCGCAATGGTAACAGGCATTTATAACGGTCTTCCCGAACCTACTAATCGCTTGTTCGCGCTATTAAATACCCCTGCGCATACCTCAGATACCGAATCCAACCGTAACAAGTATCAAACTCTCATCACTTCGTGGCTCAAGACTTATCTCGATGGAGATGATTGTTATTCGAGCTACCTCTATGGCACTAAACATTTACAGAATGAAAAAAACCATTGGTTCTCCAATTACCTCTCATCAAGACATATCCCTTAAAGAACTACCTAAGGTTTCGGTTAGTTTGATTCCATATTATAATTCTTATGGTTCGTACTATATTCTGCTTGCCCTTCCTTTTGGAGTTGTCGTAATACCTGGCGAACCGCATACCCATCAATGACTTTTCTTGCACCCGGCACTTTCTTTAACAGTGATAACGTGCCAAACCCTACGGCAACCGGTGCTAGCATAGTGACAAAACTCGCACCGTCGAACCTTGATGTTTCAACGCCCATAGTAGAGGACGTCTTATATCCAACAATTTTGTTGTACATGAACTGAGTCGCGTTAACGTCCAGACGATGCATAAGCCGATCATAAATCCCTTTTCCAGGACGGCGGTAGGCGTGAATCGTCGCATAATTGAGTTCCTTTCCACGATCATCAAACTTATGCCTTAACGTTGCCTGGCACATATTCCAGGTCTCAACTATTTGCTTTGGATCATCACTAAGAAATTGATCATGCATGCCTAATAAGTGTGCTAAGTATCGCGACTGTTCAACAACCGCCTTTTCATTTTTTGTAAATCCAGTGCCACGCCTTAGTGAACGTAACGCCACCATATAACACGGGGCTAGTGCTGCTCCCATTTGGTCTACTTGAGGTATCGGTACTCCGTAAACGGGGAAATCCCAAGTGTCGGATCGTTTTAACAAGTTGGTACGCACCATTGCATGCATAACACGGACTTTAATTGCAGACTGATAAGCAACACCACCTTTACGCATTGCCCCAGGTAACGTCGCCATTTTGAAGGTACTAATAGTTTCCTTCATTCGCTTCGCGGCCGATTCACTGGTTAATGCACCAGTGATCACCATAGGCAAACCTTGATAACCATTCACATACGTCATCATGAATGCTAATCGTACAAGCACTTCTCCCGCGACGGATGTCAATAATCGCGCCGCTTCTGCGGCTCGATCAATTTTCTCCCAGTCGACCCATTCAGGTTCTTCTTCTACTGAGCGTAGTAAGTTCACCAACTCTATAGGAGGGTTGTCCACTGCATCGATGCCTTCTTCGACCGCCTGATCTAGCATTGCACGTACTTTTCGATAACCTAGTGTCGGTATTAGCGCAGCGACAGCATCGGCCAATGGATCCCCCATCAAGGTTAATTGGCGGAAAAACTCAACGTTATTGGCATCCGCAAGCAACTTATCAATTCGAGGGTTATTCTTAATTATACTGTTAGCACCAAGCTTCCTTCTAAATCGCTCGGGAGTAATGCCCAAGTCTAGTGATGCATATACATCAGGGGCTATAGATTGTTGCAGTTCACTCACATCTCTTGTCGAATAACTCATAGGTCCCTACCTAACATCATCTCTTTAATATAGGGCCAACACGAAACCGGCCAGTTCTACAATTATAGAGCGGGGATCTCGAAAGGGGTATGACCAAATCTGATGAAATGACAATCGATTAGGTCACCCCCGTATTTAAGGTTGCTCCTAGGGTCTATCTGAGACCTCCATCGGTTTCAATACATCTCCCCGTAAAGTAGCTGTTTTCGAAGATAAACTGCACTGACTGCGCAATATGATCCACATCTCCTAATCGCTTAAGTGGAATCCCCGAAATCCAACGCTCACGTGCTTCAGGTTGAGTCGCTGCTAGCAATTCAGTATCGATAATGCCTGGCGCCACAGAGCCTGTACGGATGTTATAGCGAGAGAGTTCTTTTGCCCAAACCTCCGCCAAAGTCACTACCCCTGCCTTAGTGGCAGAATAATTGCTCAATCCATAACTACCACTACGAGCAACTGATGAAATATTCACAATGACACCTTCCTCCACTCCCGCCTCGATCATGGCTGCGGCAGCTTCTCGGCCACATAAAAATACCCCTGTCAGATTGACGTCAATCACCGATTGCCATTGCTGCAATGTCATTTTCTTCTCGACCTTGCCATTCCTTGCCTTAACGAGCAACGCATCTCGCGCAATGCCGGCATTATTGACCACGCCATGGAGCGTGCCATAGTCGGCGACAATATCCGTAAATAGTTGAATAACTTCAGATTCATTAGCTACATTAGCGCGATAAGATTTGGCCCGTCCCCCCACGTCTAGACACTGCTGAACCGTTGTCGCTGAATGGGAGTCATCAATATCAACCACCGCTACACAAGCGCCCTGTTTCGCCAAACGCACCGCAATCGCCCGCCCCAATCCTTTCCCCGCTCCTGTCACGGCAACAACTTTATCCTGCAAATTCATCCTCTACCCCTAATTGACGTAAAACTCTCCGTTAGTCTATTCGAGACTATACTTAGAGCCTTAACTATTCATATTCCGCCAGAGCCATTTCTATGATGCAGCGATTCGTCGCCCCAATCATATTATTATTGTTGTTTATACCAGACTGTTTACTGGCTAAGACGGCTCAGGCTGTTGACGCTATTACATTGGGTTCTCAAAACAACTATCTTAACATCGGAAAGCGGGTATTCGTATTAGAAGACATCAACAACCGCTATGATGTTAGTGAAATCCGCTCTCTCCCGCATAACCAGTTCACCCAAGGTCAAGATGAAAGCCTTAATTACGGCATCACCCAGTCGACCATGTGGGTGAAGTTTTCCGTGCTCGGCAATACCAAGAACGACCTTAACTATCTTCAAATTCGCAATGTATTTCTCGACAAAATAGACTTATATGTTTATCAAAGAGGTCGATTGCAAAAAGAGTTCCATACCGGAGACAGTCGTCCAGGATCTCAGCGACCGATTAAAAGTAACTATTTCGTATTTCCAATCCCGTTATCCACTCTCCACCCGGCCGACATCTACATTAGAATTATAGGGGATGGGACTATTTCTATTCCCTTATCCTTGTGGAAACCGCAACGTTTCCACGAAAAGCATCGATTAGAATCCATCGTCATGGGGGGGTACTTTTTTTCGCTGACCATCATGATTTTGTATAACTTGTTCTTTTGGGCCTCTACTCGATTGCCCTCCTACCCTTTTTATCTTTTCTTTGCATTATCGATGCTATTTCTTCAAAGTGCATTACGGGGATACGGAATAGAGTTTATTTGGCCAGATCAGTTTTTTTTCCAGAACAGGGCTGTCCCTATATTAGGAATAGTCACCAATTTGTTCAGCATTCTATTCGCACGATCATTCCTGGAAACCAAACGCTATTTACCAAAATTAGACATGTTAATGCTCTCGGTAGCAATGATCTCAATACCACTGCTGCCATTTTTCTTTTTCACATCCACCGCTACCTCAACAACAGCCTTGGTGATCTATTCGATCATGCAATGTACATTAGCATTCTCTAGCGGCTTACTGTCATGGCGCGCGAACAATCCACTCGCAAAGTATTTTGTTATCGCATGGACAACGCTATTGTTTGGTGCGCTATCTACCGTATTTGTATCCATTAAGGTTTTTCCAACAAATTTTTTTACCGAGCACCTCTTCTTGATAGGTTCCGTCGCTGAGCTCATCCTTTTTTCTTTTGCTTTAGCCCATAGAGTTAGCCTCATAGAGAATAAAGCCAAAACAACACTCCATATCGCCAATCGCGAATTACAACGCAGCAACCTTATTAAGGACGAATTCCTTGCCGCCATTAGCCACGAACTACGAACCCCAATGAACGGTGTCCAGGGCGCGTTAACACTAATTAATGAATCCGAAAAAAATGAGGACATATCAGAATATATTAACATTGCTGAACGTTCGGCGGAGCACATGATAGAGTTGATTAGCGCGGTTCTAAGCTACTCCGAAAGCGTTTCCGGAAACTTAGTTCTTAAGGAACAGCACTTCCATTTATCCACACTATTAGAGCCTTGCATACGGGAATTCTCCATGCAATGTAAAGAAAAAGCCCTATCATTCAACCCAATTATCGATAGTGCATGTGAGGAGAACTTTGAAGGAGATGCCGATAAAATAAAAATTATCACCTATCAGTTATTATCAAATGCCGTAAAATATACAGAAAGCGGCATCATAGAATTTCACTTACATCTACCCAATAAAAAGTCTAATTCGTTACACATGACTATTCAAGATTCCGGTGACGGCATCAGTGATGAGCAGCAAGCCTATATCCTCAAGGGCATAAAAAAACCCAACGCCAACTATCATCAACTCAATCATGGCATAGGCATAGGCATCAAACTCTGCCGCTTCTTGATCAACATGATGGGTGGAAAATTCTCTCTAAAATCAACACTTGGTGAAGGGACCCGTATCGATGTGGAGATTCCCATTCAACCTTTCCAATCGATTAGTCCCCAAGATCGCATTTCAACACCATTAGCTATCGGGGTTACTACACCTGGACGCGCTTTTGATCCAACGACAAAAAGCATCCTTATTGTGGAAGATAATAAAGTGAACCAAATGGTACTTAAAGGGATCTTACGAAAAATGGGATACAAGATCAGTCTTGCTGAAAATGGAAAAATTGCCATCGGCCAACTCGAATCGCAAGATTTCGACTTAGTTTTCATGGACCTTCAGATGCCAGTAATGGATGGATTCGAGGCAACAAAATATATTCGCAATACAGAAAGTACCTATAAAAATGTGCCTATCATCGCGATCACCGCCAACGCAATGAGTACCGATGAAGCAAAATGCCTGGCTATCGGTATGAATGCCTATATTCAAAAACCCGTCAGAAAGAGCATTCTGGTCGAAAAACTAAACACAGTATTTCCCGTGATGAATTAAGCCCCCAGCAATCAAAACAATCACCAGAGGCTCATGAGTCAAACGCTACAACGCATCCCCTTCAGCATCAACTGCGTTCAATTGATTCCCATCAGGTCCTTCTCCCTCTGGAATCCAGTCCGCCAAACATGCTCGATCCAACGCACACTCGTCTGTTAATGCCTCCAAAAACGAAACCAACTGAGCAATCTGCGTATTATTCAACATAGGTGAAATAAACGGTGTCATACGAGCTTGCCTTTCTTGCTGCACTTTTTGCAAAGCCAATTGTGTATTTGCCTGAGCATCCGGGTACAACGTTTCGCAATCGGTGACACCCTCGTATTGCGGCAATTGACACCAAGCGCCCTGAGCAAAGAAATCCGTCACGGCTTGATTGGGATTCACATAATGGCGTACCACTTGTTCCAAGGTTTCGTAACTTCCAGCATGACCATAAGGCCCAGTTAACGCAATATTTAACAATGATGCGGTTCGGAAACGATATCGGTCAGCGGGGTTGGCGGTTTCCCTTTCTCGGCCAAAGTCATCATTGTTACCATCACCTTTACCCGGCCCAATTTGAGGAAACGCGATGGTGTGATGTCGCTCATCACTCATAAGGTCTCCACTATGACAGCCTGAACAGCCTGCTCCACCCGCATTCACGGGAGTAAAAAACAATAGAGCACCTTCTTTTTGATCTTCAGTAAGCACTGTTCTATCGCCATTAACATATTGATGCCAAGGAGTATCCACAAACACCATTGAACGCTCAAATTCCCCAATAGCGTGCGCGATATTTTCAAAGGTTATTAAGGTTTCAGCATCTTCTGCACTGACGTAGGCAGTTTGAAATTCCTCTAGCCAAGTATTTGTCCCTAGCTCACCTTCACCTTCGCCATATCCACCAATACGGGCCGCAAGATGATCCCTAATTTCATCGTTGGTACTACCATCTTCAAACAAATCAGTCTTCATTTCATCGGTCGAGGTAACGGGGAAACCCGCCTGCGCTGCAGGTAGATTAGCCCCTGCATCCAGGTCTGCTACACCTATATCGGTATCAGGGGTGCGAATAGGAGAGATACTGCCATTAGCCTTAGGCTCTTTACCCAAGCTTTCCACTCGGGAATCCAGGAACATACCGGAATCCCACAATCCCGCATTAAATACCGTCGGAGAATTTCTAGGCACCACAGGGACACCCGCTGTATTCTCCCGGCCAAGACCAAGCAACTCAGGGTCTGTGGCATCGACACCCACGGGTAATGTTAGGCCATCGGCACCACCTAAGCTTGGGTGGTGACAGGACACACAGCCCGTATCAAAATTTCCACCCAGGCTTTTACTGTAAAATAGTTTCATGCCTAACTGCGGTAAAGCATCACCGATAAGGGGTAATTCACGACCTTCCGAGGGATCCCCAATAAGGTTTTGATCAACAATGAGGGCTTCAAGCGCTAGGTCTGCCTCTGTCGGCTCACTTTCCGCCACACAACCCACCTGGAATACTGACATTGCCCCAATAATTGCAACGCTTAATAAGCGGCACCTATAAACAGACTCTTTCACCATGACACCCTCTTCTCTATTTATTGTTATTCCGGCCTACAAGACTAAGAAGCAAATACGCAAGAAAAAGGGAGCAATTGTGTAAACAATATGGAGTTAGGTTTATCTGGGGGAGCAATCGACATGCACCATCAACCTGTCATTATCTGTAACAAATTCAATACATAGGGATGTGCATCGCCTCTCATTCTTCTCGTTTAGAACTGATTTTGACCACTTCTCCCCTACTAAACGCAATATCGATCTATTAGGCTGATAGGGATAAAAATAATAAGTAATGCATACCGATCTTGACCTACTTTACCCAAACTCATTTACAAAATAAAAAGGACATTTTCATGAAGAATGGGAATCAATTAGCGCGCTCAGCGTTTCTAAGAGGTGTACTTCCTCTATTGGCATTAGTGCCATCTATGGCGGCACAAGCACTCACCCTGGGGGAAGAAGAAGTACCTACAAACGAAGCAGCTGTCATTGAAGAGGTGCAAGAGTTTATCCTAGGAACATTATCGCCTGCCGCAGGAACAGAAACACTTGCCAAGAGGGATTTTCATGGCAAGTCCCATGGCTGCGCATCAGCAGAGTTTACTGTACAAGAGAATTTACCTATCGAATTGCAAAAGGGGTTATTTGCACAACCAGGTACCTACCCTACCTGGTTACGCTTTTCCAACGCCGGTAATTTACCTGACGGCCTGCCAGATATTCGCGCGGTTGCTATTAAGATATTAGGGGTCGAAGGCGAACAAGCACTCGGGGACAACAATACCCAAGACTTTATCATGGCAAACCATCCGGTATTTTTCTTACGTGATGCCCAGGGGTTTCTTGATATAGGGGTGCCGCTCTTTTCTGATGGGTCATTGCCCAACGGCTTTGAACATGAGAAAGCCATACTCGGTGCCTCCGTGGGAGTCATCGACAACGTACTGAACGAGAATTACTGGACACAAATACCGTCTCAATTTAGTGTAGGAAATGCGGCGAAATTCAAGATGCAAGCCTGCGATAGCAACAGTACGAATTCTACGTCTGCTCTCAACGGTGACCGTCTTAGTATTGCGCTAAGTGAAAGCCTTCAATCCGCCGATCAGTGTTTCGATTTTCAAGTGCAACTTCAAACTGACGCAACCACCATGCCGATCGAAGACGCGACGATAGAATGGAGTGAATCCGCATCACCTTACGTTACGGTTGCCACAGTGACCATTCCTATGCAAGAACCCAATTCAGAACACCGGTCAGCCCTGTGTGAGAATATGAGTTTTACGCCTTGGCATAGTTTAGAAGTGCACAGACCACTTGGCGGCATCGCTCGTATACGAAAAGTCATCTATGCCGTCGCCTCAGATTTTCGTCGAGACAAAAATGGCGTATCAACAACTGAACCAGAGCTTGATGCGCTCATGACAGATGTCAGTGTTACTTCTGTCGGCGGCAAAAATAATGGTAAGTACCAAGAAGGTGAAATCGAATCCATTGTTACGGTAACCAATGAAGGTTCTGAAACCGCCAGTGCTACCTTGCTCACCATGATACTTCCCAGTGAAACGCCGCTGGTGAATAGCATTTCGGATTGTACAGAAGCCAACAATGTACTTCGATGTGATTTAGGCGATCTTGCACCTGGAGCCTCTATATCCAAAACCGTATTAGTAAGCTCCACTTCCAGTTCTGCTAAATACGACTTTTTTAACCGTGTTTCCAGCGCTACCGAGGACAACGATCTATCAAATAACGAGACGAGTAATCGTTATGGTGGCTCATTCGGTATCGGTTCTTTGTTCGCACTTCTATTAATTGCCGGACGACGATTCTCACGTAAATAACGCTAATAGGTGAGATTAAGCAATCGCTTAATCTCACCTACGTCATTGCCCGCTCTATAACATGAATACATAATTTCGCTAATGGATGACACCTAAGGTATATTGCCCCAACACTCATTTTTGCAGGGGTATTATGAATTCTTCTCGCTGGACAGTCTGGGGTTGTGAACTATCCCCATTTCATCTTAAAATTATTTCATGCCTTCGCTATCTACAGCTGCCATTTACTATCCAGCCCAATGACGGCCCCTGGAAAAAAGCGCTACAAACACAACTCAAAGTACAGGGTGTACGCCACAAACTCATTCCCCTGACAAGCCCAACCGTCACGGATCAAGACGAATTCCCCCTAGTGCCTTATCTATTTTCACCCTCTGGCAATAGCTTCTATGATTCTACCGCTATCGCCACCTGGTTAGACAAAAACGTCGCCGCGCCTCACCAACAAATAACCCAACCTAGCTCCCCAATAGCCAACTTCATTCTCTCATTAGTGGATGAATATGCCGATGAATTTGGTTTATATATGGTGCATCATATGCGCTGGAAATATTCAGCAACAGACAACAATGCAGGCAAGCGTGTAGCGGCTGAATTTCGTACCTTGATAGGGCCAGCCCACCATATTATTGCGCGAGACTTTCCGAAACGTCAGGTCAAACGTCTACCTTATTTATTCAGCGTCGCTCCAGAAGACCGCCCCAGTATCCAGGGACTACACCGCGATTTACAGCCGCCGGTACATCGCAGCCCTCAATACGGAACATCCGGCACTACCCACGCCTTTCTCGAAGATGCTTTTGACCGCTTACTTTCTGCTCTTGATATCGCCTTAATCGATCCACAGGCCTATATTTTTGGTTCTCAGTTTACCCTCGCTGACGCTAGCATTGCAGGACAGCTTGGAATGAACCTAACCGACCCCTCTGCTGCTAGTCATATCGAACGGAAAGCACCCAAGGTATACCGCTGGCTAACACGTATCTATGCTGGGGATTTCGACGTTTCTACCAATCACCCGGCGTTTGAGTTATCTAGACGGCACAAACCCCTTTTATCCGAAATAAGTCGAGTCTACGTCCCCCTCATGCAGCAAAATAAGGCCGCCTATTTACGCTTTAAGCAGGAGGGAGAAACCGTCTTTAACGAAGCAGCCTTTTGGCAAAACCGTTCCCTTTATAGAGGTAACCTTGACGGCACCGAATTCACCAATGTTGCCAAGTCTTTTCAAGTCAAAACCTGGAATACTGTTATCGACAAATGGCACCAACTCAGTGATGATGAGCAACAGACAATTCATACAATTGCTGCACTCAAAATCCCCCCAAAAAACGATATCGCATAACTCACGCAAGGACAAACTACAATGACAACTGTTGTTATTACTGGCGCCTCAACCGGCATAGGCTTAGCCTGTGCCAAAGCCAGCTTGGCCAAAGGACACAACGTCATCGCTACGGCACGTAAACCTGAAGACCTGACCGCATTAAAAGCGCTAGGCGCCAAAACAGTCGCTTTGGAACTCAATGAACAATCAAGTGTACTGGAGGCCGCAAAGCAGATATTAGCGCTGACCGATTCACATATCGATGTTCTTTTTAATAACGCAGGCTATGGCCTGCAAGTCGCGCTAGAGGACACAACGTGGGAGAGCCTAGTTGATCAGCACACGATAAATGTCGTCGGCCCCATCCAATTGACGAACCAATTGCTGCCAGCACTGAAAAAAAACAGTAAATTGATCTTTAATGGGTCCGTGCTCGGTGTTATCACGATGGCATTTCGGGGACCCTACAGTATGTCAAAGTATGCCCTTGAAGCTGCGGTCGATGCCTACAGGCTAGAGCTTGAACACGAAGGCATTGACGTTCATTTAATTCAACCCGGCCCTATTGAAGCAAACTTCCGCTCAAACTCGTTAGCCACACTAAGCCGCGTTTTGGGTAATAAAAAAACACGTCTAAACTATCGTCACCATAAAGCCCGCCTCGAAAACCCAGGCAACACAAAAGGAACCCTACCTGCCAGTAGCGTCGCAGATATCTATATTGGCATTATTGAAGGCTCTCACAAGAAAACACGCTACCTAGTAACACAAGTTGCCAAAAGTGCAGCGATAGCTAAGCGTATTCTTGGCGATAAATTTCACCGAATTGCCCGAAATTCCGAACCAGTCGAACTCAATTAACCACTGGATTTAGGTGTTTGATCGTTCACTCGATAGATTTTAAGCAGTCCGCCAAAAGTAAGGATTACCCTTGCCAATGACACAAAGGTATCCGGGATCTGAACATTGAGGTCCCGCATTTTGTTTAGCGCAATAGAAAGAACATCAGTTGAATCAGCGTTACGTAGATTTTCCTTAAGTACCAAATCCGCCACTTCCTCAAACACAGCCTGGTCCTTCGCAACAAACCCAGCCCGTCTAAAAATCGAACCTAAGGGCTCTTCTACTTCAATTTTTCCAAACAACACTTGAAGCAGCAAGCCGTAATGCCGTGCTTCCTCGGCATTAAGCTCCCCGATAGCACCATAATCCAGTACCGCAACCTTACTGTCACCCATCACAAGAAAGTTCCCCGCGTGAGGGTCCGCATGATAAAGCCCAAAAACCGTAATCTGTTGCACGTAGCAACTGAGCATGTCACGTAACAGCGATTCAGCTAACGAAGGGTTTGCATCCAGATAGTCTGTCAACCGAGTACCGTTGATCCATTCAGTGACCAATATCCTACTAGTATTTAACGCCTCAAACGTGCTCGGCACATAAATTAACGGAGGGTGGGGTAACTCAGAAAATTTACGTAAGTTGTCTTCCTCTGTTGTAAAATCCAGCTCAGCCATCGTCATAGTTACGATTTGCTTAACCACCTGTTGCACATCAAACTGACTAATCAGGGCAGAACCGACCTTCCCAACCGCAGTAAAAACCGTTGAATCTTGCCTGAACAAAAGGCGTGCTTTTGGCAGCTGAATTTTCACCGCAACAGCCTCACCCGACACCAATACCGCACGATGCACTTGAGCAACTGAGGCCGCTGCAACCGGGGTTTCCTCAAAAGATTGGAAATGATCCCGCCATTGCTCACCCCATTCTTGACGCAGCACTTTTTCAATCTGGCGAAAGCTCACAGGCTTCGCTCCGTCCTGTAACTTACCCAATTCAGACACGTATTGTGTAGGCAGTATATCCGAACGAGAACTGAGAAATTGACCCAACTTTACCCAAATCGCGCCATTATCATGAAATAGCTTGGTTAATTTTTGAGCGCCACTGCAATGGGTCTCGGCCAACAATTGACGCTGCTCTCGAGTGCTCAGTGCGGAGCTTTTATTACGATACGAGCGATATGATTGCTCCAATTCAAAACCGACTTTGGTTGCATTAAGGTAACGCTCTCCGCCAGTGACGGCAGAGTTGACGGTGTTAACAATTGTCGTAATCATAAATAAGCACTATGTAAGGGCATGGCAGCAATAAATAACGGGGCAATACATTAAAGAAGGCTGACTATAACGAATTGAGGCTATTTTTCTACAGGTTTATCGTAACTGCCTGTGTGTCATAGTTAAGTCCTATAGTAGTTAAGTCATTTAGGTGTCAAGAACAACTGGCGATTGGACTGATCAAGCTCAAACTCGAATAATGATAAAAAATTCATGCCTAATAAACCATCAAACTCACCAGAATCGCCCAGCTCCACTTCCAATAATTGGAAATCTTCCACCGCAAAGCTGCCTATCGAAAACACATTTGCTTGGTAGGAATTCACTTCAGCGATACCATTTGCTGTCCCAATGGATACCGCCCCAACGTCACCACCCAGAAACCCGCCAGAATAGAGTGACGAAATGACCTCCCTCCCCAGCGCGGTAGTTGTCGCCCCAGTATCGATAAGTAAGTTAAGTGAGCGTTGATCAACAAAGGCTGTCACGTAAAAATGCTGGCCAACCTTCTCAAGGGGTATTGCAACTGTGGCCTGTTGCAAGCTGCTCATTGCGCTCAAATACCGGGTTTTTAACGCAACTATCGTGTCTTGGTACTTTTCACTATAAGGAATAATATTGATGGTATCGATGGCAGACGGGTAATCACCTCCATCAGCATAAAGGATTGATATTTCTAGGCCAAATAACGGGTTTTCAGGCTGTTTTTCCATAACATATTGCAATACATCAAGAGCAGACTGTCGACTTACCCGGGTATTGCCCTCGCGATAGCGGTTCATCAAGTCAACCACCACGTTTTCAATTTCGGTTTGTATATTGGCTACCTCCTCATTTCCTTCAGCATAGTGTTGGGCGGCAAACAAACCATCAAGAGCCATCAGCAATTCGCCTTGATGTAGCGCTATCTTAGCGTCCATTAGGTAAAGTACGCTGAAATTATAGCCCTCTGCTAACATCGCCGTCGTCCACGCCTGTAATTGTCGCCAATTTTGTTGTTCCAGCAATCGATAAAGATTATTGTGCAACGCCACATAAACCGAACGATTACGCTGTTTATCGAGGTCAATGTGTTGCAAATTCGCCAACACTTGCTCGACCTCCTGCTGCTCAATCAACGCCAAAACACCATCCCGCTCTAATAATGCTTTTGACTCTTCCTTTAGTTGAGGCTGGCCTCCAAGTTCTGACTCAACAGTCAGCGCCTCATGAGAGTTAGCTCTCCCCGAATCAACCTCACCCACTGGCATGGCATATGGGCGTAATACCCATCCCAAACAAATACCCACGATCAATAATACTGCCGAACGAAACATAAATAACGCATCCTTATATGACTTTCTGGTCTTCCTGGGACAATAAAAGCGTACATATTACACGAATATTTAACTAGGTCTCAGTACACACAACGTGCAACCATTACTTCGACCGCTTGTCCTATCATGACTGTCCACCGTATTCGGTAACCTCTATACTATTGCGCAACTGAAATACTCGCGGCTTTGCCGCCACAACGACACCCAGAACCCTGTGAATTTAAAAAAGACCCTCTCTCTACAAGCGAAATTTGGACGTTTTCCAATCGCTTACAAAGTCTCCATCGCTTTTGCGCTAGTATCGATAATGACCCTAAGCGCGTTATGGGCGATTGTAACCTCGGATCTCGAGCAATTGTTGCTAGAACTGAGTGACACCTTTGGCCAATCCATTAGCAGCCAAGCCGCCAGTGGTGCAGCAGAACAAATCCTCGCAGAAGACATGCTTAGCCTCAACGTTGCGATGTCTACAATTATCGAAACCCCCATGATTCAGGGCGCAGCCATCATCAATAGCAATGCGATTGTTCTCGCTCACGCTGGCAGCGAAACGTTTTCCGATACAGCAACACGCATAGCACCAGACTCCCCCGCATCAGATCTACATGCCCAAGGTCTCTATCTTACCCCTATCGTCTTTCAAGACGTTCTCGTGGGTTATGCACTAATTCATTTAGATAAAAGTCTTATCAGCTCCAGTATTCAACGTTCCCTGCAGTGGATGACAATCACAACACTTTGTATTCTTATATTTAGCTTGCTACTTGCTATTATACTGGGCCGACATATTACTCGCCCCCTTCAACACCTGACCAAAGCAACCAACGCTTTACAACATGGTAATTACGAATACCAAATTCCCGTCAAACGACAGGACGAACTGGGTTCACTTATCGACGGGTTTAACAAAATGGCCATTGGGCTCAGAGAACGTGAACAGCTTACCTCTACGTTCCATCGCTATCTTGATAGCAATATTGCTAATAACCTGCTAGAAAACTTAGACAACCCACAAATCCCTACGCGCTATGTCAACGCAAGCGTACTTTTTATTGATATTGTGGGTTTCACACAAATGTGTGAACTACTTGCCCCCAACGAAATCGGGGAATTGTTAAACACGTATTATCACCACACTCTGCAAGCAAGCGGCGTTTACCAAGGCACCGTGGATAAATTTATTGGTGACGGCGTCATGATAATATTTGGTGCTCCAGATGAAGATCCGCATCACAGCCTCAACGCAATATGTAGTGCTCTCTTATTTCTTAAATTAGTCGCCACCTATAACGAAAAAAGAATGCAAGATAACAAACCCACAATTCAGTTTCGGCTCGGTATCCATTGTGGTGAAATGCTGGCGGGAACTCTCGGAACCGATGTGCGAATGCAATACACCGTTGTAGGTGACCCTGTAAATGTCGCAGCAAGATTATGTGGCATAGGTGACCCTGGAAAGCTAGTTGTCAGTGAGAAGGTATATCAACACGCAGGTGGATCTCAAACGCTGCTGACGCAAGATCAACGTTTTCTTGAAGTACGAGGTAAGTCATCTCAGATATCAACCTATATTGTAGATGGCCTTAAGGCTCCCCATGCAAGCATTGTCAATCAGCATGCAAAGGATAGCCATGCAGAAGCTTAGCGTTAGCACTAGTGTATTATTATTGTGGTTGATATCTGGCTGCCAAACACTATCAGACACAAACACTCCTCAAGATAAACAATCGCAAACCGCTACAGCCTCACTGTACCAGCACGAATTGCGACGTACGCTATCAAAAAGCCAGTGGTTAATTGATGAATACGCTTACTACGTTAACATTGAAGCGTTATCACAAGGCACGCTCCTGACTGACTTCTATCAACGCTACTATCTATTTGAACAACAAAAAATAGCTCGATCATTGTTAAAACATGCAGCGTCAGCTTTCGACACAGGGGATATTAGTGCAGCAGCACTCTGCCATCACTCCCTTAGCAACCTAAAATTATCCGATAAATTACTCGCGACAACAGACACTCTCGGAAAAAAAATATCCCAATACCAAGAAGTTGCTCGAGAACAGACGCAACGAAAACTGGGAAGGGAACTCGATAGAAGCATTGAAGACGGTCAGCTTATTGCTAGCACTCAACTTATTTCGCAGCTAAAACGTATTCGGCAATTATCAAAAGATATTCATGACAAAATTGAACGTGCAAACAACGTATTGACCCACAATGTAGACATTCTTGATAAAAAGGCAGACGCCTTCTATTTGGATGGCAACATCCAACTCGCCATATCGCTATGGGAATATCTAATAAAATTTGATCCCAATAATAAAGCTATCGAAAAAAAGCTCGCGCGATCAATCAAGGTTCGGGACAACATGAAGAATCTACGCGATAACCTCAAGGACGCGAATGAGGATGAGCACAAGACTCAACCTCATTCGAAAAAACAATAAGAGCGCTAATCACTCACCAGACACCGTGATTACCAATGATCGCGATCCACCTTGATTACGATGTTCGCAAAGATAAATCCCCTGCCACACCCCCATATTGAGCTGACCATCCGTGACTGGAATATTAATACTCGAGCCCAGCAGACTACTCTTGATATGTGCAGGCATATCATCACTCCCTTCATCCATATGCCGGTAGTAAGGTTCGTTCTCCGCCACCGCACGATTAAAATAGCTTTCAAAATCGTCTCGTACGGTAGGATCAGCGTCTTCATTAATCGTCAACGACGCAGAAGTATGTTTTATGAAGACATTCATGATGCCCACGTTCACATTGGACAGCTGCGGGATGTTCGCAAGCACCTCATCGGTGATTAAATGAAAACCTCGAGATCGAGGCGCTAAGCGAATTTCCGTTTGTAGCCACATAACCCTTACCTCAACGACGCTACCACGGTAGCTCTTCCCCATTGGAATGCCAGAAGGTACCGCTGTTTTGCATCGTTAACCCTTCTATTCTCGCGGCCAATCGTTCAGCCGCTTGATCGGGTGTTATATCACCATGGCCGCCAATCATTTCCGTTCCGACGAGCCCAGGATGCAGTATTGCAACTGCGATGCCCTTGGGTGCAACATCCTTTGCTAATGAAACCCCCGCAATATTCAGCGCCACTTTAGACATACGGTACCCATACCGTCCACCGCTGCCGTTATCGGTAATCGACCCCATGCGGGAGGTAATAAGAGCTACTTTACCACCGTCTGAAATCTGATCTAATAGCGCTTCAGTTACCCTTAGCGGACCCAATGAATTCGTTTCGAATTGATCACGAATAGAACTGTAATCAATTTGCCCCAGCACTTCATTCTTAAGAATACCGGCATTATTGATCAAAATATCGATATTAACGCCCGTGAGTTTCTCTTTCAATACAGCACCCACACCATCACTGGATACGTCTACACCTTCGACAATTTCAACACCCAGCGCTTCCAGCTCAACGGTACTTTTGCGACACAACGCGAATACTTGGTAACCTTGTTTCTTATACAGGTCCGCAAACGACAATCCAATGCCTCGATTACAACCGGTAATAACCACTGTCTTTTTCATTAACATTTATTCCTTTAAGGGTTTGAAGAATTCTTCTCAGACATATAGTCCGCCGCTTTTAACGACGCGTCTAACAATTTACGTTTAATCGAATTGGTTATCGGCTCTAGCGCCTGTTTGACCTTCATTAAACGAGGGGTATAGAGTACCACGTCATCCCCCTCCTTAATCCTACCTTCTCTGATTACTGTGGCATAGATACCAAGGTGTCGATCGGTATTTGCGACCAAGGATTTTACTACCGCTGCATTTTTGGAAAGCCCTGGCTGGGGTTGCGCAGGCATTGAGCAACGCACCGTGCGTGTTTCACATTTGATCAGCGTATCTCCAATAGCAAGTACTCCCCCTGTCCAACCAAACTCGACAAAACCCTGCTGATCATCCCCGCTGTCTATCACGATATTGGGCCTAAAGCGCCGCGCATCAAAATCACCTTTCGGTTCGCAATTCGCCATTTCAACTAAGGACGCGGTGGTAAGTAAATGCAGCGGGTACGCATCGTAATAACGGCCAAGAGGGGTAGCAAATACAGACAGCTCCAACAGCAGCTTAAGGGAGATAGACGATATATCCGGGTTTGTATCCGTACCGAATTGATTGCGCAGATCCTTCGAATTTGCCATTTCCGCTAATCGATAGTGCCCAACATTTGATTTCGGTTGCAAGGGCCATAAGCTTACCGGTTTTTTTAGATACTCGGACATTGCCGCTTGATGCTCTGTATCAATTACATCAGATAACTCACCTGTCGGATGCGTAATGCGTACAGGCGGAATCATCGTTGCGCTAGGCTCAGTCACGTAGGCAGCAGAGTAATTAAGTAATTTTGGCAATTTCCTGACGCCTCTGATTTCTCCTACATCGTCATCTTTCACTGCCCAGCCACGATCACCTATAACACCAAATTTTGCTATCTGGCTATGGGGGATTTTCTGGCCTTGCATGGACTTCACAGGATAGCGCCACACCTCTTTCACTGTACCGACAATCTTACCGTTTTTCATACTCGCTACTCGTTAAAACCAAAGGTTAAACCGTAACAGGTTATGGCTATTATTACATCCCGCAGAGGAGTGACTTTACAGTCTCAAGGGTTTGTCACCCTTTCTAAAATTGAAGTACCCTCACATTCTTGGTGGCGCTTCGCCCTGCATCATCCACCGCGTTTACCACAAAGTCACCGTTTGTTGCTTGCCAATAAAAAGCTTCCGAAGACTTTGCTTGCCCGACATATTTACCGTTCACAAACCAAAACAAGGATTCAACATCTGAATCCACCGTTGCGGTAAATGGGATCATCTCCTCGCCTGCGCTATCACTTTGAATAACGTAATCGACACGTTGCTGAGGTGACGTTATCGTGGGCTTTTGCCCTGAGGTACTTTTCTGTTCCAGGCTACAACCTGGTACATAGCTAGGCGGTGTCTTCAGTGAGATACCTGCTTGAGAAAATATGCGTAGAAAGTCCGATGGCCAAAATTCGAAAATTCGCTCTACCGTTTGTTGTGTTGTGGGGCCACACGTACGGAGCCCAGTCACTTTATCCAATATCACTGAACGGTAAACATTTGACGACTTGATAGGAGACACACCCGGTATAAACCAAGATTCAACCGAGCTTGGACAACGCTTTTCCAATAAGTCACCAGTATTTCTACACACCGCTACTTTTTTCAAATTAAGATTTCTTTCGGACAGCAGTGATTCAACTTTCCATGTATCTGCTTTATCAATCACATCAAATAACGAAAATAGTAACGGGCCCGCAGCACTTCTGCCAACAAAAGCGGGGTTACCACGGCCATCAAAATTACCGACCCACACAACCAACACATACGGACCAGACACTCCCACTGCCCATGCATCGCGAAAAGCCCAGGAAGTACCGGTTTTCCACGGAATATCATCAGCCTCCAATAATGACAAGCCTGAACGTAAATCATGGGGCGACGCATTACCTTTCAACATATCAAGTACCAAAAAGCTCGCTTCTGGGCTCAGTATACGTTTGCCTTTAGCGCTAACATCAGATTGAGTTCGTTTCACACTGACAATGGGTTTTACTACACCCAAATTTGCCAAGCTAGCATAAAGAGATGCCAACTCCATCATCGTCAGTTCTCCTCCCCCTAGAGCCAACGCTAACCCGTAGAAAGACTCATCCGCTAGCCCTCTTACACCGGCAGACAACAAAAAATCGTAGAAAGATTGATGAGATAGCTGTGCTTGCAACCAAACTGCCGGGACATTACGGCTTTCAATCAATGCATCCTTAGCAACAATTGGCCCTCGAAATTGCTTATCATAATTTTCTGGGGTAAAGCCTCCGAATTTCTTGGGTGAATCTTTAAGAAGACTCATTGGGTGAATGATACCTTCGTCTATTGCCAGCCCATACACAAATGGCTTAAGTGTCGACCCCGGAGAGCGCTTAGCAAGCGTACCATTGACCTGCCCCTGTATATCATTATTAAAAAAATCAGCCGACCCTACCATCGCTTCGACTTCCATCGTCTGGTAATTCAATAACAGTGCTGACGCGTTATGCATTCCTAATGCCGATTTTGACGCTAAGTACGCGTGAGTAACTTTCTCGAAGGTCTTCTGTATTCGTCCATCCAGCGTTGTTGTTAGCTTCCCGTGCGCCCATCGAGATTGAGAAGCCAACATGTAGTTTGAAAAATGCGGCGCTCGAAAAGGTAAAGCACTCAATGCACGAACCTGTAGCGGCATCGCCATATGCTTTTGTTTGCTAACCGCCTGAGGATTCTCTTCAACCCAGCGTCTATAAAGATTATTTCTAGCCACCTTGAGGGCAGCATAACCCCGTTTTATCGCCGGGTTACGTTTATTGGGGTTCTGAGGTATTACCGCCAAGGTCAGCGCCTCAGGGAAGCTGAGCGCTGATGCGGGTTTATCAAAGTAGATCAAGCTTGCCGCACCAATGCCTTCTATATTTCCCCCATAAGGTGCTAGATTAAAATACAGTTCCAAAATCTCTTGCTTGCTAAAGTGCCGAGTAAGCTGAAGGGCGCGGAATATTTGTTGAATCTTACCCGCTAGGCTACTTGATGCTATCCCCCATCGAAGCCGCGCCACCTGCATAACAATCGTCGAAGCCCCCATCCGTCGCTCTCCCAGAATATAGGTCACCCAAAAGGCCCGAAAGATAGCAACAATATCGACACCGGCATGATCATAATAAGACTGGTCTTCATACATTATCGTCGCGGCAACAAACGCTTCCGAAATATTATCGATCGGCTCATATACACGATACCGATCATCTTCCGCTAAGGTAATACGCAGCAGCTCTCCACGCTTATCAAATAATGCGGTCGAATACGTCGTAAAAGAACGTAACTCGGGTTTGGGACATAGCGCATACCAAAGTATCAATCCACATGACACCGCGCACAATCCCACGAGCAATACTCGAGAGATTATGCGCGGTGTCATGACTTTCCTGATGCCGCCGCTCTTAATGCTTATCATCAAAAACGTCGAACACACCCGCTGTAGAGATAGCGGTAATTGAGCGATCATACATCGACTCAGCAAAAGAAGGAGGAATACTGAACTTTCCCGCCGCCGTTAGTTTTACTTTATACGTCAACTCTCTCACCGAAGAATCAAAACTACCATAAAACACCACACGATCCTCCCGTATGTCAACATAATCAGCTCGCCAACCATAGGCCTTTCTTGATACTGAGCTTCGTATCACTTCAAAGCCACCGGGCAATAAATCGATCACCGCAATATTGGTCAGCGTTTTGCTTAGCAGCCCCCTGACTCTTAAACGCACCGTCAACTCTTTACCTTGCTCAAACCGAGTCACACTATTTCCATCGTCATCAATAAAGTCGCGATGAATTTCGATACCGCTCTTCACTGTCTGTGCCCCAGAGGGGCGATCAAAACCCGCCTGTGAGTTAAGATAAAACAGCGGCATACCAGCATCCAACGACAACGTTTTAGTACCGACGGAGTAACCTGCCGTATTAAACGGTATTGCGTTAGATTTAAGCTCTTGTTGCTCCCCTGCCAAAGAGGTCGCCAAAAAGCGCATAGCTGTATCGACCTTGTCATCCATGACAAGTTTACTATAAGCACCCAGACCCAAAATCCCATAGGCTGCACCAATCGTATTATACTCTCCTTTAAAAATTGGATCGGTGAGAGTCAAAATATCTTCGCCATCCAACGCTCGAGCTCGTTGTTCAAAGTGTCTAGACAACAAATAGACGTACTGCGAATCTAGCGTCAGGGTCGAATAGAAATCACCTTGCCCTTTCCAGGACTGTTCGCCCAATTGATATTGCTGTATCAAGCGATTAGCTTCAGCATCATTTTGCAGTAATTGATATGTCGCCGCGATATAGGCAGACAATATATCTTGCTCCCATATGCCCTTATGATTTTTCCCCAGCGACTCTTCCAAATCCACCAAGTAATTAGTGGTTACTGATCCCATTCTCGTCAGTAGGTATACCGCAATTGCTCGACTCCTTGCATCGTCAATAGTCTCGGATGCTCGACCCACATAATCAGCCAGGTAATCTTTACCTCTCTGCAACATGTCGGATGGAACGGGATAGCCAAGCTGACTGGATTCAATAAGGAAGTGCATCACATAGATGGAAGGATATTCAGCGGTATACGTTTGCCCAGGCCAATAGGCAAAGCCACCATCCGCCTGCTGTCTCTCTCGTAATTTACCCATGAGGTGTGTAAAGAATTCGTTCACTTTTGTCACGTGTGGAGCGTAGGTAGGATGTGTCATCAACCCCGCCAATGGGAACACCTTGCTCACCACCTGTTCCGTACAGCCGTGAGGAAAGTTTTCTAGATAATCCGTTAGACCATCAACCACCACAAGTGGGCTGGTTGAGGCGGCAATGGTTTGAGTAGCAAGATTGCTATATAAGTCACGTTCTACCGTTAACCTCACATCACCATCGCTATCAAAACCACTCATTAGACTGGTTCGATATGGCATTACAGGCCGAATACTAAGGCTAGCAGTGCGCCGAGAGTGCTCCTCTTTATGAGACACATCAAATGTTAGCGTGGCAGCACCCAACTGTTGCTTTGCTCTCACACGCAAGCTAATTGAGCCCTCCCCTCCCTCATCAATACGTAACGTAGATTCTGCATTGCCTAGTATCTCTAAACCCGACGACGCCGAGCTTTTCAGTGTAACCAACGCATTATCACCAGAACCATCAATAATATTCGCAATACCCACTGTCACCACGAATTCATCACCTGGTGCAGCTTGGGTCAGAACGTTAGGTGAGATAACAAAAGGTCCTCTTACCGTGGTGCTATCTGTGGCAGTCCCAACAGATGCCTCCCCAACTGCAACAGCCATAACACGCAATGCCCCTGCAAAAGTATTAGGCACAGTAAAGGTCACCGTGCGAGCGTCCGTTCCTGCATCATGTATCCCCGACCAGTAAACCGCAGGAGCATCAGTCTTACGCGCAAAAGGATTGATATTTTTACCCAGCGCTTTTCTTGCCGTAGATCCACCACCACTTGCAGACAGGGTCTTAACAACATTAAAATCAGGCAGAATAAGGTCCAGTATTTGTAGTGTATTCACTTCCAACGCACGCTTTTTCAAGAAGTGGCTCAGTGGATTCGGCGTCTGATATTTTGCAACTTGCAGGATTCCCTCATCCACCGCAAAAATAGCGATTCTTGCTGGAGCTGACGTTGAATAGGACATTGTCATCGGCTCCCCCGGACGAACAATATCATTGACAGCCAAATCAATATCGATTTTTCGCTTACTCTTATCTATTGAGAAGGGCAATACAGCATAACTAAGCGGGCTAACATATATTTCTTTTGACCCAACATCCCGCACAAAAGTCACATTCACATAACCTGTGCCTTCGAGAGTGTCAGGTATTTTTATTCTCTGTATGCTGCTCTCTACCTCCGATGAAAACCACGTGAAGTGGTGTACCTTATCCGTTTCTATCGTAATCAGCCCTGCCCCCGCGTACGGAGCCCTAATATTCATTTCAATCCAGTCACCGGGTAAATAGTCTGACTTATCTAATACCACACGCAACTCGGCATTTTTATCTAACTTACCCGCTAGGTTTCCATGGCCTACGACTGAATATTCTACTCGGGATAACTTAACCTGATTAGCATCAAATATCTCAATCGCGAAATCTCCTGCGTCTGTCGTTGGAATGCTGTAGATATAACCTTCTACCGGCAGGTCTAGAGGTTGAGTCAAAATTTCGTTTTCTTTCTTAATTGACTGATATTGATAAGTACCATTCTTTTGCTTTACTAGCGTTGAAACCCGTTGTATTGCTTTTATCGAGGCCGTCATGCCCGACAGTTCAATGCGTTTAATTTGGGAGTTGAGAGCAATAAATTCAATATTTCTTTCTGTATTCGTATTGATATAATCCAACCGACCATCCGCCTTGTGCCCAACCAACGACGTTAACGGTGAGATAAGTATGGAGTTAGACGCCATCACACTGCGCCCTCCTCCTTGCTCAAAACCTTCCGTAACAAAACGTAATCGATAAGTTCCCTGTCTGAAACGCTGTAAATCCATAACGAACTCTGCCAAACCATCAGCATCCGAGTTCATCTCAGGCAAATACTCGTCCAACTGCAGCGGCTTGTTATTCTTATCAGCATAGGGGTCAGTAAACGTGTAATCTTGATAGGGTGAAAAATTAAATGTGGTGGGGGTGACAGTCATACGTCCCGAAACTTTTCTATCTTGCGCAGGTACACCAAACAAATTCTGTAACGATACCTTTGCCTTCACACTCTCTTTATTCAACCACCCAGTACTTGTCACATCAACTAATCGACTTTCGATTTTCATCGTGTCAGGTTGAAATTCCTCGACAGAGAAATAGGTAGAACCCACTTCCCTACCACGGTATTTATTATCCCGCACAAGATGAAGAGAGGCTTTATATCGCCCTGTATCTGACGTGGTATCAGAGGCATATTGAAAATCGAAGAAACCCATCTCGGGTAATGTGATCTTCTTAACACTAAGCTCGTTATTTCTCGGACCTCGAATCACCCATTCCAACGGGATACCTTCAACATTGCTAAAATCGCTATTCTTCACAATGGAGCCAACGGTAATCGTCTCCCCTGGGCGATAAATACCACGATCAGAAAACAGATACGCATTAAGCGCATCCTGTTGATAATTACTCTTTCGAACCCCTCCTATATCAAATCGCGTCAAATTAATTTGTCTAGAGTGGCGATTGAATGGAATAAAGGACATGTCGTCTCCATGCTTGACCACATAGACAGTAGGTTGCTTTTCCTTTCTAAAATCCTTCGTTGATGGAAATGAGGTATGGCCTGCGTCAGAAAGCGTTCGTGTGAACAATGGAATACCATTTTTACCCAGCAGCGTCACGCTAGCACCCGACACAGGCGAGCCAGTTTGGATCGATTGTACAAACACATCGTGGGTAGTGTTACGGTTATTTTTAACGATCACGCCTAAATCCGTAATCAGTATTAGCCTCTTATCCGAAACATAGCCTACTTGACGGTTATGCTTGCTATCCCAGCCTTCCACTTTGACGAAGAACAAACCCACGCCGCGCTTACTTTCCTCAAGAAACTGCCCCAGTTCAAGCGAAGAGTAATGAGATGTTTTTGGATGATCTGATGGAATATCCACCACCACCTCAGAGAACTCAGCGATATTCTGCTCGTTAAAATTCCAGTTACTAAAACGAGGATCACTGATGTCCCCGTTGGTTTGGGTTATCAAATGGTTCAATTGACCCGCTTTGAGTTTTCCAACGGTATATTTAAGGCCTTTTAATCCACGAGACAAGACGCTCAAGTGACGTTCACCGGAGTAAGTTAATATGGACCCTTCGCCCGCTATATCGATCTCCTTGGGGTAATCAGGGCTCTTGAGCACGGTGTCATAGAAAGATCCGTGGACAAAATTGTTGACGGATGTCAATTTAGGCTCAATTTTGACATACAGGTAACGATTTTCTGGAATATCTACACGTAAACTGTATAACTTCGACGCATCCCTTTCGTTTACCAATATATCTAAAGGGAGCTTCTTACTATGACTCAACACATCATTGCTCACTTTTCTTGGCCCACGCCAATAGCTCTTACCCAGTGGCTCACCTTTAGCCGGTAGTTGATAGAGTGATATTTTGTCCTTCAATTCTCCTATCGAGATATCATCGGTAAATTCCAATGTGAGCATTTGCTCCGGATCATTCTCAAGGTTTCTTACAATACGAGTTTCGGCCTGCGATACTTTTAAGAAGCTATAAATATCAGGGATTAATACCTTTTGCTCTATTTCTACGTGGCTTTGTTCACCGCCAAAAATCGACTTCACGCCTTTTTCTACAGACACCTTCATATAGCTTGGTTGCTGCGGAAGCGAAATCGGCTCGGACTGTATATAAGCTTCACGTAAATTCTTGTCATAGCTGACACTAAAGCTAAAAGGTTTCGGGGTCACAACCAACCCTGCCCCAGACGGCCTCATACTGAGGGCCAACATAGCCTCTACGCTCTGTTTATCCACGGGGTGACTAAAGCCCAATGTTGCTACTACGCGACGAATAGAGGTATCCAAAGGATCCTGATAAAATTCAAGATTAGAAACTGAAAATGACAACTCAGGGGTGGTAAATACGTACTCACTCTCTGCGAGTAATGTTTCAGAAGAGAAAATGGATTTATCAAAAGAGACCGTATAATTAACTCCAGGGGCCCAATCGTTCTCTGGAGTAAAATGCAACGTGTTATCGTTCACCCACGTCCACTGCCCTTTTTTCACTGGGGATAACCTTATCCCAGAAGTAACACGCTCTCCTAATAGATCGATACGAGCAACGGACGGCTCTCCTTCTGGTCGCTGCTGATCGGGCTTAAGATCATCAGTATCATAGGAGAAATTGACGCGCAGCAGGTCCGGCTGAGCACCCTCTACATTGCCAGTCACATCAAGCGATTGAATAACGCCTTTCACTCTGACGGGTTTAGGCAGACTATCGTAGTAGCTAGCCCCCGTCATCACAGCAATCAGCAGAGCAATGGCGCCCCAGAAATAGCCAGGGCGAGAAGATCGAAAACGCCCTACCACTAGCAACCATGGCGGGGCAGCCCACTGAACCTTTCCTACCAGAAAAGAGAGAAGCACAAAAGGAAATAGCAGTAATTTTCTCATGTCAGTTTGACATCCTGTTCTATAAACAATTGAAACCAAGTGTCCCTACATACTAATCAAGCAATAGGGACACTACGATGGTCAAATTATGATGAATTGTGGCATCAATTTATCGATGTATTTGGCTTTAACATGACTAAGGGAGGAAGTATGGAAATGCAAGCGAGAATATTAATCACCAAATGAGCATTGATCCCATTGAGAACAGACAAGCTACAATCAATCATAAACCAGATTAATAGCGCCAAGATGATACCCATTTTTATGCGCTGATCACCAAGTCGCATATAACTGGATACCGCGATACAAAAAAGAGCCCCCCAACTTGCAATCGTCGGCCCAAAAAGTTGAAGGATAGTTCTCAACAATGACTCATTGGCGTTACTTGCTAAGGAAGTATCTGACGGAATAGAAAAAACCACATAGAGATAGCTCAGATATGGATCGATCAACGATGTTTTCGCCACAAGGATAAACGCAAGTCCGAGCAACACATGCCCTACACCTACCAATAATAACCAAGAATAAAGATACCTCTGCATAGCAACTCCCTAATACTAACCCTGAATCCTAGGGCTAGCATAACCTGAAGTCTCTCTTGGGTTCCACTCCTAACGCACATTCACTACCCTATGCTAAATAGCGAAAGCAACGATATACTTTGATCACCCTCCGATTGGGGGTTAGTAGTATTACGCTCCGTTTGTAAACCCAATTGAATACGGCGCAAACTTTCTTTCGCTTTGTTGACATACTTACCATTCGGATAGAGCTTTAAATAACGCTGGTAGCCTTCCTTCCATTCGTATCGATTAGTGGTATTCTTTTCCAGCGCTAATGCCGCTTTAAATGCCATTTTATCCGCATAGGTACGTTTTCTCGTTCTAGCAGCATCATCCAGACGGTCAACAACTATTGATAAATCTGTTTGCATCCTATGCAATGTGAAATTACTTGGATAGGACAACAACAACGTTTCCACATACTTCAATTGATTTCGAGCTGGCAAACGCTTGTTATTTTGCAATTCCGCGACACCGGCTTGCTGAAGATCATTGATGGCTACAAAATAATCTGAGCCAGACAAGAAGCTGCCCACTCTAAAGACCACTAACGGCAGATCATCATCTTTCAACGTCACGGTGACTCGATAAGCATCTAAATCAGATAGAGAAATTACTTTAGTTTGTAATCGTTCTATCTTTTTAGAAAATAGGGATTTTTGAACCACTATAATTTTTTTCGGATTAAACCCTTTTTTTCGAACGATAAAACTCACTTTCTTGTTCAGTACATCCGCAACAACAATATCTTTGAGAATTGGTAACCCTCTGCTATTCGACGGAAAAACCTCCGCCCGCTTAAAATCAGAGTTAACGTAAATGCGTTGATTTTCGGCTGTAGAAACAGCATGACTAACCGCAGTAAAACATAACATTAGAAGGACTAATAGTGTACGCATAGACCGATACTCCTTATCGGATTTTTTATTGGTATAATTATTTTTATGTCTCGACTATACGACAACTGTAGAAAAAACAAAGAGAGATTTGTTATAAATTATATAAAAAGTTTATTCCATTTTTAGGATAGTTATTTTTTCTACAATCCGAAAAATAATCGTACGAACTAATATGCAAAAAACGATTATCCCCCTATGCATTTAGCTTATTTTACGCTAGTAGCATAGCTCCAGTAATAACACTGCAACAAAAATGAAACACTTATTTGGTCGAAATATTTGTTGCGTCACCGCAAACAAAAAAACCAGAGGATGAGTAAACAAGATCCAGTATAATTACTCACCACTACAAATTCACTTCAACCAAGATAACTTCCCAGAGGTCTACGCCACATCAAGAATGGTCGCCTTAATGGAGCTCGCCGCTGCTCGCTTGATGAAACCCTTACTAAACGAGGGAGAGCTTTCAGTAGGGGTAAACGTGAATGTTAACCACCTAGCCGCAACGTTAAATGACGAAGTCGTTACCGCAGTAGCAACGTACAAAGGAATAGAAGGCAAGCTTCACGCATTTGATGTAGCACTTTTCGATCGAGGAGGTAAAGCGGGGGCAGGCACACACACAAGAGCTATCATTAAAACCAAACGCTTGCTTGAAGGGGCCGAAAGTCGAACAAGTTCTAACTAAAGAACCATTAAATCTAACCGAGGGTAAACGAAGCCGCAAGTTGCCCACAATTTCTGTGGATAACTCTGTGGCTTATGTTGTAGAACCCTCTACAGGTCATATAGTATCAACGATACAGCGCTTAGCTCAAATATTAGACTATACCAGTTAGGCATTGCTTTGGAACAATTTTCAGCAAGCTCTACAAGCAATCAACTTACGATTTAAACGGATTTCTAATGACGCTGCGCCCCATCCTTCCAAACACTGACGTCCAATCAAAATAATCACGCCATTCAGTGATTTTTCCATTTTCCACCACAAACACACCCATCAGTGGTATCTCCACCCTAAAGAAACGGCCAGCAATAGTATCCACACGTTCCGTTAATACGGTCTTCCCGCTTGCAGCAATATTAACCATTTCAACCTCAAACAAGTTCATGGATTTTTGCATACTGGTTAGGTCCCGCTTAATGCGCGCCTTCCCTCTTGCCGTATGAAAAGGCATGTTTTTGTAGACGCAATGCTCATCTATAAACGTCATTCCAAGGTCAAAATCCAGCGCACTACACGCATCTAGAAAACCCTCTACCACTGCTTGGGGGTCCTGAAGCTCAACTTCCTTTATTGCTGTATTATTTGCAGTCATTTTATCTTCCCTCGTTTTTGTTACTTTTCGTCAAGTGGTCGTAGTATTAAACGACCAGACAGATGAATTGTCTAGCTACAATAACGTCACCACGTCATACTTGCCCAATATCGATAGGCCTACCTTCATTCACAACTACTTCTGACGAATGTAAGCGCTTCGCTAAGTGGCCAAGTTCATAGGCCGATGTCACGTAGTATGCACAGACAGTAAAAGTAGGAATAACCAACACCCCCACTCCCGTAAATACCAGCACGGAATCTACTGCCAAAATAACCAAAGATAGCAGTAACCAACTAACATAGAACTTGGCAAACCAATGGGAGAACCGGAGGAATACCAAAAAGTTGGCTGGTGCGTTCAACATAGATTTCCAATTTCCCGTTAGCGCGTATCGAATCATTCCAGATTGATAAACAGGAAATGAGATAACCCCCCACATCACATAGATGAAAATTGTTAGCGCCCAATCCGTTGGGGCAGATTTGGCCCAAGAGGAAAAGCCCTCATCGATGATCTGATATAAATCCGCTATCAAGCTTAGCGGTCCACCCAATCCCAGTATCGCGCACAAAACACCAGGAATGAATATGTGAGCAATCATCACCACCCACAATAACGCCCCTCGTTTGAGCATTACCCACAAATCAAATTCAGGTAACTCGGTACTCCCACCCACCATCTGCTTGACCATTTGAAAGCGCCAACCTTTGAGAATCAGCAGACTAACAACGCCGAGTATAGGTATTGCAGCAATAAGCGGTAGTGGCCATAACTTCCTAAGCCACTCGCTATCGGCGAACGGATAACGAATGCCCGCTCGAAAATCATCCATGAAAGACATGTACTACCCCTAGAGAGATTGATCACCGCTGATGTTGTTCTTTCCGAAAAAACCAATGCTTAACGGGTAATCCCACGATTCGCCGTTACTAGCCTTGACCGCGCCAATAATGGCAAAGAACACATTACAGGCTCCAATCGCAAACAAACCAATGACACCGACAAATATAAATACTAACGCCCCACTGATCACAGAATATATCAGTGCACTAATCATCCAATTGGCAATCACTCTTCCATGCCGATCGACCACGCTCGACAGCTCCTTATTGGTGAGCCACATGACCAATGGCAAAATAAGCCCTAACCCTGGTAGTACCAAGCTCGCTAATTGGCTTAGATGCATAAGCATGCAAAAAGAGTTAACTTCCATACCCCAAGGCTTTTGACCTTCCATATCATTCATATCAACGTATCCTTTGTAACGTTATTAACCGGCGGATACTCTATATTCTGATGGAGCCCAGTTCAATCATTATCTAACCAGCGACATTTAGAAACCTCCCTACAATATAACAATATCCAATAGGTGCACTTGCGCGTCGCACAAAAAAAGTGCATAAAAAAACCGGTACCCAACTCCACAACAGAGCCCGATACCGGCATTAAGAAATAGCGGCTGCGTGTACAATCGCTACATTAAAAATTTACTTCTATAGATTTAGCCTATGGCTTTTCAAACTCAAAGGTTCCAGAAAGGCTGTTTCCATTTGGCATGATGCCGTCAAAATCACCCTTCATCCATACCACACCATCTTCAGTGATATTAAGTGTACCGCTAGCTAACGTCAGCTCAGTGCGGTTCAAACCCGCTTTTAGGCTTTGCGATTGCAAACGAAGGCTAGCCTCACCAGACCCTGGCTCTCTTGCCAATCCATAGGTGCCTTTACGAATATTTCCATTAACCGTCACTTCAACCAGCAATGGCTCACCATTATACAGTGTGGTGCCCGCAATCTTATCCTGCGTAGTCACACCAATAACACTTGCACTCGACGACAAGACACACAAATCAGAAAAACGTAGGTTCCCTAATTCGCTCGCGGACAACGTGACGCTGCCCATATCAAAGCGCGCACTGAGATCCATTTTAGATGCATTCGCAACACCTAAGTCATCAGTAGCACTTAATGTATCATTATCTTCAATGGTGAACGGGCTCACCGGTAAACCGGATATTGAATCATTTTCGCGATCCAAAATACCGCTAGTTCGACCAGCACATTCCGTCATTACGAGTCCATTCGCGGTCTCTTCCAGTGTAAAACTAATATTCGAATCTGCACGCAAGCTGCCTTGAGCTGAGTCCAAATTCATTCGCCACAGTCCTGTAAGATCAGGGCTATCAGCGGTTGCTCTTTGTGTTTCCACCTCACCACCACAGCCAACCAAAAACATTGTAGGAAGCAGCGCAGAAATAATAAACGGTGAACGTTTCATTGGGATTTTCTCTTGTATTATTGTTATTTTTTACTGCTGATTTACGTGCAACAACCTATGCTTCAGGTGCAATAGTTTCAACTGCAGCGCCCATATAAGTGAGCTCAGAAAAGTGATTTGCACAATGGAAAACATGTGCCAACGTCCAGTCGTCGTAGTCCAACTCACCGTAAGAAAAGTGTGGGTGCAATGCGCCGGTATACACCTGAAAATCACTACATGCATTACGTAAACGCAAGAATGCATCGGCCATAACGCCTTCATCAGGAATCTCAGGAGCATCAGGTACCGGTGCGCCCAAGTCATGAGACATAAAACCTTGTGACTTAAATATTAAGAAGCCTAACTTCTTGATCGATTGCACGAATGCAGAGTCAAGCTTTGGATAGCCTGTCATGGAATACTCCATGCTTTGAGCCATATGGGTAAGCGCCTTATATAAGGTATAAGGTTGATCCATAACGACGGTATCTAGGTTCGCTTCAATCAGTACTAGCTCTGCCAACACATCATCGATTGCAGTGAACTTAAGCTTGCGTCCTGTTGCAGCACAACCTGTCAACGTTGGACCTACAGTCGTTGCTGCTGCAACGCCTGCTGACAATTTAAGGAATTGCTTGCGTGACAGGTTACGCGTCATTACGCTGTCGAATTCTTTATTATCCATTGTTACTCTCTCTCTCAATTCAGGGGTACCCCTTGGAATTGGCGCAAAGGCCAACTCCAAAGGGAATATGCCAAAAACGAATTATAATTTACGAACTTTAAGGTCGTACCACTCGTTCTCTTCATCCCAAGGGAAGAAGGCATTTTCAACGTTCTCTAGACGGCCAGCCAACTCAGGCATGTTACGAATAACAACGCTCTGGAAGTTGTTGTCGTCAATCCAATCTAGACCTTCCTGGGTGTAAATCTCAGGACGGTAATCAACAGTGTAGAATCGGTCAGCCATCAAACGACGTGAAGCCATTGCGATGAAGATTTGGAAAGATGTTTCACCAAACCCGTAACCAGGAGGACGGTAACCTTCAGCAAACGATCCAACCATTACGTCAAGCGCTTCGATATCATCGTTGTATACCGCACGTAGACGCTCTGCTTGCTCAACATCAGGAGTGATGTCAGTGAAGTCATTAACCGCTTTCAGACCAATTTGACGACGGAATTCGTTGTAACGTGGGATACCACGCTCACGATCACGTAGAATGTCTACTGCAGCCAAATCAACTACACCACCACCAGGCTCACGGTTGAAGTTGGTTAGGAATGTTGGGAAGTTGTTAAGAACCAACAAACCAGGCTTAGTACGACCAAACGAGTAGAACAAGTTCGTTAGACCCACTTCTTCATGGATTCCTGCAGCGCCAGCAAAAGAATGCTCTTCTAGTTGGCTCTCACCGATTATTTCATCAGTTACGTAGTCACGTAGAGGGAAGTCATCACGTAGTAATGGGTGCATACGGTATACTGCAGTGAATTCTTCAGTCAGGCTGAATGGAACACCTTCTAGGTGAGTCTTACCACCCATGATGCCGTCAGTCGCAGGATCACCTAAACGAGGAACCCAAGAAGGTAATAGACCACGCCAGTTAGCAAACATGCCGTCACGAAGGATATCGTTCTTAAGAATCGCTGGGGTCCAATCAACAGTATGGATTTTTGCCATCTCTGCTGCATTAATCAAACGAGCCGTTTGGAACAAACGCTCATCTTCCCATTCAGGGTAAGAAGCCGCTAGCATATCGGCAATCTTGTTATGCTCTAGCACGAACAAGGTATGCATGATTTCTAGACCAATCCACCAGTTCTCGCTAAACCCAGTCATAGAGATGCCGGTAGCAGGATCTATTGGTAGACGACCATCAACCACTGTCATCTTACCATCTTCGAAGCTACGTAGAGAATTCTGAGTCTCTTGGTCGCTACCGTAGAGCTGTGAGCCATCCCACCATGCCGTGTTTTCATTTAGGAAAGTTGCTGGACGACCATCGTTAACATCCTTTGAAGGGTCCGCTTTAGTACGACCAACATTCATGTGGCCTTCGCCCATGTTATGCACGTCATCTTCAGCGACAGGAACCTGCATTGGGTTGCTATGATCACGCTTACCGTGCTCAAACCAATCGTGAATCATGAACTGAATCCACGAAGCGGCAAGGTAGTTTAAGAAAGGAACTTCCTTAACGCCTTCTTCTGTACGGGTCAGTAGCTCCTTACTAACATCACGAGGATTCGGAACCATTAGGTTTTCGGTATCCTGGTGATTAAGGTCTTCCTGGATGTTACGGCCCATACGCATACCGGCCATACCCATTGCTTTAATATCCATATCGTTACAACGACCATCCGCTGAACGATACACTGCGTCATCAGGACCACAAGTCACTTCAGGCCACTCGCCTTCAGCATATGTGTCAAAAAGGTTGTTCTCAAAAAGTTGACAACGAATGTTGGCCAACGCTAGCAAACCGATCAGTGGTCCAAAAATCCACCATTTAGTATATGCACTCATTAATTATTCCCCTCGTTTTTTTTGTTATTAGCGCTATCCGAACCTAGGGTTAGGTCTGGTACAACTCTAATTCTGCACGGACAATCAGCGATATAAAATACGCATGATTGCCTATATCTTTTGGCCTATATCGAAAGAGCGAATTTGTCCCCGCCTTAGGTATAATCGGCCACTTATCACACTTTAATTTTTTGTTTGTTGACCCAGTTCATAGTACTTGAGGTGCTTAAAGCGATATTCTCCGCAAATTATTTGGCCACTTTTACCCTATACCTAACGCGCCAGGGTGATATGTTTATAAGGGCGTATTTTATGGGCGTCGGTTCCAACCCAGTAGGTTAAACGAGACAATAATGTTGCAGATCGAGACAAAACAAACAGCACACTCTCAAATTGTGGAATCCATGCGGTTTCCCAATAGTTATATTTTGATGACTCATCTACGAAATCCACAAGCCGTTAGAGATGTATTGACCCATGTGGGTCTTGGCTTGGAAGATATTAATACCCCGAACGTAACCATTTCTGGAACACAAGTAAAAGCGTTAATTGAACTAAACATGGAGCTTCATGAATCTCCTGTTCCTTACAGTATTATTATTGCGAAAGAGTTTAACGTCGCGACACATGGATTATTTGGACTCGCCATTGCCTCCTCTAAGAACCTTAAAGAAGCGGCAAAAGCCACAAAAAAATATTCAAAGCTAATCAATCCAGCGGTCAAATATCATTTTCAAGTACGTAAGACAGTCACAGATTGCATGCTTTCATGTGAACCTGCATTTGGAAAGGCGGGCAAAGCCCTGGTAGAAATAAATATGCTGGTCATTCACCAGTTTCTGCAATTGGCAAAGTCGCCTATCACATTGGAATATGTTCATTTCGAACATGAATCGAGTTTCCCTATTCATTATTATGAAGAGTACTTTGGCTGCCCAGTACGCTTTAATTGTCATGATAGCCGCACTGCGATCAAAACAAAACATTTAAAAAGCCCTATGATGTTCTACGACCAGTCCACTGCTCGTGCGCTGGACGACCAACTAAACAAGGCACTTGACAAAGACAATGAAACGAAGTGTTTATGGACCAATAAAGTAAAGAAATACGTTACCGACAATATTGAAAATAACAATTTACTTTCTAGAGACAGCATAGCGGAGTTCTTTAATACCTCTCCTCGCACGCTAACCCGAAAGCTAAAACAAGAAGGTGCATGTTATCAAACAATTATCGAGAACTTAAAATGTGATATGGCGTTACAAGCGCTTAAATATACCAACAAACATATATCGCAAATTTCTGACGAGTTAGGGTTTAACGAACCTCAATCATTCGCTCGCGCTTTTAAGCGATGGACGGGGAATACTGCAAGTAGTTATCGGAAAAAATCACACACCGCATAACACATACTGACCTTTCAGAGAGCAAGGACGCTATCGACTTCCCTCTTCTTATTGACTCCCTCTACAACACACCATCAGCCTAACCTTTAACCGTAGACTAAATCGCCTATATTTCCAGCAGCTATTGCCCTTATTTTACTTTACATATTTTTCTTTACACAAGTAAACTTATGAAATATCTTTACTACCGTAAACATTTAATCCTGTAAAGATTCTGCCTTACTTTTCAGACACCATCCATTTCTACGACCAATTGAAATGCAAGTGAGGGCACGATGGGAAAACTCATCAATATCGACAACGGTGGAACGCTGACGGACTTTTGTGTATTCGATGACGGCGATATCTACCACACCAAAGCCCTCACCACCCCCTATGATCTAAGTTTGTGTTTTTTTGATGGATTAAAAAAGATCGCGCTGCAGATTTACGGCAGCGAAGATAATCTTGATGAACTTCTACAATCCACCGACCACATCCGTTACTCAACGACCCAAGGCACCAATGCATTAGTCGAACGCAAAGGCCCTCGACTTGGATTGATCGTTGAGAATACAGCTGACATTCATCTCTTAACGCCCAATTCACACGAACAAGCACTCTTTTCAGATCTGGTTGGAGAGCGCATCGCCATGGTTGACCTATCGCTGGAAGGTAAAGATGCCGAGCGCAATATTGTGCAAGCGGTCAATCACATTGCTACCGCTGGTGCCAATAGAATAGTACTCGCGCTGTCTGATCCCAATAGCAAAGCACTCGAATCAAGGCTATGTAAACTCATCGGACGAAAGTTTCCATCCCATCTGTTAGGTGTTGTTCCCGTTGTTTCTGCCCACGAACTCGCAGATGATAACCAATTCAAACGTCGCACATGGACCGCGCTATTTAATAGTTTTCTACATCCAGCAATGGAACGGTTTCTCTATAACGCAGACCAGCGTTTACGAGATCAAAAAACCAATAATCCATTACTCATTTATCGTAACGATGGTGGCTCTGCCCGCGTCGCCAAAACCATGGCACTTAAGACCTATAGCTCAGGCCCCAGCGGTGGTATGCAAGGTGCAAAGGCTCTGGCAAAGCACTACGGCTATTCTCACCTTGTGACCTATGATGTTGGTGGCACTACAACAGACGTTAGCGCTATTCATAATGGAGATATTGATCAACAGCCCTATGGCGCCGTCGAAAAAGTAGAAACCAGCTTCCCCTTCCCCACCATTCACAGCGCAGGAGTCGGTGGCAGTTCCATTATCTCAGTCAAGCAAGGAAAAATTTGCGTCGGCCCACAATCCGTTGGCGCAGCACCAGGCCCTGCATGCTTTGGTCTCGGTGGAAAGCAGGCCACGATCACCGATGTATTTTTACTGCTAGGCATACTAGACCCCAACACCTATTTTGGCGGCAAGTTATCTCTGGATGAAGACAAAGCCCGCGACGTCATCACATCGACAGTCGCAGACCCACTAGGTATTACTGAATTCGTCGCGCTTGAACGTATGCGAGATGCATGGGTTCGAAAAATAGCCGTCAATATATCGAACGAGGTTGTGATTAACGACAATACAACACTCGCAGGTTTTGGGGGTGCTGGTGCACTTGCCGCAACCCGTATTGCAAGAGCAACAGGGGTTTCCCAAGTAATCATTCCAGCAACCGGCGCGATCTTTAGCGCATTCGGTATTGCCTTCTCGCCCATATCTCAAGAATATCGAGTCAATGTAAATTCTAACACTACCTTTTCGGAGACTCTTCACACAACTCAGCAACGTGCCGAAAAGGACCTATTCGCCGAAGGTATCGATATTAATGAATGTGACATAGAAGTCTCCCTTAGCCAAACGCTAGCCAATGAAGACGGTGTTATCGATAACACCGTGCTATCCCCGCCCTATCAACTCCCCGATAACTTTGACCCAAAGAATCAAACAACTCTTATTTATAAAGCCAGCAAGTCCATTGCCACCACCGAGTTTTTATCCCTCTCGAACACCACACCCCATGCTGCTGTCACTACCCAACAGCGTACCTTACTGGTCGCAGAAAACGATAAACGCCAGGTTCCTATTTACAGCCTCAGTGAGCAAGACCCTGGCGCTTTTGCAAAGGGACCCGCGATTATAGAAGACGAATTCTTCACGGGCTTTGTGGATGAAGGATGGTCTCTTTCTATATCGGGTAACAACGACCTTATTCTAGCCAAAATAATCTAACGTCATTCCTATTGCAAAGGTAGCGCTCATGAAAGCGAATATCACAGAATATCTTCGTGTTAATTTGGATACAGAACAATGGGAGTGCCGTTCATGTAACAACGAACTTGCGCCTGCAAGAGGCAACTATAAACGCGGATTATTAGTTTACGATAGAGACCCTAGAGAGATCCATAAGCCTTTGGTTGATCCGAAACTTTATGATTACACTTTTTCACCCGACCCCGCCTACACCGCATTACTCGAATATTATTGCCCCCATTGCGGCACGATGATTGAAACAGAATATACCGTACCTGGACACCCACCGGTACATGATATCGAGTTGGATATCGACGATCTAAAGAAAAAGGTTCACGCATGGGGTGACATACCTGACACACCAGAGATACCCGATACCCCAATCGAACGACACGTTCATAATCATTAACCAACATTGAAATAATAGCGTCGAGGACAATACAATGCGGAGAATTTCAGTGGATATCGGTGGTACGTTTACCGATTGCTTTGTCGCGTGGGACGAGCAGTATATTGGTGCAAAGGCATTAACCACTCACCACAACTTAGCTCAAGGTTTTAACAATGCCCTAGACATCGCCGTGGAAAGCATCGACGTCGACAAACAAGAATTACTGGCTAGCGTAGACTCCGTGCGCTACGCCACGACCCTTGGTACTAACGCGCTGATTGAACGCAATGGCCCGAGAATTGGCCTGCTTGTGACGGAGGGCTTTAATAGTACTATCCCTCTATCTCGTGGCAGAGGTTATGGAGAAGGTCTTCCGTTTGAGCAGCAACGAGACTTACCCAATGCCGTACGCCCCGCTCCTCTGGTTCCCATCCCCATGATTCGAGGTTTACGAGAACGCGTCAGTTATGACGGAGAAATATTATTACCTCTTGATGAAAATGATTTACGGGAAAAATTACGCCAGCTAGTCGATCAAGGTGCGGAAACTATCGTTGTGATGTTAACCAATAGCGTGGTAAATACCGACCATGAGCTGCGGGTAAGAGAAGTTTTTTTAGAAGAATACCCAAGCTACTTACTTGGCGCTATCCCCCTATTACTGTCCCATCAAGTCGCTGGAAGAAAAGGCGAATACAGTCGAGCTGTATCCACTATTATCGATAGTTACTTACATCAAACGATGTATCACGGTTTGGGATCCTTAGAGCGTAATTTACGGGCTAACGGATACGAAAAACCCATGCTCATCAGTCATAATTCCGGCGGTATGGCACAACTCAATTCCACTGACGCATTGCAAACCGTACATTCCGGCCCTGTGTCAGGTATTGCCGCCTCTGAGCATTTGGCCCTGAATGGTGACTTAGGCAATATTGTCGCCACCGATATGGGCGGTACCAGTTTTGATATCGGCATAGTGGTTGAAGGAGGAGAAAAGCACTACGACTTTAATCCCGTCATTGACCGCTGGCTCGTCAGTATCCCGATGGTTCATTTGGTGACCCTGGGTGCTGGTGGCGGCTCGATTGCAACCTTTGACCGACTGTATAACACCATTAAAATTGGCCCTGAGAGCGCAGGATCTGACCCTGGCCCCGCCAGCTATGACCGTGGCGGTCTTTTGCCTACGGTCACGGATGCCGATTTATTACTGGGTTACTTAGACCCGCAAAACTATGCGGCGGGTCGTATTAAACTAAACCCCAGTCGATCCCGTTTTGCCATTGAAGAAACCCTCTGCGATGATCTTGATCTCGATATAACGGATGTATGCAAACATATCAAGCAAACCGCCGACACGAATATGGCCAACGGTATTTCGACAGAGCTTGGCTCTCGGGGTTACGACACCAGCGAATTTACACTACTGGCTTACGGCGGCAACGGCCCTCTTCACGGCTGCGGCATCGCGAATGCCTTAGGAGTAAATCGTGTATTGTCCCCACCGTTTAGTCCAGTATTTTCCGCACTAGGTGCAGGCAACGTTAACCAATTGCATATCCATGAACTGTCGACTTATACGGTACTATTTGACACCGCCACGAACAGCATTCTTTCAGACTACGCAAAACTTAACGACGCGATTGTCGAACTCGAGAATCGGGGCCAAGAGGACTTGTTACGTCAGGGGTTGGATATTAAAGATATTAAATTCCGCCTAGAGTTTGATATGCGTTATGGCAACCAACGCGTAGAAACCGCCGTTTCAAGTGACGCTCGCCGATTTGACAGCGTACATGATATTTTACAACTGATTAACCTATTCCATACTCGTTATGGCGAGCGTTTTGGTGAAGGCAGCCAAGCCTCAGAATCCGGTGTGCGTATCAACACTATCCGCGTCAGTGCTTTTGTTGAGTTGGAAAAAGTTGACTTTACAGAGATCAAACCACTGCTGGAGAAGCTGACGGTAGAGGCGACAAGTTCACGCCCTTGTGATTTCGTCGGTTTCGACAACCCTATCGACACCGCCATTTATGACGACGTCGCACTGGTTCCTGGCAGTTTTATTGAGGGTCCGGCAATCATTACCACCAAAGACACTACCTATCTCGTCGAACCCGGCTGGACCTATCACGCGTCTAATCGCGGCGCGGTATGGTTTTTTAAACAAGATCAATGCTCCTAAAACAGGTAACCAACAATGACCATGAACAACACAGAAGTTCACACGCTATCTGACGAAGAGCAGGGTCTGATTGATCAGTTTCTTATCGACAATCAATTATTCTATGGGCCTGATCCTGACATTATGCGTAACCATGGATTAGCCCCAAGATCTGACGCAGAGGAAAGTATCCTATCCAGCGATCTCGACCTACAAAAAGTTAATATGGTGCGAGGACGGCTTACCGCCGCGCTTGATGAGACCCATACAATGGTTGAGCAAATGGGAGTTGCCCCCGGTGCTAAGTGGGGGGATTTAGTCACCGCCATTTTTACCGCCAACGGAGATATGGCCCAAACCGGAACCTTTGGTATCGTGGTGTTTGCCTCTGTTTGCCAATATCCCGTGAAATTTATTAAAAAATATTGGGTAGATGAAGACACCGTGGGCGTAAGAGACGGCGATGCGTTTATTCATAATGATTCACGATATGGCAATATCCACAACACCGATCAAAGCCTGATGATGCCGGTGTTTTGGGAAGGCCAACTAGTATGCTGGGTTTCTTCCACCATTCATGAAGGGGAAAACGGCGCGATTGAACCGGGAGGCATGCCCTCTATCGCAGAAACAAAATACGATGAGGGCTTAAAAATGAGCCCTTTTAAAATCGTAGAGAATTTTAAGCTACGCCGTGACATCGTCACTTTCTTACAAAACTCCGTGCGAGATCCAAAACTACAACTTGCAGACATGAAAGTGAAATTACATTCCATTTTACGTCTACGTGAACGGGTATTAGCGGTTATCGAAGAGTTTGGTGTTGATTATCTCCAGGGAACGTTGCGAAAATCGCTTGAGGATACAGAAACCGAAGTGCGCCGTAGAATAGAAGAAATGCCCAATGGTATCTCGCGGGTTAATACCTTTATCGACGGCGATTTACGGGAGGATGTACTGGCAAAAATGCCAATGGAAATTCGGGTCAAAGACTCTCGAATGATCTGGAATCTAAAAGGTACCTCTCCTGAGTTTACCAACCGCTCGATCAATGTCGTCATGGGCTCACTGAAAACCTGTTTGCTCACCTCACTTATTTTGTACGTATGGCCCGACCTGCCAAAAAACCAAGCGGTATTCAGTGCGGTAGAAGTGGAAATGGATGAAAACAGCTTAGTCAACGCATCGGACGAAGCGCCAAACGCGATGAGCCTACTACCGATATTTCGCTGTTTTTCAATGCCTCCGATGACGATGGGAAAGCTAAATTATTGCATGCCAAACCGTTATACCGCGATTAATGCTAATACCTATAGCCAACCAGCAACCTTGGTGTACGGTGGTTTAACACAGCATGGAGAGGTCACCGGAAACTTCTGCGCCGACATCAACGGTAATGGTACAGGAGGGCGCGAGAACAAAGACGGCGAACATTCACTCTCGCCAGTATTTGGATATATGGCAGATACCGGCGAAATGGAATTGGCGGAAGAAGAATTACCCTATATCCGATTAGTCGCCCAAAAGCTTGCAAAGGATCGCGTCGGTTTCGGAAAATTCCGAGGAGGCATGGGCTACGAGCAAATTGCCACCGTTAAAAACAGCACGGAGTTCGGCTTTATGACAGGCCAGTGCGGTAGCAAACATCCCAGTGCTTATGGGTTATTTGGTGGCTATGCCTGCCCTGCTTATCCTATGGCTCGCATTAAGAATATTAACATCTTCGAGACCTTCAAAAACAACCCAGAACAATTTGATTTCGACATGATTACCTTAATGAATGAACGTAAAATTACGGACGGTGATTATTATGTTCAAGATGCAGGTATGAATTTCGAACTCTGTAATGAGGGAGAGATCTACATGATCTGCCAAGGCTCAGGGGGCGGATATGGTGATGTATTGGATCGTGACCCCAAGCTGGTAGCCAAAGACCTGGAAGAAGAGTTAATTAGCCCAGACCTCGCCGAGGACATCTATAAAGTCATTTGTGACCCAAACAAATTTATTGTTGATGAAGCCGCCACCGAGCAAGCCAGAAAAGCGGAAAGAAAAGCCAGAATACAGCGAGGCATTCCCTATGATGAATTCGTTGCTCAATGGGTAACACCAGAACCCGCAGAAGACCTGCCCTATATGGGTAGCTGGGGAGATGACCACAGCACGTTAATTGTCTCACCACCGGGAGAGAAGCGTTATTCGATTCCCGCCGGTTCCGCCGGTGTTATGTTCTCAAACCCGAAAGATAGACGTATCGCGGAACTTGAAGCGGAACTTGCGGCACTAAAAAATATCACCTAGCGACGTTGGGATACCATAATGGCAACAGATCTTCAGCACCACTTTCAACAGCTTGCACAATCACAGGTACCCCTGTGGATTGATGGATGGAAGTACGGCTTAGCCCTTCTCAACGATGGCCAACAACCCGATTGGTCGGACACCGCCGCGACTGTCGCTTACCTCAGAACGTTGCAAGGGTTAGTGAAATCTGACGTTATTACGCTACATGTAGAGGATTTCTACACTTACTGGATAGAGAAACATCCAGAGTTACTCGTCGCAATGGGTGAGAAACGCCGACTAGGGTTCGCACTACGTACGCTACTTGCCGACGCCGACGCACGGCAGCAACTCGACGCAATTATTTTTGGTTTATGCGAGGGATATAAAGACACTCCTGTGGTACTCGCACTGCCCTCTCCCAAACAATGGATCACTAAAGCCCACTGCACGGCAAAGGCGATCAATAACGTTCAAGTAACCTGGGATGATGCAGAGTCTGCTTCCATGTATATAGCAGACTTTCTACGGCACTTTTCTCAACGAGCCATCAGCGGCATTCTGTTGCAGGATAACGCCCAATGTGGCCCAAATAGCGATAATGATATTGCCCGCTACCAACCCATTCTCAATATCGCTGACAACTATCAATGGCACGTGCTAATCGATGGTTGCCAGGGGGATTATTCACCGTCACCACGCACTGGCATTGCCTATTCATTGCAATCAATAGATACGCACTCAGCTCAACAAAACAGTAAATTCTCACCTGACGACATCATCGCCACAGGGTTGAAATTGGACCTACTACACTGGCGGCAGGTCGAGCGCTCCGCCCTACTCTCCGCTCACTTTTATTTTTCAACACTTCCCCTGGATGCAAAGCCCGAAGTCATACTGGAAAAAATCGCCGAACTCAAAAATGCTAGCAGGCTAACGCCGCAAGAAGTGAGCTGTCCATGAATCAATCGCCCGCCGTAGAACAAGGTCAGCACTTGTGGAGCCCGAGTAAATGCTTCGCGGAAGAATCCAACATCAATCAATTTATTCTGTGGCTGCAACAACAAAAGAGCATGCGCTCCTGCCATAAGGTAAGAGATTATGAAACGCTATGGCAATGGTCTGTAGATCATATTGACGATTTTTGGCTTGCAGTATGGCACTATTTTGATGTGCAATCACCCACACCCTTTGACAAGGTCCTAACCACACGCACAATGCCAGAAGCCAGGTGGTTTTCAGGGAGTAGTGTGAATTTTGCGGAACACATTCTACGCAATGAGCGTGATGACGCTATAGCCCTTTACGCATACTCTGAACTCCATGCGCCGCAAACAATCGACTGGCACACCTTGGCGGATCAAGTCAGAATTGTCGCCACGCAATTACGTAAGCTGGGTGTAAAGCCAGGGGATCGAGTCGCCGCTTATCTGCCTAATTCTCCAGAAGCAGTTATCGCGTTTCTCGCCTCTGCCAGTATCGGTGCCATTTTTTCCAGCTGCTCACCTGACTTTGGCGTAAAGAGTGTTATCGACCGTTTTAGTCAAACGCATCCAACCGTATTATTCTGCGCGGATGGATACCGGTTTGGCGGAAAAAACTTTGATCGACGCAAAGAAGCCCGTGCTATTGTACAATCCCTGTCATCAGTCAATACCGTCATTCAACTGCCCTACCTATTTAAGACTGACGAAGTTTTTATCGCTGACGCAATCCTCTGGAAAAATATAATTAAGCAGCCAGCCGTTTCTGCCGAATCCTTTCAATTTGAACAACTGCCCTTTGACCATCCATTGTGGATTGTCTATTCCTCTGGGACAACAGGTCTACCTAAACCCATCGTACATAGCCACGGTGGCATCACACTGGAATTCCTTAAGTTGCTCGGGTTTCACATGAACCTAAAGCCCGACTCAACCATGTTTTTCTATAGCAGTACCGGCTGGATCATGTGGAATATTGTGGTGGGCTCATTGATAACAGGCGGCGCAGCCGTACTCTATGATGGGAATCCTGCTGCGGATAATGGCAATATCCTTTGGCAACTCGCCAGTGATAGCGGTGCGACCTTTTTTGGTGCGAGCCCTACCTATGTATCCATGATGGAGAAACTCCGCATCACACCAAATACATCCTTCGATCTGAGTAACCTCGAAGGTATTCTACTGGGTGGTTCCCCTGTTACGCCAGAATCCATGTCCTGGTGTTATCAGAATATTAAACAAGATCTATGGGTGACCTCGCAAAGCGGCGGCACCGATATCGCCTCTGCATTTGTCGGTGCCTCCCCCACGCTTCCCGTTTATGCTGGGGAAATCCAAGCAAGATGCCTTGGGGTCGATGCTCATGCATTTGATGACAACGGCAACAGCCTCACCAATAATGTTGGCGAACTCGTCATCTGCCAACCGATGCCATCCATGCCCATCTATTTTTGGAATGATGAGAACAATGCGCGATACCGTGCATCCTATTTCGAAGATTACCCTAATGTGTGGAAACATGGAGATTACTTCCAACTCAATGAGCGTGGCGGCTGTTTTATTTTTGGGCGCTCAGATTCAACGTTAAATCGATACGGCGTTCGTATAGGTACAGCCGAAATCTATCGTACCGTTGAAAAAATAGAGGAAATCTCTGATTCAATCATCGTCAATCTTACCTTAGACGACGGAAAATTCTTTATGCCGTTATTTGTCTCCTTCAACAATGGCATAACCCTCGATGACAGGTTACGGGATAAGATTCGATTAGCACTGAAAACGGAATATTCTCCCCGTCACGTACCCGATAAAATCATCCAAATAGATGCCGTTCCCTATACCCTGACCAATAAAAAGATGGAGGTTCCTGTACGTAAGATTTTATCTGGCATGCAAGTTGACAAAGCAGCCAATCCCGATGCCATGGCAAACCCAGAGGCTTTAGTATTTTTTGCCAATTATGCAAAGGACAATCAAGATTATCTGATGCACAGGAGTGCAAACTAAACCGCCACAGTGCGCTATAACTCTCAAATATCTACTATGAAGCGCATTAAGTTCAACCTTCTGGAAGGCTTATCACCATTATTAGGCGGCTTTATCACTAGATAATGCTAATCACCCCACTCCAACACCAACCTAACACACTGTTTTATATCACTTTTTAACAGGTTATACGTAACTAATCATGATTATCGCCTATCTAGGTGATTTTCCCCTAATGTTCTATTGTTAATACTAAATGTGATGCAGGAGGTTTCCTTTGAAGCTCCAGAATAAACTCTTATGGTCAGTATTGCCTATATCGTTAGGGTGCTCCCTTGTACAAGGAGCCTCCGTGTTTTGGTACCTCAATTCCTATCGCGCTGACAGCTTTCTCCCAACTGCGAATACATTAGACAACATAGTCGAATTCTCCCTATTCTCATCGGTAGCCACATTTTGCGTTGTACTGATCACACTTCTTGTTGTGCGAATCAATGTGAACCGTCTGTTTCTGAAAAAAATGACCGAAGTAAAAGACTTCGTTCAAGATATGGCTGAAAACTCCAGTGAGCTGGAGCAGCAAGACCTCGATGAGATTGGCGTGATATACCATTCATTGGAGAATATGAAACAAAACTTAGACATCACCCACAAGTCCATGCAAAAACTAGCCTATTTCGATAAATTGACTGGACTACCAAATAGGGCCTCTCTTCAACAGGAACTGGTTGCCTCTCTCAGCTCGGCAAAGCGAAAAAACGAAAGTTTTGCCGTTATATTCATAGACTTAGATAACTTCAAAGAAGTCAACGATACCTTAGGGCATAAAGTTGGCGACTTACTATTAATAGAAGCCAGTAAAAGAATTAAGAAGCAACTGCGCGGTAGTGACTATATTGTACGTGAACAACTAGGCGAACTTGAATCTGGTGAGAGCATACTAGCACGCCTGGCAGGTGACGAATTCACTGTTCTCGTAAACGGGATTGAGGGTCCGAACGGGGCATCTAAGGTAGCCCAGAGAATCCTAGATGGACTATCGAATCCATTTGTCTTTGATCAACGGGAAGTGCAATTAGGGGCAAGCTTGGGGATTGCAATCTACCCTCAAGATGGCCAAGAAGCAGAGGAACTCCTAAAACACGCCGATATGGCAATGTTTGAGGCAAAAAATGGCGGCAAGAACAGCTTCGAGTTTTTCACCAAAGAAATGAGTGCCCTCGCCTTTCAGCGACTCACCATGGAAAGTAGTATTCGCAAAGCTCTAGATCATCAGGAGTTCATTTTACACTTCCACCCCCGCGTATCCTTAGAAGATGAAGGCATCGTCGGATTCGAAGCGCTAATCCGCTGGAACAGCCCCGAACTAGGGTTTGTTGTACCCAGTCAATTTATACCCATCGCAGAAGAAAGCATGCTTATTTGCGAAATTGGCTATTGGGTTATTGATAACGCCTGCCAACACATAAAGTACTGGAAAGAAAATGGCTATCCCGACATCCGCATATCGATCAATCTATCCTCTATGCAAATATATCGGGGCGACACATACAACATGCTGAAGACGCTTATTACACTGCATGATATCGAAGGAAAGAATATCGAAATTGAGGTCACAGAATCACACATTCTAGAGGACGAAGACCGATCGATTGAATTTCTCAACAAATTACGCACACTTGGAGTCACCATTGCACTTGATGACTTTGGAACAGGTTACTCCTCGTTAAAATATCTCCAAAAGTTACCCATAGACGTACTAAAAATCGACCGCAGTTTTATTATTGATATGGAAACAAACGATTCGACCAAACAGGTTCTCAAGTCAATATTCGAAATCGCCAATAATCTACATATCATCACAGTGGCCAGTGGCATTGAAAATCGAAAACAATTAGATATGGTGAAAGAGTTTAAATGTAACTTTGTTCAAGGCTACTACTTTAGTAAACCGCTGCCTGAAAGTGAGGCTTTCACCTACTTAACGACAAACTATTCTGCGGACAAGTTTGTCGCATCTAGTATTTGATTTTTTCTTCACCGAAATTGATAATCATCCATTCCATTTTCGATTTATCCATCCACAACTGTGTTCTTTCGACTTTTTCGTCAAACCCTAACGACCGCCAAAAAGATATGGCGCGACTGTTTGAAGGGTGAACATCAAGGTGGATACTCGTCGCCTCACGCCAAATATCCTTGAGTAAAAATAGAAATACATTACGTCCGTGGCCACGACCTGTCACGTCACTCCTGATCAAGAATTGGCGCAATTGTATTTCAACCTGCCCTCCAAACAATACATATCCGATAGGTCTAGAGGCATCGTAGAATATAATGCTCTGATAAGCTTTCGTCTCCAACCATATTCTCATACGCTGCTCTAACTCCTCCTGATTTAGACCAGGATCATGTCCAGAGGCGGCGATCATTTCACTGTTCATTTCAGCCAAAAGCACAACGTCTTTCACAGTAGCGTAAACGGCTTTCTTCATGTCAATTTTGTACCTTGCTTTTTCAACGAATTGCGAAGTTGCGTAATGCGCCACTCAGGCCAAGCATCATGCTGTGCAATCGCGTCGTGATTATTCTCCCAACTCGCCTTGCTCCCCATAAACTGGTGATATTCTGGTCCCGATTCCATCTCCGAATCTAAACATCCAAGTGTAATAAAGACATTCTGCTTATCTGCTGAATGTGTCGTCAATAAAAATGAACCACACGATGAGCAGAATAATCGAGTCGTCGTTGTATTTTGTTGGTAGCGAGTCAATAACTCTTCACCCTGAATCCAGCTGAATTCGTGTTTCGGTACACTACCATATGCCCCCATTGCAGACCCGGTTAATCGTCTACATATAGAACAGTGACAATAGCAACAATCAAAGGGGTCATTGATTATACGGTATTGAATTGAACAGCATTGACAGTATCCCTTATGCATCGCTTGTTTCTCCCTGAATATAATTGAGCTCCAGACTATCCGGTGACAATCGATTTAGCTAGGCTATCTCATAATTTAACACGCTAAAATTTAACCGACCCTATACATCGATAATCACTAGCGCTCAGTGTACCTACATCTATTTGACTAACCAATTTTTAGTGTCTAATTTAAACAATACGATGCAATAGCTGTGCTCAATTTTAAGCCTACACCGTTAAAGACCGTGGTTATATCGTTAGATTGATTAGCAATATACGATGATTTCTACGATTAACATTCAGGATGACAGCCCAATCAAGCTTTCTTACTAACGTAAATTTAGTGCGAGGTGCGTAATATGAAATTGCTTCAAAGTGTATTCAGTATTCTACTTTTGACCTTATCAACGATGCTATTTGCCGCTGATAAGATATCCCCAGAAACCGTTACTGGTGCAACAACAGTGAACGCTAGTGAAGCAAAAGCGCTGTTTGATCAAGGTGTTCTTTTTGTCGATGTAAGGAAGGATAAGGATTGGAATGCGGGCCGAATTCCAGACGCACTGCACCTCAATGTAAAAACGTTATTTAACGCAGAAAACCTACTCAAAGAAATAAAGAAAACTGATCCCGTTGTCGTATATTGTAATGGCCCATCATGTATGCGTAGCTCAAAAGCTGCAAAAATGACGGTAGAATGGGGCTTTACTAAGGTTAACTACTTTCGCGGGGGGTTACCCGCATGGAAAGCCGCTGGCTACTCGGTAGAATAAGGGTATCTATTGAGAGGGCGCATGCATTTCAAGGAAGATTACCATGACACTCAAGACACGAATAATACTGATGTCTTTAGTGTCCCCTCTCTTAGCCTGCTCAGTTTTGGGAGGAGCATTTCTTAATGCCAACCTAGCACTGGAGCAACGTTTTCAGGAATCGACTCTCCGAGCTAAATCTACCTTATGGCAAAATATTCTCTCTGGCCAATACGAAAAAATGATTACAGCCTCGTCGTCTTTAGTTCGAGACCGTACGTTTAAGAATGCGCTTAAGAATTCCGACAAGACAGTTCTGAATGAGAATGTAATCACTTCCTTTCGCCTATTTAATGCATCCAACATCCTTAGCTCGATTCAAATCGTGGATTCTAATAGCTCAGTATTATTTTCAACTCCACACTCATTTTCGGGTATCACCCGTAAAAACTTACCATCGCTCTCAATGAAGGATGGAAAAGTACGACAGGGTGTTGAAGTGGACGACAACGGTCAGCTTGCTGCATTTGTGGCCTTCCCAGTACAAAAGCGGGGGAAGATATTAGGCGCTGGTATTTTCGGCCTAAGTCTCGCCATCAGCATTGAAGAACTAAAGATAAACGACCAATCCGACGTGTTTATTTTCGATCAGAATGGGAAGCTACAGCAAGCTACCGATAAGGCAGGCTTTAAAGGTGTTGAATTTGACCTTCCACCTTTAGGCGATTCAACAACACATCAGATATCGATAGAAAACGAGTATTTCTATCTCACGATACAACCCCTTTTTAACCCCAAAGAAAACGCTGTCGGATATCTAGTCACTGCGAGTAATAACACGCAAAATTATTTATCCCAGCGAACAAGTAACCTTTGGGCATTTGTTATTTTTCTTGGCATGTATCTAGCGATATTCCTCTTTAGCCGCATGTTCTTAATTCGCGCTTTTGCACCTCTTGACGTTGCTATCACTGTTTTGGGCGATATTGCCAAAGGCGACCTTACTGCAACAATACGCGGTGATCGGCATGGGGAAACAGGTAAGCTGCTCACCTCAATGGAGGTCATGCTCCAAAATCTATCCCAGATGGTGACCTATATTTCCAGGTCCAGCGGGGTTTTGTCGAACTCATCTCACAATTTGACCGATATCACCGAAAAAACCAACAAAGATATTCTTGAACAACGTAATAGTACCCATCAAATATCAGAGGCCATAAAAAAAATGTCTATTTCTGTAGGAGAGATAGAAGAAAACGCATTAAAAACAAAGGTCGATGCCGATAACGTATCTAAAGAAACCGTTACGGGTGTTGGATTGGTCAATAGAAGTAAACAGGCGACGGAAGAATTGGCAGATGAGGTCAATGTAGCCAGCATGGAGATTTCAAAATTAGTTGAAAGCTCAGAAGAGATCAGTTCAGTATTACATAGCATAAAGGGCATTGCAGACCAGACCAATTTACTCGCGTTAAATGCAGCAATTGAAGCTGCTAGAGCAGGTGAGCAAGGTCGCGGATTTGCAGTCGTCGCAGACGAAGTTCGTAATCTTGCCGTTAGAACCCAGCAATCCACTGATGAAATACAAGTCATGCTGACCAAACTCACGTCAGGTACAGATGCCGTTGTGGCAGTGATGAAAAGTGGATCAGAGCATGCATCAAAGAACGTACACTTAATTGGCCAAGCGAGTGATTCATTAAGTAAAATTGCAGACTCGATTCATCAAATTAGGGAAAGCAATACCGATACGGCAAGCGCAGCGTCCGAGCAATCTCTAGTCGCTAATAATATATCGGGGAGTGTCATACATGTTCAAGACGTAGCGGATAGGGTTTCTGATAATGCAAACGAAATAGTCGTCGCCAGTGAGGCGTTAGAAAAAGTTGCAGAGCAATTGCAAGAATCAGTATGTAAGTTTCGTATATAACCCCAAGTAAACACTCCCTCCCCCCCATCACTGCTTCAAATACACTTTTGATCAATGATGTATGTGAATAGTACACAATTTTCCCGGTATTTTTATCCTGATCCCCCCCCCCTAATTCATCTATTCTTACTCCATTGAACATTAACCACAAATCAAAGGAGCTCCACCGTGGCCAAATATATATACCTACCCGTACCATCCGCTGAAATGGTCGAAATGGCAGAAGACATGGCAAGTGCCATTAGCATACCAAAGACCAACATTATGGCTAACAAGGTCGAAAAAGGGGTCGGTAAAGCGATGTATCGCTGGATTAACAAATGCCTCTCTGACATGAAAAGCACGGATACTGTCTATATATTACTGCACGGTAATGGAAGGGCTGATGGAAAACAGGTAGGTGCACAACGTAACGATACCTTTGGCGACGGAAAGACTTGGAAGACCTACACTCCCACACAGCTTGCCTCCACACTTGGCAAAGAAGGGTTACCAACCTCATTTGTCGACCTACACCTATGTGCCTGCGGTAGTGGTTATGATGGTGACAAATTACGCCCGTGGGCTAAGCGCTTAAAGGATCAAATGTCGACCTATAGCAATATAAAAGTCACAGGTTACCTTGGATGGTTCTCAATCACGGGGACCACCATCCGAATCAAAGACCCGGTTAACGCGTCTTTCCATTCTCTAGAAGAAAAAGCAGTTACGTTTTAAAATATACGAGGCTGCGTTTATATCTTACGCGCAGCCTCTACTCTCTTCTTAGTTGTCAGCGGTTCACGATATTTTATGTAGGGCACAAATCTTATTGCCCGCAGGATCACGTAAATACGCTAAATAAAGTTTGCCAAGAGCCCCTTCACGTACACCAGGGACCTCTTCACAAGTTGTACCACCATTGGCAAGGCCCGCCGCGTGCCATGCATCGGCTGTTGCGATATCTCTCGCTGAAAAGCCTATGGTGCTGCCATTTCCATTACTTGCAGGCTCACCGTCAATAGGTTTAGACACTGCGAATATTCCACTCTTAGTGAAATAGAAACATCGACCTTTTTCATCGATGACTCCCGGCTCATACCCCATTGCACCTAGAACCGCGTCATAAAAAACCTTCGATTCTTCAATGTCATTTGCACCCACCATAATATGACTGAACATGTTACTTCCCTCTCTCATTCAATTAGCAGTAACGCAATGTAACAATGGCTACCCTTGTATGCAAGGACGCTAGCCCTTACTAGCGAACAATCACTCAGTTCATCACACTTTTAAGGAACGCATCAATATCGTTGTATACACGATAATCTTCACGTATCAATCGAGAGAGTACGCCAACTATTTTTCCGTGATCGATGTGACTATACGATTTTGTGATAACCGTACCGCCTAGATCAGTAATCCTAGCGGCCAAATTAGCCATATTGCGCGGTTTCACTGTGCTATCCAACTCACCATATAACAACAACGATGGTGGCTCACTGCCATCGACAAAGGCGATAGGCTGTCCGTCAATGTACTTTTCCTTCGGACCAAACACGGCTCTTTGATAATCCTTCGTCAACGGTAAAAAATCATAGGGGCCAGCAAACCCAATAAAAGCTCTTACACCGCTGCGGGTATCTTTTCGTAAATACTCTTCATTAAAAAACAGCATCGCAGCCAAGTGTGCGCCAGCAGAATGGCCTGCTAACACTAGCGAATCCGAAGCTCCACCATATTGATAAATATTATCCTTCACCCACTCTACCACCGCACGGGTATCATCAATAATTTGCGGAAAAAATACATCAGGATACAAGCGGTAATCTGCAAGTACTGTGACATACCCCAAGGCGGTAAACGCCTCAGCGACAAATTCATAAGAATTTTTATCAAACGTTTCACAGCCACCCCAGCACCCACCATAGAAGAATACTACGACGGGTAAGCCCTCCCCTCGTGATGGTGTTGCGAGGCTTTCTGGGTAATATACATCCAGGTATTGAGCCTCTAGAGGGCCATAGTTAATCCCTCGAACGGCACTGTAATCACCGAGTTTTGCAGCTCCATTGATAACGGCCAGCTTCATTGTTGTGGTAGAACAGCCGCTCAATAAAACAGCACACACCAACAACTTGATAGCTCGAATTGCAGGCAAATGGCAAAAATATATTGTGCTTCTCAACAGATTATTCCCTCACAATAAACGAACACTACGTTATGCTAGGATGCTACCATAAAAGCCCACAGAGAAAATCGACAAAGGATGAGTATGAAATTATCCGCATGGGGTAATTATCCCGTCATAGAAGGCCAGATCAACTACCCCAGCTCTTACGCAGAAATTTCACAACGCCTCGCAGACGGCTTTAAAGGAATTTCCCAGGGTATGGCCAGATCCTACGGTGATTCAGCCTTAGCTGCGTCAGTGCTTTCAACCAATCGCCTAGACCACTTTATTAATTTTGACGAAGAAACCGGGGTGCTGCATTGCCAGTCGGGCATCACTCTAGACAAGATTCTCCTGGTCTTTATTCCCAAGGGGTGGATGCTCCCTGTGGTACCTGGCACCAAAATGATTAGCGTTGGCGGAGCCATTGCCAGTGACGTTCACGGCAAAAACCACCACTGTAAGGGTACCTTTAGTCAATACGTCACCGAGATCACCATTATTCTCGCCAGTGGCGAAATCACCACCTGCTCCCCCACCGATAAGGAAGACCTCTTCAAGGCTACCTGTGGAGGTATGGGCCTTACAGGCATCGTCTGCGACGTCAAAATCCAGCTTCAAAAAGCCACTTCAGCGTACTTCCAGCTTACTAAGTTCAAAAGCCAGAACCTTGAAGAAACATTTTCGCTCATCGAAGAGAACATCGACATCCCCTATTCCGCCGCTTGGTTAGATAGCTTAGCGAGTGGACCAGGGTTTGGTCGTGCCGTCGTCGAAGTGAGTCAGCCCCTAGACGATGGCGATCTAAGTCCACATACTCCGCCCCCCCTAAGTCTGCCTATTAACTTGCCTAGCCTGTCTATGAACAAGTACACCATGCAGATGTTATGCTTTTTGTACTACCAATTAGCCAATCCCTCTCTAGAGAAAACCCAACGAGCCCATTACAGCAGCATTTTTAACGTCTTGGATGCGATTCAACATTGGAACCGAGCGTATGGAAAACAAGGATTCGTTCAGTACCAATTTGTATTGCCCAAAGAGGCCGGTATCGAAGGCTTTGGCAAAGTACTTAAAGCAATTTCCGACAGCGGAAAAGCATCCTTTGTTAGCGTATTAAAGCTTTGTGGTGCGAGCAATGAAAACTATTTGTCCTTCCCAACCGAAGGCTATTCTTTAGCCCTCGATTTTCAAATGGAGCCTAGTGTCTTTGCGTTCCTTGATCGTTTGGACGATATCGTGATGGATTATAACGGCCGGGTCTACCTCACCAAAGATGCGCGTTTGTCTGAAGGCAACTTTAAACGCATGTACCCTGAGTGGGAAACGTTTGCTGAAATACGGGAAAAATACGGTGCAACGGGTGTCTTTGAATCGTCTCAATCGCTGCGTATAAGGTTGTGAGGGTATTCTGATTGGGTGGTAGATTACCGTCCGGATATGATGATTTCCGTAGATCTATCCGTCTAATTTGGTATATTTACACCCTAAATCAGCGAATTTTTTGCCCATAACCTAAAATTCACCCCCTAGTGGATGCTTCAATACGCCACAATAATGAGACAATAAATGAAGTATTTCATCTTATTAATTACACTATTGCTTGCTAGTTGCACAACCATGCTAGTAAATCCCGTAGATACATCTCACAAAATCAACCATATTTGCATAGAAAGAAACCCAAACGTTACAGTCGACGACTTTCTTTCCATAATAGAGGCATTAATAAACGAGCATTCAATCACCACATCAATATACGACTCAAAAATCCCCAATGACTGCGAATTTTATCTGACTTATGATGCTGCCGAGGCATGGGATTTCATTTTCTTTTTAGTCAGTGCCAAACTATGGCTATACAATCACGAAACACAGATTGGCTTTGCTCAATATCGATTAAAAAATGGAGGAGGCCTAGACTTAAACAAATGGACTAGTGTTGAAGGTAAAATTAGAAAACTTGTAGATCAATTATTAGTTCATCATTAGATTACCGATAGAGTAAACTCAAACAATATCCACAAATTTAGTCTCAGGGGTGTTTATACTGCTGTGATTCCAGGAAGTAAAAATGAAATACTTAAGTTCGATTTTCCTTTTTGGTCTTCTTACAATATCCGGTTGCACACCGATGATGACTGCTCCGGGCGGTGGAAAAGAAACAAGAATTCTTGTGCTGTCTCTATCAAAAGATCAATTCGAAGTTGTACATGTTGAGGAAGGTGGGACACTTAATTTTCATGATAAAACCTACGCAACATTAGGCCCTGGCTGGACGCTTTCTGAATTATTTGACGCGTATACACGAAACTCGTTATCTAAATACACATTCATATCGGGATTGAATGCACACAAACCAAAGAAGCGAGTGCGTCACAATTCAGATGAGGTTATCGCGTACTTAAAGGAGATATCAAAGCAATATCACGTTGACTATGTTTTTCTGCTAATTACAAATTATCCTCTAGAGTATTATGGGAGTATATCCTCGGTTGCTACTGAAGCTGACTATGGGTACGAGAGCAAGGTATATCGGCACTGGACTCAGGGAGACCTCCCCGATGCGGCTATATACCTCTCCGGAACTGTAAAATTGTACAATGTGAGTGAATTAGGCCTAGATTCTCGTCCAATATATTGTTCGGACAGATATATGGAACACCCAATTGACCCCGTAGGTCTATTGGAAGTGAATCGCGGTAGAATTAATGTAAAAAAAATAACATCACACTTTAAGGAAACTGTTTTTCAGACCGCAGAAAAATCCTATGAAAACTATTTTCAGAAAGCATTGGAGCATTGTAAATTAGTACCATCCTCAGAGCCTGAACTCCCGATAAAAAAGAGCCAAAATCAATTTGATCTATAAGCTATTAAGCGTCCATGCTAAAGGGAGGAGTCGCCCTCTATTTAGCGCTGGCCTTGATGCTGCACCCCACCCCATCAAACCTGCTTTACCACCATACACTTTGGTTTTAACCACCGATATTGGCCCCATATAACCATTAATTTGACACAATCTAACATTTTATCAGCAAGCCTTCTATTGAGGTAAGAGTAAGCGTTCCATCACTATTACATTCAGGATCTTGAAGGACATTCCGTATTTCTCTGCTAGCAGTACCACGATTGGGTAATCTCTCATCTCAAGCTAACCCCCGGCTAGATAATCACGACGTTTATAACAAATAATAATAAAACCAACTATTTTTTCTCCCCGCCGAATCCTTTTCGCTTTTGCCTACCTCTTATTGGAAGAGTATCTGGAAATGCTATGTCCAGAACACTAAGCCCTTACCATCCTCATAAAAATAAAAATGCAGAAAATAAAATTCATATGGAAATTACACAATGAAACTATATCCACTCGCTTCAATTGCTATTGTACTCGGAGTTTTCGTCACCGGTTGCAGCTTAGAAGAATGTACCGAGGCCATCACAACTCTCGCAAACTGCGAAGCAACAAGTGACCCCACTGTTTGCGATCTCCAATCGGAAGCGGTCAACACAGCTTTTTCCTTACAATGCACAATGGATAAAGAAAAATCTGATATCTTTAGTACTCAACCAGAGGACGCTTCTTGTTCTTGGGATTGGCAGTGCAACTATGATTCTGGTTTTCTTTGTTTGAGCGGAACTTGTAGCCACCTTCCAATTGACGACCGGTGTGACCTTCCCAGCGAGGAATACAACTCGCTCAGTGGACGTCAAAAACAAGCTGCGCTTATGGCATTACATGTAGATTCAGAACCCACCGCTGTTAATGATTTCAATGGGGCACTACTGGCTTTGCACCGGGTGGCTGATTTCGTTATTCCGAAGTTTGGTGCAGAAAAGATCACAGACTCAATGACCCAAACCTGTGATGTTTTACCTGAGCCCAGCATCAAGCAAGTTCATGCTTTAGGCTCTCTGGCCAGTGCAGATTGGATAATTGAAGACTCACAATACAGCGGGCTCTTTGAGCAAGGCAGCATACCCGCACTGATTCGTTTTTCTATTGCCAACCCTGTGCTTGGTGTCAGTTTACCCAGTTTCATACCCAATCTTGAATTCATCCCTGGTATCAGCATTAAACTATTAGTGGACGGTCGTGAATCGGGGAATATTGTTGCAATGGACTCACTCGCTGGACAAGGATCGGATCGTAACTTTTTTCTCAATCCCTTCTACAATGACTTTTCCCATAACGCGCCAACAAGTGAGTTCCCTGCATCCAAAGCGCGCTACGCAAATAATGTTATCAATCATGAAGTCATGAAAACCGTGGGCATCCGATTTCAAGAAACGCTACATTTGATCGGCGATGACAGCACCACACCTTTCCACCGCCCCGTTCACTCATTGGCTGAATATAGAGGGGACGGGTCTGCCGTTGTGGACCCAAATAGCCCGGATTATTTAGTGTTTCGTGCCACCGCTGACATTAACGATAATTCTACTGTCGTCGATTCTACAACGGAGATTGATTTTCGAGAGAAGCTAAGTGCTATCCAGAATGGTACACCTATTTTCGATATTTTCGCCGTTGAGGACGGGATTGAAAATAAGATTGGCTATATCAAAATAACAAGTGTTCCCACCCCTTCTCTATGGGCGGACAGACAGTTCTTTGTACAGCACACCCGTTAAGGTATTTCGACAGATCATTAGGGCTCTTGCTAGAGCCCTTAACTTTACAAAGCGATCTTTCATCAAAACCGATCTTGGCCCCATATAACCAATAGTTTGACTCAATTTAACATTACCTCTACGTAGAGTACGTAGGATAGTAGCTGCCCTGAGTGGCCCAAGGAATCTCTGGCCATCGCAACACTCGACCTCACTTCGGTTCACGCTATGAATGTAATTGAAAGAAAAACACCATTTTTTGTCATTCGATTCATCACAACCGCATTCCAACGGATCGGCAAGTCTTCTATTGAGGCAGCCATACAAGGGGACTTTCGCCCGCTAAGGAAGCTCTTAGATACCTATGGTGGAGTAGGAATTCCAGGGGTAAAAATAGAGGATGACTCAATTGGAAATTTGAAATCACAGTGGTTTATACCAAAATCTGTTAAAGACGATACCATCGTAATGTATTGTCACGGAGGTGGCTTTTGTGCAGGCTCGACATCTAGTCACAAACACATGGCATCGTTATTCGCTAAGAATATTAAACGCAAACTCCTAGTATTCGATTACCGTCTCGCACCTGAACACGCCTACCCTGCTCAAATTGATGATGGGCTACGGGTATATTTGGAACTTCTCAAAAGTCATCCCCCTCACAACATTGTTTTCGCTGGAGACTCTTCTGGCGGCGGAATGGTTCTCGCTTTATCACAACGAATCCGAGACGAAAAGCTCAGCCTTCCAAAAGCGATTGTTGCGATATGCCCGTGGTTTGACTATGAAGTAAAGCTCGCGCAGCAATCAGATATTGAAGACCCTGGCCTACCGATAGAATTAATACAGAGTTTTTCGAAAAACGTTTTTCAAAATAACACGCAAAGAAAGTACTCACCCAAATATACTAGCTTTGAGAATCTTCCTCCTATTAATCTACTCATCGGTGGCGCAGACACACTGTATGCAGAAAATACCGAACTGGGTAACATCCTAATAAAAGAAAATGAAGGGTGCCAGATTGAACGATGGGAAGATATGCCTCATGTCTGGCAGAGCTTGCATCCCTTTTTATTGGAAGCCAATAAATCTGCCAAATACATAGCAGAATTTATCGATAGGCAAACGTAAAACGCTTAATCAACCAATCATGTTTCACCATTAACCTGAGCATTGTAAGGTTAATTTTACTCTGCATTTACTTCATCGTATTGCTGCCTTGCTTTGCGAATATCCGCATGATGATCATCCGCCCAGGATACTAACGTCCACACGGAAGCAGATAAGCCTTTTCCCAATTCGGTCAATTCATACTCCACTTTTACAGGAACCTGTGGGTACACCGTGCGCAGCACAAAGCCATCTCGCTCTAGGTCACGAAGGGTTTGTGTCAGCATGCGCTGGGAGATCCCTTCAATACGAGATTTCAAAGAATTAAAGCGGTCTGGTGCGTCAATCAACGCAAACATAATCAAAATAGACCACTTATCTCCAATCTGAGCCACCACATTACGGATCGGACACTCCTCATCATTCAGGAAGACGCGTCTTCCATTGCTCTTAATCGAACCCATCACATTCTCCCCATAGGTTATCAAAAGGTAACCTAGTCACAAGTTACTGCCTTATTGTAGTCTAACACTATTTATAATAACTTAGTATACATTAGTAACCACATGCAAATAGACAGGATATAGGCCCGATATGACACAATCTCTTCTAAATAAAGCACTTACTCAATATGCTTCCGATAAGCCTGATGCAACTGAAGACGTATTCTCACCCCAATTTGTAACCGTAGGGAAATTTAAGATTCGCTACGTTCGCAAAGAAAAACCTCATGCCCCCACCCTACTCCTACTCAATGGCTTACCTCAAAGCATTCGTATGTGGGAATCCTCTATCGAAGCCTTCAGCAGCAAATTCGACATATTGGCATTCGATATACCTGGGTTTGGTTTATCAAGGGCTGACGAAGCAGAGATGTCCCCAAGTAATCTTAGCGAGGTGATCATTCAAGTAATGAACCATTTCAATATCCATCAAGCCCACCTGGTTGGACCTGATGTTGGTGTCCCTATTGCACTGACCGCCGTAATTAATCATGCTCAACGATTTTTAAGTGTTAATGTCTTTGATGGACCAGGTAGCTTCCCACCAAAATTATCCCCCATTTTGATGGCCGTAATAAAATCACCTTTTGTTCGCTGGTTAGCGAAAGGTTTAAATAAAAAGCCAGTAATGAAAACTAATTTCCTCACCGCCGTCAACGAAGGTTACCATCACTATTTACCCAGTAAGCGTGCGGTACAAGAATACTACGACATTGCCTATAACGAACAATCCCATAAATGTGCAATTAGTTTCTTTGGCACCTATTCAAAAGAATTACCGTGGATCGAACAAAGGCTTAAGGATATCGAAGTACCTACCTTGATTACCTGGGGCAAACTGGATCCATTTGTATTGGTTGAAAACGCAAATATCTTGGCTCAGAAGATACCCAACAACAAGCTAGTAGTATTTGAAAACGCATCACACTTTTCTTCTGAGGATGCAGGACAAGACTATGTGGATCTGCTAATTGATTGGATTGAAGGTGGCACCTTTAGCAAATTAAAACTATAGTACCAACCACACCATTCATACCTGCACCATACTGATTGCGAGAAACTCAATGGACTACCCTACTCTGATCATTCACGGCTTCTTAGCACACAAAATCACAAACCTCCCCTTGCACCTCGGGTTAAGGCAGCAAGGGTTTAGGACATACAACGTACCCATTCCGGCGTTAAACACACAGCCAATTGATGAGTCCTCTCAGGTTGTGGCAGAACGGGTCGAAGAGGTACTGGCAGATACTGGCGCGTCTAAGGTCAATATTATTGGTGTCAGCTTAGGTGGAGTGATCGCGTTACACTACCTACGGTGTTGTGATGGTGGAGACAGAATTAACAAGCTAATCACACTGGGCTCGCCATTACGTGGGGCGCCCGCAAGTCAAGCCATTAGAGGGCTACCCTTTGTTGGGGATGTTGCAGCGCAGCTTGCGCCAGATAGCGCACTAATGGCAGACATGCATGCGCGTGACATAAACAGTAATGCGCAAAAGGGTTCTACTGAACAGCTTATTTCTATCTACAGTGAAGGGGATATTCTCGTGCCTAAGGATCGCAGTGACATTGAAGGCGCGACACTCTTAAAATCTCCTTATGGTCGCTGGCCTATTGGCCATTATCAACTGGCAGCAGACCCTAGAAACATTCAGTTTGTTATTGAACAGCTCAAAGCCCCCCATCCAAACACGCAACTCGTCAGTTGAACTAGTCCTTCATCAGACGACGCCAAGTACGGGGGGATACCCCCTCGTGCTCTTTAAACGCGCGACGAAAATTCGCCGTTTCCTTGTAACCTAGTTCCTGTGTGATTTTTTCAATTCGATAATCCGTTTCCCTTAGTAAATAACAGGCGCGTTGGTGACGAATACCTTTTATTAGCTCCCTAAAGTTAAGTTGCTCCTCGGCTAATCGTCGCCGCAGTGTGCGCTCCGACAATTCCATTTCAGCGGCAACAAATGTCACTGTAGGTGATGATGCTAAATGGCTGCTCACAATTTGCGTTATTCTCGTGATAAACGGAGAGCTTAGTTCAATTTTTCTAAGGTCTTCCTGACATCGCTCAACAAGACGCGCCCCCCCAATCGTATCGGCTGTTTGAATGGGGAGAGACAACTGTTTCTTAGAAAAAAGTAGAACATTCTCAGATGCTCCGAATTCAACCGGGCACTGTAATAACCCCTCATAATGTTGATAATGATTCGGCTTCTTCATACGTAAACTGACACATTTTGGCTGAATATCTTCGTCACTGAGGCGGCGAAATGTTTCCACAAGAGAACCCAGAATTGCGTCTATAACCGCAGTATCCAAAACGGGATACCCCGTTTCTATCCGCAACTGTAAAGCCATGGTATTTTCCTGATCAGTTACCGACAGATGTACTGACGACAACGCCAATTGACTGAATTTTTCGCTAAGCCTTAGAAGCGTGCAAAAATCTTTACACGCCAACATAGCGACGCCAAGATTTCCATGTGCCATTAGCGGGATGCGCTTTCCCAACTGCAACGCAAAATCAGGGACCTTTGTTTGTAATTGAGCATGTTCAATTACAGCGGCTAACTGACTCAATGGTACACGCTCATTGGAGGTAACATCATTGGGGTAATCTACGCCCGCATCTCGAAAGACCCGCTCACTATCAACGCCAAGCTCCTGTATGTAGCCATCCACATAGTGTAAGTAAACCCCCGACGCCGTTTTTGTCGCCCTCATCTTTTTCACCAATCTTCCTTCAACAGAGTATCACTATTACACAATGTGGCCGGAAATACCCCTTTTAGGCCTTGTTGAGATCTATTTTCGACCTCTTTTCTCACCTTATACTGTGAAAATATACAAAAACAGTAAGGCTACCTGGATCAGTATGTTTAGATTCTTCGAAAAAAAGCAATTTCATTTAACCATAGATGACAACCCACCCATTCAACTAGCACATAAAGAAACCGTGCTAAACGGTGCAGTCCGATCGAATATTAATTTCCCACACAGCTGTAAAGTTGGTGGCTGCGCAGCGTGCAAATGCAAACTTGTCTCCGGGAAAGTAAAGGAGCTCACCGACAAATCCTATCTTTTGTCAAAAGAAGAAATGGACCAGAACCTCATACTTGGCTGCCAGAGTATTCCTAAATCCGATGTGGTTGTAGAACTTCTCAGTAATCCTCTGCAACAACAAAAACGCACAGGTCGCATCACTGAACAGCGGCCTCTAACCCATGATATTGCTGAAGTCATTATCGAACTTGACGAGAGTATTCACTATATTCCTGGGCAGTTTGCACAGCTATCTGGAACCCATGAACCTCACCCCGAACGCAGTTACTCCTTCGCTCATGCTAATTCTCTTAACGGCACAACAACGGTCGCCTTCTTTGTAAGGGCAGTACCCAATGGCAAGATGTCGAACTGGCTTCTCTCCAAAGACGCACTGGGGTCCAGTGTCAATGTTAACGGTAGTTTTGGTGATTTCTATTTACGAGAGTCTGAAAATCCCATGGTTTGTATTGCAGGGGGAAGCGGATTGGCACCCATTATTTCCATACTTGAACATGCACTTGCCCATAACAATCCCCAGCTAGCAACACGCGATGTCCTGTTATTACTCGGTGCTCGATCACAAAAAGACCTTTATTACACCAAAGAAATTGAAAACATTAAATCGCAATGGCGTGGCAACTTCACCTTTCACGCGGTGTTGTCCGACGAGCCAGAAAACAGTGATTGGAAGGGACATCGCGGCTTTGTTACTGACTTACTCAATGAAAACATATCCGCAAATGCAGAGGGATATTTTTGCGGGCCTCCTCCGATGATTGATGCCGCCATTGAAAAAATGCAAACCCGCGGCATTCCTTTAGAGAAACTCTTTTTCGATAAATTCTCGGATCAAAGTCGCTAAACCAAACCTTAGCCTAGCCAACCGAATACACGAAAGAAATACTTACAGAGAGAGTAATATTATGTTTCGATATTTACGTTTTTATATCTCCACCATCGTCATGGCACTTATCAGCATCGGCATGTTTTTTGGTAACTACTGGTTATGGCTACCAGGATTCCTATACATAGGCCTTATCGGTATCTTCGATCAACTGATATCCCATGACTACGATGAGAAACCCTATCAATACCCATTCATCTTAGACCTTGCACTTTACCTATCATTACCTGCCGCACTAGCATTGTTCTTTGCCTCATTTTGGGCGCTAGGCTCGGGGGCACAAGACGTGTTGGGTGTAGGGGCATTTATTCACAGTGCCACTGGAGTTGACGTAATCAGTGAACGTAACAATACCGAGTGGTACCACTATGGTCTTATGATTGCCGCACTTGCACTGCCTTTCACCGGAGCTGCTGGGCTTGCAGGCCATGAATTAACTCACCGAACATCAAGACCGTTTGATTTATGGCTAGGCAGAATAGCCATGGCATTGAATTGGGGAATCGCTTTTCCTATTGAGCATGTCTATGGACATCATACCTATGTTGCAACCACAAAAGACCCTGCAACGGCCGCGCGAGGAGACTCCGTCTACCAACACTTACCCAAAGCGATGTACCGAACCGTTATCAATGCCTGGGAAATAGAAACTGAGCGGATGAAAAAAGTGGGATCAACGTTCTTCTCCTACAAAAACGTGTTGATTCGCATGTTTCTCGTGTCTATCTCGATGACCCTATTTGCCTATTACTGTGCCGGTTGGACTGGGGTTGCCTTTCACCTCACTATTTGCACGCTAACGAAAGTCGCGCTTGAAGTACTGAATTATGTTGAGCATTACGGCCTCATACGAGACCCGAACCGACCGGTCCAACCTCGCCACTCTTGGAATTGTACCCATGTGGTAAGTGGTATCTTTACCTATAACCTAACCCGTCACAGCCACCACCATGCTGACGCACAAATCGATTTTCAAAACTTGCGATCCCATACAGAGCAACCAGAAATGCCAAACGGTCTAATGACGGCCTACCTCACAACACTCGTTCCCCCGCTTTGGAGAAAAGTCATTACGCCCAAATTACTGGAATGGGATAAGACACAAGCAATACCAGAAGAATACGCTATGATTCGACACGCGAATATACAAAGCGGTTGGGAAGAATTGAATGCCAGCGTAGCGAATACAACCGCCGATGATTATGAAATGAAGAACGCTGCGGCTGCGTAAGTAACCCTCCCCCTGAAACGAAAAAAGGTTAGCGCCTGATAACAACCAGACGCTAACCTTTTCATGTTTTCTAGTCTTTACGATTTCTTAGCAAGTGCTATATCGTATCCAAAACGACCTTTACCACTACGTGCGTTAGTTTCACCCGCTTCAGTGAATGCTACTTCAAACTGTGAAAAGCTAAGAGAGATGGTTTCTCCTGGCTCACCGTCACTGGATGCACCAATAGAGAAGCTGCTGATAAGCGTATCTTCAAGAGTGTACGTTAGGAATTCTTCTAACTGATCACCACCAGTGGTCACAAAGTGGATCAACACTTTCTTACCTTTAGTTCCAACTGTTGATTCCTGGATCAACAACGGCGTTGATTTGTCCGTTGCCTTGGTCAAGGTGATCTCGCTGATGCTTGGACGAGATGCTTCACGGTTAGCCATACGACCCGCTGTCTGAGTGATTGCACGTCCTACGCCCCAATTGAAGCTAGAAACATCAATCATCTTTTCGTAACCCGTTGCCGTTGCGTTACCTTCGATTCCTTCAAATTCTAAGTAAATTGCCATTTTCTATTCCTTAATCCGATGTTGATTCGAGTAACACCTACAGCTGAGTAGACGTACCTAATGTAAGTGGTGATCGGCAGTTATCGTTGCGCCTGATCTGGAATGAATTATTACAGTCAGCGTCAGAAAATAGAAGGGAAAATAATGTTAATAAGTCGCCTAATTAGCGAGGCTTATCTCACAAAAATAGGCGGAGTATTAAGCACTTAGCCTGGCAAGGGCTTTCTACAGGGGGCTTTGCTTAGGCCCGCGTTCGGATCGTGACATACACACGTCACCTTGTGTTGACTCCATTACATCGAGACTCAAACCGTAGGCATTAAGAAATGTTCTAAACGGTGTTCTAATATCCGTCACACTACGAAATTGCGTATACATAACAGGATAATCTTCTTCAAGCTCCCGAAGTAACGTGGTTTCTATTATCGCCTGATGCCAATGAGCATAGAATACAGGCTTGGGATGCGTAGAATGAAGGTTGTAGGACAATTCGAAAGCACTACTTTCACTCATGGACGTTCTGATAAATACCAAGGCGTCCGATTCATCAATTAGATTCAATCGGTACTCACGAAACTTAGCGGGAGAAAACTGAATACCGGTTATCCGCTCAAATTCAGCAGCAAAGTTATCTCGATCCATCGCCCTTCTACCGGTTAAGAAATTAGCAGAAGGACATTCCTTTTCCAATACATTAATGACTTGCTGGATCATTTTTGACTGAAACCTATCCGCCTGAGTAAAACTTTGCCTAATGAACAACTTCATATACACCCCTCACAAACATGCAACGCTCTACAATATCCGGTAATCGCCCCCAAAAATCAGCGTTACCCATCTCAAATATTGTAAATATCCTGACCTAAATGAATTTTCAGAGATATCGCACATTTACCATCAGATACGAGTTGGCTACCACCACTAAGGGCGGTGGTTCTATGAGGTTCGGTTTTCTTTACTCTTAAACTGTTTAATACTGCGCTTACGGGAACTGCGGCGATTTGCTTGTTTGTCCCGCACAGGACGTTTGCGCTCTTCGCTGGCGGGCTTGTCAGTAACAGGAAAACCTGTCAATTCAAGTAGCGTTAGCTCTCGCCCAGTTAAATCACGAATAGCCATCAAAGCGTCTATTTCACCGTGGCACACCAGTGAGAGTGCAATTCCATCGCGACCAGCCCTAGCCGTGCGACCAACACGGTGCACGTAAACAGGAGCGCTGGATGGTAAGTCCATATTAATCACTACTGGTAACGCTTCCACATCAATACCTCGCGCTAGCAGGTCGGTAGTAACTAGCACTTGTATGGTATGTGCTTTGAAGTCTTCCAGAGTCTGCTCACGTACTGCCTGATCCTTCTCTCCGTGAAGCGACGCTACTGCCACACCCGCCTTTCGCAACTTCTTACATAGCGCATCCGCCGCATTGCGTGTGCTGATAAACACCAAGACTTGAGGCCAAGAATGCTGCTTTAATAGCGCCAATAACGCCTGAGCTTTGCTGCCCTTGTTGACAAGATAGAGGCGTTCTTGTAATTCTTCCACAACACTGTTGATGGCATGAGCTTCTTTCCGCAACGGGTCCTTGAGTAAATCCATTGCAAGACCCTCCAATGCAGAAGGTAAAGTCGCAGAGAACAGCAGGGTTTGACGTTCAGCCGGTATATGCGTTAGGAGCCGCTGAATGTCAGGCCAGAACCCCATCTCCAACAAACGGTCTGCTTCATCCAACACCAAGTGACGAACAGCATCTAGGCCGATGAGCTCTTGTGTGAGTAAATCCAATAGACGGCCCGGTGTCGCTACAAGAAACTGCGGCTGACGCTCTAGCTCAGTCAACTGTTGGGCCTGGTCAACACCGCCGCATAGGGTTTGTATGCGGATTCCTAATCCTGTCGCCACTTTCCGCAATACGCTGCTAACCTGCACTGCAAGCTCACGAGTGGGCACCAGTACAACCACCTGTATATTGAGTGCATTTGCGTTAACTTGTTGCAGCAACGGTAAACCGAACGCTAAGGTCTTGCCGCTGCCAGTCTGGGCTAGTGCCAACAGGTCACGTTGAGCTAGTACTACAGGGATAGCCAATTTCTGGATTCGCGTAGGGGTATGTAACTGTGAAGGTAAACCAGCCAGAACTGTGGGATGAAGATCGAAATCAGTGAAAACCATGAGAGCACACAATGAGGGAAGTCGGGAGCGGAGTTTAACCAGCTCACGGGCATAAGTAAATTCACCGTGAAATTACGCTAAAGAGTCAAGAAAAGGAGTTCGAGTAATACTTCAAACACCCCTTTGGGCGAGAGGGAGTAACCCCGCAAGAATATGGTAGGCACTGCCTATCATCATTCAAGTAAATAATGGTCTAGTACATTAGTATAAATTTACCCACTGTTTATAAGCGGACACTCCGCCTGGAAAAAGCACTTGGTCCGTAGCCTGTTAATTTTTTGGTTGAGAACGCCATAAGAACAGGCGCTCGCTTTCTGCAATGAGAGTGCTAAAATGGTCACTACAGAAAACCGTAAGCTGTTGAATTTATTTAGGATTATGTGGGCAACACAGAACATGAAGACTGCGAAAAAGGTCATAATGTGAATGTAATTCATGACACCGCTATGTGAACACAAAATGCAAGAATATGACTGGTCAAATACCATTGAAAAGGCTAAAGCCTATATAAGTGAAGAGCGTATTTCAGAAGCTGAAAACTGTTTTCTACAAGCGGAAGGTCAATGCTCAGATGATCCTGAAGAAAGGTTTGCTCTATGTCTGAATTTAGCCCTATTTTATGAGTATGTAGTAGAGGATTTAGTCAAAACTGAACGCTATAAAGAAAAAGCACTGAAGTATCTTAAGGTATTTCGAGGTTATGGGAATTCTGAAGTATATGGCCATATGATAGGTCTAGCTGACCTTAAGCGGAAGCTTGGTAAGACAGAACAAGCTGCTGAGCTAGAGAAAGAAGCTGAGGAACTCAAATATCCGAATAGCGAATAACATAACAAGAACAATCTCACGACACAAAAAGGCGCGTGCGAGATATAGACGCTATGCACTCTATATTTGTAGGGATCTAATTACATGTTGAAGAAAGAGACAAAAGGTATTTCTAAACCTATACGGAATGACGACTTCGAGCTTGTCGGGTTTTTTATAGCTGAGAAGGATCCCCTAGTTAATGCGCACATACATCAACACAAATCCCGAATTGGATGCAGTTGCTAAGTTTAATAAAGTTTTTGGTGGTCATGTTAAATCGAAAACATTTTGCGTTAGCAGTGTGACTAAGAATTCGATTAGTAACGCTGATTGGCTCTTACATGAAGTTTTTGAAGTCGTATTAAAAGGAAAAATAGATCAAAGAATCGAAACAACTAACATATAATGAGCACCAACAATTTAAGCGGCGTAAAAACACGCTGTCAATTTTGGCTAGCGTCAGCTGACTCAGTCAACCTAGTATACTATAAGGGATTATTATGAAAGCATTGATATGTATTGCAAAAATTACCGCTTTAGAAAAACACAAGGAAACCGTGTTATCTGAACTATCTAAAATTGTTACCCCTACTCAGAAAGAGCAAGGCTGTATTAATTACGATCTGCATATAGACAATGAGAACGATGCAACTTTTGTTTTTCATGAAAGTTGGGAGTCGGAGCAAGATTTAGATGCACATTTAGAGTCATTACATATTAAAGAGTGTTTTAATATTATTGGTGAAATGCTGGATTCAGTCGAAATATCAAAATTAACAAAAGTGTCTACATAACAAATAGCTCACAAGGGCTGCATTTGAGCTCAGGCAAAGCAGCCCAGCGTTATATTTCCGTCTATTAGACATCAACTATCTTAGCCGGTTGACGCCAATTAACTTGGCCGGTAGCAGAATAACCAAAATCGATATGCTTTAAGGGCATATTGTCGTCATTTCGGATGCAGAATTGGGAGCTATCGGAGGTAAACTAGTAGAACTGGTGCTGGCCATCTAGTTTACAAAACGGACATAGGAAGTGGTCTTACCCACGAAAAGTGGAGTGAGTGGAACGAACGTAGCTTTCAGTCCGTTGCTGCTGCTTGTTAGGCTGTATTTGCTAAGTAAAGGCACCAATAATTGCACCAATTAGAGTAAGCTCAACAATGCTATGGGCCGAATTTATTAATGTTAGTTTTGTCGATGTACGAGAAAAACCGTTGTAGTAACCTAGCGACGTAATAGTAAATACGGTGGCAACTACTGCGCCAAAAAATGCTCCGCTAAGTACACCAGAAATATTTGTTACTGCTATAAGCAAAGCAATTAATAAGGCTTTTGTTAAGCCCGAGATTAGAGACATAATAAAAGCACCTCCAAGGCCTTCGGTATTGTCTGCCTCTTCCTTTGTTATGCCTAAAGCATTAGCCCATGCTTCACCAAAAACTGCCCAGTGGTACCATGCAAACCCAAGAAAATAGCTTGTAATCGTTGCAACTGATACGGCTATGTAATTTATGCTTTGTAGGTCAGACATCCAATTCATGTACTCTCCTAATCTTATTTGAGCGGCCTAACGCCTGCGTAATTTGCGCCGCCAGGCGTCAAATTGACGCACTTGTTAGGCGCGATCATCTTCAATCCAATCTTTTGTCTTTTTCGCACCATAATTCTTTAATAACTCTACAGTTTTATCACTAGCTCTACAAATATAAGCCCTATCTAAAAGAGTCCCTTCCCATTTATCCTCCATATTTGGGTCAGCACCATTATCCAGAAATAGCTTTAATAACTCATGATCTTTAAGGCAAAGGTGAGCAGGAATCTCATTTGAGTTCTTCTTTTGAAGATTTACGTCTAGCCCACAAGAAATAAGGTGTTCAACAACCTTTATGTTCTTTCCTCTAGCAGCATAGTGCAGTAACCCTTCGCCATTGTTATCAGTTTGAAATATATTAGCACCACGAGACAACAGCAAGCGAATCACATCAACTTCGCCCTTCATAGCTGCTACCATAAGAGCAGGACAAAACTCTATAGTTACTAGATTAACTTCGTCTACGATTTCATCTAAATCTCGGCCATCAATGGCCAAAAACCCAGACTTTTCATCAATCGTATACTCATGATTTATCTGAGCGCCTGCATCCAAGATTAGCTCAACCAATTCAACACTAGTTGCACCAGCAGCAAGATTCAAAAGGCGGGATAAATCCTCTAGCTGAGCTCCTCGTTGTAGGAGCAGAACAACCTCATCAAACAAGCCGAAAGTAGTTAAGAATGTAACCGGTGATTCACCATTTGTGGCTTTTAAAGGAGTATTTATGTCTTTAAGCTTATCAATACCCGCTCTAATTTTCTTTCTTATCTCGGGGTTGGTAAAAAGATCCTCCCTTTCAACAAGTTTATGTAAGGCTCGAGGGATTGATTCAGGTTTTAGCTTTCTCTCCGGAAGGCAATAGAAATCAATAGTTTTAAGAGATTCTAGAATAGGCGTTGTACATTTTAACCATTGCTTATCACGTTTAGCTTCACGCCAAAGATCTAATAATTCTGAGCTTTCAAGAACTCGGCGGTTTTCAACAAAGTTGTCGCCTCATTTAAGCAGCCGCTACTAACGGCTGTACGCGATCTGAGTTTTCAGGGTTAAGCCAAACCTCTTCTGGTAGTACCCAGCTTCTAGTCGCTCGATTCCCCCAGCGCTCAGGGTGTTTATATTTCGCCTGCTGGTAAACCAATGTACGATTAGCGGCTTTATCTTCAGCTAACCCTTCGTGGCGGTCTTGAGGTGTCTGGAATTTTAATCCACTGTGCTTGTGCGCTTGGTTGTACCAAGCTACGAAATCATGCACCCAAGACCTTCCTTCCTCTAATCCCTCAAATGCTTGCGATGGATAATTGGGGCGATATTTCAATGTTCTGAACAAAGATTCGGAGTAAGGGTTGTCGTTGCTAACTCGTGGTCTGCTGAACGATGTTACGACACCCAAGCGTTGTAAGGTACTCAGCATCGTCGCACCTTTCATAGGACTACCATTATCAGAATGCAGTACCAGAGGCCGACTGAGTAAACCAATACCGTGACGCAGACAGGCTTTATGAATCAACTGACTCGCATGATCCGCTGACTCTTCTTCATGGAGTTCCCAAGCAACTATCATTCGACTATAGATATCCAGAACCAGGTAGAGGTAGTAATAGCGCCCCCTTACCGGTGAATTCAGATAGGTGATATCCCAAGACCACACTTGGTTTGGCCCCGTCGTACAATGCGAGGTTGGCTTTTTCTTGCTTGGCTTAGCGCTTCGCCCTCTGTGGTGCTGTTGATCGACCTCTTTCAGTATTCGATAGAACGTTGATTCAGATGCTAGGTAACGGCCTTCGTCTGCTAGTGTAGGAACAATCTGACTTGGCGGTAAACTTTTAAATCGATCGCTGTTGCAAAGGTCAATGATCGCGTCGCGCTCTTCTTGTGTTAACCGATTACCTGGGGGCCTACGCTCAGCACATTGACGCCTATCACTGAGGACACTCTGCTCATGGATCCATCGCTGAAGGGTACGCACCGACAGACCAATGACAGAACAAGCCTGAGCTTTACGAGCTCCACTAGATACTGCTTCATTCACGAGTTCAACGGCTTGCTTGCGATCCGGTAAAGTAATCATTCTTCCTCGGCTTCCCCCCAGATCGCTTGGGCTTTTTTTGATAGAATCAGTAAAGCTGCAGCCTCAGCTAATGCCTTCTCCTTACGATTCAGTTCACTTTCCAATTTCTTTATTCGCTTTTTGTCTTCCTTTTGGGCAATGCTTTGCGCCTTACGCTCTTGTCCAGGCTGAGCACTACCCGCTATAAAGTCCTGTTTCCATTGGGCTATCTGTTCAGCGAACAATCCTTTTGTGCGACAATATTCAGACAGCTCCGCCTCATTCAACGCTGCGGTTTCCATAAGGACAGAGAACTTATCCTCTGCTGACCATTGTTCGGAGTTCTTACCATTACCAGGCACAGGTACACCTCTAGCTTTTGTTTGTTTGCGCCAAGTATACAACGTTGCATTGGTGATACCCGTTTCCTTTTCCAACTGAGAAATAGGAATATTATTAGGTGGCATCATTTTTTGAATAACCGATGCCTTTAATTCACTAGAATAACGAGCCATAGGGCTTCTCTCCTTGCTCTCTTGATATGAGAGTCATTAATTAAGAGAGGCGACAACTATGCTGCCACAGGGGGAACTCCGGATAGCGAAGTAATAGTTAAATCTATAGAATCCTTATTTGGTACGAATGCAATTTTCTTAATCCAATCCTTAGCCTCTTTAGGGATCCCTTTTAGCTTTTCAAATGAGGCCGCATTAACAATAGCTGCTGCAGCCATTATTTCTTCGCACTCGGTGGAGTCTAAAATTTCTGCTCCAATTCCTTTCCGTAAAGTACTTAACAAGAATTGACTATCCTTGGAAGACCCTAACTCATTCAACCAATCATATGCCGAATCGTTTTCGTAAGGCTTTTCTCCCCATGCTCCCATATTTTTCCTACCTTCCTTCGCCTAACGCTTAATTGAGACGCGTGTATTCTGCGTCGTTTTCAAATTCCTTGTTAGATTTCGACTTTCGATAATCTTAAATACTCACTAAGTTCAACTTGCATACACAAACTGCGAACTTGACCTTCGTCTTGAAAATTACAATCAACGTTTTTTCACCATACTGGCATACGATCACAAAGTTGCTACCTAGGGAACGAATCTCACTAATTTCACCATACTCTGGGTGAGAAATTTTATCTATTGAGCATGAGGCCCTGAAATCATTATTAATATCGAATGGCCCCCAAGAAAACTGCAGGCCACTAGATTCATTGAAATAGTATGACTTGATATTACCCAACATCAAAGATTGCTCATTATCAAATAAAGCCGGCACCCATTTTGCTGTTGTTCTGATTCTAATTTTTGATGTGTCAACATTCAGAATTTTTAAGTCGCTCTTTCCTGGCTCCCAACCACCTTCCTTTGCTTGCCTGATTGCCTGCTCTATAATGGATGGCGATATAACGAAATCATACTCATAGTAAAATCCGCCAGTTACTCGGTAACGATCATCATCGATACTTACGATCAAAAAACTCTTATTGCAACAGTCTATATCAGCTCTCGCAAACCACCTATAGGCTCTACCATCAACGCTAATCTTTCGAGTACCTCTTTTGGGGATTGCCATAAGAACGACTACCTATGTTGATCTAATGCTTGTTTCATTAATTAGTGTGAGCCTGCGAGCAATAATATAATGCAAACTCTTGTTCTACGATTTACCTTCCTCATACCACCCTTATGTATCGCAAAATGAATGCCCCTTTACATTGATGCCTCCCGCGATTTCGCTCAATGTCCAAAGGTGGTCAGTATAGTCATCTCTTGCAACACCTGCTTTACGATCAAGAATTAGTTTGGAAAACTTCGTAGCAATTTTCACTCCTGGATGCCTACCGCTAATATCCGCACTAATCACATAACAAGGTAGCGTGCCTAGTTTTCTCCGTAAGTCTGCCAATTCTTCTTCATCGTGATGTTCTAGGCTATCACTAATATCGACATAAAGAACCGGTTGCTCCCCGTCCATCCATAACCAGGATTCTCCATGACCATTACGCTTCGTACAGATTGTGTCTAGTATTCCAACCAACTCCAATCTATCCGTTCTCTTTATGTAAACTAAGATGGTTCTCATATTTCTCGATTACGTAGAACGCTCCAATAAGTTGCCCAGTGAGCGCCGCTACACTGAGTGGCAGCCTCGTGCCGACCCAGCGGCGCTTACTGGGTCAGGTTTCATTGATTTGTTGTTAACGGCAATGCAAAACTGACCCACTAACGACAACCGAAAATTGACCCACCTGAGGCAAAATAACCGCCAAATCAATTATGGGATGGCGGTGATGATAACTCAGGAGACACTAGTGGAAATTCACGTACTACACCGACAAGGTCACGGAATACGGGC